>CAVUAI010000001.1:0-140296 GCA_963739385.1 uncultured Alphaproteobacteria bacterium
AGGCAACATGCGGTTTCCAAAAATAACCGCGACATTTCCGCAGCCAGCGTGGAGACTCACGGTCTCTGAGGCTGCAATTTTTCCAATTGCGGCTTCACCGGGCGAAATTTTGGTGCGAATCTCTGCTTCGCAATTTTCAATATCCGTGCGATTGCGCCAGAGACACCGTTCGAACCCACTAGGGACCCGTTCGATGTTTGAGTACGTGGCCGCACAGCACCTGTTGCAAGAGCTAGTGCGACAGCGTCCGTTCGTTCGCCCTCATCAGCGCGCCGGTCACGTTGACCGCAGTGCAGGGGGGACTTGCCGTAACAACTAAAGGTCCCGTTCGGCGAGTTCGCGAAACTCGTCAGGAACGGAACGGTAAAGTCCCAGCGCGACCGACCCATATCCGACCGCCTCCCACCCGAAACGATCGCGGATCATGTCGACAGCGCGGTCGGCCATCCAACGCGCCATCCCTCTCTTGGCGCCGGGTCGGCGTTTTTCATCATCAAGGCCCAGCGGGAGCTCCAGCTGCACGTCCCAGTGCGTCTCAAGGTGCGACACCGATATCGCCAGGAGCGAGATGGTCTTCCTGTCAGGGTGATCCGCGAGGGCGGTCCGCACCAACTCCTCGGCGATCTCGGCAAGAGTTGCGGTCGCTGAAATCGGCGTATCGAGCGTCACGGAGCGGGTGACCGAGCGGAGATCGGCGAAACGAACGCGGACTGTCACCGTCCGACCGGGCCGGGCTTTCGCGCGCAGCCGGGTGGCGATCCTGTCGGCAAGATGACGCAGCGTCGGTCGGAAAACGCGTTCTTCGGCGAACTTCTTCCCAAGCGCCGATTGGGCTCCGGCCGATTGTGCCCGCCGATGCGTCTTGATTTCCCTTGGATCGCGGTTCCACGCCAGCGCCGTCAGTTTCTCTCCGGCCGCGCGACCGAGCACCCGCTCGAGCGACCATCCCGGCATGCTTGCCAGCTGTCCAATGGTGTGGACGTCAATCTCGGCAAGCCGCGCCCTGGTGGCCGGGCCAACGCCCCACATCAACTCTACAGGCAGGTCGTGAAGGAAATTGAGCTCGGTGCCGGGATCGACAACCATCAACCCATCGGGTTTCGCCACCTGCGAAGCAATTTTTGCAAGGTGCTTGGTGCGAGCCACCCCGATCGAGATCGGAAGGCCAAGCTCCGCCCGCACACGGCGCCGTACCGCGCTTGCAATTTCAGCGGGCGTACCGAACAGGTGAGTGCAGCCCGCGACGTCGGCGAAGGCCTCGTCGATGGAGATCCGCTCGACGAGGGGGGTGAAATCAGTGAGCACTTTGATGGCAGCATCGCCCAGCCGCTGGTAGTCCTTGAAATGACCACCGACGAAGAGGAGTTGCGGACAAAGTTCTCGCGCCCGCCGCCCCGGCATGCCTCCGCGGATTCCGAATGCCCTGGCTTCGTATGAAGCGGCAAGCACGACCCCGGCGCCGACCGCGATGGGCTTACCGCGCAAGGACGGGTCCAGCAGTTGCTCGACCGAGGCGTAGAAGGCATCGAGATCCGCATGGAGGATGGTGGCTGTTGATTCCATCCCGACGGTCCACCCGCGAAATTTCAACTGATCAGCCGCGGTCGCCCTGATCAGATTCTCTCGATAGGCAGGAGAACATAAAGAGAACAGTTATTGTCGGCTGTCAAGCGTCATGCGCGACGTCCCAACTGCTGAGCGCCCTGTGGCGGACGGGCACGTCCTCCATGGGGAGGAAAATTGTTGGAACAGACTGGCTCGAATTTTCTCGCCGCGCAGCAGTAAGTCGGAGGAGGAGCCTCCTGTGCATTAAGAGCCAGCGAGCCGTGAAATATCGCCGACTTGCAGCGTTCGGGCGCGAGTTCGCGTACCGGGCCATTACGGGTGTGTGTCAGCCGAACTCCGCGCCTTCGGAGAGTCAACGACGACACTGTCAAAATCTATGTTCATATTTCCATCCAGTATCGGTTTGCTTGGGAGCATTTCCGAGGGCGGGTACCACGGCTGCTTCTCCACGACTCCGTTCTGGACCGCTTGCGCAACCAGTTTTCCAATCTCCGGTCCTTCCAGAGGGACCAGCGTCTTATGTTCGTCGTATCGGTAAAGCTGCGGACAATAATACAAAGCGTGGATCCTCGGGTCATATCCTTCGAGCACGAGGAAGTGCGTGGGCTTCAGAAAAATATTGTACTTCCTGACGATCTTCTTTTCCAAAGTGGCCAATGCAACCCGAAGCTTGTCAGCCGAGGGTCCGACGATGGTCCCGGCCTCCAGCAGAATGATCCAGTCTTTTTTTGCGATGTTGTCCGGATGCACCGGGATGTAGTGGATTGGCACATTTCTTCGGAAGAGACCCATGTCCGACTTCTCTCTAAAAGTTATACGCAACCTGATTAGCCAGATTACACAATGGCTTGCGCCGACACAACCAGGCCGGCTTCCGGTGCTCCGCTCAATCGCCGGTTCCGAATGTGACGCGTCGGTCCCCTTGGGCGCCTCAGTGCCAATCAGGCCGCTGGCCTCCGCAGCAGACGGTCAAAAACGGGCTGCCGGTCCGCCCTCAATGAACACCGCCGCGCTTCCACAGCGGCCTCTGAAAAAAAATCCCAGCAGCGATGTCCAGCCGCATTCGTCAAGTCGGAACATGGACCCACAGATCAACCTGAACCCGCGCACCGGGAATCGGCAGCCAGGCAACCTCGACAGGTGACAGCGGCAGCGGCGCGTGCGCCATCGCGTCGTCCCACACCTCGATCGCCGCCGGCAGATCCGCCAGGTCGGTATGAAATTGCTGGATGCGCACGGCGTTGCGCAGCGACGTGCCGGCGGAGCGGCAGATCGCCTCGGCCTGACCAATGATGGAGCGCATCTCCGCCTTGACCGGGATGCCGTAAAACGGCTGGCGCTCGTCGACCTTGGCCTCGTCGATCAGGCGTCCGTTTTCTACTGCCATCAGCCCCGACAGGAACAGCAGATCGCCGCATTTGATCGCGGAGACGTAGCCGTCGAATGCCGGCGGCTGTGGCCCGCGAATGATCTCGCGCCTGGTCCTGCCGTTGGTCGCGAGCGAGATGGTGTTGATCTCGATGTGCAGGTCATGGATGGCGAAGCCGGGATTGGTCGTGGCGATGATCGTGGTCGCCGGCGGGTCGTTCTTGAAATGCGAGAGCCAGACTTCGTTGAACCCCGGCACATCTTCACGGTCGCTCAGATAGACCTGAGCCTTCACCACGCTGTCGAGGCTGGCGCCGGCGCTTTCGAGGCAGGGCGCGAGCTTGCGCTTGATGATGTAACTGGTTTCGAGCTTGATCGGCCATTGCCGCCATAGCGCGCGCGGATGACGTACCTCCGGATCGAGGGGGCCTTCGCCGTCCTTGCGCGCTTCGCCGGTCTGTCCCGGCACGAAGCGGAGATCGCCGGCACTGAGCGCGGGACTGTAGCCCGAGACCGGCGAAATGTCGTAGCTCGGCTTGAACGTCTCGTGCTTGACCTTGATGCCGGAGCCTGGAACGGCCGCCATGACCTGAAGTTCGATGGTTTGCCCGGTGCGCGAAAACTTCTGATGCAGGTTCGATGTCGAGGGCGGAATCCGCTTGCCGAACACTTCATGACGCACCTCGTGATAGGGGTGCATCGCACGTTCGGTCGTATAGTACTGATCGACACGCACCACGTCCGGAATGTCCGCGCCGACCTCGGCCAGCACTTCCTTCACGTTGTCGTAGATGCGCCGCGCCTCACGCTTGTAACGCGACTCTCCATTGAGCGGCCGCTCGGCCTGTACGACATCCGGTGCGAGCCCGTTGACGTAGTCGGTGGCCGCCTGGCCCGAGGCGAACACCCAACGGCCGGCGCGGATGCCGCGCGCGAGCCGCGCGCTGGTATGCGGTATCGCCACCGGCAGCAACGGCTGGACGGCGACGCGAGCCGGGGCGGACGCTCGGTTTGCTCGGGCAGATGTTGCCCTGGGCCGCGTGGGACGCTTCATGATGTCATCCATTTTCTCGAACGGCCCGGCGTCGGCCTCTCCAGCGCCCGCATGGTGCTGGCGGAACGGTACGTCTGCAAGGGCCGCGCAATGCACTGCGCGCAAATACGCCACCTCATGGCGCATCGCTGTGCTTGACAGGACGATCGGGGATTCTCGACACTTGCGAGTGGGCCGCAAAACGACCGGATCGGCGAATGATGGCTTCCGTCAAGGCCGCACACATGACTGAACGTGCGGCCGCGGGGCGCGTAGCGTCGCGCGACCCCGTGATCTCGATCGAACGGGTCGGACACGTCTTTCGCACCAAGGGCCGGCGCGTCCAGGCCCTGCTCGAAACCGACCTGCGGATCAGCGAGGGGGAGTTTCTCACCATCGTGGGCCCGTCCGGCTGCGGCAAGTCCACGCTCATGAATCTGATCGTCGGTCTTTTTCCGGCCTCGACCGGCGAGATTCTCTATCGCGGCAAACGCCACAATGGCGTCAACCGCTCCATTGGCTACGTCACGCAGGCGGACAACCTCTATCCGTGGCGGTCGCTGCGCAAGAACATCGAGTTTCCTCTGGAACTGCGCGGCGTCCCGGCGCGCGAGCGCCGCGAGCGGTCGCAGCATCTGATCCGGCGCGTCGGCCTGTCGGGCTTCGAGAATTCCTATCCGCACGAGTTGTCGGGCGGCATGCGCCAGCGCGCCAACATCGTGCGCACTCTCGCCTACCAACCCGAAGTCATCCTGATGGACGAGCCGTTCGGCCCGCTCGATGCGCAGACCCGGCTGATCCTGCAGAACCAGCTGCTGGAACTCTGGCAGGAGGAGAAAAAGACCATCATCTTCATCACCCACGACCTCGGCGAGGCGGTGGCCCTTGCCGACCGCGTGGTGGTGATGTCGGCGCGTCCGGGACGTATCAAGACCGTCGCGCCGGTGCCGATTCCGCGTCCGCGCAATCTTTTCGAAATTCACAAGGACGAGCGATTTCTGGCGACGTATCAGGCTTTGTGGCTGAGCCTCGAGGACGAGGTCAAGAGGGGAGCCGCGCAGTGGCAAGCACAGAGCTGAATGCCGCCGGCGACGCGGCATTGCCGCCCGGCGCCTCCAATGTCGAGGACGACATTCGTGCGTGGGAGGCGCTGGAGCGCCGCGAAAAATGGAAGCTTATGATCGTTCGGGTGGTTCTCGCGATCGTGCTTCTCTCGATCTGGGAATACGGCACCGACCGCTGGTTCGACGCGCTTTGGTTCTCGAGCCCGTTGCGGGTGTTGCGCCATCTCTGGGATTGGGCGCAGGACGATCTGCTCAAGCATCTGGTCATAACGCTGCGCGAGACGTTCATCGGTTACAGCTGTGGAACGCTGCTCGGCATCGCAATGGGCGTGTTGCTGGCGCGCTTCGCTTTCGTCGGCAGGGTCCTCGACCCGTTCATCCTCGCCGTCAATGGCATTCCCCGCATCGCTCTTGCGCCGCTGTTCATCATCTGGTTCGGCATTGGCGAGCCTTCGAAGATCGTGCTCGCGGGGCTGCTGTCGTTCTTTCTGTGCTTCTATGCCACGCTTTCCGGCCTGCGCAGCGTTGACCCGGCCTACGTCGCGATCGCCCGCGTGATGGGCGCGACCGAGCGGCAGACATTTTTCAAGGTGGTGTTGCCGGCGGCCTCGCCGTGGATCATCACCGCGATGAAGATTGGCGTGCCGTTTGCATTGGTCGGAGCGATCGTTGGCGAGTTCATGGCGGCGACCGCCGGGCTGGGCTGGAAGATCCAGCTCTACACCGCGCAGTTCGACACCACCGGTGCCGTGACAGGCGTTCTTGTGCTGATGGTGGTCGTGATCATGTTCAATACCGCGCTCAATCGCCTCGAAGCCCATGTCCTGCGCTGGCGGCCGGAATCGTCCGGCGCGGCAGGATCGGACGTTCAATAGAGATCGGAGCAGGAGAAATCACCATGGCCGAGCAGCGCCGCAAGCCAAACCTCTCCCGCCGCAGCTTCGCGGCCGGCACTGCCATGCTCGTCATCGGCGCACCCGCGATCGTGCGCGCGCAAGGGCTCGTCAAGGTCAGGATCACGCAGCCCGCGGAAAGCCTGAGCTACATGCCGATCTACGTCGGCCGCGCCAAAGAGTTCTTCAAGGAAGCCGGCATCGATCTCGAGCTTGTGGTCACGCGCGGCGACGGCCCGGACGTCCAGGCGCTGATGGCAAAGGAGGTCGAGTTTGTCGCTACTCCGCCGCATCATCTCTACACGTTATATCTCCAGAACCGGAAGCTTCTCGGCATCGCCGGCATTCTCGGCCGCTGCGGCACCAACATGGTGATCAACAAGGATGCCGCCGCCGAGCGCAACGTCACCGAAAACTCGCCGTTCGAGACGAAACTCAAGGCGCTCAAGGGCCTGACCTTCGGCGTGTCGACGCCCGGCTCGCTCACCTACAACATGGGCCTCTATTACATCCTGCGCGCCGGCCTCAAGCCGCAGGAGGACGCCAAGGTGGTCGGGACCGGGACGGGAACGGCAGCGCTCGCGGCGATGAGCAACAAGATCGCCAACGCCTCGATGTT
The DNA here is from genome assembly GCA_963739385.1 of uncultured Alphaproteobacteria bacterium. Lineage (GTDB taxonomy): Bacteria > Pseudomonadota > Alphaproteobacteria > Rhizobiales > Xanthobacteraceae > VAZQ01. The sequence goes on from CAVUAI010000001.1 coordinate 6,544, forward strand.
TCCTTCGCCGACCGCCGACGAAGCGGTGGCCCGCGGCTTCGCCGTCTGGCTGATCAACAACACCCGTGGTCAGGACCCCGACCTGAAGGAGTTCCTGCACGCCGTCGTCTATGTGCGGCCAGACTATCTCGGCGAGAACACCGATCTCTGCAAACGCATGGTCGCCGCGCTCGTCAAAAGCTCGGCGTGGATCCGGGCGCAGCCTGTGGACGAGGTCGCAAGGTCGATCCGGCCGTTCTTCACATCGCTCGACGAGAAGGTCTTCACCAGCGCCGTCGGCAACGTGCGCGAGGCGGTGATCCCTGACGGCAAGATGACCGCCGCCGCATCGGAAGCCTACCAGAAGGTGCTGCTGATGACCGGCCATCTCAAATCGCCGGTTGCCTTCGACGCGGTGTTCACCAACAAGTACTTGCCCGGCTGATTGCGGCACGGGCCGACCTGGGAGGTAGCGTTCCAATGGGCGCAGTTGAGGACAAGATCAGAGCGATGGGCCATTCGCTGCCGGAGCCCTTCAAATTTCCCAAGCCAAACCGCACCGGTTGCGTCGTGGTCGGCTCAATCGTCTTTGCATCGGGTCACGGCCGCAACATGGGCGGCCCGGGGGTAAAAAGTCAGGGCAAGCTCGGCAAGGATCTCACCGTGGAAGAGGGCTATGCCACGGCGCGGGCGGTCGCCTTGTCGATGCTGGCAAGCCTGAAGCAGGAATTGGGCGACCTCGACCGCGTCAAGCGCGTCGTGCGGCTGTTCGGCATGGTCAATGTAGCGCCGGGGTTCGATCGCATGCCCGAGGTGATCGACGGCGCATCCGATTTCTTCTACGAGCTGTTTGGGCCAAAGGCCGGCCAGCATGCCCGCACGGCTGTCGGCATGGCCGAACTGCCGCATGGCATCCCGGTGGAGATCAATGGGGAGTTCGAGCTCAAGGCGTGATGAGATCTGCCAATCCAACCGTCTGGGCGAGATTTCATTGGGCTGCTGCAGGCGGCGGCGGACGAGGGGCGTGATTGAGCTTGAAGCGATACGCGGTTTCTTCGGTATCCTCATCGTTTCCACTACGCAGAGTCCTGCATCCTGGGGTTCGCGCTCGGGCGGTCGACGAAGGGCAGGGCGTCGTCAATTACGTTCTGGCATTTGCCACGGACGAGCCGCTATCTGCAGATGCGGACGCAATTTTTTTACACGCATCGCTGGCGGGTCAAGGACATCGTCCTGTGGGACAATTGCCGCACGACGCCTCGCGGATCATTGGCCATCCGCCGGCAAGCCTGAGGCGCCTTCCGCGCAGTGTCCGAAGTTGCCGGTTGTTGTGAGCAAGAAGGTGCTGTCGCGTAAGGGCCTTTGCCATCGTTGTTCCGGCTTGGCCCTCTCCACTGCGAACAGGTTCCAGGAGCCACACATGCAGAGCGAGGTAGCACCAACTGCGGCCGGAGGGTTTCGGCGCCTGGCCGCTGCGTCGGCGGCATGGCTGTTGATCGGAGTGGTGACATGTTGCCCGGCCCTGGCGGCATGGCCGGACAGGACGATCACGATCATCGTGCAATTCGCCCCCGGCGGATCGAACGACCTGCTCGGCCGGATTTTGGCGGCCGAGCTCGCCCCCGCCCTCGGGCAGAATGTCATCGTTGAAAATCATCCCGGGGCCGCCGGCAACATCGGTGCCGCGGCGCTCGCGCGCGCGACGCCTGACGGCTACACACTGGGGGTTCTGTCCGGCCCCATCTTCATCAACCCGAACCTCACCAAGGTCGCCTACGACCCGATCAAGGATTTTGCACCGATCGCCTATCTAGGGGCGTCTCCCAACGTCATCCTCACCAGCCCCAACTCCGCCTTCACCAGCATCCAGGAGATGATCTCCGAGGCCAAGGCAAATCCAGGCAAGATCAATTTTGCGACCCCGGGTGCCGGCAGTGTGTCGCATCTTTCGGTCGAATTCCTGAAATTGCGCGCGGGTATCAACCTCGTGCACGTGCCCTATTCCGGTGCGGCTCCCGCGGCGCAGGCTGCGATTGCCCGCACGACGCACCTCGCCTCCGTCAATATTTCCGGCATGCTGGGTCACGTCCAGTCGGGTGCGTTGCGGGCATTGGTGCAGACGGGCAAGGAACGCTGGCCGGAAATGCCGGATGTTCCCACCTTGGTGCAATCTGGCATTCGCGATGCCGTGTTGGAAACGACGCAGTTTTTGCTTGCGCCCGGCAGGAACACCGCCCGCGATCATCGACCGTCTCTCAAGCGAGGTGCTTGTGATCCTGCAGAAGCCCGTAGTCCGCGACCGGATGTTGAAGGCGAGCTTTGCCGTGAACGGCGAGGGAGCCTGAACTTCTGCGGGTGCGCATGGGGCGGGAACTGGCAATGTGGAAGGAGTTGATCGAGCAGGCAGGCCTCAAGCCCAACTAGACGCCGCGCGTACCCGCGGAAGCGCGCAACATGCAATCTTCGCCGGCAGGCCGTCGGCTTCCCTCCAATGCAACCCAATCGAGGAGCCTTTGATGAGTGCTTCGGCAATAACGTTGAAGAGGAGCGGCGCCATGCCTTTCGCGCCAGCTCCCAGTGCAGTGCGCGCCGGCGACTATGTGTTCACGTCTTCGATCTACCCGATCGACAAAGCCGGGCACGCGATCGAGACCGACTTTCTCCTCGGGGAGGCTGGCCCCTCGCTGATCGCAGCGCAGACCCGCCATTGCCTGGAAGCGCTCAAGGCAATCTTGAAGGAGCACGGCAGTTCGCTCGACCGAGTGCTCAAGGCGGAAGTCCATTTGGTTGACGCGGCGGATTTCTACGAGTTCAAACTCGTCTGGCGCGAGTATTTTCCGAAAGAGCCACCCGCCCGCACGACCGTTGAGGTCGGGGACACGCTTCCATTTCCAGGCGCTCGCCTCAATCTCGACGTGGTGGCGCTCGCGGGCGACTCGAAACTGGAGCGGCAGGTCCTTCGCGACCCCGAAGGTCCGGACCCAATCGAGGCCGAAGCGGCACCGTGGGCGGTGCGCGCCGGCAACCTGGTGTTTTGCTCCGGGTTCACGGCGAGCAATTTCAGTACGGGACTGGCGGCAGGCAGGAGGCCTGGATTTCCAAACTACGGCAACGACGCGGTGGCGCAGGCCGAGTATTTTTTCAATACGCTCAATCGCGTGCTTGCACAGGCCGGCACCTCGCTGGAACAGGCGCTCGAGTCCTATCTCTACGAGCCGGACCTCGGGACCTTTTTCAACATCGACAGCACCTGGACGCGCTACATGCCGGTGCCGCCCGGACGCGCCTCGATGGGAATCAAGGGCCTGATCGTTCCGGGCGCCTGCTTCGTCGCCAGCCTGACCGTCCTGGTGCCCGACAAGGACCACGTGAAAGAGGAATCGCGCAAGGGCATCAAGTATCACCCGGTCAATGCCCGGCGGGTCAACTACACCCCCACGCTCACGGCCGGACCGTGGATCTACATAGCGGGCAAGACCGCGGGCGACATGCAGACGGTGCACGCCGCGCCGGCGGGACTGCCCCACCACTTCTCCGATATCGAAGTGCAAACGCGCCACATCATGGACTATCTGACCGCGCAGATCGAAGCCAACGGCTCCGACTGGGACCACTGCCACCACGTGCGCGTCTGGCTGATAAATCCGCGCCGGGATTATCGCGGCTTCAGTCGGGTGTGGCGCGAGCTCTTCCCGGACAGCACCAAGGCACCGGCGCTCGCCTTTGTCCCCGCCACCGCGACCATGTATCCGGGGCCGTTGATCGAGATCGATCCGACTTGCGTCGCCCGCCCGTAGGTGCCGGGCGGCGCGGGAATCATTGAGCTTTCATCCCCGTCGATTCGATGACCTCGGTCCATCGCTTCGCTTCGGACCGGAGAAAAGCATCGGCCTCGGCCGGCGAGCCGCCGACAAACTGCACACCCTGCTTGACGAACGGCTCACGGAACGCGGGGTCGTTGAAGGCCTTGTTGAGCTCGGCATTGAGCCGGCCGACGAGGTCGGGCGGCGTCTTCGCCGGAGCCAGCAGCGCATACCAGGCGCTGGTCTCGAAGCCGGACAGGCCGGCCTCGATCATGGTGGGCGTGTCGGGCGCGAGCGGGCTGCGCGAGGCGCTGGTGACCGCCAGCATGTTCAACCTTCCTTGCTGCGCGTGCGTAAGGCTGGTCGTGATCGTGTCGAACATCATGGATACATGACCGCCGAGCAAGTCGTTGAGCCCGAGAGCATTCCCCTTGTAGACGACGTGGACGATGTCCGTCTTGGTCAGAAACTTGAACAGCTCGCCGGAAAGATGCCCGCCCGACCCGACGCCGCCCGACGCAAAGGTCAGCACTCCGGGCTTGGATTTGGCGAGCGCGATGAGCTCCTGCACGGATTTGACCGGCAAACTCGGGTGCGTGACGAGAATCAGCGGGATATTTCCGATCCTTATGATGGGAGAAAAGTCATTGAGTGGATCATAGGGGACGGTCTTGGTGAACAGCGGGTTGATGACGTGCGATGGAAACACCACCAGCAGGGTCGACCCGTCAGGTGGCGACTTCGCAACCGCCTCCGCCCCGATGATCCCGTTGGCCCCCGCCTTGTTTTCCACCACCGCCGTTATGCCGAGGCTCTCCTCGAGCTTGCGCCCGATCCCGCGGCCGAAAGCGTCGACGGCGCCACCCGCTGCAGTCGGCACAATTATCTTGACGACCTGATGCGGATATTTTTGCGCAATTACCGGCGAGACACTCGCGAACGCTCCGATGATAGCGCTCAACGCGAGAACGACAGTGCGTCCGAGTCCGGCTGGGAATGACATTGCGTGCTCACGTCCTGTCAGCGCATGAGCAACCCTCCCGCTCCGCCTGACGGTTGTCAACGGAATATCCGCTCAAGGAAGGCGTGTGCCGTGTCGAGAACGCACCTTGTAGCCGCGATCGAAAGCCGAGGGACGAGTATCTCGACATCTGGGCCTGTTTAATAGCGGCAACAAGCCACGGCGCGGAGCAAATACGTCCCGCGCGCGGGGCGCGTCCACAACCCGCTCGAACTGGCCGCTGAGGTCGCAATGTCGACGCCCCGGCCGCGGCGCCATCCGCTGCTGCCGGAGCCGCGGCATCAACTCCGGCCGAGGTGAATGGCCAGCCAGACGGTAGGCTCGTCCTTCGTCGTCCAGGTCACCCGGTGGGGACGATGAGCCTGGATCAGGACGTGATCACCCGGACGTAGAGTGTGGTCACCTTCGCCCTCGATCCATAGACCGGCCGAGCCGGCAAGAAGGAGGACCCATTCGTCGTGTGCCTGATTGTATGGCTTGTCGTTCGGCGTCGATTGCCCCGTTGAGACAATCCGCTCGATCCGCACACCCTCACGCGACAGCAGTTCGGTGACGATTTCCTCGTCGGCGCGAGGGAGGATGTCTTCGAAAAGATTGGGCACGGCGGGACTCCAGTCCAGGGCACGGCTTTCGCCCGCGGGCGGCGGAACCCAGGGGATTTGACGGCTTTATTCCGATCGGTATTCCTCTGCTAAATTTGTCCCGAATTCGAGGATTATGCTGGGCAGGATTGGAGCCCGACCATGCCGAATTTCTTCCGCACCATCCCATTTTGCGCGCTCTGCATCATGAGCACGATTTGTCCGGTTCCTCTTGCCGCCCAACCACTTAACGACCAAGCGGGGGAGGGCAATGTCAACATTTATAACCTCGATCGCAACGCTGGCGTCGGTGGGGTGGAGATCAGCGGCCCGATCGACAAGGCGGTGGCGAGCAAGGCGATGGACCTGATCCGGTCCATCCGTCCGGACGTCTTCGAGTTGACGGTCTTCCTCAATTCCCAAGGCGGAGACGCGCTCGCAGCGATCGAGCTTGGCGAGGAAGTCCGCAAGCAGGTGGCTTTGACGGCAGTCGACGATCACGGCGAATGCCTCGGGGCGTGCGTGCTCGTCCTGGCGGCGGGCGTGCGGCGAAGCCCCACGCCGGACAGCGTGGGGATTCGGCGGCTGTCCTTCGACCCAAAAGAGTTCGCCAATATGTCAGCGGATCGCGCCAACCAAAAAAGGGCCGCGTTGCTGCGAAAGGTCGAGACCTACCTGGCTCGCATGGGAATGCCGAAAAGACTCTTCCAGGAGATGGCGCAGTCGTCGGACAAGGTACGTCTGCTTAATGCCAGCCGGCTCAAGACCCTGGGACTTGATGGCACCGACCCGGCTTTCGAAGAATGGGAACGCGCAAACAAGCCTGCTGACCTTCACAACCAAACCAATGATGGGGTGGAACGAATGAACCCGCCGCGCGATTGACCGCGGGTGACCGACGCTGCTCGCTCACCGGCCGATGGCGTCCCTGATTGTCAGGCAGTCTCCGCGAGAACGCGATCGATGTCGGCCAAAGCCTTGTCCTTCTCCGGCATCGTCATCAACGATGCCCGGATCCCATTGCGGACGATCGCGACGATGTCATTCCGCTCGAGCCCCAACGCCGCCGATATCGCGAGATAGTTCTGGTTGACGTAGCCGCCGAAATAAGCGGGATCATCGGAATTGACCGTAACGATGATGCCCCTGTCCATCAGCCGTCGTAGCGGGTGGTGTGCCAGGTCATCGACCACCCGTAGCCGCAGGTTGGACAGCGGACACATGGTCAGCGGAACCTGGTCGCGGGCCAGTCGCCCCATGAGGCTGTCATCCTCGACCGAATGGTTGCCGTGATCGATGCGAGCGACGCCGAGCACATCGAGCGCTTCCCAGACATAGCCCGGTGGTCCTTCCTCACCGGCATGGGCGGTCAGAAAGAAACCGGCGTCGCGTGCGCGCCGAAACACGTGCTTGAATTTGCTCGGCGGATTGCCGCGTTCAGCTGAATCGAGCCCGACGCCGACGATGCGATCCTTGAATGCCAGCGCTAAATCCAGCGTCCGCTCGGCGTCTTCCTCATTGCGGTCGCGCAGGAAACACATGATCAGGCTCGCCTGCACGCCAAGCCTGCGCCCGGCGTCATCGATGGCGCGGCTGAGGCCTGCGATCACCGTCGAAAACGAGATGCCACGGGACGTGTGCCCCTGCGGGTCGAAGAACATCTCGACGTGCCGGACGTTGTTGGCGTGTGCGCGCTCGAGATAGGCAAGGGCGAGGTCATAGAAATCCTGCTCGGTGATCAGGACCGACATGCCCTGATAGTAGAGATTCAGAAAGTCCTGCAGATTCTGAAAATGATATGCCTGTCGCAAAGCTTCGACCGACAGGTGGGGCAGGGTGATGCCGTTGCGGCGCGCCAACGCGAACATCAGCTCCGGCTCCAGGCTGCCCTCCACATGGATGTGCAGCTCGCATTTGGGAAGGCGTTTGATCAGCGTATCCGCGTTGGGCATTCCGTCGTCCTTGTCCAGAAGCAAAGGCGCCGGTCCACGAACCCGCGACCGCGTCCTGCAGATTGAGTGCAGGGCATGCCTCGCACGCGTCGACCGCGAAGATCAACTCTCGCGTAACCGAGACTGATTTCGCTGCTGCGGTTGGCATCACCAAGCCGTGAAGTTCGTTCGCACGGCAGGCGTTGGCCGAGGCTTCCCTCTGCGGCGATCCCCAAACCCGCATTCCTGTGACCAATATCACATACCTCGTGGCGCTCCCTCCCTAGCCTGCAACCATTCGCGAAGGAGGCGACCATGACAAACAACACGCAATTTGATCACCAAGACGGCGGTCGCAACCGGAAGCCCGGCCAGCGGAGCAGGACGACCAAGCTGAGGGCGATCGGGATCGCCGGCGCGTTCCTGGCGCTCGGCACACTGGTCACGTTCGACGCCGCCGATGCGGCTGGCTATTCCCAAAGGAATCGGGCCGCCCCGCTGGGCTACGGCTATAACACCCAGGCGAACCCGACCTATGGGTTCGGTCCGCGTGTTCCCGTGCACCCGCACGACGTGGTCTCGGGCAACCGGATCATCGGCCGCGATCCGGATCCGTTCATCCGCGGTGAGCTCCTGCGCCACTACAACAGCGGCTGGCCCGACTAGTCCGTGCGCGCTCGCGGTGGGTCATTCCAGGCTTGGGCAAGACTGCGCGGAATGCCCGCCGCCGCACAGGTTCACGACGGTCGGTGCTGCCCTTTGTTTTGCCGGTCCTAGGCCCGACCAGGGGCTGGAATCGCCGGCGTCCCCACCGGATATGTGGCCTCGCATCACCAAGCCGTGAAGCTCCATCGGCCGAGCCGCGCGAATGCAGGCAATCCGCTTCATGCTGCGCGCCCCAAACCCGCATTCTTGTGACCGAAATCACATCCCTTGCGCCGCCTCTTCCCTACGTTCTGACCATTCGCAAAGGAGGCCGCCATGACAAACACCATCACTCAACTTGATCACCAGGACGGCGGTCGCAAACGGACATCCGGCCGCCGAATGATTGCTCTCGTCGGCGCTTTGATCGCCTTCGGCACGTTGTTCAGCTCAGGCGCCGATGCCGCTGGCTACGGCCAGAGGAATCGGGCCGCACCGCTGGGCTATGCCTACAATACCCAGGCGAACCCGAACTATGGCTTCGGCCCGCTCGTTGCCGTGCAGCCCACCGATGTGGTCTCGGGCAACCGGATCGTGGGTCGCGATCCGGATCCGTTCATTCGGGGCGAGATTTTGCGCCACTACAACAGCAGGTCCAACTAGTCCGTGGATTTGCCGAGCTTGCGGCCCGCGTCAGGGAACCTTGGCGCTTCTCTCCAAGACCGCGGTCTGCCTACCTTACAGCTCGGCTTCCTCCCTGAGAGCGGCCGCCTTCTCCAGGCAATAGTAGCCTGAGTGACGGCTCAGCAACGAGCGCTTGACCCAATCGTTGAGCACCCGGCTGACATTCTCCCGCGCAATCCCCGCCATCGCCGCGAGGTCGCTCTGCGACACTTTTTGCGAAATGACGACGCGCCCCTGGCCGACGTCACGGCCAAAAGCCTCGGCGAGGCTCAACAGCGCCCGCGCAACGCGTCCCTTCACCGACAGAAAGTTCGTGGCCATCAAAGCATCGTTGGTCTCGCGCAAACGGTGCGCGAGCAAAGCGGTGAGGTGAAAATAAAGCTCAGGCCGCGATCGTCCAAACGTTTCGAAGACGGCGCGGCTCACGAAACTCAGCTTCGCATCGCGCAGGGCGGCGACCGAAGCCGACCGCGGCGCTCGATCGATCAGCGACAGCTCCCCGACGACAGCGTCAGGGCCAAGGATCGCAAGGATGCGCTCGCCCCCCGCCGGCGCGACGACGCTGGCCTTGAGCAAGCCCTCCTTGATCAGATAGCACCCGTCCCCTTCGTCGCCCGCATGGAACAACGTCTGATGCGCCGGAAGCGCAAGATCGCGCGCCTGCGCGAACAGACTCTGGGACAGTTCCGCCGGCAGCGCGGCGAGCAAACTTTGCGATGGTGAAACGGGCTTCGCCATGGCGTGGTTCTCAGGCTGGAAGCGGATCAACGTGGCGCAGCATTCGCACGAGGGATCTCTCCAAGGCGTTACATCTTGCGGCTTCGCCTGCGTATTGACCAGTGCCTCGGCAGAATTCCGGGTCGGTTCTCAAACGCGCCGCCCGAACAGGGCGATGGCGGCGAGCGGGATCAGAAGCCCCAGCGCCGCGGCCGTGACCAGCAGCGGACCAAGCTCCGCATAGTTGCCGCGTCCCACCACGAAGATCTCATTGAGGTATTTCGTCTGCAGCTGGCCCGCGACCAGCGCGATGTTCATCAAGGATGCCATGAGGGCAAACCAGGTCGCGCGATGGCCGGGAGGCGCATAGTACGCAGTCAGGGTCAGGAGCGGAATCATGCTCAGCTGTGCGAATGGCGAAGCGGTGGCGGCATCGATCACGGCAATGGCGCGGGCACCGAAACCGAACGTCGCCTCGGTCCAGTGGTGCAGGCCGTAGAACAACCCGATATTGGGAAGCGAGAGCGCGGTGCCGACCACCGCGAGCCAGAACAAAATCTTGGTCGCGGAGTATTCGGTCAGCTGCTTGCTGAACAGCCACAGCGCCACGATGGCGAGGATCGCAGCAGTCTGACGCAACGTGCCGTAGAACGCCTCGTCGAATTTGAGCTCATCGAGGGTCCACCAGAAATAACCGTCGCCGACCGACGGCGCTGCGCGGAACGCGAAGATGATGATGCTGGTGAACAGGATGGCCTGGCGGGTCTTGGCGTCGAGCTCCCTGGTCACGAAAACAAGCATGGTGCAGATCACCCCCATCGACAGAACAAAGATCAGCTCCTGGCCAAACGGAACGGACCCGAATGCGAGCGCGAGAATCGCCGCGCCGAACGCCATGCCACCGCCGAGGATGCGCCAGTCGAGCGGCCGCCGCTCGCTGGTCTCCGATCCAATGAGCAGGACACCGCACACCGAAACTGCCGGGACGACCAGCCCGAGCAGGAACACCGTCTCGCGCGCGAGAAAGCTCGCGAGCCAGCCGGACAGCCCGGCAACCGCCAGAATGCCGAATGACAGCGCCACGCGGCCGATCACCTGGACCATGCCGAGCTCGGCGCGGATGTCCTCCTCCGAACGGGGGTTGCCGGCGCTGTCGCGGCGCGCAACCACCTCGGTCGACATGGCGTCCGCGACGACGTCCTGGATGACGGTGCCGATCACGATCAGCATGGCGCCGAGAACGTAGAGGTGATCCACGCGCATGAAAGCGATCCACCCGCCGGCGGCGCCGGCGAGCGTCACCATGCCGGCGGCGGTCGCGGTCGCGCCAATGAGGACATAAGCCTTCCGTTGCGAGGAGAAGATCGGCACGCTGTCGACCAGCTCGCCGAATACCATCTTCACGGTCCACGGCAGGCTGAGCCAGACGCCGATCGACGCCAGCTCGGCCGGGCTCAAGGCCAGCTGCTCCTTGATCCACATGTCCCGGCTGACGTCGATGAGGCCCAGCGCGCCGTAGGCGAAATAGATCATCACCAGCGGCAGGTAGGCGAGGCGGAAGCGGCGGACCGGCCGCAGCAACGCCGACAGCCACGTCCGGCCCGCGCTCGCGGTCGAGGGCTGCGCGGCGCGCGCGGCGTTCGTGGAATCCAGGGATTGATCCATCAACGGAATGTCTGGAATGGTTGACCTTTATAGGCTCAAGATAATCGCAAGGTAATGGTGCCAAGTCGGCTGCCAAGTCCGGCACCTGTCCGCAGCCCGCGCCCGTTCGGCGCCGGCCGCGGCTGATCCGCGGACTGCAGCCGATCCAGCACGAGGCTCGTCATGCGCAGGCAGATGCTTGTCCCGATTGTCTTTGCGCTTGTCCAGCTCGCGACAGCACTCTGTCCCGATCCGGTTCGCGCACAGGCCGGGTTCGAGGATGACCGGGTCATGCTGCAGGGATTTTATTGGGAATCCTATCGGCACGGGTACCCGGAGACGTTCCCCGGCTATGGCACGAAGCGCTGGTATCGGATCGTTGCGGAACAGGCTCCCGCAATCCGCGCCGGCCGTTTCGACCTGATCTGGCTGCCGCCCCCATCGTTCGCGGGCAGCCGCAGCGCCGGATACAATCCGAGGGAATATTTCAACCTGGGCAACAGCTACGGCGACTGGTCCGAGCACAGGTCCATGCTGACCGACCTGCTCGACAATGGTGTGGAACCGATCGCCGACATCGTGATCAACCACCGCGACGGGTCGCAGCGCTGGGCGGATTTCAAGAATCCCGACTGGGGCACGTGGGCGATCACGCGCGACGATGAGGCATTTGCCAACCCGGACTCCGAGGTCTTCAACACCCCCGAGAACGAAAGAGGAGCCGCGGAGCAGCGCCCGGCCGAATACGCGCAGCACGGCGGCACGACATATGGCTATGGATCGTTCCGCGACATCGATCACAGCAGCGAGCGGGTGCGGCGCGACCTGATCCGCTACCTCCTGCAACTCAAGAGCGCGGGCTACCGCGGATGGCGGTACGACATGGTCCACGGCTATCATGCGAAATGGGTAGCCGTTTACAATCGGGCCTCCAGTCCGACCTTCGCAGTCGGAGAGTACGACTGGGACAAGCCGGACGAGCAGCGGGGCTGGATCTGGCACACGGCGACAGTTCCGGGCCGGCTGGAGACGGCGAGCAGCGTGTTCGATTTCATGACCATGTTCCATCTCAAGGACAACAAGAGCAACTACGCGGCGCAGTATGAATCCGGACGCGGGATCGTCGGCGATACGACGGACGGCTACGCCTGGAAGAACAGGGCGGTCACGTTCCTCGAGAACCACGACACCGGATTCCGCACCAACGAGGACGGAACGCCGCAGCCGGGTCACGGGTCGGACAACTTCGCGAATGGCTGGGAAGTTGAGCAGGGCTACGCCCACATTCTCACGCACCCCGGGCTGCCGACGGTCTACTGGAAGCACTACTTCGATTGGGGCCCTGACCTTGCGGACAAGATCCGCGCCCTGATCAATGCCAGGAAGGCCGCCGGCGTCCATGCCGGGAGCGTCATGCATCTGCAGGCCAATGCGCGCGCGGCCGGAGTCTACGCCGCCCGCATCGTCGGTCGGTTCGGCGATCTCTACGTTCGCATCGGCGGCGACGACGCGGCGTGGCAGCCGTTCCATTCCGGCTATCAGAACTACCGCGAATACGCGCACGGAGCCGGCTGGACCGTCTGGGTGGGCTTACCCGGCAATCCGGCGTTTCGACAGGCGCCTCTCAAGCCGGCGCTGCCGGTTCCGGCGTATCGGGATCCGCAGACGATCGACGTGCCCGATCAGGCGCTGAACTGATCCCGCGGCGAGCCGCCAGCCGCTGCGCTTGCCGCACTATGCGCAGCGGCGTCTCCGCCTCAGTGCGGTTCGAATGGCACCTGCAGATCGGCGGATTTGTACTGCGGCGGATAGAGGATCACCGCCTTGCCGGGCTGCTTGAACTGCTCCACGTCGCTGCCCTGGACGTCGCGGTATTGAACGAGCAGGAGCCTCGGCTCGCTCCACTCGCCGCGCGCGCCGAATTTGATCTTGCCCGCCACCGTGTCGAAGGTTGCGGTTTGCATGTGCTCGGCAAGCTTGCCATCGTCCACCGATTTGGTGGCATTGATCGCGGCCTCGAGAATTTGCATCTCGGCATAGGCGTAGGGCGGGATGTAGAGCCCGAGCGGATCCACGCCGGCCGATGCCGCGCGCTCGCGATAGCGCACCAGGAACTGCTCAACGCCCGGGAATTTCATGCTCGGTTCGGGCGCGTAGAGGTCGTAGCAGATGATATTGTTGAGGAGCGGCCCGAGCTGCGTCTTGAGCGCCGAGAATTGCAGCCCGATCATGCCGCCGCCCAGCATCCTGGCGCCCAGCTTGACCTCGTGCACCGAGCGGATGATGCCGGCGGAGTCCGGCGGATAGGACGCGATGAAGACCAGGTCGGGGTTGGTAGCTTTTATGCTGCGAATGATGGTGCCGAACTCGACGGTGTTGGGCGGATAGGTGCGGTCGTAGACGACGCGAAGGCCGTGCTTCTTGGCGTTCTCTCTCGCGCCCTCGAGTGCCAGAACCGAGAACTCGGCGTCCGCACCGACGAGCGCCACGGTCTGCGGCTTTGGATTGAGCGCGGCGGCGAGCTCGAAATAGCCCTTCGAGAATTCGACCTTGGCATTCGGCCCGTTGGGTTGGAGCTGAAAGTAGCGGTCGTAGTTGAACTGGTCGTTGGCCGCGAGCGCAAACAGCGACAGGAACGCCTTCTTGCGTTGCATGATCGTCGGCATGGCGGCGGCGGTCGGGACGGTGCCGTAGCCGGACAGGACGACATCGACCTTGTCGACATCGAGGAGCTTCGAGTAGATCGCGGGGACCGCCGCCGGGCTCGACTGATCATCGTAAAAGACCAGCTCCACCTTGCGGCCGAGTAATCCGCCGCGTGCGTTCACCTCCTCGGCCCACAACTGGTAGGTGACGAGGGCCTGCTTTCCTCCCGCCGCGAGGCCGCCGGTGAGCGCCATGCCGAACCCGATCTTGATCGGCGACTGGGTGGACTGCTGTGCGAATGCCGGCAACGCGCTCAGCACACCTGCAACCAGCAAGAGCGCTCGCATCAGCGACCACGTCGACCAGTTCATCGGTACCTCCCGCAACACGACCTGCATGTCCGGCTGTCTGCCCAGACCTCGCGTCACGCAGGCTGACAGAAAGAGTCTCGATGCGGAAGAGGAACTTTTTACGCGGGCGCGTGCGCCGGCGTGACCGTACGCGCCACGATCGAAACTGGTTGCGACGAGCACCCGGGCGGCCTCGGATTGATCGCGTTCGCTCGCATGATAGTCTGCCCTTGCGCGGCGGTTTTTGTCGACGCGTCACACGGCGCCAGCGAGGTTGCGAGGGAGATCGGCCATGGAAACGCTGTTCAGGCGAGGGTTTTCGCGCGAAGAAATGAAAACCAGAATTGCGCGCTTCAAGGATCTCAAGGGCTCGGACGGCGGGCTTCCCGACAGCACAATGCCGGGTTGCGAGCGGACGCTGTTCAACGTCATCGGCTTTCAACCGCCGGCGGGCGAGGGGGATTCCGTGACCTCGCCGGTCGGCGGGGATGCATCGCGGGCCGCCGCGATACCAATCTCGGAAGGGTTCAATCTCGGCTACTGCAAGGCGAAGCCCGGCCACGGGCCGATGATGCACAACCACGACACCAACGAGACCTTCATTCCGATGTCCGGAAAGTGGCGCTGCAGTTGGGAGAACGATCGTGGCGCCGTCGAGCATGTCGACCTCGACCCCCTCGACGTGATCTCTTTTCCGCCCGGCGCCATCCGGCGCTTCGAGAACGTGACACCGGGCGAGACCGAGAAGGAGCACATCTTGATGTTCGTGATCGGAGGTGACGGACCGCGCGCGGAGTTCACCGACCAATCGATGCAGGAGCTCGCCACTGCCGGCGTCTGGCCAAAGGACGCTTCGGCGTCGCCCGCCGGCAAGGGCTGAGGCATGTCGCGCCGTCCGTCGGGGCTCGCACGCAACGAACGCGCTCACCACGCCGTTTTGATCAGATCGGCCAGCTTCCTGCGGGCGCAGAACATGCGCGTCTTCACCGTGGCTTCGGGAATTCCGACGATGTCCGCCACGTCCTTGATCGACTTGCCATGGTAATAGACCAGATCGATGACCTCGCCGTGCTCCGGCGTCAGCTTGCCCAAGCAAGCGCGGAGGATCTGATCGCGCGACTTTTTCTCGAGTGCGAGCTCGGGATCGTCGGCGGGATCCGGGATGCGGCTCGCAATACCCTCGTCGAGCTCGGCGTCGATCCGGCGGCGCCGGGCCGAGAGGGCCTTGTTGCGGGCAATCGCCAGCAGCCAGGTCGAGACGGATGAGCGCGCCTTGAACGTCGCTGCCTGGCGCCAGACGTCGAGAAAGACTTCGCTCAGGAGGTCTTCGGCCAAGGGCTCGTCGCGCACGATCCGCACCAGCCAGCGGTAGACGGCAAGGCGATGGCGCGCGAACAGCGCGTGCATGGCGAGACGGTCGCCGGCGGCGATCCGTGCCAGGAGGATGTCGTCGCAACATGTCGCCGCGGCGCGCGCCGGCGATCCGGCGGCTTTTGCGGTCTGGGTGAAGGCAATGGTCATGGCTGTCTCCCCTGCAGCATGCGATCGACCAAAGGACGCCGGCGGAGGTCGCCGCCCGACAGCAGCAGCAATTTTTTCAGGACCGGACGGACATGTTCAGCGCCGCGCCCGGAGGCTGCCCTGCCACGCCGTCGCCCGATTTCAGGCATCCGAGGGGCCTGGCGGTACCGAGGTCCCTGCGCTGAGCCGATCTGTCGCAGAAACCGGCGGACACCCTTGCGCTTCTTCCCGTTGTGAGCCCGACAGCCAAGGTCAAGCCGACAGGGAGGCGGCCATGCTGCAAAGGATACCGCTGCAAGAGAGTGAGGCTATCGAGAAGCTGCGAAAGTTTGACCCCGAGGTGTCCGGCTGGATTTTTTGGCCGATCATCTTTGGGTTGGCTGGGATCCTCGGACAACTGGTGATCACGATCAGATAGCGTCACCCGCGGGCGCACCGCTTTGCCTGCGAGTGGCTCCTGTAGATAACAGAAAAAACAGGACCGGCTGAGCGGACACGCTGGCACACCGCTTTGCCTGTGAGTGGTTCCCGTGAATAACAGGCAAAAATACAGGGCCGGCCGAGCGGCGGGGCCCGTGGAGTTTGTGAGCGCCCGATGTCGCGCGCCCGCAAAAAATCCCGGTGCGGTGTCCCGCCCGGGCTCCGTTCGCAGTTCTGCAGCCTGCGCCTTTTATATCGTAGTTACGTAACGTAGTCAAGAGGCGTTGGAGCCAGACTGGTGCGCTTGGGTGCGGGCGCGCGGGGGCGACGGGAACCGCGGTCAGCCGCGCCGCAACGGGATGAGCGCGCGCAACCGCGCATCGCGCAAATAGAGGCCTCCCCATGCCATGAGGCCGAGATAGAGCCCGAACAGCAGGTGGCTGAAGACCGGGCTGCCGACGCGCAGGTGGGTGGCGATGGCGCCGCCGAGATAGCCCGTGAGCAGGATTGCCCCAAGAACGGACGTGCGTGGGATGGCGTAGAGGAGCGTGCAGACAAGGGTCAGGACGCCGAGCGCACGCGCGAGGGTCGCGCTCGCCGAATATCCCAGCGGCTCCATGGTCTCGGTGACGATCGCAAGCGGGATGAGCTTGATCGCGCCGTCGAAGAGCAGGAACGCGATGAGGAGGCCGCTCAGGGTCCATCCGGCCCAGATCGCGGCGTTCGAGGGCGGCATGGTTTCGGTACGCGTTGGCATGGCAGGCTCCGATAGGGGGTGTGCTGACCCAAGGACGAATGGAATGTTGTCGACCCGACGGCGGCTTTTTTTTCGGCTCAGCGGGCGTTCTGTGCGCTGACCGGCGGCGAACTGTCGTGCATGAGCCGGTCGAGTTGCGTGCGGATGTGAGCGGCCTGCGCCGGCGTGTTGGCGAGCGCAATGGCCTGGTCGAAGGCCTCGCGGGCCTCTTTCGCGCGGTTGAGCTGCATGAGCATCGCGCCCTTCACGCCGAAGAAATAGAAGTATCCGGATAGCTGCGCGGCGAGCGGTTCGATCATGGCGAGCGCCGCGGCCGGACCGTGCACCTTCGCTACCGCGACCGCGCGGTTGAGCGTGACCACCGGCGATGGCTGCAGCCGTTCGAGCGTTGCATAGAGCAGGTCGATCTGCGCCCAATCGGTGTCCGCCGCCCGCATCGCGCGCGCGTGCAACGCCGCGATCGCTGCCTGCACCTGATACGCGCCCGGCCGCCTGTGCCGCATCGCCTTGTCGATGAGGGCAAAGCCCTCGGCGATCATCTTGCGGTCCCACAGGCTGCGGTCCTGGTCCTCCAGCAGCACGATCTCGCCATCGGCGTCGAGCCGCGCCGCCGTGCGCGCATGCTGCAGCAGGAGAAGGGCGGTGAGGCCCATGACTTCCGGTTCGGCCTGGAACAGGCGCAACAGCAGCCGGGCGAGCCTTATCGCCTCGTCGCACAGCGGTGCGCGCACATGCGCGGCGCCTCCGCTCGCGGAATAACCCTCGTTGAACAGGAGGTAGATCATGGCCGCCACCGCGGCGAGGCGTTCGGCGCGCTCCGCTGCGCCCGGCGTCTGGAACGGCACCGCCGCCTGCGCGACCCGCCGCTTCGCCCGGGTAATGCGCTGCTCCATGGCTGCCTCGCCCACCAGGAACGCGCGCGCGATCTCCTTGACCGAAAGGCCTGATACGACGCGCAACGCGAGCGCGATCTGCTGGGTTGCCGGCAGATCGGGGTGACAGCAGATGAACAGCAGGCGCAGGATGTCGTCGCGATAATCTCCGTCGTCGAGACGCTCGACCACTGCGACCTCGGCGTCGTCCAGATCCGAGACGAGCTCATCGGCAGGCAACGGCTCGTGCTTGCGTCGTCGTCGCGTGGCATCGATGGCGACGTTACGTCCAACGAGAATGAGCCAGGCGGCTGCATCGCGCGGCGGACCGTTCTGCGGCCAAGCCTTGAGCGCCCGCAGGCAGGCCTCCTGAAACGCCTCTTCAGCCGTGTCCAGGTCGCGGAAATAGCGCAGCAGTGCCGCGACCGCCTGCGGGCGGGCGGAGGTCAGCGTCGCATCGATCCATCCGATCTCCGTCACGTCGCCGTGCTCCCGGGCTGGAAGTAGGCGATGGGCCGGATCTCGTAGGCACCTCCGGGGTTGGCGCGGGCGAGCTCATGCGCGAACTGGATGACCTCGTCGAGCGTCGCGCAGTCGACGACGTAGAAGCCGAGCAGCTGCTCCTTGGTCTCGGCGAAGGGGCCGTCGATCACCAGCGGAGGGTCCTGGTCCTTCCGCAGCGTGGTGGCGGCGGTCGTTGGCATCAGGCGGGCGACCGGTCCGAGCTTGCCGGCTTTGGCCAGCGGACCATGCACGGCGGCGAGCTTGGCCATGACCGCCGCGTCTTCCTCCTTGGACCACGCGCAGACGACGTCCTCCGAATGGTAGCATAGTATGGCATACTGCATGTCGATCTCCCCGCAAGTGCCCACGCTCTCTCAAGGACGTACCAGCCCGGCCGATCCCGACAACGGCACACGGATCGGCGAAGAAAAAAAGTGTCGCCGGCAATGCGGCGCGCAACAACGCGGTCTCTATGGCTCATCTGCGGCGTCAGCAGAAAAAAGCGCCTTGCCCGTGTTTTGGCCCGGTTTGCGGACCCTGCGGCATTTCGGACGCAACTCCGCGCCACACGGTCTCCAGGCTGTTCCGGCGTGCTAGCGTACCGCACAAACAGCCGGCCAAAGTGACGGGAGGAATGGAATGAGCAAGATTGCGCGCCGTGAGTTCATGACGGGCGCAGCCGCCGCCACCCTGGTCATCGGCGCGAGCCGCGCGGGCGCGCAGGGTACAGGCGATGCCGGTTGGCCGAATCGGCCGGTGCGCTTCATCGTGCCGCTAGCGCCCGGCGGCGCCATCGATTTCATCGCCCGTGCGGTCGGCGAGGTCATGTCGCGTTCCGTGGGTCAGCAGGTCGTGGTCGAGAACCGCACCGGTGCCGGCGGCACGCTCGGCATGGACATGGCGCTCAAGAGCCCGCCCGACGGCTACACCGTCCTCATCACCAATGACAACGCGGCGAGCGCGCCGCATGTGATGCGCCTGAGCTACGACTACACCAAGGAGTTGCTGCCGGTGATCCATCTCGCCCGGCAGCCGCAGATCCTGGCCGCCCATCCCGCGCTCGGCGTGAACTCGGTTGCCGAGCTCGTCGATTACGCGAAGGCCAATCCGGGCCTCGGCTACGCGACCTCCGGCGTGGGCTCGAACCAGCACGTGATCGGCGAGTGGTTCGCCAGGACCGCCGGCATCAAGCTCGACCACGTGCCGTATCGCGGCGCGGGCCAAGCCATCAACGACCTGATCGCGGCGCATGTGAAGATTGCCTTCCTCGGACCCACCGCGCTTGTCCCGCATTACCGTGCGGGCAACCTGAGGCTGCTCGCGCAATCATCCGCCGCGCGCGCCCCGACGCTGCGCGAGATTCCGACACTGGAAGAGGCGGGCTACGAGGGCCTCGTGCTCGAAGCGTGGTATGCCGCATTCGTCCCACCCGGCACGCCACAGGCATTGCTCGCGCGTCTCAACGCCGAGATGGCGAAGGCGCTCGTCGATCCCGGGTTGCGCGAAAGCTTCACCAGAGGCGCGGTCGAGCCGGTCGGCGGCAGCGCGGAGCAGATGGGTGCGCTCGCGCGGGCGGATTCGGAAAAGTATGGCCGACTGGTGAAGGAACTGAGCATCGGGACGAATTAGCGCGGCTCGGGCTATGGCGGATTGCCGCGTCGAGGTGAGCAGAGCCAGAGTCACCGATCAGCTGCGGCAGCTCGGCGTCCGGACAGGTGGCGTGCTGCTCGTCCATGCCTCGTTCAGGGCAACACGGCCGGTCGAGGGAGGGCCGCTCGGCGTGATTGCGGCGCTCCGTGATGCGGTCGGCGGCGAGGGCACCGTGGTGATGCCGTCCTCCTCGGAGGACGACGACCGGCCGTTCGATCTCAAGGACACTCCGGCGTCCCCAAGCCTCGGCGTGGTGGCGGATACCTTTTGGCGAATGCCGGGCGTACTTCGCAGCAATCACGCCCATGCCTTCGCGGCGGTCGGGCCTGAAGCACGCGCGATCACCTCCGATCCGCTCCCGCTTCCGCCCCATGTTCCGGAAAGTCCCGTCGGTCGTGTCTACCAACGCGACGGACAGGTGCTGCTCCTTGGCGTTGGCCATGACGCCGACACGACGCTCCATCTGGCCGAGCTCCTCGCGGGCGTCCCCTACCGGGTGCCGAGACACTGCACGGTGCTGCAGGATGGCGAGCCCGTCCGCATCGACTATGGGGAGAACGATCATTGCTGTGCGCGCTTTGATCTTGCCGATGAATGGCTGCGGATGCGGGGCCTGCAGTCCGAAGCGCGGATAGGGCACGCGCAGGCACGGCTTGCGCGCGCGCGTGACATCGTCGACGTCGCGGTCGAACACCTGTGCCGCGACCCGCTCCTCTTCCTGCATCCTCCCGATGCCGGATGCGACGAGTGCGACGCGGCGCGAAACAGCGTGGCCGGTTGACCGTTCAGCCACGCACATGTCCCGACGCACGCCCGGTGGCGCAAAGCGGGTGGCGAATCGGTCGTGCAATTGCCAACTCAAATGAAGCTTGCGCGATGGATACGCGGCGCTGGCAAGAATTGCCGCCGCATGCCAGCATGCTTCGTCAGTTGCGAAGAGGAGAAGAGATGGCTGTTCGAGCAGGGCGCGAATTCCTGGCGATCCCTGGCCCCACCACGGTGCCCGATGAGGTGTTGCGCGCCATGCACCGCCCGGCGGTGGACATCTATTCCGGTTCACTCGTCGACGTCACCAACAGCTTGCTGCGCGATCTCAGCCAGGTGTTTCGAACCGAAGGACGCTCATACATCTACATTGCCAATGGCCACGGCGCCTGGGAGGCCGCGCTGACGAACGTCCTGTCGAAGGGGGACAAGATTCTGGTACTGGAAAGCGGCCGGTTTGCACTCGGCTGGGGCGAGGCGGCGGCGGGGCTTGGCGTCGAAGTCGAGGTGCTCAAAGGAGACTGGCGGCGCGCGGTGCGTCCGAGCGAGGTCGAGGCCCGCCTGCGGAAGGACACGACGGGCGAGATCAAGGCAATCCTGGCGGTGCAGATCGATACCGCATCGGGCGCGGCCAACGACATTGCCGCGATCGGAGAGGCGATCAAAGCTGCACGACATGCCGCTCTGTTCATGGTGGATGTGGTGGCGTCGCTGGGCTGCGTCCCGTTCGAGATGGACGCCTGGGGCGTCGACGTTGCCGTCTCGGGATCGCAGAAGGGCCTCATGACGCCGCCCGGACTGGGCTTCGTCGCGGCCAATGCGCGTGCGCGCGCGGTCCACGCGCGTGCCGACTTGCGGACGCCCTATTGGGACTGGACTGCCCGCGACGGCAACCTGCACTACCAGAAATATGCCGGCACGCCGCCCGAGCACCTCATGTTTGCGCTGCGTCAGGCGCTCGACATGCTGCTCGATGAAGGCCTCGACAATGTCTTTCTTCGCCATCGCCTGCTGGCGGAGGCAGTGCGTCGTGCGGTGGCGGTGTGGTCGCAGGGACAGGCATTCGATTTCAACATCGTAGAGCCGGATGCGCGTTCCGACACGGTCACGACGGTTCTCATGAGCAACGGGGGCGATCCGCGCCCCCTGGTCGACTACTGCAACGAGAAATGCGGTGTGGTGCTCGGCATCGGCATCGGTGAATTGTCGGGGAAGGCATTTCGCATCGCCCATATGGGCCATGTCAATGCGCCGATGATCCTCGGCACGCTCGGCGTGGTCGAGGTCGGACTCAAGGCGCTGCGGATACCGTACGGCACCGGCGGCGTGCAGGCCGGGGTCGAATGGCTGGGCGAGACTGTCCACGCGTAGTCGCTGCGGATTGCCGTGCATCGCCCAACTGCGATCACGGCACGCCGCCTGGTAAAGGAGCATGGATCATGGCGATCATTCCCGACAAATACCTCGACCTGCTTCAGCAGAAGAAAGCGTTTGCAACGATTGCAACGGTGATGGCGGATGGCTCGCCGCAGGTGACCCCGGTCTGGTTCGACTACAAGGATGGCCGCCTGCGGGTGAACACGGCAAAGGGCAGGGTGAAGGCCCGCACGCTCAAAGCCGGCGCTCCCGTGGCGCTCGCGATACTCGACCCCGACAATCCCTACCGCTACGTCCAGATCCGCGGCCATGTGAGACGCGCGACGGAAGACGGCGCGGCTCAACATATCGACTCGCTCGCGAAGAAATATCTCGGACAGGACAAATACACCGGGTCCGGGCCCGGCGAAGTGCGCGTGATGTACGAGATCGAGCCCGCATCCGCGTCGGGAATGGGTTGAGCGGGGCAATGAGACGCCGTCGCCAGCCATCATGCTATGGTGTGGCGAGGATGGGAGAGAAAGCGTGCAGCAGTCTTACGACCGGCCGGCCGAGGATGTCGGGAATTCGGTTCACCTCGAGCATGTCAACGTCAGCATCCCGAGCCAGCAGCTGGCGAGCCTGTTCTACGTCGTGGCGCTCGGCCTGACGCGTGATCCCTATCTGATGGTCTCCGACGACAACATGTGGGTGAACGTCGGCCGCAGCCAGTTCCATCTGCCGACGGGTCCGGCGCAGGTGCTGCGCGGTCACACCGGCCTGGTGATTTCCGGCCGCCATGCGCTGCTGCAGCGGCTCGAATCCTCCCGCGAGAAGCTCGATGGCACCAGGTTCGATTTCACCGAGCACAACGACTACGTCGAGGCCATCTGCCCCTGGGGCAACCGCATCCGGGTGCACGAGCCGGACCGGGCGCGGTTCGGCCGCATCGCACTCGGCATTCCCTATGTCGAGTTCGATGTGCCGGTCGGCACGGCCGCCGGCATCGCGGCATTCTATCGCGAGATGATCGAAGTGCCGGCGCAGGTGGTCGAGGACGGATCGGTCGCGCGCGTGCAGGTCGGAAACAGCCAATATCTCCTGTTCCACGAGACTGACCGCCCGCAGCCAGAGTTCGATGAGCATCACGTTCAAATCTACGTCTCGGATTTCTCCGGGCCATACCAACGCCTGAAGGCACGCAACCTGCTCGACCGCGAAGACAACCGGTATCAATATCGCTTCCGCGACATCGTCGATCTCGAAACCGGGCGCAAGCTGTTTACGATCGAGCACGAGGTGCGCAGCGTGAAGCATCCCAACTATCTGCGGCCGCTCGTCAACCGCAACCCGGCGCAGATGGCGCGGACCTACTCCCCCGGCCATGACGAATTGCACTGGGCGCTGCCGCCGCAGCCGATGGACGAGCGGTCCTAGAGCAACCCATTCCGGATCGAATGGCGGTTTCGCTCTACGTCATGCTTCATGCCGGGGCTGGCATCGCCTTTCGCTGTCCCGGGAACAGGCCGTGCTTGGCAAGAAACTCGATCATGTAGCGATCGAACAGCCAGGGCTGCTCGATCTGGCATGCGTGGCCGGCGCCATAGAGGATCTTCATCTCGCAGCCGGGAATGCGGTCCTGCAACGCGAATGACGTGGCGTGCGTGCCGTCCTCGCTGCCGGTCAGAATGATGGTCGGGCACGAGATGCGGGCGTGATGATCCTCGGCGTCGGGCTTCGCCAGCGCCTCGAACTGATAGAGAATCGATTGCAGATCGGCGTGCGGATTGCGCTCGGAGAACATGTCGGCGAAGAAATGCGCAATCGGTGTCGAGCGGAACGCGGGACTGAGATCCTCGAACGTATATCCCCAACGGTAGTCGATGCCGTGCTCGGTATAGGCCTTGATCCGCCGCGCGGTGAATTCCTTCGCCGGATTGTAGCCGGTGCCCGACAGCACCATCGCTGGAGTCCGTGCCGGCTGCTGCAGATGCATGTAAGGCACGATCGCCGAGCCGACGGAGCAGCCGACGAGGATCGTCTTCTCGCCCGGCCACTCTGCGTCGATGGCCTCCCAGCAGGCTTGCGCCATGTCGTCCATGGTCAGGCCGCGCGTTGCCTTGGGCGAGCGGCCGTAGCCCGGGATGTCGATGGCGATGCAGCGGTACCAGGTGGACAGGTGAGCCATCTGATAGATCCAGCATGACTGATCCATCGGGTTGGGATGCACGAATGCGATCACCGGGCCCGTCCGTCCCATCCGCTCGTAGTAGAGCGGCCCCTCGATATGGTCTGCCAAGTCGCGTCTCCTTCTTAGCGTGAGCCTGTCGATCGGTACGCCGGCGACGCGGCGCCAAACACGACACGAGCTGATTGAATCTTGGCGCTTGTCGCGGAATGACGAAACCGGCGATCGCCGCCCACAGCTTTACGCGGCCGCGCGGTATCTGGGGACAGGCAGGCCAGCCTGGGCCGCAACGATGACGAATGCGGCGCGTGCGCGATGGCGCTATGGTCGCATGCCAGTGAATCTTGGCGACCGGCCACGCCGGACGTCATGCACGGTCCGGGATCGAAGGGCATCGTCATGACTCCCGAAGAGATCGATCTGGTCGTGAAATCATTCGATGCGCTGTGGCCGTCCCGCCGGCAGCTCGCCGAGCTGTTCTACGGCCGGTTCTTCGAGCTCGCACCGGAGACTCGCCAGCTGTTTCCCGATGACATGGAGAGGCAGCGGCTGAAGCTGATGGACAGCCTCGCCGCCATTGTGGGTTCGCTCGACAAACGTGACATGTTTCAGGCGATCATCAGTCAGGCCGGGCGACAGCACGCGCAGTTCGGAGCCAAGCCGGCGCATTTCAGCGCATTCGGGGAAGCGTTGATCTGGGGCCTGCAGCAACAGCTCGGGCCCACGTTCACCCCCGAGGTGCAGCAGGCCTGGAGCGCACTTTACAGCGATGTGCAGAGCCGAATGATCGGCGCTGCTCAAACGTGAGCGCGACAATTCGCCTTCCTTGTGGGCTTGAGATGCAGACATTTGAACGCTGCGCCCCGGGGTGCCGCGGCCCAAATCATTTCGATGCGAGGCCATCGAGGCGATCCGCCAGCTGGTTCAGCTCCCATTCGCGGGCGAGGGCCGCTGCCTTTCGCCAGGTCGGCGTCTGATCACGCAGCACCGGCAGCGGTGCCGATGCGTCCATGGTTGCAATCCGGCGATAGAGCCGCAGCTGCTCGGCCTGGGTTGGAAACCGTCCGGCTTTCAGCAGGGCTTCGATATTGCCGTACTTGCGCAGCAGGTCCGCGGCGCCCTTGGGCCCGACTCCCTTGGCGCCGGGCAGCTTGTCCGACGGATCGCCGCGCAGCGCGATGAAATCCGGCACCTGCTCCGGATCGACGCCGTATCGGTCGCGCACCTCGTCCGGCCCGATCCGCGCCATTTCGCCGGCTCGCACCGGATGGATGATGACGGTGGACGGCGATGCCAGCTGGAAGGTATCGCGGTCGCCGCTCGCTACGACCGCGGTACCGCCCCGCCGCTGTTCCGAAGCGACCGCGGCCGCTAGGAAGTCGTCCGCTTCGTAGCCGGGCGCCTTTGCATTCGCAAACCCGCAGGCGGCGACGAACGACGGCAGGATGTCGAGCTGGTCGAGCAGCGCGGCATCGAACTGGCGACCGCTTTGATAGGCCGGAAACGCCTGATGACGATAGGTGGGCGCATCCAGCGTATCCCAACCTACGAGCACCGCGCGCGGCTGTTCATTCTCGACCATCCGAATGAGGAAGTTGGCGAAGCCCAGGATGGCGCCGCCGCCCTTGCCGCCGCGGGAACGGATCGTCTTCGGCAGCCCATGATACGCGCGATGGGCAAACGAATCGCCGTCCACCACAAGCAGGGGACGGGGAGTGGCGGCTCGCCCGGGCGATGAAGGCCGGCGTTTTGGGGACCGCTCGCGCGCCATTGCTCTTTCGCCACTCCCGGCGCGGCCAGCTCCGGGAGCAACGGCTCGCCGAGCTTGCGGCTTGAAATTCACGATTGATGGCGGGGCGGCTCGAAGTCAAGGGAGCTGCAAGCCCGGGCGGAGCGCGGACCACGTGTGGCTGCTTGCTAGGTCGAGATGCATCCGGGGCAGCGGGCGGACCGGGCCGCAAGAAATTCTGGAACGCTCCGCAACGGCGGGGGTTGAACCCGTGCGGTTCACAAGGGAGCGAACCTATGAAGCTTACAGCAGCCGTAACACTTGCAGCGCTCTTGGTCTCCGGCAGCGTCGCGCTGGCCCAAAGCAGCTCAGGGTCCGCGGGCGGCGGCGCCGCCGGTTCCCCCGGCGGCAGTCCGTCGGCAGCCCCTTCCGCCAATCCTTCCGCCAGTCCAACCACTCAGCCCAACCCGAGTGCTCAGTCCACTCCTGGCCAGTCGGGAACCGTCGGGCGGGCGCCGGGTACCAATCCTTCCAATCCGCAGGACCTGAGCAATCGCAGCAATCCCCAGGACCGCACCGCCCCCCGAGGCAACAATCCTCAGGACGCCCGCCCCGGCGGGACGCCCAACATCATGTCAAACGAACCCGGCCGCTGAGGCGGACCTCGCCGAACTGCCGGCGGTCTTGAGGCAACGCCACATCGGCGCAGCGCGGGATCCGGTGTCACCACACGTCACGCGGTGCCCTGCTGCGACAGCAGGTAGGTTTGCAGGGCGACGGCACGGTCTCCGCTTGCGATCAGCCGGTCGGTGATGTCGATGAGCAAGCGAAATTCCTCGCGGCTGAGGCAGCCGAACTCCACGTCGTTGACCTGACGCTGGGTCGGGGCCAACCGCTCCAACAATGCATTGCCCTTGGCCGAAACCGTGAGCGTGACGCGGCGGCGGTCGCCCGGATCGGTCTTCTTGTGCACGAGGCCGAGCTGCACCAGCCGCCGCACCGTCGACGTGATGAAGGCGCCGGAGAGGTGCAGATGGTCGGCGACGCGCTTGACGCTGACATCGCCCTCGGTCGACAGATGACCGATCGAGATCAAGACCGTGTACTCGATGCCCGCAAGTCCGATGCGCCTGGCGTGACCGGCGCGAATTCGCTCGTGCCGCGCCAGGAAACCGAACAGGCCGTGCACGAGCCGGCGGAAGTCGCGGTCGCTGCCGCCCACCAGCAGTTCGGCGCGCGAGATCGTGAGCGGAAAGCGCGACCGATCATCCTTGGCGGCTCTGCGTGCGGCGTCTTCCGCCGCCGCATCCGCCGCCGCTCGTCTCCTTGCATGCTGGGCCATTTGGATTTGCCTCTTCAAGCCGGGCCGACGGCGTCGCCGCGTCGGCTCGCATGTCCTCCGAGAAATGCCTCGGACACGACCGAATCGTTCACGAGCCGGTCGGCCGGGCCGGACGCCACGACATTGCCCGTTTCCAGCAGATAAGCGTGATCGGCGATCTTGAGCGTCTGTCGCGCCTTCTGCTCGACGAGCAGAACGGTCAGTCCTTCATCTCGCAATCGTGCGATCATGTCGAAGATGGAATTGGTGAGCTTGGGGGCGAGGCCGAGCGACGGCTCGTCGAGGAGCAGCAGCCTTGGCTTCGACAGCAGCGCGCGCGCGATCGCCAGCATCTGCTGCTCGCCGCCGCTGAGCGTGCTCGCCACGTTGTGGCGGCGCTCGGCTAGGATTGGAAAACGTTCTCGCATCGCTTCCAGGTCGGTGGCGGCGTGTCCGCGGTCGCGGCGGCAATAGAGTCCCATCAACAGGTTCTCTTCCACGGTCATGTACGCCAGAATTCCTCGCCCCTCCGGCACCAGCGCGATGCCGAGGCGCACATTCCGCTCCGCATCGTTGGGCTTGAGCGCCCGGCCGTCATAGCGGATCTCGCCCTGGAACGGCAGCAGACCGGCGATGGCGCGCGCTACCGTGCTCTTGCCCGCGCCGTTGGCGCCGATCAGCGCCACGATCTGGCCTGGGCGGATATCGAGGTCGATACCGCGCACTGCGGCGATCGCGCCATACCGGACTCTCAGGTTGCGGACCTCGAGCATCAGGCTTCGGTCCCCAGATAGGCGTCGAGCACGATCGGGTTGCTGCGCACCTCGGCCGGCAGCCCGTCGGCGATCAGGGCGCCGAAATCAAGGACGTAGAGGTAGTCGCAGAGGTTCATGACGAACGTCATGTCGTGCTCGATGAGCAGGATGGTCAGGCCGGTCGCGCGCAGCGCCAGCAGCCGCGCACGTACCTCATCGGCTTCCTCCCGGTTCATGCCCGCCACCGGTTCGTCGAGCAGCAAAAGCTTCGGACGCGCGCTCAGCGCGCGCGCCATCTCGACCTTGCGCTGGCTGCCGTAAGGCAGCGAGCGGGCCATGCGATCGCGCACGCCGTCGAGACCGAAGAACCCCAGCACCTCCTCGGCGCGCGCGAGCGCGGCCGGGTCGGCCCAGCGGGTGGGGAGCAGCCGGCGCAGCGCCGCTTCGCGGTGCGGCTGCGCGACCAGCAGGTGCTCGAACACGGTCATGCCGGCGAACAGCCGGATGTTCTGGAACGTGCGCGCGATCCCGGCACGGGCGATCCGGTGCGGCGGCCAGTCCGTGATGCTGTCCGCCTCGAAGCCGACCTCGCCCGCGCTCGCGCGATAGGCCCCGGTGATCACGTTGAACAGCGTGGTCTTGCCCGCCCCGTTGGGGCCGATGATGCCGATGATCTGTCCTTGCGGAACGGCGCAGGAGACGCCCGACAGGGCCTGGATGCCGCCGAACGATTTGCTGACGTTGGTCAGCCGCAGCAATGCGGGGCTCGACGGCGCTTTCATGCCGGGCGAGCCCGCCATGTGAGCCGGCGGAACAGCGCGCGGTCGAGAATGCCCTGCCGGCGCACCAGCAGCATCACGATCAGCAGCACGCCGAAGGCGGCAAGCCGCCAGTCCGCCAGAAATCGCAGCATTTCGGGCAGGAAGACCAGGAGAGCCGAGCCCACCAGCGCGCCGGGGCCGACCGTCGAGCCGCCGAGGATCACCGCCAATACGAACTCGATCGAGCGTTCGAATCCGAAATTGCTCGGTTCGATATAGACGTGGTGATGGGCGAACAACCCGCCGGCGATGGCGGCGACCGCCGCGCCGGCCCCGAACGCGGCGACCTTGGTCACGGTGGTGTTGAGCCCGACAAGTCCCGCGGCGGTCTCGTCGTCATGCACCGCCCGCATCTCGAGCCACACGCGGGAGCGCTCCAGCACCACGACCAGGAGCAGGACGCCGCCCGCCCAGGCCCAGATATAGCTCACCGAGACGTGCTGCATGCCGTGGAAGCCACCGGACCCGCCCATGGCGCTGAAATTGAGGAAGAAGCTGCGGACCATCTCGCCGAAGCCGAGTGTCGCCATGGCGAGATAGATGCCTTTGAGGCGCAACGCCGGAAAGCCGACGACGGCTCCGATCACGCCTGATGCGATCGCCGCAAGCACGAGGGCCAGGGTGATCGGAACGCCGGCGCTCACCGTCAGATAGGACGCGAGGTAGGCGCCGATGCCCATGAAGCCGGCGTTGCCGAGCGAGAGCTGGCCGGTGGCCAGAATGATATAGACACTCAATCCGCCCAACATCAGAACGCCGACATCCGCGAGCAGGCCCGCGTAGTAGGTCGACATGTCAGACCCGCTGCCCCTGATCGGTGCGCGCGCCGGCGAGGATTCCCTGCGGTCGCAACAGCAGGACGACGATCATAAACCCGTAGACGATGAAATCGCGCAGTTGCGAGCCGCCATAGGCCACCGTGAGCACTTCGACGATGCCGATCAGCGGGCCGGCGACCAGCGCGCCCCAGATGCGGGTGACGCCGCCGATGACCATCACGGCGATTGCCTTCAGTCCCGTCTCCACGCCCACATACGGCGTGATCGCCGCATAGTGCAGCCCGATCAGCACGCCGGCGGCCCCGGCGAGTGCGCCTGACAGGACAAAAGCGAGCAGCGTGAGGCGATTGGCCGAGACGCCGAGCAGGCGGGCCACGTCGCGGTTCTCGGCCACCGCCCGCAATGCGCGGCCGATGGATGTGCGTTGAACGAGAAATGCCAGCAGCGCCACCAGCACCACCGTCGCCCCCAGAACGACGAGTTGCATGGCTCCGATGCTCACCGGCCCCAGGCTCAGGCGCGTGCCCAGGAATTCATCGGGAAGCTGGAGCGGGTCCGACCCCCAGACATTGGTCGCGACGTTCTGCAGGATAATGGAAAAACCGAGCGTGCTGAGCATCGGAGTGACCACCGGGGTATCGCGCAAAGGCTGGTAGGCCACCTTCTCGATGACGATTGCCGCGAACGCCGCGCCGGCCATCCCGGCCGCGAGCGCCAGCGGCAGCGGCAGGCTCGCCGCGATGACGGCAAAGCCGAGATAGCCGCCGATCATGAAAAGCTCGGCGATCGCCAGGTTGAGGATGCCGAGAATGCCCATCACCAGCGAGAACGAGAGAGCGATCAAGGTGTAGACCGCTCCCAATGTCAGGCCGTTCACCAGTTGCTGAAGCAGCACGGCTGCGTGGCCTCCTTGCGCCGGCAGCAGGTCCTCAGCAGCCGCCGCCTCCGGCGGAGCTGCAGCCGCGCACCTTGGTCTCCCAGGCCCCGTTCTGGCCCTGCACGATGTAGAACGCCTTGATGGCGTCGCCGTCCTCGTTGAAACCGATCGGCCCGCCGAGTCCCTGGAAGCCCTGCAGCTTCGCCATATGGTCGCGGATCTTGGTGCGATCGGATTCGAGATCGTCCGCCTTCGCGGTCACGCCGGTCTTCTTGATCGCGTCGATATACATGTTGACGATCTCGTAGATGTTGGCGTCATACATGCTGGGCTCGATTTCGGGCGGAAGGCCGCTCTCCTTGCGCAGTAGCGGCTGCAGCTCGCTGACGAACTTCTCCGCCCGCTCGCTCTTCATCGTCGCGTAGAACGTCGCCGGCGCGACGATCGGAATTTCCGGGGCTGCCTTCAGGATGGCCGAGGAGATCAACTGGGTTGCGCCGACCACCGGCTTGAGCAGGCCCTGGCGCTTCATCTCGCGGATGACCGTGATGGCCTGGCTGTAGTCGGCGCTCACCACGACGCCATCGGGATTGAGCGACTTCATCTTGGTGACCTGCGCGCTCACGTCGAGGTCGCCGGTATTGAAGGACAAAAGATCGTTCTCGTTGGCGATGGTGATGCCGTTTTCCTTGAGGACCGCCGGCATGATCCGTGATCCGACGGTGGCCGCCGTCGCATCCTTGGCGTCGAAGATCACCGCCACCGAGGCGATGTTGAAGGTCTTCTTGAAGTAGGGCACCGTCGTCTTCGCCAGGATGCCCTCGTCGATCGTGTTGCGGAACGCCCACGGCCGGTTCGCCTTTGCGACGCCGGGCTTGGACGAGGCCTGCGAGGTGGCGACCACCTTCATCTGGTTGGCGACCGGGAATGCGACTTCCGCCGCGCTGCTCGTCAGCGGGCCGGCGGTCGCCAGCACCTTGTCGTCGCCGGCGAGCTTGCGCAGCGAGTTGGTGGCCTGCGCCGGGCGCGCGGAATCGTCGTAGACGAAGAGCTTGAGCTTGGCACCGTCCACGCCGCCGGCGTCGTTGACCTGCTTCTCCAGCATCTTGAGCGTCACCGTGTTGGTGCGACCCCATTCGGCAAACGGTCCACTGCTGGGCACGATGGCGCCAAGCGTGATTTCACGCCCCGACAGGCTTTGCGCCGCGGCGTCCTGGGCGGCGATGAGGAAGCTCGCCGCACTCAAAACTGCGAGCGACGACATCGTCCAGACTGACTTGCTCCGCATCGACATCATGCGTGATCTCCTGGTTGCTCCTGACTCGTCTTTCCCGTCGCGGACGGCGGCGGATCCGGCCGCACAATCGATGCACACGGCATGCCAAGTCTGCCCATAGACGCCATGGACGAACGGCTTCCGGGCACGGCGTCGCATTTCAAGACGGTTCACGCTAGCATCGAGCAGCGATCTTGAAAAGCTTCGTTTGTTAGGTAATTATCAAAGCAAATGTGCGCCGCGGCTTGTCGCCGCGCCGGGCGGAGCAGTCGATGAAGATCAAGCGCCTCCTCACGTTTTTCGATGAAGTGCGTACCGAGGCGGGACGCGATCTCGACCGGCCGCTGCGCAAGGCGGCTGCGGTGGCGGTGATCGACAATCCCTTTGCCGGGCGTTTTGAGCCGGATCTTTCATCCCTGGTGAAGGCGAGCGAGAGCGTGGGGCGGGAGATCTGCCCCATTGCGGTGGGCTTGCTGGGTTCGTCCAAACCGGAAAGCTACGGCAAGGCCGCCGTCATCGGCATGCGCGGCGAGCAGGAGCATGGCGTGGCGCTGCTGACGACCGTATTCGGCAACGTGATGCGGGACGCCGCCGGCGGGGGCAAGGCCTGGATCTCGTCGTTCACCAAGCGCGCCGCGCCCGGCGCCACCATCGACATTCCGCTCGCGCACAAGGATGCGCTTTACGTGCGCTCGCACTATGACGGCATGACGATCACGCTGCCCGATTGCCCGCTGGCGGACGAGATCGCGGTCATCGCGGTCTATGCCAGCCGCGGCCGGCCGCACCACCGCGTCGGCGGATTGGCGGCAAGCGAGATCAAGGGCATCGACGGACTGACCTGACGACAGTGGCAACGTTGGTGGGAGCAAGCCGACCATGACCGTCTGCAAGACCGGCGCAGAGCACATCAAGTCGTTGAAGGATGGGCGCACCGTCTATATCGACGGCAAACTGGTCGCCGACGTGACCGAGCATCCGGCGTTCCGCAACGCGGTGCAATCAGCCGGCGTGCTCTACGACTTCCAGGGCCGGCCCGAGAATCTCGAGCTGATGACCTTCGTGCCGGATGGTTCCAACCGGCGCGTCAACCGTGCCTGGCAGATGCCGCGCAACTACGACGAGATGGTGCTGCGGCGCAAGGCATTGCAGGCCTGGGCCGCGCTGTCCTGCGGCTTCATGGGACGCTCGCCGGATCACCTTGCGTCCGCCCTGGTCGGCCAGCGCATGGGCATCGACGTGTTCCGCAAGCACAGCCCGGAGCGCGCCAAGGCCTTCGCCGATTATTTCGACTATGCGAGCAGGAACGACGTCTTCCTGACCTACGTCATCATCAATCCGCAGGCCCAGCGCGGAAAGAACTGGGGCGAGCAGGACGAGGATCTCGTCGCCCGTATCGTCGACGAGGACGCCTCGGGCATCACCATCCGCGGCGCCAAGATGCTGGGCACCAGCTCGATCATGGCGAACGAAGTCTTTGTCGCGAACCTGCAGCCGCTCAAGCCCGGCGAGGAGGACCTGGCTTTTTCCTGCGCGCTGCCGATGAGCACCAAGGGCCTGCGCGTACTGTCGCGCAAATCGTACGAAGCGTCGGCCGTTTCGGTATTCGACAACCCGCTCTCCTCGCGCTTCGACGAGAACGACGCCCTGATGTACTTCGACGACGTCAAGGTGCCGTGGGAACGGCTTTTCGTCTATCGCGACACCGAGACCTGCCGCGCCCAGTTCCACGACACGCCCGGGCATGCCTACCAGAACTACCAGGCGCAAATCCGCCTGTCGGTGAAGATCAAATTCCTGGTCGGCCTGGCGCGCCGGATCACCGAGGCCATCGGCACCACCAACATTCCCTCGGTCAGCGAACAGCTGGGCTATCTCGCCGCGCAGGCCGGCATGGTGGACGCCATGCTGTCGGGCATGGAGGCAAGCGGCGCGCGCGTGGGCGAATGGTACGTCCCCAACAAGCACTTCATGTATTCGGCGCAGGTGCTCACCCAGGATCTCTATCCCAAGGTGATCCAAACCTTGCGCGAACTTTCCGGCGGCGCGCTGATCATGCTGCCGTCGTCGGTCCACGACTTTGCCGATCCGATGCTGACGAAGATCATCCGCTCCACCCAGCGCGCGGCCACCATGGAGCCGGAGCAGAAGGTGAAGTTCCTCAAGGCCGCCTGGGATGCGATCGGGTCCGAGTTCGGCTCGCGCCATACGCAATATGAAATGTTTTATGCCGGCGCACGCTTCGTCACTGCCGGCCACAGCTTTCGCACCTATGACTGGAACACGGCGACCGGCATGATCGAGAGCCTGCTGGCCTCATACGAGCTTGCCGATGAACTGAAATCGCCGCGGCACTGATGGCGCAAGGCGCGCAGCCATGAAAGTCGCGATCGTCAATCTCGGGCAGATCGTGTCCGGCGACTGGCACCATCCATTCGTCGCCGGCGATGCCATCATCATCGAGGGCGATCAAATAAAGGCGGTCGGCACGGCATCGGCCGCGGAGGTGGAGGGCGCCGACGCCGTGATCGACGCTGGCGGCATGACCGCCGTTCCCGGGCTGATCGACTCGCATGTGCACATCACCTTCGGGGACTACACGCCGCGTCAGCGCACGGTCGGTTACCTCGAGAGCTACCTGCATGGCGGCGTGACCACCGCGATCTCGGCCTCCGAGGTGCATGTTCCCGGACGCCCGCGCGATCCCGAGGGTGTTAAGGCCCTTGCGGTCGCGGCGCAGCGCTGCTTTGCCGACTATCGGCCCGGCGGCATGCGCGTGATCGCCGGCTCGGTGATCCTCGAGCCCGGCCTCAAGCCGGCCGACTTCGAGGAACTCGCGCAAAAGGGCGTGCGCCTCGCCAAGGCGGGCTTCGGCGCGGTGAAGACCTCCTACGACTACGTGCCGCTGGTCGCCGACGCCAAGGCCGCGGGCCTCCTGACCACCTGCCACACCGGCGGCTCGTCGATCCCGGGATCGGGCGCCATCACCGGCGACCATCTGCTGGCGATGCGGCCGCACGTGTCGTTCCACATCAATGGCGGCCCGACCGCCATGCCCGATGCCGATTTCGAGCGGGTCATTCGCGAAAGCGACATGGCGCTGCAGGTGTGCACCGCCGGCAACCTGCGCACGACGTTGCTGTGCGCGCGCCTGGCCGCACAGCATGGCGCATTCGATCGCTTCATCATCGCCACCGACACGCCGACCGGCAGCGGCGTCATGCCGCTCGGCATGCTTTACACCATCGCGCATCTCGCCAGCCTGACCGAGATGCCGCCGGAGCATTTCCTGTGCGCGGCGACCGGAAGCAACGCCAACGTCTATGGGCTCGATAGTGGATTCCTCAAGCCCGGCCGCGCTGCCGATATCGTTCTCGTCGACGCGCCGGAAGGCGGCACGCAGTCGACCGCGTTGGCTGCGATCAAGAACGGCGATATCGCGGCGATCGGCGCGGTCGTCACCGCGGGCGTGCCCCGCTTCGTCGGACGCAGCCGCAACACACCGGCAACCACCCGCCGCGCGCGCGTGGCGCGCTCGAGCGTCACCCAGGACTTTGCCGGCAGCGCGCATTGAGCATCCGGTCGGTCCGCTACCGCACCCGGATGCGGTCCATCGCATAGTGCGTGGTGGGACCGGAAAAGGCCGGAAGCTGGCGGTAGTGGCGACGCAGCTCGTGACGGACCGGCGACGCCATCGCCGCGTTGAAATGCTCGAGCGAATCGAAAGCCACCTCGTTGCCGATCATGTAGCCGGCGCCCGGCAGGGCCTGCCGCGGGCTCTGCGCGAGGGGCACGTAGCAAAGCACCGTTCGCACATGCGGCAGGCTGGCGATGAGCGTGGGATGGCTGGCGAGATACTCTTCGACGAAAGCCCGCTCATCCAAAGCGGGCCGATGATAGCGCACGACGTACGAGAATGGGGCCTCGAGCGAGCGCTCGGCGGTTTCGCCCTCGACCGAATAGAATTTGCGCAACATCGCATCGGCGGTGACCGCGGCACCGGCCGGGATATCGGCGAGACCACGCTCGAAGGCGCTGCTGCCGATCGCGTCCCAGAGTGCTGGCTCGTCCGGGAAGCTCAACATCGCCAGGACCGACGGGCCAAGGCCATCGTTCACATAGGGGTCATGGGGCTGGCCGCGGCATGGAAAATAAGCGTCGAAAGCGACGAGCCGCGGAAGGCCCGACCACCGCTGCGCCGGTCCGGCCTCGAACCAGCGGCGCATGGCGTCGATGTCGCCGCCGCCAGCGCGCACGGATACTTCGTACACGACCGTCACGCCCGCGCTCCTGGTGCAGCGCCCGCGGGTAGTGCGAACTGCGGGCAGCGCGCGATCATGGCCGGCTGATCCGGTAGCCGGATGCTTCGCGATCCCACGTCGTCACGGTCACGCCGCGTTCTCTCAGCTTGTACTTCTGCACTTTCCCGCTTTCGGTGCTCGGCAGCTCCGTCACGAATTCGAGATAGCGCGGGACCGCGAAGTAGGGGAGCCGAGGCTCGCAGAACTTGACCAGATCGAGTTCCGTCGGCCGGCAACCGGATCGCAAGACGACGGCCGCCATGACCTCGTCTTCCGCGAGCGCCGACTGCACCGGAAACACCGCGGCGTTCGCCACCTCCGGGTGGCTTAAGAGTACCTGCTCGACCTCGAACGACGAGATGTTCTCGCCGCGGCGACGGATCGCATCCTTGAGACGATCGACGAATCGAAAATAGCCGTCGGTCTCGCGGAT
Source organism: uncultured Alphaproteobacteria bacterium (assembly GCA_963739385.1). Lineage (GTDB taxonomy): Bacteria > Pseudomonadota > Alphaproteobacteria > Rhizobiales > Xanthobacteraceae > VAZQ01. Next base: position 42,870 of record CAVUAI010000001.1, read on the forward strand.
GACGCGATCGCCAGTGTGAAACCAGAGATTGCGCCACGCCTCCACCGTCCGTTGCGGCTCGGCAAAGTATCCGGTTGCGAAGGCAAACGGCGCATCCGCCCGCACCACGAGCTCTCCCGGCTCGCCGTCGGGCACGTCGTTGTCCGCGTCATCGACGATGCGCGCCTGGAAGCCGGTGAACACCGGGCCCATCAACCCGGGTTTCTGGCTTTCGACCGTGGCGCCAAGGACGAAATTGGTCTCGGTCGACCCCCAACCATCCAGCAGACGAATGTTGGTGCGCTCGGTGAAGCTTTGATGAAACTGCGCCGGCACTCCGGGCGCCAGCGAGACGCGGACGGCATGGGCGCGCTCCTCGGCGCCCGCCGGGCGCGAGAGCAGGATCGGCACCATGGCGCCGAGCAGATAGGTGACGGTGGCATGGCGCGCCGCCAAGGTCGAAAAGAATGCCGAGGCGGAAAACCGCTTCTCGTACGTCACCGACGCGCCCATCAGCAACGCTTGGTAGAACGTGTTGAGTGCATTGGTGTGGAACAGCGGCAGCGTCGTGCACAAGACGTCGTCGCTATTGAGTTGCAGCAACGCGCTGGTGTTCACGCCCCACCAGAAATATTGCGCATGCGGACAGCACACGCCCTTCGACGGCCCGGTCGTCCCCGACGTGTAGAGAATGGTCAGCAGGTCGCCGGGCCGCAGCGAAGCCGGTTCGACTGGCGCTGCTACCCGGGGCATCGGCCCCGCGGTCACATGGCCGACCTTGACCGTCTGCCTGCCGTCGATCAGCCAGATGGTGTCGACGGCGAGCGCGGAGAGGTCGAGGTGGTCGAGGTTTGGGAGGAGTGCCGGCTCGATGATCAGCAGGCGCGCGCCGCAATTGGCAAGGATGTGCTGAAGCTGGGCACCGCGTGAGGCGGTGTTGATCGGCACCACTACGGCGCCGAGCCAGGCACAGCCGAGGAAAATCTCGATGAACTCCATCCGGTTCGATGAGATCAGTGCGACGCGGTCGCCGGGCTTCACCGCGGCCGCGCGTAACGTGCCGGCAAACCGCGCCGCCGCGTCGCGTGCCTGCGCGAAGCTCAAGGTCTGTTCGCCGGCCGTGACCAGCGGCTTGTCGCCGAACCGCTCGGCTTGGCGGGTCAGCATCACCGGCAGGGTGCGATCGTTGGGCGCGAACAGGCTCGACGCGTTGGTCGGATCGACCGCCATTGGGGCTCCATCCCCGGCGCGCAGGCGGTCGCGGCTCATGGGATCTCGACCTTGCCGCCGAGATAGCTCGCGATCACCCGAGGATCGTGAATCATGTCCGCCGCGGGACCGTGATAGGCGACACCCCCGGTCTCGAGCACATAACCGTAGTCCGCCGTCTCGAGCGCGGCGCGGGCGTTCTGTTCGACCAGTAGAATCGATACCCCAAGCTCGCGCAGGCTCATCACGATGCGAAGTATCTCACGCACGATCAGCGGCGCAAGGCCGAGGCTCGGCTCGTCGAGCAGCAGCAGCCGCGGTTTCGCCATCAGCGCGCGTCCCAAGGCCAGCATCTGGCGCTCGCCGCCGGAGAGCGTGCCGGCGAGCTGGCCGCGACGCTCCGCCAGGCGCCCGAAACGCGCGTAGATGTCCTGCCGATCCTTTTCGACGCCGGCGCGGTCCTTCCAGCGGGTATAGGCGCCCAGCATCAGGTTGTCGGCGACGGTCATGTCGCCGAACAGCTCGCGGCGCTCCGGAACAAGGCACATTCCCCGGCGGACGCGTTCCTCGGTGCTGAGAAAATGCAGGTCGGTGCCGTCGTATCGGATCTCTCCCCGCGCGGGCAACAGGCCCATCACGGCGCCGAGCAGCGTGGTCTTGCCCGCGCCATTTGGCCCGATCACCGTCACGATCTGGCCGGCGTCCAGGCGCAGCGATACTCCGGCTACGGCCTCGACCTTGCCGTAGCTGACGTGAAGGTCGGATACGCACAGCAGCTCGGTCACACCACACCGCCGAGATATGCTTCCTGCACCCGCGGCTCGGCACGGATTTGGGCGGGCAGGCCTTCCGCAAGCTTGGCGCCGAAGTCCATCACCACGATCCGGTCGACCAGATTCATGACGAACTCCATGTCGTGCTCGACCAGGATGATCGTCAGGCCTTCGCGGCGCAACGAGCGCAGCAGGTCGGATAGCGCCTGCTTCTCGAGCCGCCGCAGCCCGGCCGCGGGCTCGTCCAGCACGACGATGATGGGGTCAGCCGCGAGCGCGCGTGCGACTTCAAGCAATCTTTGTTGACCCAGGGGCAGGTTGCCTGCGAGCTCGGCGAACTTGTCGGCGAGCCCGACTCGTCGCAACTGCTGCAGTGCTTCGAGGGAGGCGGCGTTTTCCTCGGTACGATCGAAACGCAGCGCGCCGGCGAGGAAGCCGGAACGGGTGCGGGCATAGGTTCCGAGCAGGACGTTGTCGAGCAGAGTCATGTTCGGCCGCAGCTTTACGTGCTGGAACGTGCGCGCGATGCCCTTGATGGCGATGCGGCGAGGCGGAAGCTTGGTAATGTCGTCGGCGAGAAAGATGATCCGACCTTGCGTCGGCTTCAACGTACCGGTGATGAGGTTGAGCAAGGTGCTCTTGCCGGCGCCGTTGGGACCGATGAGACCGAGAACCTCGCCCGCCCTGACCTCGAAGCTCACGTCGTTGACTGCGACGAGTCCGCCGAAGCGTTTGCTGGCGCCTTCGACCTTCAGCAGCGATGTATCGGCGAGGCAGGGGGCGCGGCGTGGAAGCGGCGGTGCCTCCGACGGCAGCTTGCGTTTGATCCGCGGCAGATAGCGTTTGATCCAGGGTACGATCCCGCCGCGCGCCCACTGCATCAGGACGATGAACAGCGCTCCGAACACGACGACTTCGAGCTGGGCGCTGTAACGGGTGAACGCCGGCAGGATGTCCTGCAGGCCGTTCTTGAGCAACGTGATGACCGCAGCTCCGACCACCGCGCCGACGATGTGGCCGGCACCGCCGACGAACGCCATCAGCAGCAGTTCGATGCCCGGCCTGATGTCAAATGGGGCGGGGTTTACGTAACGCTGCATGTGCGCGTACAGCCAGCCCGAGATGCCGGCGAGCAGTCCGGCCAGTACGAACACCGCCAGTCGCATGCGGAACGAATCCACGGCGAGGCTTTCGACCATGGCGCTGCCGCCGCGCAGACTGCGGATGGCCCGGCCCTGGCGGGAATCGAGCAGGTTCCTGCAAAGCAGCATGATCAGGCCGAGCCCGATCCAGATGAAATAGTAGATCGCGGTCGTGCTCGCGAGCGAGAACGGGCCGATGCTGATCGGAGGAATCCCGGAGAGCCCGCTGTAGCGGCCGAGTGCGTCGATATTTCCGAACAGGAAGTAGATGGCGATGCCCCAGGCAATGGTGCTGAGCGGCAGAAAATGACCGCCGAGGCGCAGCGTCGCCGCGCCAAGGACGGTCGCTACCACGCCGGTCAACGCCAGCGCCAGCACCAGCCCGATCCAGGGCGAGCCGCCGTGAACCGCCGTGTACCAGGCCGTCGCATAGGCGCCGATGCCGACGAAAGCGGCCTGCCCGAACGACGTGAGGCCGCCCACCCCCGTCAGCAGCACGAGACCCAGGGCCGCGAACGAATACACACCGATATAGTTCATCAGCGTGATCGTGAAGCTTCCGAGGATGGCGGGAGCCACCGCAATGAAGACGACGGCGAGAGCCAGCAGAAAGTGCGGCCAGGCGCGCGTCACGCTTCGCCCTCGCGTTCCTCTTCTTCGGCTTCCTCCTCGACCGTGCCGCCGGAGATCAGGGACTGCCAGATGAGAATAGGAATGAGCGCCCCGAATACGATGACCTCTTTCAGTGCGCTGCTCCAGAACGCGGCGTAACTCTCCAGCAGGCCGACGAAGATCGCGCCCGCCGCCGCGGCGGGATAACTGACCAATCCTCCGATGATGGCGCCGACGAAGGCCTTGAGCCCGATGAGAAAACCGGAATCGTAGTAGAGCGTCGTCACCGGCCCGATCAGGATGCCGGAAATCCCGGCCAGCGCTGATGCCAGCAGGAAAGCGATTGCGCCCGTGCTCGAGGGTTGAATGCCCACGAGCCTCGCGCCGATGCGGTTGACCGCGGTTGCCCGCAAGGCCTTGCCGGTGAGCGTGTGCTCGAAGAACAGAAACAGCAGGAAGCTGAAGATGGCGGAGCTCGCCAGGATCAGAATGCTCTGACCGGAAATCATCAGCGGACCGACGTCGAAGAACGCGCTGGTGACCGGCTGCGTGCGGAAGCCTTCCGGGCCGAAGTAAAGCAGCGCCAGTCCGGACATCGCGAAATGCACTGCCACGGCAATGATGAGGAGCACCAGAACCGAGGCGTCGGCGAGCGGCTGAAATGCGATGCGGTAGAGGAGCGGCGAGATCGGCAGGACGATCGCAAGGGTCAGCGCGATTTCGGCCCACATCGGCAGTTGGCGGCCTGACAGAATCCAAACGAGCGCCACCGGCACCGCGGGCAGTACGGCGTTCAGCAGTAGCGCTCTCGGCAACCGGCGCAGCTGTGCGCGCCGCGCCAGGGCGTAGACCTCCATCGCGGTCGCGATCGCAGCGAGCGTCAGGACGAGCCAGACCGTGCCGGGAAGCTGGCGCAGCTGCAGCGCGGCGAGCGTCAGCGCGGAGTAGCCGACCACGTCCCCGAACGGGACGAAGATCACGCGCGTGACCAGGAAGATCAGCACCGTGCCGAGGGCGACCAGCACGTAGATGGCGCCGGTGGTGATTCCGTCCTGGGCCAGGAGAAGGGCGATCTCGAAGGTCATGGCGGAAACGAGAGCGCAATCGATTGCAAAGCGTCGCTGCGCGATCCGGGTGTCGAGCCTGGATCGCGCCGCACTCTTGCGGACATCTTACGAGATGGTCAGCGAGATCGATGCCCGCTCAGGGTATCAGCTTCCATTCGCCGTTGCGCAACTGAACCAGAACGCGGGAGCGCTGGTCGACGCCGAAGAAATCGCCCGGCTTGAAATTGTAGATAGCATGCGTTCCGACGACCTCGCGGACGGAGAGCAGCGCGTCGCGCAGCTCCTGCCGGAATTCCGGCGTGCCCGGTTGCGCCTTCTGGAGCGCCCGTTTCGCCGCATCAAGGAACACGAGCCAGGCGTCGAAAGAGTAGGCGGAGAACCCGTCCGACGTCGGGGCATTGTTGGTCTGCTGGTAGACCGAGCGGAACTGCAGCGCGATTTTCTTGGTCGGATATTCGTCCGGAAGCTGTTCGGCCACGATCACGGGCCCGGTCGGAGCAACGACACCTTCTACCGCTTTTCCGCCGACCCGGACGAAATCCGGGTTGATCAGCGCGTGGGTGCCGTAGAGCCCGCCCTTGTACCCGCGCTCGGCGAGCGCGAGGTACGGCAACGCTCCCGGGGTGCCGGATCCGCCGGTGATCACCGCGTCCGGCCGGGTCGCCACGATCTTCAGGGTCTGGGCGGTGACGGACGTGTCCGCGCGCGCGTAGCGCTCGTTGGTGAGAACATCGATGGCGGCACCGCCGACATTCTTCATCAGCGCGTCGTAGACGAGGTCGCCCCAGGAATCGCTGAAGCCGATGTAGCCAACCTTCTTGACGTTGTCCTTCTTCATGCGCTCGACGACGGCGGCAACCATGAGCGGTGGCGGCTGGGGAATCGAGATCAGCCATTGCCCGTCGCCACCGGGCGGTTGGCTCGCGGGCGTCAGCGAGACGATCGGCGTCTTGCTCTCCGCCGCCACCACGGCCATGGCGACGGTGCCGGGCACGCCCGACGTGCCCATCAGCACATCGGCTTTTTCTTCCTGCACGAGCTTGCGGGCGTTGCGCGTCGCTGCCGACGGGTCGGAGGCGTCGTCGAGACGGATCAGCTTGATCTTGTGTTCGCCGATCGAACTGGCATAGGCGTAGGCGGCCAGGATTCCTTTCTCGTATGGAATTCCGATCGAGGCGCCGGGTCCGCTCAACGAGGTGACAAAGCCGACGGTGATGTCGGCGGCGAAGCCGGAACTGGCCGTCGATAGGAAAATTGTCGCAGCAGCGGCGAGGCGGGACAGCATGTCGAGATACTCCCCGTGCAGGAGACCATGGCCAGAGATTTGCTTTAACCTTAAGGCATCTGCACAGGCAGGCAAGCGGCAATCGGGCGCAGCCGCGTGCCGCTTGAGCGCGTTGGGCCAAGCATGACGGACGCCGACCGGTTCGATCTCATCGTCACTGCGGCGCATGCCGAGACGCCATTGATCCGTGCGATCCGGTTGGCACGCCCGGACGGCGGGGCGCTGCCATCCTGGGCGGCGGGCGCCCATATCGATGTGCGTCTGCCCGGCGGCGACACACGCTCCTATTCATTGATCAACGCGTCTTGCGATCCGGCGGCGACGATCGCGCCGCGCTCCTATCTCCTGGGCGTGCGACTGGAGGAGCCGAGTCAGGGTGGTTCGACCTACATGCACTCGCTCAATGTGGGAGACGTCGTCACGGCTGCTGCCCCCTCCAACAACTTCGCACTGCAACCGAGTTCCAGACCGATCGTGCTGCTCGCGGGGGGAGTCGGCGTTACGCCGGTCGTCTCCATGGCGGCGCACCTGACGGCGAGCGGACATCCGTACCGGTTCGTTTATGCCGGACGCACGCGCGCGCATCTCGCCTTTTTGTCCGAGATCGAAGCCTTGGCAGGGGACAGGCTGACGATTCATACTGACGATGCATCGGGAATCTTCGACGTGAAGACGCTGATCCAGTCGCTCACCGCCGACGAACCGCTCTATTGCTGCGGCCCGCGGCCCATGATCGACGCGGCCATTGCGCACACCGAGGCGTTCGGCTGGGCGCAGGGGCGCCTGCGCTTCGAGCTTTTCACCTCGGCTGCCCCCCGGCCAGGCGACGCGTCCTTCGAGGTGGTGCTGAATGGCTCGGGCCAGACGTTTCTCATCCCGGCCGACAAGACCATCCTGGGCGTTCTCATCGAAGCCGGCCTCGATCCGCTGCACGACTGCAAGCGCGGCGACTGCGGCATTTGCCAGGTCGGCGTGATCGAGGGCGTCCCGGACCATCGCGATTGCGTCCTGTCCGCTTCCGAGCGGGAGGCGGGCAAGCTGATGCAGATCTGTGTCTCGCGCTCCAAGACGCCGAGACTCGTGCTCGATCTCTGATCTTGAAGAGAGGCTCCATGGCCAGATATCGCGACAATGCCGAAGCAGTCCGCAACCTGGTGCGCGATACGGAAGTGCATCGCGACGTCTATATCGACGAGGAGGTCTTTCAGCTCGAGATGGAGCATCTCTTCGCCAATACCTGGGTGTATGTGGGACACGACAGCCAGGTGCCGAACCCGGGCGACTATTTCGGAACCACCATCGGCACGCAGCCCATCCTGATGGTTCGCCATACCGACAACGCGGTGAAGGTGTTGCACAATCGCTGCCCGCACAAGGGCACGCGCATCACCACCGAGTCGTGCGGCAATGCCGGAAAGTTCTTCCGCTGCCCTTATCACGCCTGGACCTTCAGGACCGACGGATCGCTGCTCGCGATTCCCCTGCGCAAGGGCTATGAGCATACCGGGCTCGAGAACAGCCATGCCGCCAAGGGGATGAGCGCCGTGCGGCAGGCCCGCAACTATCGCGGCTTCGTGTTCGCAAAGCTCAACGACACCGGTCCCGGCTTTGAGGAATTCTTCGGCGAGAGCCTGACCAGCATCGACAACATGGTCGACCGATCGCCCGCCGGCAGGCTCGAGGTGGCGGGCGGCGTGCTGCGCTACATGCACAACTGCAATTGGAAGATGCTGGTCGAGAACCAGACCGACACCTGCCATCCGATGGTCGCGCACGAATCGTCGGCCGGCACCGCGATCGAGGTCTGGAAGCAGGCGCCGCCCGGCGCCAGGAAGCCGATGGCGGTCGAGATCTATGCCCCGTTCATGGCGCCCTACGAGTTCTTCGAGAACATGGGCATCCGCGTGTGGCCCAACGGCCATGGCCACACCGGGGTGCACCACTCGATCCATTCCGACTACTCGGCGGTGCCGGGATATTTCGACAAGATGATTGCCGCCTACGGCGAAGAGCGCGCCAAGGCCATTCTCGACGAGAACCGCCACAACACCATCTATTTTCCAAATCTCATGGTCAAAGGACCCATCCAGCTGCTGCGCCTGTTCAAGCCCATCGCCGCCAACAAGACGCTGGTCGAATCCTGGACCTTCCGCCTGGTCGATGCGCCCGATCTGCTGCTGGAGCGTACGCTCATGTACAATCGCCTCATCAATGCGCCGACCTCCGTGGTCGGGCATGATGACGTCGAGATGTACGAACGCGCGCAGGAAGGGCTACACGTCGATGCCAACCAGTGGGTCAACGTGCAGCGGCTTTACGATCCGGCGGAACAGCCCGACGTGACCGCCGTCACCAACGGCACCACGGAATGGCAGATGCGCAACCAGTTTCGCGCCTGGTCGAAGTTCATGACCTTGTCGATGTGACGGGGCCGACGGTGCAGGCGCCCACCGACCAGCAACTGATCGATTTCGTCGTCCGCGAGGCGCGGCTGATCGACCAGCAGCGGTTCGAGGAATGGCTCGACCTGTTCACCGAGGATGGCGTCTACTGGATGCCGCTGGAATGGGGTCAGACCGATCCCCGGCTGACCGCATCGCTGATGTACGAGGACAAATTGCTGCTCAAGATCCGGATCGAGCGCCTCAAAGGCAACCGGACGTTCTCGCAGAAGCCGAAGAGCCGATGCCACCACGTGTTGCAGACGCCGCAAATCGACCGCCGCGATGCGGCGGGAAACGAATTCGTGACCTGGACGCCGATGCACTACGTCGAGACGCGTCTCGACGAGCAGACGCTCTTTGCGGCCTGGGCCACGCATACCCTGGCGATGGTCGACGGCAATCTCCGGATCAGGCTCAAGCGGGTGGATATCGTCAATTGCGACGCGGCCTTCGGCAATATCCAGCTCTTCATGTGATGCCGGCGATGGCCGTCCGCACATCCGTGTCTCGCGCTGGCTGCATCCCCTTTCGTCCGCAGCGCCGCCGGACGGCGGCGGCGAAAACGCGTGATGCGGCATGAACGGCGCCGCGCTTGTGCGCAGTGCCTACGACGGCGTGGTCGCCTGCGTGCCGGTGACGGTTCCCTATCGGCGTTTTTCCACGAACAGTGCGCATTGGTGGATCGGCCGAGCGTTGCACGGCCTCATCACGCAGGCCAGGTTGCGACCGGGCGACATCGACGGCCTCGTGGTCTCGAGCTTCACCCTCGGACCGGATACCGCGATTGGCCTGACCCAGCATTTCGGTCTCTCGCCGCGCTGGCTCGATCACGTGCCATTCGGCGGCGCGAGCGGGATCGTGGCGCTGCGCCGGGCGGCGCGCGCCGTGCAGGCCGGTGACGCCGATATCGTGGCCTGCGTCGGAGCGGATACCAACCACGTGGATTCATTCCGCAAGACGCTCTCCACGTTCTCCCGCTTCGCGCAGGATGCGGTCTACCCGTATGGATCGGGCGGGGCGAACGCTTCGTTCGCTCTGATCACCAGGAACTACATGAACAAGTTCGGCGCCACGCGCGAGGATTTCGGAAAAATCTGCATCGCGCAACGCGACAACGCGCTCTCCACGCCGCACGCATTGATGAAGAAGAGGCTCACGCTCGATGCATATATGTCGGCGCGGCCCATTGCCGACCCGCTCCACCTGTTCGACTGCGTGATGCCGTGCGCGGGAGCCGAAGGCTTGCTGGTCTGCCGGGAGGACATTGCGAAATCGCTCAATCTCGGGGGGACGCGCGTGCTGGCGACGATCGAGCGGCACAATGCCTATCCCGATGATCCCATCCAGATCCGCGGTGGGTGGGCCGTCGACGTCGACGAGCTTTGGGCGATGTCCGGCGTCGGTGTCGGCGACATCGACCTGCTCGAAACCTACGACGACTATCCCGTCATCTCGATGATGCAGTTCGAGGATCTCGGGTTCTGCGCGAAAGGCGAGGGGCCGGATTTCGTGCGCGCGCACAGCCTGACCAACGATGGGACATTCCCGCACAATACGTCGGGAGGCCAGTTGTCCGTCGGCCAGGCCGGCGCCGCCGGGGGGTTTCTCGGGCTGGTGGAAGCGATGCGTCAGTTGACGGGAAAGCCGCTCGGGGCGCCGGTGGCCAGACGCGACGGTCGGCGTCGTATCCGGCTTCGGCATGATCAACTACGATCGCGGCCTGTCGTCGGCCGCCGCCATTCTCGCGAGGGCTCCGTGAGCGAACCGCTGTTACGTCCCAGGCGCAAGAACCCGCTGAAGAAGACGCGGCTGCCGCTGAGCCCGCAAGCCGTGCGCAGCCGCACCGCCCACGGCCTCACCGCCGCCGCGGCCGAGGGGCGCTTTGCGCTGCAGGTGTGCGCGGACTGCGGGACGGCGGTCTATCCGCCGCGCGACGCCTGCCCGGCCTGCCTCTCTCCTCGTCTTCCGTTTACCATCGTGGAGAATGGCGGAACGCTGCTCGCCGAGACGACGGTGCGCACCTCCACCGATCCCTATTTCCGCGAGCGCACCCCATGGCGCGTCGGCAGCGTCAAGCTCGATGCCGGCCCGGTCGTCGTTGCGCATCTGCACGGCGACGCGGTCGAGGGCGTGCGCGTGCGCATGGAGCTCAAGCTCGACAAGAGCGGCGCGCCGGCGATGTTCGCGCTGCCGGACAAGGACACGCCCAACATGGCCGACGATCCGCAATGGCGTGAGATGACGTGCGATCCCAAGTTTCGCCGCGTGCTGATCACCGACGGCAGGACCGCCGTCGGGCAAGCGATGGCGAGGGCCTGTTCCGATGCCGGCGCGTCGATCGTCTTCGTCGGGATTGCGGATGCCTGGAAGCCGTTCCCAGGCGCCGAGCGATTGCGGAGCATCGACCGGGTCGAAATCGTGCCGGTGGACGTGACCGATACGGAGTCCGTGACCGAGCAGGCGGAACAGAACGGCGCGCGGATCGATATCGTCATCAACACGGCCGAGCACGTACGCTCCGGCGGCTTGGTGGATCGCCGCGGCCTCACCGTCGCGCGCGAAGAGATGGATATCCGGTATCTCGGGCTGATGCGGCTCGCGCAGGCCTTCGGTCCGGTCCTGCGCGCGCGCGGCGCCGACGGGGTCAATTCGGCGGCGGCCTTCGTCAATCTCATTTCCGTGCACGCGCTTGCGAACTGGCCGAGCTACGGGGCCTATTCGGCGACCGAGGCGGCCTGCCTGTCGGCCGCGCAGTGCCTGCGTGCGGAGTTGCGTCCCGGCGGCGTCAAGGTCGTCAACGTCTTCTTCGGACCCCTCGATACCGAGTGGTTCCAGACCGTGCCGCCGCCCAAGGTGGCGCCTGCGGCGCTTGCCGGCGCGGTCGTCGATGCCCTCCGGCGCGGACTTGAAGACGTATTCGTCGGCGACGTCGCCCATGACATACGCCAGCGGCTTGCCGTGAATCCGAAAGCGCTCGAGCGCGAGATGGCCGACCAGGGATGAGTTCGATGGCGTCCGATCCACTCGCTTTCGCGCGCGCCGTCGCCACCGGGACGATTCGCGTGGTCGACCTCACGCAGACGCTGGCGCAGGATTTCCCCACCATCGTGCTGCCCCCGGAGCTCGGCCAGTGCGCGCCGTTCCGGCTGGAAGAGGTCTCGCGCTATGACGAGCGCGGTCCCGCTTGGTACTGGAACAACTTTAGCACCGGTGAGCACACCGGCACGCACTTCGACGCGCCCATCCACTGGATCTCCGGCAAGGACCTGCCGAACAATTCAGTCGACACTATCGATGTTGCGAAATTCATCGCACCGGCGGCGGTGATCGATTGCTCGCGTGAGTGCGCCGCCGATCCCGATTTCATGCTGACGATTGCTTTCGTTGAGGCCTGGGAGGCACATCATGGCCGGATAGAGCCGGGGCACTGGGTTCTGCTGCGCACCGACTGGTCGAAAAAGCCGTACGCCGGCTACGCCGGCATGCGCGAGGACGGCGCGCACACGCCCGGTCCCGAGCCGGCGGTGGTGAAATGGCTGGTCGAGGAGCGCGACGTGCACGGCTTCGGCACTGAAACCATCGGCACCGACTACGGCCAGGGCCAGCATTTCAACCCGCCCTATCCCGCGCACTTCTATATGCACGGCAAGGGCCGCTACGGCCTGCAATGCCTCACCAATCTCGATCTGCTGCCGCCGAAGGGGGCGGTGATCGTCGCCGCGCCGCTGAAGATCAAGCAGGGTTCGGGAAGCCCGCTGCGGGTCTTGGCGCTGCTGCCGGGCGGCGCGTGATGCGGGCGCAAATTCCTTCCTTGGTTGTCCGCCATGGCCGCTCGTAACGTCGCGGTCGTCACCGGCGGCGCCGGCGGAATCGGCGCCGGCATCTGCCGGCAGATGCTCGCTGCCGGCTACGAGGTCGTCTCGCTCGACCTGCGCAAACCCGACCGGCCGGACGGCCGGCTGCACGCGATCGAGGTCGATCTGCTTGACGGCGCGGCAACCGCGCAGGTCGCGGCCGACGTCGCCAGGCGCTTCGCGGTCACCCATGTCGTGCACAATGCCGGCGTCATCCGCGCCGCGCTCTTGGCCGACGCCAAGGAAGAGGATCTGCACGCGCTCGCGCAGCTGCATCTCGGCGCGCCGCTTCTCATCGTGCAGGCGGCCCTTCCCGGCATGATCAGGGACCGCTTCGGCCGCGTCGTGCTGATCTCGTCCCGCGCCGCGCTCGGTCTGCAGACGCGCTCGGCCTATTCCGCGACCAAGGCCGGGATGATCGGACTGGCGCGCACCTGGGCGCTCGAGCTTGCGCCGAGCGGCATTACCGTCAACGTGGTGGCGCCGGGTCCGATCGCGGACACCGGGATGTTTCGCGACGTCATCCCGCAGGGCAGTGAGCGCGAGCGCGCGCTCGCCGATTCGATTCCCGTGAAGCGCCTCGGCCGCAGCGACGACGTCGCCCGCGCCGTGATGTTTTTTGCCGATCGCGAAAACGGCTTCGTGACCGGGCAGACGCTCTTCGTCTGCGGCGGGTCGAGCGTCGGCACGCTGGTGATCTGACCGGGCGGCTTACTGGCGAAAAGCGCCTAGGCGCAGAGGGCGCGAACGTGCCGGGCGGCTGCATCGAGGGACCACTGCGGCACGAGGATGCCGCCGATGATCGCAGTTGTGTGCACGCCGTCGAACCATTCCGGCCGGATGTCCTCCTTCTTGCGCACGCGATAAATCCGCTCGTTGATCTGCGAGCAGACCTCGAACAAGCTCTGCGCTGCGCCGCCGCCGTCGTCGAGGAGAATGACGATGTCGGCCTCATGCGCGAGGTTGGCAGCCGTCTTCTGGCGCGAATAGGAATCGCTGCACATGGTCTTGCTTATCTTGACCGGAAGCTCGGATGTCCGGATGCGTTCGATCACCTCGCTGAAGGTGACCGTGTTGCCGGTGACTTGGCCCACCAGCGCAAGGGGGCGGTCCTTGTCGAGCGGCACCATGTCCAGGTCGGATGCCTGCTCGATGACGTAGCAGCGGCGGTGCTGCTCTTCCGCGATCTTTTTCGCCGTCAAGCAATGATGGTTGTCCCTCGTGCCCACGATGAGGATATCGAAGCCCTGGCTCGCCAGCCGCTCCACGACACGGTCGAGCTTTGCGATGAATGGGCAGATCAGATCGTCGAGCAAATCGACGCCGCGTGCCACCAGGCTCTCCTTGGTGTCCTTCTTGAGCCCGTGAAAGCCGAGCACCAGCCGGTCGCCTTCGCCCAACGCCGAAAGATCGCGCGCGACCGAGACGTTGTTCAAGCCTGGATATCCCGCCAGCAACTCGGCCTCGCGGCGCTCGATGCGGCTGAGCGTGTCGAATTCTCCCGCGGCATTCTGGTGCGCGACCGAGAACGGCGGCCCGTCCAGCGCGCGTTCGTTCATCTCGCGGTAAGCGCGCGTGATGCCGAGGCAGAAGCCCGCATTCGCCGTGAGAACTTCCATGCCGGCTGCCTTAGACGCCGAAACGTGGTGCGAGTGGCGCCACCGCGCTCGCCTGCAAGCGCCGCATCAGACGGCACGCCAGCAGGCCGAGGACGGTGCCCAGCACAAAGCTGCCGATCACCACGCCGACGGCTTTGGAAGGCGAAGCAAGGATCACCGCGTTCTGCGCCGCCGGACCGAACACGAACGTCGTCAGGTAGTTGCTGGCGGCATAGAGGCCGGCATAGAGCCCGGCGAGAGCCGGCAGCCATATGCCGGAGCGCGCCTGCGCGGCGTTGTTGAGCAACATCGCCGCCACGCCACCCGCGACGAGCGCCGCGAGCAAGGTGCCGCTGTGCTCCAGATTGGCCGGGAAGACAAAGCTCAGCGCGAGCGCTCGCAGGAAACCGATCACCGGAAACACCATCGGCTTGCCGGTCTTGAGGAACAGGAGCGTGAGCAGAAACGCCATCAACGGCCCGAATACGATCTGCGGCAGCCCCGGGTAGAAAATGCCCAGGCTGCGAAAGACGTCCGCCGGGAGCAGACCGATCGACTTGAGGATTGGATTGATCGTGACCGCGATGAGTGTGACCACAACCGTCCAGATGATATCGTCCCGGCGCATGTCCGACATGGGGTCGCCTCCGCTTGCATGCGTGAACAGGACAGTCTCACGCTGCATCGATGTTATCGATGGCGCAGGATCGTTGCAATTGCAGGAATGCCGCCCGCGCTCAACAGCACTCGGCTCGCTCAGGCCGTTGCGAGTCGTGCATGCAGGCGATCCCAGTCGGTGTCGCGCGGGATGCCGAACCGCAGCCATGTCGGGTGCTCGTGGAAGGCGCGCACGATGATGCCCGCGTTTCCGAGCTGTCGGAAGATCTGGCTGGCCGAGGAGCTTCGCGTCAGCCGGAACAGGGACGTGCCGCCGACCACCTCGATGCCGGCGTCCGCCAGCAGGCGGTCGAGCTTGGCCGCGGCACCGGCGAGTTTCCCGCGCGTCGCTTCGATCCACGCGTAATCGGCGAGCGCGTGCTCGGCGATGGCGATCGCCGGACCGGATACCGCCCAGGGGCCGAGGCTCGCGACCAGCCGCGCGGCGAGTGCCGGGGCGGCGAGCGCGAAGCCCAGCCGCAGCCCGGCCAACCCGAAGAACTTGCCGAAGGATCGCAATACGATGATGTTCTCCCGGTCGGTTTCGCCGGCCAGGCTGGTCTCTGCGGGCCCGACCTCCATGAATGCTTCGTCCACCACGAGAACCCCTGAGCGGGCTTTGAGCGTGTCGGCAAGCGCCAGCAGCGACTCCTTGCCGACGATCCGCCCATCGGGATTATTGGGATTGACGACGACCGCCAGGTCGGCGGCACCAAGCTGGTCGATACTTGTCGCGTCCAGGACGGTGTGCCCAACCAGGGCGGCGGCGCGTGCATGCTCGGAATAGGTCGGACCGAGAATTGCCGCGCGTCCCGCAGGCGCCAGGGCCGCGACCAGCGGCAACAGGATCTGCGTGCCCGGTGCGGGTGCAACGTGCGCCGCGGACGGAGCCCCGTAGGCGCGCGCAGCGACGGCGGCGAGCCGACCATTCGCCTCCGCATCGGGCAGCCGCACAAACGTGTCCGGCGAAAGCGAGGGCAGGGGATAGGAAAAGGGATTGATCCCGGTTGACAGGTCGATGAAAGGTTGCGGCGCGTCCGGAAACATCCGCCGCGCCGCCGCGAGGTCACCGCCGTGCTCCGGCGGTGCCGCGCCTGATTGGAAGATCATGACCGTCGCGCTCACGCTGCTCGCGCTCCTGATCGAGGTCGTGGCCGGTTATCCGGACCGGCTGACGCGCGCAATCGGCCATCCCGTCATGTGGATGGGCGCTCTGATCGGCGCCTTGGACAGGCGGTGGAATCGCGACGCCGCGTCCCCGGAGTTACGACGAACCCTCGGAACGCTCGCGGTGCTGGTCGTCGTCGGCGTGGTCGGCACAGTGACGTTCGTCATCGAATGGAGCCTTCTGAGCCTGCCGTTTGGGCTGATCGGCGCGGGCATACTCGCTAGCACCCTGCTGGCCCAGCGCAGCTTGCACCACCACGTGGCGCGCGTCGCCGATGCGCTCGAGCGCACGGGCGTTGACGGCGGGCGCGAGGTGGTCTCGCATATCGTCGGACGCGACACCCGCTCGCTCGACGAGGGCGGGATCGCGCGTGCGGCCATCGAAAGCCTCGCCGAGAATTTTTCCGACGGGGTGGTTGCGCCCGCCTTCTGGATGATCATCGCAGGGCTCCCCGGTGCTGCAATCTACAAGGCCGTCAACACCGCCGACAGCATGATCGGCCATCGCACGCCGCGCCACCTGGCCTTTGGCTGGGCCGCCGCCCGTCTCGACGACCTCATCAACCTGCCGGCATCCCGCCTCTCGGCCTTCCTTATCATTGCGGCAGCCGCGGTGACAAAAGGGGCTTCGGCTTCGGCGTCCTGGCGCGCCGTGCGGCGCGACGCCAGTCGCCACCGTTCGCCCAACGCCGGTTATCCGGAAGCGGCAATCGCAGGCGCGCTCGGTCTCGCGCTCGCAGGCCCGCGCAGCTATGGCGGTGTCCGCGTCGATGATGCCGTCATGGGAGACGGCCGGCGCGAGGCGAAAGCGGCGGATATCAGGGCGGCGCTCGCTTTATACCGTCGTGCCGACGCAATCCTGATTGCGATCGTAGCAGCGCTCCTCGTCGTGCTCATCGTGCCAGGGTGAGCAGACGGTCGAGATCGACATGTGCGGCAAGATGGGCCGCGAGCCGATCCAGGGTCTCATCGACCAGAGCGTCATATGCGATCGCGGATGGGCCTGCCGCCAGGCGCAGGAGCCAGGCGGAGCGCTGTCGGTCGTCGGCAAACAGGCTATGGATGTAGGTCCCGGTTACACGCCCGTCTGCGGAGGTCGCGCCCTCGGATGAGCCGTCGGCGAGGCGGGCGAAAGGGCGCGCCCGATCCGGGCCCTCGGTCAGGCCCATATGCATCTCGTATCCCGCGAACGGCACGCCGTCGCTGGTCGTGCCATGCACCGGCTCGAGGCGCTTGTCCCTGGTCAAATCGGTCTCGACATCGAGCAGGCCGAGACCATCGGCGGCACCCGGGGGGCCCTCGACGCCGTGCGCATCCCGTATGGTGCGTCCCAACATCTGATATCCGCCGCACAGTCCGAGAACGCCGCCGCCCCGTCGCAGATGCGCCGCGATGTCGACATCGAAACCGGCCGCGCGCAACGCGGCCAGATCGGAAATCGTTGCCTTTGCCCCGAGCAGTATGACGAGGTCGGCGTCGCCGGGGAGCGCGCTGCCGGGCCGCGTCCGCACGAGGTCGACCGCAGGCTCGGCGTCGAGCGGGTCGAGGTCGTCGAAGTTGGCGACATGGGGCAGGATCGGCACCGCGATCCGGATTTTTGCCTTGGGCTTCAGGGGTCGCATGCCGTCGAGCGCGAGCACGTCCTCCGCCGGCAACATGCGCGCGTCGGGGAAGAAGGGCACGAGGCCGAGCGGCTCCCAGCCGGTGGCGCGCGCGATCGTCGTCATGCCGTCCGCGAACAGAGACGGGTCGCCGCGAAACTTGTTGACGAGAAAACCGCCGATCTGCGCGGCGTCGGCAGCATCGATCACGGCTTTGGTGCCGACGAGGCTCGCGATCACCCCGCCGCGGTCGATATCGCCAATGAGGACCACCGGCACGTCGGCGGCGCGCGCAAATCCCATATTGGCGATGTCGTTTGCGCGCAGGTTCACCTCCGACGCGCTGCCGGCGCCTTCGACCAGTATGATGTCGGCCTCACGCTTGAGGCGGGCGTAGCTGTCGAGCACGAAGGGCATGAGATCCGGCTTCATGCGCTGATACGCGGCAGCCTTGGCCGTTCCGTGAACGCGACCCTGCACCACCACCTGGGCGCCGACGTCGCTTTGCGGTTTGAGCAGGACCGGGTTCATGTGCACGCTCGGCGGCGCGCGCGCCGCGCGCGCCTGCAGCGCCTGCGCGCGGCCGATTTCGCCACCGTCCGTGGTCACCGCTGCGTTGTTGGACATGTTCTGCGGCTTGAACGGCCGCACCGTGAGGCCGCGGTTTGCCAGAGCTCGCGCGACGCCGGCAACGATCAACGATTTGCCGACGTCGGAGCCCGTGCCCTGGAACATGAGCGCGCGCGCGGGCAAGGTCAGAACTCGATTCCCGCCTGGGCCTTCACACCGGCCGCGAAATGATGCTTCACCAGCGTCATCTCGGTGACGAGATCGGCGGCGGCGATGACCTCCGGTTTGGCGTTGCGCCCGGTGACCACCACGTGCAGGCCCGCCCTTCGTGCACTCAACGCGGTGACGACAGCGTGCAGGTCGAGATACTCATAGCGCAGCGCGATATTGAGCTCGTCGAGGATGACGAGTCCGAATGTCGGATCGGCCATGAGCTCGAGCGCCTTGGCCCAGGCCCGCTCGGCGGCGGCAATGTCGCGCTTGAGGTCCTGGGTCTCCCAGGTAAAGCCCTCGCCCATGGTGTGCCAGGAGACCTGGTCGCCGAAGGTGACGAGAGCATCGCGCTCAGCCGAATGCCAGGCGCCCTTGATGAATTGCACCACGCCGATCCGGTGGCCGCGGCCGAGCATGCGAAGCGCCAGGCCGAAGGCAGCCGTGGATTTGCCTTTGCCGGTGCCGGTATGGACGATGAGAAGCCCCTTCTCGACGCTCTTGCCGGCCACCTCGGCGTCCTGCACCGCCTTGCGCTTGGCCATCTTGGCGCGATGACGTTCGACCTCGGTCTCGTCGATCGGTTTGGTCATGGGCTTCCCTTCAGCGTGAGCGGCAGTCCGGCGACGACCAGGAGCACGCGGTCCGCGCGCGCGGCGATGCGCTGGTTGAGCAGGCCCTGCAGGTCGCGAAAGCGGCGACCAAGCGCATTGTCGGGCACGATCCCGAAGCCGACCTCGTTGGCGACCAGCACGAGCGGCGTCGTGGTGCGGGTCAACGCAGCTTCAAGCCGTGCGATTTCGGCGTCGACGTCCGCATCCGCAAGCAGCACATTCGACAGCCACAGGGTGAGGCAATCGACGAGAATCGGCGTCTCGCGGAGCCTGGCGAGCGCGCAGGCAAGGTCACGCGGCGCTTCGACCGTGATCCAACCCGTGCCCCGGCGCGCCTGATGGGCGGCGATGCGTTCGGCCATCTCGCTGTCGCGCGCCTCCGCCGTCGCCACATAGGTCCATGGCGGCGGCATCGCCGTAATCAGGTTTTCGGCGTGTCGGCTCTTGCCGGATCGAGCGCCTCCGAGAATGAGCGTGAGCCGGGCGCCGCTGGTGGCTGCCGACGCCACCACAAGCCTACGCGCCTGAAACGAGCTGGCCGATCAGGGCGGCGAGTCCGACGACCACGATGGCCACGCCCGCAAGCCGGGGCATGAGATCGGAGACACGTTCGCTTCTCCAGCGCGCCAGCAGCGCGGTGGCGATGGTGAGAGCGCTCTGGATCAGGATCAGTCCAGCGAGATAGGCATAGAGTGGCGTTGCTTCCGCGCCGACGATCGATTCGCCATATGCATAGCCGTGAAACAGCCCGGCGATGGTGAACAGCGCAGCCCAAATCCAGACCGGCAGTGGCCGTCCGCGCGCGATCAGGATGCCTGCGAGCAGAACAGAGACGGCAACGACGATCTCGGCGGCGGGAAGGTCAACTGCCGCCACATGCAGCGCGACGCCGACCGCTGCGGCAACGACGAACAGCGCCGGCAGCGCGAGATTGAGCCCGCCGACCCCGACCGCAATCCCGATCGCCAGCAGAAAGGCGAGATGATCGGGGCCGATCACGGGATGACCGAGGCCCGACAGCAGGCCTTGGAGGAAGGTCGCGGGTATCTGTCCCCCCATCACGTGATGGGCTGACGCCCCGGTCGGGACCAGGGCCGCAGTCACGACGATCGCGGTGCGCGCAATCAGACGAAAGCTCATGGCATCCCCCATGCGCCTTCCACCGAAGGCGTGGTTGCAGATGACGCCGCCGACAGGTCTCCTGGCTCGCGGGTCCGCACTTTCCTCCACCTTCCCGGAGCCTGCATCAGGCTCCAGTGACTGATCGAGGAGGCTCGCCGCTGACAGTTGCGAAGGTAGCCGTGGATTGGGGCAAGGCCCTCACCACGTTTCCCTTTTCGCCCAGCGCTTGGGCATCGACCATCGCACGACTATAGCCGTCGTGGCATTGCCCGCAAGCGCACAGGCACGGCGGCATTGACAAAGCGCGGACGCCGACCGTTAAGTGCCGCCATCGACGGTCTCTCACGAGAGAGCGAACAGGGAATGCGGTGCGGAACGCAGGTTCCAACGCCGCAGCTGCCCCCGCAACTGTAAGCGGCGAGCCCGTGCCACATTGCCACTGGAAGAATCCGGGAAGGCGGTGACGGGCGGCGACCCGCGAGCCAGGAGACCTGCCGTCGATTCGGTCATGGCCCGGGCGGGGTGCCTCGGCGCCGGTCGATTCTTCAACGGCACCCGAATCGGGGCGACCGCCCCTGCGGAGCGACGCGGGTGACGTCTACGCCACAGCCCATCGTCACCAGCACCGAGACATCGATCGATGCCCCGATGATCTACGTGTGCGTGACCTGTCGCCGTCTTGGTGAGCCCGAGACCGAGCCGCGCCCTGGCGCGCTGCTGGCGCGGGCAACTGCGGACGCGGCCGCAGGCAGCGGTGTCGTCGTTCGTCAGGTGCGCTGTCTGGCGAATTGCACGCGCGGTCTGAGCGCCGCCGTGCGCTGCAACGGCTCCTGGACCTACGTGTTCGGCGGGCTCGATGTGACCTGCGGGCCTGCACTCGTCGACGGCGCGCGTCTTCTCGCCTCCGCAAGCGACGGCATCATGCCCTGGCGAGGCAGGCCGGAACCGCTGAAGCGCGGACTTATCGCCCGCGTGCCACCTCTCAACTTCGAGGATATGGAATGAGCAACTCGTCTGCGCGCGTGCCTTGCACCATCGTGACCGGCTTCCTGGGGGCCGGAAAGACGACGCTGATCCGTCATCTGCTGGCCAATGCGCGCGGGCGACGACTGGCGGTGATCGTGAACGAATTCGGCGACGTCGGTATCGACGGCGAGATCCTCAAGGGTTGCGGCGATGAGGCCTGCCCCGAAGAGAACATCGTCGAGCTGGCCAATGGCTGCCTGTGTTGCACCGTGGCGGATGATTTCGTGCCGGCGCTGGATACGATCCTGGCGCGAAAACCTTCGGTCGAGCATATCGTGATCGAGACGTCCGGCCTCGCGCTGCCCAAGCCATTGGTGCAGGCCTTCCAATGGCCGGCGATCAAGAGCCGGGTCACGGTGGATGGCGTGGTCGCCGTGGTGGACGGTGCCGCGCTGGCGGCGGGACGGGTGGCCGGCGATCTCGATGCGCTGGCGCGTCAGCGCGAGACCGACACTGCACTCGATCATGACGATCCGATCGAGGAGGTGTTTGACGATCAGATTGCCTGTGCTGACCTCGTCGTGCTCAACAAACGCGACTTGCTGGATGCGCTCGGCACGGAGAAGGCGATGGCTGTGATCGCCAAGGCGCTTCCGCGCGCCGTCAAGATCGTGCCCGCCGCCGACGGAAAGGTCGATCCCACGGCCCTGCTGGGGCTCGGCGTCGGTACGGAGGACGATATCGCCAACCGCCGCACGCGCCACGACGCGGAGCTGGAGCACGATCACGACGATTTCGAAAGCTTCGTGCTGCCGCTCCCGGAGATTTCCGATCCAGGCTCGCTCGCGGCCCGCATTTCCGCCGCGGCCGAAGATGCGAGCGTGCTGCGCGTGAAGGGCTTCGTGGCAGTGGCGGGCAAGCCGATGCGCCTGCTGGTGCAGGCGGTGGGGCCGCGTGTCACGCATCACTACGATCGTGCCTGGGCTGCCGAAGAGCCGCGGCGCGGTCAGCTTGTCGTGATCGGCATGAAGGGGCTCGACCGCGACGGCGTCGCGCGTGCCCTGCTGGGGTGACGGATGCACCTGCTGGCGACCACTTCGGCGTCGATCGACGATCTGGTCGAGCCGGTCGATCTGCGCCAGCCCCCGGGGGACATCGTCATTCTCTCGTTTGCTGACAGCGACCTCGCCGGCCTGGCGGCTGCCTGGGCGGCCCAGCGCAACGTGCTGCCCAGCGTGCGGCTCGCCAACCTGCGGGATCTGCGCCATCCGCTCTCGGTCGATCTCTGGCTCGATAGCGTCGCGCGCCACGCCAAGGTCATCGTGGTTCGCCTGCTCGGGGGCCTGGATTGGTGGCGTTACGGCGTCGAACGGCTTGCATCGCTTGCGCGCGAACACGCGATCCCGCTCGCGCTTCTTCCAGGCGAGGATCGCGACGACCCCCGCCTCGCCGAGGCCTCGACATTGCCGCCGGGCGAGCTCGACAGGTTGTTGCGGTTCTTCCGCGAAGGCGGAGCGGAGAACTTGTCGGCGTTGCTCCGCACGCTCTCGCGCCATGCCGGAACGCTGCTCGAGGCCCCCGAGCCGCGCGCCTTGCCGCGCACCAGCGGATACATTCCCGGCGAAGGCGCCGTCGATCTCGAGCGATTGGTCACCTGCTGTCCGCATGGTCGTCCGCGGGTACCGATCATATTCTATCGCGCCATGCTGCTGGCGGCCGACACCGCGGCGATCGATGCGCTCTGCGCCGCACTGACGGAGCGCGGCTTGGCGCCTGCTCCGCTGGTGGTTCCGAGTCTCAAGGATCGTGCGGCCGCTGATTTCGTGCGCGCGGCACTCGCGCGGCTCGAGCCCGCCGTGATCGTTACCGCGACGGCCTTTGCCGCGTCCGCGGGCCCGGGCGTGCCGACACCATTCGACGACAGCGACGTGCCGGTGCTGCAGGCCGTGATCGCAACCACGCGGCGTTCGGCGTGGCAAGAAAGCCAGCGCGGCCTCGGAGCCGCTGATCTGGCGATGCATGTCGTTTTGCCCGAGCTCGACGGGCGGGTGCTGCAAGGTGTGGTCGCGTTCAAGGGACCGTTGCCCGCTCCCGACGGGCTCTGCTTCAGCGCGCTCGGGAGCGTGCCGGAGCCCGACCGCGTTGCGATGTGTGCGGATCGCGTTGCGGCATTGGTGCGGCTGAAGTCCACGCCGCGCGCGCAGCGGCGCGTGGCGGTATTGCTGCCGGACTACCCGGGCGCCGCGGGCCGCTCCGGCTATGCCGTCGGCCTCGACGTTCCCGCAAGCGTGGTCGCGCTGCTCTCGGACCTGGGCGAGGCGAATTATGATGTCGACGATGCGCCGAGCACCTCGCGCGCCCTGCTCGATCTGCTGGCGGTGCCTTCGAACGACGCATTGCTCCCGCTCGAGGGTTATCGTGACCTGGTGGCGGGCCTTCCCGTCGATGCCATGGAGCGCGTCCGGACGGCCTGGGGGGAGCCGGAAAACGACGGCGACGTGCGGGATGGCGCGTTTCGATTTCGCGTCCATGCGTTCGGAAACATCGTGGTTGCGTTTCCGCCGGAGCGCGGACGTGCGACCGATCGGCGTGCCGAGTACCACGACGCCACATTGCCGCCGCGCCATGCGTTGCTCGCATTCGGACTCTGGCTTCGGCATGTTGCCCGGATGGACGCGGTCATTCACATGGGGGCGCACGGCACGCTCGAATGGTTGCCCGGCAAGGCCGTCGGGCTGACCGCCTCATGCTTCCCGGATTTGATGGTCGGCCCTCTGCCCGTGATCTATCCCTTTATCGTGAGCAATCCCGGCGAGGCCGCGCAGGCCAAACGACGGATCGCGGCGCTGACCATCGGACACCTGCCGCCGCCGCTCGTCGCGGCCGATCTTGCGGATGACGCGCGCGAGCTCGAGCGGCTGGTCGATGAATACGCGCAGGCCGACGGGCTTGACCGCCGGCGCCGCGAGCGGCTCGCGCGTCTGATCCTGGAGCAGGCCGAGCGGACCGGCCTCGCTGTCGAGGCGCGCGTGCGCCCTGACGACAGTCCCGATGACGCGCTGCGCCGCATCGACGCCTGGCTGTGCGATCTCAAGGACCTTGCCATTAAGGACGGCCTGCATGTCTTTGGGCGAGAGGCTCCCAACGTTGATGATCGCGCGTGGCACGACAGCGCGTGCGCCGAACGCGCCGCGATCCTGTCGGCGCTCGACGTCCGCCGCGTCGGTCCTGGACCCGCCGGCTCTCCGGCACGCGGCCGCCGCGACGTCCTGCCGACGGGCCGCAATTTGTTCGCTGCCGATCCGCGTACGCTGCCGACGCCCACCGCAACCGATCTCGGACGGCTTGGCGCCGATGAGGTGATCCGTCTCTACACTCAGGCGCACGGCGAAATGCCGCGCTCCTCGGTGATCGATCTCTGGGGCAGCGCAACCTTGCGCACCGGTGGCGAGGAGATCGCGCAGGGACTCGCCTTGATGGGTTGTCGCCCGACCTGGGACACGACGACCGGACGCGTCACCGGGATCGAGGTCTTGCCCGCGGCGGTCATGGGACGCCCTCGGGTCGACGTCACCTGGCGGATCTCGGGACTGTTCCGCGACCTGTTCCCGGCCCAGATCGCGCTCATCGACGCCGCGGTGCGCGCGGTCGCAGCGCGCGACGAGAGCGCCGACGAGAATCCGCTCGCAGCCGCTTGGCGGGCGGCACCGCCGCGCGCAGGACGATCGATCCCGCGTATCTTCGGCACGGCGCCCGGAGCCTATGGCGCCGGGGTCGAGGACCAGCTGGGACGCGACATCGACCGCGCGCAACTCGCCGACGCCTACCTCGCTGCCGCCTCGCACGCCTATGGCGGGTCGGAGGGCGACGCGACGCCCGCGTCCGGCGCCTTCGAAGCCCGCATCGCGGCGGCGGACCTGCTCGTGCATTGCGCGGAAGATCCCGCGCGCGACTTGCTGGAAGGATCGGAGGACGTTGCCTTCATCGGCGGCTTCGCCGCGGCTGCGGCCGCGCTCGGTCGCGCGCCCGATCTCATCATTCTCGACACCACCGATCCCGGGCGACCGCGCGCGCGCCCGTTGTCGACGGCCTTGGCGCGCATCGTGCGGTCGCGCGCCGCAAACCCGAAGTTCATCGCGGGGCAGCTTCGTCATGGCCCGCGCGGGGCTGCGGAGCTTGCGGAAACCGTCGATCGCCTCGTCGACTTTGCCGAAACGACGGGTGCGGTGGCGAGCCGGTTTTTCGACCTCCTGCACGACGCCTATGTCGCGGATGACGACGTCCGCAACTTCCTGCTGTGCGAGAATCCCGCGGCGGCGGCAGCGATCGCGGCTCGCCTCGACGCGGCACGCCGCCGCGGACTGTGGCATCCTCGCCGCAACGATGTGGACGCAAGCTTGCGAACCCTTATGAAGGAGACAGCGGCGTGAACGCTCCCTTCCGACGTGGAGCGTGTCCCGGGCTTTCCCAGCCCATGCCGACCGGGGATGGTCTGCTGGTGCGGCTGACGCCCGCGGGCGCCACGATCCCTGCGCGGGCGCTGGTCGTCTTGTGCAGGGCGGCGCGGAGCTTCGGCAGCGGCGTCATGGAGATCACCTCGCGCGGAAGCATTCAGGTTCGCGGGCTGACCGAGAGCTCCGCCGGGCGTTTCGCGGCATCGGTCGGCGAGCTCCATATGGCGTTGTCCGACGACCCTCCGATCTTGTGCGATCCGCTCGCCGGTCTCGACCCCGCCGAGTTGATCGATGCCGGGACGGTCGCTGCCGGACTGCGCCGCGCCATGTCGGCAAAGCCTTTTGCCACCGAGCTGGGGCCGAAGGTTTCCGTCGCCATCGACGGCGGAGGCGCGCTTCACCTCGACGCGGTTGCCGCCGATGTACGGCTGCGGGCACAGGCGAACGGCGGGCGTATGGGTATTCACGTCGCTGTCGGCGGTGATGCGGCGATGGCGATGCCGGTCGGCGTCGTCGCCGCCGTGCGTGCGTGCGATGCAGCGGCGAGCCTGCTCCGCGTGATCGCTGCGCGCGGGAACGCGGTACGCGCCAGGGATATCGTTGCGACCGAAGGAGCAGCTCCGTTTCGCCAAGCGATCGCGCATATTCCCAGCGACCCCACGCCGGCATCGGTGCGAGCGCCGGCCGACCCGGTGGGACAGCATGCGCTGCGGAACGGCCGCATCGCGGTCGGTTTCAGCCTGGCTTTCGGACACGCCGATGCGGCGACTCTGGAGGCGCTGGCGCGCGCCGTGGCCGATGCCGGCGGGTCCGGGCTTCGCACCGCGCCGGGGCGCGCACTCCTTGTTGTCGACGTTGATGAGGCTGGAGCAGGGTATCTGACCGATATGGCGGTAAGGTTGGGTCTGATCGTTGATCGGGATGATCCTCGGCGCCGAATTGTGGCCTGCGCGGGCGCGCCCATCTGCGCCGCGGCGGAAATTCCCTCGCGTGCGCTCGCACCGAGCCTTATGGCGGGCGCGGCGATCGTCGGAGCAGATCTGCCGACGGTGCACGTCTCGGGCTGTGCCAAGGGCTGCGCCTGTGCGCGCACGGTGCCTGTGACGGTGGTCGGTATCGATGGCCGCTGCGGCGTCGTCGTCAATGGGTCCGCCCGCGACCGGCCGTTGGTGACGGTCATGCCGGACTCGCTGCCGGCGGCTGTCGCACGACTTGCGGACACCGTGCGGCGACATCGCGCGCCGGGCGAAAGCGCGGCCGACGTGCTGTCCCGCCTCGACCGCGGGCAGATCGCCCGATTGATCCTCGGTGAGGCGAGCGGTGTCTGAGCGGCTCGACTATCTCCGCGACGGCGCCCGCATCTACGAGCGCTCATTCGCCATCATTCGGGCGGAGGCCGACCTCTCCCGCTTTTCGGCCGAGGAGGCCGACATTGTCGTCCGCATGGTGCATGCCTGCGGCTGCGTCGGGATTGCAGGCCGGATCGCCTTCGGCCAAGGCCTCGTCGCCGCCGCGCGGGCGGCGCTCGCCCGTGGCGCGCCGATCCTGTGCGATTCGCAGATGGTGGCCGACGGCGTGACGCGCGCGCGCCTGCCAGCGGAGAACGCCGTGATCTGCACCTTGCGCGATGCCCGCGTCGCACCGCTCGCCGACGACCTTGGCACCACGCGCTCGGCCGCGGCGCTCGACCTGTGGCAGGATCGTCTCGCCGGCGCGGTGGTGGCGATCGGCAATGCGCCGACCGCCTTGTTCCGTCTGCTCGAAATGCTCGACGCCGGCGCGGCGAAGCCGGCCGCGATCCTCGGCATCCCGGTGGGTTTCGTCGGCGCGGCGGAGGCGAAGGACGCATTGGCGGCGAACCCGCGCGGCGTGCCGTACCTCACCGTGTTGGGACGCATGGGTGGAAGCGCGATCACGGCGGCCGCGGTCAATGCGCTGGCGAGGGCCGGGACATGAGCGCGC
This sequence comes from uncultured Alphaproteobacteria bacterium, assembly GCA_963739385.1. Classification (GTDB taxonomy): domain Bacteria; phylum Pseudomonadota; class Alphaproteobacteria; order Rhizobiales; family Xanthobacteraceae; genus VAZQ01. Next base: position 70,156 of record CAVUAI010000001.1, read on the forward strand.
CCGGCAAGCTCGTGGGCGTCGGCGTGGGGCCGGGCGATCCCGAACTGATCACCCTCAAGGCGGTTCGCGTGCTCGAAGGAGCAGACGTGATCGTCCACTTTTGCAAGGCTGGCCATCCCGGCAACGCGCGGACCATCGCTGCGCGCCATTTCAGGCCCGGCATTCGCGAGCTCACGCTGACGTTTCCGATGACGACCGAACTGCCGAGACATGAGCCGGCCTATTGCGACGGCATTCGCGCGTTCTATGACGCCGCCGCCCGTGAGGTCGCCGGCCATCTCGAAGACGGACGCGTCGTCGCCGTGGTCTGCGAGGGCGACCCGCTGTTCTATGGCTCCTACATGCATCTGCACGTGCGTCTGGCGCCTCGCTTTCACACCGAGGTGGTAGCCGGCGTGAGCGGAATGTCCGGATGCTGGTCGGCGGTCGGCACTCCGATCGCGCAAGGGGACGACGTGTTCACCGTGCTGCCCGGCACGCTCGCACAGGACGAGCTGGAGCGTCGCCTTCGCTCGACCGACGCCGTCGTGGTGATCAAGCTCGGGCGGAATCTGCCCAAGGTCCGCCGCGCGCTTGAGCGAAGCGGCCGGGCTGAACGCGCGCTTTATGTCGAACGCGGTACGATGTCCGACGAGAAGGCGATCCCGCTCGCCGACAAGAGCGATGACTGCGCTCCCTATTTTGCCATGGTGCTGGTGCCGGGCTGGGAGCGGCGGCCGTGAGCGGTCGGCTGGCCGTGGTGGGGCTCGGTCCCGGCGATGCCCGCTGGCTCACGCCGGAAGCGCAAGCCGCCCTGGCCGCGGCCGACGCGCTGTTCGGCTACGCACCTTATCTTGCACGCGCGCCGCTCCGCGACGGCCAGCGCCGCCACCCCTCCGACAACCGTGAGGAAGGCTCGCGCGCGCGGGCGGCGCTCGAAACGGCAGCGGCCGGCGCCAGCGTGGCATTGGTGTCCGGGGGCGACCCCGGCGTGTTCGCGATGGCGGCGGCCGTTTGCGAGCAGATCGAGCAGGGCCCGCCCGCGTGGCGTGCACTCGACATGGGAATCGTTCCTGGCATCACCGCCATGCTGGCGGTGGCTGCGCGCGTGGGAGCGCCGCTCGGTCATGATTTCTGCGCGCTGTCGCTGTCGGACAATCTCAAGCCTTGGCCAGTGATCGAACGGCGCCTCGATGCCGCGGCCCAGGCCGGATTCGTGATCGCCCTTTACAATCCGATCTCGCAGGGGCGGCCATGGCAACTTGCGGCGGCGTTCGAGCGGTTGCGGCGTTACCTGCCGGCGACCACACCCGTCGTCTTCGGCCGTGCCGTCGGGAGACCGGACGAAACCATCTCAGTCACCACGTTGGCAACGGCCGACCCGGCAGACGCCGACATGGCGACCCTGCTCATCGTCGGCTCGGCAGAAACCCGCCTTGTGCCGCGGCTCCACCATGCTCCGCTGGTCTATACGCCGCGGGCGGCCGGGAGCGCGACGACATGATCGAGCCAGGTGATGGCGTCAGCGACGGTCTCGACGGTCGCAACATCGGGCGAGAGCGGACGACGCACCATGATGACGCTGATCCCGAGCGCGCGTGCCGCCGCGATCTTGCCGTAGGTCGCAGTGCCGCCGCTGTTCTTGGCGACGACGACGTCGATCGCGTGCGCCGCCAGCAGGCCGTGGTCATCGGCTTCGGTGAATGGGCCGCGCCCGGTCACGTAGAAGGCGTGCTTTACCGACAGCGGCGGATCGACCGGCTCGACGCTGCGCACGAGATAGTAGTGCTGCGGCGCTCTATTGAAGAGTCCGATCTCGTTCCTGCCGAGCGCGAGGAATACGCGACGCGGCGCAGGGGCGAGCACTTGCAGCACGTCTTCGATATTGGCAACCTCGGTCCAACGGTCCCCGGCGAGCGCTGTCCATGGTGGCCGGCGCAACGCGAGCAGTGGTACCCGCGTCGATGCCGCCGCGGCGACAGCATTGGCAGAGATGATCGCGGCGTGCGGATGCGTGGCGTCGATGAGCGCGTCGATGCGCTCGGTCGCGAGATACTCGGCCAGGCCGTCGATGCCGCCGAAGCCGCCGGTCCGCACCGTCGCCGCCTGCGCCAGGGGCGCAGTGGTGCGGCCCGCGAGCGAAACGGTGACGGCCATGTTGGCGCGGCCGGCGAGGCGTTCCGCTAGATGCCGTGCTTCCGTCGTGCCGCCGAGAATGAGGATGCGTCGCATGTCCCTCGGTGACCCCGTCGCGCGTGAGACTGCCGCACCACGCCGCTGGTTGTCCATCGTCGGGATCGGCGAGGACGGCATCGAGGGGTTGACGCCGGTGGCGCGAAGTCTCGTCCAGTCGGCAGAAATCGTGTTCGGCGGCAAGCGTCACCTTGGTCTTGCAGCGTCGCTCATCCGCGGTGCCGCTCGACCCTGGCCCAGTCCGTTCGAGGGCGCAGTCGAGGAGGTGCTGGCATATCGCGGGCGGCAGGTCTGCGTGCTCGCATCGGGCGATCCGTTCCTGCACGGCGTCGGCGCGGTGTTGTTGCGGCAGATCGATGCCCGCGAGACGATGACCGTGCCGGCACCATCGTCCTTCAGCCTCGCCGCCGCGCGGCTGGGCTGGGCTTTGCCGGAGACCGCTCTGGTGTCGGTTCATGGCCGCACCCTGGATCTCATTCGTCCGCACCTGCAGCCGGGCGCGCGGGTTCTTGCGTTGACCTCGGACGGCGAGGGACCGGCCGCGCTTGCCCGTCTGCTGGCGGACGCCGGATTTGGCGCGTCGACCATGACCGTGCTCGAGGCACTGGGCGGACCCCGCGAGCGCCTGCGCGCAACGACAGCCGCTGGCTTCGATCTCGCCGACGTCGGCCCTCTCAACACGGTCGCGATCGACGTCGTAGCCGCTGCAGGTGCGCGCGTGCTGGCGCGGACGTCGGGCCTTTGCGATGAGCTCTTCGAGCACGACGGTCAGATCACCAAGCGCGAGATCCGTGCCCTCACGCTGTCCGCCCTCGCCCCGTGCCGCGGTGAGTTGCTGTGGGACGTCGGCGCAGGCGCGGGCTCGGTCGCGATCGAATGGATGCTTGCCGATCCATCACTGCGCGCGGTCGCCATCGAGGCGCGCGAGGACCGTGCCGCGCGCATCCGGCGTAACGCCGCGGCATTCGGCGTGCCCGCGCTCGATGTCGTCGAGGGCAGGGCGCCCGCGGCATTCGCCGGCCTCCCGTCACCCGATGCCATTTTCGTCGGCGGCGGGGCGGCCGATAACGTTGACGCCGCCATGCACGCGCTGCGGCCCGGCGGACGCCTCGTCGTCAACGCGGTGACGACCGAGACCGAAGCGCTGCTGGTCGCTCGACACGCTACCTTCGGCGGCGAATTGCGCCGCGTCGCAATCGCGCACGCAGAGCCGGTCGGGCGCATGCACGGCTGGCGGCCGGCGATGCCAGTGACGCAATGGGTTTGGGCCAAGCCATGATCGTCGCCGGTGTCGGATGCCGCAAAGGCGCTTCGGCGCACCAGATCGGCGCGGTGATTGCCGATGCCCTGGCGCGCGCGGGCTTGGCAGCCGATGCGCTTGACCTGATTGCGGCGCCCGAGTTCAAGAGCGGGGAGCACGGCGTCGCGGCGGCAGCGGCCGCGCTCGGCGTTCCGCTCGTTCTCGTCGCGAAGGCTGAGCTCGAAGCCGCCGGCGCGCGTACCCAAACGCGCTCGGCGCGTGTCCTGGCGTTGACAGGCGTTTCCTCCATCGCCGAAGCGGCGGCGCTGGCGGCCGGCGGTCCCGCAGCGCGGTTGGTCGGATCGCGGATCGCGTTAGGCCCGGCGACCTGCGCCCTCGCCGTCGCCGGAGAGCGATCATGACCGTGCATTTCATCGGCGCGGGGCCGGGCGCCGCGGATCTCATTACCGTTCGCGGCCGCAATCTCATCGCCCAGTGTCCGGTCTGCCTCTATGCCGGCTCGATCGTAGCGTCGGAGCTGCTCGGCTATTGTCCGGCCGGCGCGCGCGTCGTCGACACGGCGCCGATGACGCTCGACGAGATCGAGGCCGAATATGTCGCGGCCCATGCGGCCGGACGGGACGTGGCGCGGCTTCACTCCGGCGACCTTTCAGTGTACAGCGCGCTTGCCGAGCAGATCCGCAGGCTCGAGCGTCGCGCCATTCCCTATACGTTGACTCCCGGCGTGCCGGCCTTCGCCGCGGCCGCGGCCCGGCTCGGCCGTGAGCTCACCGTGCCCGAGGTCGCCCAGAGCGTCGTTCTCACGCGTGTGTCGGGGCGGGCCTCCGCCATGCCTCCGGCCGAGCGACTGGGCGCATTCGCGGCGACCGGCGCGACGCTCGTTCTGCACTTGGCCATCCAGGCAATCGACTCGATCGTTGCCGAGCTGACGCCGCTCTATGGCGAAGATTGTCCCGTCGCCGTAGTGGCGCGGGCGACTTGGCCCGACGAGCGCATCGTGCTCGGTACGCTCGCCGACATTTGTGCCACGCTTGCGCGCGAGCCGATCGAGCGTACCGCCATCGTCCTGGTCGGCCGGGCATTGGCGGCGGAAGATTTCCGCGAGAGCGCGCTCTACGACCCGACCTATCGTCGTCGCTTTCGCGAGGAAACCCGGTCGTGAACGGACGAACGGTGCGCCGATGAACGATCGGATCTCATCAGCGCTGGCGCGCGCCGAGATTCCGCTGCTGGCACCGGGGCACGTCTGGCTCGCCGGCGCCGGCCCGGGCGATCCCGGTCTCCTCACCCTAGCGGCGCTCGCCGGTCTGTCACAGGCCGATGTCATCGTGCACGACGCGCTGGTCAGCTCGCGCGTGCTGGCGCTCGCCGGGCCGCAGGCACGGCTCGAATTCGCGGGCAAGCGTGGCGGTCGTCCATCCGCTCATCAGGCCGACATCTCGAACCGCCTGGTCGAGCTTGCGCGCGCGGGGAATCGCGTCTTGCGGCTCAAGGGCGGGGATCCCTGCGTGTTCGGACGCGGCGGCGAGGAGGCGCTGGCGCTGGCAGCAGCGGGCGTGCCGTACCGGCTGGTCCCGGGGGTGACGGCGGGGCTTGCCGGACTGACCGCGGCCGCAATCCCCGCCACGTTCCGGGGGATCAACCGGGCCATCATCCTTGCCGCCGGCTATGGCGCCGATGACGATCCGTTCGATTGGACCGCGCTTGCGCGCACCGGGCAGCCGATCGTGCTCTATATGGCGGTGCGCAACCTCGACAAGATCGCTGGCGAATTGATGCGCGGTGGCCTGCCGGTGACGACGCCCGCCGCGGTCGTGGTGGCCGCGACCACGGCCGACGAACATGTGGTGGTATCCACTCTTGGCCGGGTCGCGGCCGACGCGCAGGAGCACGCGCTTGGTACGCCATCCATCGTCGTCATCGGAGAGATCGTGAACGTTCGCGACCGCCTGCTCGGCGGCGGGCGTCCGGCGGAAAGCGAGACGGCGCGATGACGGCGAGCGGGCTGATCATTGCGGCCCCGAGCTCGGGCGCCGGCAAGACGACAGTGACGCTCGGCATTCTCGCCGCGCTCAGGCGCAGAGGCGTCGCCGTGCGTGCCGCCAAAGCGGGCCCCGATTACATCGACCCGGCATTCCACGCCGCCGCCACCGGCGCACACGGGTTCAATCTCGACACCTGGGCGATGCCGCCATCCCTGCTCGACGCCCTGATCGCCGAAACTGCACGCGAGTGCGAAATGCTTGTGATCGAGGGCGTGATGGGACTGTTCGATGGGGCGTCGGGCGCGAACGGGCGGACCGGGGCGGCGGCCGATCTTGCGGTGCGTTATGGCTTACCGGTTCTGCTGGTGCTCGACGTGTCCGCGCAGGCGCAGTCCGCAGCCGCCGTGTTGCGTGGGTTCATGTCGCACGATCCCGGCGTCCGCATCGCAGGCGTCGTGCTCAATCGCGTCGGCAGCGACCGCCATCGGAGCATGGTCGTTGATGCGATAGCGCGATTGGATGTCCCCGTCATCGGCGCGCTGCCGCGGGCGGACGATATCGTGCTGCCGGAGCGGCACCTGGGCCTCATCCAGGCAGCCGAGCATGGCGATCTGGCGGGGCGGCTCGATCGCCTGGCCGACATGGCCGAGCGCTATCTCGACCTTGACGCCGCGCGCGCATGCGCTGCCCCGATCGGACATGTCACAGCCGGCGCTCCTGCAGCGCTGCCGCCGCCGGGCCAACGCATCGCGATCGCGTCGGACGCGGCCTTCACCTTCGTATACGCGCACCTGCTCACAGGCTGGCGCAAAGCGGGTGCGGAGATCACGACCTTTTCGCCGCTCGCGGACGAGCCGCCGCCGGCGGACTGCGATGTGTGCTGGCTGCCCGGCGGCTATCCGGAGCTGCATGCCGGCGCGCTCGCGTCCGCGCATCGATTTCGGCACGGGCTCGCGCAGTTCGCGCAGACGCGGCCGGTGCACGGTGAGTGCGGCGGCTACATGGTGCTGGGGGAGGGCCTCGAAGATGCGAATGGTGTCCGGCACGCGATGACCGGCCTGCTCGGGCACGCCACCAGCTTTGCCGAGCGCAGGCTCCATCTCGGCTATCGCGAAGCCCGTCTGCGCGCGGACAGCCCGATTGGTCCGCGGGACGCGCGCGTTCGCGGGCACGAGTTTCATTACGCGACCCTGCTGACTCCGGGGGCCGACGAGCCACTGGTCGAGCTTTCGGATGCCCAGGGGCGAGGAGTTCGGCATGGATGGCGGTCGCCGCGGCCGCGTCAGCGGCACGTTCTTTCACGCGATCGCCCAAAAGGACATCGGCTGAGGGCAGCCGCGACCGATCAATGCGGCTTGTTGGCGACACCCGCCTCCGCGAACGTGGCCATGCCGGTGTGGCAGGCGAGCGCGGCCCGCAGCACCGATACGGCGAGCGCGGCGCCGGAGCCCTCTCCGAGCCGCATGCCGAGATCAAGAAGCGGAGCGAGACCGAGCTCGCCCAGCAACATCCGGTGCCCGTCTTCGGCCGAGACATGCGCCGCCAGGGCATGGTCGAGGCCGTCGGCTCGCATCCTGGCCAATACAGCGACCGCCGCGGTCGAGACGAAGCCATCGAGCACCACCGGGACGCGGCGCCGGCGCGCCGCCAGCGCGGCGCCCAGAATGGCGGCGAGTTCGCGTCCGCCCAGCGCAGCCGCGCTGCGCAAGGGATCGCCGAGCAGCGTGCCGTGGCGCGCGAGCCCGGCATCGATGGCTGCGCGCTTGCGTGCCAACCCGTGATCGTCCACCCCGGTGCCGCGCCCTGCCCAACGCGCCCCGCCGCCACCGAACAGCGCCGTAGCGAGCGCGGCCGCCGCCGTCGTATTCCCGATTCCCATCTCGCCCAGACACACGAGATCGGCATCGGGTGAGATCGAAGCGTAGCCGATATCCACGGCGGCGAGAAAAGTGGGCTCATCCATTGCCGGCTCCACGGTGAAGTCGGCCGTGGGCTGTTCGAGCGCAAGCGGCACGACACGCAGGTTCGCATCCGCGAGGCGGGCGAGCTGATTGATCGCCGCGCCGCCGGCCGAAAAATTAGCAACCATCTGCGACGTGACTTCGGCCGGGTAGGCCGAGACGCCCCGTGCCGTCACGCCGTGATTGCCAGCGAACACGAGAATGTCGACGCGGTCGAGGCGTGGAGGATGTCGCCCCTGCCAGCGGGCGAGCCACGCGACTGTGTCTTCGAGCCGGCCCAGGCTGCGCGGAGGCTTTGTGAGCTCGTTCTGCCGCTCAGCCGCGGCGGCCGCACAGACGGCATCGCCCGACGGCAGGTCGAGGCATGCCGCCCGCAGGTCGGCGAGCGTCGAGAAAGCCTCAACGTCGTCGTCGATGGGGCCGGTATGTGATGAGCCCGCGCTCATGACTCCCTTCATTCGCCACGGGACGTCGCGGCGGCGGCGGAAGGTTGCGTCAGCAGCCGGGCATGCGCAATAGCGCCTCGCCGGGCTCGGCATTCGGCATGGCAACCCGGCCGCCAACTACACCACTGTGTTCGGTCGCATCGACAACCTGCTCAACGAGCGATATCAGAACCCGACCGGCTTCGACCGGCCGGGCTTTGGGATTTTCGGCGGAATCCGGGTCGCCAACCGCTGACGGTGCACGTGGATATGACAGTGCGGTTTGCTGCTGGGGACTCATCGGGACGGTGGGCCGTGGTTGCCGTTCTGGCGGCCGCGGCGCTGCTCGCGGTCGCTTCGCAGGGATGGGCGACCGATGCTGCTGGCAAGCCCAGCCGCATCGTTTCGCTCAACATGTGCACGGACGAACTGGTTCTGCGCCTTGCCGAACCGCAGAACATCGCGTCCGTCACCTGGCTCTCCCGGGATCCTGGGAATTCGAACGTCGCGGAACTGGCTGCGCGTATCCCGGTCAATCATGGACTGGCGGAAGAGATCATCCCGCTGAAGCCGGATCTGGTCATCGCCGGCATCTACACCGCGCGGCCGGCGGTAGCGTTGCTCAAGCGCGTCGGCATTCCAGTGGTGGAATTCGATGTTGCGAAAAACATCGACGATGTTCGCCGTCAGATCCGCGATGTCGCCGCCCTGGTGGGCGAACGGGAAAAGGGCGACAAGATCCTTGGCGACCTGGACCGGAGCCTCGCGGCGATTCCGCCACCGGCGCAGTCGAACAAACCGCGGGCGCTCGTGCTCAATCCCAATGGCGTGACCGTCGGCAAGGGAACGCTCGCCGACGAGATCATGACGCGCGCCGGGCTGACGAATGTGGCTGCCGAACTCGCCATCGACAACTATGGGCAGATTCCGCTGGAAACGTTGGTGGCGAACGCGGTGGACGTACTTATCGTCAGCGCAAGCCGCGACGGACCGCCCGCGCTCGCCACCGAAATCCTGCGTCATCCCGTGCTCGCGGCGCTCTCGGACCGGACCCGTGTGGTCGTCCTTCCGGGTCGGCTGTGGAATTGCGGCGGACCCGCCATTGTCGAAGCGATCGAACGGCTCAGGCAGGTGGCCGATGAAGTTCGTGTCGGGACGCCCACCAGATGACGCATATGCCTGTCGTCGCGAGCCTCGAGCAAAAGCTCATGCCCTCGTATGGCGTGCTGGTGGCCGTCCTGTCGGTTCTCGTCGCCGTCCTTTTTTGCACGTCGCTGGCGATCGGTTACGTGTCGTTCGATCTCTCGCAGGCCATGCGCGACGCATTGACGGGCCAAAAGACATTGGCGGCACTCGTTCTCGTCGAGCTGCGGCTGCCGCGCGCCCTGCTCGGCTGCTTCGTCGGCTTCAGTCTCGGCCTTAGCGGTGCCGCCATGCAGGGGCTGATGCGCAATCCGCTGGCGGAGCCGGGCATCATCGGGGTCTCCGGCGCGGCGGCATTCGGTGCGGTTGCGGTGTTCTATTTCGGCTTCGCGGGCGCGCTGTCGCTGGCGCTTCCGCTCGGCGGCATTGCCGGCGCCGCGGTCGCGACCTTCGTGCTCTACGGGCTCGCCGGCCGCGGCGCCGGCACGATGACGCTGATCCTTGCGGGCGTCGCCATCGGCAGCTTCGCGGGGGCGCTCACCTCGCTCGCTCTCAATCTCTCGCCCAATCCCTACGCGGTCACCGAGATCGTGTTCTGGCTCCTGGGCTCGCTGGCGGACCGGAGCCTGCCCTATGTCTGGCTGGTTCTGCCGCTGATGGCGCTCGGCTGGGCGCTTCTCGTCGGTGCGGGTCCCGCACTCGACGGGCTGACGCTCGGAGAGGACACCGCCAAGAGCCTGGGCTTCGATCTCAATCGCCTGCGCTTGCAGCTCATCGCCGGCACCGCGCTCGCGGTCGGCAGCGCCGTGGCCGTCACCGGCGCGATCGCCTTCGTGGGACTGGTGGTGCCGCATCTGCTGCGGCCGCTGGTGGCGCACCGTCCGGGGCGCCTGCTGTTCGTCAGCGGCCTGGGCGGCGCCGCCCTGACGCTAGCAGCCGATATCGCCGTGCGCGCCTTGCCCATCCGGCCCGAACTCAAACTCGGGGTCGTGACGGCCATCATCGGCGCGCCCTTCCTGTTCAGCCTGATCTATCGGCTGCGGGAGGAGGCGTGATGGAGATCGAGGCGACCGACATCGCCGTGCGCTTCGGTGCGACCACCCTGCTGGAAGGGGTCGATCTCGCCATGCATGCCGGCGAGATGGTCGGGCTGGTGGGACCCAATGGCTCGGGCAAGACGACCTTGCTGCGGATCCTCGCCAACCTGCGTCCCCCCGAAGGCGGTCGCGTGCGCTATGGCGGGCGCACGGCGTCCGAGATCGGCGCGCGCGGTCTCGCGCGACACATCGCCTATCTCGCGCAGGGCGGCGACGTCCATTGGCCGATGCGGGTGGAGACTCTCGTTGCCCTCGGGCGGTTGCCTCACCGCAGGCCATTCCAGGGCCTCGATGCCGCCGACCGCGATGCCATCGAGCAGGCCATGATCGTGGCCGACGTCGCGGCATTGAGAGCGAGGACGATGGCACAGGTTTCCGGCGGCGAGCGCATGCGCATCCTGCTGGCGCGCTCGCTCGCCGTCGACGCCGACATCTTGCTGGCAGACGAGCCCATCGCCGCGCTCGACCCCCTGCACCAGCTCCAGGTGATGGAATTGCTTCGCGCCACGGCTCGCAAGGGCCGAGGTGTTGCCGTGGTGCTGCATGATCTGGCGCTGGCAGCGCGCTTCTGCGATCGTCTGATCCTGCTGGCCGACGGGGGCATCCTGGTGGAGGGCTCTCCGGCGCAGGTGTTGACCGATGCGCACCTCGCGCGCGCCTATGGCGTGGAGGTCATTCGCGGCGAGCGAGACGGAGTGCCCTACCTGTTGCCGTGGAAACCGTGCGAAAAGCCGGAGGGAGGATCGACGTGAGCGACGCCGCGGTGCACCGCGCGTTTCTGGCGGAGCAGATGGCCGACCCCGAGACCAACTGGAGTCTCGGAACGTTTGGAGCGATTGCCGAATTCGCGCGCGACCCGGACGAGCCGGTGGCGCTGTCGGATGGCGACGGCAGCCTCGTCGCGGTGACGGGGCGGGGAGGGATTCGCATCACGCCGCGGGAGGACATGCGGCTGTTCGCCTCCGAAACCACCACGCGCGAAAGCTGGAACCACCGCATCGCACTGTGCCTCGAACACGATCGGTGCGCGATGAACGGCCGCACGACGCTGACCGAACTCGGTCCAGACCGCGCGGCGCTGCGGGAACAGGATCGCGACGCCGTGCTGTTCGATCTCGGGCTCGGAGCTCTGCACGTAGACCTTTGCATCCGCGTGGGCGATCCACGAGTGGCGGCAGAGCTGCGGGCGCTTGCCGGGCGTGCGCTGTTCGATCCCGGCAATCCCGTGATGGGCGTGATACTGGCCGCGAACCCGCATCGGGTGTTCATCAGCCGGCTTGGACGCATCGAGGTGTTCCAGCCGATCCCGCCGGCCGACGGCAAGAGTCCCGAGGGACCGCACACACACGTCCTGCCCAGGTTGCTCCAGCACCGGCGCACCCATTCAGCGACGGAGTTGGTGCCGGACGGCTGGATTCCCTGCGCCCATCTCTACCCCGCACATCCGGCGAAGGATTCGGCAGGCCGCCGGCTTCCGTTCGACCGTGCCCGCCATGACGCCTTCCAGGACATGCTGCGAAGCTTCGGCGATCCCGACATCTATGCGCTCAAGCAACAGGTGGTCGCGGCCGTGGCGGCGGGGCAGGATCCGTCCGTGATCGCCGTGACCGACAATCGATTCGCGCGCACGAACGTCCGCGTCGCGCTGCGGCAGCTCAAGGCGGCGGACGCGGTGTCGCCCGCCCTCGTGCAATGGTTGGCGGCGCACGAACGTGCCGATCAAGTCGGCGGCGAGGACAATGTCCCCGGCCATGATTGACCGGCGCGGGCGCTGCCGCGGCTTGCGGATTCGCTCCCTCTCGTTTGTGACGGCTCCGCCGTCGGACGCGTCGCGATGATGGGGAAGGGGATGCCGGCTGCCGACGAGCTCAGGAAATTGACGACCGACATCGCGGCCGCCGTGCGCTTTGGCACGCGCCTGCCGCTTCCCGGCGACGCGGCGCATTCCGGTGCCGATGTGGTGCGCGCAGCCTGGGCCTTTCCGATCGCCGGCGCGCTCGTCGGGCTGATCGCCGCTGCCGTCTATGCATGCGCCTCCCTGGCGGGCGTGCCGCCATTGCCCGCCGCCGGCCTGGCCGTTGCGGCGACCCTCGTCGCGACCGGATGCCTGCATGAGGATGGATTGGCGGACGTCGCTGACTCCTTCGGCGCCGACACCCGCGAGCGCAAACTCGAGATCATGCGCGACAGCCGGGTCGGAACCTACGGCGCATGCGCCCTCGTGTTGTCGCTGCTGTTGCGGGCGGCGGCGCTCGCTGCGATCGCAAACCCGGCGCACGTCGCTGTCGTTCTCGTCGCCACCCATATGGCGGCCCGCGCCGGCCTGCCGCTGTTCATGCGGCTCGTTCCGCCTGCGCGGGACGACGGCCTGTCCGCTGCTGCCGGCACGCCATCCTTCGCCAGCGCAATCGCCGGCGTGCTTCTGGGCGTCGTCGCCGTCGTCGTGGGACTGGGGCCGGCCGCGGGCCTCTGTGCGATTGCGCTGGTCGCTGCCGCGTTCGCGTCGCTGGCGTGGCTGTGCACGCGGCAGATCGGTGGTCAGACCGGCGACGTGCTCGGCACGCTGGAGCAATCCGGCGAGATTTTGATTCTGCTGGTGGCGGCGGCGTCGGTCGGCTGGTAAGCCCGGACAAATTGCCGGCCCCATGGTGATGATGGATGAAGGCGAAGGTGCGTAATTCGGTGACCTTGGCGCGCGACCGCAAGCAAGGCGCTTTCGACGATGCCTTTCGCGCGCGCCTGCGGGAGCTGCTGACCTGGCGGCGCGACGTCCGGCGTTTCCGGCGCGATCCGCTCCCCGATGGCACGCTCGAACGACTGATCGAGCTGGCATGCCTCGCCCCGTCGGTGGGACTGAGCCAGCCCTGGCGTTTCGTCGTCGTCGACGATCCCACCCGCCGCGCCGCGATGCGCACCAACTTCGAGCGCTGCAATGCCGCCGCGCTCGCGGCGCAAGCGCCGCAACGCGCAGCCGCTTATGCGCGGCTCAAGCTTGCTGGTCTCGACGAGGCCCCATGCCACCTTGCCGTCTTCACCGATCGCGCGACCGGGCAGGGCCACGGGCTCGGCAGCCACACCATGCCGGAGATGCTGGAGTATTCCGCGGTCGCCGCCGTGCATACCATCTGGCTGGCGGCGCGCGCCGAAGGGATCGGGCTGGGATGGGTGTCGATCCTCGATCCGGTAGCGGTCGCATCTATCCTCGATGTGCCGGCGAGCTGGCGGTTCGTCGGTTATCTGTGCCTGGGCTATCCGCAGGGCGAGGACGATGTTCCGGAGCTGCAGCGGAGGGGTTGGGAGCAGCGCTCGTCCTCCAGTTTTGTGCTGCAGCGTTAGCTCGCGCTACGTCCCGGCGGGCGCGACCACCTCGAACTGCAGCATCATCTCGTTGTCCTCGTGCTCAAGCATGTGGCAGTGCCAGGGATAGCGCCCGGTATAGCCGTCGAAGCGCGCAATGATGCGGACGACCTCGTGCGGGTCGACCTGCACGGTGTCCTTCCAGCCGCGATCCTGCGCCGATGGCGGCTTGCGCTCCCCCTGCAGGTAGGGCTCGACCGGAATCGGATCGGGGCCTTCGCCCGGTTTCTCGGCGCCCCATGCCGCGAGATAGGCCTTCACGTCGAAGGGCTGGTGGTCGAGCACCTGGAAGCGCACGAGGTGCAGGTGGATCGGGTGCGAATCGTCCGTGGTGTTGATGAAGTGCCAGATCTCGGTATCGCCGAGCCTGGGACGAATGGTGACCGGACCATCCCAGCGCCGGCCGTCGATCAGGATGATGATCGGCTCGCCGCGGCTGTCCTGGTATTCGCGCAACGCCGTGTAGCGCACGATGGCGCCGCTTTGCGGCAGCGGCGTCAGCGTGCCGAGTCTGCCGGGAATGGCCGCCGGCCGCGATCGTGGCGCGCGCCGCGCGACCCGAAACTCCATGACCTCGCCGACCGTATCGCGCTCCGGATGCTCGCCACCGGGGTAGGGGGCGGCCGCGTCGTTGGTCAGCCGGATCGTCCCGGCGCGCGCACGGCCGAAATCGACGATGACGTCGGCGCGCTCCGCCGGCGCGAGAAGCAGCGTGTCCAGCTCGACCGGCGCCGCCATCAGGCCCTGATCGGTGCCGATCTGCACGAACGGTTGCCCGTCGGACAGGCGCAGCCGGTAGAAGCGTCCATTGGAGGCGTTGAGGATGCGAAAACGGTACGGCCTGCGCTCGACATCGAGATACGGCCAGACTTTCCCGTTCACCAGGTTGGTGTCGCCGAAGAACTCCGGCACCCACGGCCCCGGATGATCGGCGGAGCGCGCGAGCTGCGAGACCGCGTAGGCGAGCGAGCCGTCGGCCGCGAAGCTGCGATCCTGCAGCAGCAGCGGGATCTCGTAGTCGCCGCGCGGAAGCGCCAGCGCATCCTCCTCGCGATCGCGGATGATGTGGGCGCCGGCGAGACCGGCATATACGTTGAGGCGGGTCTGGCCGATGGCGTGGTCGTGGTACCACAGCATGCAGGCGGCCTGCTCGTTCGGATATTCATAGGTCTCCGTCGTCCACCGCGCGCCGCGCTGGCGAAATCCGGAGGTGAACCAGGCGTCGGGATGGCCGTCGCTGTCGGCCGCCGCGACCGCGCCGTGCAGATGCGTCACCGTCTTGGTCCGCGGCTCGCCATGATGCGTTCCGTGCAGATGCGTATCGAACACGCCGGGAATCAGGAACTCGGTGCCGGGGAGCTCGTTGCGCCAGCGCACGAAGATGCGCTGTCCCCGCCCGACCTCGATGGTCGGGCCGGGGAACTGTCCGGCATAGGCCCACAGCGGCGTGGCCGGCAGGTCGCGGTGGAGCTTCTGGCGCACGAGCCGTATTGGAATGTCATAGAGCGGGCTCCCGTCGCGCGTGGCCTCCGGCTGCAACTGCGGACGCAGCCGCGGCAGCGGATCGACGAACTTGCGCAGCCGCGGGCTCTGCACCCGATGGCCGCCATTGTGCGATTGCGCCGGACGTGCCGGCAGCGTGAGCCCGGCCGCCAGGCCGCTTCCGAGCCACAGCACGCGCCGGCGTGACAACATCGTCACCTCCCGGCCGCGCCGCTGTCGGCGGTCGCGCGCGTCCACCTTCGAACCGTTCCAACATGCGTGGGCTGCAGGCAGGTCGTCATCGTCCGGGGCTCCATTTCCCCTGCGCGGCTCGCCGTGCTTTATATTGTGCTTTCGCTGCCGGCGAATCCGCTGCGGCGGATATCGCGTTTGGGGCGTCCGGGAGAACGAGATGCGGCTGATCGGCTTGGGCATGCTTGCGCTGGTGGTCGTCCCCGAGGGCGCGTGGGCGCTGGCCAATCCGGCCTCGGTGTTCTGCGCCCAGAGCGGCGGCAAGAGCGAAATTCGCAAAGGGCCGCGCGGGCAATATGGCGTGTGCCGGCTTCCCGATGGCCGCGTCGTGAACGAGTGGGACTACTTCCGCAAGATGCATCGGCGCTAGGCGGATGCATCGGCCCTGGCCGGGCTGAGCCGCATCGGCTGCATCGCATCCCAGTCCGGCATTACGCCCACCGCCAACCCCGGCGACCGCGCAAGCGAGCCGAGTGCAAGCACGCCGGAGCGGATTGCGAGCCGCACACGGTCGTTCGCGCGCCGGTAAAGGTCGGGGTGGGCGGAGAGGAAGCGAAGCTGCTCCTGCTCGGGCGCGCCCGCCATGCCGTCGACGTAGTGGTGGCCGTTGCGCTCGACGTGGGTCGCGCCCACGAGGGTTGCCAGCGCCAGGTCCTGCTGGACCGCGATTCCAGCCTGCGTGGTGAGATCCTCCGCGGACATGAAATGCCGGTCCGCGCCAGCCTGTGCGTTGAGTTGCGCGATGCGCGCGCGGTTCAGCAGCGCGCGGTAGAAGCCCTTGCAGGACTTCGCCGAGGTGCCGCGGTAGCCGAGCGCACGCGCCTGCGGGAACACGCCGATATCGGCGTCGGATTCGTCGATCTCGACCGCAATCTCGCGCGCGAGCGCATGGATCGGCTCGGAGAGCGCCCTCGCACGCGTGATCGGCTGCTCGACGAACAGGATCGACGCCTTGAGGCGGGCCAGACGTGGGTCCGCGCCGATCCGGCGCCACAGGGCGACGACCGCGTCCACGTGCTCGAACTGCTCGTTGCCGTCGAGCGTCGCGAAATAGGGCTCCGGCAAGCGGTCGAGCACCGCGGCGATGCGCGCGAGGCGATCGATGTCGGTATCCAGCACACCCGCGACCTTGAGCTTGAAATAGCGGTGTCCGTAGACCGCGATCACCTCCTCCAGGCTCTCGGGCAGGCCGTCGTCCAGGCGCTTGCCGGCAGTATCGGCCGTCGTCAGCGCGTCGATCAGGCCCACGGTGTGGCGCGCGAAGATCGTCGGCGCCGGACGCAGATCTGCAAGGAAGCGTTCGAAATCAAACCCCGCGAGGTCGGGCGCGGTTGCCGCCGTCAGCCCGATGCGATTGTCGCGTGCGAGCTCGAACACCGACGCCTGCTCGAGCCGGCCGAGCGCGTCGATGATCGCGCGCTCGATCAGCGCCAGCCCGAACGACGCCACGAGGCCGTTGAGGCCCGCGCGCGCGCAGGCGGCGTGGTGCGCCGCTTCGACCTGCGCGGAAAGGCCAAAGGCGGTCTCGGTTCCGGCGGCGAGCAGGTTCTGGCGGGCCATGTCGAGCGAGCAGCGGAGCTGATCGAAGTTGTCCTCGTTGCTCAGCGCCGGCGACTTGTCGAACCATTTCGGCACCAGCAGCTCGGCGGAAATGCCTTCGCCCTCGCGGCCATCGGCGAGCCGCACACGCGCGCGCACGAAGACCTGCGGCGCCTCGGTGAGCGTGACGACGCCGAAGCGGAACGGCAGCCGCAGCTTCACCGGCCGCTCATAGAAGCTCGCCTCCGCGAGGCACAGTCGCACCGCGTTCATGTTTTGCCTGCCTCGATCAGGCCGCGCAGATAGCCGATCTGGCGCGCGGCGCAGGTGGGACCATCGGGCTCGTAGATGAACGGCTCGACCGCGGAATCTCCGCCATAATTACTGGCGGCGATCGCCGCAAGAATGGGGGCGAATGCCATCGCGCCTTCGCCCGGACCGCGGCGGTTGGGATCGTTGAAATGGATGTGACCGATCAGGCCAGTCGGCACCCAGCGGCGAATGAGGTCGGCGACCGGCAGCGTCTCGGTCTGGCCCGCGGCCGAGCAGTCGATCATGGTGCGCAGCGCGGGGCTCCCGATCGCGCGCACGATCGCGGCCGCCTCTTCCACCGTGTTGACGAACCGCGTCTGTTGGCGCGACAGCGGCTCGATGCAATAGGTCACGCGCGCCTGCGCCGCGGACTCGGCGACGGCGGCGAGGCAGTCGACCCCGCGCTTGCGGCCGTCCTCCTCCTCGCCCGGCGCCAGTTTGCGTTGATCGGGAGAGCCGTGCACGAGGATGCCGGCGCCGAGATCGGCGGCGAGCGCGCACAACTCGCGCATGACCTCGATGGTGCGTCGGCGCTGTGCCGCATCGGCCGTGGTGATCGACAGTCCGGCGGGCGCGCGCAACAGATAGTGCAGGCTGTTGATGGCGATCCCGGCTTCGGCGGCCGCGCGGCGCCATTCGGCCCCGCGCCCGGGCGGAAGGTGCGTGGGGTCGTCAGTCAAGGTATAGGGCGCGATCTCGATCGCGTCGTAGCCGACGTCGCGGGCGAATGCGCACTGCCGCTCGAACGGCAGGGACGCGATCACCTCGTTGCAGAGCGCAATGCGCATGCCGTCAACTCGACCGCCGGAACGCCGGCAGGATGCGCGCCATCAGCGCGTCCCGCCACCGCAACGTGGCGGCGTGGATCGTCGGCACGTTGGTGATGAATGTCCACAGCACCAGGATGGCCAGCACTGCGCTGATGGGCCGGGTGAAGAAGGGGACGAGATCGCCGTCGCTGAGCACCAGCCCGCGCCGCAGGTTCTTGTCCAGGATGTCGCCCAGCACCAGGCCTAGGACGAACGGCGCAGCCGGATAGCCGTACCGCCGCATGATGAAGACCAGCGTGCCGAAGCCGAGCATGGTGTAGACGTCGAACAGCCGCGACGCCAGCGAATACGATCCGATCACGCACAGCACGAAGATGATCGGCATCATGATCGAACGCGGGACCTGCGCGATGCGCAGCAGCGGCCGTATGAAGAACAGCCCGAAGAACAGAATTCCCAGGGTCGAGAACAGCACCATGGCGACCACGTCGAACACGAATTGCGGGTTGTCGACCATCAGCATCGGCCCCGCCTGCACGCCGTGGATGATCATGGCCGCCAGCAGAACCGCACAGGGGGCGGAGCCGGGGATCGCCAGCGCAAGCGCGGGAATGATGCCGCCGGGGACCGAGGCGTTGTCGCCGGTCTCGGCCGCCATCAGGCCCTCGATCGAGCCCTTGCCGTATTTCTCCGGCTCCTTGCTCAGCCGTTTGGCCGTCGCATAGGACGACCACGCCGCCATGTCCTCGCCGACGCCGGGCAATATGCCGACCCAGACCCCGATCACGCCTGAGCGCAGGATGGTCCGCCAGTATCGCAGCACGTCCATGATACGCGGAATCGGCGAGCCGAATTCCATGATCTTCGGCCGTGCGAAACGCTCGCTCATCACGGTGAGCACTTCCGAGAAGCCGAAGGCGCCGACGAGAACCGGAATGAGCCCGAATCCGCCGGCGAGATCGGCATTGCCGAAGCTGAAGCGCTCGTAGGCATACATGCCTTCCTGGCCGATGCCTGCCACGAACAGGCCGAGGAATCCGGCGAGCCAGCCCTTGATCGGATCGGCGGCGACGACGTTGCCCGACATCACCACGCCGAGCAGCGAGAGCCAGAAGAACTCGAACGCGCCGAAGCTCAGCGCGACCTCGCCCAGCATCGGGGTGAACAGCGCGAGGCAGATGAGCCCGAACAGCGTTCCGACCACCGATCCGGTGGTGGCGATGCCCATGGCGCGGCCGGCCTGTCCCTGCCGGGCGAGCTGGTAGCCGTCGAGGCAGGCGGCGGCGTTGGCGGCGGTGCCCGGAATGTTCAGGAGGATCGCGGTGCGGCTGCCGCCGTAGATCGCGCCGTTATAGGCGCACACCAGCACCAGGATCGCCTGGTTTGGCTGCATCTTCAGCGTGAGCGTCGTCAGCAGCGTGATCACGAGCGTGGCGCTCAAGCCGGGCATGCAACCCGCGGTCACGCCGAGCAGGGTCGCCCCGAAGGCAAGCGCGAGCGAGAGCGGGTTGAGGTACCCGACCACCGCATTGCCGAACATGATCAGGCCATCGAGCATCGCTCACTCGATCTCAGGGCAGGCGGACCAGGAACACATACTGGAACGTCAGCATGACCACGGTCGCCACCGCCGGCGCGATGACGGCGGCGAGCACCAGCCGGTGCAGCGTGGGTTGCGCCGGGACGCGACCGGTCTCGTCCAGCAGCATGATGTGCAGAAACAGAAACGCCGCCGTCAGCACCCAGTAGGGTAGGCCGCCGCCGAGCAGCACGCCGCCATAGGTGACGCACAGCAGCCAGCTCAGTCCGACGCGCCTCCAGTCGAACCCCTCGTCACGCAGGGTCGACAGAGCCGCATCGACGGGCGCCGCGGCATCAACAGGCGCGGCGGCATCGGCGAGCGTGGCAGGCTCCGGCGCATCGGGAAGAGCCGGCTCGCGCCGGGCGACGAGGATCGCGCCGAAGATGATGAACGCAATGCCCAGCAGGCCGGGAACGACCCCGGGCGCGGTCGCCGGAGGAATTCCCAGAGACTGCAGCCGATCCATCATCCATGCGCCGTAGACCACGGCGATGCCGAAGGCGATCCAGATCAGGCCGCCGATGCGCTCGGAGGAAAGAACCCGCATCACCTGCATGGTCGTGAATCGGCGGGAGCCGAATGCCGCGCCGTCACGGCTTGGGGATGCCGACGGTGTCCGGCGATACCTTGGCCTTGCCGCCGTCCTGCAGCTGCCATGCCGTGGTGCGGATCGCCGGCATCACCAGTTGCTGCGCCTCGTCACCATAGGCCGGCGCGAACATGGCGCCGTTGGCGGTTGCATATTTCTGCAGCGCCTCGGATTTCATGACCACGTCCTTCCAAACCATGTCGAGGGTTTGCAGGACCGGCGCCGGCAGGTTCTTGGGCACGAAGATGCCGAAATAGTTGGCGTCGGGCTTGAAGCCGGCGACCGCCGACGTGATCGGCGGGATGGTGCCATAGCCCTCGAGCTCGAGCGGCTTGTCGGAGAGCACGGCGAGCGCGCGCAGGCGGTGGCCGCGGATCATGTTGGCCTGCTCGACCGCGAGCTGGGTCGTGACCTCGGTCTCGCCCGCAACGGTCGCGATCACGGCCGGATTGCCGCCATCGTAGGACACATGCTTGTAGGTGAGGCCGAGCGCGCGGGTGAATGCCTCGATCGCGGCGTGGCCCGAGGAATTGATGCCGGCGCTGCCGACCGATACCTGGCCGGGTTTTGCCTTCATGGCATTCACGACGTCCTGCGGACTCTTGTAGGGCGTGTTGTTGTTGACGCTGAGGATCGAGACATTGATGACCGTGAGATAGAGCCTCCAGTCGGTGATCTTGGTGTCGAGCAGGCCGCTGATCACGTAGGTGCCGAGGTCCTTCGCGGCGCCCGCGGTCCAGGTGTAGCCGTCGGGCGCGGCCTGCATGGCGTTGCGCGTGCCGATCGAGCCGGAGGCGCCGGCCTGGTTGACGACCACGACCTTCTGGCCGAGCGCCTTCTCGATCTCGGCCGCGGCCAGGCGGCTCACCTGATCGGTCGATCCGCCGGCCGCCCACGGCACGATCAGCGTGATCGGCTTGTCCGGCTTCCACGGATAATTTTGCGCGGACGCGGCGCCGGTGAGCGCAAGGGCGGCGGCGGTCGCAAGCGTGATGGTGCGCAGCATGGTGGTCCTCCCGATGGCGTCGTTGCAGCAGCGGCCGAACTTGTCGTCGGCTTGTCGTTCACACCGGCACCTCAATCGCGCGGGTCTGGCGCGCGCCGGTGATCGCATTCGCGCGGTCGTGAGCACGATGGTGCAGGACGGGAGCCTGTTAGGCAAGGCGCAAGGCGGCGCGGGGCAACACGCCGCGTCGCCGGCGGTTGCTTGCGGCCAGATGCCGCGCGCGACGTGCGCCCGTCCTCAGCAGGGCGGCGGCGGCGCGTCGACCCGCTTGGGATCGATCGCCTTGAGCCCGTCGGGCCAGGTCAACTGCGTGAAGTCGATCTTCTGCTCGGTCATCTTCTCCACCTGCGCCCAGCGGCTGAGACTGCAGAAGTCGTCGTAGTACACCTTGTCGATCGCCAGCGGCCGGGTATTGGTGTCCCACTGCTCGCGCGTCGCCTTCTCGCTGAGGTCGAGCTTGGCCTTGGCATAGGCCGCGACACTGGCGAAGTCCTTTTCCGCGATGTCGCGGCCCTTGATCGTCGCCCGCAGCCAGCGCGTCGCGATTTCCTTGCCCTGCGGGCTCGCGAGCCATTCCGGGCGTGCTCCGGCGACCAGGTAGCCCTGGATATAGCCGGTCGCGTCGGTCAGGTAATGCGCCTTGTCC
This sequence comes from uncultured Alphaproteobacteria bacterium, assembly GCA_963739385.1. Classification (GTDB taxonomy): domain Bacteria; phylum Pseudomonadota; class Alphaproteobacteria; order Rhizobiales; family Xanthobacteraceae; genus VAZQ01. The sequence continues at coordinate 91,735 of CAVUAI010000001.1, forward strand.
GGGCAGATCTCCAGGGTGCGCGAGCCCACCGGCTGCCAGATGAAGAACGCGGCGATCTCTCCGCCGCACAGCGCCGCCGGCAGCACCTGCGTATCCAGGTTCTTCACCGCGACCTTCGACGGATCGACCCCGTTCTTGGTCAGATACTCCGAGATGAACCACGAGCCGGTGGAGCCGACGCGCGTCGCCACGGTCTTGCCGGCCAGGTCCTGCGGCTTGGTGATGTCCTTGCGCGCCACCGCGACATAACCCTTGGCGTCGCGCTCCATCACCGCGATGGTGCGGTAGTCGCCCTTGACGCGGAAGAAGTACTGCACGCTCGGGAGGTCGCCGGTCATGACGATGTCGCCCTGGCCGGTCTGGAACGCCTGGAACGCGGTCGTGCCGGACGGGAACAGCCGGTAGGTGACGTCGAGGCCTTCCTGCTGGTAGAGGCCCTTGTCGAACGCCATCCAGACCGAGTCGTTGTTGACGGAGGGTTGTCCGAACAACGTCATCTTGAGCGGCGCCTGCTGCGCCTGCGCCGGCATCGCGCCGACCATGACGCCGAACATTGCCGCCAGTCCCCGTGGGAAGATGGACATCTGGGTCTCCTTGTGTGTGATCACGTCACCGAGAGATAGGACATGTAGCGGGCGAGCACGCGCTCGACGAGAAAGCGGAACATCCGGTCCACGGCGAAGCCGAGGATGCAGATCGTCAGCAGCGCCACGAAAATGCGGTTGGTCTGCAGCAGCAGCGAGGATTTCTGCAGCAGGTAGCCGATGCCGGAATCCGCCGCCAGGATCTCGGCCGGGATGATGCTCATGAACGAGGACGCCATGGCGACCCGCATGCCGGTGACGATGTACGGCACCGCCGAGGGAATGACGACCAGGACGAAGATCTCCAGGCGGTTGGCGCCCAGGCATTCGGCCGCGCGCTGACGCGCGATCGGCGCCCGCCACACGCCCGCGGTGGTGTTGACGACCACGATGAAAAACGTGCCCCAGAAGATCAGAAAGTATTTCGACATCTCGCCGATGCCGAACCAGATCACGGCAATGGGAATCATCGCGGTGGGCGAGAGGTAGCGCAGCAGCTCGATGCTGGGGTCGAGCAGGTCGTGCAGGACGCGTATGCGTCCGAGCAGGACCCCCAGCACGACTCCGAACAGCGAGCCCCAGACGAAACCCACCAGCACCCGCACCATGCTGATCGAAACGTCGGCGAAGATCTCGCCGCTCATGATCATCGGAATGGCGGTGCGGATGACTTCGACCGGCGGCGGGATCAGGAACGGGTTGAAGACGAAGGTCGACAGCACCTGCCAGATCGAGAACGCGATCAGGAGCGATGCGGTGGACAGGACGATCCCACGACGTTTGCCGCTGCCCAGCCACAGGCGCAATGGGTGCAACGAGGACCCGGGCACCGCCAATCCCCGCGGTGCCGCCGCTCTGCCGTCACGAACGTTCACCATCGGCCCACAGTCTCCAGTGGCGGCTGCGGCTACGCGGAGGCCATAGCCTGCTCGGAGAGCGCGACGTCGGGCTCGAGCAGCGTCTCGATCTCGTGAAACAGTTGCGCAATCCTTGGATGCGTGAGATCGCGCGGCCTCGGGAAGTCGACGTCGAATACCTTGGTGATCGTGGAACGCGGACCGACCGACATCATGCCGATGCGGTCCGCGAGCAGGATCGCCTCCGCGATGTCGTGGGTGACGAACACCACGGTCTTGCGCGTGCGTTGCCAGATCGCCAGGAGCACCGAATGCATCCGGCGGCGGGTGAGGGCGTCGAGCGCACCGAACGGTTCGTCCATCAGCAGAACCTCCGGCTCGACCGCGAGCGCGCGCGCGATCTGCAAGCGCTGGCGCATGCCGCCGGAGAGCTGCGCCGGGAATTTCGTCCGGTGGCGATCGAGGTCCACCATGCGCAGGTAGGTGTCGATGATCGAGGCCCATTCCCGCCTTGGGACCTTGCGCACGCGCAGCCCGAACCGCACGTTTTCCTCGACGTTCAACCAGGGAAGCAGCGCCGAGCCGGCATCCTGGAAGAACATCACGCGGTCGCGGCCGGCGCCGGTGACCGCGATGCCGTCGGATGTCACGGATCCGCTGGTCGCCGGCTCGAATCCTGCGAGGATGTTGAGGAGCGTCGATTTCCCGCAGCCGGACGGGCCGAGCAGGCAGAAGAACTCGCCGTCGAGGACCTCGACATCGACTCCATCCAGTGCGACGTAGGATTGATGCGCGGAATCGTACGTCTTGCGTAGGTTGGCGACCCGCAACAATCTCTGCCTCCGATGGACAGCAGGAGCACGACGGCCGCAAAACCGTAGGGTTGCACCACCCGGGTGTCAATGAACGAACTTCATCAGCCGATGCTGCTTTTCTCGGCGCAGACCGCCGCGCACGCGAGCGCGGCGATGCCGGTTGTGCCGCCGGCTCGACTCGCATGGCACGGCTTGCCAAGCTGCGGCGCGGCAGCAAGGTGCTGAGCATAGGGGAGAGGGTAATGGCGGGTGTGAAGTGCATCGCTCCGACGCGCATCGGCGGCACCGATATCGAATATGCGCAGGGCATGCGGGCCGGCGCGTGGCTGTTCTTTACCGGCCATATGGCGAGTGATTTCGAGCACGGTCTCGCGGCGCCGGTCGCCGGCCCGCCCGGCTTGCCGCTCGGCAGCCCTCCGCGCTATCGCCGCGAGGGTGACTTCATCATCGATCGTTTCGCCAAGCTGATTGCCGCCGAGGGCGGGGACCTGCGCCACATCGTGCGCGTCGACCAGTATTACCCCGATGCGCAGGTGGTGAATGCCTATCAGCGCGCGCGCAAGGCGGTGCTCAAGGAGTTCGTGCCGCCCAGCACGTCCGTGCTCATGGACGGATTGCTGGTCGAAGGCGCCAACATGGACGTATCCATGGTTGCGGTTCTGCCGGGCGGCGGGCGCGAGCCCAAGGCCGCGCAGCCCGATGGCGTGCCCGTTCCCCAGCATTCCGGCTTCATCGCTTCGTTGGTCTCGGGCGACTATGTCTTCGTCGCCGGCCAGATGCCGAACAACGAGGAGATGACGGGCATTGCCAAGCCGGCATACCGGGCCCCGAACGCGGTGTGGAACGGCACCGATATCAGGCTGCAGACCGAGTTTCTCATCACCTCGCGTCTCAAGCCTGCACTGGAGGCCGGCGGCAGCTCGCTGCGCAATGCGGTCAAGGCGCAGGTCTATCTCACCAACATCAATGACCTGCCGGAATTCCTCGACGTCTGGAACGGCCATTTCGGCGACAGCCCCTGCGCCCTCACCGTGGTTGCCACCAAGGGGCTTGCGCTGCTCGAGTTGATCCTCGAGATCAACATCTTCGGCGTGCGCGACGGCGGCAAGACCAGGAAAGAGATCGTCGAGCACAAGCCATCACGGCACATGCGGCTCGGCCCGGCGGCGGTGCGCGCGGGCGATCTGCTCTGCCTGTCGGCGCTCTATGCCGCGGATGCCGACGGGGCAATCCCGCCGGTGCGCGCTACCGCCGGCCTCAAGCATTTCGGCGCACCCGCGCATCACGAAATGCGCGCGATCCTGTCCGCGGCCGACGAGATCTGTCGCGCGGCCGGTGCCTCGCTCGCCGACCTTTTGCGCGTCAACCACTTCGTCGGCGATCTCAATGCGGTCTATCCCGCGCTGCGCGCCTGGCAGGAGAAGCTCGCGGGCGCGCCGATCCCGTTCGGCGCCGTGCGCACGCCCACGCCGATGCCGGTGCCCGGCTGCAACATCGTGGCGGACATGTGGGTCTATCATCCCTAGCGTCCTGCACGTGGCGGGCGCGTTGGGCTCGCATCGTCAAGGCCGAGGATGCCCGGTTCCGCGTTCCGCGCGGTCCGAAACCGCCCTAGAATTGCATCACAAGGACCAAGTGGGGACCGGCTCATGAGCGCAGACCGCCGCCAGCAACCCGTCGTGCACCTCGTGGGCAGCATTCCGCTGCCCGACGCCGAGACCGTGTTCCGTACGGTGTCCGGCGCGCTCGGGCCTCACCTCGTCCGTCTTCCCGATGGCGAGACCGGCATCCGCAAGACCTGGATCCGCTTCCTGCAGGACGTGCTCGCCGCGAGTCCAGCCATCGAGTACGCGTCCGACCTGCCGCCGTTCAAGTTCACGCAGTGGGACGGCAAGGTGGTGCGCGAGATTCCGCGCCTGCGCGTCAAGGCGGGCGCGACCCCGGACGCCGCCTCGCTCAAGACCGGCTATGCCGACATGGCGATCGAGTCGTGGCGTGTGTTCGAGCGTTTGCAGGCGGCAGGAGTCATCCCGGCAGGGGTCAAGTTTCAGATCTCGCTGCCGACGCCGATCGCGCCGACCTACAACAACATGGTCCCCGCCGACCGACCCAAGGTGCTGCCCGCGCTCACGCAGGCCCTGACCGGCGAGGTGGCGAAGATCGCGCAGGCGCTCCCCAACGATCGCATCGCCATGCAGTGGGACGTATGCCAGGAAGTGCTGGCGTGGGAAGGCTATTACGAGGAGGGGCCGGTCGATTTCCGCACCGAGACCATCGATGTGCTGACCAGGATCGGCGACGCGGTGCCGGCGGCGATCGAGATGGGCTATCACCTGTGCTACGGCAGCCCGGCCGACGAGCACATGGTGCAGCCCAAGGACACCGGCATCATGGTCGAGATGACGAACGCGATCGTCGCCGGCGTCAGGCGCCCGATCCAGTTCTTCCATCTGCCGGTGCCGAAGGGGCGAACCGACGACGCCTATTTCGCGCCGCTTGCAAAGCTGAAGCTGCGCCCGGAGACCGGGCTCTACCTCGGCCTGATCCACCACGACGATGCCAAGGGCGACGCCGCCCGGCTTGCGGCAGCGCGGCGCCACGCGCGCGTCGACGGCATCGCCACCGAATGCGGCATGGCGCGCGGCGATCCCGCGCGGCTGCCCGGGCTTCTTGCCGCGCATGCGCGGGCGGCGGAACTCGCCGGCGCTACCTGACCAGCTTGTTGCTGTAGTCCACCAGAAAGCTCTTGATCTCGGGCTTGACCCTGGCGAGGTCGGCCACGATCTCCTGCGCCGCTTCGCCGGTGAGCAGCAGCGGCCGCGTCTTGACCACGTTCGAGTAGTCGCGGATGAACTGCGGATCCTTCCACAGCTCGACGAACGCCGCGCGCATCACCGCGACCGGTTCTTGCGGGGTCTTCGGCGGCATCAGGGCGGTACGGAACATCGCGACCAGCGGATCGCTGCTCACGCGCAGCACCTCGTACTTGAACCCCGAGGGCTTCTTGCCGCCGTTCACCGACGCGTAGAATTCCTCGAATGTCGGCAAATCCGGAAGCGCGGCGCTGCGCGGATAGCTGCCGTCCTTGCCGCGCGCCGCGATCTGCCACAGCGGCATGACGATGGCGCCCATGGTGGGCTCGACCGAGCCGCGCCAGCCCGGCAGCGAGGTATTCGCCATCTGCCCGTCGTTCTGCAGGATCGCGGTCTCGACCTCTTTCAGGCCGCGATAGGCCGGAACCGCCTGGTACTTGAGTCCAAGCAGATCGAGCGTGAGCGCCTGGTTGATGGTGTTGCTGTTCTGGACGTTGAGCGAGAGCGCCTTGAACTCCTTCACCTTCATGATGTCGGCCGCCACCTGGAGGCCGGGCGGCGTGTCCTTGCGCATATAGGCCACCAGCGGGTTCTCCACGCCGGCGATCATCACGAAATCCGCGTAGTTGACCTTGAGCGCCGGGTTGCTCACCAGCTGGGCGATGATGTCGAGCGTGAAGAAACCCATGCTCTCGCCGTTGGGCGCGGCGTCGCCAAGCTGGTTGGTGCCGATCACGCCGCCGGCGCCGCCGACATTCTTGACCACCATCGTCGGCTTGCCGGGAATGTGCGCGGGCAGGTGCTGGGCGATGATGCGCCCCTCGATGTCGCTCGGGCCGCCGGCCGGGTAGTTGATGATCATGGTGACGGTCTTGCCCTTGTAGAATTGGGCGAGCGCGACGTCCGCCGGCGCGGCGGCACCCAGCATGATCACACCGGCGACGACCAGCATCTTTCGTGTCATTGAAATCCTCCGTTGCAACGGACCGCCCGTCGTCTTCTGTTTCGTGTTACTATTTCTTCGCGGCGGGCTTCGAGCGCTGGTCGGTCAGCATCGTTCCGAGCCGGAACGGCTCGAAGGTCGGCTTGTAGGATTTCTCGTCGAGGAACTGCCGCAGGCCGGTATTGTAGGAGTCCTCCTGGTCGGCGATCTTGATCGCCTTTCCTTTCTCGGCGAGATAGTCGTAGGCCTGCGCCACATCCATCGTGCGCACATGCCGGATCGCCTGTTTGGTCGCGCGCAGCACCGCCGGGCTCTTCTTCATCAGCTTCTCGGCGAGCTCGATGGTCGCGGCCTCGAGCCGGTCCGCAGGAACGGCGAAATTGACCATGCCGATGCGCGCGGCTTCCTTGCCGTCGAACGGATCGCCGAGGCAGGCGTAATAGAGCGCATGGCGCGGCAACACCATGTCGGCGACCACCTTCGACACCAGCGCGCCGGGCAGGATCCCCCAGTTCACCTCCGACAGTGAGAAGGTCGCATTCTCGGCCGCGATCGCGAAGTCGCATGCGAGCAGCTGCATGAACGCGCCGCCGACGCAATAACCGTGCACCATGGCGATGGTCGGCTTGTCGTAGCCATAGAGCCGCTCCCATCGCCAGCGGTTGGCGGCGGCCTGCGCCTTCTTGCGCTCGCCCGGATTCTTCTCCAGCTCGCGGAAGAACTTCTTCAGGTCCTGTCCGGCGCTGAAATTGCCGCCCTCGCCGGTCACCACCACGACCTTGACGTCGTCGTCGACCTCGAGCCGCGTCAGCGCGTCATCCATCTCGTAGTGGAGCGCCGGTGACATGGCGTTGCGCTTTTCCGGCCGGTTGAGCGCCGCCCAGGCGATGCCGTCGCGCACCCTGACCTTGACGAACTCGTACTTGTATTCAGTCATCGGCTATTCCTCCAGCTTGTGGTTGCGAAGGCGGGCACGTGGATGGTGAGGTTGCAGCCTTCGATTGCCGCGCGGACTCCGGGACATTCGTCCGGGTCCCGCGGCCTGGGATGTCGCCCACCCGAGATCGGATACACAGCCTATGTGAATGTCGTTTGCGTTCCAAGCTGGACGCAGGAGCGTCGCAGCGTCGCGTCTCATTCGCCGTCATTCCGGCCGAGCGAGCACAGCGAGCGAGAGCCGGAATCCAGTAAACACTGAGCGCGGTTGTGGTCCGTCGGCTCGACGCTACGCTCATCGCTACGCCGGTGGGTACTGGATGCCCGCTTTCGCGGGTATGACGTTCGCTGCCGTCTACCACAGGCTTTTCAGCCGTCCGCCGTCCATGTTGAGCGACACGCCGGTGATGTAGCTCGCGCGCTCCGAGCACAGAAACACGGTGGCGTTGGCGAGCTCCTCCGGCCGGCCGAAGCGGTTGACGGAATTTTTACGCGCCGCCAGCCGGCGCGCCTCGTCCTCCGATTTCGCGCCGAGTTCCTTGCCGAGACCTGCGGCGTTCTTGCGCCACAGATTGGTATCGACCCAGCCCGGGCAGATCGCGTTCACCAGCACATTGTCCTCGCCGAATTCGGTCGACAGCGATTTCGTGAGGTTGAGCAGCGCGGCGTTGGTCATGCCGCTGCCGAACATGTAGGGATCCGGCTCCTTGCCAGCGCCGCCGATCGTGTTGACGATGCGGCCCCATTTCTGCGCCTTCATCATCGGATGAACGAGCCTGATGGCGCGCAGGAAGCCGAACAGCTTGGTGTCGAGCTGCTTCTTCATCTCGTCATCGTCGAACACCGCGAAGCGGCCGGAATACATGGTGCCGGCATTGTTGACGAGAATGTCGACGCCGCCGAGCTTCTCCCTGGCGGTGTCCACCATGCGCTTGATGTCGGTCTCTTTCGTCATGTCGGCCTGCAGCGCGTGCACCTCGCCGCCGGTGTTCTTCGCCAGCTCGTCGCGCGCCTTGGCGAGCTTGGCGGCATCGCGGCCGGTGATGAGCACGCGCACGCCTTCCTCGAGGAAAAGCCGTGCCGTCTCGTAGCCGATGCCGCTGCTGCCGCCGGTGACGATCGCGCGCCGCCCCTTGATGCCCAGATCCATGTCCTCACCCTTGCACTGTCGCTGTCGATTTTTTCGTTCGGCTTGACGCCCGGAACGCGTCCATAGAGTATCCTTTGCGCTTCAAAGCAATAACAATTCAAAGCCGAAGGCGAGGGAGGATGGAGCTCGGTCTGCGCGGCAAGGTGGCCGTGGTCACCGGCGCGTCACGCGGAATCGGCAAGGCGGTCGCGCATTCCCTGCTGCAGGAAGGATGCGCCGTCGCAATTTGCGCTCGCAACGCCGAACGCCTGCACGCCGCCGTCGGCGACCTGTCCCGCAACGGGCGCGTCGTCGGCATTCCCGCCGACGTCACCGACGAGGTCGCTGTCCGCGCCTTCGTCGACGCGGCGCTCGCGGCCTTCGGCCGCATCGACATCCTGGTCAACAACGCCGGCACGCATCTGCGCGGCACCGTCGAGAGCACGACCCTGGCGATCCTGGAGCAGCAGTTGCGCGACAAGGTGTTCGGCTTTTTCGCGATGATCCGGGCCGTACTCCCCGCGATGAAGCGCCAGCGCGACGGACGGATCGTGAATATCGTGGGGCAGGCGGGACGGCATCCCCATCCCGACCGGTTTCCGTCCGGGGTGACCAATGCCGCCGTGATGGCGATGACGAAATCGGTCGCCGATGCGGTGGCGCGCGACAACATCCGCGTCAACGCGGTGTGCCCGCAATACATCGAATCCGAGCTGCTGGCGTCGCTCATCGCCCGCGAGATGCGCGAGCGCGGCGTCGATCGCGCGACGGCGGCCGCGGGCTTTTCGCGCGCCAATCCGCTGGGACGGACCGGAATGCCGGAGGAGGTCGCCGACCTCGTCGCCTTCCTGGCGTCCGATTGCTCGAATTTCACCACCGGCAGCTCGGTCAGCATCGACGGCGGCTATCACCGCTATGTGTTCGGGTGAGGATGCGCCATGGACCTCGGCCTGTCCGGCAAGACGGCGCTGATCACCGGGGGCACCAGCGGCATCGGCCTCGCCATCGCACAGCGCCTGGGCGCTGAGGGATGCAGCGTTGCCGTTTGCGGGCGCCACAAGGGCAAGCTGGATGCCGCGCTTGCCGGCCTCAAGGGCGTCGAGGCGCGCGTGTTCGCTGCCGACATCTGCGATGCCGGCGAGGTCGCCGCGCTGGTCGATGACGTCACGAAGGCGTTCGGCGGCATCGACATCGTGGTGAGCAATGCGGGCACGCACCTGGCAGGGCGTTTCGACGCGCTCGCCGGCGAAGATCTGATGCGGCACTTCCGCACCAAGGTCGCCGGCCCGTGGGAGCTGGCGCGCTGTGTCGCGCCGCAGATGCGCCGTCGCGGCGGCGGCCGCTTCATCGTGATCATCGGGCAGGCGGGAAAGGTGCCGCAGGCCAATGCGATCGCCTCGGCCGTCGTCAATGCCGCCCAGCACGCCTTCGTCAAATCGCTCTCCGACGAGCTGGCGCCGAGCCGAATTCTGGTCAACGCGGTGTGCCCGAGCCGCATCAGGACGCCGCTGACCGACGGCCTCACGCTGCACAACGAAGTGTTCCTCGGGCGCAGCCTCGAGCAGCAGGAGACGCGCTGGGGCGCCGAGGTTCCCCTCGGCCGCTGGGGCACGCCCGACGACATCGCCAATGCCGTCGCTTTCCTGGCGTCGCGCCGGGCTGAATTCATCTGCGGCGCCAACATCGACGTCGATGGCGGCCACCAGCGTTCGATCTTCTAGAGCGGATCCGGCATGATCGACATCCGCCACGTATCGAAGAGCTTTCACAAGCGCGATGCGGTGGTCGACGCGGTGCGCGACATCAACCTGACCATTGCGCGGCACGAGATCGTCGCCGTGATCGGCCCGAGCGGTTGCGGCAAGTCGACGCTGCTCAACATGATCGCGGGACTCTACGCGCCGACCCGCGGACATGTCGTCTACAAGGGCACGCCGGTCGCCGACGTCAACACCGACGTCGGCTACATGACGCAGAAGGACAACCTGCTGCCGTGGCGCAATGTCCGCGATAACGTGGCGTTCCCGCTGGAGCTTGCGGGCGTCGCGCGATCGGAGCGGATGGAACGCGCCGACGGGGTGATCCGGCATGTCGGCCTCGACGGCTTCGAGGAGCGCTTTCCGACCGAGCTCTCGGGAGGCATGCGCAAGCGCGCCTGCCTCGCGCGCATGCTGCTCTACGGCGCGGAAACCGCGCTGCTCGACGAGCCGTTCGCGGCCCTCGACGCACAGCTCAAGCTCGCCATGCACGATCTGGTGCTGCGGCTTGCCGCCGAAAACGGGCAGACCGTCGTGCTCGTCACCCACGACCTGATGGAAGCCGTCACGCTCGCGGATCGCGTCCTCGTCTGCACGCGCCGACCCGCCACCGTCGCGCTCGAGCAACGGATCGACCTCGGACGGCCGCGCGATGTCCTCAACGTGCGCTTCAGCAACGCGTTCAAGGCCTATTACGACGCGCTGTGGGAACGCCTGCGCCTGGAATACCACGAGGACCGGGTATGACGGTGCCGGGAACGAAGCTCGAGCAGCCCGAGGTGCTGGACGGCCACGCGCCGGCGGTGCGCCCGCCGCTGCAGGAGATGAGCGGCGTCACCATGGCGCTGTGCCAGCTGGCGCTCGGGATCGCCGTGCTGCTGGCCTGGCAGGGCGCGTCGGGGAGGCTGGTCGACAATTTCTTCATCTCCAACCCGATCGACGTCGGCCGGCGGCTGCTCGGCTGGACGCTCGACGGCTCGATCTTCCGCCACCTCTGGGCCACCGTCTACGCCACCGCCATGGGCTTCTTCATCGGCGCGGTCGCTGGCGCCATCCTCGGGGTGTGGCTGGGCGTGTCGCCGCTCGCGAGCCGGCTGCTCAATCCCTACCTCAACGCGCTCAACGCGCTGCCCAAGGTCGCGCTCGCGCCGTTGTTCGTGCTGTGGTTCGGCCTCGGCATCGAGTCGAAGATCGCGCTTGCCGCCGTGCTGGTGCTGTTTCTCGTCTTCCTCAACACCTTCGCCGGCGTGCGCGAGGTCGACCAGGACCTGATCGACGGCGCGCGGCTGATGCGGGCCACGCGGGTGCAGGTGATCACCAAGGTCATCATCCCCTCCGCGATGTCGTGGGTGTTCGCGGGACTGAAGATCTCGGTTCCCTATGCGTTGATCGGCGCGGTGCTGGGCGAGATGATCGCCGCCAATCGCGGGCTCGGCTACCTCGTGCAGTTCTCCGGATCGCAATTCAACTCGGCGGGCGTGTTCGCGGTGCTGTTCGTGATCGCGCTGCTCGCGGTCGCGCTCAATTTTCTGGTCGAGATCGTGCAGCATCGCATGGAACGCTGGCGCATCGTCGGCCGCTGACACAAGCCCCATGGGAGGACACGCTATGAGGATGATGAAGATGTCGGCCGCCGCGAGCGCCGCGCTCGCGGCGAGCCTGTCGTGGACGGCCACCGCCGAGCCGGTGAAGATCACCAATATCGGCCACGGCTACTATTCCGGCGCGTTGTACGTCGCCAAGCAGGAGAAGCTGTTCGAGAAGTACGGCCTCGAGCCGGATATTTCCTACGTGCAGGGCGGGGCGCTCGCCCTGCAGGCGGCGCTCACCAAGCAGGCGGACGTGAGCCTGGTGAGCTACGAGCACATCCTTACCGCCGCCGTGCAGGGCAAGCGCGTGGTCGGCATCTACAATCTCTGCAACCGGCCGGTGAACAACGTCATCGCCAGCGAGAAGCTCTTGGCCGGCGCCGACGGGCTGAGCATCGAGGGCAAGATCAGGCGCCTCAAGGGTCAGCGCGTGGCGATGCCGTCGGCGAGCGGCTCGGGCGAAAAGATGTTGGGTGTGCTGGCGAAGAAATACGGGCTCACGCTGCCGGGCGACATCAGCAGCGTCTATCTCGGCGCCGAGGCGCCGGCCTATGTCGCCGCCTTTCAGCGCGACCTGATCGACGCGGCGCTGCCGTTCGAGCCCGCGGGCGTGCTGGTGCAGCAGGCCGGGAAGGGAAAGATCTACCTCAACATGATGAGCGGCGAGATTCCCGAGTTCCGCGACATCCTGTTCATCGTGCTGGCGACCAACCCCGATCTGATGCGGGACAAGCCCGAGCTGCTGCGCAAGGTCGCGCAAGTCTTCACCGAGGCGACGGCGATCCTCAAGACCGATCCCAGGCGCGGCAAGGCGCTGATGGCGAAGGAATACCCGAACATGACGCCGGAGACGAACGAGCTGGCCTATGACACCGTGAGCCAGATCTGGACCGCGAACGGCCGCATCACCGAGCAGCAGGCGCGGGCAACCTTCGCCTATCTGCAGCCGGAGGGGCCTTCGCAGGTCGATTTCCCCGCCACCTTCACCAACGACTTCCTGCCGAAATAGCCACTATGGCGCAGGCGAGGGTGGGCCGCAGCCACAGCCAAGCGGCCCCCATCCCGGAAGCCGCTGAAGCTGCCGCCAGGCGTAGCAATTCGCCCGGGGCGGGGCCGCGAGCTTGGCGAACGTTTCCGGTCAACTGTGATCTGCGTCACATTGGGGTGGCGAAAGATGTGCGAACCCTTTTCGCAAGCTCAACGCGGCGAAGGGAATGCAAATGCGCGCATGGATTGGAATCACGGTCGTGGTTGCGGTTGGCCTGATCTGGTCGGTCGCCGCGATGTCCAATTTGGTCCCCGTGAACAGCGCGGAAATGACGGCGGCCGCGACATCGCCGCATGCGGGTGATCAAGCTCCAGGGCGCGGAGGTTGATCCGCAGACATCCGCATCGCGAACATCTGCGGCGGTAAAAGGCGTCCGAGGTGCGGACGCCTTTTTTGGTGCGTAAAGAGATCCCTTGGCTTGCCCTCCTTGTGCGCCCCTGACGCTAACCGCCGCGGCCGCCGGCGCCAGCGCGAACAGCACCTGCCGGGCCGAGGCTCTGCCGCAGGCCGGCCCTCCGGGCCGGACTCCGGTGGGCCTCCCCCGGCCGTCGCGATTCAGAACAATTCAGGCCTGCCCCATGGACCTGCCAACTTCCCTGGTGGCAGGCTGATGCTGCGGTGGTCCGTGAGGGAGGGATCTCCCCATGTCCGGCATGGGACGGCGGGAGTTCGTCACGCTGTTGGGCGGCGCGGTGGCGTGGCCGGTCGCAGCGCGGGCGCAGCAGCCGAAAGTTGCGCGCTGGCTGGGTTGTTGGCGTAAGTACGTGTGTGGGGCGTGGGAGGTGGATAGGCTGGATGAAGGCAGAATATTATGAGTTGGGCTGAAGGAACTACGATGGCTAGCTTTGGGGCAGAACTGGTTGGCTAACGTGATGTGCTCGTTAACGGTGTGGGGCGCTGCGGCGAGGAAGGCCACGTCGACGTATCGTACACGGCGGTTGCGATATGCTTGCTTGGGTTGGTAGAAAGCCTCTCGCGGCGGGAGGCACTTCACCGGACTGTCATTCTTCAATGCGGAGCTTGCGGCTAAGCGCCTCGAGCTGTTGAAGGAAGCGATACCGGCTTTGACAAAGCGGCGGTTCTCCTCAATCCGAACAACGCCTCCAACCACTCATTCTCGGAGAGATCGAAGCGACCGCGAAGGCATTAAACGTCGTCGTGCAGCATTCGAGGCGCGCAACCGAGTGATTTCGAGCGCACGTTTGCTGCAATGGCCAACCAGCAGATCGGGGCAGTTGTAATCCACGAAGATACCATGTTGAACGCAAAAGCGACCGCCTTGCATTATGCCGCGGCGAGACGACTGCCGTCGTGCGGGTTTCCGGAATTCGTGCGGGCAGGAGGGCTCATCGCATATGGCATCAACTTTCCTGACACGGACTACGTGCGGCGGCGTTATGACAAAATTTTGAAAGGTGCGAAGCGGCCGACCTGCCGGTTGAGCGTTGGACAAGTTCGACGTGATTGTCAATCTCCAAACCGCCAAGGCAATTAGTGTAACGTTGCCAACCTCGATCCTCCTCCGCGCGATGAGGTGATCGAATGAGGCGGCGCGAGTTTATACACTGCTCGGCGGCGCGGCGGCGGCGTGGCCGATCGCGGCGCGGGCGCAGCAGAAACCTCCGATCGCGCATGTCGGCCTCGTATCCATCGGAGCGAATCCCACCGACCTGTATTGTTTCGTCCGTTCCTGGAGGAGTTGCGGAAGCTCGGATACATCGACGGTCACAACATCGTGCTGGAACGGCGGTTCGCCGGCGGTCACTACGAAATCGTCAGTGAGTTCGTGGCCGACCTGGTGGCACGCAACATCGACATTATCGTGGTAACGGGACCCCGCGAAGTCGTGGCGGCCAAGCAGGCCACGTCCAGATCCGATCGTATGATTGCCAATCCGGATCCGATTGGCATGGGGCTCGTGACCAGCCTGGCACGGCCCGGCGGCAACGTGATTGGTCTCACGACGATGGATCGAGCATCTACGGCAAGCGCATTGAAATTCTGAAGGAGGCGATCCCGCAGCTGTCGAAAGTCGCGCTGGTGCTCAGTCGCGGAAATCTGATCAACGGGCACGGCTCGTCATGGGCACGCGGGGTCAGGACCGATGCGCACTTGCTCGGGGTCGACCTCTTGATCGTCGAAACCGAAGCCGACGCGATCGAGGCGGCAATTGTCTCCGCTGCCGCCGATGGGTCACAGGCTCTCATAGGCGCTGCCGACGGAGTGGTCGTGGCACGGCGCAAGGAAATCGCCGAAAGCGCAATGACGCATCGACTTCCGACGATGTTTGCGTTCCGGCAGAATGTGGAAGCCGGAGGGCTGATGATGTACGGGGCGCGTCTCGCCGATTTGTCTCGCCGAGCCGCCTTTCTTGTCGATCGTCTGCTCAAGGGTGCGAAAGTCTCCGACCTGCCGATCGAACAGCCGACCAAGTTCGAGCTGGTCATTAATCTGAGGACGGCGAAGATACTTGGCCTCACCCTACCGTCGACGCTGCTCGCCCGCGCCGACGAGGTGATCGAATGATGCGGCGCGAGTTCATCACGCTGCTCGGCGGGGCGGCGGCCGTGGCCGGTCGCAGCGCGGGCGCAGCAGCCTGCGATGCCGGTGATCGGCTTTCTCCATCAAGGTTCACCTGAAGCATACGCGAAATTCGCGGCGGGCTTCCGCAAAGGACTTGCAGAAGCCGGCTATGTGGACGGGCGTAACATTGTCATCGAATATCGCTGGGCGCACGGCGAAAGCCATCGGCTACCGGAATTGGCGGCTGACTTGGTGAGCCGTCGCGTGACCGTCATCGTCACACCAGGCAGTGCAGCAGCGACTCTCGCGGCCAAAGCGGCGACAACCGCAATTCCGATCGTGTTCATGGCCGGCGCGGACCCGGTCCAAACCGGCCTCGTCTCCAGCCTCAATCGGCCGGGCGGCAATATGACGGGCATCGGCTCCATGAATAACGGACTTGGGGCAAAGCAACTTGGGCTTCTGCATGAGTTGTTGCAAGGAGCTGCCCGGTTTGCCGTATTTGTCAATCCCAGCAATCCGCAGAGTCAGTCGGTTATCGCGGACGTGCAGACGGCCGCTTCGGCCGTGGGAGTTCAGGTCGAAATTCTCACGGTCACGACCAATCGGGATATTAACCCGGCATTCGCCGGCGTCGCGCAGAAGCGGCCCGACGGACTGCTGATCAGCCCCGACCCCTTGTTCACCAATCGTCTGGTACAATTGGCCACGCTGGCGGCACGGCATTCGATGCCGACGATCTACTCCCTTCGCGAATTTGCCGAGGTCGGCGGGCTGATGACCTACGGGTCGAATTTTACCGACTTGTTTCGTCAAGCCGGCAACTACACGGGCCGCGTGCTCAATGGCGAGAAGCCGGCCGAGATGCCGATCCTGCAACCGACCAAGTTTGAATTCGTCCTCAACCTGCAGACCGCTGCCGCCATCGGCCTCGACGTGCCGCCGACGCTGCTCGCCCGCGCCGACGAGGTGATCGAATGAGACGGCGCGAGTTCCTCACGCTGCTCGGCGGCGCTGCGGCAGCGTGGCCGGTTGTTGCCGCCGGGCAGCAGTTGCGCCGTCCGGTGATTGGGATCTTTCTCCGGTATCGTCGGCTGCGGCGACGCGCTATATCGAAGCATTCCGGGCTGGGCTGCGTGATTTCGGTTACGAGGAAGGCCGCAACATTGCATTCGAGTTTCGGTTCTCAGATGGAATGCCGGGACGCATGCCCGATCTCGCCGCCGAACTGGTCGCACTCAAGCCTGCCGTGATTGTGACCGGTTCAACCCCGGGAGCGTTGTCCGCCCGCGGAGCAACGCGCACAATTCCCATCCTCGTAACGCAAAACCAGGATCCTATGGCGCTGGGCCTCGCTGTCAGCATGGCGCGGCCCGGCGGCAACGTCACGGGGTTTTGGAGCGAAGGCGACGAATCGTTGATCGGCAAGAGGCTCGAACTGCTGAAGGAAGCAGTGCCGGGCACCGCTAAAGTTGGCTTCTTGGTGAATCCCGACGACGTGACCAACTCCGGCACGCTCACGTCATTGCCCGGTGCCGCCCGTGCCTTGGGTCTCGCCGTTCGAATTCTTGATGTACGCGCGGCAACTGAGTTCGAGGCCGCATTCGCGACGGCTGGGCTTGAGGGCGTGCAGGCAATTCACGTCAGCCAAGGGCCACTGTTCAACACTTACCGCGGCGAGCTTGCTGCGATGGCATTGCGTGCGCGCCTGCCCGCGGTCTATGGCTTTCGGGAGTTTGCCGTTGCCGGTGGCCTGATCTCGTATGCGACAAGCCTGCCCGACATCTACCGGCGGTTTGCCGCATTGGTGGACAAGATTCTCAAGGGCACAAGCCCGGCCGATCTACCAATCGAACGAGCCACGAAATTCGAGTTGGTCATCAACCTCAAGACCGCGAAGGCGCTCAGTCTCGAAGTGCCGGCATCGCTGCTCGCCCGCGCCGACGAGGTGATCGAATGAGGCGGCGCGAGTTCATCACGCTGCTCGGCGGCGCGGCGGCTGGGGCAAAGCGGACATCAACGAGCAATCGGATAAAATCGCGATGTTATGAGTACGCGCGCTGGTTTGACCGCCAAAAAAGGGCAGGGGGTGATGATGAAACGATTTGCGGTGGGGCAGTCGACCGTCACGCGGGTCGAGGAGACCTATGGCCCGACGTTCCGCCCGACCGACATCTTTCCGGAATGGACCGAGCGGGACGCTGTCCGAGCACGCCCAATGGCTCGCGCCCCATCACTACGACCCCGCCAGCGGGCTCCTCAAGATCAGCGTGCACAGCTGGCTGCTTGAGGTCGGCGGCCGCAAGATCCTGATCGACGCCTGCTGCGGCAATCACAAGTCGAAGCCGGCGCGTCCGTTCTGGCACATGCTCGACCTTCCCTTTCTCGATCGCCTCGCCGCCGCCGGCGCGCGCCCGCAGGAGATCGATCTCGTGATGTGCACGCACCTGCATCACGACCATGTCGGCTGGAACACGCAGCTCAAGGACGGCCGCTGGGTGCCGACGTTCCCGAACGCGCGCTACGTGTTCTCCAAACCCGACTTTGAATACTATCAGCGTGTCGATGCCGACCCCGCGCTCGCGCCGGCGGAGTCCGGCACCTTCCGCGAATGCGTCGTGCCGATCGTCGAGGCCGGGCGCGCCGACCTTGTCACCGGTCCTCACCGGCTCGACGAGCATATCGAGATCATCCCGGCGCCGGGCCATTCGGCCGGCCACGTCGTGTTCAGGCTCGAGAGCGCCGGCGCGCAGGCGCTCTTCATCGGCGACGTGTTCCACCATCTGCTGCAGGTCTACTATCCGCACTGGAATTTCCCGAAAAACTCGGATGCGGCGCAGGCGCGGGTGAGCCGCCGCAGCGTGCTCGACATTTGCGCCGCGAGCGGCGCGCTGGTCCTGCCTGCGCATGTCGGCGCGCCGTTCGCCGGTCGCATTGAGACGACCGCCAGCGGATTTGTGCCGCGCTTCTGATGTGCCTGCGCAGGGCCATTGGATTGATGACGACATCGAACTTCAGTGGCCCCGACAGCTCGCTTGGTGCTCGCCGACTCGATGCACAAGCTCCATGTGCCTGGCTAGTCGATGTAATAGAGAAAGTGGGAAGGTCGTATCTGAAACGCGGAACGGAGTGCCGAGCAGCCCATGCCCCTAATTCCCAACATCTCCGAATTCCGGAGGAAGCTCGCCGGCTTTCCGATTGCAAGCTACCAGGCCGGCGAGACCGTGGTCGCTGCCGGCTCGACGACCGGCCGGCTATTGATCCTTAGGAAGGGCATGGTCGCGGTCCTCAAGGAAGGCATCGAGATCACCACAGTGACGGAGCCCGGTGCCGTGTTCGGCGAACTTTCCGTGCTTCTCGATCAGCCGCACATGGCGGATGTACGTGCGCTGAAGGCCTCACAGTTTTATGTCGCCGATGCGGCCACCCTACTCAGGGTGGACCCGATCGCGCTCCTTTACGTTGCAACAGTCCTGGCACGGCGTCTGGACGACGCCACTCAGGCGCTAATCGAGCTGAGGGGCCTGGTTCAGGCCGGCCAGCCGCGCAGTGTGATCGAGAAAACAGCCGAGAAGATGGAAGGACTGCTGGGCGCCAGCGGTGCCAATCTTGTGTATGCCCGCTATCCTTACACCCTGTTGGCCCCTGACACACCAAACAGCTGAGGCACTAGCTCGCTGAGCCGGCCGCTCCGATGACCTCTGCAGGGTTGACGTCGCTCCGGGTCAGACTCGGCCGTGGCGGCATGTCGGCCTTGAGTCCGTTCTACCCCTTTATATTATGCGGTGGAGCACCAGGCCGCTCTGCTGCTCGGGTGTCTTGGTTGATACGTACCGCATGTTGTCTCTGTTGACCGCCTCGCAGATGGCCTCTGCGTCAGTGGCTCATTCTTCTGCAGTGTGATGTAGGGCTTCACGTAGGCAGGTGACATCAGTCGCACGGTGTGGCCAAGTGCCTGGAGCTCACGCGACCAATAGTGCGATGAGGCGCAAGCCTCGATGCCGATTAGGCATGGTGCAACTTCTAGAAGAACGCCAGGACGTAGCGACGCTTCAACTGACGGCGCACGACCACTGCCCGGCAGCATCAACGCCGTGCACTTGAAAGACAGACTTGGCGATTAAAAATTGTAATAACAGTTTGCATGTTTGCTCCTAAAATAGTGAGAAAAGAAAAAGACTCACGTGCGGTGGAGGAGCGTCACAGCACAACTTCGGACATTGGTCGGCGCGGCAGAATCTGGGACTTGGAAGACCGCGATGCTCAATCGCGACTACTGTCTTACGCCAGTGACAGCGACGATGTTAAATTTCGCGTATTTCTCGCCAACCTTGAGTGCAGCCTCAAATTCGGGAGAATTGCGCCAACCTTGCAGCGCCTCCACGCTTTCCCAGCGAATGATCACGACTGCGCCATTAGGTAGGTTTCCCGCAACCTGTGTTGCTGGTCCTGCCGCGACATACTCGCCACCATGATCTTTGACCGATTTCTGAGCAGGCGGAACGTATTCTTTTGCGTAGCCATTCGGGTCACTGACCATCGTTGATGGCGATCATATAAACGGGCGGTTTGGCTTGCGCATGCAGAGCTTGGACAGCAGCGCCACCAAGTGCTGCCGCCGCCAGCATTGATACCGCTACGGTAGATCGGGTTCTCATCATTGTCCTCCAGTAGTCGCCGTGCTGCGAAGGATACCGCATCGTGCATCACAACAAAAATGGGGCGCCGATGTCGCAGATGGGTCAATCGCGTCGCTTCGACCGCAGAGCGGCAATGTCTGCTTCACCTCAAGGAACAGACCTTCGCAACGCTGCTGAGCAAGGGGCCGTGCATCGCAGCACAAAGCAGTCACTTATGTCCGCGTCGGGTCAAAACCGGAAAAACTCGGATTGTGCCATTTTTTTGGTTTGGCCCCCGAAAGCGGACTCCAATCTGCGTGTTAATGAGTACACGCCCTGGTCTCGCGGTGCGAGACCGCATCCAGGCAGGGGAGAGAGCACCATGGCCGGGCCAGTCGATTTTTCAGCCGGCGGCTACCGCTTCATACCGAGCGTATTCCAGTATTCCGCCGGCGCTGCGGCGCTGCCGGGACATGCGATCGAGCGCGTGCGCTTCCGCGCGCCGGTTCCATTGGCGCGGGGTTTCGAGCAGATCGAGCGCATCATCACCGCCGCCGGCCGCCCGCTGACCGCCTTCTGCGCCTGCGAGTTGCGCTCGCCGGCGCCCTTCACCGAGCAGGGCTTCCGCGCGTTCAACGAAGTCTACGTGGTCACGCTCGAGAAATGGGGCCTGTTCGACGGCAAGGTGAACCCGGTCGCGCGCAGCAATGTCTGCCCGGCGATCGATCCGCCGCCAGAGCCGTCCTTTCACGCCTTTTCCTTCACCGTCGCCGAGGCCGACGCCGCGCCCAGCGTCGTGATTGCGGGCAGCGCCGAGGCGCGGGAAGGGAGTGCCAGCTACAGCGAGCGCATCATTCGGCGTGGCGACGTGAACGCGCCGGCGATGCGCGAGAAGGCGCAATACGTGCTCGGCGAGATGGAGCGGCGGCTGACGGCGCTCGGCTTCGGCTGGGCCGACACCACCGCGACGCAGGTCTACACCGTGCACGACCTGCATCCGTTCCTCGCCGACGAGATCGTGCGCCGCGGCGCCGCCCGTTCCGGGCTCACCTGGCACTATGCCCGGCCGCCGGTGCGCGAGCTCGAATACGAGATGGACTGCCGCGCGGTCGCCCGCGAGCGCGTCGTCTAGACCTTTCGTCGGCTGTTATCCCTCAGAAGACCCGGCTCGCCCGGTCGAACCAGGCCTTCTCCTCGGCCGTGAACGGCTTCACGGCAGGCTTCGTGGTCTGTTCGTATACGGGCGGCGCCGTCCGGACAACCGGGCGACGTTGATGGGCTCCGCGGGTCTGGGCCAGAACCGGCGACGCGGAGCCAAGGATCAACAGAGCGGCGAGAGCCATCTTGGAACATGGTATGAATCGTCGTTCTCCTCGTTCGAGCCTTTGCGCCAGGTGATCATGTTCCAAAACGATCATACGTCAGGTGATCACGCTTGGATGCGCGCGCTTGAATATGTGTGCACTTTGGCCGCGAGGCACTCCTGCGCGCTTGATGGATCTTGCGGTGCTGCATCCGGTCTTGCGCAAATAGTCTTGATCGACGGCGAGGAACGCTCGCGGAGGGGTCCGCGCCGCGTATCAGCGCAGCGAGCAATTTCGTCAAGCCGGTCGAGGGGTCATGCAGCAATTCATCGCATTCCTCGGCAGTGCAGCTATCGCCGGGCCGCTCGCCGCACGCGCGCAGCAGTCCGAACGAGTGCGACGGGATCTTAACGGAGGCCCAAATATGAAAGCGGCCCAATCCATCGCTTTGGCGCACCAGATGTAGTTGTCGTTGAGGAGGTGCCTAGTCCGGCTCCAGCGGCAGGAGAACTTCTGATCAGGGTCGCCGCTTCGGGAGTTGGACCATGGGACGCGCTCATTCGCGAGGGCAAAAGCAAAGTGAGTCCGCCCCCGCCGCTTACGCTCGGCTCCGACTTGTCAGGAGTGGTGGAAGAGGCAGGACCAAGCGTCAGTGAATTCAAGAAAGGTGATGAGATCTATGGTGTCACCAACCCGCAGTTTTGCGGAGCAAACGCACAATATGCCGT
Source organism: uncultured Alphaproteobacteria bacterium (assembly GCA_963739385.1). GTDB lineage: Bacteria > Pseudomonadota > Alphaproteobacteria > Rhizobiales > Xanthobacteraceae > VAZQ01. The sequence goes on from CAVUAI010000001.1 coordinate 113,380, forward strand.
CGCCCATGCCAATATGGTGGCCCTGAAACCTTCGCGCTTACGGCATGTGGAAGCAGCGTCAGCTCCCGTGATTGCGGTCACCGCCTGGCAGATGCTCTTTGAGTATGGAAACGCGAAACCTAATCAGACTGTGATGATTCTCGGAGCCACTGGAAATGTCGGTGCGTATGCGGTTCAGCTCGCGGTGAGCGCAGGCCTGCAGGTAGTTGGCGTCGTAAGCTCGAAGGACATCGAGTACGTCAAAGCCCTTGGCAGCCAAACGGCCGTGAATTATCGAGCAGGCAAATTCGAGAATGCCGTGCCTCCTATTGATCTAGTACTTGACACAGTTGGCGGAGAAACGCGGGAACGCTCGTACAGCGTCATGAAATCCGGTGGAGTTCTTGTTTCTGTCGTGTCCACTGACCCTATCGCGGAGCGACCCGACGCGCGCTCAGTATTCTTCTACGCTGAGGTGACCACGGAACGGCTGAACGGCATTTCAAGGCTATTTTCCAGTGGACAGCTGACCCCGCATGTAGGCACCCTCCTGCCGTTGAACGATGTGCGCACCGCTCACGAGATGCTCGCCGGCGCACCGCATCAGCGGGGAAAAATCGTTCTCGAAGTAAACGGCTGAAGGCCAGGCCTAGGCTCAGGAGGTAGAAAAAATGTTCTATCTCGGGAAACGGTATCGAAAGGCTTCTGCGGCGAGACGCCAGAGAGGCCGTTGGGCGCCGCCTCGGCGCCATCCAACCCGTTATTCGCCAACCTTTGAGATCGGGCCAACAGCCTGAAGGAGCGCTTCACCGCTCCCAGCGTGAGCCTAAAATGATGCTGCAGAGATTTCCGCGCTGAAAGTCAGGATCTTTGAATGCGAGAAAATCATCGTTGAAGGTGCCAAATGTGCTGTCAGGCCGATGCTTCATCCCGTCATAGAATGCGTCGATGACTTCATGCCCGAAGTCGTGGCTACGTGGATAGGCGGCAAGCACAGCCTCACGCTCTTCATCCGTGAAGTGGTCATAGTTGCGGCCCGCCATATCCATTCCGGCTCCAGCCTGCACCAAGGAGATCACCGGATGCATATGTTCCGGGATGCCTGGGGTCGTGTGGAGGGCGATGGCAAGCCAAACTTTCTCGATATCTCCTTCGGAGATCCCATGACCTCGCAGAAAATCGCGCGCGGCGTTCGCGCCGTCCACCTCGAAGCGTAGTTGACTTTCGTGGTAGCCGTGCGTGATGCCGATATCGTGGAACATGGCAGCGGCGTAAAGCAGTTCTGGATCAAACGTCAGGCCGTTCCGTTTTCCGGTCAAAGCACCCCAGAAATAAACCCGCGTGGAATGGTAGAATAGCACATCGCTCTCGGTGTCGCGAATGAGCTGCGTTATCTCGCGCGCAATTCTGCTATCTGGAATCCTTACGCCAAAGATGTCGGTATTTGTCACGATGCCATCCTCTTTCAATCATGTTTGTATGCCCAATGTTTTCTATGCTTTGCCAGCGGCAACAGCCCAGCAACCGCCCCAGCGGAGTTCCAAAGAGCCCGGGTGATCGCCGTCGTCAGAAGGTTTGATGCGCCGATGCATTCTCTCGAGTTGGACGCAGGCCCCGCAGTGTCATCACCGCGGGGCTAGTTTTCAAGTCCGCCATTGCAGTGATCTTCATTCCTTCGTCCAGGTCCGGGTGCAGTCCATCACTATCCAATGGGTGGGCGTCTCGGCGCGCGGCCAAGTGAGCTTCATGTCCTTGCGCAGGATGAACTGGAATTTTCCGCGCAGCCCGGTCTCGAATCCCGGTCAGGTCCACCTCGCCGTGACCCTGCGCGGCGTGCGCGTCGCCGGCCGAGAACAGCTCCTTCAACCGCGGGGCTGCGAAGGGCTTGTTTCCCCCTCCGATGCTCTACCGGGAGCTAGCCTCCCTTGGGAACAAGTCCCTGAAATCTCAAACCGATGTTGCGAGCCGAACGGCTCCAGCCGCGCTTGAGGTTGGGCTCACTGGGATCGCTGCGGCGTGCGTGATGTCCACCCATCGAGCGGCCAGGAAGCCATGCCCGACTGTGGGTCGATGATTGCGGCAATTCCCGACAAGTTTGCGCAAACTCGACCCCGGCTTTTCCCAACGCGGCAACCATTTGTAGGCGACCACGCCCGGCAACGGGCGTCCAACTCAAACCATGGAGACGTGTCATGAAGACCGTCATTGCCACAGCGCTGCTCGCGGTTGCCGTCATGGCATCGCCGGCCCTTGCCCGGACCGCTGCACACAACGGCTCGCATCATGCCGCACCGGCGGCGCAAGATCGGTCCGTATATCAGGGCGGCGTCTATCTCGGCTCCGATCCGGACCCGCAGGTTCAGTTCGACCTGGAGCGCGAGTTCAATTCCCGTCACGGCGGCTACTGAGGCCGACGACTCTCAGACGCGAAAAGCCCGGGAGCGTCTCCCGGGCCTTTTTCTACCGGCTGCTCATTCGCGGGGACTCGGCCGCGTCCTCGCCTTCGACTGACGCAGGTTCGCGGCGAGAATTGGCCCTGCGGCATGATTTTGGATTGAGGCCCCATCTCCCGGACGCCCTGATTGCTTCATCCCATGCCGGGGATCAGCTCCCGTCCCGCCCTGAACTCGATCGTCGAGCCGGCAAAATCATCGCCCACCGGCTCGCACCGCCCGCCCAGATGTTTGGCCAGGAACGCCTCCACCACCGCGGTGAACGAGCGGCGGTTTTCCGGCCGCCGGAAACCGTGGCCCTCGTCGGGATAGTAGACGTAGGTGACCGGAATGCCGCGCTGCTTCATCGCCGCCACGATCTGCTCGGACTCCGATGCCTTGACCCGCGGGTCGTTGGCGCCCTGGCCGATGAGAAGCGGACGCACGATGCGGTCGATGCGGTTGAGCGGCGATCGCTCCTGCAGGAACTGGCGGCCGGCCTCGGTGGTGTAGTCGCCCATGCGCGCCTTCCACAGCGTCTGCCACGGTCGCCAATAGTCCGGGATGGTGTTGAGGAATGTCACCAGGTTGGAGATGCCGAACACGTCGACGGCGCAGGCGAACTTCTCCGGCGTGAAGGTCACGCCGACCAGCGCGGCATATCCGCCGTAGCTGCCGCCGTAGATGGCAACGCGCGCCGGGTCGGCGATGCCTTGCGCGATCGCCCAGTCGACAGCGTCGATGAGGTCGTCGTGCATTTTTCCGGCCCATTCGAGATTGGCGGCATTGACGAAGGCCTTCCCAAGGCCGGTCGAGCCCCGGTAGTTGACGCTGAGCACCGCGTAGCCCCGATTGGCGAGCCATTGATGCGTCGGGTAGAAGCCCCAGCTGTCCCGCGCCCACGGGCCGCCGTGCACGAACAGCACCAGCGGCAGCGGTTCGCCCTTCTTCGCCCCGGGCGGTCGTGACAGGTAGCAGACCAGCTCCAGCCCGTCGCGCGCCCGCACCACCACCGGCTCCATCGGCGCCAGGGGTACGTTCTCCAACGCCGGTCGGCGCGTGAACAGGAACTGCGTTTTCTTGGTCGTGCGATCGTAGTGGAAATACCGCCCGGGCGCTGCATCCTGCTCGTAGTATGCCACCCAGCTCCGCCCGTCGTCCGAAAAGTCCACCGCTGCAAGGTCGCCGGTCGAAACCTGCGCGAGACGGGCATAGTCGTCGGCGTAGGCCGGATCGATCACCTGCCAGCGCTTGCGGGTGAAGACCGAAGCCGCGGCGACCGGCCGATAGCTCATGGGGTCGAGCGCCAGTTCCACCACGTCGGCCTTGCCGTCGTCGGCGATGAGCCGCGTCGTCCCGCTCGCCATGTCCTGCACAACGACCGCGGCCTTGTCGCGACCGCGGGCATCGATCCAGTAGAGCTCCTTGCCGTCGTCGCTGAACTCGATGAGGCGCGTGCTCATGGCATCAGCCATGTCGACATGCGCGAACGGCTTCCAGTCCCCGTTCGCCCCGCGCTGCAAATATTCCCAGCTTCCGTCGTTCGTTGTCTGCAGCGCGAAGCGGACCTGGAACTGCGGGTCGGTGAAGAAGCCGACGAAGCGGTCGTTCTCCTGCAGCAGCGTATTGCGGCCGGTGGCGACGTTGACGCGGAAGATCTCGAAGAAGCGCTTGTTGCGCTCATTGTGCGCGATCAGCAGCTCGTCGGGAAAGTGATGCGAGGTCTGCAGAATGAAGCAGGTGACGCCCGGTGCCGGGGTGAGCGGCAGAACATCGCCGGTCTCCAGATCGATACGGTGGGCCTGCCAGTTCTCGTCACCGCCCTGCTCGCGGAAGAACACGATGTGGCGGTTGTTGTGCATCCATAGCAGCCAGGGGCCGAGGTCGCGATCTGTGACCCGCGTGAGCGGCCGCGCGGTTTCCACGTCGTCGATCGGGCCGACCCAAAGATTGAGTATGCCATCGACCGGCGCCAGGAAGGCCACGCGCCGTCCGTCCGGGCTGATGCGGACGATGAATCTGCCGGGGTCGCCGAACAGTAGCCGGCGTGGGATGAGCATCGCGGCCTCCTCGCCGGGGAGCGAAAGCGGACTTCGTTTCTCCTCGGCCCGCTCAGTCGATGATCGACTGGTAGACCAGCGCGTTGATCATCTGCCGGTACTTCCAGCGGATCGAACCCGGCGAATGCGCCATCCACACCACCACCAGCTCCTCCTGCGGGTCCACCCACCAGTTGGTGCCGCTGGCGCCCGGCCAGGAGAAATCGCCCACCGACCCCATCATGCGAACGATGCCGGGCGTGGTGCGCACCGCCACGCCGAGCCCGAAGCCGTAGTCGGCCCTGGTCGGGTCGCCGGTGACGCCGATCATGTTTCGCACGTCGGGCGCGAGCTGGTTCGAGGTCATGTATTCGACCGTCTTGCGCCCGAGGATACGCCGGTCGCCGTAGCTGCCCTTGTTCGCCAGCATGAGCGCGAAGCGCATGTAGTCGCTCGCCGTGGAGGCCGTGCAGCCGCCGCCGCACGCGAACTTCGTCGGCTCCGTCAGCGGCCGCAGCGACTGCGGACGCCCGCTTTCCGGATCGACCGCCAGCGCCTTGGCGTAACGCGCGGTCTTGTCGGCCGGGATCACGAAATGGGTGTCGTCCATGCCGAGCGGCTTCCAGACCTGCTCCTGCAGGTACCGGTCGAGCGACTGCTCCGAGAGCGATTCCACGATCAAGCCGAGCACGTCGAGGCCGAAGCCGTAGTCCCAGACCGTTCCCGGCTGGTAGAGCAGCGGCAGCGAACTCAAGCGGTCGAGAAATTCGGCGCCCGTCATTGCCACTGCCGCCTGGGTGCTCCCTTCCGGATTGAGCTTGTGCACGGCCGTCGTCCCGCGACCGCCGTAGACGAGGCTCGAGGTGTGCCGGAAGAGGTCCTGGACGGTGATGTTGCGCGCCGCAGGGACCCGGTCGATGATGTTCTCCTTCTTCACGTCCATCACCGCGACCGACATGTTTGCGAATTTCGGGAAATATTTCGAGAGCGGATCGTCCATCAGCAGCCGTCCCTGCTCGTAGAGCTGCAGGCCCGCCACCGCTGCCATCGGCTTCGTCATCGATGCAATGTTGAAGATCGCATCGGTCCGCATCGGGATGCCGGCTGCCTTGTCGAGGTAGCCGTAGGCCTCGAAATGAATGAGCTTGCCGCGGCGCGCGACGGCGAGCACGCCGCCCGGCAGCCGATCGCGCGCAACCTCGGAATCGATGAGCTTGCCGATCGCAGCGAGCCGCTCGCTCGACATGCCCACCGCCTCCGGCTTGGCGCGCGGCAGCGGGTCGGCGGCGCGGGCTGGTAGCGGAGCACAGAAAGCGCAGGACAATACGAATGCAAGAGCGGCTTGCGCGCTACGCATGTTTCAGACCTCCCTATGGCTTGTCGTCCGCCGGGATCTGCCAGAAATCCTCAACGGCCACCCGAACCGGTCCGAATGGTAGCGACATTCCCGCTCTTTCGCGACCGTGAGTCGGTCATTCCTGGGTTGCCGCGAGCCCTGTTGCGCAGAGGGCGCGTGGAACAACTTTCCGCATTTCCGGCCGACGGGAGGAATTTTCGGATACGCTTGGCCGTGCGGGCGGTCGTCCCCTCTCCGCGCCATCACATCCACGCGCGGTCGCGGCGCCTATGGTGGTGACGTTGCGAACGTGAAATTATATCGGGGTGGACGGCGCGCGAGGTCGATCTCGACGCGGCGCCGGGAATGCCGGGCGCAAATTCGAATGCGCCGAATCGAAGAGCCAAGGAGTTGCCCATGGTCGACGTCATCGAGCGTGAAACCGTCAACGAATCCATCGAGGCCACGGTCAACTATATTCTCAACAACGGCCAGAAGCTGTTCACCGAAACGGCGGGACCGGGCGGCACCGATGTGCGCACCGGGGGCACCGTCGACCCGCGCCAGGTGACCATTCACAACGCGAGACTGCACGCCGAGCCGTTTGCGCTCGACCGCGACGGCTTCCGCTTCGTCCGCCACGACACCAAGGTCGCCGACTTCTTCGACGAAGACCAGGTGCGCAAGGTCTACTACCCGGAAATGGAAGCGCTGGTGAAGAAGGAGAGCGGCGCGTCGCGCGTGGTCGTGTTCGATCATACGCTGCGCACCGCCGACGACGAGCAGCGCGAGGCGCGCAAGATCCGCGAGGTCGTGCGTCGCGTCCACAACGACTATACCGAGTGGTCGGGCCCGCAGCGCGTGCGCGACCTCCTGCCGGAGGAGGCCGACGACCTGCTGCAGCGCCGCTTCGCCATCGTGCAGGTATGGCGGCCGATCCGCCACCCGGTCGAGAGCTTCCCGCTCGCGATCTGCGATGCCCGCAGCATATCGGCCGACGATTTCGTGGTGAACGAGCGCCGCTATCCGAACCGCGTCGGCCAGACCTACGCCATCACCTACAATCCCGCGCACCAGTGGTACTGGCTGCCGCGCATGCGGCGCGAGGAGGCGCTGGTGTTCAAGGTCTACGACTCGGCCAAGGACGGCCGCGCCCGCTGGTCCGCCCATACCGCGTTCGAGGATCCGACCTCGCCGCCCAACGCGCGGCCGCGCGAGAGCATCGAGATCCGCACGCTGGCGTTTTTCTGAGCCGCGACAAGGTCGCCACGGACGCGGCAATCTCCGTGGTCATGCCCGCGCACGCGGGCATCCAGTAGCCCGCGCCCGATCCTTGAAACCCGGGCGGCTCCCGCAACGCAGGTCAGGCGAATACTGCATCGTCCGCTTTCGCGGACGATGACCTCCGAGATTGTCGCGACCGCGACGCCACGGGTGCGACGACGTTGACCATTTTCCAGCCGTCGGCTGCGCAAAAAATGTGTTTGCAGTGATGGGTCGAGTCGATACCCTTTCATTACCGAATTGATCGTTCAAAATTGAACTGCGCGCATGATCGGCAGGATGTCGCTGACTGCAGGCTTGACCGGTGACCGTTCGGCCGGTGCGCGTCGGCGGCCATGGATGCAACCTGCGAGCACGCTGCACGATCGGTCCCGGCTCGCTCGGCGCGGACTGGTCATGGCATGCGTTCTCGCCGTCGCGAGCGCGGGCGTTGTCCCAGCCCGCGGACAGCCGGTGTCGTTTCGCCTCGGCTACGGCGGGGCGGCCGAGGAGCCGATGTGGCTGATTGTGGCCAAGGCCGACCTGGCCAGGCATTACGGCAAGGCCTACACGCTCGACGCCACCCGGTTTACCAGCTCGGACAAGCGCGCCCAGGCATTCGAGGCCGGCGCCATCGACCTTTCCGCGGGCAGCGCCAACGGTGTGATCTTCGCCGCCGCCGAAGGCATTACCGCCAAGTTCATCGCTTCGATCTCGCGCGAAAGCTCGCGCGGCTTCAGCACCAGCTACTATGTCAAGGAAAATTCGCCGATCCGATCGGTGCCGGACCTCAAGGGCAGGACCGTTGGCATCAACGGCTTCTCCACCTCAGGCCATCTCTGGCTGAAGGCGGCGCTCGACCGGCATGGACTTGCCGACACCGACGTCAAGATCACGCCGGTTCCGTTCTCGGCGATGCAGGAATCGCTCGATGCCGGACGGATCGACATCGGACAGTTTCCGCAACCCTACGCGGCGCTGCTGGAAAAGCAGATGAAGGTGCGCAAGATCTTCGACGCCAAGTATGGCGTGCCGTTCGAGGAAGAGCTGACCGTTCTGGTGGGAAAGGACGAGTTCCTCAGGAAGAACGCCGGCGCGGTGCGCGCGCTGCTGGAAGATCTCACCGCGGCGATGCGGTTCTACCTGGACAGGCCGCGCGAGGCCCGCCAGCTCCTGATCGATGCCCGCATGGTCCGGGTCAGCTCCGACGTCTATATGACGATGCAGGACTACTACCGCGATCCGACCTTGCGGATCGACGCCGATGCGCTGGAACGAATGCAGGCCTTTCAGATCAAGGCCGGATTTCAGAAGAAGAATGCCGACGTCAGGTCGCTGGTCGATCTCGGCTACTTGCCGCAATGAGCGGTCAAGGGGCGCGACGGGTTTCGGCCGGACATCTCGCTCGGATCACCGCTCACCAAACGGGAACTCGACATGGACGCTTTTGACATGAAGGCCGTGCTGCGGGCGATGACGTGCCTTGCCGTGCTTGCGACAGCGACGGCGAGCGCGGCATTCGCCCAGCCGGTCACGCTGCGCCTCGGGCTACGGCACCGCGGCGGAGGAACCTCTCTGGCTGATGGTTGCCAAGCCCGAGCTCACCCCCGGCCAGGGCAAGGCCTACAAGCTCGATGCCACCCGGTTCACCGGCTCGGACAAGCGCGGCCAGGCATTCGAGGCGGGCGCCATCGACCTCGCCTCGAGCAGCGCCAACGGCGTGATCTTCGCGGCAGCCGAAGGCGTGGCGGCGAAGATGATCGCCTCGATCTCGCGCGAAAGCCCGCGCGGCTTCAGCACCACCTTCTACGTGAAGGAGAATTCGCCGGTCAGGTCTGCGGCCGATCTCAAGGGCAAGATCGTCGGCATCAACGGCTTCTACACCTCCGGTCACCTGTGGCTGAAGACGGCCCTCGAGAGGAACGGGCTTGCGGAAACCGACGTCACCATCACGCCGGTTCCGTTCCCGGCGATGCAGGAAGCGCTCGACGCCGGCAAGATCGACGTCGGACAGTTCCCGCAGCCATTCGCCGCCCTGGCGGAAAAGCAGATCAAGGTGCGCAAGATCTTCGACGCCAAGTACGGCGTGCCGTTCGAGGAGGAATTGATCGTCATCACCGGGAAGGATGAGTTCCTCAAGAAGAATGCCGATGCGCTCCGCGCCTTCGTCGGCGACCTCAAGGCTGCGACCCAGTTCTACCTGGAGAAGCCGCGCGAGGCGCGGCAGCTCCTGATCGACAACAAGATGGTGCGTGTCAGCCCCGACGTGTATCTGACCATGAACGACTACTATCGCGATCCGACGCTGCAGGTCGACGTCGAAGCGCTGGAGAAGATGCAGGCGCTGCAGATCAAGGCCGGGTTCCAGAAGAAGAACGCCGACGTCAAGGCGCTGGTCGATCCCGGCTATCTGCCGAAATAGCCCGGGCCGGAAACTCGCGCCGATGCCGCTGCTGGAGGTGACCGACCTCGACAAGACGTTCACCGTCGACAACCGCAGCGTGACCGCCATCGATCATCTGTCACTCTCGATCGACGAGCACGAATTCGTCTCCATCGTGGGTCCGTCCGGCTGCGGCAAGAGCACCTTCCTCCATATCGTGGGCGGCTTCGAGCCGGCGACGGGAGGCCGCCTGCTTCTCAACGGCAAGCCGATCGGGCCGCCCGGTCCCGATCGCGGCATGATGTTTCAGGAGCTTTCGCTGTTCCCCTGGCTGACCGCCATCGAGAACGTGGCGTGGCCGCTCGAGATGAAGGGATTGGGCAAACGCGAGTGCCGCGCCAGGGCGGCGGAATATCTCGATCTCGTGCATCTCTCCCGCTTCGCCGATCTCTATCTCGGCCAGTTGAGCGGCGGCATGAAGCAGCGCGTCGCGCTCGCGCGGCTTTTTGCGCTTGACCCGCAGATCATGCTGATGGACGAGCCGTTCGGCGCGCTCGACTCCCAGACCCGGGAATTGCTGCAGGAGGAGCTGCAGTCGATCTGGCGGCGCGCGCGCAAGACCGCGCTGTTCGTTACCCACGATATCGACGAGGCGATCTATCTCGGCACGCGGGTGATCGTGTTCACCGCCCGCCCGGGCCGCATCAAGGCCGACATCCGGATTCCGAATGTCGACCGTTCGGGCGATTACCGCAAATCGCAGGAATATCTCGCCTTGCGGGTGCAGGTGTGGGACCTGCTGCGGGACGAAGTCCTCAAGGCGCGAGCGCTGGAGGAAGCGTGAGGATCACCTCGGCCTCGGTCCAGCACTGGATCGTGCCCATCGCCGTATTGGTGAGCTGGGAGGTGTTCGGCAGCGCCGGCATGCTGCCGCGCTACCTGTCCTTCCCCAGCGCGATCCTCGCTGCGCTGTGGGAGATCACGCTCTCGGGAGAACTGCTCGCGGCGATGACTGCGAGCCTCTACCGCGTCTCGGTCGGCTTCGTGCTCGGAACGGTCGCCGGCATCATCGTAGGCCTGGGCGCGGGAATCGTGCCCGGGGTGCGCCATTTCTTCGATCCGCTGGTATCCTTCCTCTATTCCATCCCGAAGATCGCCTTCCTGCCGGTGTTCCTGCTGCTGTTCGGTCTCGGCCATGCATCCAAGATCGCCATCATCGCGTTTTCCGGCTTCTTTCCGGTCTTCGTCGCCTCGCGGCATGCCGTGCTGTCCGTCAACAAGCTTCTGATCTGGGCGGCGCGCAACATGGGAACGCCGTCGCGCACGATCTTTTTCCGGGTGATCATTCCGGCGGCGGCGCCGCAGCTGTTCGGCGGCGTCCGTATCGGGCTCGCACACGCCTTCGTCGTGCTGTTTGCGGCCGAATTGATCGGCTCGAAGGCGGGACTCGGCACCATCATCTCCTACGGCGAGGAATGGGTGCGGTTCGATCTGATGTTCGCCGGCATCGTCTGCTTTGCCGTGCTCGGCTTCCTGAGCGACCGCATCCTGCTGGCGGTCCGGTCGCGCGTGCTCAAGGGCCAGATGATCGGGACCGAGGAACAGGTGGCGCGGTGATGGCCAAGACCCTGGCGCAGGCCCGCTCGCTGGTGGCGCGCTGGTACTCGATCCCGTTGCTGCTGCTGGTGTGGCAGGTCGTGGTCGGCAGCGGTCTCGTGGAATCGCGTCTGCTCCCGAGCCCGGAGCGGGTATGGACCGCGCTCGTCACCGAGGTGGCGAACGGCGTCCTCGTCTTTCACGCCGGCGTCACCATCTCCCGGGCGCTTGCCGGCTTCCTGCTCGCGGCGCTGGTCGGAATTCCGTTCGCTGCCGCGATGGCCCGCTCGGTGCCGATCCGCAACCTGTTCGAGCCGATCTTCTTTCTCGGCTACCCGATCCCCAAGATCGCGCTGTTTCCGGTCTTCACCTACATCTTCGGGATCGGCACGCCCTCGAAGATCGCATTCACCTTTCTCGAATGCCTCTACCCGATCGTGGTGACCTGCTATTTCGGCTTTCGCGGGGTGCAGACTCGGCTGATCTGGAGCGCGCAGAATTGCGGTGCAGGCCGCGCTCACCGTTCTGCGGCGGGTGATCCTGCCGGCTACACTGCCCAGCATATTCTCCGGCCTGCGGGTCGCGCTGCCGGTGGCGATCATCGTCGTGGTGATCACGGAAATGATCGGGGATTCCATCGGACTCGGCTACTACATCACGATCTGGAGCACGCGCTTTACCTTTGCCAATGTCTACGCCGCGATCATCGTGATCGGCATCTGCGGCCTGGTGCTCGACCAGGGGCTGCTCCTGCTGCGCCGCCGTGTGGTCTACTGGCAGCGCGAAGGGATCTGACGATGCGGCGCCACCTCCGCCGGAGTGACCGATGACCGACCTCGCCCTCGCGGCTGACCTGCGCGGGACGCTCGACGAGCTCGCGCGCGCCTGCCGCATTCTGGAGATGGAGGGGCATGGCGACATGACGCTCGGCCATCTTTCGCTGCGCGATCCGGCGCGGCGGGGATTTTGGCTCAAGCGCAACCGCGTCGGCCTCGGCGAGGTGGTGGGCGCCGACGATTTCGTTCTCGTCGACTGGGACGGGCGGCAACTGGCGGGATCGGGAGGGCGGCATTCGGAGTGGCCGATCCACTCGGAAATTCTGCGCCTGCGTCCGGATGTCGAGGTCGTCGCGCACACCCACCCGTTCCACGCCTGCGTGTTCTCGGCGTCGCTCGACCCGCTGCAGCCCTACGGCCTCGACGCCGACTATTTCATCGAGGTGCCGCGCCATGCCGACCCGGTTGCCCTGATCACCACCAGGGACGAGGGCATTGCGCTTGCGCGCTCGCTCGGCAACGCTTTCGCGGTCCTGATTGCCAACCACGGGGTCACGTTCTGCGGCACGTCGGTCGCGCACGCGACCTGCGTCGGGATTTTTCTCGAGAAGGCCTGCAAGGCCCAGCTCGCGGGCCAGGCGGCGGGCTTTCGCACGTCGATGCCGGACGCCGCCACGCGCGCCAGGCGCAACAGCCAGATGATGACGCCGGCCCACGTGGAGCATTCCTGGCATTATTTCTGCCGCAAGCTCGAAGCGCGCGGCGCGGCCGCCGGCGGCGCGCCGGTCTTCGGCTGAGGCGGCGATGCTCGACCGATTGCCAACGCAGGACGGCTATATCGGCAAGCCGCTGCGGCGGCGCGAGGACGTCCGCTTCGTACAGGGCAGGGGGCGTTACGTTGACGACGTGGTTCTGCCCGGCACGGCATGGTGCGCCTTCGTGCGCAGCCCGCACGCCCATGCGCGCATCGGCGCCCTGTCGACACGGGCCGCCGCCGCCCGGCCGGGCGTGCTGCTCGTCCTGACGGCGCAGGATTGGGCCAGGGCCGGACACGGCGAGCTTACGGTCGTGCACCCCATGCCGTTCGGCGACGGCCGCCCGATGAACGCCGCGCCGCGTCCGGCCTTCGCCCGCGACAAGGTCCATCATGTCGGCGATATCGTCGCCGCCGTCGTCGCCGAGAGCCGGTTCGCTGCCGAGGAGGCGGCCGAAGCGATCGAGATCGACTACAGCCCGCTGCCGGCCGTCGTGACGCCGCGCCAGGCGGTGGCGCCCGCCGCGCCGCTCGTGCACGAGCAATTCGGCACCAATCTCGTGTTCGAGATCGAGCGCGGAGACCGCTCACAGGACCGCGGCTGCCATGGCGGCGGCGGCGAAGGTGGTCGAGCTCAGGCTCGAGAACACCCGGCTGTCGGCCAATCCGATCGAGCCGCGCGCGTATCTCTGCGACTACGACGCCGCGGCCGATCGCTTCACGCTCTATGCGACGTCGCAGCAGCCGCACTACCTCCGTCGCTGGCTTTCGCTCTATACGCTGCACATTCCCGAGCACAAGCTTCGCGTCATCTCCCCCGATGTCGGCGGCGGCTTCGGCGTGAAGGGAAACTTCGCCGTCGAGGTCTCCACCATCGTCTGGGCCGCGCAGATGCTGCGGCGTCCGGTCAAGTGGACCGCCACGCGCACCGAGACCTTCCTCTCCGACGCGCAGGCGCGCGATCACGATACCGTCGCGCGCATGGGATTCGATCGCGATGGACGCATCCTCGCGATGCAGATCGATACCGTTGCGGCGCTCGGCGGCTATCTCAGCAATTTCGCGCCGAGCATCCCCGGCAATTCCTATCCGCAGACGGTGACCGGGCTCTACAAGACGCCGCACCTGCATCTGCGCGTGCGTGGCGTCTATACCAACACCGTGCCGGTCGATGCCTATCGCGGCTCGGGGCGGCCGGAGGCGACCTGGACCAACGAGCGGCTGCTCGAACTCGGCGCGCGCGAGCTCGGCATCGACGTGGTCGAGATGCGCCGGCGCAATCTCATCGCGCGGTCGGAATTTCCGTATTCGGCTCCCGGCGGCCGCGTGTACGATTCCGGCGATCCGCCGGCGCTGCTGCAGCAGCTCCTGACGCTCGCGGACTACCCAGCGCTGCGGCGGGAGCAGGCCGCTTTGCGTCGAACAGGCATCCTGATGGGGATCGGGCTTGCCGCCTTCATCGACAAGGCCGGCACCGGACCGAGCGCCAATCTCGCCAGGCGCGGCGGATTGCACGGCGGCTGGGAGAGCGCCATCGTGCGCGTGCACAGCGACGGCAAGGTGACCGTACTGGCGGGCAGCCACTCGCACGGGCAGGGCCACGAGATCACGTTCTGCCAGATCGCCGCCGACCGGCTGGGCCTTCCGATCGACGATATCCGCCTGATTGAGGGTGACACCGACCTGATCCCGTTCGGCAACGGCACCTGGGGCGCGCGCTCGACCTCGGTGGCAGGGACGGCGATCTACCGCGCCTGCGACAAGGTGCTGGACAAGGCGCTGGGCCTGGCCGCGCACGTCCTCGAGTGCGCGGCGGCCGACGTCGACTATGCGCGTGGCATGTTCAAGGTGCGCGGCACCGACCGGTCCATTCGCTTCGCCGAGATCGCCGACATCGCTTATCACGGCTCGACGCTGCCGCCCGACTGCGCGCCGGGTCTCGAGGTCACCGAGTTCTACGATCCGCCCGACACCAACGATCCGCAGGCCATGCATCTCGCCGTGGTCCTCGTCGATCCGGAGACCGGTGCGGTGCGGCTGCGCAGCCTCTATGCTGCGGACGATTGCGGCGTGGTGATCAATCCCATGATCGTGGAGGGCCAGGTGCATGGCGGCCTGGCGCAGGGCATCGGTCAGGCGCTGTGCGAGCACATCGTCTACGATGACGCGTCCGGGCAATTGCTGACCGCGAGCTTCCTCGACTACGGCATGCCGCGTGCGGACGACCTGCCGGCATTCGAGACCACCTTCATCGCCAGTCCGGCGCCGAGCAATCCGCTCGGGGTCAAGGGCGGCAGCGAGAGCGGGACGATCGGTGCGCCGGCGGCCATCGGCAACGCGGTCATCGACGCGCTCTGGCATCTGGGCGTGCGCGACATCAGGTTGCCGATCACGTCTGAAACCGTCTGGCGCGCCTTGCGCGGTGCGGAAGGCCGCGGAAGGGCAGGGGATTCATGAGCGACAAGCAGGCCGACACGGCAAGGCAGATCGCGGACGAGCTTGCCGCCTGCGGCGTGAAGCTGGTGGCCTCGCTTCCGGACAACTGGCTGACCGGCGTGATCAACACGATCGAGCAGGATGATCGCTTCGTGCATGTGCCGGTCAACCGGGAGGAATCCGCGATCGGCCTGTGCTCCGGCGCCTATATGGGCGCCATGGGCTCGGCCGCGCTGATGGGAGCGTCCGGCTTCATGACGGTGGTCTACGCCATCACCAAGATCAACTATACCTACGAGATCCCCCTGTTCCTGATGCTGACCCTGCGCGGCGGCGTCGGCGATCATCACAAGCACCACGTGTCGAACAGCCTCTATCTTCGCCCGGTGCTCGAAGCGATCGACATGCCCTATCAGATCATCGACCGCAGCGAGGACATCGCGGCGATCTCGCGCTGCTATCACCACACCCGCACCTTCCTGCGGCCGATGGCCGTCATCTTCACGCGCGATCTGCTGCGAGGCGCCCGCTCATGAACTACGTCGAATGCTTTCGTGCGCTCGCGCGCCTTCGCACCGATCAGATCGTCGTCACCTCCGCGGGCAACTCGAGCCAGGCCTGGTGGGCGGCGACCCGTGACAGCGAGGCGAGCTTCTATCTCGACGCCTCGATGAGCCTCTCCACCATGTTTGCCTCGGGTCTCGCGCTGGCGCGCCCGGAGCTGAAGATCTGGGCCTTCATGGGCGACGGCGCGTTCTGCATGAACCCGGGCATGCTGATGGTCGAGCGCCAGATGAACCTGCCCAATCTCACCCACTTCCTGGTGTCCAACCGGGTCTACGGGGCGACGTCGAATGCCGACCTGCCCAACCCGACCGGGAACGACTACCCGGCGATGGCGCGCGCCATGGGCCTCGAGCGCGTGTTCGAGTTTCGCACGCTCGATGCGCTCGAGCGCGACTGTCCGGCGGTGCTGGCTGCAAACGTTGCCGGCCATACCTTCGTCGTGCTCGAGGTCGCGCCGTTTTCCGCCGCCGAGCAGAAGCTCGAGCAGCCGCCGTTCGACGGGCCGGAGCTGAAATACCGGTTCGGCCGCCACATCGAAGGCCGCACCGGTTGCAGCATCTTCGGCTACCGGGTGTGACGCGGAGGACGAAATTTTCCGCTACTACGTGAATATACCTGTTGACTACGTATAGAAGTCATGCTAGATCGGCCTTACTCGCTCATTGAGGGGCGTCTCCGGAGACGATCCTGACGGCGGAGCGGGTGTGGCGTCGACCGCGGCTCGTAACCGCGGATACGGGACGCCCGGGGCTGCGGCCGGGCATGTTTGTCCGGCGGCGTGGAGCCTTCGCACCGCATCCGGCGGCAACGCCGGAGACGGAAGCGGTCCCTGGGCCGACAACGCCACGGTGGAGCGCCGAGAGGCGGCGTCCCGGTTGCGCGGGACGGCCCATGCCTCGCAAGCGTGGCGTCGCGCCCTACGAGCGCGACATATTTCAAGGCTGGCGCCTCCCGGCGCTCCGCCGCCCCTCGGTTCGGGGGCGGGCTGCAAAGCAAGGGCTCGGGTGGTTGCGAAAAAATGAAAAGGTGCAGACCCGGAGCGGGGCGCGCAACGCGCAGGCCGCAACGGGACGGGAAAGCTGTTGTTCGGGTCCGGATGCCGCGCCAACGGCATCCTTGGGCCGGGCTGTTTGACATTGTGAATAGGGGTCGCACGGCCTCCCGGAGACTTGGCGTCCCGGGCCAATGCCGCGCGCTCTGTGTGCGTGTCCCGGGCGCAGCACAGCACACGAAGACAAGTTTACGCAGTCTGCGCAAGCTAGACTGCGTGGATGCGCTGCAGAACCGGGACCTTTCCATTCGGTGGCGGTCCCGGATCAGCGGTGCACCGCTGCGCCGCATCCGGGACACGTATTCAGGCTGTCAGCGTAGGGCGGAATAGCGAGCGTATTCCGCCAATTCGCATGATAACGGCGCAATACGCTACGCTCTATTGCGCCCTACACTGAAATGGCTGCCTCGCCTACGGCTTGATCGGAGTCTCCGGCAGATATCCAGGACGGTAGATTTGCTCGGCCGTGACCTTGTCGCCGGAGACCTCGATGTTCTTGTTGATGAAGTCGACGGTGTTCTTCATGCGGTCCATGGAGATCGTGCCGAAGCCGTTCTTCTCGACATCGGGCGTGATCGCCACGCGCTTGAGGATGTTGATCTCCTCGACCACGATCTGCGGATCGAGCGCCTTCACGGATTGAATCTCGATGCGCGATGCTTCCTCCGGGTCGGCAAAGGCGTCCTGCCAGCCTTTGAGCGCGGCGCGCACGAACTTCTTCACCACATCCGGGTTCTTGGTCAGGAAGTCCTCCGACACGCCGATGGAATTGGCGTAGATGTCGAGCCCGTAGTCGCCCGCGAACAGGCAGACCGGTTTTGCATTCGTCACCGCGCGGCGGATGGCGGGCTCGCTCATGATGAACTGGTCGATCGATTGCACCTTGCCGGCCGCGAGCATCGGCACGCGCGAGGCGGCGTCGATGTTGACGACCTTCAGCGTCTTGCTGTCGACCTTGTTCATTTCCATGAACGCCGCCCAGATCTTCGGCACGAACGACGCCGTGCTCGAGCCGAGCTCGAGGCCCGCCATCTGCTTCGGCTCGGTGACGTTGGCGCCGGGATTGAGGGTGAAGATGCAGTAGGGCGGCTTCTGATAGTTGGCCGCAACGATCTTGACCGACGAGCCGGCGCTGCCGGAGGCGACGAGACTCGGGATATCGATGAAGCCCAGCTCGGCCCCGCCGGTCGCCACCGTGCGGATCGCGTCGGCGGTACCCTTCGACGGCATGATCGTGACGTTGAGGCCTTCGTCTTTGAAATAGCCCTTGCCCAGCGCCACGTACCACGGCGCATGGCGGCCGAGGCTGATGAAGTCGAGGACGAATTTGAGATCGCGCTCCTGCGCCTGGGCGGCCGCGGACACGAGGCATGACGCCCCGGCGGTGAGTGCGATCAACCTGCGAAACATCTGCATCTCCCTGATGTCTGCGGACCAAGGGTCCGCGCCGCGCCGCAGAAGATCGCATGGGCGGCATTTGACCTGCGAAATATCATAAGATATTTCACGTGATACACAAGGCGGCGACTTTGGCCGTCCCCTTAAAGGCAAGTTTCGGGCCCGAGGCACGCGAGGTTCGACACGCGCATGGCGTTCGGGGTGATTCAGAACGTGCGCAAGGTGTTTCAGCTCGACGAGCTCGGCTCGGGAGCGCTCGAGCCCGTGGTGGCGCTGGACGATGCCAGCTTCGAGTTCGAGCAGGGCGACCTCGTCGCCCTGCTCGGGCCCAGCGGGTGCGGCAAGACGACGCTGTTGCGGATCGTCGGCGGGCTGATTGCGAAATCGGCCGGCTCCGTTGCGATCGGCGGGCGCGAGATCACCAGGCCCATGGGCGACTACGGCTTCGTGTTTCAGGCGCCGAGCCTGATGCCGTGGCGCAACGTGCTCGACAACGTGCTGTTTCCGATGGAGATCCTCAAGCGCAACGACGCGGCGGCGCGGCGCCACGCCCACGAGCTGCTCGATCTGGTGGGGCTGAGCGGTTTCCTGTCGGCGCGCCCCCATCAGCTCTCCGGCGGCATGCAGCAGCGGGTGGCGCTCTGCCGCGCGCTCGTTCACCGGCCCAAGCTGCTGCTGATGGACGAGCCGTTCGGCGCGCTCGACGAGCTCACCCGGATGGATATGAACGATCTGCTGCTTCGTATCCGCCACGAAACCAGGGCCTCGGTTCTGTTCGTGACGCATTCGATTTCCGAGGCGGTCTATCTCTCGGACAAGGTCGTGATTTTCAGCAAGCGGCCGGCGCGGGTCGTCAGGCAGGTTCCCATCGCGCTCGCCTATCCGCGCAGCCAGAAGGTGCGGTTCACCGCTGCCTTCACCGCCGCGGAGCGGATCGCCAGCGAGGCGCTCGGCGTCATCGCGCCGGTGGGCGAGGAGGCGACGCCACCATGAGATCGCGTCTCCTTTCGCAGACCATGTATCCGCTGGCCGGCGTCGCGCTGATCATCGTCGCGTGGGCGCTCGCGTGCTGGATCGGCAACATCCCGACCGTGGTGCTGCCGTCACCCGACAAGGTGCTGCGCTCGATGATCATCCGCGGGGATCTGCTGCTGAGCGAAGGCTGGATCACGCTCAAGGAAACGCTGTACGGCTTTCTGCTGGCCTTGGTGATCGGTCTCCCGCTCGCCGTCGCGGTCGCCAATTCCCGGCCGCTGAACCTGATGTTCTATCCGCTGCTCATCGCGCTGCAGTCGGTGCCGAAGGTGGCGCTGGCACCGATGATCCTGGTCTGGCTCGGGACCGGCCTTGAATCGAAGCTCGCGATCGTCTGGCTGGTGGCGTTCTTCCCCATCATTGTCGACACCGCCGCCGGGCTGCGCGCCACGCCGAAGGAGCTGCTCGAGCTTGCGCGCAGCCTGAACGCCTCGGCCTTGCAGATCTTCCTCAAGGTTCAGCTGCCCGCGGCACTTCCTTTCGTCGTGACCGGAGCCAAGGTCGCGATCACGCTGGCAGTCATCGGCGCGGTCATCGGCGAGTTCATCGGCTCGAGCGAAGGGCTCGGCTTCCTGCTGCTGAGCGCCACCTCGCAGCTCGACACGCCGCTTGCATTCGCCGCTCTGTTTGCCCTGTCGGTGCTCGGCATATTCGCCTACGCACTGGTCGGATTGGGCGAGCGAATGATGTCGCCATGGCTGCCGCCGGCGGCGGAGAGACACTGAAGGTCGACAACCATCGCAAACGACTCGCAGGTTCGAATGAGCAGAAGAAACCCACGACCACGGCAGATTGCGGCGGTCCCGGATGTCGTGACGGCGCATCCCAGGACCGCAGGCAAGGAACTTCCCAGGCACAACTCCCTGGTCGCCAAGGCTTACGAGGAGATCAAGGAGAAGATCATCACGCTCTACTTCCTGCCCGGTCAGTATCTCAACGAAGCCGCGATATCCGGCCTGCTGCAGGTCGGCCGGACGCCGGTGCACCAGGCCCTGCAGCGGCTGGAGCTCGAAGGCCTGGTCGAGATCATGCCGCGCAAGGGCGTCATCGTATTGCCCGACAGCATCTCCGAGATCATCAAGATTCTCGAATCCCGCGCGGCCGTCGAAGCAGAGCTTGCCAAGGCCGCGGCCTCGCGCGTGTCCGCCGAAGATGCAAAGGAGCTGCGGGTGCTCGCCGCCGCCACCAAACATGCCAAGAGCGGCCCCGGACTGGATGATTTCATCGCCTGCGACCGCGCGTTTCACCGCAAGCTGTCGGAACACTCGGGCAATTCGGTGCTGAGTGATTTCGCCCAGCAGCTGCATGAGCGCTCGATACGATACTGGTATCTGCATCTGTGGCAGACCATGGATGTCGAGGCGACGACGCGCCAGCACGTCGCGATCGCCGATGCCATTGCCCGGCACGACGGGGAGCGCGCGGCATCGGCCATGCGCGAGCACATCGACAGCCTCAAAGGCAGGCTGATGCAGGTCAAGGATGCGACACGACGTTACGGAGAGCCACCCATCCGATAGTCGTGCGGATTCGGCGAGTACGGCTCGCTTCGCCCTTCGGGTAAATGGATGATTTCGGAGAAAAACAACGGGAGATCACGATGACGGATCAGAAACCCGCAACGGCGATGCCCGCCGGCATGCCGAGCCTCGACGAGGTGCTGCTGCAGAGCAACGACATTCCGTGGCGCAGGAAATCGCTGCCCGGTGTCTCGGAAAAGATGCTCTGGCGCGATGAAGAAGGCGGATCGTCGATCGCACTGATCAAGTTCGACAAGGGTGCGAGCATCCCGGAGCCGCACCTGCACGCGTCGAACCAGTTCATGTTCTGCCTCAAGGGTAAATACGAGTACACCAAGACTGGCGTCACCTTGACCGCCGGCTCGTTCTACTGGAATCCGAAGGGCAACGTGCATGGGCCGACGCTCGCGCACGAGGAGACGGTGGTCGTCGAGATCTACGACGGACCGCACTACCCGCAGCGGCCGTCGTGGTATGCCAACGACGAGGATGCCCGCTGATGGCGGCTGACCGGCGCACTCCCGCAGACGCGGTCGCAATCGATGCGCAGCGGCTCACGCGCGCGGTCGCCGACATATTCGCGGCGGTCGGCATCGCGGCCGAGGATGCGCAGGTCGTTGCCGCCGATCTTGTCGCCGCGGATCTCGAAGGCCTGGCGTCCCACGGCGTGATGCTGCTGCCGATGTACGTCGAACGCATCGTGAAGGGCTCGGTGTCCCGTCGCAGCGCCGGCGAGGTCGTGAGCGACCGCGGCGCCGCGATCGTGATCGATGCGGGCAACGCGCTGGGACAACTGACGGCGCGGCAAGCGGTCAGGCTCGCGGTCGCGCGCGCGCGGGAGCTTGGTCTTGCCGCGGTCGGGGTGCGAAACGGCTTTCATTTCGGCACTGCCGGCCGCTACGCCCGCATGATGGCCGAGCACGATTGCGTCGGCATCGTGCTGTCGAACACGCGTCCGCTGATGCCGGCGCCGGGCGGCGCCGAGCCGCTGGTCGGCAACAATCCGATCGCCATCGCGCTTCCGTCCGCGGGCGAGTTTCCGGTCGAGGCGGACATGGCGCTCAGCGCGACCGCCATGGGGAAAATCCGGCTGGCCGAGGCGGCCGGCCAGACCATTCCCGCGGACTGGGCGATCGATTCGCAGGGCAGGCCGACGACTGATCCCGCCGCGGCGATCAAGGGCATGCTGCTGCCTGCGGCGGGCCCCAAGGGATTTGGGCTCGCTTTCGTCACCGACCTGCTGTGCGGCGGGCTCACCGACGGCGCGGTCGGAGCAGAGGTCCGCCCGCTTTACGGAGACGCCGCCGATCCCTACCGCTGTTCGCATTTTTTTCTGGCGATTCATGCCGGGCATTTCCCGGTCGGCGCGCGCTACGGCGAGTGCGTGCGCGACCAGGCGGCGCGCGTGAGCAGGTCGAAGCGCGCGCCGGGCGTCGAGCGGGTCTACGCGCCGGGGGAACTCGTCTGGGCGACGCGCGAGGCGAGCCGCGGCATCTGCCGCCTCGATCCCCAGACCGTGCGAAGTCTCCTCGATACCGCCGCTCGCGCCGGCCTTGCCGATCTCGGGTCTGCACTCCTGGGCGAGGCTCCGAGGCATCAAGCTGCTGAAGCATCGCGCTAGGAGGGCACCGTCGATGCGCGCACAATTCGAGGCCGACGGGGACGTGATCGTAGTGACCGGCGGCGCCAATGGGATCGGCCGGGCCTTGGCGGTCGCCGCGGCCGCTGCCGGCGCCCGTGTCATCGTGTGCGATGTCGACGCGGCGGCGATGGCGGGCTTGTCCGATGTTGCCGGGATCATCGACGCGTCGGCTCGACGTCTCCGATCGCTCCGAGGTGTTCGCGGTTCTGGGGCAGGTCGAGCGCGATTTCGGCAGGATCGACGGCCTCGTTTGCGCGGCAGCGATCCAGCCGCGCGCACCCGTACATCGGATGAGCGCGCAGGAATGGGAACGTGTATTGCAGATCAATCTCAACGGCGTGGTCTGGTGTTACCAGGCCGTCATTGCAGGCATGATCGCGCGTCGGAGCGGGAGCATCGTGGCGTTCACCTCCGGATTGGCGCAGCAGGGTTGGCCCGGGGCGTCGGCCTATGCGGCGAGCAAGGCGGCGCTGATCGCGTTCGTCAAAAGTGCGGCCAAGGAGGTGGCGCCCGATCGCGTGCGCTTCAATCTCATCGCCCCGGGGGTGATCGACACCCCGCAATATCGGCTGGCCAATGCCGTCGCGGACGATGCCCGCTGGCGCGGCTCGGTCGGCGTCGGGCAGCCCGAAGACGCGGTCGGCCCACTACTCTTTCTGCTCTCCGATCAGGCGACGATGACGGCGTCGATCATCAGCCGGGATTTCGCCTATGCGGCGAAGGAAGCCCCACAATGATCCACGGGATGAAGCCGATCATTATTGTCGGTGCGGGTCCGGTCGGGCTTACGACCGCGCTTGCGCTCGACTTCTACGGCTTGCCGTTCGCGCTGTTCGAAGAGGATGCGGAGCTTTCGAACGACACCAAGGCGGGAACGATCCTGACGCGGACGATCGAGGCGTTCCGTCGTTACGGGGTTGCCGACCAGGTGCTCGCGAAGGCGTTGCGGGTCGACGAGATCGGCGATGTCGAGCGCGCGACCAACACGGCGCGGCCCTCTGTGCAAACGGCGCTGCTCAGCGACGATACGCGTTATCCGTTCGTCATCAACATGCCGCAACATCACCTCGAGCCGATCCTGAAACAGGCGATCGATGTGCGCCGGCCGGGGGCGCTCCGTCTGCGCCATCGTCTGACGTCGTTCAACCAGCACGACGGCGGCGTGATCGCGACCTTCGACACGCCCGACGGGGCCCGCGAGGTCGAAGGCGCCTACCTCCTGGCCTGCGACGGGGGACGCAGCACGGTGCGCTCGCAGCTCGGCGTGCCGGTGGAAGGCGAGTCGTCCGACGTCCGCTGCCTTCTGGTCGACGTCAAGGTCGATCTCGACGTGGCGAATCCCCGCGATTATCCGTACCTCGCCTACTTCGCTGATCCGCAGGAGTGGATGATCCTGGTGCGCCAGCCGCACTGCTGGCGCTTCCTCTATCCGCTCGGACCCGGCGTTCCCGAGCCGAGCGAGGGCGACTTTCGCGACAAGGTCATTCGCTTCATCGGCAACGTCGATTCGCTCGAGATCCTCAACACCATCGTCTACCGCATTCACCATCGCGTCGCGACGCAATGGCGGCAGGAGCGGGTTTTTCTCATGGGCGACGCCGCCCATCTCATCACGCCGATGTGGGCGCTCGGCCTCAACACCGGCATTCTCGATACCATCAGCCTGCCCTGGCGGCTGGCGTGGGTGGCGCGGGGCTGGGCCGGCGATGCGCTGCTCGACGGCTACGCGCGCGAGCAGCGGCCGGTCGCCGCCGAAGGATCCGGCGAGATGGCGCAGGCGGCGCACCGCTACATGGCCGGACAGGCAGCCGCGGTGAAGGCAATGTCAGGCACGGCCTGGGCGAACGCGCTGACGCGGACGATGCTCGGCGTCAGGCTGGGCGTGGACGAAGCCGGCGACTGGTCGATGGTCAGAACGGACCGCGGACCGTTCCGCATCGGCGACCGTATCCCGGACGCTGTCCTGCATGGCCCCAACGGCCGGCCGATTCATCTTCACGACCTCATCGACGACAGTTTTGTAGCGCTCTATTTCACCGATGTCAGGCGCCGGCCCCATGTCCCCTCAACCGGCACTCCCGGCTTGAAGCATTTTGTCGTCTCGCACCGCGACGCCCCGCTCGATTCGGGTTTGCGCGACCGCTCGCTGTTCGACGTCGGCGACCGGTTTCGCCAGCTCATGGGCTGCCCAACCGACACCTTGGTTCTCGTCCGTCCGGACGATCATATTTCCGCAATCACGACCATGGGCAACGGCCGGGCCGAGGAGCTCTACCGCGCGGTGGTCGGTCGCGGATGCGTGCAAGAGTTCAGAGGAGATCGATGATGGCTGCCGAGATGCCGGGCGCGCGAACGTTGGGACCGATCGGAGACAGGATCCTGTTCGAAAACGAAGCGGTGCGCGTGTGGAGCGTCACGCTCGAGCCCGGTCAGCGCCAGCCATGGCACCAGCACCTGCTGCCGTACCTGATCGTCCCGTTGACGGAAGGCGAGAACGAGATGCGGTTCGACGATGGCCGGGTGCGGCAGACGCATGAAAAGCCGGGAGAGGTGATCTGGCGCGAGCCGGGCATCCCGCACGAGCTTCTGAACTGCAGCGACTGGCAGTATCGCAACGTCCTCATCGAGATCAAGTCGGCCGCGCCTTGAGCGGTGGACGGCCTCCGATCGCCGCCCGCGCGTCGGTCCCCACGCGTCAGTCACGTCCCTTTGCAAGGAGCACCCGATGCCGAAGAAGCAGATCACCTCGTCGAAGATCCGACAGCCGTCTGGCCATTTTTCCCATGCGACCATGATCGAGGCGCGCGGCCGCATGGTTTTCATCTCGGGCATGACGTCGCGCCGGGCAGACGGCACGATCGCGGGCATCGGCGATATCGAAGCGCAGACGCGGCAGGTCTGTGAGAACCTCAAGGCGGCGGTGGAGGAAGCCGGCGGCAACATGGACGACATCTGCCGGGTCGACGTCTATGTCCGCAACATGGAGCATTTCGACCAGATCCACAAAGTGCGGCGCGAATATTTCAAGCCGCCGGCGCCGGCATCGACGATGGTGGAGATCTGCAAGATGACGTCGCCGGACTATCTCATCGAGATCAATGCCATTGCCGTGATCGCGGATTAGGTCGTTATCCCAGTGGTCCCTGAAAGGTCTGGTCGGCGTAGGTGTCGGGCGCCGCATCGAGGGTCTGCGGCCAGTCAGAATTGACACGGCGTCGTTGCTCCGCCGGACGCGGCCGGCCGTCCCATCCGACCTGCTCCATGGCGTGATAGAGCATGATGCAGTGCCCGTCCGGTCCGATGGCGTGGGCGGCGTAATCGACGCCGGGGTGCAGATCGAATGGGACACTGTCGATGACGCGCAGCCCTTTGTCCCGCAGGAAGGCGATGCAATCCTTGAGCTGCTTGTAAGTCGCCACCTGATGCCGATGCTCATCAATGTCGTTGCGGGATTGAGCCCGAGCTCGGCGCGCAGTGCAATCGGGAACAGGCCGATGCAGTGATGATCCGTGCCGCATCGCAGGAAGACGCAGCGGTGGCCGCGATACTTGACGTCCTCGGTCTTGGTCAGGCCCAGCAGGTCGGCATAGAAGTGTTCCGATGCATCGAGGTCGGAGACGAACAGATGGACCGGCCCGATCTTGGTCACCTTGAACGGCCGCTGCAGCATGATGCCGCCGACACAATAGTCGTACGGGAGCTCCTCCACGGGACGAAAGCCGCTGCCGAGCTCGATGCCGCTGCGCTCGCTGTTCATGATTTCCGTCATCTCAGCAGGTTGCGGAAGTGCAAATCCGTCCCGCACCGCACGCAGATAGGCCGCGGCGGGCTTGCTCCTGCGGTCCCAGCCGATCTGCTCCATGCCGTAATAGAACTCGACGCGGTGTCCGTCCGGATCGAGCACGTAAAGCGCCCAATTGCTGCCGGGAAAATCGCGGCCGAGCCGGCTGATGGTGACCTGGCGCTCGGCGAAATACGCGTGCGCATTGGCGACTTCCTCAAGCGTGCCGACCTGGAATGAAATCTGGTTGACGAACACGCCGTTCTCGTAGTGCGCCTTGCGGACGCCCTCGGCGGTGCAGGCATGAATGGCGGCAAGCGAATGATGATCGGTGCCGTGCGAGGTGAAGACCGCAACCGGCTCACCGTTGCGCTCGACCACGTCTGTTTGCCGAAACCCGAGCACGTCGACGTAGAGCCGGCGCGCCATCGCCAGATCGGTTTGCCAGAGCGCGAAATGGCCGAGCCGGCGCGCCTTGAAAGGCCGCGCCAGCAGGACGCCGCCAACGTCGTACACGCGCGCTTGCGAATTCATCCTGGTGTCCCCGCGGATGGGAAAACGAGATGCCGACCTCTTGGCGTGACGATACGGCGTCGGGTGCCCGGCAGGCAATCAGCAAAGCGCATGGGTGCCGCTCGCAACCGTCTACTGGACGATGCGGGCGTGATGGGCAACAATTCGATCATGTTCGGCAACTGGCGGCGGTGATAAGGCTGCGTCAACAAGACCGGCGGCCGAGGGAGGAGTGAACAGATGTCGCTGACGCGACGGACCTTGCTTGCCAGCATTGCGGCCGTTGCGACGGTGCCGCGCGCGAACGCCCAGACCGGCAACTGGCCGGTGCGCCCGCTGAAGATCATCATCCCGACCGCTCCCGGCGGCAGCCCCGACATGGTGGCGCGCACCCCTCGGCAACAAGCTGACCGAGC
>CAVUAI010000002.1:0-39598 GCA_963739385.1 uncultured Alphaproteobacteria bacterium
GCGGACCGGCGCTCCGCCGCCCCTCGGTTCGGGGGCGGGCTGCAAAGCAAGGGCTCGGGTGGTTGCGAAAAAATGAAAAGGTGCAGACCCGGAGCGGGGCGCGCAACGCGCAGGCCGTAACGGGACGGGAAAGCTGTTGTTCGGGTCCGGATGCCGCGCCAACGGCATCCTTGGGCCGGGCTGTTTGACATTGTGAATAGGGGTCGCACGGCCTCCCGGAGACTTAGCGTCCCGGGCCGATGCCGTGCGTGTATCGTGCGTGTCCCGGGCGCAGCGCAGCACGAAGTGATGCGCTGCAGACACCGATCTCGGGTTTACCCGAGATCGGCGCTTAATGCGCGCAAGTCGGGTAAACCCGACTTGCGTGGATCGTCACGCACGCCGTCCCTGCAACGGTCCCGGATCAGCGGCGCACCGTTCCGCGCTGACGCGCTCCACGCTGCACCGCATCCGGGACACGGATGCTGGGCAGCGCAGTTAGCGTAGGGCGGAATAGCGAAGCGTATTCCGCCAAAGTCGTGCGGCAGCGGCGCAATACGCTACGCTATTGCGCCCTACGTTCGCGGCTCGCGCGGCTCCTGCATTTTTCCGGTTGTTTGCAGGAAGCGGGCGGAACGGGTCACGTCGCGCCTTGTACCAGCGGCGCATCTTGCCGCGGCGGCGCCGCGTCGGCGAACGCCGGCATCACCTGCGACGCGAACAGCCGCAGCGATTTTTGCGCTTCGCGCAGGTCGAGCACGCCGAAATTGATCTGCAGGGAGGCGTGCTCGAACGGTCCGATCGCTTCGATCACGCGCCGGATGATGGCCTTGATCTCGTCGGGGGTGCCCACCCACGCGCCGCCCGATTCGATCTGGCCGTCGAGCGTGAACGAGCGCAGCCGCCGCATCGAGGTGTCGTAGTCGCGGTAGTCCTTCGAGGTCGTGCCGCGCGTCCAGTCCCCTGCCGCTTCGTTGAGCGCGCGGAAATATTCCTCGAACGGCGGCCGCGCGATCTCGCGCGCAAGCCGCGCATCCTGGTGGCAGAACATGTGGAAGGCCACCATCACCTCGCCGTCGCCGGGATGGCCGGCATCCCGCCAGGCCTGGCGGTAGCGCGCGATGAGCGGGCCGATCGGCCCGATCGGGATCGCCATCAGCGAATAGCCCTTGCTGCCGGCGAACTCGAAGGATTCCGGGGTCTGGGTCGCCGCGATGTAGAATTTGGGGCGCGGGGTCTGCGTCGGCCGCGGCAGCGAAGTCACGCCCTCGAACGAATGAAACTGCCCGGCATGGGTGGCATTCTCCTGCGTCAGCAGCAGCTCGATCTGTTCCAGGCCTTCGCGGAAGCGCGCCTGCGATTCATCGGGTGAAATGCCGAAGCGGCGGAATTCGTGCGGCAGGAACGCGCGCGCAAAGCCGACGTCGAGGCGTCCGCCCGAGATGCCGTCGAGCATCGCGATTTCGCCGGCAAGCTTGAACGGATGGTTGAACACCGGCAGCACGGCGCCGGTGACGAGGCGCATGGCGCGCGTGCGCTGCGACACCGCCGTAAGGAACACGATGGGGTTGGGGCTGTAGCCGCCGTAGCGCGTGAAGTAGTGCTCGACGGTGCGGGCGTGGGTGAAGCTGAGCTTCTCCGCTTCCTCCGCGATCGCAAGCGATTCCGCGAAGTAGTCGGCGGCGCTCTTGTCGGTGTGGTCGACGGCGGGAAAGAACTGCACACCGAATTGCATCTGGCGTCGTGCTCCCGTTCCGCTCGCGTGGAGTTGTCTGAGGCTGCGAATGAGGGGAATGGCGGAACTATAGAGCGCGATGCTTCTCAGTCAATCGACGGTGTTTCGCGCGCAACTGCTTCGCGGATAGGCATGGTGGCGCATTGACAGCATCGGGGCGCGATCTAGAGTCCCGATCGCACGTCCGAGATCAGCAAAGGCGACGTCCATGTCCGCCGCCGCTCCCCGCGATATCGATGAAGTCCGCAAGGCCTGGAAGGCGGCCAACCTCGCGCCCCTCTGGGAGAACGCGAGGGCGCATCGTCCGGCGCCGCCGCCCGATGCCAGCCATCTGTGGTCGTGGGACACGATCCGGCCGCTGCTGGCCGCCGCCATCGAGGTCGCGTCGACCGAAGCCGTCGAACGGCGCGTGCTGCAGCTCGTACCTCCGATCCCACGGCACCAGGACGAGCAACAGACCTCGCGCACCCTTGCCGCCAATATCCAGATCCTGCTGCCGGGCGAGAAGGCGCGCCCGCATCGTCACACCATGAATGCATTGCGCTTCGTGCTCGAAGGCTCGGGCGCGACCACGATCGTGGACGGCAAGCCTTGTCCGATGGAGGAGGGCGACCTGATCCTGACGCCGGCCTGGACCTGGCACGAGCACGTCCACGAGGGCACCGCTCCGATCCTGTGGCTCGATGCGCTCGATGTGCCGCTCCATCAGTATATGGGGACGGGCGCATTCCAGCCCGGGCCGGTCGCGGACACGCCCGATACCATCGCCGACGCGGCCTTCGCGGTCGCCAATGTCGTGCCCGATACCAGCTACGCGACCCGCGCGTACTCGCCGGTCTTCCGCTATCCCTACGCCACGGCCGCGTCGGCGGTGGCCGCCGCGCCGCCCGCGCGCGACGGCTCGCGGCGGGTGCGGTACGTCAATCCGCTCACCGGTGGCTCGGGGATGGCGATGATGGACTGCTTTTTGGTGCAGCTCGATCCTGGCACGGTGACGCTGCCGTTCCGGACCACCGCCACCTCCGTCTGCTGCGTGGTTGAGGGCGCGGGCGAAAGCGAGGTGGGCGGCCAGACGATCCGATGGAACAAGCGCGACATATTCACGTTGCCGCAAGGCAATCGGATCGTGCACAAGAGCACCGGCGGCGCCGCGCGCCTGTTCCAGGTTTCCGACCGCGATCTCTACGCGCGGCTTGGGCTGCTGAAGGAAGAGTACGGGAATGTCGCCGTCTGAGCAGTCAGCGGCGAAGAGGAGGAGTTCTCTCTCGCTGTCGCAATGAGGCATCGCTGCGATCGGCGGGGAAGGGACGCCGGCAGATGGTCGTCTTGCCGGGCATGTTGCTACGCTTCCCAGCGGTGATATAAGGCGCCCCCTTTGGTAGCGGTGCGTTGGGACTGACCCTGCCCCATGGTCGAGGTAGCGAACGAGAAAACCGCGCCGGTGGTAACGCATCCGGTTGCCGCCAGCATGTTCGCGGGCAAATCTCCGCTTTGGCCGCTGGCAATCGGGAGCGTCGGCGTCGTCTACGGCGATATCGGCACCAGCCCGCTCTACGCATTCCGCGAGGCGGTGGTGGCCGCGACCGGATCCGGACCGGTCACCCGCGACAGCGTGCTCGGCGTGCTCTCGCTCATCCTCTGGTCGTTGATCGTCGTGGTCGCGATCAAATACGTGATCCTGCTGCTGCGCGCCGACAATAACGGGGAGGGAGGCACGCTGTCCTTGACCGCGCTCGCGACGCGCGCGCTCGGGCGGCGGACGGCGCTGGTATTCCTGCTCGGCGTCGTCGGCGCCTCCATGTTCCTGGGCGATGCCGTGATCACGCCCGCGATTTCGGTGCTGTCAGCGGTGGAGGGGCTCAAGCTCGTCACGCCGGCCTTCGACCACTACGTCGTGCCGCTCACCATCGCTATCCTGCTCGCGCTGTTCGCGGCGCAAAGCCGGGGCACCGCGCGGGTGGCGAGCTTCTTCGCGCCGATCATGGTGATCTGGTTCGTCGCGATCGCGGCCGCCGGACTGCTTCACATTCGCGACGATCCCGGCGTCATGGCGGCGATCAATCCGCTCTATGGGCTGGCGTTTCTGTTCGAGCACGGGCATATCGGGCTGGTGACGCTCGGCCTCGTTTTTCTCGTCGTCACCGGCGGGGAAGCGCTCTATGCGGATCTCGGCCATTTCGGGCGCAAGCCGATCCAGACCGCGTGGTTCGGGCTGGTCCTGCCGGCGCTCTTGCTCAATTATTTCGGCCAGGGCGCCAAGGTCCTTGCCGACCCCGCGGCCATCGAGAACCCGTTCTACCGGCTGGTGCCTGAATCGCTGCTGCTGCCGATGGTCGTGCTCGCAACCGCGGCGACCGTGATCGCGAGCCAGGCGGTGATCACCGGCGCCTATTCGCTGGTGTATCAGGCCATTCACCTCGGGCTGCTGCCGCGGCTTGCGGTGTTGCACACCTCGGAGTCGCAGGCGGGACAAATCTACATCCCGCGCGTCACCGGCATGTTGCTGATCGGCGTCCTGCTGCTGGTGCTCCTGTTCCGCTCGTCGAGCGCGCTCGCCTCGGCCTACGGCATCGCGGTCGCCACCACCATGGTGGTCGACGGCCTGCTTGCTTTCATCGTGATCTGGAAACTCTGGCATTGGCCGCTGTGGCGAACCATCCTCGTCATCGCGCCGCTCATCTTCGTGGATGTGGCGTTCTTCTCCGCCAATCTGCTCAAGCTGCTCGAAGGTGCGTGGGCCCCCATCTTGTTCGGCGCGTCGATGGTGATTCTCATCCTGACGTGGCGGCGCGGCACCAACATCCTGGCGCAGAAGACGCGGCGCACCGAGGTGCCGCTCGATACGTTGCTGGCGAGCCTCGAAAAGCATCCCCCACACACCGTGCCGGGCACGGCGGTGTTTCTCACCAGCCAGCCGGAATTCGCGCCGACCGCGCTCTTGCACAACCTCAAGCACAACAAGGTGCTGCACGAGCACAACGTCATCCTCACGATCATCACCACCGACACGCCGCGGGTGACGGAAAGCGAGCGCGTGAAGATCACGGTGCGCTCGCCGCGCTTCAGCGTGGTGGCGCTGAAATTCGGCTACATGGAATCGCCGAACGTACCGAAGGCGCTTGCCATCGCCCGCCGGCACGGCTGGCAATTCGACATCATGTCGACGTCGTTCTTCCTGTCGCGGCGCGCGCTCAAGCCGGCCGCCCATTCCGGCATGCCGCGCTGGCAGGACCACCTGTTCATCGGCCTGGCAAAATCGGCCAGCGACGCCACCGACTTCTTCCACATCCCGACCGGGCGGGTCGTGGAGGTGGGGACCCAGGTCACGGTGTAGTCGAGGCTCTTCCGCCCTTGCGAGCCCTGGCGAGGCCGCAGCGGTCAGCCGGGCACTTATCACAGCCCTGATTTCCACTTTTGCGCTCGGCGCCGGGGCGGCCTGCCCGGCGCGGCCCGGAGGGTATATATTGCGCCGCAACATTATTGGGCGAGGACGATGCCAACCACAGTTCCCGCCTCCCGCCGGGGGGCTACTGCCGCCGACGGGCATTTCGGAGGGCGGTCGCGAACCAGTTTATTGGCGCTTACCGTCGGCAGCATCGGTGTCGTCTACGGCGACATCGGCACCAGCCCACTGTATGCATTCCGCGAGGCGGTGACCGCGGCGGCGTCCGGCGGCACGCTTTCCCGCGACGCCGTCCTCGGCGTGCTGTCACTGATCCTGTGGGCGCTGATCATCGTGGTCACGCTCAAATACGTGCTCATCCTGCTGCGCGCGGACAACAAGGGTGAAGGCGGGACGCTCGCGCTGATGGCGCTGGCGCAACGCGCGCTGGGCAAGAACGCCGGCATCGTTGTTCTCTGCGGTATCGCCGGCGCCGCGCTGTTCTACGGCGACGCCGTGATCACGCCGGCGCTGTCGGTATTGTCCGCGGTCGAAGGCCTCAAGATCGCCACGCCGGCATTCGAGCACTCGATCGTGCCGCTGACGGTCGCTGTCCTCGTTGCGCTGTTTGCCGTACAGTCGCGCGGGACCGGGAAAGTGGCGGCGCTTTTCGGCCCGATCATGATCCTGTGGTTCGTCGCGATCGCGCTGCCGGGCGCGGTCTATACGATCGGCAATCCCGATGTGCTGCTGGCCTTCAATCCGGTTTACGCCGTAAGTTTCGTCTCCGGTCATGGCGTCATCGGATTGGTCACCCTGGGGGCGGTGTTCCTCGCGGTCACCGGCGCGGAGGCCCTCTACGCCGATCTCGGACACTTCGGCCGCAAGCCGATCCAGACCGCGTGGGTCGGTTTCGTGCTGCCGGCGCTGGCGCTCAATTATCTCGGCCAGGGCGCCCTCGTTCTCGCGGATCCCACGGCGATCGAGAACCCGTTCTTCCTGCTTTACCCGGACTGGGCGCTGCTTCCGATGGTGGTGCTGGCGACGGTGGCGACCGTCATCGCGAGCCAGGCCGTCATCACCGGCGCCTATTCGCTCAGCCAGCAGGCGATCCAGCTCGGGCTACTGCCGCGGCTCGAGATCCGCCACACCTCGGAAGCGCACTACGGCCAAATCTACATGCCGCGCGTGAATTTCATCCTGCTCGTGGGCGTGCTGTTCCTGGTGATGATGTTTCGCTCCTCGAGCGCGCTGGCATCCGCCTACGGCATCGCCGTGACCGGCACCATGGTCGTCACCGGGATCATGGCCTTCTTCGTGATCTGGAAGGTATGGCAATGGTCGGTGCCCGCGGCCGCCGCGCTGATGACGCCGTTCCTGGTGATCGACCTGACCTTCCTCGGTTCCAACCTGCTCAAGGTCTACGAGGGCGGCTGGGTTCCGCTGGTGCTGGCGGCCGCGGTGATGGTGGTGATGTATACGTGGCGGCGCGGCAGCCGTCTGCTGTTCGAAAAAACTCGCCGGCAGGAGATCCCGCTCGATCAGCTCGTGCAGATGCTCGAACGAAAGCCGCCGGCGCGCGTGCCGGGCACAGCCGTGTTTCTCACCAGCACGCCGAATTTTACCCCGACCGCGTTGATGCACAGCCTCAAGCACTACAAGGTGCTGCACGAGCGAAACGTGATCCTCACGATCGAGACCGCGGATACGCCGCGGGTCGATTCCGCCGAACATGTGCGCATCGAGCCGGTGGGCGAGACCTTCTCCCGGGTGGTTCTGCGTTTCGGCTTCATGGAAAGTCCCAACGTCCCGAAGGCGTTGGCCATCGCGCGCCGGCATGGCTGGCAGTTCGACATCATGTCGACGTCGTTCTTCCTGTCGCGGCGCGCGCTCAAGCCGGCGGCGCATTCCGGCATGCCGCGCTGGCAGGACCGCCTGTTCATCATGCTCACCCGTATCGCCAACGACGCCACCGATTATTTTCACATCCCGACCGGGCGGGTGGTGGAAGTCGGCACGCAGGTGACGATCTGACGTGGAACTGCGTGAAAAACTGGCGACGCATCTCTTGATTCGAGCGTACCGTCGCGCGACTTGTGTATCGCGGCGGTCTTGCCGTCCGCGCAACGAGGAGTAGGCCCATGGCCGCCCAGGTTGGCCGAGAGAATGTCCGCGACCTGGCTCCCGACGAAGTGGCGCGAGGATTGGCCGAGGGCGCTGTCCTGCTGGTGGATGTGCGCGAGCCGAACGAAACCGAGATCGAGCGCTACCCGGAAGCCTTCTACCTCCCGATGTCGGAATTCGATCCGGCTGCGATCCCCGACCCCCAGGGGCGCCAGGTCGTGTTTGCCTGCCGCTCCGGCAACCGCTCGGTCACCGCCTCGCTGATGGCGCAGGCAGCGGGCCTGCCCTACGACGCCCATCTCGCCGGCGGGCTCAAGGCCTGGAAGGAGCTTGGCCTGCCGACCGAAAGTTAGCCGACCCGCCGACCAGGACTTTAGTCGTGTCTCACCGCTTACACTTGAGGATTCCGTCCATGTACCGAACGTTCGGTCTTGTCTTTGTCGCCGCCACCGTGGCGGTCACGACTGCGCTCGGCCAGCCCAAGGGCGAGCGGGTGATCAACGTCTACAACTGGACCGACTACATCGCTCCCGGGGTGATCGACGATTTCACCCGCGAGACCGGCATCAAGGTGCGCTACGACACCTTCGATTCCAACGACACGCTGGAGACCAAGCTCCTGGCCGGAAAGTCCGGCTACGACGTGGTCGTGCCGACCGCCTACTTTCTCGAACGCCAGATCAAGGCCGGCGTCTTCCAGAAACTGGACAAGGCCAAACTGCCGAACCTCGCGAATATGTGGCCCGAGATCACGCAGCGCCTGGCGACCTACGACCCCGGCAACCAGTACGCCGTCAACTACATGTGGGGCACGACGGGGATCGGCTATAACGCCAAGAAGGCGCGCGACGCTTTGGGTGCCGACGGCGGGATCGACAGCTGGGACATCGTCTTCAAGCCCGAGAACCTGGCGAAGTTCAAAGACTGCGGCGTCCACATGCTCGATTCCTCCGACGATATTCTGGCGGCGGCGCTGCACTATCTCGGGCTCGATCCCAACACCACGAAGGAGGCCGATCTCCAGGCGGCCGCCGACCTGATGATGAAGATCCGGCCCTATGTGCGCAAATTCCATTCCTCGGAATATCTCAACGCAATGGCGTCCGGCGAGATTTGCTTCGTGGTCGGGTTTTCCGGCGATATCAAGCAGTCGCAGAAGCGCGCGGCGGAGGCCAGGAACGGCGTGGACATCGTCTACGTGATCCCGAAGGAGGGCGCTCAATTGTGGTTCGACAACCTTGCCGTACCGCGCGACGCCAGGAACGTGGACGACGCGCACGCATTCATCAATTACCTGCAGAAGCCCGAGGTGGCGGCGAGGAACTCGAACTTCATCTCGTATGCCAACGGCAATCTGGCGAGCCAGAAATTCATCGACAAGGCCATCCTCGATGACAAGAGCATCTATCCCGACGCGGCGATGATGAGCCGGCTCTACACCATCAGCGCTCATGATCCGAAGACGCAGCGGCTGATGAACCGCCTGTGGACCAGGATCAAAACCGGGAAGTGAGCGCGCGATGACGCGACCAGCGGTGCGATGAAGCGCCGCGATGCCGGCAGCTCATCGCCAGCGTCGATGCAGCCACAACCACTGCTCGGGATACTCGCGTACCCAGCCTTCGACCACCGAGGTGATCACCTGCATGGTGCCCTCGACGTCGATCTTTCCATCGCCGTCGCGTCGCGGCTCGATTGCTTCGGTCAGGTCGATGCGGAAGCGGTGCCGGTCAGGCAGGCGCACGACACGGGTGCCGTGGATCGAGCACTCGATGTGACGCGCGAGCCGCGCGATGAACGGGTTCGCCTTGCAGCGCCGGCCGAAAAACGTCACGTCGACGCCGTTGACGTAGTGCTGGTCGACCAGCATGGCGACGTGGCCGTTGTCCTCGAGTACGCGCAGGAGCTTGAGCGGCGCGTCGAGACCGGTGGGGACCAGCGTGCCCATGCTGCCCTTGCGCAGCTGGATGATGGCATCGCTGACAGCGCCGATATTGGGCCGGCGGTACAGCACGGTCGTGTCGAGCCGATACTTGCTCGCGACCAGCGCGGGCAGCTCCCAGTTGGCGAGATGGGCGGCGAAGATCAGTGCCGGCTTGCCGTCGTCCCGCAGCTGCCGAAAGCGGTCGTAGACCTCCTTCGTGTAGAGCATGTCGCCGAGGTCGTGCGGGTCGGGCTCGAGCATTTCGAGGCGATCGATGTGGGCGAACTCGGCCGCCACGCGCCCGAGATTGTCCCAGACGCCGCCGAGGATGGTCTCGATCTCGGCGGGGGACTTTTCGGGGAAAGCGGCGGCCAGGTTGGCGCGGCCGAGCCGGTGCTCCTTGAGCTTCGGGCCGACGGTGCGCATGAAGCGGGCGGCGAAGTCGGCCATGCGCGTGCGGCTGGTGGCGCGGATCGTGCGCAGCATTCCGACCGCCAGCGTTCCCAGCGCGGCATCGGCGCCTGCCTTGAACCGCTGGCGGATGCGATCGGCGAGACCTCTCGACGGGGGCATGGTCGGCGCTCGCGGCGGCTCGTCAAAACGTGACGATGATCTTCCCGAATACCTGCCGGCTTTCGAGCCGCGCCAATCCGCGCTCGAAATCGGCGAGCGGAACCTCGGTGTCGATCACCGGCAGGAGGCCGTTCGCCATCTTGGCGAGGCTCTCGCGGATGTTGCGCATCGAGGCGCCGAACGATCCGATGATGCGGTATTGCTGCTGGAACAGCTGCATCAGGTTGATGGTGGTCGACGGCCCCGATGTCGAGCCGCAGGTGACAAGGCGGCCGCCGCGCTTGAGGCACAGCAGCGAGCCGTTGAAGGTTTCCGCTCCGACGTGCTCGAACACCACGTCGACGCCTTTCTTTCCCGTGATCTTGCGCACCGCACCTTCGAAGCGGTCGGTGCGATAGTTGATCACATGATCGGCGCCGAGCGCCCTGGCTTTCTCCGCCTTGGCGTCGTCGCCGACGGTGGTGATGACGGTGCAGCCGATAGCCTTGGCCATCCTGATGGCGACGGAGCCGATCCCGGAACCGCCGGCATGCACCAGCACGCTCTCGCCCGGCTCGAGCCTGGCATTGTCGAACAGCATGTGCTGGACGGTGGAAAACGCGATCGGTGCGCAGGCAGCGTCGCGCATGGTGACGCCCGCCGGAACCGGGATCACCAGGCGGGCCGGCATGTTGACGAGGTCGCGGGCGAACCCGTCGACGTGGAAGCCCATGATGCCGCCGACGTTCTCGCACAGATTGTCGCGGCCCTCGCGGCAGGCCTTGCAGGTGCCGCAGGTGAGAGCACCGTACATGACGACGAGGTCGCCGGGTTTGAAGGCGGCGCTGTCAGGCCCGACGGCGGCGATCTCGCCGGCGGCTTCGACGCCGACCACCACGGGCATCTTGCGCTTGGCGAAGGCCATGCCGCGGTAGCCCCAGAGATCGAGGTGGTTGAGCGCCACCGCCTTGACCCTGATCTGCACCTCGCCCGCTCCCGGCGGCGCGGGCGAGGGGAGGTCGGTCAGTTCGAGCTTGCGGTCGGCGATCAGCGCGAGTGCCCGCATGCGTCACGCGGGCTCGCGGCTCATCACCAGCGACACGTTCTGGCCGCCGAAGCCGAACGAATTCGACAACGCGTGACGCACCTTGGCATCCCGCGCGGTATTCGGCACGACATCGAGCGGGAGCGCCGGATCCGGGACGTTGTAGTTGATCGTCGGGGGCAGGCGTTGATGCTCCAGCGTCAGGAGCGAGAACACCGTTTCGACCGCTCCGGCCGCCGACAGCGTATGCCCGATCATCGACTTGTTCGACGACACCGGGATCGACTTGGCACGCTCGCCAAACACCGAGGCGATCCCGAGATATTCCATCTTGTCGTTCTCGGGCGTCCCCGTGCCATGCGGGTTGATGTAGTCGATGTCGTCCGGGGTGAGCCCGGCATCGGCGAGAGCATTGCGGATGCAGCCGATGATCGGCTTGCCGTCCGGGCTCGAGCGGGTGCGATGAAACGAGTTCGCCATCTCCCCGCAGCCGGTCAGGACCCCGAGGATTTTCGCTCCGCGCGCCGCCGCGGCCTCATAGCTTTCGAGCACCAGCGCGGCTGCGCCTTCAGCCATCACGAAGCCGTCGCGGTTCTTGGAGAAGGGCTTTGCCGCGCCTGCCGGCGGATCGTTTGCGGTCGAGAGTGCGGACAGAAGCGAAAAGCGGATCAGGGCTTCGGGATTGACGGAAGCGTCCGTGCCGATGCACAGCGCCGCTTCGGCTTCGCCGCGCCGGATCGCTTCGACGCCGAGCTGGATCGCGCTGGCACCCGACGCGCACGCGGTCGAGACCGAGATCGGCGAGCCCTTGGTGCCGAACCGGTCGGCAAGATGTTCGGCCACCGAGCCGAACAGGCAACGCTCGTGAATCGCGGCGAAGCGGCCCGACGCGGCGGCGCGCAGGAGGTCGTCGTATTCCACCGCCTCGTTGGCGCCGGATGCGGCCGCCAACACGTCGCGATGCGGCCACTCGATCTCCACCGGCGCGACCGCGAGGAAGAGCGGGCCCGGAAAGTCGCCGCCGCGTCCAATGGCGGCCTCGGCGATCGCCTCTTCGGCGACCATCGAAGCCATGCGTTCTCCGAGCTCGGTTGAGCAGAACGGCTCCACCGGCACGAAATCGACGGTGCCGGCGATCGTGGTCTTGAGGCCGTCATTGGCAAAACGCTTGATCCGGCGGATGCCGGACTCACCGGCGGTGAGCTTCGCCCAGTTGTCGGCCTTGCCGGCCCCCAGCGAGGTGATGACGCCCATGCCGGTCACCACCACGACCGGACGCCCGTTCTTCTCAGCGCGCGCAGACGCCATCTCGAGCCTCCTTCACCTGACCGCCTCGACCAGGCCCATGCCCTCGCCGCGCCAGTGACCGACGGCGGTGACGGCGATCCGGTCGAGGGGGCCTTCATACCCCCGTTCGACTCCCGAGGAATCGACCGGCGGAAACAACTTTTCGCGACCAAGCGCGAGCGTGGCAAGGGCGATGTTCATCGCGAATTGCGGCTCGAAGCCATGGCCGAGAACGCTCCCTGTCGCTCGCACCGGAATGTCGGGGATGCTCGCAAGCCAGGCGCGCTCCTCGCCGGTTGCGGGCTGGGCTCCGGTCGCCCCCGAGATCACGGCAGTGCCGCCGGCCGAGGGTCGCGGCACCAGCTGTTGCCACATCCGGGCGAGCGCGGCCGTGGTGGCGCCCGCCGGTCGGCTCGACCGTTCCGATAACACCCCCGACAGCCGCGCCAGCGGCCTCGCACCGCGCGCTTCGGCGTGGCCACGAGCCTCCACCACGAGGAAGGCACCGAGCGAGCCGAGCACCATGCCGCGCGCGCGCTCCCAGACCGGCTGGAAGTCACCGCGCAACATGTGCCTGCCGGCGTCGTAGAGCAAA
The DNA here is from genome assembly GCA_963739385.1 of uncultured Alphaproteobacteria bacterium. Lineage (GTDB taxonomy): Bacteria > Pseudomonadota > Alphaproteobacteria > Rhizobiales > Xanthobacteraceae > VAZQ01. The sequence continues at coordinate 12,624 of CAVUAI010000002.1, forward strand.
AGCAGATCCTCGCGTTCGCCGTTATGCGATCCGCCCACCAGCGCCAGCTCGCTTTGTCCGGCGGCGATGCGGGCGAGCGCAATACGCACCGCATCGACGCCCGCCGACTCCTCGCCCATGAACGTGCGCGACGAGCCGGTCACGCCATGGACGATGGAAATATTTCCGGCGAGCAGGTTGGAGAGTTGCGCCAGGAACAGCGTGGGCCGCAGATCGCTCATCAGCCGTTCGTTCAGATAAGCCTCGGGATTTGACGATCGGGACTTGTTGCTGAGGATGTTGTGATCGACCGCGATGTCACGCTCCCCGCCGCCCGCCGCAACGATCATGTCCATGCGGGCGAGCAGCTCGGCGTTGCCCTTCACCCCGGCATCGGCGAGCGCGAGGCCGGCCGCGTAGGTGCCGATGCGCTGCCACGGCTCCATCTGGCGCTGGTCGCCCTTCTTCGGGATCTGCTGGTCGAGATTGATGGACGCGAGCGGGTGGACGAGGTAGGGGGCGAAGCGTTCGGCATCGACGACGATCCGCCGCTGATCGAAGCCCTGCCAATGTGCCTCGGCGCCTTCGCCGAGACAGGACACGATGCCGATGCCGGTGATCCAGGCTTCGCGCGGCGCATCAGCCATGGGTCAGGGCTCCCATCGGGAACTCGAGGATCGCAGCCATCTTCTCCATGCTGGCGCGGAACTCGGCGTTGGGAAACTCGACCAGGCGGAACGTAATCTCGGCATTGCACGTGAGCTTGCCGTCGCAGCGGATGTCGGCCTTGGCCACGGCGTAGCCCGACCCTTCGTGCAGCAGCTTGGCCGAGAGCGAAAGCGCCTGGCCTGGGGTCACGAACGAGCGCAGCTTCGTCTCCTTGAGCGCAGCAAAGAACGGCATGCGTGTGAACTTGGTCACCCCGATGACGAGCCAGCCGGCGGTTTGCGCCATGGCCTCGATCAGCAGCACGCCGGGCATCAGGGGCAGCCCGGGAAAGTGACCTTCAAAAATAGTCGACTGAGTGGGGACGCGCGCCTCGGTGCGGATGGTCTGCTGCGCAAGATCGAGATCGACAATACGGTCGATGAGCTGAAAGTACTCGATGCGCATTGCGAGCGCGTTCAGGCGCCCTTGGCAGCGACAAGCTCGTCGATGCGGGTGCACAGGTTGTTCAGCTGGAAGTACTGCTCGGTCGTCGCCTTGCCGTCGTTGACCTCCTGCGTCCACTGCTCGAGCGGCATTTTGATTCCGAACGCCTTGTCGATCGCAAACGCGATGTCGAGAAAGTCCAGGCTGTCGATGCCCAGATCATTGATGGCGTGGCTTTCCGGCTTGATGGTCTCACGCGGAATGTCGCAGGTCTCGGAGATGATATTGGCCACCGTGTCAAAAGTCGAAGGCATCAGTAAATCCCTGGTCGGCCACGCGTTTCGGCAAACCGCGCTGACGTGTTTGCGATTGCGGGTCGGATCGTCCCGGAGCGGCCCATCTCCCCCGCGAGAGGTCGGCTGCCCGTATAGCGAAGAGACAGCGCAAGTTCAATGGCGCCGCCCCGGGCGCAAAAGTTTCGATTGTCGCGGCGTCGGGCCGGGTGCTCGCGTGGGGCTGATCAAAAGACAGCGAGCATGAGATAATGCGCAAGGTCGGAGGCTCGAAGACGTGCGCCAGAACCCGTCGCGTGGCCTCGAAGCGTCGTGAGACAAGGGAGGTTCATTCATGTCCATTCGATCCGTTTTTGCGGTCTGCGTCATCGCCACGCCGCTGCTGTCGCTGTCGTCGAACGCGCAGGTCATCACGCACCGCGACGTCGGTGTGCGCATGGGCCTGGCAATCGCGGTGGCCGCGCTCGATCAATGTGAGCAGGACGGCAACAGCGTGTCGGTCGCCGTCGTCGACCGGGCCGGGCGGTTGCGCGTGTTTCTGCAGTCGGACCGCGCCAACCCGCACAATCTTGAACTGGCCAGGCGCAAGGCTTACACCGCACGCACCTTCGGCCGCTCCAGCGCGGAATGGGCGAAGCGAACCGTCGAGATGCCCGAGCTGGCGGCGCAGCGGGAGCTCGCCGACGTCATCGCGTTGCGCGGCGGCGTCCCGATCAAGGTAGGCAACGAGACGATCGGCGCCGTGGGCGTGAGCGGGTCGAGTTCCGAAGGCGACGAGAAATGCGCCCTCGCCGGTATTGCGAAGGTGGCGGATCAGTTGAGGTGACTGCTCGCGCGCTCGCGAAGAGCGCGCACCATTTGGTCGCAATTAGAATTTGCGTCACGAGATCATCGCAAACAGCATAATCAAACCGTAACGCACCGAGAGCAGCCCGCGTCGCGCTTTCGCGACCGTAGCAACGCGTATGCGTGGATTGCTGGCGCAAAAGGCACCCTCGCTCGCGATGGCATGCGCGCAGCGGGCAATGCGCGCGAATCACTGGCCTTCTCGACCTCTCGAACACGGGCGCGCCGCGTGGAACTTTGCCGCGACGTGCGCGCGCGACGGAACCGAACCGGGGGGCAACTCATTGTTGCGGCGAGCGTCGCGGGGGAGATAGGCCAGCGTAGCTGCCCATTTGCCGCCGTATTCGATTTGCAAGGGTCAACCGCGTGAAGCGGCCGACAAAACGTCGTCGCGCCGTAATGATAAGGAGGCCGTGGTGAAAGGTAGCATAGTGCTATTCGTTGTGACGATCTTCAGCTGCCAATTTTTTTTAGCTCATCTCAAGAACGCAACCGCCGCAGACCAGAATGGTGTTGCCTCGGTCTATTCCACCGAGAGCGGCGGCGGGACCGCCAGCGGGCAGAAGCTGAATCCTCGCGCTCTCACGGCCGCCCATCGCTCTCTCCCGTTCGGGACGAAGGTGAAGGTCACGAACAAGCACAACGGACGTTCGGTGGTGGTGACCATCAACGATCGCGGTCCGTTCGTGCGCGGTCGAGTCATCGATGTGACGCCGGCAGCGGCACGGGAGCTGGGCTTCTCCGGGCTGACCCACGTCACGCTCAATGTCGGTGCGAATGACTAGCGTCGCACTCACCTTCGGGTGAGGCACGCGCGACTGTTGGTCGGAATGAATCGGTGTCAACGCTCCAGAGCGTTGACGTCGATCGGCGTGCAATTGCGCCGGCCGGAAAGGACGCAGTCCTGGTTTTTCCGCAGGTCGGCGATTTGGCTGACCAGCCACACGCCGGCACCGGCCAACGCGACGGTGAAGAGCAGCGCCGCAAGATTGACCATCATGCGGTGCCGATAGTTGTCGTCCTGCTCTCCGCCCTCGTATTTCTCGAGACCCTCGACCGGTGAAGCCGGCGGCGGCTGCGACGTGTGCAGCGGCCAAGGCCATCCACGAGCACCCGATCTGTCCCGCCGTTGCCGGAACGGTATGACCCGGTGGTCATTATCGGGGGCTTTGGAGCGATCTGACGTCACGATCAAGGTCCGGGCATGGCGGTGCATGCCTCTATCGGCGCGCCGCGGCAAGATTTCAAGCAAAACGCCCGGATTGTGCCGCAACGGTGGCGTGCGCCCATGGCAGTTCCGCGCGACCGCCCGGGCGGGAGCTGGCGCCGGGCCCCGCGGCGCGAGAAATTTGCGCTCCGGGGGGCCAAAGTTTCTTGTGCGATCCAGGGTCTTGGCGCTAAATTTACAGGAAAATTATGGGCGACAGGGCAAGGGGCGATTACCCTGTCTTCCAGAGGACGAGAACGCGATCCGACAAAAATACCGCCAAAGCGCGGTGGGGCAGCTTGTCCGCTGCCCCAGGTGATACCGGCGTGCTGCGCCGGCGGGAGACTACGTCTGAGCGTGGAATGGCCGTGAGCGACGCCCTGTCAGCATTGTTGCACCTTCCCGATCACGACCTTTCGTGGCTGGCGCAATTCTTCTCGCTTCTGTTTCTGCCGTTTGCGCACGAGGATCTCGCGATCATCCTCGGTGGCTACATCGTCGTGAACAATATCATGCCGGTCGGCCTCGTGGTGCTGTGCATCTACGGCGGCATGGTGGCGAGCGACTTTGCACTCTACGGGATCGGCGCGGGGGCGAGGCATCTGCCGTGGCTCACGCGCCTCGCGGTCGATGACCGGGTCCGCGCCTTCGGAGACGTACTCAGACGAAACCTGTTCGGGATCGTTGCGCTCTGCCGCGTCGTGCCAGGTGTCGTCTTCATTGCCTTCGTGGCGTGCGGCTGGACGCGCGTGCCGCTGGCGCGCTTCACGGTGGCGACCCTGATCGCGTCCGCGCTCTATTTGCCGCTCATGCTCTGCATCGTGGTGTTCTTCGGAGACGCCATCGATGACCGTGCCGGATTGTGGACGTGGCCCTTCCTTCTGTGCGTCCTGGTGTCGATCGGGTTCGTGCGACGGCAAGTCCTCTCCTTCCAGGAGTCTGCAGCGGACAGAAGATCGACCTCCGCTGCCGCGGGCGACGGCCGCCATCAGATGACTGCATCCGGCGGGCGCACGCGCAAGACCTGGGCCGGACGCGTCCCGCCGAGCCTGATCTACTTCCCCTTGATCGTCAGCTGGATCGGCTTCTCCCTGCGGTACCGATCCTTGACCCTGCCGACTGTCGCGAATCCGCTTCATCGCAAGCGCGGGATGTGGACCGAATCGAAAAGCGACTATTTGCTCGACGTGGCGGAGAGCGAGCGACGCTGGATCGCGGATTTCGTGACGGCGACCCGCAGCACAGGCCCGCGCACGCTGTACGAAGATCTCGAGCGGGTGCGGCAGTCGTTGGGGGCCGCCGGGCTGGCATTCCCGCTCATCGCCAAGCCCGACATCGGCCGCCATGGCGTGTGCTGGATCGACGACGTTCCTGCGCTGCGCGAATACCTGCGGCACTTTCCTCGCGGCGAAAAGTTCATCCTCCAGCGCTTCGTGCCCCATGCCGGCGAAGCCGCGTTGCTCTATGCGCGCATGCCGGGCGCACCGAGCGGGCGCATTCTGTCGTTGACGTTCCGCGTCGGCGGAATTTGCCGTGATGCACGCCGCCATATCACGCCGGAGCTGGAGGCACGCCTCGATGCCATCGCGCTTGGCATGCGCGAGTTCCACTACGGTCGTTTCGATCTGCGCTTCGCGTCGACCGCGGAGCTCATGCGGGGAGAGAATTTGTCAATCGTCGAGATCGGCGGCATCGGCGGCAGGGGCAACCATGCCTGGGATCCGCTGCTGTCGGCGGCAGAGATCTATCGGCGCCTGATCGACGAGCAGCGTGTCATGTTTCTCATCGGTGAGCGAAACCGTGCCCGCGGCTTCGAGCCAGTGGGATGTGCCGACGTCCTCAAAGGTCTCGTCAGGGAAAGCCAGCTCAGCCGCCGATATCCGGCCTCGGCTTGAGAAGACCGCAAGCCCCAGCGTGAATGCGCCGTCCGAGCCGATCGGTGTGACCGCGGCTAGGGCTGGCAACCAGGCGATTTCCCCTTAGAACCTGCCGAAGATCTGGATGCTGAGCGCGACCATTCCTGGGAACAGGATCACCAGCGCCACCATGATCAGCATGATGATCACCCATGGAATCGAGCCCCAGAGGATGTCTTCACTTTTGATCGAGGGCGGAGCGATGGAGCGCAGATAAAACAACGCAAAGCCGAAGGGCGGATGCATGAACGAGGTCTGCATGTTCACCCCGATCAGGACTCCGAACCAGATCAGGTCGATCCCCATCTTCTCGGCCACCGGCGCCAACAGCGGAATGATGATGAAGGCGATCTCGAAATAATCGAGGAAGAACGCCAGGAAGAACACGAACACGTTGACGAAGATCAGGAAGCCTACGACACCGCCCGGCAGGTTCGAGAGCATGCCCTCGATCCACAGATCGCCGTCGACGCCGCGAAAGGTGAGGCTGAACACCGTCGACCCGACCAGGATGAACATCACCATGGTGGTGAGCTTGAGCGTGGTGTCCATGGCTTCCTTGAGCAGCTTCCAGGTCAGGCGACGGTGCAGGATGGCCAGGGCGAGGGCGCCCACGGCGCCCATGGCGCCGCCCTCGGTCGGAGTCGCCAGCCCGACCAGGATGGTGCCCAGCACCATGAAGATCAGCACCAGCGAAGGCACCATGGAAACCATGCAGCGAACGAACAGCACGCCGAGGCTGGCGGTGCGAACCTCCTTCGGCAGCGGGGGGACCTTCTCGGGCCAGACGATGCCGACGATGAAGATCCACAGGCAGAACAGCCCGACGAGGATGAAGCTCGGGATGAAGGCGCCGGCATACATGTCGCCGACCGACCTGCCCATGGCATCGGCGAGAACCACCAGCACCAGCGACGGCGGGATGATCTGCGTGATGGTGCCGGAGGCGGCGATGACGCCGGTCGACACCTTCGGGTCGTAGCCGTAGCGTGTCATTACGGGCAGCGAGATCAGACCCATGGCGATCACCGAGGCGGCGACCGTGCCGGTGACCGCACCAAGCAGCGCTCCGACCAGAATCACCGAATAGGCGAGGCCGCCGCGCAGGGGGCCGAACAACTGCCCCATCGTGTCGAGCAGATCCTCGGCGAGCCCGCAACGCTCCAATATGGCGCCCATGAAGGTGAAGAACGGAATCGACAGCAGCAGCTGGTTCGACACGATCCCGAAGATGCGCTCCGGCAGCGCCTGCAGCAGCACGAAGTCGAAATATCCGAGGTAGATCGCGAGAAAGCCGAACCCCAGACCCACGGCAGACAGAGAAAATGCAACCGGATAGCCGATGAGCAGGACAATGATGAGCCCCGCGAACATCAGCGGAGCCATCAATTCGAACGAAGGTGTCATTGGACCGGCCGCTCGTAGGCCTTACCAGGTTCGCGTACGCCACAAGCGATGGCCGATTTCTTGATGATTTCGGCCAGCCCCTGCAGGGCGAGGATCCCAAAGCCGAGCGGGATCATGATTTTGATCGGCCAGCGCAGCAGACCGCCGGCGTCGGACGAATGCTCCTGAATGCGGATGGAGTTGACGACCATCGGTATCGACAGCCAGGCAATGATGATCGCCATCGGCAGCAGGAACAGGACAGTGCCGGCCACATCGACCCAGGCCTGCGTCCGCGGCGACATCTTGCTGTAGAAGACATCGACGCGGACATGCTCCCCATGCTTGAGGGCGTAGCCGGCTGCCAACAGAAACATGGCACCGAACATGTACCACTGGATTTCGAGCCAGGCGTTGGAGCTGTAGTGGATCGAGTAGCGCATCAGCGCATTGCCCGCGCTGACGACGCTCGCGAACAGCACGAGCCATTTGAGCGTCTGGCCGACCTGCTCATCGAGCCAGTCGACCGCGTCCGCAAAGACCAGCAATGGGCGCATGAGTCCCGGTGCGCTCAACGCCGAGATCTACAGATTGGTCGCAAAGAACTGGTCCATTGCCGACTCGCTTAGCGCAAACCACTGCGCCTCCTCGCCACGGAATTTCTTCCAGGGCTCATAGACGGCTTTGAACTTAGGGTTCTTGGCCGCCTCTTCCTCGTAGAGTTCGGTCGCGGCCTTATAGGAGCCTTGCATGATGTCGTCGGAGTACTTGTGGAACTGCACGCCGGCCGATTTGAGACGCTGCAGCGCCAGGCGGTTCTTGGCGTCGTATTCGGCCACCATGTCGATATTCGCCTCGCGCGCCGCGCTGATCATGGCTTCCTGGTACTGCTTCGGCAACGAATCCCACTTCGCTTGATTGATCATGACGTGATACATCGAGCAGGGCTCCCACCAGCCTGGATAGTAGTAGTGCTTGGCGATCTTGTAGAAGCCGAGCTTCTCATCGTCATAGGGGCCTACCCATTCCGTGGCATCGATCGCACCGCGCTCCAGCGCCGGATAGATGTCGCCGCCGGGGAGCGCCTGCGGCACGGCGCCGATCCGCGCCATCACCTGGCCGCCCAGGCCGGGAATGCGCATCTTCAAACCCTTGAAGTCCGCGAGTGTCTTCACCTCGTTGCGGAACCAGCCGCCCATCTGGGCACCGGTGTTGCCGGCGGGGAAGGCGATGACGCCGTAGTCCTTGAAGAACGCATTGAGCGTATCGATGCCGCCGGCGTGATACATCCACGCATTCTGCTGGCGGGTCGTGAGCCCGAAGGGCAGCGCCGTGCCGAAGCCGAAGGTGAGGTCCTTGCCGACGTAGTAGTACGTCGCGGTGTGGCAGAGCTCGACCGTGCCCTGCTGAACGGCATCAAGTGCCTGAAAAGCGGGCACGAGGTCGCCAGCAGCAAACACGCGGATGTTGAACTTGCCGTCGGTGAGCTTGCTGACGCGGTCGGCGAAGAACTCGCCGCCGCCGTAGATCGTTTCGAGGCTCTTGGGGAAACTGGAAGTCAGCCGCCACCGGATGGACGGCTGTGTCTGCGCGATCGCGGGCGCCGCGAGGGTGCCGCCGGCGGCCAGCGCCAGCCCGGCGGTGAGAACCTGGCGCCGCTTGATGCCGGCGCTTCCCTTGGCGGCGGGGTCGGCAGACGCGTCCGGTAAATTTGCGATGTGGCATTGGCACCCTCCAGATTGTTGCCGCCCCCGGCGGTGAATGGCTGCAGCAAACCACATGCCATTCACAGTTGCACCGTGGATGATCGTTTTTTCCGCAGCGCAGAGAGTGGGCAAATGTTGTGCGCAAGGATGCTTCAGCGCGATCTGGTATGATATTACCATCAGGTAAGCGCTGGCGCGCACGGAAACCGAGCGCCGACCCGCACCGCGCCAAGCTCCCCCAACACAGCACGAGCCCGATCAACACCGTGACCGCCAACAGAGTGGGCAGGGGAAGGTTCTGGAGAAAAATCAGGAAGCTCATGGCATGTCCGCGGGGACCGGGCGACGGGCCAACTCAGTTGCCGGCGCGTATCCGTCGACGACGCGAAAATGGCATGCTGGCGGCGGACGGCGGGCTTCCCGCCTAGGCTGACGTCTTTTCGGCAAAGGGCAGCGCCTCACCCTCGGGCGGCGACATGCGGAAGACGTTCAGGATCATCGATATCAGCACGTAGTAGCCGAGGATGCCGACCAGCTCGATGGTTGCGGCCTCGCCGAGCACGTCGGCCACGCGTTTGAAGGTCCTGTCGCTCACGCGCTTGGTCTTGTAGAGCTCGTGGATGAAATCATAGATGGCGCGCTCGTCCTTCGGGGCGGACTTCGGCACCTGTCCCTTGTGCAGGGCGCGGATCGTCTCCTTCTTGACGCCGGCGCGCTCGGCCTGCGGCACATGCGCGTACCATTCGTACTGCGCCCGCCACAGCTTGGCTGTCACCAGAATGGCAAGCTCGGAAAGCCGCGCAGGAACCCCCGTGTTGTAGCGGCAATACCCGCCGAGCTGCTGCGCCAGCTCCCCGAAGGCCGGTGCGTGCAGAAACACCGCGAACGGCCCACGGATGGTGGTGCTGCCTCCGCGCGGCCCGGAGCGAATCGAGTTCGAGCAGCGCACGTTGCGTCGCCGTGAGCTTGTCTTCGGTCAGGATCGAGACGCGCGGCGTCGGCATCTTCTTGGCAGCTTTGGCACGCTTGCTCGCGGCAGCTTTGGCGGGCATGGGTTTCCTCTCTTGCGGCGGGTTGCGGCAGAACTGGTCTGCGCGCCCTCGCGCGCAGTTCGGTGCAACGGATTTACTTGAACAGCAGCGACTTGATGATGATCGGCACCACGTTGGTGAGCGTGATGACGCTCCCGATGTCGACGTAGTCAAACTCCTTGAGTTGCACGCCGTCGATCGCGATCACGTCGGCGGCCGATGTAATCTCGTGGCGGATGATGCGGCCAAGGCTCTTGCCGACGTCGCCGTCGATCAGCAGAACCAGCGGCATTGCCTCCTGCAGGGTTCGCGGCAGCGCCGCGCAGATGCCGTCGGCGAGCGCGTGCAGGCGGGCATGGGAGGGATCGCCGCGCCACGGAAACGACAGCGCCACCGGACTTTCGCCCTCGGCGAAATCGGCCCGTGACAGGGCGCCGCGCACCACGGCGGCGACCGCATCGGGTGCGATGTCCTCGTCGAGCGGAAAGTCGCACGCCAGCACCGGCAGGTTCTGCAGCGGGAGCTTGTCGGGATCGGCCACCAGAATCGTATTGCCGCTGATCTGGACCGAGAATTGCGCGGCGCCAATGACGGTCGCACGGATGCCCTGGCCCGGATCCCACACCGGGGGAAGATCGCGCCGGTGTGCCAGTGCGTGCCGCAGCTCCTCGGCCAGGTCGGAACCGAGATCACCGAAGCGCCGCGTTTCGCGCTTGTAGAGATATTCCGCGACCCCGCCGGAAAAGGTCATGGCGTCGATGCCCTTGTTGCCGAGACCGGCGGGCCAAGCGTCGGTCACCATCAGCCTGCGGGCAAGCTCGCCCGGCTGCCGCAGGTCGATGAGCCCCATGATTACTCGGGCCATCCGAACGGCGATGCGCCGGCGATCGTCGGGCGCCAGCGTTTCGCCGGGCACGAGCGCGATCCCCAGCGCCCTGGCGACCTCTTCCGCCGGCGGCTCGACCCGCGTCAGTCCGTCTGCGCCGTCCTCGACGATCAGGCGGCCGCCGACCGCGACGGCGCAGGTGGCGAGGATACGCCCCTTCTCGATCAGCGCGAATTTGGTGGTGCCGCCGCCGATATCGACGTTGAGCAGCGTGGCGTTGTGCCCGCGTGAGAGCGCGATGGCGCCGGAGCCGTGCGCCGCCATCTGGCATTCCATATGATGCCCGGCCGAGGCGCAGACGAATTTGCCGGCCTCTTCCGAGAACAGATCGGCGATGGCGCGCGCGTTGCGGCGCTTGAGCGCCTCGCCGGTCAGGATCACGGCACCGCTGTCCACCGTCTCTGGTTCGATCCCGGCATAAGCGTAGCAACCGCCAATGAAGCCGGCGAGATCGTCGACATCGATGGTGTAGTCCGGCCGATACGGCGTCAGCAGGATCGGCGATTGCCAGAGAATCTTTCGGTCGATGACGACAAATCGGCTCGACAGCGCGGTCGACAGCCGTTGCAGGTGCACGCGCGCGAACATCAGATGTGAGGTGGACGAGCCGATGTCGATCCCGACGGTCGTCAGCTCCACATTGTCGGCGGCCCAGGCCACCTCGTTGACCGCGGCATCCTCGGGGCTGACGTGAAGGTGCTCGAATTCGAGATCATGCATCGCGGCGCCGCGTGTCCCTCAGGCAGGACTGTTGGCGTAACGGCGTTCGTCCACGAACTTGGCCATGCCCGATTTCACACCGTATTTGCTTAGCTCCTCGAGATAGATCTTGTGGATGCGCGGGTCCTGGTGCTCGTATTCGATCTGGCAGCCGCCGTCCTTCACGCTTACGTCCATGCCCAGAAAGACGTGGCGCTTGTCGGTGGTGAACGGATAACGCAGGCTGCCGAACGCGACCGCGAGGTAGCGCGCCGGATCGGGCGCGGTGTTGAAGTGCTGATGGAACATCTGGTCCGGCGGCGCGAACACCCAGCCGTGCTTCCAGTCGATGCGCACGAAGTCCTTCTCGCCGTCGTACCAGAGCAGCGAGAAGCCGTGCCCGGTGACCGCGAAGACGTGGAAATCCGCACCGTGGCGGTGGGCCTTCTTGTAGGTGCCGACCGGCATCTGCGAGGTGTGGGCGTGCATCGTGCCGTCGGCAAGGATGAACATCATGTTCGAGCCGCCGGCGCCGCGCTGCTCCCAGGTCTTGAGCTCGAAGCCGGCGAGATCGGGAATGAAATTGGTCTCCCACATGTTGCGGCCCGGGCGTACCGGAATGAACTCGCCTTCACCGCTGAAATACTTCGCCGCGCCCTGCCGTTCGGGAAAGTCGTAGCCGTTGTCGAATACGAAAGCCTCGTTGTGGAAGAGGTTGAGCATGAGCGCGAGATTGTTGGTCGATGCCAGCCGCGCGCGCTCGCGCCCGCTGGAATTGAAGTGTTGATAGCGGGCATTGAGCGGCAGCGCGAACAGGCTCTTGGGGCCCCATTCGAAACTGTGCTTGCGTCCATCGCTGGTCTCGATCGTGGTGTTGCCGTGTCCCGAAAGGACGTAGACCACCTCTTCGAAGAGATGCTTCTGCGGCGACGACTTCGCGCCGGGAGCGAGATCGAGGACGAAGATCGAGACGAAGTCGCCGCGCCCCTTGAGGTGAACGAGGCCGCCGTCGACCCCGAAGCGCGGCCAGGGCGCGGTCGGAACCGCAAGCAGGTCGACGCCGAAATCCTCGGTGATCGGCACGCCTTCCTTGTCCGCCCACGCGAGGTAGGGGTCGAGCAGCATCTTGGGATGCGGAATGTCGGTGACCGGCTTGTTCATGGATAGACCTCGACAATCGGGCCGGGCATGACCATACTTAGCCCTCTAAGTATGCTAGCAATTTCCGCGCAACCTGTCGAGTTGCAGAACGGCCCGGGCCGGTCGGCAACCCGTACGCAAGAGGATCAGATGCCGTGAGCCGTCCGCGCCCTGCCGGCGAGCCAGTCACCCGGGAGATCCTGCGCCATTGGCAGGAGGCGGTGCCCAATGATCGGCTCGCGCATCTGGTCAAGCATGCGGCGCGGGGACTTGCCCGCGCCCTGCAGATGCGGCTCACCGAGCATTCGGTGTCCTACGGCCATTGGACCTTTCTGCGCATCCTGTGGGAGACCGAGGGCCTCACGCAACGCCAGCTCAGCGCGCAGGCGGGCGTCATGGAACCGACGACGTTCTCGGCGCTCAACGCCATGGAGAGACGTGGATACGTCGTGCGCCGGCCCAGCGCGCGCAATCGCAAGGAGGTCCATGTCCATCTGACGCCCAGGGGTCGGGCCTTGAAGGGCAAGCTCGTTCCGCTGGCTGAAGAGGTGAACGAGGTCGCCTTGCGCGGTGTCGGAGCAGCCGACATCGCCGCGACGCGCCGCACGCTGCTGGCGCTGGTCGAAAATCTGGCAGCCGACGAGACGCAACCGCGTACGAGCCGTCGGCGCATGCCATCGACTCGCGAATTGTCGCGCCTGCTCAGCGCCGCCGCTCCGGTCCTTCGAAAATCGGGACCGCGTCGACGGGCGCGCGCCGGGCGATAACGCCGCTCGCGTGGCCGCCCGAGGCGTTTCATGCGCTTCCACCTACGTGCCGTTGGCCGCCACTGCCTTCATCAAGTCGGTGCAGGACGGTGTTTGGTCGAGCGTCATCGCAGCTTCGATGATGCGGTCACGCCGGCCGGCGGTGACGTGCGGCGCGGTGAGCGCCTCGAACTTCTTGATCACGGTGCCGGCGTCGAGTTGGCCGCGCGAAAAGCCGGGCGGGTAGGGCACCTCGACCACATGTGCGTGTCCATCTTTTGTCCGCACATGCAGCGAGCAGGGGAAGCCGTCGGGCACGCGCGCGTTCCATGCGGCGTCGTTGACGATCTCGAGCTGCGCCATCAAGGCGCACACCTGCGGGTCATTCCAGCGTTCGCCTTCGAACTGGGCCAGCCCGAACTGCCCGTCGATGAGCGACACGGCGGCCAGAAAGTTGAAGCTGTGGTCGGCGGCTTCGCGCGAGGTCGGCTTGATGCGTCCGGGGTCGTCCTTCTGCAGGCGCAATCCAGGCGTATCTGGAATAACGAGCCTGAAGCCGGTCAACCCGTCTACCGCGCCGCCCAGCCGATGGTGGACCTCGATCCCGGCGGCGACCACGCTTTGCCCGGTGGCGAGGCAGGGGAAGGCCTTGACGTTGGCGCCCATGATGCTGCTTTCGGCAGGCAGCGCCGCGGTCAACCGCGCCGCCGCGTCGCCCTTGGAAAACACCGCGCGTATCCCGCGCGGGTTCTCGAACAGATCGAGCGGGCCGGTGATGCCATGCGCGGCCAGCAGCGCCGCCTGCATGCCATTCTGGGCTACGAGCGCGTTGGCGATCGACTTGGCGGCGGAAATCTCCCCGAACCGCACCGCGGTCGAGGTCGCGGCACGTGCCCCGCTCAAAGCGATGGCGTGGGCGAGACGCAGTCGGTCGAGTCCCATCAGGCGCCCGGCCATGGCAGGGGCGGCGAGGCCCGACACGGTCACGCCGTCCCACGCCGAATCGCGCTCCATCAACTCCTTGCAGCGGCCGAAAATCTCGTAGCCGAGCACGATGGCGGCGACGATTTCGCGTCCCGACGCGCCGCAGAGCTCACCGGCTGCAAGCGCGACCGGGATGTTGTCGCTGGGGTGCCCGCCGAGATCGCCGGCCTTGGCGTTGACGTAGTCGTTGAAATCGAGAATGCGCACGAGCGCGCCGTTGGCGAGCGTGGCATTGGGTGCGCTGGTGCGGTCGGGACGGCCGATGATGGTGCATTGCGGGGCGCCGCCCGCTGCCTCGACCATCGCCAGCACGGCGCGCGCGGACGGTTCGCCGAGCGCCGCAAAGCCGCAGCCGATGGTGTCAAGGAGCAGGAGCTTGGCCTGAGTGACCGCGGCTTGCGCTATGTCCTCGCATCGAGCCGCGAGCACCCAGGCGGCAAGCGTCTCCACCACGCCTGGTTTGCCCTCCTGCGACGCCTCGCCCGCAGTCATGGTACCCGCCCGCCATCTTCTACGCCGGCGTCATACGCCGCAGGCGGGAAGCTGCCAACCCGGGGTTTTCGCCGGCCGAAGGTGCATGCTAAGGCTGGGGTTACGCTCAGCACAGTTGGGGGAAACGCGATAAGATGGCCAGGTTGCAGCTCTCGTTCGCATGCGGCCTCTACGACCGCATGCAGCCGCTCTACACCGGCGAGGTCAAGGTCGAGGGAGTCGATCTCAATTTCATCGCCATCGATCAGCCGCGGCCGATCTTCGACCGGATGGCGGGTGGCGAGGAATTCGACGTCGCCGAGTTTTCGAGTTCCGAATTCGTCCAGCGCTTCGCCAACAAGCAGTGTCCCTTTGTCGCCATCCCGGTGTTTCCGTCGCGGGCGTTTCGCCATGGCTTCATCGCCGTCCACCGCAAGGCCGGCATCAAGACGCCCAAGGACCTCGAGGGCAAGCGTGTGGGCGTGCCGTTGCTGACGATGACCGCGGCGATCTACATCAACGGGCTGCTGCAGCACGAATACGGCGTCGACCTGCGGAAGATCCATTGGGTGCAGGGCGCCATGAACACCGGCGGTGCGCACGGCAGCCCGACCGTGCTGCCGTTGCTCGAGCCCGTGGCGATCGAGCAAAATACCTCGGGCAAGTCGATGAGCGACATGATCGAGGAACGCGCGGTCGACGCGACCCTGGGCACGAGCCTGCCGGAGGCGATCCGCACCAATCCCGATATCGTGCGCCTGTTCCCCAATTACGTCGAGCTCGAAAAGGAATACTACAAACGCACGAAGATCTACCCGATCATGCACCTCGTCGCCATTCGCAAGCAGGTTTACGAGAAGTATCCCTTCGTCGCGACCAGTCTCTACAACGCCTTTTGCGAATCCAAGAGGATTGCGCTCGAGAAAATGTTCAATCTCCGCGCGCTCCGCTACATGACGCCGTTCCTCATGCGTGACATCGATGAAATCCACGACGTATTCGACGGCGACCCGTGGCCATACGGCATCGAGCCCAACCGGCCGACGCTGGAAGCCTTCGTCACCTATCTCACCGATCAATCGTTGATCGCCGCGCCCGTTCCGGTGGACGATCTCTTCGTTCCGACCCATTAGCCGGCGAGGCACAAGCGCCCTCGTCCTCGACCAGATCACGTCAGCCCGAGTCGTCGCACCATGAGCAATCTCGACACCGTCATCAAGGATCTCGTCATCGCCAATCGCATCCTCGCCCGCGAGGAGGTGGTGGACGCCTACGGCCATATCAGCATCCGCAACCCCGACAATCCGAAGCATTTCTTCCTCTCGCGGTCGGTCGCGCCCGAACTGGTCGAGCGCGACGACATCGTCGAGCTCGGCCTCGACGGCCAGCCCGTGCGGGACGAGAAGCGGGCGCTCTATCTCGAGCGCTTTATTCACGCTGCGATTTTCGAGGCACGGCCGGACATCCACGCCGTCGTGCACGCCCATGCTGAGGACATTCTGCCGTTCGGGATCGCACAGGCGACGCCGCTGCGGCCGGTGATCCACTCCGGCAGCTTCATCGGTGCCAATGTGCCGGTCTGGGACATCGCCGACAAATTCGGCGATACCAACCTGCTGGTCACCAACCTCGAGCAGGGCCGCGACCTCGCGAAATGCCTCGGCGGCAACAACGTCGCGCTGATGCGCGGCCACGGCTTTGCCTCGGCCGGGCGCTCGCTCATCGAGGTCGTGCGCATGTCCGTCTATCTGCCGCGCAACGCACGTGCGCTCATGCGCGCCAAGCAACTGGGCGGTGAGATCAAGTATCTTCGCGAAGGCGAGATCGATGCGCGCAATCGCGGCTATAGTCCTTATTCGACGGAGACCTGGCGCGCGTGGGAATATTGGGCCACCAAGGCCGGCTGCAGCCACATGCTGACCAAGCCGGATGAGCCCGGGCATAGCCACAAGAAGTAAGCGCCTGCCGGCAACGGCCGCGTGGGAGGGCCGGTCGCGAAGCGAGCGAAGCAGGGTCGGCGCTCGCCAGGACCGGGTCATCATGTCGTGCGGGTTGTTTGTCTAACGCCCAGGGAGCGAGCCATGGCTGCAACGTCAGAGAATCTCGAGAGTTATCTTTCCGGCCGCTGGATGCGCGGGGAGGGCGTCGAGACCCGACTTGTCGATCCGGTCAAAGGCGATGAGCTCGCGACGGTTTCGGCAAAGGGCGTCGATCTCGCGGACGCGCTGGCATTCGCCCGCATGCACGGCCAGGCTGGCTTGCGGTCTCTGAGCTATGCGCAGCGCGGCAAGCTCATCGGCGCGGTCGCCGACGTGCTGGCCGCGAACCGTGCGCGCTACGAAGACATCGCCATCGCCAATTCCGGCAATACCAAGACTGACGCGGCGATCGATATCGACGGCGGCATCGGCACCCTTAAATACTATGCCCGCCTGGGGTCGGGCCTGGGCGAAGCGCAGACGCTGCTCGACGAGAAGCCGGTCCGGCTCGCCAAGGCGGAGAACTTTCAGGCCATTCACCTGATGCTGCCGCGCCGCGGCGTCGCCATCCACATCAACGCCTTCAATTTCCCGAGCTGGGGGCTGTGGGAGAAGGCTGCGGTCTCGCTGCTCGCCGGCGTGCCCGTGCTCGCCAAGCCCGCCTCAGCAACCGCATTGCTCGCGCACGCGATGGTGAAGGATGTGATCGCCGCCAAGGTGCTGCCCGAAGGCGCGCTGAGCCTGCTTTGCGGGGGTGCGGGCGCACTGCTCGGCGCGCTGACGTCCGATGACGTTGTCGCGTTCACAGGCTCGGCCGACACCGGCGCCCGTGTGCGCGGCCATTCCAACGTGGTGGCGCGGAGCGTGCCGGTCAACATCGAGGCCGACAGCATCAACTCGGCATTGCTTGCTCCCGGCTCCGCGCCGGGAAGTGCCGCCTTCGATGCCTTCGTGCGGGAAGTCGTGCGCGAAATGACGGTGAAGGCCGGGCAGAAGTGCACCGCGATCCGCCGCATCTTCGTATCCGCCGCGCAAGCCGATGCGGTCGCCGATGCCCTCGCCGCCAAGCTCAAGACCACGAGGGTCGGAGATCCGCGCGAGGCGGAAACTCGCATGGGGCCGGTGGTGACGCGCGCCCAGCAGGCGGCCGCGTTCGACGGCATCCGGCGGCTCGCTTCAGAGGCTGCGATCGTGTGCGGCGGCGCGAACGCGCCCGAGCTCCAGGGCATCGACAAGGACAAGTCGGCATTCGTGGCGCCGACCCTGCTGAAACTGAAGGACTCCGGCAGTGCGCGGGCGGTGCACGAAGTCGAGGTGTTCGGCCCGGCGGCGACCGTCGTGCCCTATGGCGACGAGCAGGACGCGGCCGCGCTGGTGGCGCGCGGCGGAGGGTCGCTGGTCGCGTCGATCTACGGCGACGACCAGGATTTTCTCGTCCGGGTCGTGACTGAGATGGGCCCTGGCCACGGTCGTATCCTCGCCGTCGACCCCGCCATCGCCAGTGCCCATACCGGGCACGGCATCGTCATGCCCCAGTGCAATCACGGCGGTCCCGGCCGCGCCGGCGCGGGCGAGGAATTGGGCGGGCTCTACGGGTTGCGCTTTTATCACCAGCGCCTGGCGGTGCAGGGGTCGAGCGATCTGCTGGCGAGCCTGCAGGCCAAGGCGGCGAGCCTGCATTGACCCTCCGAAACCTGCCATGGCCCCGCTGCCATCATGCGCGAAAGCGGATGATCCAGTACTCACCAGACCATCTCGAGCCCCGCCGATACTGGATGCCGCTTTCGCGGGCATGACGGTCAGGGGTTGGCCCTCGAACGGCCGGAGTAAATAGACTAACGTCGGCGCTTTCAGCGGGCGGGTGGTCCAGTGTCGTCATCCGAGGAAAGAACGGCGCGCAGCTTCGTCGAGCGCCACGGGCTTTGGAGCGACGCGCAGTTCGAGGCGGCGGCCAATGCCGATAAATGCATCGAGGAGCACGAGCTCGAGGTCGTGCGCCTCTCGTTTCCCGACCAGCACGGTGTCCTGCGCGGAAAAACAGTGATGGCGGGTGAAGCCGCCGCCATGATGCGCAACGGCTGCTCGCTCACCACCACGCTGCTGGCCAAGGACACCTCGCACAAGACGGTGTTTCCGGTCTTCACTCCCGGCGGCGGCTTCGGCATGGCGGAGATGGAGGGCGGCGGCGACTTCCTGATGATTGCCGATCCCACCACCTTCCGCGTGCTGCCATGGGCGGCGCGCACCGGCTGGGTGCTGTGCGACATCTATTTCGGTAACGGCAGGCCGGTCCCGTTCTCCACCCGCCACGTCTTTCGCCGCGCGCTCGAGAAGCTTGCCGACGCCGGGTTCGACTACATGGCCGGCCTCGAAGTCGAGTTCCATGTGTTCAAGCTCGACAATCCGCGGCTCAGTCCGAGCGATGCCACCTGGCCGGGCGAGGCGCCGGAGGTCAGCCTGATCTCGCAGGGCTACCAGTACCTGACTGAAAACCGCTTCGACCAGATGGAGCCGATCCTCGAAACCGTGCGCCGCGAGATCGTCGCGCTTGGCCTGCCGCTGCGCTCGGTCGAGGTGGAGCTCGGTCCGAGCCAATGCGAGTTTACGTTCCATCCGCAGCTCGGTCTTGCGCCCGCCGACACCATGATGCTGTTCCGCAGTGCGGTGAAGCAGATCTGCCGCCGGCGGGGCTATCACGCGAGCTTCATGGCCCGCCCGAAAGTGGCGAACGTGATGTCGTGCGGCTGGCATCTGCACCAATCGCTGCGCGACCGGCGCTCCAATGCCAACGCATTCATGTCAACCGACAAGGAGCTCTTGTCGCGCGCCGGCCAGGGCTTCCTCGCCGGTCTGCTGGCGCACGCGCGCGCGGCGGCCGCCTTCACCACGCCGACCATCAACGGCTACAAGCGCTACCGCGGCTATTCGCTGGCGCCTGACCGCGTGATCTGGGGGCGCGACAATCGAGGTGTGATGGTGCGGGTGCTCGGCGCACCGGGCGACGCCGCCACCAGGCTCGAGAACCGGGTGGGGGAGCCCGCCGCCAATCCGTATCTGTACATGGCTTCGCAGATCTTCAGCGGTCTCGACGGCATGGAGCGCATGCTCGATCCCGGCCCGTCGGCCGACACGCCGTACGAGGCAGCGGCGGTGCATCTGCCGAAAAGTCTGGAGGAGGCGCTGCGAGCCCTGCGCGAGGACATCAGCCTTGCCGACGGCTTCGGCCGGAATTTCATCGACTATTACGTGCGCATCAAGGACGCCGAGATCGCCCGCTACCAGTCGGAGGTGACGGAGTGGGAGCAGCGGGAATATTTCGAGTTGTTCTAGGCGCCAAGCTGCGGAACAGCTCCTGGCCGTGTTCCGGCGCATCGCGGGCATATGCGCTGCGCCTCGAAGCGACTAAGCTCAACTTCAGGTCAACGTGCGCGAGGTGCGCGCCGTGAGAGGCGAGTGCGGATGCAGGGCGTGATCCGGCGGCTGCGGTTGGCTTCGGGCCTCGTCATGTTCGCTTACGTGACGACCCATTTCGTCAACCACAGCCTGGGCCTCATTTCGGTGCAGGCCATGGATGGTGCGCTTGAGCACATCTATCAGTATTGGGCAAGCCCGCTCGGCGGCCTCATCCTCTACGGCGCATTCTCGATTCACTATTGCCTGGCGCTGTGGGCGCTCTGGCTGCGCCGCTCGCTCAAGATGCCCGCGGCCGAAGCGGTTCAGCTCGTCCTCGGATTCTCGATTCCGTTTCTCCTCACCGAGCACGTCCTGAAGACGCGCGTCTCCGACACCTTCTATGGCTCCAACTACGGCTATTACGTAACGTTGCTGTACGCCTACTTCGTGACCGATCCGCCGCGCGGCGTCCTTCAGTTCGCGGTTCTGTTGATCGCCTGGATCCACGCCATGATCGGGCTGCGGTTCTGGCTCCGCCTGAAGCCGTGGTACGAACGCTGGCAGCCGATCCTCTACGCGTTCGCACTGTTGCTGCCGACCTTCGCGATCCTCGGCGTTCTCGAGGGCGGCCGGCAGGTGATGACGATGGCCGCGGATCCGGCCTGGATCGCCCAACTCATGGAGGCTCATCCGCGGCCGCCGGCGGCGGATGCCGCCTTCATCGATCGAATGGTGGTGTGGGTGCGCTACGGATTCCTGGCGGCGCTGCTGGCGGTACTGGCAGCGCGGATCGCGCGTTGGCACTGGGAGCGCCGGCGCGGCGTGATCCGCCTGACCTATCCGAACGGCCGCGTGGTGCAGATCGTGAACGGCGTGTCGGCATTGGAGGCAAGCCGGATGGCCGGCATTCCGCATGCCTCCGTGTGCGGCGGCCGCGGGCGCTGCTCCACGTGCCGCATCAAGGTCGAGGGGCCGAAGGAGGCGCTTCCGCCGCCGGCGCCCGACGAGGTTAAGGTGCTGCACCGCGTGGGGGCCGCGCCTGACGTGCGGCTCGCCTGCCAGCTCCGCCCGCGCAACGATCTGCGGGTGACGCCGCTGCTGCCGGCCACCGCACAGGCGCGGGATGGGTTTTACCGTCCCGGTTATCTCCACGGTGCCGAGCGCGAGATCGTCATCCTGTTCGGCGACCTCAGGGCTTTTACCCAGCTTTCGGAAAAGAAACTTCCGTACGACCTGGTGTTCCTCCTCAATCGGTACTTTTCCGAAATGGGTCATGCGGTGGAAACCGCGGGCGGACGCATCGACAAGTTCATCGGCGACGGGGTCATGGCGCTGTTCGGTCTCGACAGCGGCGTCGAGGCGGGCTGCCGCGAAGCGCTCGCCGCCGCCAAGAACATGTCCGAGCGCATGGAAAGCCTCAATCGCGCTCTGATCCACGATATGCCCGAGCCGCTGCGCATCGGAATCGGCATCCACACCGGACCCGCGATCGTGGGAGAGATGGGATACGGCAAGGCGGTATCGGTGACCGCGGTCGGCGATTCCGTGAATACCGCGAGCCGTATCGAAGGTCTCACCAAGACCTATTCCTGCGAGCTTGTGGTGTCGGAAGCGGTGGTGTTGCGCGCCGGCGTCGATCTTGGTGACGCGCCGCGCCATGAGATCGAAATCCGCGGCCGGGTCGAGCGGCTCGTGGTGCGTACGCTTGCGAGCGCGCGCGATCTGCCCGCGCTGGAGCATGCGGGACGCAAGAAGGCAGGGCCTGTGGCGGCCGCGGGCTGAGCAGCGGCCTCACCCGAGGCTCAGCGCGGGCCAAGTCGCGAGCGCGGCGCCACGCCGCGCGAGGTGCCGGTGCAGTCACGGCTCCGGTTGGCGATACGATGGCAGGGTGACCCGAAAGGCCGCGCCGGGCGATTGTTACTTGAACCCGATCGAACCTGTCTTTGCAAAGCAATTGCGCGATGTGGACCGACGCCCCTAGATCGCGATGACTTTTCTTCGAATCGTCATCGCGCTCCAGCTTATTGCTGGAGCATGATGTTTTCCGAAAACCGGTGTCCACTTTTCGGGATCATGCTCTAGGGCAGTGCACGAGGCCGGACATCCGGGTTGCGCAACCGCATCGGCAGGCCGCGCTCATAGGCGTTGATCTGCTCGAACGCCTCGCGGAAGTAGAGCTCGAAATTGTCCCATTCCGCCCAGCCGAGATGCGGTGTGCAGAGAACGTTCGGCATCGACAGGAGCGGATGATCTCCGTTGACAACCGGCTCCTGCTCGTAGACGTCGACCGCGGCATAGCCGGGGCGGCCCTTGCGCAGCGCGTCGAGCAAGGCGCCGGGCGCGATGAGCTCGGCGCGGGCGGTATTGACGAGCAGCGCGGTCGGCTTCATGCGAGCAAGATCCTCAGCGCCAACGAGCCCGCGAGTCTCCTGCGTGAGGCGGACATGCAGGGAGAGCACGTCGGAGCGCTCGAACAGCTCCTGCTTGCTTGTGGCGGGTGCGTATCCGGCAGCGGCAGCCTTCGCGAGAGAATTTTTCTGGCCCCACACCAGAATGTCCATGCCCAGGCCCCGGCCACCTTCGGCGACGAGCTGCCCGATGGCCCCGAGCCCGAATATTCCGAGGGTCGATCCGCGCAGCCGATGCGACAACGTGCAGGGCCACTCCCCGCGCTTCATGCGTTCGGCTTCGAGCGCCACGTTGCGGCGGGACGCCACGATCAACGCGAGCGCCAGCTCGGCCGGCGCCACCGGTGAATTGCTCTCGCCCGTCGCCACCGGGATGCCGAGCGCAGTACAGGCGGCAAAGTCGATCATCTGGGAATTGCGGCCGACGAGCGCGATGAGCTTGAGCCTAGGCAGCCGCTCGAGCAGGGCGCGCGAGAACTCGACGCGCTCGCGGATCGATACCACCACGTCGGCATCGCGCAGGCGCGCCGCGAGCTCGTCCAGATTGCGTGCGGGCGTGCGGTGGCGGACGACATCGTGGTGGCTGATGAGCGAAAAGCACGCGAGCTGATCGACCATGTCCTGATAGTCGTCGGGGATGACAATCTTCATCGCGCTGGATCTGGCTTTCGGGACAGGAGTCAGCCGTGGATGTTGGCGGCGTGAAACAAATCGCCGATGCAGGCATAATACACCCGCACGAACGCGCCAACCTGCTCAGGCGCGGCCGCTACACCCCGAAGCCGGGCTCGACGAGTCGCGCCCGCACGGCAGGGGCGCCGGCGGAGGCAACGCGGAGAATCAGACCCCGGCGCGCCTTTGTCGTGCGTGCCGCCGCCAGGTCACCTCGGTACCTTCTGCAGATATGCGACCAGATCGGCGCGGTCGCCGGCATCCGGCATGCCGGCATACGGCATCCGGTTGGCCGGCACGGCCTTCTGCGGATCGGCGATGAATGCGTCGAGAGCCTGCGCCGTCCAGGTGATGCCGCTGCGCTTGAGCGCCGGCGAGTAGCGGAAATCCGAGACCTCGCCGGCCTTGCGGTCGAACACGCCGTAGAGCGTAGGCCCCACGTTGTTCACGCCGCGTTCGGTGCTGTGGCACGCGACGCAGTCCTCGAAGCGCTTTTCACCGCGGGCGGGGTCGCCATCCGCCCGCGCGGCGCCTGCCGCAGCCATGATCGCGGCCGCGGCAACCAAGCGGATTGCGCATTGCAAGGATCCCGTCATGCCGGCACCAGCGGACCGGGATTCCTGACATAGCGGTTCTTGATCGCATCCGCCGTCCAGTAGGCGAGTGCGCCGACCGGACCGGTCGGGTTGTAGGTGGCGTTGTGCGGGAACACGTTGGCGCCGATTGCGAACAGGTTGTGGCAATCCCAGCTCTGCAGATACTTATTGAGCGCGCTCTCGCGGGGATTGCTTCCCATGATGGTGCCGCCGGTATTGTGCGTGCTCTGGTACGGCACCACCGTCCAGGGATCTGTGCGCGCGACCGCTTCGTTGAGCCGCGTGGGGTTCATCGATTTGGCGATCGCGTTGATCGTCTGCGCGGCGTGCTGTCCGATCTTGTGCTCGTTCTCCTTGTAGTCGAACGTCAAGCGCATCAATGGCAGCCCGAAGGCGTTGCGGTAGGTCGGATCGAGATCGTAGTAGTTGTAGCGGTTGGCCATCACGCTGCCGCTCGAGCCGATATTCATTGCGGTCTGGTACCACTTCGCCGTCGCCGCCTTCCAAGCCTTGCCCCATTGCGGCGTGCCGCGGGGCACCGGCCGGTAGCCGATCGGCAGCGGAGTGTTGAAGCCGCCGGCGACGTTATAGCCGCCGACGAAGCCGTGCGGGCCGCGATCGAAGTCCCAGTTGATGTTGAAGTCGTCCATGGTCGCGTTCGATCCGCCCGCATTCATGAACGGATTGAAGTGCCG
Organism: uncultured Alphaproteobacteria bacterium; assembly: GCA_963739385.1. Taxonomy (GTDB): domain Bacteria; phylum Pseudomonadota; class Alphaproteobacteria; order Rhizobiales; family Xanthobacteraceae; genus VAZQ01. The sequence goes on from CAVUAI010000002.1 coordinate 36,749, forward strand.
GCCTTCGAAGAACAGTGTCGCGCTCGCTCCGGTCTGGTAGCAGTAGTTCTTGCCGATGATCCCGGTCTGTGCCACCGGGTCGTAGGGCTGGCCGATTCCCGACAGCAGCATCAGGTGCACGTTGTTGATGGCATAGGCGGAGAGCAGGACGATGCCGGCGGGCTGCTCGAACTCCTCGCCATTGAGCACGTTGGTGTAGGTCACGCCGGTGACGCGCTTGCCGTCCGAATCCTTGAGCACCCTGGTGACCCACGAATGCGTGCGCAGCTCGAAATTCGGGTTGCGCATCGCGATCGGGATCACGGTCATGTGCGGGCTGCCCTTGGCATTGGCCTCGCAACCAAAGCGCTGACAATAGCCGCAGTACTGGCAGGCACCGAATTTCGATCCGTCGGGGTTGGTGTAGGCGCGCGACGCGTTGGCTGACGGCCGCGGGAACGGGTGGTAGCCGTTGTTCGCGGCGGCCGCGGTAAACATCTCGCTCGCGAGGATGGGCGTCAGCGGCGGCAGCGGATATTCGCGGGCGCGCGGCGCCTCGAACGGGTTGCCGCCCGGCTGGATCTGGCCGCGCAGGTTGCCGGCCTTGCCTGACACCGCCGCCGTATATTCGAACTTGTCGTAATAAGGTTCGAGCTCGGCGTAGGTGATGCCCCAGTCCTGGATCGTCATGTCGGCCGGAATGAAGCTCTTGCCGTAGCGCTCCTCGTAGAGCGAGCGCACCTTGAACTCCATGTCGGTCCAGCGCCAGGTATGGCCGCTCCAATGCACGCCCGAGCCGCCGACCACCTCGCCGGGCAGGAATGAGCCGAGTCGCCGCATCGGCAGCGCTTCCTGCGAAGGATTGTTGCGGATCGTGAGCGTGTCGCGCGCGGTATTCTGCATGAGGTCGTGGCGCACCACGAAGCGCAGCTCGTCGCGCACGATCGGCACCGCATAGTCCTTCTCGGTGCTGCGGACCGCGCCACGCTCGAGCGCAACCACTTTCAATCCGGCTTCCGCCAGTTCCTTCGCGAGGATGCCGCCGGTCCAGCCGAGTCCGACGATGACGGCGTCGACTTCCTTGAGTTTCGTCGCCATGTCGTCCTCCCTAGCTCATGTCCGCGATGCTGACGGGATCGCTTGGGAATTTCTTGTCGCGGTATTTCTCGACATTCTCCCGGTGCACCGCGATGGCGCCGGGGAAGCCGATCAACCGCCACCCGGCCTTGTCGCGATTGCCGCCGTAGATCGGATCGGAGAACATGCCTTCCATCACCGTCTGGTACATGGCGGTCCAGAACACCCGCGCCGGGAGCCCGCTGTCGAAAGTCACCTTGCCGGTCGACAATCCGACCAGCACCTCTTCGCGCTGCGGCTCATCGAGACGGTCGAACGGCTTGCCATAGGTCTTGCGGCAATGGACGTTGGTCGCTTCGATCCCGGCGCGGTAGAGCTGCGCCGGCGTGAGCGGCAGCTGATAGCCCTGGCTGGGCACGCCGCGCTTCCACGGTCCCTGCATGTAAAGGCGCTCGCCTTTTCCCCAACCACCGGCCAGCGCACGATCGATATAGATGTTGATGCCGATGTCGGTGCCCTTGGGCGACAGCTCGTCGGCAGGCACCATGTGATCGACCAAGGCCTCGACGAAAGCCGCCTCGTCGAGATTCAAGAACGCATAACCGGGCGTCGCCGGTGCGGCCGCCGGAGTCGTGGCGGGTTGCTGCGCATCGGCGCCCTGCGGCAGACTGACGGTGGCCGTGGCGGCCGCGGCGCCGCCGACGACGGCGCCCTTGAGGAAGTCGCGCCGGCCCAGGTTCTGGTCTTGCATGTACGCCTCCCTGATTCTGGTTGTTGAATTCCCAGATTATATGCCTTCCAAAATGCGCCTTTCGGATTGCAGCGGCAAGACCTCCCGAAGGCTTGGCCGCGCACAGCGCGCATGCCGATGCGCCGACGCGCAAACGAGCCTGCCCCGGGCGGTCAAGCCGCTGGCTCGTTTGAGCACGGCTCAAGGCGTGCTTGTTTTTGTTGCAGCGTTGGTCGATCCTCTGCGCCGGCGTTCGAAGCGGCTGCTGCCATGATTGTGCTGATCGGGATTGCGCTCTATGGGGCGGTGGGTATGGCGATCGCAGGCGCATTCGTCGTGTCCGGCATCACGCGTGTGCTGCCCGAGCCTGCCGCGGTAACGATCGGCGCAAGGGTCCTGATCTTTCCCGGTGCCGCCGCGCTCTGGCCCTACGTGCTCTTCCGCTGGCTGAAATCCTGCCGATGAGACGATCTCACCGATCGGCGCACCGTGCGTTATGGCCGGTTCTTGCACTGGCGGTCGCGCTGGGCCTGACGCTGGCACTCGCGCTGCGGCCGCCGCCCGATACGCAAGCCTCGCAGGCGACGCAGGGTCTTGAACCGTGAGCACCGGCTTTCGGGCGGTGCAGTGGAATTGGGCGAAGCTCGCCTATGACGGCATCCTGCTGGCGGGAGTTGTGATCTATATCGGTGGCTATCTCCTGCTGGCGTACCGGCTCGACCCGCCCAAGGACCAACCGGCCGCCATTGACCTGCGCATCCGCGCATTCGGTACCTGCGCCTTCCTGATGCTGACGATCATCCTGTCGATCGGACCGCTGGCGCGGCTCGATCGCCGCTTCCTGCCGCTGCTCTATAACCGGCGTCATTTCGGCGTGCTGACCTTCCTGGTCGCGTTCCTGCACGCGTCGTTCATGGTCGAATGGTTCGCGGTGCAAGGAGAGCTTCCGAGCCTCTATGCCGAACTCACCAACATCTCCGACTACGCCAAGTTCATCGGCTTTCCGTTCAAGGCGCTCGGTCTTGCCGCCCTCCTGATCCTGTTCCTGATGGCGGCAACCAGTC
>CAVUAI010000003.1:0-43425 GCA_963739385.1 uncultured Alphaproteobacteria bacterium
CGTTACAGAGACTTGACGATCTCTTCCGTCATCTTCTTGGCGTCGCCGAACAGCATCATGGTGTTGTCGCGGTAGAACAGCGTGTTGTCGATGCCGGCATAGCCGGAGGAAAGCGAGCGCTTGGAGAACATGACCGTGCCGGCTTTCCACACTTCCAGCACCGGCATGCCGTAGATCGGGGAGGTCGGATCCTCCTTGGCCGCCGGATTGGTCACGTCGTTGGCGCCGATCACGAAGGCGACATCGGCCTGCGCGAACTCGGAATTGATGTCGTCGAGCTCGAACACTTCGTCATAGGGGACGTTCGCCTCGGCGAGCAGCACGTTCATGTGGCCGGGCATGCGACCGGCGACGGGGTGGATGGCGTATTTCACCTCCACGCCCTCCTGCTTGAGGCGGTCCGCCATTTCGCGCAATGCATGCTGTGCCTGCGCCACCGCCATGCCGTAGCCCGGTACGATGATGACCTTGCCGGCGTTCTTCATGACGAAGGCCGCGTCCTCGGCCGAGCCCTGCTTGACCGGCCGCTGCTCCTTGCCGGCCGCGGGCCCGGCGACCTCGCCACCGAAACCCCCGAGAATGACGGAGATGAAGCTGCGGTTCATTCCCTTGCACATGATGTAGGACAGGATCGCGCCGGAGGAGCCGACCATGCGCCGGTGATGATCAGCGCGGAATTTCCCAGCGTGAAGCCAATTCCGGCAGCGGCCCACCCGGAATAGGAGTTGAGCATCGAGATCACTACCGGCATGTCGGCGCCGCCGATCGGAATGATGATGAGCACGCCGAACAGGAACGAGGCGAGGACGAGCAGCCAGAAGGCGAGGTGGCTTTCGGCGCGCACGAACCAGACGATCAGCACGACGATCGCGACCGCGAGCGCGATGTTGATGACGTGACGGACGGGAAGCATGATCGGCGCGCCGCTCATGCGGCCGGAGAGCTTCAGGAATGCGATCACGGAGCCGGTGAAGGTGACGGCACCGATGGCGACGCCGAGCGACATCTCGACCAGATTTGACTTGGGAATGGCGCCGACGTCTCCGATGTCGAAGGCTGCCGGCGCGTAAAGCGCCGCCGCCGCCACCAGCACCGCCGCCATGCCGACCAGCGAATGGAAGGCCGCGACCAGTTCCGGCATCGAGGTCATCGGCACCCGGCGCGCGATCACCGCGCCGGTGCCGCCGCCGATGGCGAACCCGGCCACGACCAACGCCCAAGCGCCGCCGTCGGCAGGCGGATGCGAGGCGAGCGTGGTGACGATGGCGATTGCCATGCCGACCATGCCGAACAAGTTGCCCTGCCGGCTGGTCTCGGGGCTGGACAGCCCACGCAAGGCCAGGATGAAGAGGACGCCGGCGACGAGATAGAGCAGCGCGACGAGATCAGGGGACATGCGCCGCTCCCGTCACTTCTTTTTCTTCTGGTACATGCCCAGCATGCGCTGCGTGACGAGAAAGCCGCCGAAGATGTTGACGGACGCGAGCACCAGCGCAAAGAAACCGAGGACGCGTGCCCAGAGCGGTCCCGCAGCGTTGGTCACGAGCGGAACCCCGACCGCGAGCAGCGCCCCCACCACGATCACGGATGAGATCGCATTCGTGACCGACATCAGCGGCGTGTGCAGCGCCGGCGTCACCGACCACACCACGTAGTAGCCCACGAAGATCGCCAGCACGAAAATCGAGAAGCGAAAGACGAACGGGTCGACCGCGCCGTCGGTCACCGCGTGCATCGCGCCGCCGCTCGCGGCCGCGATGATGTCGAGCTGAGCGAGGACGATGTCGTGACCGGCGTGCGGCGCGACGTCCGGGACGGCGGGGCCGGCCGCGGCGGGGACCGCCATCAGATTGGCGGCTGCGATAGGTGTCAGCATGGATGTCTCCGTCGCGCTTGCCGTTGCACGCCTGCATCGCCGCAAGCCGGCGGATGTCCGGCCTGCAGCAACACCCCTGGCGACGACATGGGGGAGGTCGCCGGCGCGCCCCGCATCGCTCATGCCGCGCTTTTGGGGGCAAAACTCGGATGAATCACGGCGCCGTCGCGGGTAAGCGCCGTCGCCTTCACGATCTCGTCGTCCCATTTGACCGCAAGCGCATGATTGCTCTTGTCCACGAGGATTTCGAGAAAGGCGAACAGGTTCTTGGCGTAGAGGCTCGACGCGGACGCCGCAATGCGGCCCGGCACGTTGAGATGGCCCACGATCTTGACGCCGTTTGCGACGACGAGCTCTCCCGCCTTGGCGAGTTCGCAATTGCCGCCGCGCTCGACCGCGAGATCGACGATCACCGCGCCCGGACGCATCGAGGCGACCATCTCCTTCGAGATCAGCCGCGGTGCCGGCCGGCCGGGGATCAGCGCCGTCGTGATCACGATGTCCTGCTTCTTGATGTGCTCGGCCACGAGCGCGGCTTGTTTCGCCTGGTAGTCCTTGGACATTTCCTTGGCGTAGCCGCCGGCGGTTTCGGCCTGCTTGAATTCCTCATCCTCGACGGCGACGAATTTCGCGCCGAGGCTTTCCACCTGCTCCTTGGCCGCCGGTCGAACGTCGGTCGCGGTGACGATAGCGCCCAGCCGGCGCGCCGTGGCGATCGCCTGCAGACCGGCAACACCCGCGCCCATGACGAACACCTTTGCCGCAGGCACCGTGCCGGCCGCCGTCATCATCATCGGGAGCGCGCGGCCGTATTCGGCGGCGGCGTCGATTACCGCGCGATAACCGGCGAGATTGGCCTGGCTCGAGAGCACATCCATGCTCTGGGCGCGGGTGATGCGGGGCATCAGCTCCATCGCGAAGGCGGTGACGCCGGCATCCGCCATCGCCTTGAGCGCTGCATCCGCGCCGTACGGATCCATAATGGCGATGACGAGCGCACCTTTCTTATAGCTGGCGAGCTCGGAGGTAGATGGCCGCCGCACCTTGAGCACCACGTCGGCGTCCTTGACCGCGCCAGCCGCGACGGTTGCACCCGCGGCGGTGAATTCGGGGTCGGGAATACCCGCCTTCGTTCCGGCATCCGGCTCGACCGCCACGTCGGCGCCGAGCGCCTTCATCTTCTTGACCGTTTCCGGCGTCGCCGCGACCCGGTCCTCGCCTGCATCGGCCTCGCGCGCTACAGCAATGCGCATCCACTCCACTCCTGCACGGGAGACCCGTGGTGGCTCCGCCGGTCAGTGGCCGGAGGTGAGCGCAAGCGCGATCAACGACACCACGACCATGATAAAGCTCGGCAGCCTTACGCCGGTAAAAAGCCCGTGGATGGCCACAGCGGTCGCGATCACGAAAATGGCGAAGGCGACGAGCCAGTGACCGGTGGTCGCACCGATCGCCAATCCCAGAACGATGTTGGCGACATGAGCACAGCCGACGGCAACCAGATGAACGAAACGTTCGTACGTCGCCTCATGCGCCGGAAGGTCATTGCCCTCCGCTGTTGCATATTCGACATGCCCGTGGTCGGCCATTCCGTCCTCCAAATGCATCGTCACGGCAGCCGGGGCTTACCGCAATTGCCGGGCAAGAGCAACGGCGCCGACGGGCCAGAAGTGCGCGCCGCGGCGGGCCCGTTATAGCGCCCGTCACAACGAACTGCCCGCTGTCTGCCGTCTTCGCCCCAGTCACGCCCCGGCCGCAACTGTCTCGAGGCCGGCGGCCGCGAGCGCTGCATGTTGCCTCTCCCTGACCCCGCGTATGGAGAAGTCTTCGATCGCGTGATTGAACAGCTTGTGAAAATTGAGCTCGGCGCGCAGATGCAGAAACACGGCGCCGAGGCCGATCGCCGCGCGATCCATGAACACGAACTCGCGCGGAACGGTGACCGGTCCTCGCCGCTTGAGCGCCTGGTGCACCCGAAACGCTTCACGGCGGCCGTATTCGGCCGGCTTCACGCCGTCGGCGAGACTGCGCACCCGGTCATCCAGCAGCGGCCCATAGATGAAGCGGGCCCAGATGTTGAGCACGTCGATCAGTTCGCGATCGAGCCGCTTGAAGCCCCAGGTCTCATAGGCGTGAACGATGAGGTCGTCGTCGCCTTTGAGCAGCCCATGGTAGAGATCGACCACGCCGCCGACGAACTTCGGGTGGAAGATGCGGATGCAGCCGTAGTCGAGCAGATTGATGCCGGCGGGGTGGCCGCCGACGTCGAAAACGGTGTAATTGCCGAGGTGGGGATCGCCGTGGATCACCCCGAAGCGGCTGAACGACCACCACCATGCCGTGAACATTGCGGTACCGAGCCGGTTGCGGGTGGCGAGGTCGGCCTTCGTGTGCTCGAGCAGGCGCCGCCCATGGAGCCAATCGAGGGTGAGGAGGCGGCCGCTTGAAAGCTCCGGCCATACCCGCGGCACCCGGATCTGCTCGATGCCTTCGAGCATCCGGCGGTAGAGCATGACGTGCCTGGCTTCGCGCCGGTAGTCGAGCTCCTCGCGGATACGCGCACCGATCTCCTTGGCGATCTCGGTCGTGTCGATCACGGGATCCATCCGGCGGTGGATGGCGAAGATCAGTTGCAATTGTCTCAGATCCGCCTCGACCGCCGACTGCATGTCGGGATATTGCAGCTTGCACGCCAGCTCGCTCCCATCGTGGGCGCGCGCGCGATGCACCTGCCCGAGCGAGGCCGCGGCCGCCGGGTGATGCTCGAAGCCAGCGAATTTCTTTCGCCAATCGGAGCCGAGCTCGGCGCTCATGCGACGCCGCACGAACGGCCAGCCCATCGGCGGCGCCTCGCTTTGCAACTTCATCAGCTCGGCGGCGTATTCGGGCGGCAAGGCGTCCGGGATGGTGGCCATGAGCTGCGCCACCTTCATGATCGGACCCTTGAGGCCGCCGAGCGCCGCTGCAAGCTCGGTTGCGTTCTTGCCGCGGTCGAGTGCGAGGCCGAACAAACGCGCTCCGGCCAGGCGTGCCGCCACCCCGCTCATGTTGGCGCCGACGCGCGCGTAGCGGGCAGCACGGGCGGAAAAACGGTTGGCTTCGCGGTCGGTCATGATCGCATTCTGCGACAAAGGCTCGGTTGCCGCATCTGATTTAAGCGCGACTGAAGGAATATAAAGCGAAGGGATTTCGCATGCCGAGAGTTGCCGCGAGCGGCTTGCGCTCGTGGGTTTCATGTCCGCGAGCGTCGTCATCGGCAAAGAATCGGCTACGCCTTCGCGTCCAGCTCCTCCAGTTCGCCGATCATCCGCTCGATGACGCCGAGACCGTTCTGCCAGAAAGCGGGGTCGCGGGCATCGAGACCGAACGGTGCCAGCAGCTCGGAGTGGTGCTTGGTGCCGCCCGCGGCGAGCATCTGGAGATAGCGTTCGGCAAAGCCTTCAGCCGCACGCTCGTAGACGGCATAGAGAGAGTTCACCAGGCAGTCGCCGAAGGCATAGGCATAGACGTAGAACGGCGAGTGCACGAAGTGCGGGATGTAGGCCCAGAAGGTCTCGTAGCCGGGCTTGAGCTCAATCGCAGGTCCAAGGCTCTCGTGCTGCACCTCGAGCCAGAAGGCATTGAGCTGCTCGGCGGTGAGCTCACCGTTCCTGCGTTCCAGATGGACCTTGCGCTCGAAGGTGTAGAACGCGATCTGGCGCACCACCGTATTGATCATGTCCTCGACCTTTGCCGCCAGCATGGCCTTCCGCAGCTTCGGGTCGACATTGGCGAGAAGCTTCTTGAAAGTTAGCATCTCGCCGAAAACGCTCGCCGTCTCGGCCAAGGTCAGGGGCGTCGGCGCCATCAGCGCCCCATTGGGGGCGGCGAGCACCTGATGCACGCCGTGGCCGAGTTCGTGCGCCAGCGTCATCACATCGCGGGGCTTGCCCTGATAGTTGAGCAGCACATACGGGTGCGCCGACGGCACGGTGGGATGAGCGAAGGCGCCAGGGGCCTTGCCGGGACGCACGGGCGCATCGATCCAGTTGCTCTTGAAAAAGCGTTCGGCGATCGTCGCCATCTCGGGTGAGAACGCGCCGTAGGCGGTGAGCACGGTGGCCTGCGCCTCGGTCCAGCCGATCGTGCGGGTAGGAACCTTGGGCAGCGGCGCGTTGCGGTCCCAGTGCGGCAGGCGTTTCTTGCCAAACCAGCGCGCCTTGAGCGCATAATAGCGGTGCGACAGGCGCGGATAAGCGGCGCGCACCGCCGCAACCAAGGCTTCCACCACTTCGGGCTCGACACGGTTCGACAAATGGCGCGCGTCCGCCACATCGGCGAAACCGCGCCAGCGATCGGAGATTTCCTTGTCCTTCGCAAGAATATTCGTGATCAGCGCAAACGTCCGCAGATTGTCCTTGAATGTCTTGGCGAGTGCCTGCGAGGCCGCCTTGCGCGTCGCCGCACTGGAGTCCTGCATAAGGTTGAGCGTCGGCTCGATGGCGAGCGACTTCGACCCGACCTTGAAGCGCAGGCTCGCGATGGTCTCGTCGAACAGCCGGTTCCAGGCGGAATAGGTCGTGACCGACTTCTCATGAAAGAGTTGCTCGATGCGGTCCTCGAGCTGGTAAGGCTTGTCCTTGCGCACGTCCTCGAGCCACGGCCGGTAATGGCCGAGCGCAGGATCCTGCATCGCGGTATCGAGCTTGGCGTCCTCAAGCCGGTTGAGCTCGAGCACGAAAAACAGAAGATGGGTCGAGGCGGCGGTGATGCGTTCCTGCACGTCGGCATAAAACTTCGCACGCGCGGGATCGACGGTGTTACCGGCATGAACGAGGCCGGCGTAGGACGTGATCCGGCCGAGAAGATCGTCGAGCGCCTCGAAGCGCTTTACGGCTTCGGCGAGCGCCGCGCCGGCGTCGGGCTGCTCAGCCAGCGCCGCGAGCTTGCCTTTGTAAGCGTCCTCGAAGGCAACGCTTTCTGCATCGGCGCGATCGAGATCGCGCTTCACATGCGGATCATCGATCCCGGAATAAAGGTCGGCAAGATTCCATTCGGGCAGCGTGCCGAGGCTGGTGGCGGGACGTGATTTGGCCGCGCGTTGAACGGCACTGCGTTTGGCTTTTTCTGGCATCGCAATTTGCAACGGATCGATGACATTGCGGCGACAATGTCGCCATCTGGTCACGCCGCGTGAAGGGAGGCATGGCCGCTCATCTCATTGCATAGGCCGCCACTCGGTCGCCGGTCAACAGCGTCGATGGGTATGATCGCCTCCGGCCTGCGACGTGGTTTTACAGCCCAAGCGCGCATTGGACATCAAGGGTCGAGCTGCGCCGCTTCCTACCATCGCACATCTTGTTTCTGGGTGCAGAATCTCTCATGCGCAAATTGTCTTCCGTGCGCGTCATCGTAACGACGGTGCGGGCGATCACATCTTGCGAACTGTTTGGATCGACCGGAGAGGCAGGCGCGGGCGATCTTCTATGCCAACACTCCGAGTTGCGGCACGACATGCGTGAGCAACTCCTCGCCCTCGATCGCCACGGCGTCGAGCTTTTCTTCGAACGCCTGGCGGATGGCGCACCAGACGAGGGCAACGCGCGCGGCGATCTGGGATTTCTTCTTTCGCAGAACCGTCCGGGCCTGCTCGGCGAGCACCAGCAGGCTGTTGTGCTCGAACAGAACCCGCCCGCGTCCATCCTCCAGCACATAGAGGCGTCCGAGACGCGAGATGCAGAGCAGGCACTCGTCCTGCGGCGGCCGGCCGAGCAAATAGAATTGCGGGTCGCCGACCTCGGTCACGCCCACGTCCCAGCCCCCGGCGTCGCCGTCGTTGAGCGGAGCTGCCAAGCCGTCCACGATCTGCTTGAGCTCGGCCGCACGCCACGGCCCCTCTCCCGGTAACCTGGGCTTGAACGCCACGACCGTCATTCCTTCACCTCGAACAGCAACCGATGCAGCTCCGGCTCGTAGAACGACAGCAGCCGGCGCGCGAATACCGCAGGCTTCACCCCGAGCGCGCGCGCCCATGCCTCCATGCTCTCCGTCGGCACACGGCCAAAGCCATTCTCCACCTGCGAAACGAAGGTGTAATATTTGAGGCCCAGCCGCTCCGCGAGCTGGATCTGCGACAATCCCGCGCGGCCCCTCAGCTCCTTGAGCCAGGCTCCCGCCCGCCGGCGCAACTCCTTAGCCTCGGGCGCTGCCCTTGCGAATTGCATCCGCGTCCTCAGCTGGCTGCCCTTCTTGCGTTTAGGACGTTTCAGAGTTACTAAACTATCATTCGATAATCGACCAAAGCCAAGTCAATCATAGCAGATCCGCCCCTGCGAAACGAGACCCGAGAACGGGTACCACCCGGCCGAGGCGGCAGGGGCATCAGGACGGACGCGGAGGAGCCGAATGCCGATCACCAATCCGGCCAGACGGCTGGGGCAGCGAAGCCGCCTGCAGGCGCGCGGTCCCGCAGTCACCTTTGCGGCATCGGTGCTGACTGTTTTCGCGGCGATCGCCGCATGCACCGCGATGCTCGCGGCCGAGTTCGTGCTGCCGGCGGTCAGCACGCTGCTCTTTGTCATGGCGGCCCTGGTTGCACTCGCCGCATGGCGCTGGGAAGGCCAGGGCACGTCCGACCAGATCAGCTACTGGGACGTTGCCGGCGCGCTCACGCTGTTCGGAATTTGCGTCGCCTCGCAGATCGATCCCGATCAGATGGTTCGGATCGTCGAAGGCGCTCGCCGCGAGCACTAGGCAATTGCCTCTTGTCCCGACACTGCGCCCGCATTCCCCGGACGTCCCTAAGCCAGCCGATGAACCCATGAGGACAGCGTCGTGAACCTGCACCACAAGTCGAGCGACATCGAAACCACACAGGCCGTGAAGCCGGCGACCCTCGCGCTCTCGCCCCATCGCGCGCCGGCGCCGGCCGTGGTTTCGGCGCTGGGCTCGGACCTGACCCGCGGCTTGAGCCGGGCGGAGGCGGAGCGGCGCCTGCAGCAATACGGCGAGAACCGTCTCAAGAGCGCGCCGGAAACGCCCTGGTGGACGCGGTTGATCGAGCAGTTCCAGAACTTCCTGGTGATCATCCTGCTGGTCGCGACCGTCATCTCCATGATCGAGTGGCTGCTGCAGGATCCGCGCGAGACCGCCCTCCCCTATGAGGCGATCGTCATCCTGCTGATCGTGGTTCTCAACGCCCTGCTGGGCTTTTTCCAGGAGTCGCGTGCCGAGCGTTCCGTGCGAGCACTGATGGCCCTCGCGGCGCCGGAATCGACCGTGATCCGCGACGGCGAGCGCCAGCAAATCGCCGCCGACCAGATCGTTCCCGGTGACATCGTGATGGTCGAGGCCGGCGATCGCATCCCCGCGGACGCCCGCCTCGTCGAAAATGCCAACCTGCATACCGACGAGGCTCCTTTGACCGGGGAGAGCGTGCCGGTCGCGAAAGAGATTCAGCCGATCGACGCCGATGTGGGAATTGGCGACCGGCGCAACATGCTGTTCTCGAGCACGGTGGCGACCTACGGGCGCGGCCGGGCCGTCGTCGTGGCGACGGGGATGGGGACCGAGGTCGGGCGCATCGCCGGGCTGCTGGAAGCCGCCGAGAAGGAGCCGACGCCGCTGCAGCAGGAGCTCGATCGCACCGGCAAACGCCTGAGCATCATCATGCTGGGGATCTGCGCGCTCGTGTTCGCGACCGGCCTCCTCAGCGCTCCCGTCATGAACCTCAATGCCGTGCTGAGCTTGTTCCTGTTCGCCGTAGCGCTGGCGGTGGCCGCGATTCCGGAGGCGCTGCCGGCGATCGTCACCGTCGGTCTGAGCCTCGGCGTACGGCGCATGGCGGCGACCAACGCCATCGTGCGCAAGCTGCCCGCGGTCGAGACGCTCGGGGCCGCGACCGTGATCTGCTCCGACAAGACCGGCACGCTGACCCGCAACGAGATGACGGTGCGGGCGATCGCCACGGCGAGCGAACTCGTCGACGTCGACGGCAGCGGCTATATCCCGGAGGGCGACTTCACGGTGAAGGGAGCGCCGCTGGCCGAAACCTCGCCGGCTCGCGCTGCCGTCGCGCAGATGTTGCGGGCGGCGGCCCTCGCCAACGATGCTGCACTCACCAACAGCGATGGGCGCTGGCGCGTACAGGGCGACCCGACCGAAGGCGCGCTGATCGTCGCGGCGCGCAAGTTCGGCGTCACCGAAGCGGAACTCGCGCGCTTCCCGCGAATCGCGGAAATCCCGTTTACGTCGGAGCGCAAGCGCCATGCAACCCTGCATCTCGATCGCGAGACCCCGGCCGAGCTGCGCGTGTTCGTCAAGGGCGCGCCCGAGGTGCTGCTCGCGAGCGCGCGTTATGTGTGGGAGGACGGCAAGGCCGTGGCGCTCGACGCCGAGCGCCGCGCCGAACTCTCACGGCGCAACGATGCCCTGGCTGGGCAGGCGCTTCGCACCCTGGCCATTGCCACCCGCACCGTGCCCGCGGCATCGCTGGGGCTTCGTCCGCAGGGAGAGATCCCGGCACAGCTCGAATTACCCGACAGCATCGAGCACGACCTCGTCCTGCTCGGCCTGGTCGGCATGATCGACCCGCCGCGGGCGGAGGCGAAGGTCGCCGTCGCCACCGCCAAGCGCGCGCATATCCGTTCGGTGATGATCACCGGCGATCATCCGGCGACCGCCGAGGCGATCGCGCGCGAGCTCGAAATCTTCGAGCCCGGGGCGCGGCTCGTGACCGGCACCGAGTTGCGCACGATGGAAGATGCCGAGCTCGACGCCATCGTCGAACAGGTGCGCGTGTTCGCCCGCGTCGATCCCGAGCACAAACTGCGCATCGTGGGCGCGCTTCAACGCAAGGGTCATATCGTCGCCATGACGGGCGACGGCATCAACGATGCGCCCGCGCTCAAGACCGCCAATATCGGCGTCGCGATGGGCATCACCGGCACGGACGTCTCCAAAGAGGCCGCCGACATGGTGCTCACCGACGACAATTTTGCCAGCATCGTGAAGGCAATCGAGGAAGGCCGGGGGATCTACGACAACATCCGCAAATATCTGATGTACCTGCTGTCGTCGAACGCCGGCGAGCTGCTCACGATGTTCGTGGGCGTGATGTTCGCGGGTGTTCTCGGCCTCGCCTCTGCGGAGCCGGGACTGTTCCTTCCACTGCTCGCCGCGCAGCTCCTCTGGATCAACCTGATCACCGACGGGCCGCCGGCGCTGGCGCTTGGGATCGATCCCAAGGAGCCCGACGTGATGGAGCGGGCACCGCGAAGCCGCGGCGCCGGGGTGCTCACCACGCAGGACTGGTGGCGGCTCGCCGCGATCGGCTTCGTGATGATGCTGGGAACGGTCGCCGTGCTCGATGCCTACTATCCCGGCGGCCTGTTCACGCTGTTCGCGCAAGGCAGCGGGCCGAACGTCATCGACGAGGCCCACGCGCGCACCATGGCGTTTACCACGCTGATGATGTTCCAACTCTTCAACGTATACAATTGCCGTTCGAACTGGCGCAGCGCCTTCAGCGGATTCTTCGACAACAAGTGGCTGATGGGCGCGGTGGCGTTGTCGCTGTTCATGCACATACTCGTGATCTACCTGCCTTTCCTGCAGACGGCGTTCCATACCGTGCCGCTGTCGGCGTTGGACTGGACGGTCGCGACGGGTGTTGCGGCCACGCTCCTCATCGGGATGGAGCTGGTCAAATTGGTGCTGCGCATGGAACGCCGCACCAGCCCTGCCGCGTTGGGGGAATCCCTTCGCCGGGGCTCGCCCTCCCGGGCGTAGGTCGGGCACCATGCCGGCGCCCCTCGGGTGCCGGCATGGCAAAGGTGGATGCCTTTCCTGCTCGCGCGGGCCGCGAGAAACGCGCCATTCGTCGAACGCAGAATGGCCCGGCTCCAGCGCGGCGCCGACGCATTTTTATCAAAGCATTAACCGAACACGGCGACAGTGCCCCGATTCGGCACAGGGTCGATCGAGGATTGTGTCATGGGTGAGCGCCCCGCCGCCGGTAATATTGCACCGTTGGCGCCCTCCCTCGAGGTAGCCGCGGTAGCCGCGGCCGCACCGTCCGCTGCCTCGCTCGAACTGCTCGATGCGAATGGCGCCCTGCGCCCCCTGCACGAGATTGAGGCCGAAGCCATCAGGTTCGCCATCAAGCATTGCCGCGGACGGATGTCCGAGGTGGCGCGGCGATTGCACATCGGTCGCTCGACCCTCTATCGCAAACTCGATTCGCTCGGCGGCGATGCCGGCGTTGCGGGCGCCGAAACGGCTGCATGGTAACTCGCTGACCCCACACCAAAATCGGCCGATGCGTTGCAGGCGAGTGACGGCGCGCCAAAATCGACCACATTCGCCGTCAACCATGTCCGCTAACGGTTGCCTCACGCGGTGAAATCAAGTCAGTTTTGGAACCGCATGGGCGCAGGTGGATTTGAACGTGGGGGCGTGACCACGGTCCCGCCGGAACTTGGGGAGAATTCCTGATGAGGGGCCCGCGCTACGACCGCATCTTGGCGACCACGGCTCTCGCGCTGATATTGTCCGCCCGCATCGGCGTCGCCATGGCGCAAGAAGCCGGCGACTCGTCGGTGGGACCGGCAACAGCCGTAACCGCGCCGGTTGCGCCCGCGCCTGCCACCGCAGCGCCGACGGCCCCCAGGATCGAGGCGAATGCTTCGACGGTGCCGGCCAATCTTCCGCGCGCGCCCGAGCCAGCCGCCGAAAATCCGGTGAAATCCAAGCAGACGGCCGTTCCCAGCGAAGCTCCGGCTGCGCCGAACGAGGTAACCCAGCCGAAAGACACTGCCGCGCCGCTCGACGCGCCGGCCAAACCCGCGCTCGCGACCGAGCAGACCGTGGCGCCCGATCCGATGGCCGCGCTCGACCCGGCCGACCGCGCCGTCGCAGAAAAGATTCGCGACCTGTTCGCCGCCAAGGCCGACAAGATTTTCGCCAGCAAGAAAGAGCGCAGCGCCGCTGAGACCTTCTACCAGAACCGTGGCTTCGCGCCGTTGTGGCTCGACAAGGGCGTCGAGACCGCGCGCTCCAGGTCGGCGATTGCGCGCCTGAAGAACGCCGGGAGCGACGGACTCGATCTCAACGACTACAAGACGCCAGATTTCGCCGGGCTTGGCCCCGATGCGCTGGCCGAAGCCGACCTCAAGCTCAGCCAGACGGTGCTGACTTATGCCCGCCACGTGCAGGCCGGGCGCTTCCCCTATTCCCGCGTCAGCCACAACATGGAGCTGGCGCAGACACCGCCGGAGCCGGCCGAGGTGCTGGCCAAGATGCGCGATTCCGCCGATGCCGGCAAAGCGCTGGACGAATTCAGCCCGCCGCACGAGCCGTACAAGCGGCTCAAGGCCGCGCTTGCGCAGCTGCGCGGCAAGACTGGCGCGAGCAAGACGCTGGCAGATGGTCCGCTGCTCAAGCTCAACGCCAAAGCACCGATGGAAGACCCGCGCGTTCCAATGCTGCGCGAGAAGCTCGGCATCGTCGGTGACGCGTCCGATCTCAAATACGACGGCAAGCTCGCCGAGGCGGTGAAGAAGTTCCAGCGCGCCAACGAGATTCCGGCCACCGGCAATCTCGATTCGCGCACCGTCACGGAGCTCAACGGACCGCCGCGCGACAGGCAGATCGACCTGGTCATAGCCAACATGGAGCGCTGGCGCTGGTATCCGCGCGACCTCGGCAAGGCCTATTCGCTGGTCAATCTGCCGGACTTCACGCTGCGCGTGATGCACGAGGGCACGCAGGTCTGGACCACCCGCATCGTGATCGGCAAGCCGGATATGCCGACGCCGCTGCTCAGCGAGACGATGAAGTACATCACCATCAATCCGACCTGGAACGTGCCGCCCTCGATCGTGCACAACGAATATCTGCCGGCGCTGCAGCAGGATCCCACGGTGCTGGCGCGCATGGGCCTGCGGGTTACCTACAATCGCGACGGCAGCGTACACATCTCCCAGCCGCCCGGCGAAGCCAATGCGCTCGGCCGTATCAGGTTCAACTTCCCGAATCGCTTCCTGGTTTATCAGCACGACACGCCCGACAAGCACATGTTCGCGCACGACGTCCGGGCCTACAGCCACGGCTGCATGCGGGTCCAGGATCCGGCCAAATATGCCGAGGTTCTGTTCAACATCGCGCGTCCGGCCGAAAACTGGACCGCCGACAAGGTCAAGCGGATGTTCGGCACCGGCGAGCAGGACATTCAGCTGCCGGTCCCGATCTGGGTGCATCTGACCTATCAGACCGCGTTCGTCGACGAGGACGGCAAGCTGCAGACCCGGCGCGACGTCTACAACATCGACAGCCGCACGATTGCCGCGATCAAGAGCGAGCGCGGTGTGGTCGAGCCGATGCAGGAGCGCAAGCGCGAGGAGGTGGCATCGAGCGGTCAACGCCGCGCCGTCCCGCCGCCGCCTGCGCGTATCATGTCGTTCTTCGAGTCATTTTTCGGCGGCGGGCGACCCCAGGCGAGGCCCGTGCCTCCGCGCGGCGTCGCGCGCTGACAACAAACGCCGCCGCCCGCTCCGCGGCGGCGTCATGCGCTGCAAGGATTCTTTTCACCTTGGTTAACAGCGGCAAGTTTTCGCCATAGTCCCCTGTCACGCTTCGTGCATCGGGGGGGACGGGTACGCTAAAAGTCGCGGCAACCCATCCCTAATTAACAGTGCGTCAGCCGTTGTCGTGGCAGACTGTCTCTGCTGCGAAGGACGGAGCTAATGGACTGCGGCTCGCCGTGGTCCCGGGGGCATTGACGCACAATTAATATGGGTTGGCACGTGACGGGCAAAGTCGCGCACAGGAATTTATTGTCCTTGCGTTCACGTCGGGCGGGCTACTGCTGCAGCATCGCCGCTCTTCTGATTTTTTTCGGCTGCGAGAGCCTGCAGAGCGTCAGCGCCGACGGCGAAACGCGGACAATCTCCTTCCATCATATCCACACCGGCGAGGATCTGTCGGTCACCTACAAGGTGAACGGCCGGTACGACGACGACGCGCTCAGGAAGATCAACCACGTTCTGCGCGACTGGCGCGAATCCGAAAACATCACGATGGATCCCCATCTGATCGATCTTCTGTGGGAGGTTCATCGCGAGGTCGGCGCCAAGGAGCCGATCTGGGTGGTCTGCGGCTATCGCTCGCCCGACACCAATACCATGTTGCGCCGGCGCTCCAGCGGCGTCGCCCAACACAGCCAGCACATGCTCGGCAAGGCGATCGACTTCTATATTCCCGGCGTACCGCTCGACCAGCTGCGGGCCGCCGGCCTGCGCGCCCAACGTGGCGGCGTCGGCTACTACCCGACCTCGGGAGCGCCGTTCGTGCACCTGGACACCGGCAGCGTAAGGCACTGGCCGCGCATGCCCGAGGAGCAGCTCGCAAGCGTCTTGTCGCGG
Organism: uncultured Alphaproteobacteria bacterium; assembly: GCA_963739385.1. Classification (GTDB taxonomy): domain Bacteria; phylum Pseudomonadota; class Alphaproteobacteria; order Rhizobiales; family Xanthobacteraceae; genus VAZQ01. Next base: position 15,277 of record CAVUAI010000003.1, read on the forward strand.
GGTCCGCTCAGCAGCCAGTCCGCGTCGGATGGGGGTGCTACCGCGCGCAGCCGGATGCCGAGCTTCCTCGCCAAGATCTTCGGCGGCGGCAGGGACGAGGCGGAAGACGCCGCGGCCGGCCGCGCGCACCAAGACCGCCGCTGCTGCGCCTCGTGCGCCGGCTGAGAAGGCGGCGGTAGTTGCGGCTTCCGCGATTCCGCTGCCGCAGGCCAAGCCGCCGCGTCCGGCGACATATCAGGTTGCATCCGCGGGGCCGACGCCGGTGGTCAAAGCGGCTGATCGGTACGAGGTGGCCTCCGCCGCGTCCACTGATGTGCCGGCCGCCAAGGGCTACGCGATGGCCTCCGCCGTCTCCAAGCCGGTGCGACTGGCCCAGGCGACGGGTCTGGCCGCACAGGCCGACGCATCGGCGAACGACGTCATCAACGAGCGCGGCTATTGGCGGGGACCGATCGCCGAACCGGCGGATGCTCCGCAGGCGCGCACGACGCCAGCACCCGCGCCGCGGCGCGCAACCGCCGCCATGACCGCCAGCGCCGATCCGACGGCCACGGCGAGCGCGAGCCCCTGGCCGCTGATCGATCGCACGGAGCGCGAACCGGTGCCCAGCGCCCTCGCCTACGCGGCGCAACCGACGCCGATCGCCGTCGCTCGCGCACTGCCCATAGGTTCGGGAAGCATGGGTTCGACAACATCGCGTGCGGTGCCCGTCGCGGTGCCGCCGGATACCACGGTCGCGGTCAAGCGCAGCGATGACCGCCCGTCATCGGTGGTGCCAACCAGAGTTGCGAGCATCGTGAGGGTTGGGGATCGCTTCAACGATCCCTGGATGCGGGCCATGATCGTGAGCCCGAGCGCGCAGAACTTCCTCAAGACGACGCTGCTCGGCCCCACCGACTTCCGCACGCTCGGCCCGCACATGCTCAAGCCGAGCTCGACCATGGTGATGATGTTCTCGAAGGATCCGCATCTCGGCATGGCTTTCGAAAGATTCGACGGCACCGCGGTGGTCTTCGTTTCGACGGCCACGTTCAGCACGGCGGCAGTACGGTAGTTTCTGCGTCCTTATCACGGGGGGATCGTTGGGGGCGTGGCGCGCCGCAAGTCGGGGAAACCCGACTTGCGGTGCAGCATTTTTGGCACCTGCCCAGGACCAGTGGGGAAGGCTCGCCCGCCGTCACTCCAGTGCGCCGCGTCAAAGCCGCGATGCCCGGCACTGCCGGGCATCGCCAGCGCAGCGCAAGGCTCCGAGCATCAGTTCAGCATCCCGAGCGCATGCATGTAAGTCTCGAGGATCGTCTCCTGCTCGCGCCGTTCGTCGGCATCCTGCTTGCGCAGGCGCACGATCGCGCGGAGCGCCTTGACGTCGAAACCGTTGCCTTTCGCTTCCGCGTAGACGTCGCGAATGTCGTCGGCGATCGCCTTCTTCTCTTCCTCCAACCGTTCGATGCGCTCCACGAAGGCCTTGAGATGATCCTTGGCAAAACGGGTGGCGGGCTGTTCTTCCTGCGCAGCGGCAGCAGTGGCCATCAAAACCTCCTCCGGCGACTCAAACGAGTGGTCGGACAAGGTTTCGATAGCGGGGGCTCAGGTCAAGGCGACAAGCCCGTCATCCCCAGAGAACACAGGGTGTCGTTCATCTGCACGCAGCTCGCCGCGCGGCCGCGGGCCGGCGCCCCGAACAGGCTGCGCTTAATGCTTATGCCCGGTCTTTGCGAGCGCAGCCTGCTGGTCCGTGCTGGCTTCTTTCTGGTGCTTGGCCTTCCATTCTTCGTATGGCATGCCGTAGATCGTCTCGCGGCTCTCGTCCCGGGACATCGGCAGGCCGCGCGCGTCGGCGGCGTCCTTCAGCCAGTTCGACAAGCAATTGCGGCAGAAGCCTGCGAGGTTCATGAGATCGATGTTCTGCACGTCGGTGCGCGCGCGCAGGTGCTCGAGCAGACGCCGGAACGCGGCGGCTTCGAGCTCAGTGCGAGTCTTATCGTCAAGCGCCATGGCCGCTGGCTCCTCTCGCTGGAACGGATGAGGCTACCGAAACTGCCGGACCTCGGTATGGAAATAGGATAGTGATGGCGGCCTCCACTTTCCAGCACAGGTTGCGAGCGCATGGCGGCGCGATACGAATTCGCATCGGTACGCCGTGCGTCGAGATGCCCTCGACGCACGGCAGCCAGCCGAACCGGGGGCGCAGGATGTTGACGCTGGCCCGCGAGCTGCAATCGTCCGAATGCATCGGATCATACCGTTGACCCTTCCGCCCCGCGACTTTCTCGAAGGCCTGTTCCGCACCGCGGTGACGGCCGCGCATCCCGCGAGCTGCCTGCGGGCGCACTTGCCGGCGCCACCGCCATCCGGACAGCTCATCATTCTGGCCGCCGGCAAGGCCGGCGGCTCCATGGCCGAAGTCGCCGAACACTATTATTTGTCCGAGCGTGCGATGCCGGCAGCCCGACTCGACGGGCTTGTGGTTACCCGCAGCGGCTATGGCCGGCCGACGCGGCGCGTGCGCGTCGTCGAGGCGGGCCACCCGGTGCCAGATGCCGCGGGACTTGCCGCCACCGCCGCAACCCTCGAGCTGGCCGATGCTGCCGGCGCGGAAGACCTGGTGCTGGTGCTCATTTCCGGCGGCGCCTCGGCGAACTGGATTGCACCCGCGGCCGGGCTTTCGCTCGCGGACAAGCAGACCGTCACTCGCGCGCTTCTCAGATCGGGCGCCTCGATCGTCGAGATCAATACGCTGCGCAAGCATCTCTCGCGCATCAAAGGGGGCCGGCTTGCACAGCACGCATATCCGGCACGGCTCGTTGCAGTGGGAATTTCCGACGTGCCCGGCGATGATCCTGCGGTCATCGGCTCGGGCCCCACGGTTCCCGACCACACCACCCTTGCCGACGCCCGCGCCATCGCGTCGCGCTACCGGCTCGACCTGCCCGCGCACGTCATGGGTGCGCTGAGCGATCCCGCAAACGAGACGCCGAAGCCGGGCGATCCGGTCTTTGCCGCCACGTCCTTCGCGCTGGCGATGCGGCCGGCCGAGGTCTTCCACGCGGTTGAGCTTGCGGTGCGCCACGCAGGCTACGAATGCATCGTTCTGGACACCGCGCTCGAGGGCGAGGCGCGCGAGGTCGCAGCGGTCCACGCCCGGCTGGCGCTCGACCTCAAGGCGCAGCGCCGGCGCGCAATCATTCTTTCCGGCGGCGAGCTCACTGTCACGTTGCGCGGCCGGGGGCGCGGCGGGCCCAACCAGGAATATGCGCTGGCCCTGGCGGTTGCGCTGGCGGGGGCAACGGGCATTGCCGCGCTGGCCGGCGACACCGACGGCACCGATGGCGGGGGCGGGCGGCCGGAGGACCCCGCGGGCGCCTTCATCGATGCGACCACGCTGGCGCGCGCCGGCAGCCTCGGCCTCGATCCGGCCGCCTTTCTTGCCGACAACAATTCGACGGAATTCTTCGAGAAAGTCGGGGGTCTGCTGAAGCCGGGGCCGACGCTGACCAACGTGAACGACTTCCGAGCCATCCTCATTGACAGTCCTTGAAGGTTTACGCGATATCGGCGTTTCGGACCGTCGGGCGGGGTAGAATGCGGGCGGGATGAGACACCGGCAGACCAGAACTGGCATTCGGCCCAGCGTCCGATCCCGCTTCGCGAGCATCCGCATGCTCGCCTGCGGCGCGCTGCTGGCGGCCGCATTCACGCTGCGGGCGGAACCGGCCATGGCCGATTTTCGCCTCTGCAACAACACCGCCAACCGGGTCGGCATCGCGATCGGCTACAAGGAGAACGAGGGCTGGACCACCGAGGGCTGGTGGAACATCTCCGCGCGCAGCTGCGAGACCGTCCTGCGCGGCTCGCTGGTGGCGCGCTTCTACTACATCTACGCGGTCGACTACGATCGCGGCGGCGAATGGTCGGGCCAGGCCTTCATGTGCACGCGGGAGAAAGAGTTCACCATCCGCGGTACCGATGATTGCCTGGCGCGCGGCTACGACCGCACCGGCTTCTTCGAGGTCGATACCGGCGACCAGCCGTCCTGGACGGTCCAGCTCACCGAGTCCGCCGACCAGGCGCCGATGCAGCCGCTGCAGTCGCGCGTTCCGATGCTGCAGACGCCGCCCGCGGCTGGGAAGCCAGGCGCGCCGACGCCTCCGCCCCGAAGCCGCAACTGATGCGACGTCTGCGCCGGACCAAGATCGTCGCCACCCTCGGCCCCGCCTCCTCAGACCGAAGCATGATCGCGCGCCTGTTTCAGGCCGGCGCCGACGTCTTCCGCATCAACATGAGTCATACCAGCCACGAGCGCATGCGCGAGCTGGTGGCCTCGATCCGCGCGGTGGAAACCGAATACGGCCGCCCGATCGGCATTCTGGTCGACCTGCAGGGACCCAAGCTGCGGGTGGGCAGCTTCGCGGCCGGTCCGGCGCTGCTCAAGACCGGCGACACCTTCGTGCTCGATGCCGATCCGGGCCCTGGAGACGCCACGCGCGTGCACCTGCCTCACCCCGAGATCTTCGCGGCCATCCAGCCCGGCCACACGCTGCTGCTGGACGACGGCAAGGTGCGGCTCGTTGCCACCGAGGCCGACGATAAGCGCATCGTCACGCGCGTCGAGGTCGGCGGCAAGCTGTCCGACCGCAAGGGCGTGAGCTTGCCCGACACCACGGTGCCGTTCTCGGCGCTGACCGAGAAGGACCGCTCCGATCTCGACGCCGCGCTCGATACCGGCATCGACTGGGTGGCGCTCTCGTTCATCCAGCGGCCGGAGGATATCGCCGAGGCGAAGAAGATCACGCGCGGCCGCGCGGCCGTCATGGCCAAGATCGAGAAGCCGCAAGCCGTCAATCGGCTCGGCGAGATCATCGATCTCGCCGACTCGCTGATGGTGGCGCGCGGCGACCTCGGCGTCGAGATGCCGCTCGAGAAGGTCCCGGGCGTGCAGAAGCAGATGACGCGCACGACGAGGCGCGCCGGCAAGCCGGTCGTGGTCGCGACCCAGATGCTCGAATCCATGATCGCGAGCCCGGTCCCGACCCGCGCCGAAGTGTCGGATGTTTCGACTGCCATTTTCGAAGGGGCAGACGCGATCATGCTGTCGGCCGAGTCGGCCGCCGGGCAGTACCCGGTCGAGGCGGTGGCGACCATGAATCGGATCGCGGAGGAGGTCGAACGCGATCCGATCTATCGCACCATCCTCAACGCCCAGCGCACCGAGCCCGAGGCGACCGGCGCCGATGCCATCGCCGCGGCGGCGCGGCAGATCGCCGAGACGGTCGAACTCGCGGCCATCATCTGCTGGACGAGCTCGGGCTCGACCGGCTTGCGGGTCGCGCGCGAGCGGCCGACGTCGCCCATCGTGGCGATCTCGCCGCGCCTCTCGACCGGCCGCCGGCTCTCGCTGGTCTGGGGAGTCCATTGCATCGTGGCGGAAGACGCCCACGATCTCGACGACATGGTCGAGCGTGCCTGCTGGCTCGCCTGCAAGGACGGATTTGCCAAACCGGGCCAGCGGGTGATCATCGTCGCCGGCGTCCCGCTCGGCACGCCGGGCGCGACCAATATGCTGCGGATCGCTTTTGTGAGTGCGGAAGCGGAGAAACCGGAAGCCGGCAATCAGTAGCGCCGAAGCTTCGAGGCGTGCCTCAGATATCCCGCCCGTCGATCTTGTCGCCCAGTTTCTTCACCAGGTCGGGAATGCGCTCGAGGCGCGGATGAACCGCAAGGGCGCGGCGGAACACCTCGAGTGCGCGCTTGTCGTCACCGAGTTCCTGCAGGATGATCCCAAGCCCGGAGAGCGCACCGAAGTGGCGCGGCTCGCGCGCCAGCACTTCGTGGATGTCCGCCAGCGCACGGCCGAAATCCCGCTTGGTGTAGTAGACGGTGGCGCGCCGGTTCCAGGCCTCGACGAAGTCGGGCTTGATGTCGATGATCGCGTTGAGGAGCTTGATCGCCAGATCCAGGTCCTTGGCGTCGACCGCGGTCTTGACCCGGCCCATCAACAGATTGGCGGTATCGCTGCTGGAGGCGACCCAGATCGCCCAGATGCGGTTCTCGACGTATTTGGCGCTCTCGTCGTCGGGCGCGACTTTGAGCGCCTCGAACAGCCGGTCGAGATTCTGCGCACTGTTGCCGGGCTGCACGCGCGGCAGCGTGCTGGGTGGCTCGATCGGCTTGATCGGCTCGGGATTGACCGCCTCCGCCAACGCGGGCAACGCGGACACTGCAGCAAGAACTGCGGCCGCCAACGCCGGAAGGAATCGCCGGTTCATGGAGCAAAACCTAGCCGCCCGGCGCGGCACAATAAAGACACGATCTTGTCAGGACTGCGCCTGACGGCGACGGCGTCAGCCCTGCCGGGCCTTGAAGCGGCGCTGCACCTTGTTGATCACATAGACCCGGCCCTTGCGCCGGACCAGGCGATTGGCCCGATGGCGGCCGCGCAGCGATTTCAATGAGTTACGGACTTTCATGGCGTTGTCTCTGAGGTGCGCGGCCGGCACATTGCTGGTTCGAAGTTGCGCGGAAACTAGGGATGCGGCGCGCTCGCGTCAACCGGCCCGGTGAGCCGGCACAGATGCCACCAGCGCCGGGCCTTGTGGGTCGTGCAGGCTGATCGCCGGGCCCGGTCGTCAGGCTGCGCGCGCCGTGCTCGCCATCGGCAGCTTGAGCAGCCGCGCCGCGTTGCCCCAGAAGATCGCCGCCCGCTCGGCCTCGGGAATATCGAGGTCCCTGATGAGCTTGATGGCGCGCGGTTTCAGCGACGTCAGCGGCGGCGCGTCGCTGCCGTAAAGCACGCGCTCCGGCCCCATCCAGTCGAGCACCATCCGCACGGCCGGAAGATTGTAGGTGACCGTGTCGAGATGCATCTTGCGCAGATAGTAGCTGGGCGCGTGCCTGATCTTCATCGGCGCATACGAGCCGAGGAAGAACGCCTCGTCCTGCAGCTCGTAGGCATAGTCCATCCGGCTGATGGTCTCGCAGATGCCGCCGCCGCCGTGCGACGCCACGATCTTCACGCGCGGGAAATCCTCGAGGACGCCGCGCACGATCAGCCGCCCCAGCGCCAGGCAGAGGTCGAACGGCCGCCCGATGCTGGATGCGAGACGATAGTCCTTCATCCGCTCCTCGCCGAAGCCGAGGTGGGGCGGATGGATCATCACCGGCACGTCGAGATCCTGCACCAGCTCCCAGAACGGGCGAGCTTCGTCATCGTCGGGATAGTGACCCTTGTGGCTGGAATGGATGAATACACCCTTGAGGCCGAGTTCACGGACCGCGCGCTCGGTCTCCTTGATGAAGGCGGGCCCGCCACAGGGCAGGATGGTCGCGAATGCATAGAGCATGCCCTTGTGCTTCTGCTGCACCTCGGCCGCATAGTCGGTCCAGTTCTGAACCGCGGCCAGCTCTTCGTGATCGGCCTTGCCGCGCAGATAGTGCGCCGCATTGGTCACGACGCTGATGTCGATGCCGTTCGCGTGATGCGCCTCGAGAAAATTCTCGAGCACCATCGGACAGCCGCGCTCACCCCATTTCGGGCCACTCTTGCCGTCGAGCGTGCCGAGATCGCCGGCCGCCTCCTCCGGGGTATAGATATGCGCATGCCAGTCGATGATCATGCGTGTTCTCCGCGCTTCTGCTGACCGGCCGCTTGCACCACCCGCGCCTGCGGTGCGCGCGAAGTCCCCGCATCGGCCGGGCGGCACTCCCTACCGCGCCAGATTGGTCTTTGCTGCGCTCAATCTGGGCGCAACGGCAGAGATGGTCAATCAACCTTGAGGCGTCGCCGAGCGCGGTTCGGATCGCGAGCGGATGCCGCGGCCGCTCCGGCGGAGCGTCTCCGGTCATGACGGAACGCCAGCGCCGCCGCCCTCCGCGGGCACGGCTCCGTTCACTTGGGAGACGGACTGAGCTCCGTCCGCTTGGCATCGGCGACGTCGGTCGAGGCGAGCCCGAGCGCCTCGGTGATGATGCGGAAGACCTCGGTATTGTCGAGCTGCCCGCGGACCCGTTCGCTGCCCGGCCCGACGGCCGTGAGCACCACGTCCTCGCCGGAATGCACGTCGGCATTGATCATCGCGGGCAGATTGCCCGCGCGAAGGACGGCGCCCGGAACGCTCTTGTAGCGCTCGTTCGCCACATAAGTGCCGCTGGTTTCCTTGCTGGCGGCGGTCGGATCGTTGGGATTGTCGAGCTTCGGTCGAAACGTCTCGAAGTGGTCCGGCATGCCCGCGGAAAACAGCGCGAGACGCCGGCTCACGTCCACGCGCCCCGGATAGCCCTCGGCATCGGGCGCCGGATAGTTCGGGAAGCCGGCCCGTTCATACACCCGCACGCGCTCGCGCATCGGCACATTGGGGATCGAGTTCATGTCGTCCTCGATCGTCCCCACCAATCCGATCGGGTGCGTGTGGTCGGCCAGCACCAGGATGAGCGTGTCGTCACCGTGCGCGCTTGCCCACTCGCGCGCAAGCTTCACGGCGTTGTCGAGCATGATCGTATCGTAGACCGCGCGCTCCATGTCCAGGAGATGCGTGTATTTGTCGATCAAGCCCGATTCCACCATGAGGAAGAAACCCGCTTCGTTGCGCGAGAGCACCTTCAGCGCGGCGCTCACCTGCTCGGTCAGATCCGGCTGCTCGGGAAACTTCCTCACCGTTCCGCCTTTGAGGAACTTGCGATCGAGTGCGCCGTCCATGTTGCCGAGGGTAAACAACCCAAGCAGCTTCGTGGTGCCGGGGTTGTCGGCGAACGACGTCATCTCGGCCGCGGTCGAAGCCACGGGATAACCGGCATCGCGGAATCGCGCGATGAAATCGATGTCGTCTCTGCGCCTGGAGCCCTCGGCGGATTTGGGCAGGAAGTTGGCCCTGCCCCCGCCCAGCATCACGTCCGGCCGGGCGGCATCGAATTGCTCGACGATACGATCGTATTCGGCGCGACGGCGCGTATGCGCCACCATCGCGGCCGGGGTCGCATCCTCGATTTCGGTATTGGTCACGATTCCAACCGCCATTCCCTGCCTGCGTCTGACGAGGCTCGTGATGGTCTCGACCTTGGGGTCGTCGAGCGCGTCGAAGGTGCGGTCGGAATAGACGCCCATGGCATTGACCGCCGCCTTGTGGCCGGTGGCATAGGCGCTGGCGGAATTCGCCGAATCGGTAATGATCGAGTCGCTGCCGGCGGTAGAGACCAGCGCCATGTGCGGCATGTCGTCCATCGCGAGCTTGCCGAAGGCCTTGCCTTCGGCGATGCCCTTCGCGAGCACACGCGCCGCCACGCGGTGCGCGAGCGACATGCCGTCGCCGATAAACAGGATGACGTTTTTGGCCTTGCGCGGCCCGGTATCGTAGACGTTCCAGCTCAGCTCGCGCGTGCGGCTGCCGTCGCTGACCTGCACCTTGTAAATGCCGGGCTGAGCGATCGTCACGTCGCGCAAGATCAATGCCGACTGGTCCTTGCCGTCCTCACGCTCGACGAAATCGGCAGCCTTGCCCAGAACCTGGGCGTAATCCTTGCCGTTCAAGGTGACCGAAACGTTTGCCGGATCTGCCAGGCCGGCGAACTCGACTTTGAAGTCGAACCGCGCTCCGGCCAAAATATCTGCACGGTCAATCGGGTAGACTGTCTGCGCGGAAGCGGCGGAAACGACCAAGGATAATGCCATGGCGGACGATGCCGCGAGGAATCTGCGCATGTCGTGATCTCCGGGGGATCTTCGGCCACCAGACCTATTCAGCATTGATGACGAGCGGGTGACAAACAGGCGTCGCTGCACAAGCTGTGCCGGCTGCTAGTGTCCCGATTCCGAAGTTCGCATCCTTGTGAGGCACGCTCGTTCGCGAACTTCGGAATCGAAGGACACTAGCAACTTATTGACCTAGTGTGGCTTTGGTTCAGAAGTCCGCATTTCGGACTTGCCGCGGAAATGATGCGGACTTCTGAACCGCCACACTCGCCGTGGAGCGGCACCGTCAGCTCCGGACCGCGGGCGTGCCGCGCGTCCACTGCTCCTGCCGCGGCTCGATCCTGGTTGACCAGAGGTCTTGCCCTCCGACGTCCTTGAGCGTGACCGTCATGACTTCGGTAGCGCCGTCGATCGCGACATGGCCGAAGAACTGCAGCCCGAAGCAGGGAGCCAGATCGTTCGGCTGGTCCTTGCTGCATCCCTTCTGGAAGACCGCACGCGGACCGAAGGTATTGTCGAGATCCTGCGGTCGCCAGGTGCCGGCATGAAGCGGGCCCGAAATGAACTCCCAGAACGGCTCGAAGTCCTGGAAAACGGCTGCGTTCGGATCGTAATAGTGCGCGGCCGTGTAATGCATGTCGGCGGTGATCCAGACCGTGTTGCGAATGCCGGCATGTTTGATGAAAGCGAGCAGATCGGCGATCTCGATTTCACGCCCGCGCGGAGCGCCATCGCCTTGCGCGATCGCATCGCCGCTCACCACGCCGATCGGCAGATCGGCGGCGATGACTTTCCAGGTCGCCTGCGAGTTCATCAATTCGCGTTTGAGCCACGCAGTCTGCTGCGGCCCGAGAATCGCGCCCACCGCGCCATCGGCCCCGTAGGGCGCGCGATAGGAGCGCATGTCGAGCAGAAAGACATCGAGCAGCGGGCCGTAGGGGATCCGGCGATAGATCCGTCCGGCCTCGGCCGGTGTCTCGCGCATCGGCATGAATTCATGGAAAGCGCGGCAGCCGCGCGCAGCCAGCTTGAGAATGCTCCTGTCGACATAGCCGCTCCACTGCAGCGGCTGGCCCGGGCACCAATCGTTGGTGACCTCGTGATCGTCCCACTGCGCGAACAGCGGTACCTCGGCATTGAAGGCAAGCACATTCCGGTCGAGCAGGTTGTATTTATAGTTGCCGCGGAACTCCGCGAGCGTCTGGGCGATTTTCGACTTGTCCTCGGTTACGATGTTTCTCCACACCGCGCCGTTCGGGAGTTTCTGCTCGGCCGCGATCGGACAGTCGGCATAGATGTGATCACCGGAATGAACGAAGAAGTCCGGACGGCATTTCAGCATGGTCGCGTAGGCGCGCATGCCGCCGCGCGCCTCGTCGATGCCCCAGCCGCCGCCGGCGGTGTCGCCCGACCACACGAAGGATATGCTGCGCCGTTCGCGCGGCGCGGTGCGAAAATGCCCCACCTGCGGTGCGCCCAGCACCGTGGGGAACGAATGATCCTGGAAGCGGATGCGATAGAACACGTCCTGCCCGGCCGGCAGTCCTTCGATCAACGCCTTGGCGGTGAAATCGCTCTCCGGCAGGGCGTCGACAAAGACGCTGCTGTGAACGTTCCTGAAACTGTCGGTGGTCGCCACCTCCACCAGCATGCGCGCGGGCCGGTCCACGCGCGCCCACACGATGCCGGAATCGGTTGAGGTGTCGCCGGACTGGATGCCGTGGGTGATGACGGGCCGGTCGGCGGCACGGCTGAGCGCGGGCCTGGCGAGGGCGGCAGTCGTGAGCACCCCCGCCGATGCCGCAGTCGTCAGGAAGCGGCGCCGCGTCAGCGCTGCGCCGGCTCGCATGGTGACGGCCATTGGGCCTCCGCCGTCGAATCACGTGGCGGAAGCTGCCCGCGTCGTCTGACAGAGACTCGACACTTGTGCGACAGCCAGGTGAAAGTCGGCCTGCGGTGAAGCGTTAACGACTCGTAAATTTCGACACGGTGAAAAGCAGCCGACGCGAACGCCCGACCGTTTTGCACCGCCGACCTCCGCGGTGTCATTCCGGGGCGCCGCGCAGCGGCGAGCCCGGAATCCAGTACTCGCTAGCGGTGATTACTGGATTTCCGGGTGCCCTCACTTCGTTCAGGCCCCGGAATGACGACGAAGAGTGTGGTGCGCACGGACCGACAGCAGAGATGTGGCGCGCACGGACTGAGAGCGGAGAGGAAAGGCAAGCCGCTCGTTTGCCCACCCTGGCCGACTGCTTCCCCGGTGCCTCCCGCGAACATTCTTCTGAAGAAGGATTTTGCTACGCATCTTGCTATTGATGCGAGCGGGATTCAGAGATCGGACGCCAGCTTGAGGCCGATCATGCCGGCGACGATCAAGGTGAGACATGTCACGCGGACCGGATCGGCCGGCTCGCCGAACAGCACCATCCCGATAATGACCGTCCCGGCGGCGCCGATCCCGGTCCACATCGCGTAGGCGGTGCCGAACGGCACGGACTTCAGGGCAATCGCGAGCAGGGCAAAGCTCAACGCGATCGACGCCAGCATCGCCACGCTCGGCCAAAGCCTGGTCAGTCCGTCCGAATATTTGAGGCCGAGCGCCCAGGCGATCTCCAGCAGCCCAGCCAGCAGGAGCGCGAACCACCCGGTCAATGTCTTGCCTCGCTTGCTGGCGTCATCGTGCGGACACAGAACCTCGAGCGGCCGACCTTCCTGCGAATCGCTTCCAGTCTACGAGCATCCGCGTAACGGCCCGATGACGGGACGCGCCTGTCGCATAACGGTCACGGTCCGAGAATGCGCATTCCCGACACAATCCTTGCATCCCGGGAATCTCGCGATGGTGCGAAAGACAGTTTTGCGATTGCCCGCGGCGCCGGCGTCATGGATCTGCCATGGACATTGCTGATAACGTCCGCGTTCGCGAACGGGATGGCTGATGGCTTGTTCGACTGAGCGCTGCCGAGCCCGACGCGTCTGTTGTCGCAGGTCTATCCGGTAGCGGGGAACTCTGGAATGCGAGTCTTTCGGGCTGACATGTTCCCCGACGTTCCGCGCCGGTAGCTGCGGCCTCGATGCCGATCATCGGCCGGACGTCTCGGCGGGTCTGCGCGGTCCTCGTTGTCGCCCTATGTCTTGCCGCGCTCGCCGCGCTGTCGGGCCCGCTGTTTCCCTTCACGCCGGCGCCGTCCGATGTCGCCGATGTCGTCGGCGAGGCTGCCGATCTCGACGGCTATCTGCGCGAGCGCGAGGCGCAGCATTCGCCCATCAAGCCGGAGCTCGCCAAGGCCATCCTGTGGAACGATCCCGCCGCGCGTGACAGGACCCCATTGTCGCTGGTGTACCTGCACGGGTTCTCGGCCAGCCGGAAGGACATCACGCCCGTGGTCGAGAGGCTGGCGAGCACGTTCGCGGCCAACGCCTTTCTGACGCGTCTCGCCGCCCATGGCCGCATGACTTCTGGCGAATTCGCCACGGTGACAGCGCAGGACTGGCTGGACGACGCGCGCGAGGCGCTCGCCGTCGGCCGCCGCATCGGCGATCGCGTGATCCTGATCGGAACGTCGACCGGCGCGCTGCTGGCGACCATGGTGGCGTTGGAGGACAACTCTCCCCGCATCGCCGCGCTGGTGCTGCTCTCCCCGAATTTCGGGCTTCGGGACTGGCGGACGCAGTTCATCTCCGGCCCACTCGGTCCCCTGCTGGCGCGCATCCTCGTCGGGACGGAGTATTCCTTCCATCCCGACACCAGCGGCCACGCGCAATTCTGGACATCGCGCTATCCCTCGCACGCCATCGTTGCGCTGATGAACCTGGTGAACCACGCGCGCTCGCTTCGCCTCGGCAATCTTGAGATACCCACGCTGATCCTCTACACCGACAAGGATACGGTCGTTGATACTGCCGCAATCGAGCGTCGATTCGACGAAATTCATGCGTCATCGAAGCTGATCATCAACTTGCCGGGAGCCTCGCGCCACGAGCTTACCGGCGACGCCCTTGCTCCGGAGACTGTCGGACCGGTGATCGCGCGCGTCACCAGCTTCCTGGCTTCCATCGGCATCGTCCAACCGGGAGCGCCCAAGGCAGGACCGTTGAATTGAACCTGACGATGGCGTCTGCGAACCCGCACCGGCATCGACGGCGCCATCCTCTTCCCTCAAACCCGGCGAGATGAAATGCTGCCGCCATGAGCATGTCCAGCCTGAAAATCCGCGGCGGCGAGGTGTTTCTCATCGCGCTCCCGATCCGGCGTCCCCATCACTGGGTCGGCCACACCGCACGCATCGGCGAGGGCTACGCCGTCCTTCGCCTCGAGCTCGAAAGCGGCATCGTCGGCTGGGGCGAGGCGCAGGTGATCGGCACCTGGGGCGGCGACCACGGCGCCCGCTACGGCGAAACGCCGAAAATGACGGCGAGCGCGATCAAGGACATTCTGCTGCCGGCCATCGCCGGCGAGAACGCCACCGATATCGAGTACCTGCATGCGCGGATGAACCGCGTCCTGCGCGGCTATCCCTACGCCAAGGCCGCGATCGACGTCGCCCTGCACGATGCCGTCGGCAAGATTTACGGCATGCCGGTCTATCAGTTGCTCGGCGGCAAGGTCCGCGACGGCGCCACGATCGCGCACAGCATCGGCATCATGGACGCCGAGGCTGCCGCCCGCGAGGCTGCCGAGGTGATCGCCGAGGGCGTCACCACCATCAAGGTCAAGATCGGCGTCGAGGCCGAGCGCGACATCGAGGTGGTCGCAGCGGTGCGCCAGGCCATCGGCAGCGCGGGCAAGATCCGGGTCGACGCCAACCAGGGCTACCGCACCTGGCGCGAGGCGGTGCGCGTGATCGCGGCAATGGAGAAATACGATCTGGTCTATGTCGAGCAGCCGGTCGAAGGGCTGCGCGCCATGGCCGAGGTGAGCGCGCGCATCAACGTGCCGGTGATGGCCGACGAGAGCGCGTGGACCGCCGCGGACGTGCTCGAGATCGTGCGGCTCAACGCCGCGCAGATGCTCTCGGTCTACTACACCAAGCCGGGCGGCCTCGCCCCGAGCAAGCGGCTGCTCGCGGTGGCGGGCGCAGCCTCCCTGCCGTGCGACATCAACGGCTCGGCCGAAATGGGCATCGGTGTCGCCGCCGATCTGCATCTTGCGGTCTCCTCGCCGGAGATCATGCTGCCCGGAACCATACCCATCACTTCCACCGCGGAGACGGTGGTAACGAAGGTGGCGGGGCACAAATATCTCGACGATCTCATCAAGACGCCGTTCCGATTCGAAAAGGGGGTGCTGTACGCCCCCGATGGGCCCGGCCTGGGCATCGAGGTCGACGAGGCGAAGATCGCGAAATATCGCATCGGATGATGGCCCCGCAGCCGATCAAGACCATCGCCATCATCGGCGCAGGCAATGGCGGCTGCGCGGCGGCGGCGCAGCTGGCGCAGCGCGGCTTCGACATCCGGCTTTACGGCCGCAGCCCCGCCACCACCGCGCCGCTGTCGGCCATGGGCGGCGTCGAATACGAGGGTGTTCTGGGCGACGGATTTGCGCCGCTCGCGCTGGTCACCAACGATGCCGGCGCGGCCATGGCCGGCGCCGACCTGGTCCTGATCATGGCGCCGACCCATGCGCACGAGGATATTGCGCGCACCATCGCGCCTCACGTCGCGAAGCGCCAGCTCGTGATGGCGGCGCCCGGTCACACCCTGCTGCTGATCCCGAACATCATCCGCAAGGTCGGCGGCGAGCTAGGCATCTATTGTGACTCCTCGAGCCTGCCCTTCATCTGCCGCAAGAGCGCGCCCGGCAGGATCCGGATCACCCGCGCCGCCGGCATTCTGTATTTCGCCGCCTTCCCGGGCGACCAGGTCGATGCAGCGGCGGCGCGCATCCGCGAGGTCTTTCCCCAGATCGCACCGACGCCGTCGCTGCTGCACACGGTGTTCCCGTATACCAACGCCATCCATCACCCGCCCGCGCTCCTGCTCAATGTCGGCCGCGTGGAATCGACGGGCGGCGACTACCATCATTATTACGACGGCATCACGCCGGGCGTCGGCCGGCTGATCGATGCACTCGACGCCGAGCGCATCGCGGTGGCGGCGGCGCTGGGCGTGCGGATCGAACCACTCCCGCAATTCTTCTTTCGCATGGGCTACACCGACGCGGCCGGACGCGACGGCGGCACCGCCTACGACGTCTTTCATAACAGCGAACCGAACCGCTTCATCAAGGCGCCGGCGACCATCGACCATCGCTTTTTCAACGAGGACGTGCCCTATGGGCTGTTGGCGATCGCGGAGCTCGGCCGGGTTGCGCAGGTGCCGACGCCGTGTGCCGATGCCGTGATCGACATCGCCTCGATCGTGGCGGCGCGCCCTTACCGCCGCGAGGGGTTGACGCGCGAGCGCATGGGCATTGCAGGCATGACGGTGGCGGAGGCGACCACGCTGCTGCGCACCGGGGGCATCGCGCGCCCATGACCGGGTTTGGTTGACAACGCCCCTACCCTGCCCATGATCGCGCGTCGACCACAGCGCGCACGCGGAACGCGAAATGGAAGTCAAATCGGTTGCGGTCCTCGGCGCGGGACATGGCGGCTGCGCGGCAGCAGCGGATCTCGGCAAACGCGGCTATTCGGTACGCCTGCATGCCCGCAACGCGGAGCGCCTCGCGCCGTTGCGCGCGCAGGACGGCATCGAGGCGCGCGGCATCGTGCAGGGACTGATCCCGATCGATTTGCTCACTACCGACGTCGGCGAGGCCGTTGGCGGCGCCGACCTCATCATGCTGGTGGTCCCCTCGGTCGCGCACGGATACTACGCCCGTGCATTGGCACCGTTGCTCGACGGCGGCCAGCCGATCTTCATCAATCCCGGACACACCGGCGGCGGGCTGCACTTTCTGCAGGAGCTGCGCAACGCCGGCTACCGCGGGCCGGTGCGCAGCTGCGAGACGGTCACCCTGACCTACATCACCCGCATGGAAGGACCCGGCATCGTCAACATCTACAGCTACACCAAGCGGCTGCGGTTCGCCGCGCTCCCCGGCCGCGAAGCCGACAGCCTGTTTGCATTGGTCAAGCCGCTCTATCCGGAAATCCTGCAGGCGAGCAGCGTTCTCGAAACCGGCCTGTCGAACCTCAACGCGGTATTCCATCCCGAGGGCATGATCATGAATGCCGGGTGGATCCAGCACACCGGCGGCGACTTCCTGTTCTATCGCGAGGGCTTCACCGACGCGGTCGGACGCGCGACCGCCGCGGTGGATGCGGAGCGAATGGCGGTGGCAAAAGCGTTGGGCGTTCCGACCCGGCCGTTCCTGGACGTCTTCTACGAGGCCGGCCTCACCACCAAGGCGGCGAGAGACAGCGGCGACATTGCGCGCGCGTGCAAGGAAAGCGAGCCGAACCGGACCATCAGGTCTCCCGCCTCGCTCGATCACCGCTACGTCCACGAAGACGTCGGCTACGGGCTCGTCCCGATCGCCGCGCTCGGCCGGCTTGCCGGCGTCGCGACCCCGACCATCGATGCGCTCATTCACCTGGCCGGACTTGCCGTCGGGATCGACTATAGCCGCGACGGGCTCACGCTCGAGCGCCTGGGGCTGGCCGGAAAATCACCCGCCGAGCTGCTAAGGTTCGTCGAGGACGGCAACTGAACGGAGCACGCCGATGGAACACGAGCTTCTGCGCAAGCTTCGTTCAGCCATGGCCAAGGCCGGGCACGACGCGCTGGTCGCATTCTCGCAGGACAACGTGACCTATACCGCCGGCTTCCTGGTTCCGAGTCATGCCAGCAACCGCTTCCGCCGCACCATTACCGTGATCGCGGGTGACCAGTTTGCCGCGCAGATCGTGGTCAATGTCGAGGAGAACCTGGCGAAAGAGCGCTCGCGCTTTGCCGATATCCGCGCCTACAACCAGTTCACGCAGGATCCCGCCGACGTGCTGGCGGATGCGCTCATGGAAGCCGGCGTCGGCTCGGGGCGCATCGCGATCGAGCTCGATTACATGCCGGCGCAGGATTACATCCGGCTGCGCGAGCGGCTGCCGGCCGCCACCTTCGTGCCGTGCCGCGAGCTCTATTTCGACGCCCGCATGATCAAGACCGAGGACGAGATCGCAACGCTTACCGAAGTCGGGGCCCTGACCGACCGGGTGGTGGGCGAGGTCCTGCGCCGGATCCGGCCGGGGATGACCGAAAAGTCGGTCGCGCAGATCATCGGCAACATGATGCTGGAGGGCGGCTGCGACGGTCTCAAATGTCAGGTCGGCTCCGGCGTGCGCAGCGGCATCACCAACTGCACACCGACCGACAAGGCGATCGAGAAGGGCGACGTCGTGCGCATCGAGATCCTCGGCGACATGAAACAGTACCGCTCCAATGTGACGCGCACGGCCGTGGTGGGGGAGCCTACCGGCGAGCAGCGCGACATCTGGAACGTGATGATCGGCGCACGCGAGACCTGCAAGGCGATGCTCAAGCCCGGCACCGCGGTCGCGGACCTCTACCGTACCTACGTCAAGTATCTGCGCGATCGCGACATCGAGCCCACGCTCAAGTTCCTCGGCCACGGCATCGGCCAGACCATCCACGAAGAGCCCTACATCACCGACACCCGCAGCGTGGTGCTGGAGCCCAACATCACCTGCACCATGGAGCCGCTCTACATGATCCCGGGACGCATGGGCTTTCACGTCGAGGACATGTATCGCATCACGCCGCAGGGGTTCGAGGCGATCACCGGCGCGATCACCCCCAACGACAAGCTCATCAGTATCGGCTGACAATGGCGATTTCGATGCGAGAGCGTCGACCGGACTGCGAATGACGACCGCGCCGATACGGATTGGCGTGAGCTTCGACGGTTTCGTCACCACCGGCGAGGCCATCGCGCTGGCGCAGCGTGCGGTCGAAGCAGGGGCAAGCAGCCTGTGGGTGGCGGAGCATCTCGGCTATCGCGAAGCGATCGCCACCTGCGTGGCGCTTGCGCTCAAGACTCCGCGCGCCATGCTCGTCCCGACCGCGGTGAGCCCCTATTTGTGGCATCCGACCCCGACCGCCATGGCGATGGCGACGCTCGACGAGGTTGCGCCGGGACGCGCGGCGATTGCGATCGGCACCGGGAATCCGCTGTTCCTGCAGGAATCCGGCCGCGCCGTGGAGAAGCCAGTCCGGGCCATGCGCGAGTTCGCCGAAGCCCTGCGCAAGCTGTGGACCGGCGAAGCGGTCCATCTCGACGGCGAGTTCGTGAAGCTTGCCGGCGCGCGGCTCGCGTTCAGGCCGAGCGCGGCCATCTCGATCTACATCGCCGCCATCGGACCCGACATGCTGAGACTTGCCGGGCGCATCGGCGACGGCGTGGCGCTGTCGGCGGGGCTGTCGACGGACTCGGTGCGGCAATCGATCGCGCTGTGCGCCGAAGGCGCTGGCAAGGCCGGGCGCGACCCGGCGACATTGCGTCGCGCCGGGTATCTGTTTTTCGGCGCCTCCCATGACTCCCGGGAGGCCAGGGACGCGGTGCGGCAGAAGCTCGCCTTCGTCATGCGCAACAAGTTCCTGGGCGCCAACATCAAGGCCTCAAACATTCCGATCGACCAGGAAGCGGTGATCGCCGCGATCGCACGGCGCGACATCGCCGGCGCCGCGGCGCTCGTGCCCGACGAAGCGGTCGAGGCCTTCGGCATCGCGGGAACTCCGGAGCATTGCACCAAGCGGTTGCGCGACTTCATCGATGCAGGCCTCGATGAGCCCGTCCTCGGCCTGCTCGGCAGCCCCAAAAACTGTCTGCTCGCGCTCGATGTCATGCGACAGTTCGTGGCATAGCTCTTGCTGGTCCGCCGGTGCGGACCGCCAACGGGTCCCAGAATCGAACGTCCACCAACGGAGACGAGAGATGACACGCAGGGTCCTTTCCACAGTCGCGGCAATCGGTCTTGCGGCATTGGCCATGATCTCCGCCGCCCCCGGCGCACAGGCGCAGGCTTTCCCCTCGGAGCCCGTCACTCTGATCGTCGCCTGGCCGGCCGGCGGCGGCAGCGACATCAGCATGCGGCTGCTGGCGGACGCACTCAGCAAGCAGATCAAGGTGCCGGTGGTCGTCCTCAACAAGCCGGGCGCCGGCGGCGCGATCGGCCATCGCGAGATCGCGAGCGCGAAGCCCGACGGCTACACCATCGGCATGTTCAGCTCGGGCGGCATCGCACTGCCGTACCTCAACGCCCAGGCGAATACCTTCGACGAGTTGCAGCCGATCGCATTCTTCGGCGAGGACCCCAACGCGCTTGAAGTGAGCAACGCCAGCGGCATTGCCTCGCTCAAGGAGTACGTCGAGCGCGCGCGCGCCAACCCGGGCAAGATCAAGAACGGCAACGACCAGCCTGGCGGTTCGTCCTATATCGCGGCCGCGCTCTATGAGAAGAAGCTTGGCATCAAGGTGACTCGCGTGCCCTATGCCGGCTTCGCTCCGACCGTCACCGCGCTGGTGGGAGGCGAGGTCGACTCCGCCACCGTGCCGGTGCCCGACACCATCGAGCAGCACAAGGCCGGCAAGCTCAAGATTTCTCGGGGTTTCCGCGGCCGTTCGCCACTTCATGGCGCCTGACATCCCGACCTTCCGCGAGCAGGGTTTCGATGTGATCGTCGGCTCGTGGCGCTGCATCATCGGCCCCAAGGGCATCCCGGAAGACCGGCTGCGTTTCCTCGAGAGGAACGTCATCGCCGCCCTCGAGGATCCGGAGTTCCAGGCCAGGGCGAAACAGGCGGGCTTTGTCGTCGGCCCCGGCGACGCCAAGGCAACCTACCAGCGCTGGAAGGACGACGACGTCCAGCTTTATCCGATCCTGCTCGATGCCGGCCTGGTGAAAGCGCGCCAGAAGTAAACGCGGCCTTCGCCCGGTCGGACATCCGATGGGCAGCCTGGGCAAGATCGGCCGAATGCTCGCCGGCAAGGATTTTCTCGCCGGCATCATGTACATGGCGTTCGGCCTCGCCGGCCTGTGGCTTGGACGCAGCCTGGAGACCGGGACGGCCGGCGCGATGGACGCCGGCTACTTCCCGCGGCTGGTCTGCGCCATCCTGATTGCGCTGGGAGCAATCCTCGCAGGCGTGTCGCTGGTGCGCGGGGCGGAGGTCCCCGAGGGCGGGAAGTGGCGGCCCTTCGTCTTCGTCACGCTGTCGTGCCTCACCTTTGCGCTCCTGCTGCGGCCGCTCGGCCTCGTGCTCACGCTTCCGATCAGCGTCGTGCTCGCCCGCTTCGCCGCCGGCAGCATCCGGCTGATTCCGCTCCTGCTGCTCTGTCTCATCCTGGTCGTCGCCAATGTCGGCATCTTCGTCGTCGCGCTGAGGGTGCAGATCCCGCTTTGGCCGGCGCTCTGACATGCCCGACGTCCTCTCCAACATCGTGATGGGCTTCGGCGTCGCACTGACGTGGCAGAATATCGGGCTGTGCTTTCTCGGCTGCCTGATCGGAACGGCGATCGGCGTACTCCCCGGGATTGGCCCGCTCACCACCATGGCGATGATCCTGCCCATCACCTTCTGGCTGTCGCCGGTCGGAGCGTTGATCATGCTGTCCGGCGTGTTCTACGGCGCGCAGTATGGCGGCTCGACGACCGCCATTTTGGTCAATATCCCCGGGGAAACATCCTCGGTGATCACCGCGCTCGACGGCCACGCCATGGCGCAGCGCGGACAGGCGGGTCCTGCGCTCGCGATTGCGGCGCTTGGATCATTGTTCGCCGGATCGGTCGTGACGCTGCTGATTGCGATCGGCGGGCCTCCCCTCGCCGCGATCGCGCTGCTGTTCCAATCGGCCGACTACGTGTCCGTCATGGTGCTCGGGCTGGTGTCGGCGGTCGTGCTGGCGCACGGTTCGGTGCTCAAGGCGGTCGGGATGATCGTGCTCGGCGTTCTGTTCGGCCTCGTCGGCACCGATGTCTCGACCGGCGAATACCGTCTGACCATGGGTCTCGACGTGCTCTTCGACGGGATCGGCTTTGTCCCGCTCTCCATGGGCCTGTTCGGACTGGCCGAGATCATGATCAATCTCGAACGCGCCGCCGCCAACGGCGTATTCGCCAAGCCGGTGTCCGGGATATGGCCGAGTGCCGCCGATCTCAAGCGCTCCTTCCCCGCCATGGTGCGGGGCACGGGAATCGGTGCACTGTTCGGGATCCTGCCCGGCGGCGGGCCCACCATCGCGGCGTTCTCGGCCTACAGTCTCGAGAAAAAGCTCTCCAGCACGCCGGCACGGTTCGGCAAGGGCGCGATCGAAGGGGTGGCGGCACCGGAATCCGCCAACAACGCCGCCGCACAGGCCTGCTTCATTCCGATGCTGAGCCTCGGCATTCCGCCCAACGCCCTGATGGCGCTGATGATCGGCGCCATGATGGTGCACGGCATCGCGCCCGGTCCCGAGATCATCAGCAAGCAGCCGGCGTTGTTCTGGGAACTCATCGCCAGCATGTGGCTGGGAAACCTGATGCTCGTGGTCCTCAACCTGCCGCTGATCGGAATCTGGGTCCGGCTGCTGCAGGTGCCCTACAGCAGCCTGTTTCCGACCATCCTGATCCTGTGCTGCATCGGCACCTACACGCTCAACTCCAGCGCCGGCGACGTCATCCTGATGACGGTGTTCGGGGTCATCGGTTACGGTTTCCGCAAGCTCGACTGCGAGCCGGCCCCCCTGCTGCTCGGGTTGGTGCTCGGCCCGATGCTGGAGGAAAACTTTCGGCGCGCCATGGTGCTGTCGGGCGGCGACTGGTCCATTTTCGTGCGGCGGCCGATCAGCCTCGGCTTTCTGTTGCTGGCGACGGCGCTGATGCTGGCGGTGACGTTGCCGAACATCCGCCGCAGCCGCGAGGAAGCCTTTCGCGAATAGACGCTGCGACCAGCAAGGCGATCGCCAGGCTGCCGAAACGGCTCGCTCGCAGCCGGCTCCCCGTGGCTATTGTCCCGATCGCAGCACGTCGAGTTGGAGCGGCAGCGTGCCGCCAAGCCAGGCGGCATGGTCGGTGTGATCGGCATAGGCGTCGCCAGTGCCGGGATGGAGGAGGATGTTGAGGCCGTCGCGGTTGAGCAGCAGCCACGGCAGGAACGACGCCAGCAGGCTGCAGGGGAAAGCGATCTGATACATCGATTGCAGGTGCGGCCCGACCAGCTCGTCGTGCCAGCGTCCGAGCGTCGCCTCGGGGAACGCCGCCGCCACGCGCTGGCGCAACCGCTCGGCGCGATCGCGGCTCGATGCCGGATCGTAATAGACGTGGGCGTGATAGTGCCTGATGCTTTTGGGATCCGCGACCGGCGCTGCATTCGCCACGACGGGGTTCGTTGGCATCAAGGTCCTCCAGCGGTGAGTGAGAGGCATCTCCTCCGGCGAAGCAGGATCGAACGAAAACCCCGCCTGTGCTCACGGCCGCCAGATCTCGATACCCTCCGGCTTGGTCGCGCGATCGAGCCTCGACTTGACATCGATGACCAGTCCTCGCCCGTTGCGCAGCAGCCGCGCGATGGCGGGCCATCCCTGCGCCACATAGCTCTCGTGGGGCACGGCAAGAATAACCGCATCGGCCGGCGCCAGCTCCGCTTCCTTGCGCAGCGCAATCCGGTAAATTTGCATGGCATCCGACGCGCGTGCCAGCGGATCGTGCACCTGCACGGCGACGCCGAATGACAGGAGCTCATTGACGATGTCGGCCACTTTCGAATTGCGGATATCCGGCACGTTCTCCTTGAACGACAGCCCGAGCACCGTGACGCATTGCGGCCCGTCGTCGCGCGCCAGCCGCCGCAGGCATTCGTGGGCGATGCGGCGGCCCATTGCATCGTTGATGCGGCGGCCTGCCAGGATCACCTCGGGGTGATAGCCCGCCTTCTCGGCACGGTGGGTGAGATAGTAGGGATCGACGCCGATGCAGTGCCCGCCGACCAGGCCGGGCGTGAAGGGGAGGAAATTCCATTTGGTCTGCGCCGCCGCGAGCACGTCCGAGGTGTCGATACCGATGGCCTGGCAGATCGCCGAGAGCTCGTTCATGAAGGCGATATTGAGATCGCGCTGCGTGTTTTCAATCACCTTGGCCGCCTCGGCCACCCGAATGGACGGTGCCTTGTGGATGCCCGCTTTGACGACGGAGCCGTAGACGGCCGCGACCACATCGAGCGCAGCCTCGTCCTGCGCGGACACGACTTTCTGAATGGTCTCGAATCGATGTGCCCGGTCGCCGGGATTGATCCGCTCCGGCGAATAGCCGACGGCAAAATCGCGGCCGGCCGTGAGCCCCGACGCCCGCTCGAGTATCGGCACGCAATCCTCCTCGGTGGCGCCGGGATAGACGGTCAATTCGTAGACGACGATATCGCCACGCTTGAGGGCTTGCCCGACGGTTTTGGACGCTGCCAGCAATTGGCGCATGTCCGGCCGGCGGACATCGTCGACGGGGGTCGGCACCGTGACGATGAAGAAATCGGCGCGCGTCAGCTCGGCCGCTTCCGCGGTAAAGCTGAGACTGGAATGCCGCAGATCGCCGGGCTCGACCTCGCGGGTGTGATCGCGGCCGGCGTTCAATTCGGCAATGCGCGCGCGGTCGATATCGAAGCCGATGGTCGGCGCGCCGGCACGCCCGAACGCAACTGCGACCGGAAGGCCGACATAACCCAAACCGATCACCGCAATGCTTCGCCCGTGCATGTCCTGCGTCTTGCCACCCGCTCGCCCCTCTTATCCTGAAACCAGGAGCCCGCAAAATGGCCCTGGCGGCGGCCGGGGTCGGGGGCGATACGGCCGCTTTGCGCAGTGGACCGGGCGCAAGGCAAATGCAATATGCACCGGGAACGAAGGGGACGCCGCAGGAAGGTCAGGACATCGTGAATCGCCACAGGGGGCAGGACGCTCCGTCGGTCCGCGGCCGAATAGCGGCCCTCGACCTTGGGATTGGTGATCGGATTGGCGTGTGCCCGATCCATGGAACGGCTTCGTGAGCTTGAGCTTCGCTGGCGCCCTCGCGCTGTTGTTGTCTGCGGTGGTCGTGAGCGCCGGATTGACGATGGCGCTGCTGCCGCTTCTGCGCCGGCACCTGCTCGCCCACGCCAATGCCCGCTCGTCCCACATGAAGGCCACTCCCCAAGGCGGAGGCGTCGCCGTCATTGCCGCCACCATCGCCGTTGCCTTGGGGTTCGCGCTGGCGACCGGGAGCCTCCCCGCGCTCACCGGGACTCATCTCGGCTGGGTGCTCGCCGCCGCTGCGTTGATGGTCGGCGTCGGGGTCGCGGCGGATATCAATCTGCTTGCAATCGTGCCGCGGCTTCTGCTGCAGGCGTTGGCGGCCGCCATCGTGATCGCCGCGCTGCCGCACGATCTGCACATCGTTGAATGGCTGCCATGGGGAGTCGAGCGGCTGCTGCTATTCATCGGCCTCATGTGGTTCGTCAATCTCGTCAACTTCATGGACGGGATCGACTGGATGACCGTGGCTGAAACGGTTCCGGTCGCGGGCGGTCTGGTCGTGCTCGGTCTGCTCGGCGCCCTGCCCGCGCAGGGAACGGTCGTCGCACTGGCACTGCTCGGGGCCATGCTCGGCTTCGCGCCCTTCAACCGGCCGGTGGCGCGCATCTTTCTCGGCGATGCCGGCAGCCTGCCGCTGGGACTTCTGCTCGGATGGCTGTTGATCCTGCTGGCAGGCGGTGGCCATGTCGCTGCAGCGCTGCTGCTGCCGCTTTATTACATCGCCGATACCGCCCTCACGCTGCTGCGGCGGCTGCGGAACGGGGAACGCATCTGGGAAGCTCATCGCACGCACTTCTATCAGCGCGCCACCGACCGGGGCTTGTCTGTTTACGGCATCGTCGGTCGCGTCTTCGCGGTCAATGTCGTGCTCGCCGTGCTCGCCATTGCGACCGTGTGGCTCGCAACTCCATGGGCGGATGCAACGGCACTGGCCGCCGGAGCATTGGTGGTCGCCAGGTTGATCGTCACGTTCGCCGTCGAACGGCGGTAGCGCGGCTTGAAGGCGGCGGAAGACCATCGGTGGTTCGCAAGACCGACACTCGCCACCGGTCACCCGCGGGCTTGACCCGCTGGTCCATCCTTCTTGGCAAAAGCGCGCGCTCGATTCTTCGCGCGCTTGATACTTCGTGAGACGATGGATTGCCGGGTCAAACCCGGCAATGACTAGCCGATGGCGTCGGCGGACATGCAAGGGACGCCAATGGAGCTGAACAGCTCCCGGCTTGCGCCCATCGAGCCCTCGACGTCGATCCCGCGGCAGGCATCCTCCACCACGACGACGTCGAAGCCTTCACGCCTGGCATCCTCTGTCGAATAGCGGACGCAAAAGTCGAAGGCGAGCCCCGCAACAAAAACCCGCATGAGCTTGCGTTTCCCTCAGGTACCCGGCCAATCCGGTATTGGTCTTACGATCGTTCTCGTAGAAGGCCGAGTAGGAATCGATGTCGCGGTGATAGCCCTTGCGCAAAACGAGCTCCGCATGCGCGATCTGGAGGTCCTTGCGCAGTTCGGCCCCCGACGTCGCCTGCACGCAATGATCCGGCCACAGGATCTGCGGACCATAGGAGGCCTGGATCGTTTCGTATGGCTTGCGACCCGGGTGCGTCGAAGCAAACGACAAATGGCCCGGCGGATGCCAATCCTGCGTGAGCACCACGTGCTTGAACCGCGCCGCCAATCTGTTGATCACGGGCACGACCTCATGGCCATGGGGGACCGCCAGACGTCCCTCGGGGCAGAAGTCGTTCTGAATATCGACGACCAGCAAGACGTCGTGCTCGCGGAGCGTGACTGGTCCGGTCATGCTGGTTCCTTTTCGCGCGGCGC
Organism: uncultured Alphaproteobacteria bacterium; assembly: GCA_963739385.1. Taxonomy (GTDB): domain Bacteria; phylum Pseudomonadota; class Alphaproteobacteria; order Rhizobiales; family Xanthobacteraceae; genus VAZQ01. The sequence goes on from CAVUAI010000003.1 coordinate 41,787, forward strand.
CGGACGGGTGTGACCTCTCTCGCGAGCCGCAGCGGGACGTTACCACACGGACCCAACACTATTCCCGGGTCGCGGCCGCGAGCGCGCGCGTGGCTGGCCATGGGCGATGGAGAATGAGCCTCAGGACCGGACGCCGAGGGGCGCACGGCGACACGGAAAGCCGCGCGGACCTGCAAAGACCTGAACGCCGCGCGTGGCCCGAACGCCGATCAGATGATCACGCGTTTGCCGTGCCGGGAGTCGAGAAATGAAGCAATCGTCACGCGTTCATGAGGTCGGAGCACGAACTCCCGCGTCAGGCCGGCACCACCGGTTCCTTCTTCCGGCGCAGCGCACGCATGAATTGCTCATCACTTTTCAGATGTGCGGTGACCAGCTCCGGCGGCGTGAGCGCCAGCCACTGATCCAGGGACACGTCGGCGTAGTAATCGCTCTTGAAGACTTCCAGGAATCGCAGCGTCGTGTTGCCGATGTTTTCGATATAGTGCCCCATGGCAAACGGCACGAAACCGACATCGTTCTCCTGGAAATCGAACGTGCGCGCCTGGCCCGAGGCCGCGAATACGCCCATCCGGGCCTGCCCCTCGATGTAGTACTGCCATTCGTCCGTATTTGGGTGCCAGTGCAGCTCGCGCATCCCGCCCGGTTCGACCTCGACCAGCGCCGCGGAGATGGTTTTGGAAGCCGGGAAAACCTTGGTGTCCGTGATCCGCACCGTACCGCTCTTTGTCGTGATTGGCGTCTGCGCCATCATGCGGTGACTGAATTTTTGCGGCACTTCGGTCGCACCCGCGATCTTGTCGGAGCTGCGGCCCCGGCACCGGCGCGGGGAAAATGTAAAGCTTGCTCGGATCAGGGACACTCGCGAATGTTGACGCCGGCACGCCGAAATTCTTGGCGAGCACATCCGGTGGCGTATGCTTGAACCAGTCGCTGAGGAGAAAGGTATTGTCTTCGTCGAACTCGCCGTCGTCGAACACCAGGAGAAACTCGGCGCCGTCCGGCCCGAGCCCCTGGATGGAATGGGGAATACCCGGCGGGAAACACCACAAGTCGCCTACGCCGACATCGTCGACGAAATTTCGTCCCTCCGCATCGATCGCGGTGATCCGCGCCGTGCCGTAGAGCATGTAGGACCATTCGGCGGCCTTGTGCCAATGCAGCTCGCGCACGCCGCCGGCGTTCAGACGCATGTTCACGCCAGCGATGTTCTTGGAAATGCCAAGCTCGCGCACCGTGACCTGCCGGGCCCAGCCGCCCGACTCGAGCCGGACGTGGGAGTCCTCGAACGAAAAACGCAGGTTCGGGAGGGTACCGTGGTCGGTCGCCGGCGGCGAGAGCAGGTCCGGGTTCTGACGCGCCCGGACGGGATTCTTCGGACCGGGGTTGCTGCCGCCGGCCCCGGGACGGCGGGTCTGCGGCATCGTTTCGCCGCCTTGCGCGGCGGCGGCCGTCGCTGCCGTCACACGCCGGCGGCGGCGGCGGCCCGTTAGCAACTCGCGGATGCGAAATCGGTATCCATGGCGTCCTCTTTGATAGTGTCTCTTTTGATGGCTCTTTGCGTTGAGGAGGTTGGGAATTTTCCCTCACTCAGCCGAAAGCGGCTATGCCGCGATTGCCGCGATTGGGGCGATCTTGC
>CAVUAI010000004.1:0-27015 GCA_963739385.1 uncultured Alphaproteobacteria bacterium
CCGCCGAGCAGGTGAAGGAGCTGATACAAATTCCGAAATGAGCGTGCGAGCCGGGGAGGCCACGCGCGGCACGCGCAGCTGAAAAAAGCGCGGCGCCCAGGCGCCGCGCTCGGCCGCAAGATCGCGGCGCGATCAAGCCAGCACGTTGTATTTCTTGAACCAGGCGATCATCTGATTCCAGGCGTCCTCGGCCGCCTCCTTGCGGTAGCTGGCGCGATAGTCGGCGTGGAAGCCGTGCGGCGCGCCGGGATAGATCTTGATCTCGAAAGTCTTGCCGGCGCCCTGCAACGCGCCCTTCATGGTGTCGACCTGGCTGACCGGGATGCCTTGGTCCGCCTCGCCATAGAGGCCGAGCACCGGCGCCTTCATCTCGGACGCGCGGTCGATGGGGCTCTTTGGCCAGATGGATTTCTGCGCGTCCGGATCGACCAGCGAGCCGTAGAACGCGACGCCGGCCTTGAGGCCGCCGTTGTGGGCGGCGTATTCCCACACGGTCCGTCCGCCGCGGCAGAAGCCCATGATGCCGAGACGATTGGTGTCGCCGCCCTGCGTCTTCGCCCATGCCACTGTCGCATCGAGATCGGAGAGGAGCTCGGCGTCCGGCTTGCTGTTGACGAGCGGCATCAGCTTCGGGATCTCGGTGATCTTGGTGAGATCCTCGCCCTTGCGGAAGTAATAGTCGGGCGCAACCGCAAATGCGCCGGCCTTGGCGAGGCGGCGGGTAACGTCCTTGATGTATTCATGCAGCCCGAAGATCTCCATCGCCACCAGAATGACCGGCGGGTTCTGCGCGTTCGCCGGCCGCGCGTAATAGACCGGCATATCGCCGTCGGACACCTTTACTTTGGCGTCGCCGACGGTGAGGCCGCTGGTATCGGTCTGGATCGCCTGCGCGCGCACCGGCCCGGCAGCAAGCGTGTAGCCGGCGGCGGCCGCAGCCGACGCGGTCATGAAGAATCCGCGCCGCGACAGCGGGTCGACCTGGTGCGTCAGCCCCTCGACATCGGGCATGACTTTGGGTTGAGCAGACATGTGAAACCTCCCTGTTGGTGGAGTAGGGCTCCTTGCTCCGGAGCGCGGATGAAGCGGGCACCTGACAGCGTGTCAACGCCGGTAGACGAGGCTTTATTCCGAACGCGGAAGTTCTTTCGCGATGGCGGTGAGCACGCGCGCGTCCATCGGCTCGATGTCGGTGGGAAAGACCGCGGCGATATGGCCGTCACGGCCGACGAGGTATTTGTGGAAATTCCACCGCGGCGTCTCGAGCGGGCGCTCGCTGGCCGCCCACTTGTAGAACGGATGCGGGCTTGGTCCCTTGATCTGAACCTTCGCCGCGAGCGGAAATCCAATGCCGTAATCGCCATGGGCAGTCTTCATGATGTCGGCGGCGCCACCCGGCTCTTGGCCGCCGAAATCGTTCGAGGGCACGCCGACAATCATCAATCCGCGCCCGTGATAACGCGCCCACAGCTGCTGCAGGCCGGCATATTGCGGTGTGTATCCGCATAGCGAGGCGGTGTTGACCACGAGGATCGGCCTCCCGGCATGGTCGGCAAGCCTGATGTCGCCGCCTTCGAGGCCGGGAAAAGAAAAGGCATAGGCGGTGATGCGGGTCATGGCAGGTGCTTGCGCAAAGGCTGGCGCCGCATAGGTGGCCGCGAGCAGCGCCAGCAACTGTCTGCGATCGGTGAGCACGTTCTGACCTCCGCGCTGCGTCGCGTCGCCCGCCGTGCGACCGCTTCCGCCACGGTAGCAAAGAATGGCATGGAATTCCAACGATCGAGCCTCGCGGCTCATAGCCACGGCGTCTCAATGGCTGTCACTGGCTTCACAGCTTGAATGCCCGTGCGGCGTTGCCGCCGAGGATCGCATCGCGCTCCGATGGAGGGAGCTCCAAATTCTGGATGAACTCGGTGGGACGTGCGTCGCGCATCGGCGATGGATAGTCGGTGCCGAACAGCACGCGCTCGCTGCCGACCAGCCGGATCAGGTCCAGCACGATCTGCGGGCTTTCGATGATGCAGTCGTAGTAGAAGCGCTTGAGATAGACGGTGGCCGGACGCCTGGCTTGGGCGAGATGCGGCATGCGCTCGACCGTGCGATCGAGCCGCATGATGCCCCACGGCACGTTGCCACCGGCGCGCGGCAGCATCACCTCGAGTCTGGGAAAGGCATCGAGCACGCCGCCAAGGATGAGCGAATAGCCCGCGATCCCGATCTCGACCGGGTTGCCCAGCATGTTGCTGAGATAGTGTCTGCTCATGCGCTCGCCGCCGAGCGGCGCGACCGGATGCGTGAAGATCGGCCAGCCGAGCTCCTCGCATTTGGCGTAGACCGGAAAGAACGCCTTTTCGTCGAGGTTCTTTCCCATGATGGCGGTCGCCATCATGACGCCGCGCAGGCCCGCAAGTTTCCCGGCCCGTTCGAGCTCTTCGAGCGCGAGCTCCGGCGCCTGCATCGGCAGCATGGCGAGCCCGACGAAGCGGTCGGGGTGTCTGCGATGCGCCGCCGAGCAAGCGTCGTTGTAGGTTTGCGCCAGCTTGAGACCCAACCCCGGCGGCGCCCAATAGACCATCGGCGCCATCAGCGAAAGCACTTGTGCATCGATGCCGGTCTCGTTCATCGACGCGATGCGGCTGTCGAGATCGATATAATTCGGGCTGAACACCGCGCCGATGCCGGCGGCATTGAAGGTGATCCCGCCGCGCTCGTTACGACCGAGGCGGGCGCCTGCACCTTCGCCTTCCTTCTGGACGAGGTCGACCCATTCTTGTGGATACCAATGGGTGTGCGCGTCGATGATGCGGGTGCGGGCCTGGCCCGGCGCATCGCTGCGGCCCAGCATCAGTCCGCCGGCCGTGGCCGCGGCGCCGATCAGAAAGTCGCGCTTGCTGATCGCCATCTGTCCCTCCCTTGTCCGGCCGCCTTGTTGGCGGTCTCTGCGTGCTGGACCTTGCGTCCGGAAGTCTACCTCCTTTCATGCCTGCGGGCAGCGACGAATTCGCCGCTGCCCGCCTCGTTCGCAGTTGATCGCGTCAGTTGATGGCGAAGCAATAAAACAAGCCATCGCCGCCTGTGCTCTTCAGGTCGGCCTGGCTGCAGCCGCCGTCCGGACCGCGCGATGGATGGGAGGAATTCCAGGATTTCGATGGCTCGTCATCGCGCAAGCCCTGCCGGTCATGATGGCCGACCATCGCCGCGCCGGCCCCGCTCTTGGTCCAGTTGCCGCAGGTGCGATCCTCGCCGGCCGCGAATGCCCGGCCGTCGGGCTGTGAGCCGGTCAGCACGTCATGGCGGTTGGGAGTGTCGCCGCGGCCGTTGACCGGCTCGCCCTTCTCGGTGAGCGCGGTCTGCTTGCTGATCTTGTTGTTGGCGCTGTGCAGGTCGTCGACGTTGCGCGCGATCACTTCGCCCTTGGCATTCTGCCAGGGACCTGCTCCGATGCGGTCGCGCGCGTTGACAGCCTGGCCACCGCCGCTCGCCTGAGTGCTCAAATAGGCGCGCCAGGTCTTGCCGCCGGCGCCGCCCGCCTGCGCCAGCTGCTGACAGAGGCGGTCCGCGCCTTCGATGCCGCCGAGATCGCCGCCCTTGCCGGGACCGGCGCTGGTAAGAAAAAAGGTCATGGTTGCCTGCTGGGCCTGCGCACCAGCAAAGACGCCGAGCGACATCAGCGCCGCCGCGGCAGCGATAGGTAAACGCATCCTGCTGTACATGGTCGTCTCCCGACATTGTTCCGTTTCGGCCGGCATGCAAGCTCGCCAGCCGACGCAGTATGAACACATGCCGCAAAGAATTCTTCCCGCTCACGGAGAATTCAATGGTCCACAAGGGTCAGCCCCAGCCGGCGCTCGAACGCGCCCGACGGCGCGCGCGCCCTTGGAGTGCTCAAGCGCGAGTTGCTCGGGCGGCGGCAACCGGAAGCGCGATGGGGCTGCAAACCTGCGCAGAAGACACCTTCGAAATGTCATGTGCCGGTCGGAGGCGGCGCCGCGAAGCGCCGTGCGGGGAACGGTCTCCGCCATCTCCGGCGCCTCGCTGGCAGCCAGAAGCGACACTCACCCCTTGCCGCATTTGACGCCTGGACCGGCCGACCCGGACCCGGACCGAACACCCCCTGGTCCGTCTTTGATTACGCATAAGATTCTGTGGGCGCGAAATCGCCGAACCGGGCCGACATCACGGCCGAATTGACCTTCGTCAAGTCGCTCCCGCCATGCGGTCTGATTTCCTCGCTGGGGGGCGGAGGAACCCGTTGCTTCGTTCCGGCGTTCTTCGCACAGCTTCCTTGGCGGCCGTCGGAGGGAGATATCGATGGATCGGCTTTGAGCGGTCGGGGCTTGCCGCTGACGAGACGTCTCCCCTGAAGTGACGACATGGCGACATTGCACAAAAGTCGGGACAATGTCCTGCAAACGATCATGGCTCCGGCAGTCGCCCGAGGAAGGGTACACCCATCCCGACTTTGTTACAGGAACAGGAGTCCCTTCGATGTGCGACTATAGCTTGCACCATGTCGCGACGCGTCCAGCCAGGATCGAAGACAAGCTGGTGAGTACGAAGTTCACCAACTCCATCACCCGCGGGTTCTCGGCGGTGGGCGAGCCGCACGTCGCGGTTTGCCTTCTGCCCGGCACCGAGATCGCGTTCGAGGAGAACGTCGAATGCGAGCCGACATTCGGTATCGGTATTCTGCCGAACAAGAAGATCGGACAGCGGCTCGCCCGTTTCCGGCAAATCAACACCGACAACGCCGTGACCCATCACGATGCGTTGGAGTTTCCGGACGGGCAGGTGGTGCTGCTCACGCGCCTGTGCGAGGGCCAGCGTGCGACGGTTCTGCAGCTTCCGAGCGGTGCGCATCCGATGAAGGCAGACGACGCCGTAGCCCAGCCGGAGGCTCGTGAGCGCACGCCTTCGCTTTGATTGCTGCGCGGCAGCCCCGCTGGCTGCGGCTTGTTACAATTTGGCACAAATGAAGAGCCACCGGCGGCACTGCCGGTGGCTCTTTCGCGTTTGTCGGTCGGGGTTGATTAGACGAAAGCTATCGGTCCGGGAACGAGACGAGGGTCTCGAACTTGTAACCGCAGGCTTCGCATTCCCACAGATGCCGCACGCGGTGCCGGTCCAGATACTCGGACCATTCCGGCAGGAAGATCGTTTCCCCACACTGGGCGCAATGATTCACCAGTCTGCCCTGGAGATACCTCCGGGGGCTCGCAGCTCGGAGCTCCATGACGCGTCCTCCGTCATGCTTCTCCCCCCGTCCCTGTGGACGCGATCGTAGCGGAATTGGCCCAGCAATGAAGCAGGGGCGCTGACCTAAGCGGCGCCGATTTGGGCAGGCCTCGGCGCAGGGCTTCTGTGGCAACTGGCCACGCACGTCAACAAGATGTGAGCCATGAACCATCCGCTGTGATACAACGTCTATGACATAGGGGGGCGGCACGGTTCTGCCCGAGGAACGCCGGGGAATGGCGGGACTCGCAGGAGGTTGCCATGTCCGCGGCGCGTTATGTCCACCCCGAATTCGGGTTTTTCTGTCCGACCCCGCGCCTGCGTGGACTGGTGTGGATCGCTCTCCTCGGAGCCGCCTGCGCGGCGATCGGTATGGCGGTGTTGGCTACGAACCGCGATCCCGACGGTGCCTTGGAAACCGCCCATCTCGACGGTGACCCCGGCCTGGTAACGTCCGCGGAAGCAACGCCCCCCGTCGCCATGCCGGAATTATGGAAAGCCCGGGCCGAAGCCACGGCCGCGCCGGTCAGGGTGTGGTGCGCGGACCAAGCCGCTTCCACCGAAGGCAAGTGCGTGAACGGCAAAGCCCGCAAGATCCGCATGGTTCGGGTGGCGACCGAGCGCCCGGCGATCGCCAGCGTGCCCATCGGCCGCAGCCCCGCGCCCTCCGCGAGCACGCCCGAAGCCGTTGTCGCGGCGAGCGCAGTGGCGCCAGCCAGTCCGGCGGCGTCGCGACCGGCGCAAACCGCATCCACCGACGCGGTCGCCGCGCCCGAACCCCGAAAGCCGGCAGCCGCCAGCCGGAAATCGCAAAGGACGGCGCAGAGCCGCCGGCGCGAGCAGTCCGCCGGCTCGTCGTGGCGTGAAGTCCGCATGGACGACTGGGGCGCGCGCAACTACGGTAGCTATGACCGCGGGTACCAGCGCGGCAGCTACGGGCGCCAAGGCTTCTTCTGGTAACCAAGGCTTCTTCTGGTAACCAGGGCTTCTTCTTGCAACCAGGGCTTTCTGGTAAGGCGGGCTTGCAGCGTCGCCGTCTTTCTATGTCCGTTGCAGCCGCTATAGTGCCGGCGCAACGCACAGCCAGGGAGACGCTTATGCCTGAAATCTACGTACACGCCGTCAAGGGACGCACGCTGGATCAGAAGCGGGCCCTCGTGAAGGATATCACCGATGCAGTGGTGAAGAACTTCTCCGTTCCGATCGAGGCTGTGACGGTGGAAATCGTGGAATCCGAGCCGACTGCGAAGGCGAAGGGTGGCGTCTTGTTCAGCGAAATGCGTCGGTGACCTGGCGCCGCTCCGCACCGCCAAGGGAAATCGCACCTTTGGGGGATGCCAGCGTTTCGCCCGGCCGAGGCCGGGCGAAACCTTTTTGAGCCCGCCGATCATTCCAGCGGGCATTCGAGCGTGCAGTTCACTCCCGCCGGCTCAAATTCGAGCTTGGCGCGGCCGCCGACCTGGCTCGAAAAGCCCCTTTCGATCAAGGTCGAGCCAAAGCCCTTGCGTCTCGTCGCTGACACCGGCGGGCCGCCGGTCTCCTGCCAGCGCAGGCGGAACCGCTTGCCGTCGGGATCGTCGACGGCCGTCCAGTCGATGTCGACTTTTCCGCTCTCGGTCGTCAACGCGCCATACTTGGCCGCATTGGTCGCGAGCTCGTGCAGCATCATGGATACGATCAGCGCGATATGCGGCTTGAGCCGCAATTCCGGCCCCGACAGATGCACGCGGGTGCCATGGCCGCCGGCATAGGGCTCGATCACGCCACCGATGATTTCCCGGATGTCCGCGCTCTGCCATTTTGTCTCGCTCAGCACGTCGTGAGCGCGCCCAAGCGCGGCGAGACGGGCATCGAGCTTTCGCCGCGCTTCCTTCGGCTCGGACCCGTCGCCTAGCGTCTGCCACGCGACCGCCTGGATGGTCGCGAGCGTGTTCTTCACCCGATGATTGAGCTCGTTGACCAGCAGGTCCTGAAGTGCCTCGGCGCGCGCCACCCGGGTCGCCATGCGAACGGCGAAGGTCAGCCCGATCGCCAGCAGCAGGCCGCCGATGAGCGCCGTCGTTGCGAGCCCGCGCCAGAGCGGGGCGGTGACGGTCGCCGTCGGCATGCCCCCGGCGACGGTCCAGCCCGTTACCGGCGAGCGCGTGAAAGCGGTGATGAGCTCGACCCCCTCGAGCGAGGTCGTGATCAGCTTGGCTTCGGGTTGCTTGAACAACTCGGCAAGGAGAGTTGGGGAGGCGCGTCGGCCGGTCGTCTCCTCGGGATTCGGCAGCCGGGCGAAATTGACCCCGGTCTGATCGAAGATCGAGACCGTCCATTCCACGGTGGGGCGCTGCTGCGCAATGATGCGCTGAAAGGTGATCAATGCCGGCGCGAACGCGACGTCGTAGACGATCTCACCGTGGCGAAAGACCGGGACGTCCACGGTAACGATCGGATGGCCCGACACCGAGCCGCTGATGAGCTGCGAATAGGCGGGCGCGCCGGTGCGAAAGACGCGATCCAGGGTCGCGCGATTGATGCGTGGCGGCAGCGGCTCGCCGGGTTGCGCACGCGTGTTGATGAGCTGGCGTCCGTTGCGGTCCGCGAGTGAGATCGCGACATTTTCTGGATACTGGCTGATGAAGGCCTCGACGTCGCGGCGGAAGCCCTCGAGGTCGTCGGCCTGCAGTGCCTGCGAAAGTGCGAGCACCTGCAGCGCCGAGGTGAGGGCCAGCATCTCGCTGTCGAGGACGTGACGCATGCCGCGTACCGTCTCGAGCACGCGTTCGAACGCCGCTTCGCGGTCGCGCACGTACTCATGGTAGACCAGCCCGACGGCGAAGATGATCAACGGGAGCATCGTGCCGGCGACAAGCAGCGCGAGACGCAGGGGCAATGAAATCCTGCTGGACTCGAAACGGCCCGTCATCGGCGCACGCACGCGGACGGCCCGCGCCCAGGGAGTGCAGGCGGCATTGGCATGATGCCTAACGGTGAGACGCTCCGGAGCCGCAACGCCGGCCGGGCCGTCCGGTTCCACCTCGCCGGCCCCGCGCTCATGTCCGAGCCCTTGCACAGGGCATTTACGGGCGTGCGCACGCCGTTCGCAATGCCATTGACGGTGATCGCGCAACCGGCTGATTATCTGATGCTTTTTCGGGCGCCTGCAGTGCAGGAGCGGATGGGGCGGGATGGGCGATCTTGATGGCAAGGCCGCGCTGGTCACGGGTGCGGCATCCGGTATCGGTCTGGCCACGGTCGAGCTCCTGGCCCGACGCGGCGCGCGCGTCGCACTCAACTACCTGCCCGATGATCCCCGCGGCTCCGCGGTTGTCGAACGGCTGGGCGCGCAAGGCTTCGCCGTGGTCGCGGCCCCCGGCGACGTCGCGCGCGCGGACGGCGCCGAGCGGATGGTGCTCGACGCGATCGCGGCGCTCGGCCGGCTCGACTTCCTCGTCAACAATGCCGGCACCTCGGCGACGATCGAGCCGATTGCACCGGGCGAGCTTGACCGCCTGACCGAGGAATTCTGGGCGACGATCCTCGCCACCAACCTGCTCGGTCCGTTCCGCTGCACCCGCGCGGCCGCGTCCGCGCTCAAGGTCCGCGCGCGGCGCGGTCTGCAACACGGCCTCGGTCGCCGGCCGCAACATGCCCGGCTCCAGCATGGCTTACGGCGCGAGCAAGGCGGGGCTCATCAGCCTCACGCAGAATCTCGCGCGCGCATTGGCGCCCGAGGCGCGCGTGAACGCGGTCGCGCCCGGTTTTGTCGAAACCGAATGGACGCAGGCGTGGCCGGCTGCGCGCAAGCAGGCTTCGATCGAGCGCTCGCTGCTCAAGCGCGCCTGCACGCCCGCGGATATCGCGGCTGCGATCGTCTTCCTGTGCGCCGACACCAGCATGGTGACGGCGCAGACCCTCGTCGTGGACGGCGGCTATTCGCTGTAGGCATTGCTACGCACTATCGTTGCTGCGCAGAAAATCCTGCCAGAAAACAATGGCCGTCATCGCGAACTCATTTCACCAGCAGCCGCGGCAGCCAGAGCGAAAGCTCCGGCACATAGGTCACCAGCGCGAGCACGATCAGCATCGGGATGTAGAAGATCAGAATGCTGCGGGAGACCGCCTCCATGCTGACGCGTCCGATCGCGCACCCCACCACCATCGTCGGACCGACCGGCGGTGTAAGCAGGCCGATGCCGAGGTTGAGGATCATGATGATCCCGAAGTGCACGGGGTCGATGCCGAACGTCTTGATCACGGGCAGGAAGATCGGCGTGCAAATGAGCAGCATCGGCGCGAGGTCCATGAACGTGCCGAGCAGCAGCAGCAGGATATTGACGTAGAGCAGGAACGTGTACTTGTCGCTCGATATGGCGACGAAGAATTCAGTGGCCTTGGCCGGAAGCTGCATGATCGCCATCATGTAGCCGAAGGCGATCGAGAAGCCGATCATGATCATGACCATCCCGACCGTGCGCACCACGCGCGCGATCAGCTTGGGCAGGTCGCGCCACTTGCAATCGCGGTAGACGAACATCGTGACGAGGAAGGCGTAAACGCAGGCGACCGCCGCGGATTCGGTCGGCGTGAAGACGCCGGTGAGGATCCCTCCCAGGATGATCACGATCGTCACCAGGCCCCAGATGGCGTCGGCGGCGATCCTGAGCGCCGTACGGAGCGGGACGACCTCGCCCTTCGGAAAGCCCTCCCGGTGCGCGATGATCAGAACCAGCACGATCAGCGACAGCCCGAGCAGCAATGCGGGAATGACGCCGCCCACGAACAGTTGCGCCACCGAAATCGTCCCGCCTGCCGCCAGCGAGTAGATGATCATATTGTGCGAAGGCGGCAGCAGCAGCGGCTGCAGCGAGCCCGAAATGGTGACGTTTACCGCAAACAGGCGCGGATAGCCGTTCTTGATCATCTGCGGGATCATCACCGACCCGACCGCGGCAGTATCGGCGACGGAAGAACCGGAGATGCAGCCGAACATGGTCGAGGCAATGATGTTGACGAGCGCCATGCCGCCGCGGATGAAGCCGACGAAAACCTTGGCGAGGTTGACGAGGCGCTCCGCCATGCCGCCGACCGCCATGATCGCTCCGGCGAGGATGAAGAACGGAATGGCGAGGAGCGAAAAGCCGCTCATGCCGCCCGAAACTTTCAGCATGACCGCCTCGAGCGGAAGTCCGATCCACAGCGCGGCGAGGATGGCGGCCAGGCCGAGCGCATAGGCGACCGGCATGCCTGCGAGGCACAGGATCGTGAAGCTGCCGATCAGGATGAGGATGTCCATGCCGCCGGCCCGGCCCTGCGTCTATTCGGTCGTGATCTGGCTGACGGTCTCGCTCTCGATCTCCCGGAAGAAGTCGCGGGTGAGAAAGCGCTCGATCACGAACAGGATGGTGAGCGCGCCGCCGATCGGGATCGGCAGATAGGTCATGCCGGCGGTGACGATCGGGAATTCGGCGAGGCTCTGATACCAGGTCGCTTCGACGAGCTTGATGCCCCAGACCAGCATGAAGAGATTGGTGGCGAGCATGCAGATTTCGAGCAGGGCGCCCAGCACCGACTTCGCGGGCTCCCCGAGCAGCGCCGGCAGGATGCCGACGCCGATATGCAGGTGCTCGCGATAGCAGACCACCGCCGACAGGAACGACAGCACGATCATCAGCAGCACGGCCATCGGCTCGGGCCATGAGGCCGCGCTGTTGAGGACGTAACGGGTGAAGACCCCGTAGGGAACGATGGCGGTGATGATGACCAGACAGGCGCCGGCGACGAACAGGCATGCGCCATGAACCGCATCCATCGCGCGAATGTATTGCTGCTTCATTCCACTGCTCCCGAAACGCACGGGAGCCGGCGCGATCTCCGGATCGGCCGGCTCCCGCGCAAACGATCAGGCGATCACTTCAGGTCTTGAATGCGCTTGATCAGCGCGGCGTGCTGGGTGGCGTATTTGTCCCAGACCGGCTTCACCGCAGCCTGGAACGGCGCCTTGTCGTCGATCTTGACGATCTCCACGCCCGCGGCCTCGATCTGCTTGATCGATTTGTCTTCCATCGCATACCAGAGCTTGCGCTGCTCCTGCTGCGCTTCCTTCCCCAGGCGCGCGATCAGGCCCTGGTCGTCCGGCGAGAGCGTGTCCCATGTCCGCTTCGAGAACACCAGGATTTCCGGGATCATCAGGTGACCGGTGAGGGAGTAGTATTTGGCGTAGCGGTAGTGCTGCCCGGTGGCGTAGGTCGGAAAGTTGTTCTCGGCGCCGTCGACCACGCCGGTCTGCATCGCGTTGACCAACTGGTCCATGCCCATGGCGACACCGTTGCCGCCGAGCGCATTCATGGTGTCGACGAACACCGGGTTGCCCATCATCCGGATCTTGAGGCCCTTGAGGTCGTCGATGGATTTGACCGGCTTCCTGCTGTTGTAGACGTTGCGGGTGCCGGCGTTCATCCAGCACAGGCCGATCAGCCCGGCGGTGGGATGGCTCGACAGCTTCTTGAGCAGTTCATCCCCGATCGCCCCGTCGATGACCTGCTCCATATGAGCATCGTCGCGGAACATGAAGGGGAGGTTGAACACGTTGAGCTCCGGGATCAACGGACCCATGGGGCCGACGCTGACGCGAGCCAGTGCGAGCGCGCCGACCTGGGCCTGCTCGATTGCCTCCTTTTCGCCGCCGAGCTGCATCGACGGATACATCTGGACGCTCAGCCGCCCGCCGGTCGCGGCTTCGAGCTTCCGGCCCATGCTCACCACCGCCTCGACGGTGGGGTAGCCAAGCGGATGCACGTCGGCGGCTTTGAGCACAAGCTTCTGCTGGGCCAAGGCGCCGGTACGCAGATCGGTGGCGAGCGCGCCGAGCGTGACGGCGCAGAGGCGGAGCACAGTGCGGCGGTCCATGGTCATCCTCCCGGAGCAGTTGTCGTTGGCGCCAGCGTTGCGGCCTCGCGCGCGCGCCCCATGTTGATCCGCCGGCGGGCCCATGCTAGCAGTTGTCATATCATATGATGACTGGCGTCGACAGGGTGTCAAGGGCGATGAGCAGGACCGGCCTCTCGGTGACGCGGCCGCTGTCGGCGCCGCGGTCGCTGAGCGGCGAGCTCGTGGCGCGGCTGACCGACGACATCACCAGCGGCAAGATCCCGCCGGGCTCGCGGCTGCCGACCGAGCAGGAATTGATCTCGGCGACCGGCGTGAGCCGCACCGTGGTGCGCGAGGCGGTGGCCGCGTTGCGGGCCGACGGGCTCGTCGTCACGCGTCAGGGCGTCGGCGCGTTCGTGCCGGAAAATGCCCGCCGGCCGCTGCGGATCGATTTCGATCAGCTGTCGCCGCTGCGCGCGGTGCTCGACGTGATGGAGTTGCGCACCGGGATCGAGATCGAGGCCGCCGGTCTCGCCGCGGAGCGCGCGTCGTCGGCGCAGATCCGCGCGATCGTCGATTGCCTCGATGCCATCGACGCCGCCATCCGGCGCGGCGAGGACGCGATCGTGCAGGATTTCGCGCTCCACTGCAGCATCGCGGATGCCACCGGCAATCCGCAGTTCAAGCGTTTCCTGGAGCATCTCGGGCGCTTCATCATCCCGCGCCAGACCATCCGGGGCGGCCCGGGGATACCCAAGCGGGCCTATCGCGAGACCTTCCAGCGCGAGCACCGCGACATTGTGCAGGCGATCCGCAGCGGGGCGGTGGCACAAGCGCGCGCGGCCATGCGCCGGCACCTCCTCAACAGCCGCAAGCGCTATCAGCGGCTCGCCGCCACGCTCGGCAGCGCTTAATCTTCGCTCCTCGTTGCAACGAGTCCCTCATGCAGACGGTTCTGATCACGGGCGCGGCGGGCGGCATCGGCACGCGGCTGCGCTCGCTACTCAAGGGCGCGTATCCGCAAATCCGCCTGAGCGACCTCGCGGCGCCACCCGACCTCGCGCCGGACGAGATCTTCGTCGCGGCTGATCTCGCCAGCATGCCCGATGTCGAACGCGCCGTCGCCGGAGTCGATGGTATTGTGCATCTCGGCGGCTTCTCGGTCGAGGGGCCGTGGGACACGATCCTGCAAGCCAATATCGTCGGCTGCTACAATCTGTTCGAGGCCGCGCGCCGTCACGGCGTGGAGCGGGTCGTATTCGCGTCGTCGAACCACGTGGTGGGTTTCTATCCGCGCCGGCGCCGGATCGGTGTGGAGCAGGCCGTGCGTCCCGATTCCCGCTACGGGGTGAGCAAGGCTTTCGGCGAGGCCCTCGCCGCGCTCTACGCCTACAAGCACGGGCTGCGCGTTACCTGCATCCGCATCGGCAACTTCGGCGATGCGCCGGTGGACCAACGCCGGCTTTCGATCTGGCTCGCCCCGCAGGACCTGGTGCAGCTCATCCGCATCGGGCTCGAGCACCCCGACATCCGCCACGAGATCTTCTACGGGGCTTCCGACAATGCCCGCGGCTGGTGGGACAACGACGCAGCCTTCCGGTTCGGCTATCGTCCGCAGGGCCGGAGCGAAGATCACGTCGCCGCCGCGCTCGCCGCCCAGGCAAAACTGCCGCCCGATCCGGTCGGAGACTGGTACGAGGGCGGCCCGTTCTGCAGCGACGAATTCGACGGCGGTATCGAACGCGCCCCGCGGTAAGGGGCGCGGCGACGTGGGGGAGGGGACCCGATGGCGTTGATCTCCGAACTTGGCGTGCGGGAGGCTGCGGACGCGATCCGTACCGGCGGCCTGACGGCCGAGACGCTGGCCGACACGTTGCTGGCGCGCTGCGCGGCGGCGGCATCGCTCAATGCCTTCATCACGCTCGCGCCCGACGACGTGCGGGCCGCGGCCCGGCGCGCGGATGAGCACCGTCGACGCGGCGGGCGGTTAGGGCCGCTGCACGGCGTGCCGCTCGCCCTCAAGGACAATATCGATACCGCCGATTTCCCCACGACCGCCGGAACGCCCGGCCTCGCGCGCCATCGCCCCGCGCGCAACGCGCCGGTCGTGCAGCGTCTGCTCGATGCCGGTGCGCTGGTGCTGGGCAAGGCGAATCTGCAGGAGCTGGCCTATGGCCCGACCACCAACAACGCCGCGTTCGGTCCGGCGCGCAACCCCTATGATCGAATGCGCATCCCGGGCGGCTCGAGCGGGGGAACCGGGGCCGCGGTCGCCGCCCGGCTCGCGCCGGCCGGGCTCGGCACCGACACGGCCGGTTCGGTACGCGTGCCCGGAGCGTTGTGCGGCATCACCACATTCCGTCCCAGCACGCTGCGCTGGCCGCAGGCCGGCATCGTGCCGATCTCGCACACCCGCGACACGGCGGGACCGATGGCGCGCAGCGTCGCCGACTGCGTGCTGCTCGACGGCATCGTAACCGGCAACGCGACCGAGGTTGCGCCCGCCGATCTCGAAGGTCTGCGTCTCGGAGTGCCGCGCGGGCATTTCTGGGAGAATCTCGATGCCGAGCTCGGTGAGATCCTGGAGGGCGCACTGGGGCGGCTGCGCGACGCGGGGGTCGTACTGGTCGAGGGCGACGTCGCCGATGTCGCCACGCTTGACGCCGCGGCGGGATTTCCCATCGCGCTCTACGAGTTCGTGGCCGACCTTGAGCGCTATCTCGCCGAGCATGCGACCGGTCTCGATTTTGCGAGCCTGGCGGCCCAGGTGAAAAGCCCGGCGGTGAAGGACGCGGTCGAGAGCCTGCTCGGCGCGGGTGCGGTGTCCGAGGCCGACTATCGCGAGGCGCTCGTCCGGCATCGCCCGGCATTGCAGGAAACGTATCGCCGCGCTTTCAGGGAGCACGGCGTCGATGCGCTGGTGTTTCCGACCACGCCGCTGCCGGCCGCGACTATCGGCGAGGACTACACCGTCATGCTCAACGGCGCGCCGGTGCCGACCCTGGCCACCTATATCCGCAACCTCGGCCCCGGCAGTGCCGCGGGCCTCCCTGGCCTGACCTTGCCCGCCGGCATGACCAAAGCCGGCCTCCCGGTCGGCATCGCGATCGATGGGCCACAGGACAGCGACGCGCGCCTGCTCGCGATCGCGCTCGCACTCGAGAGCGTGCTGCCGCGGCTGCCGGCGCCACCGATTTGAGAGTGAAATCGTGGAACGTAGGGCGCAATAGCGAAGCGTATTGCGCCATCGGAGTTACAGTGCTTAGCGTCCGGTGATGCCGAACTATCGCCGCGCATTCGTTCCCGGAGGCTGCTGGTTTTTCACCGCCAATCTCCTTGATCGCCAAAGTAGTCTTCTGACGGACGGGATCGGGGCATTGCGCGAGGCCACCCGGCGGACGCAGGCACGCTATCCCTTCCACATCGACGCCATGGTGGTGCTCCCGGATCATATTCACGCCGTATGGACGTTGCCCTCGGAGGATGCAAACTTCTCAATGCGCTGGCGGTTGATCAAATCGTATTTTGCAAAGTCCATACCCAAGCACGAGCGATTGAGCCCCGTTCGCAGGTTGCGTGGAGAACGCGGCATCTGGCAGCGGCGGTTTTGGGAGCACTTGATCCGCGATGAGCGGGACTACGCCCGCCATGTGGAGTACTGCTATATCAATCCGATGAAGCACGGTCTGGTCGGGTGCGTTCGCGATTGGCCGTTTTCCTCGTTTCATCGGGATGTGAAGGCTGGTCTTTTTCCCGAAGATTGGGCCGGCGCGGTAGACGAGACAGGTCAGTTTGGCGAACGGGCGTAAGTCACGCGCGGAAGCACCTCCGCCGTTCGGCGCAATACGCTGCGCTATTGCGCCCTACGGATCCCGAACACTTATAGGCTGCGGCCGTCGAACGGCTTGGGATCGAGCGCGCCGATATCGACCTCGTCGAGGCAGCGCACGTTGACGGCAACCATCTCACCACCCGTCGGGCTGGTTCCTCGCGAAAAGGCGCCCACGCCGCATTGCGCGCAGAACAGGTGGTGGATGCTCTTCTTGCCGAACTGATAATCCTTGAGGTCTTCGGCGCCCGCGCGCAGCCCGAAGCTTTCCGCCGGCACGAACGACCACAGCGCGCCACGCTTCTGGCAGAGCGAGCAGTTGCAGGTGGTGACGTTGCCGAGGTCGGCCGTCACCTCGAAGCGCACCTCGCCGCAGTGGCAGCCGCCGGTATAGGTCTTAATCTCGGCCATGGTCTGTCCGCCTAGCTCTGTTGGAACTCGATGCGCTTGTCGGGGCGCTCGAGGTCGACATGCAGCGCCTCGCACAACCGGTTCGAATAGTTCCACATGCCGCAGAACACGGTGAGCTCGACGATCTGCTTCTCGCTGAAATGCTGCTTCATCGCCGCGAAAGCGGCATCGTCGTCGCGCGCCTGCATCAGCGTCACGGCCTCGGCCCAGCGGATCGCCGCCTTTTGCCTGTCGTCGAGGTCGGGAGAGCGCATGTAGTCACCGTCTTGCGCCGCCGTGATCTGCGCCTCGGTGAGCCCGACTTTCCTGCCGAGCGGCACGTTGTGCGACATGCAATAGGCGCTCCGATTGAGCGCCGAGGTCTTGATGATGACGAGCTGCTGGATCCTCACGTAATCGGGGTCGGATTTCACGTTTTTCAAGCGGATCCACTCGTTGGGCAGCATCCAGCCTGCCAGCGCCGCCGGTTGGTGCGCCAGCACCTGCGAGAAGTTGCTGATGCGCCCCCATTGCTTGACGACGCCGTCATAGACTTCGCGGGTCTCGGCGTCGGCCTCTTCCGGCTTGATCATCTTGACGCGCGCCACGGACATCTCCTTGCCGGCCCCCGCGCCAAATGTAGCGGAAGCGCCGGCACGGCGCGAGCCGATCAGCGCTCCGGCGGACGTTCGAATGGCAGATCGGATGGAACCAGAAGGTCCTCGAGCTCGAGCAGCTCGCGCAGCGCGCCGACCGCCTCCTCGGCATCCTCCTCGCTCGTGACCGCGTGCAGCCGGGCGTAAAGTTCCCGCCACGCCGGCGGGCGCCCGAGACGGAGCGCCTCGTCGACATAGGCGCGCGCCTGCGCCAGCGACGCGATGTGCCGGGGCTTCGGCGTGTCCTTGACCACGAGCGGCGGAGCGATCGCGAAGTCGTCCATGCAATGTCCCTTGGCAGGCAGCGCCGGTGAAAGCGTCGTGCCGTCGTTGGGAGAAACGTCACCACGCAGGTGTCCGGTTCCCTGCCGGCGGGGTGGAATTCATTCGCAATGCGCGCGGGCGGGAGACGGACCGGTGTGCGCAAAGCGGTTCGGCCGGCTCTTGCGCCGCTCGGCGCCAAACTCCCTACATGCCGCGCCGGTCGCTGACGCCGGGATCGCTGATGGTGTGGCTCGCCACCAGACGGTGCCAGATGAAAAGCACGATCACCGCCCCGATGATGGCCCCGATCAGGCCGGCGCTCTCATTGGGGTGGTACCAGCCGATCGCCTGGCCGATGAAGGTGGCCACGAACGCGCCGATGATCCCGAGCACGGTGGTGAGAATGAAACCGGTCGGATTGTTCGGACCGGGAGCAAGCAGGCGGGCGATGATGCCAGCGACGAATCCGATGATGATGATCCAGATGATGCTCACGGCAGTCTCCGCAACGATGCGCTCCCGTGACAACCGCGACCTGGCGTCGCGGTTCCCGCGAGTCATGATCCTTACGCATTGGTCAGGCTACCTTGGCCACCGCCGGCCCGTCCATTTGAAAGGAGCACCCATGGCCATCGCCAAAGCGACCACTGCGACCGTCATCCCTGCGCTCCAGTACGAGGACGCGCCGGCGGCGATCGATTTCCTGTGCCGGGCCTTCGGCTTTGAGAAGAAGGCGGTGTATGCGGGCGAAGGCGGCGCCATCGCGCATGCCGAGCTGGCGCTTGGCGACGGCATGGTCATGCTCGGCTCGGCCAAGGACACCGAATACAGCAAGCTTTTGGTGCGCCCGCGCGCGGCCGGCGGCGTGACCATGAGCATCTACTGCATCGTCACCGACGCCGATGCGCATTTCGCCAGGGCGAAAGCCGCCGGCGCGGAAATCACCAGCGAGCCGGTGACGCAGAGCTACGGCGGGCGCGACTACACGTGCAAGGACCCCGAAGGTCACGTCTGGACCTTCGGCACCTACGATCCCTGGGCCTAGCGCATTTTCGGAAGGAAGCCGCGCGCATTGCGCCCGGCCGGCCAAGGGGCGTGTCGCAACGTGCTGCAACCTTGCGTAGAAACGGGGACTCGTGCAATCTACTGGACCCTGTGCCGTCCGTCGGGAAGGCAACATGCGCGTGTCCAGATTTGCGATCGTCGCCCTCGCGTCGTTGCTGCTCGTGCCGGCGGCGGCGCGGGCGCAATTGCTGACCGTGGTCGAAGTCAACGCGCCGGCCGTGAACTGCGTGTTCAATCCGAGTTGCGTCATCACCGTCAGCGACACGGTTGGTTACATCGCCTTACCGTATCTCGCCGCACCCAGGACGGCCTGGCTGCAGTCGCGCACTTTCACTGGCGCTGCCGGCACGCCGGGTGCCGGCAAGACCGGATACATGTATCGCATCAGCCTCACGGAGGCCGCGGGCTCCGCCGATTGTCTCGGCGGGCTGGTCCTCAACTTCGGTCCGCTCGCGAAGCTGCCCTATCTGAACAACCAGCTTGCCGATGTGTTCGTTGTCACCACCGGTGGCCTCGGCACCATCAGCCTGAAGTCGGCGGAAAGATTCGGCAATGTGATCGTGTTCGAGCTCGCGAAGAAGCTGTGCCTGGCGGGCGGGGCCGACATCAAGAATACGACCTTCTTCTTCGGGCTGGCGGCGGACGCGGTGCCGATGGCGATCTCGGCGCAGATCTTCAGCATCGGGACGCCGCCGCTCTACAACGTCGATGCGCGCGTTCCGGTGCATTGAAGCGCTCGGTTGCGCTGCGGTGGCCAGAGTGGCTGCTCGAAACGAGCCAATTCCCCGTTCTGGTGGTTCCGAAGGGCCAGACCGAGCGGCTTGCCTATATCAGCGAGTTCGTTGAAGCGGCGAAATCGTCAGGCCTGGTCCAGCGCGCTATCGACCGGGCCGGCCGGCCCGGCTACCCCGTGGCAGCGCCGGGCAATGCCGGCGGCGCTCCGGCGGCAGGCAGATGACCTGTGCCGAGGTGGGCCCCCGGGCTCCAACCTAAGTATGAGAGGGCCAAACCATCACGTCATGCCGATCTACTTCAGTAGAATGGCGATCGGCCTGCGTTCCACTATGATTCCCCACATTCGACAGGCGACGATCGAGCCGCCAATTCAGGGAACCCGGTGATGCGCGCCCGAGCCGCGCATCGAAAGGAGGTTCGAAATGGCCGCGTTTTCAGATTCGTATGTCTCGCGCGTGTTGTTCGCGACCTCCCCGCCGGGGCGCGGCACCGACCCATTCGCCCGACGCTGGCGCCGGCTGACATCCTCTCTGTTCGACCCGTACCGGCCCGAGCTGCATTACATGCGCGGGCCTGGTCCGAAGTGGCGCGAGAAGCACTCCCGCGGCGCTGCCGGGCGATAGCGTCGCCGGCGCACCGGACAATTTTCCGGGTCCCGGAGTTGACGCGACTCGGACGGAAGGGCCGCAGGCGTTGCGTCGTCTGCGGTCCAATTGTTGGCGGCTGGTCGCCGGCTCCCCCGGTCAATTGAATTCAATGCCATAGCTGGCCGCGAGCTCGTGGACATTTTGGACCGCGACCGCCGGCGCCTCGGTCGGCGCGCGCGCATTGTCCGGTGCCGGCAGCGCCGTCACCTTCAGAAATCCCTCGAATCCGGACGGCGAGAACATGAGCAGATAGTGATTTTCAACGCTGCCGGAATTGCGCAGCCGATGGGGGATGTCGCGCGGGGCCATGAGGCTGTCGCCAGCCCGGAGGACGAAGGTCTCGCCTCCGACGACGATCTCCAGCTCTCCCGAGAGGACATAGTATGCCTCGTCCTCGCGCGTATGCGTGTGACGCGGCACCATCATTCCGGGCGCGAGGCTGACTTCGAGCAGACAGTAGGCGCCGCCGGTATCCGCGCCCGATAGACATACAGAACCGATGCCTACGTCGAAGTAATAGCGGTGGGACGTCGGTTGATGTTTGATGGCGGGGGCGGTGTGAATGAAGGTTTGAACGTTGCCCATGGCTAACTCCTTTGCTGCGTGGCGAGGTGTGCGTTCGAGCCGTTGCCGGTGACACTGCTTTCGTCGTGTTTCCGTCATGCTGAGCAGCGTGCCCGGGAGGCGTCGCCCGGTTGCTGCGGGCTCAGCGTGCCCGCGACGGCGATGTAGGGAGGGCTGGCGGTCGCCAAAACCGGGATTATCTGAGCCGCAACGTTCGAGAAAATCGATATGTCATCCGCCCCCGGCACGCCGACGCTCGATCAGTTGCGGGTCTTTCTGACCGTGGTCGATGTCGGCAGCTTCGCGGGCGCGGCGCGCCGGCTCGGCCGCGCGACATCGGTCATCAGCTATTCGATTGCCAACCTAGAGGCGCAGCTCGGGGTGTCGCTGTTCGATCGTCAGTCGACACGCAAACCCCAGTTGACCGAAGCCGGCCGCACCGTGGTGTCGGAGGCGCGCACCGTCACCAATGGCATCAATGGTCTGCGCGCCAAGGTGCGAGGCCTGCTGCAGGGCATCGAGGCGGAAGTCCACCTCGTGCTTGACGTGATGCTGCCGGCAGCGCGGGTGGTCGACGCGCTGAAAGCGTTTCGTACCGAGTTTCCGACCGTGTCGTTGCGCCTTTATGTCGAAGCGCTCGGGGCAGTGACGCGGACCGTGCTCGACCGCACGGCCACGATCGGGATCTGCGGACCGCTCGATGTGGAGGTCGCCGGGCTCGAGCGCATCGCGGTCGGCAGCGTCGAGCTGGTCCCTGTTGCGGCTCCTGCTCACCCGCTGGCGCGGGCGCGCAGGAATGCGCCGGGCGCCGGGCGTGATCACATCCAGCTCGTGCTCACCGACCGCTCGCCCCTCACGACGGGCCAGGATCCTGGCATGATCGCGACGAAGACCTGGCGTCTGGCCGATCTCGGCGCCAAGCACATGCTGCTGAAGGAAGGTATCGGCTGGGGCTATATGCCCGAGCCGATGGTACGCGAGGATCTCGAAGCCGGGCGGCTCGTCCAGCTTGACATCCCCGAGTTCAAGCACGGGTCCGTTCGGCTGTACGCAATCTACCGGACGGACACGCCGCCCGGCCCGGCGGGCTCCTGGCTCATTGCCCGGTTCGAGGCTCAGGCGGCACGGACGTCCGACGCCGCCGGTCGACGCTCTCTCCTTTCCGCATCACGTGAACGGCGTAAGAAACCGGCGAGCGCTGCTTCGGGCCGGGCACGCTAGAGCATGATCCCGAAAAAGCCTGCCCCGGACTTGATCCGGGGTGGGCACCGGTTTTCGGAAAAGATCATGCTCCAGCAATAAGGATCGCGATGACGATTCGAAGAAAAGTCATGGCGATCTAGCCGGCGGAATGCGGTGCGCTGGCCGGCAGGCGCACCGTGAAGACCGAGCCTTTGCCCGGCTCGCTCGTCACCGTCACATCGCCTCCCATCATGCGCGCGAGCTTGCGCGTGATGGCAAGGCCGAGGCCGGTGCCGCCGAAGCGCTGCGCGGTCGAGGCGTCGGCCTGGATAAATTCCTCGAACAGCTTCGCCCGCTGCTCGGCCGTCATCCCGATGCCGCTGTCGGCGACGGCGAACTCGATCCAGTCGCCGGCCACCCTGCGCGCCCGCACCTTGACCTCGCCCTCCTTGGTGAACTTGCAGGCATTGCTCAGCAGGTTGAGCAGGATCTGGCGCAGCCGCATCGGGTCCACGGTGAGCGTGCCGAGATCGCCCGCGGCCTCGACCGTGAGGCGGTTCTTGTTCTGCTCGGCGAGCTGGCGCGTGGTCCCGACGACGTCGTCGATCAGCGGCGCCAGCTGCACGGTTTGCGCATTGAGCTCGAGCTTGCCGGCCTCGATCTTCGACAGGTCGAGCACCTGGTTGATGAGGCCGAGGAGGTGGGTGCCGGCGGCATGCACCCGGCGCAGCGGCTCCTGCGCCTTTTCCGTGCCGAAGCGCGCCGCATGGGTATGCATCATCTCGGTCAGGCCGATGATGGCATTGAGCGGCGTGCGCAGCTCGTGGCTCATGCTGGCGACGAAGTGCGACTTGTGCTCGCTCGCGATCTGCAGCTGGCGGTTCTTGTCCTGGATTTCGTCGAACAGCCGCACGTTCTCGATCGCGATGGCCGCCTGGTCGGCAAACGTGCTGACGAGCTCGATCTGCCGGTCGCTGAACGGCCGCACCTCCGAGCGGGTCAAGGCCAGGACGCCGATCGGGACACCCTCACGCAACATGGGAACACCGACGATGGTGCGATAGCCGCCGAGCCTCTGCGCTTCCGCCCAGTCGTAATCCGGGTCGGCCAGCACGTCCGCGACATGGATGATCTTGCCTTCGAGCAGGGCCCGTCCGGTGATCGTCCTGCGTTCCGGCGCCACCGGCACATCCTTGACGTAGTCGATGAATTCCGGCGAGAACCCATACGCTTCCGCGCGATAGAACAACCCGTCCCTCTGCCGGGTGATGGTCGCCTTGTCGGCATCGCACAGCCGGGCGGCGGATTCGACGAGGGTCCGCAGCACGGACTGCAGATCGAAGGTCGAGCGGCTGATGACCTTGAGGACGTCGGCGGTTGCGGTCTGCTGCTGCAGCGATTCGCGCAGCTCGTTCAACAGCCGCGTATTCTCGATGGCGATGACCGCCTGTGCGGCGAAGTTCTTGACTAGCTCGACCTGCTTGTCGCCGAACGGGCGGACCTCCTGGCGATAGACGGCGATCACCCCCACCAGTTCGTCCTCCTTGAGCATCGGAACGATGAGCAGGGTGCGTGCTCCCGCCAGGGTGGCGATCGGCTCTTCCGGATTGTCCGCGGCGACGTCGGCAATATGGACGACCTGCCTGGTGTCGGCGACGCGGTAAAGGAAGCGCGCCGAGGTCGGGGGAGCAACCGGATCGCGTTCCGTTTCGGCCGCGAAGGTCTGCGGGGCGTTATGCAGCGCCACGTGCCGGAACACGGCGCCGTCGTACACCAGCAGATTGCCGAAGCTGGCCTCGCAGATGCGGGTTGCCTTCTCTAGCATGGCCTGGAATACCGGCTCCAACTCGCCGGGCGAGCTGCTGATGACTTGAAGCACCTCCGAAGTGGCGGTCTGTTGCTCCAGCGCCTCGGCCAACTCGCGCGTTCGCTGCTGCTCGGCCTCGAACAGCCGCACGTTCTCGATCGCGATCACCGCCTGGTCGGCGAAGGTCGTCATCAGCTCGATCTGCTTGTCGGTGAACGGCCGCACCGTGGCGCGTGACATCTGGAATACGCCGATCGGAACGCCCTCCCGCAGCAGCGGGATTCCCAGCAGGGTGCGCAAGCCGCCACGCTCGATCGCTTCGCTCCAGGTGTACTCCGGGTCGGCCAGGACGTCCGGGATGTGAATCGTGCGGCGTTCGAGCGACGTTCGACCAACAAGTGTGTGTCGGCTCGGCTCGATCAGATACTGTTCGAGGTATTCCTTGAAATCGCGCGAGAATCCGAAATTTGCGGCGAGGCGATACCCCGCGCCTTCGCGGCGGAATATGAATGCCTTGTCCGCGTCGCAGAGCCGTGCGGCCAACTCGACCAATGTGTCGAGCACCGTCTGCAGATCGAAGGTCGAGCGGCTGATGACCTTGAGCACGTCGGCGGTGGAGGTCTGCTGCTGTAGCAATTCGCGCAGCTCCCGGAGCAGACGGGCATTCTCTATCGCGATAACGGCCTGCGCGGCGAAACTTTTCACCAGCTCAATCTGCCTGTCGGTGAACGGCCGCACTTCCTGTCGGAAAATGCCAATGGTGCCGATCAGTTCGTCGTCTCTAAGCATCGGCACGACAAGAAGCGTGCGGCCAGCGGCGAGTTCCACTTGGTCGACGAACAGCGGATCGCGATCGATGTAGGCCTGCTCCTGCGTGAGATCGGCAATGTGAACCACGTCTTTGGTCTCGGCGGCACGGGCCATGCCCGTGTGCGGGCCAGGGCGGATCATCGGTTCGCGCCGCCATCTCTCCGCCCACGCCGCCGGCGCGCCGTGCATGGCGACAAGGCGAAACTTGTCTTCTTCACGAAGGAAGAGGTTTCCAAACTTGGCTTCGCACAGCCGGGTCGCATTCGCCAGCATGGTCTCGAACACCGGCTCCAGCTCGGTGGGGGAGCTGCTGATGACTTGCAAGACTTCCGAGGTCGCCGTCTGCTGCTCCAGCGCCTCGCTGAGATCGTCGGTGCGCTGGCGCAGCTCCCGCAGCAGGCGCGTGTTCTCGACCGCGATCACCGCCTGACTGGCGAAGCTCGTCACCAGGTCGATCTGCCGCTCGGTGAACGGCCGCACCTCCTGCCGATAGATCGAGATGGCACCGACCAGTTCGCTCTCCCGCAACATCGGGACGATGAGCAGCGTGCGGGCGTTGCCGCCGTCGACGAGGTCTACGAACGTCGGCTCGCCTTCCACATAGGCTTGTTCCTGCCTGGCATCGGCGACGTGAATGATCTGCCGCGTTTGCGCGAGGCGACCGAGCGGAAGGTCCCGCCTCGGACGAATGACGGGATCACGCTGACGGCCCTCGACATGCCCGGACGGCAGGCCGTGCAGCGCGACCGAGCGGAAGCCGCCGCCCTCGGAGAGCCATAGGACTCCGAACTTTGCTTGGCAGATACGGGTGGCGTTCTCCAGGATCACTTGGAATACGGGCTGGAGCTCGCCCGGCGAGCTGGCAATAACGCGCAGCACCTGCTCGGTTGCCGCTTGCCGTTCCAGCGCTTCGCCCAGCTGGCTCTGCGCCAGGGCGAGTTCGCTCCCGAGACCGGCGTCAGACACCCGCGGCATCGCGTGCCCCAATGGCGCTTGCCGTCTTGTCGGCGCGGCTTGCATCCCAGCGGTGAAAGCTTACGCAACCGGGAAGACGCGCTCAATGGCTCTCGCACCCGCTTGAAAACTGCGGCCTGTGGTCGGGGGAGGGGTCTTTTAGGTCGCCCCGAGGTGGTGATATTCGGCACGCCTCTCGGCGCGGCGGCCGCTTGGCCGCCCGCCGAGTTGATCGAATGACGCGACGCGTTTCGGCGCGCGCGGGGCCAGCGACTTTGCCGGCAGGCCGCATGTCCGTCCAGCAATGGGGATGGCTTCGGTCGCTGCCTCTGCAGCAAGGCTCGAGCCTTTACTCCCCGGCGCTGCGATCGCCGACCATGGCGTAGTCCTCGAACTCCTGCACCGGCAGGCCGACGGCCTGTTGCATCAGTTCGAGGGGTTGATCGCGAGCGCGGCTGCGACCGGACCAGCCGGCGGCTCACCGGCGAGAGGCATGGCCGGCAACCGGGTGAGAACGGCCACCGACACGGCAGCGGCGGCAATGAGCATGACCTTGCGCATGGGGGGGCTCCCTCAAAGCGGCCGGCGTGATGCCGGCACCATGGCGGAGACACTTAGCGGCAGCCGAAACACCAAGCTTGGCGGGGGTCTGGAGTCTTCCTTGGAGATCTCTGGAGATTCTCTGAAGTGGCGTCGGGGTCAGCGCGCGAGCTGGAAGCGCTCGAACCGGTGCAACGCCTCTTCGATCCGCCTCTTGTGCGACCGGCGTGAGTTCTTGCCGAGCCAGGTCCATTGCCGCAGCAGCAGCTTCTGCTGCTCGCGGTCGGTCTTGAGATCGACGAGGGCGACGATCTCGTCCCCGACCAGCACCGGCAGGGCGAAATAGCCGAACCGCCGCTTCGCCTTGGGAACGTAGGCCTCGAAGCGATGCTCGTAGCCGAAGAACAGATGCAGCCGCTTGCGCTGACTGATCAGCGGATCGAACGGGGACAGGATGTGGACTGTCTCGTCCACGCCGTCGGCGGGGGTATCGAGCGTCTCGGGGCGCAGCCAATGCTGCAATTTTCCTGCGCCCGCGAGCTCGACCGGGAGGAGCTCCCCGTGGCGCACCCGGGTTTCGATCAATCGCCGCATGGCGGGCTTGCGACCGGGGTCGAGATAGCACGCGGAATCGAGGCTCACGACACCCTGCGATCGCAGCGCGCGGTCGAGCAGATAGTTCACGATCTCCCGCTCCGATGCGGCCTTGGGCAGCCGGTCCCACCCGAAGTGCCGGGTCATCAGCTCGTAGGTCTTGAGCATGCCCTTGCGTTCGCTGACGGTTAGCAGGCCGCGGTAGAAGGCCAGCTGCAGCGCCCGCTTCGACGGCTTGCGACTCGCCCAGGCATGGTCTTTCTCCACCAGGACGTCGTCGTCGATATCCCGGATCGTGAGCGCGCCCTGCGTTCTGATGCGGCGGAGCACCTTGCGCAGGTCCTCAGGCTTCACGGAGGTGAACCAGACGCTCCGGCGCTGCCAGTGCCGCTTCATGGCGCCGACGAAGAATCGCATGTCCGTGGTCGGCAGGTATGACAGGGCGTGCGTCCAGTATTCGAACACTGTCTTGTCGACTGTCTGCGCCTGGTGCAGGTGCTCGCGCCGGTATCCGGGAATGCGCGCAAACAGGATGTGGTGATGGGAGCGCTCGATCACGTTGATGGTGTCGATCTGCACGTAGCCCAGATGCGCCACCGCGGCGCGTGTCGCCTCGGGCCCGTCGCCGAACGGCGCGTGCCGGTCGAGCCGTTGGGCGTGCAGCCAGATGCGTCTGGCGACGGAGTTGGCAACGGCGAACGATTTCTCGGGAGTGCGTGACATCGGTGAGAGAGTGTGTGCAGCCAATCTTCGCCCAGCAGAGCGCCGCAAATTTTTTGCGGATTCTTCTCAGGGCCGGTCTACGGCAATCGGTCCCGCAGCGTTAGTCCGGGTGTTTGCAGATCGGCCGGGGCCGTCGACAACCGGCTGCCGCGAATGGTCACCTCG
>CAVUAI010000005.1:0-84421 GCA_963739385.1 uncultured Alphaproteobacteria bacterium
GGGAGGGGAACACACCGAGCAAGCGGCACCTTTGTGCATCGATTTGACCGGAACACGCCCCAGTTCAGCAAGCAGCATGCCAGCCGGTCCGGTCAAGCTCCACAGGCTCTGTCATCGCCGGGCTTGACCCGGCGATCCATCTGCTTTGCGAAAATTTTGTCTCCGAGAACGATGGATGCGCGGGTCAAGCCCGCGCATGACGACCTCGGTTTATCCCGCTGCGAAGCGCCCGCCGGCCGTCGCCGCCGGCAGCCATGCGGCTGCGAGGCCGAGATCGGCGATGATCACCTGCATGGCGTTGTAGGCGGGAAGCCCGGTGATGTTGCCGCCGGGGTGGCTGCTCGAACCGCAGAGATAAAGCCCCGGCAGGTGGGTTCGGTAAGCGCCCGCGCCGGCGAACGGGCGGTGATAGCCGACCTGGTCATTGGCGAAGGCGCCGACCAGGAGGTCGCCTTCACGCATGTTGGGCAGGCAGCGCTCGACGTCGAGCGGGCTGCGGGTGAACGAATCCAGGACCGCGTCGGCGAGATTGGGCGCGTACCGGCGCCAGAGCGCGAGCATGGCACGGCCGTGCTCGTCGCGCAGGCGGTCCCATTTGGCTGGGTCGCCGGCGACGCGATAGGGCAGCTTCTCCCACATGAACGCCGTGTGCCGGCCGGGCGGCGCCTGGCTCGGGTCGAACAGCGTCGGGCACGCGCCCCACATCACCGTCGGCGGAATGGTGCCGGCCTCGTGGTGGCGCACGATCTCGCCGAACTGGTCGACGTGATCGAGCCCCATGATCACCATGAACGCCTGCGCGAGCTCCGGATGGTCGGCGCTCGCGCGGTAGCGCGGCGGCTCGCCGAGATTGAGATGGAGCGCAAACAGCGGGGCGAGCAGGTTGTACTGGAAGCGCTGCGCGCGGTCGCGGATGTCGCGAGGAAGGAGGCCCTCGTCGAGCAGGTCGAGAAATGTCTGGTGCGGGTTGAGCGACGACGCCACGAAATGCCGGGCCCTGATCAGTTCGCCGTCCGCGGTTTCGACGCCGACGGCGCGGCCGCCTTCGACCAGAATGCGCCTGGGCTCGGTCATCAGCCTGATCTCGCCGCCGCTCTCGCGCACGGCCGCTTCGAGCGCGCGCGCCAGCGCCGCCGAGCCGCCTCGCGACATCTGCGCCTTGGCAGGACTGGCCAGCAGCGCCGCGATGTGATGGCCGAAGCCGGGGAGCCGCAGGTCGACCTCGCGCAGGCCGTTGAAGAAGAGCAGGCCAGCCTTGATGGCGGGATGCTCGAACTCCCGCTCGACAAACTGCAGCGGCGACAGCGCGCTGACCTCGAGCAGGCGCCGGCCGGCGCCGGTACGCATCAGGAGGGCGCGCCGCTCGGCCGGTGGCAGCGGCGGCGAACGGCCTTCGGGCGTAAGGATGTCGCGCACGATCGGCACGAACTCGTCGTGCCAGCGTTGCAGCGTCTCGGCGTCGCGGCGGCTGAAGCTCGCGAACGATGCGATGGTCCTGCGGATGTCGGTCCACCATTCGAGCGCACGGCCGTCGCGGGTAAGGAGCGCGACGTTGAGCTCGGGCTCGATATAGCGCGCGCCATGGCGTTCGAGCCCGAGGTCGCCATACCAGGGCATGGCGGTGATGGCGCGCTGGAAGAAGGCGTGGGTGTTGTGCAGGAAGCCGGGGTGGCGCGGATCCTCGAGCGTGCTCAGGCCGCCGCCGGCGACGGGGCGGCGCTCGATCGCCACCGTCTTCAGGCCGGCCATGCCGAGATAGGCCTGCAGGATCATCCCGTTGTGGCCGGCGCCGAGAATGATGCCGTCGTAGGTGGTGGTCATTTGCGGCCACCCGTGTCCCGGATGCGGTGCAGCGCGCAGCTCTTGCACGCAGACAAGTTTACGCAGTCTGCGCAAGCTTGACTGCGTTGCGGTGCGCCGCTGATCCGGGACCGCCACGGTCTGGAACGGTCCCGGTTCTGCAGCGCACCACTTCGTGCTGCGCTGCGCCCGGGACACGCTCGATGTACTGACGGATCGATCATCACACCACCGTCCGGTGGCGCTCGAGGCAGACGCGCAGCACCTCGTCGCCATCGCGCTTCCACCAATTGCCGGCGGAGAGGATCTCCACCTCGCAGTGGCCGCGATAGCCGGCCGCCTCCACCATCGCGCGGAGGGCGCGCAGGTCGATCACGCCGTCGCCCATCATGCCGCGGTCGAGCAGGAGATCCGTGGTCGGCACCAGCCAGTCGTTGACGTGATAGGCGAGGATCCTTCGGCCGGCGCGCGCGATCTCCCGCGTCAGGGCGGGATCCCACCAGACGTGATAGGTGTCGACGGCGACGCCGACACCTTCGCCCAGCTCGTCGCAGAGGTCGTTGGCGTGCGCGAGCGTGTTCACGCAGGCGCGGTCGGCGGCGAACATCGGGTGCAGCGGCTCGATCGCGAGCGGCACGTGGGCCTGCCGCGCATAGGGAAGCAGCGCCGCCAGCGCGTCGCGCACCTGCATGCGAGCGCCGGCGATATCGCGCGACCCCTTCGGCAGCCCGCCGACCACGAGGATGAGGCACTGCGCGCCGATCGCCGCGGCCTCGTCGACCGCGCGCCGGTTGTCGTCGAGCGCGGCACTGCGCCCGGCCGCGTCGGCGGCCGGGAACATGCCGCCGCGGCACAGGCCGGTCACGGTCATGCCGCTCCCCGCGATGAGCTTCGCGGCGCGCGCGAGACCACAGGCCTGCACGATGTCGCGCCACGGCGAGATCGCGGAAATGCCCGCCCGCCCGCAGCCGTCGATGAGCTGTTCGAGCGACCACGGCTTCACCGTCATCGAATTGATCGAGATGAGGGCGCAGTCGTTCGCGAGGTCGCGCATCACCGACGAGCCCCACTCCTGACCCCTCCCCACAAGGGGGAGGGGAACCGAAACATCCGTTCTGGAGCCATCACGCCTCCACACCGCGGGTCGCCATCACGTGGCGCATGCGCACGGCGGCGCGCTCGGGTTCGGCGAGCAGACCGGCGGCGTCGGCCAGCCGGAACAGCTCGGCGAGATGCAGGGTAGAGCGCGCGCTCTCCTGCCCGCCGACCAGCGTGAAGTGATCCTGCAGTCCGTTGAGATAGGCCATGAACACCACGCCGGTCTTGTAGAAGCGCGTCGGCGCCTTGAAGATGTGGCGCGAGAGCGGCACCGTCGGCGCCAGGATGGCGTGAAACGTCTTGCTGTCACCGCGCGCGAGCGCGCCGAGCGCGGCCGAGGCCGCCGGCGCGATGGCGTCGAAGATGCCGAGCAGCGCGTCGGAATAGCCCTCCGCGTCGCCCTCGATCAACTCCGCATAGTTGAAGTCGTCACCGGTATACATGCGCACGCCCTGCGGCAGGCGGCGGCGCATGGCGATCTCCTTGTCCTTGTCGAGCAGCGAAATCTTCACCCCGTCGACCTTTTCCGCGTTGGCGGCGATCACGTCGACG
Source organism: uncultured Alphaproteobacteria bacterium (assembly GCA_963739385.1). Classification (GTDB taxonomy): domain Bacteria; phylum Pseudomonadota; class Alphaproteobacteria; order Rhizobiales; family Xanthobacteraceae; genus VAZQ01. The sequence continues at coordinate 3,451 of CAVUAI010000005.1, forward strand.
GCGACCTCCATCGCCTTGCCGTGGTTCTTGTGCCCCCAGTAGCCGTCGAGCGCGGGATCGAACATCTCTCCGAGCCAGTGGATGATGACCGGCTCTTTCACCTGGCGCAGGATGCGGTCGTAGACCTTGGCGTAGTCGTCGCCGTCGCGCGCCGCCTTGACCAGCGCGCGGCTCGCCATCAGCACGATGCGCCCGCCGAGCTTCTCGACCGCGGCGCATTGCTCCTCATAGGCGCGGATCACGTCGTCGATGGTGACGCCGGCGCCCGGCTCGAGATGGTCGGTGCCGGTGCCCGAGGCGATCAGCGCGCCGGGAAAGTCGCGCGCCGCCTCGAGGCTGCGGCGGATGAGCTCGAGCGATCTCGGCCAGTCGACCCCCATGCCGCGCTGGGCGGTGTCCATGGCCTCGGCCACGCCGAGCCCGAGCGACCACAGGTGGCGGCGGAAGGCGATGGTGCGCTCCCAGTCGATGGCAGCATCGAGCCAGGGATCGCCGTCCGCCATCGGATCGGCGACGACATGCGCCGCGGCATAGGCGATGCGGTTGAACGGCGCCGTCGCGGCGGGAAATTTGCGCGGCGGCCTCATCGTGTATGGCGCGACCTTGCCGCCGGCGATGGGGAGATTCAGTGTGGGCACTTGGTCCTCATGAGCTTGCCGCTCTCGTTTCCCGGACGAGCGAGCGTATGCGAGCGAAGATCCGGGACCCAAGGCAGCACGACGAACCTTGGCGAGCTTGGTATGGCGTTCTGCCCTGGGTCCCGGGTCTCGCTTCGCTCGCCCGGGACACGAGACCCGTCGGTTCGTATGTTCACACCTTGAGCGCCGGGATGTCGATCCAGCGCCGCTCTTTCCAGCTCTTGAGCCCGGCCTCGGCGAGCTGCACGCCCTTGGCGCCTTCGAGCAGGGTCCACTTGAAGGGCGCGCCTTCGTAGAGATGGCGGATGAACATCTCCCACTCCGCCTTGAAGCCGTTGTCGTAGTTGGTGCTGTCCGGGACCTCGCTCCAGGTCTCGAAGAACTTGATCGGCTGCGGCACGTCCGGATTCCACACCGGCCGCGGTGTGTTCACGCGCGCCTGGCTCCAGCACTTCTGCAAGCCCGCGACCGCCGAGCCGTGCGTGCCATCGACATGGAAGGTGACGAGGTCGTCGCGGCGCACGCGCGTGCACCAGGAGCTGTTGATGTGCGCGACGGCGCCGCCTTCAAGCTGGAAGGTGGCGTAGGCGGCATCGTCCACGTCGGCCTTGTAGGGCTTGCCGTCCTCGTCCCAGCGCTTGGGAATGTGCGTCGCGCCGAGACAGGACACGCTCCGGACTTCGCCGAACAGGTTGTCGAGCACGTAGCGCCAGTGGCAGAGCATGTCGAGAATGATGCCGCCGCCGTCCTTCTTGCGGTAGTTCCACGACGGCCGCTGCGTTGGCTGCCAGTCGCCCTCGAACACCCAGTAGCCGAACTCGCCGCGGATGGCGAAGATGCGTCCGAAGAAGCCGGAGTCGATCAGCATCTTGAGCTTGAGCAGGCCGGGAAGAAAAAGCTTGTCCTGCACGACGCCATGCTTGATGCCGGCCTTCTTGGCCGCGCGCGCCACGTCGACGGCGTCGTCCAGGGTCTCGGCGATCGGTTTCTCGCAATAGATGTCCTTGCCGGCCGCGATCGCCTGGTGGAGCAGCTTGGCGCGCAGCTTGGTGGTGGCGGCGTCGAAGAACAGCGTGTCTTCCGGGCTCTTGAGTGCCGCCTTGAGATCGGTGCTCCAGCGCGTGAGGCCGTTCGCCTTCGCGAGCTGCGCAAGCTTTGCCTCGTTGCGGCCGACCAGGATCGGATCGGGCATGACCGTGTCGCCGTTCTTGAGCGCGACCCCGCCCTGGGCGCGGATGGCGACGATCGAACGGATGAGATGCTGGTTCATGCCCATGCGGCCGGTGACGCCGTTCATGATGATGCCGAGACGTTGCTGCGCCATTCGTGTACCTTTCTCCTGCACTACGACAACCCGCGCGCGTCATGCCCGCGACAGCGGGCATCCAGTATCCACGAACGGCTGAGGCATGCCAGAAGTGCTGCTCCAACGTCGGAGATTACTGGATCGCCCGCCTGCGCGGGCGATGACACTCGAAAATGTGGCGCAGCGCCGCATCACTCCATGCCCAGCAACCGGTAGATGCGCCGGGTGTATTCGCCGAATTTCTCGCTTGTCTTCATCTCGAGCGTGCGCGGATGCGGCAGCTCGACCTGGAAATTGTCGGCCATGCGCGCCGGCCCGGCGCTGAGCACGATCACGCGGGTGCCGAGGAACACCGCTTCCGTGATGCCATGGGTGACGAAGACGATGGTCTTTTTGGCCTCTTCCCAGATGTGCAGCAGCTCGAGGTTCATCTTCTCGCGGGTGAGCGCATCGAGCGCCCCGAACGGCTCGTCCATCAGGATCAGCTTGGGATCGTGGATCAGCGCGCGCGCGATCGCGGCGCGCTGCTGCATGCCGCCGGACAGCTGGTAGGGGAACTTGTCCTCGTGACCGGCGAGCCCGACCAGCGCAAGGAGGTCGCGGGCGCGGGTGCGGCTCGCAGCCATGGGAAGGCCGAGGATTTCCGCCGGCAGCAACACGTTGTCGATCACGCGCCGCCATTTCAGCAGCAGCGGCTGCTGAAACACCATGCCGATATCGCGCGACGGATCGAACGGCTGGGCTTTGGTGCCGATCGTGACCTCGCCGGAGTCGAAGGGATGCAGGCCGGCGAGAATCTTGAGCAAGGTGGTCTTGCCGCAACCCGACGGTCCGACCAGGGACACCAGCTCGCCCGCCTCGACATCGAATGTGGCTTCGGAAATGGCGAGGAAATCCGCCCCCCGCGTGCGGTAGACCTTCTGCACGCCGGCAAGATGGATGAACGGTTCGCCCATGGTCCTTCCGGGGTCCGGCGTCACGCCAGCCGCGCATCGCGCACGACCAGCATGCGTTCGAGCGCCAGCACAAGGCCGTACAGCACCATGCCGATCAGCGTGATCAGGATGACCGCCATGAACATGGCGGCGGTGTCGAGCGTGACCTGCACCTGCAGCATGAGATAGCCGAGCCCGCGGTCGGAGCCGAGGAATTCGCCGACGATCGCGCCGGCGACCGCCAGGATGGCGGCGACCTTCATGCCGGAAAAGATGTAGGGCAGCGCCCCCGGCAGCTGAATCTTGGTGAACACCTGCCAGCGCGAGCCGCGCAGGGTGCGCACGAGGTCGAGCAGATCGGGCTCCACCTCGCGCAGGCCGCGGGCGGTCGTGAGCACGATCGGAAAGAAGCAGATGGCGAACGCCATCAGCGCATTCGGGCCGATGCCGTATTTGAACCACACGATGATGAGCGGGCCGAGCGCCACCTTGGGGATCATGTTGAGGCTGACCAGCAGCGGCATGACCGCCATTTCGAGCCAGCGAAACCAGGAGAACAGCAGCGCCGTCCCGATGCCGAAGGCGACAGCGAGGATGTAGCCGGCGAAAATCTCGATGCTCGTCACCGCAGTGTTTTCGAGCCAGCGGTAGTTCGGAACGAGCAGCGCGTGCAGGGTCTCCCAGGGCGAGGGCATGACGAATTTCGGCACCTCGCCGAGCTTGACGAACAGATACCACGCGAGCACCAGGCCGAGGTGGCTCAGGATCGCCAGTGAATAGCGCTGAACCGCTTGCGGATGTCCTCCCACGCGTGCTCCTCCTCACGTCAAGCCATTACGGACCATCGTAGGCCAGGCGATGGACCCCAGCCAGTTGAGGCGATGACGGCGCTTGATGATCCCACTCACGACAGCCAGCGCTCCAGGTTGGCGCGCACGAATGCGTCGTCGTTGAGGTGCGGATAGGCGGCGCAGACGCGATCGATCTCTTCCTTCTGGCCGGGACCGAGCGTCTCGTCGGGATCGAGGCACCAGATGCCCGCGAGCAATCCCTGGCGGCGCAGGACTTCGTGGCAGCCGGCGATGACGCCGTGGAAATCGTTGGCCACATCGAAGATCGCCGCATTGCAGTCGGTGACCTGCGAATCGAGCGCCAGCAGATCCGCGGAAATCTTGTCGGCCGCAATCGACGAATGAATGCGCTCGAGCAACTCTACCGCGGTCTTGACCCAGACGCTCCAGTGGCCGAGCAGCCCGCCCCTGATGCGCACCGTGGTGGCGCGGCCGTGCGCCGTGACGGTGAACGGGGTGACGAGGTCGAGCACGATGTGATCGTCGTTGCCGGTATAGAGCGTGACCCGCTCGGCGGCGCCGGCCTCGACCACACCGCGCACGACGTCGAGCGTGCGGTAGCGGTTGAACGGCGCGATCTTCACTGCGACGACGTTGTCGATGGCGGCAAAACGGCGCCAGAACGAGACCGGCAGCACGCGCCCGCCCACCGCCGGCTGCAGGTAGAAGCCGACCAGCGCGATCTCGCGCGCCACCGCCTGCGCGTGGGCGATCAGCTCGTCCTCGCTCGCGGCCTTGAGCGCGGCGAGCGACAGCAGGCCGGCATGGTAGCCGAGGCCGCGGGCGATCTGCGCTTCCTTCACCGCCTGCGCCGTGGGCCCGGACAGGCCCGCGATCAGGATCGGCGGCTCGCGCGCCCAGTCGGCGGCGGTGCGCGCGGCGAGCTCCAGCACCGGCGCGAACAGGCCGGCCTCGCGGATGGCGAATTGCGTGGTGTGGACGCCGACCGCGAGCCCGCCGGCGCCGGCGTCGAGATAGTAGCGCGCCAGCGCACGCTGCCGGCGCGGGTCGAGCTTGCGGCCGGCGTCGAGCGCGAGCGGATGCGCCGGGATCGCCACGCCCCTGCGCAGCGCGGCGAGCACCTGCGGAGGCCAGTCCTGCCAGCGCGATGTCATCAAAGCCTCAAGTAACCGGACGGTTACATTGTGCCAAAAGCAGCATCGGCGTCAACGCAACGCTCGAAGCCGGTCCCGAGCCGCACGCCCGTCATGCCCGCATGGCGGCAAGGATGATCTCGATGTTGTGGCGCTTGCGCCTGCGGCATGCCGCCGCGCTGCCGAGATCGCGCCCGAAGATGGCCGAGAGCGTCGGGTTGTTCGAGAGGTAGAAATAACCGACCGCCGCGATAGTGATGTAAAGGTCGACGGCATCGAGGCCCGGCCGGAACACGCCCTGCGCCACGCCGCGTTCGAGAATGTCCTCGATCAGCCGCACGAACGGGCTGTGCAGCTCGCGTATTTTCCTGGATTTGCGCAGGTGCCGGGCGCCGTGCAGGTTCTCGTTGTTGATGAGGCTGATCAGCTCGGGGTGAGCGCGGGAATAGTCGAAGGTGAATTCGACCAGCCGCCGGATGGCGGCCTCCGGCGCGAGGTGGGCGAGGTCGAGGCTCCTTTCCGTTCCGCGCAAATCCGCGTAGACGCGTTCGAGGGCGGCGAGATAGAGCCCCGCCTTGTTGCCGAAATAATGATAGATCATGCGCTTGTTGGCGCGCGCGCGGCGCGCGATCGCGTCGACGCGGCCGCCGGAAAGACCCTTGGCGGCAAACTCCCGCTGCGCGGCGGACAGGATCGCCTCGCGCGTGCGCTCGGGATCGCGCCGGTGCGCAGAGCTCTTGGAATTCGCCATCAAGGCCCGCCAAGTCGCCAATGTTGACAGGGTAGGGGGTCGCTCCTATCGTCCCCGGTAACCGTGCAGTTACCACGAACATTCGCGGCGCGTCGAGAACGACGCGCCCTCGGTAGCACAATCCCCTGGAGTTACGGCATGAAGACCATCGCGACTCTCGCTCTCGCGACGCTCACCGGTGTTGCGCTCGGTGCAGCTCCGGCTGCGGCACAAAAGCTCACCTTCACGCTCAACTGGGTCGCGGGCGGCGATCACGCGCCGTACTTCTACGCCCAGAAGATGGGCTGGTACAAACAGGCCGGGATCGACGTCGACTTCGAGACCGGGCGCGGCTCGGCGGCGTCGGCGCAAAAGGTCGCAGCCGGCCAGTCCCAGCTCGGTCTTTCCGACATGGCGGGCGTGCTGCTGTTCCGCGGCAAGGGTCTCGACACGGTCGGCGTGATGAACGTCTACGCCAATTCGCCGCAGGGTCTCTATTGGCTCAAGAGCTCAGGCATCCAGAGCGCCAAGGATCTCGCCGGCAAGAAGATCGGCAATCCTGCCGGCGACGGCGCGCGCACGATGTGGCCGGCGCTGGCGAAGAAGGTCGGCGTCGATCCCAACTCGGTGACCTGGGTCAATATCGACGCCAACGCCAAGCTTGGCGCGCTCAAGGCGAAGACCATCGACGCGACCACGTCGTTCTTCAATCTCCACCACGTGTTCGCGCGCGAGCTCGGCAGCGACATGGGCTTCCTGGCGTGGAAGGACGCGGGCGTGAATCCCTACGGCAATTCCATCATCGCCAACGGCCCCTGGCTCAAGGCCAACCAGGACAAGGCCGACAAGTTCGTGAAGGTCACGCAGAAGGCGTTCGCGGAATGCGCCAAGACTCCGGATCCCTGCGTCAAGGCGCTGGTCGAGGCCAACGGCGCGCTGCTCTACCAGAACGAGCTCGACAACTGGCACCTCGTCACCATCCTGATGAACGACGAGACCTCGCGCACGGTGGCGCTCGGCTGGCATGACGACAAGCGCATGGCCGACGACTACAAACTGGTCGACGAAAACCTGAAGATGGAAAAGCCGTACGACATCAAGAGCGCCTACACCAACGAGTTCCTCGACAAGAGCGTGAAGATGCCGCCGATCAATCCGCCCAAGCTGTATTGAGACTGTCCGTCGGTAGCATTCTCGTCCCGGACCAGCGAGCGCAAAGCGCGAGCGCAGATCCGGGATCCAGGGCTGCACGGCTTCTCTCACGGGCTGGCCTTAGTCAGTTTTGCGCTGGGTCCCGGGTCTCATTCCGCTCGGCCAAGATGCCTCGCTCCATTCGCCCGGGACACGAACGATTTTTTTCAGACTCAGCCGAACTCCGGGCCGACCACCGCGAAGGTCCGCGCGGGGTCGTCGAAGCGCGCAGACGTCCCATAGAGCATGCGCGTGAACGGCCGCACCGGATTGAAGCCGCATGCCTGCAGGAAGGTTCGAACGGCGTTCTTGTCATCCGCGAGATCGATGAAGAGCGGACCCTCGATCGCATCGAGCGCGTGCGCGAGGAGGGCGCAGGCGGTGGCGTCGTCATCGGCAATCAACGGACACAGATGGCCGGCGAGCGTGCCGTCGCGGCCGAGCAGGAAGCCGGCGATGCGGCCGGCGCGCTCGGCGACGAACTCGGCCGCCGGCAGTCGCCCGCGCAGGCCGGCGAGCATCGCGCCGCGCTCGGCGCCGAATGCGGCAGCGTCGTAGGCGCATAACGCCGGCCAATCGTCGCTCGCCGGCGCACGCACGCGCGTGCCCGCGGGCGGCGAGGTCGCTACGGCGGGGCGGCGCGGCTCGCGCCGGATGAAACGTTGAAGGCCCCAGGAGTCCTGGAAACCGAGCGTCCGGTAGACGGCGCGGCCGTCCGGCGTGGCATCGAGAATGGCGATGAGGCCTTCGGCTGCGAGGTCGGCCATCGCGCGGCGCATCAGCTGCGTGGCGAGGCCGCGGCGGCGATACTCGCCCGCCACCAGCACCATGCTGATCCAGGCGAAACGCGTGCCGTAGGGCAAGGTCGCGGTGGTCGCGACGATGCGGCCTTCGCCGGTGAGGAGCGCATAGACGCGGCCAAGCGCGATGAAGACGCGCCAGTCGGCGGCGAGCTGGTTCCAGCGCGCCTCGCGCACCAGCGCGGCGAGATCGTCGAATTCCGCCGGCGTGAGAGCGGATTTGACCGCCAGCCGCAGCTCAGAAGTTGCCATCGCGGGTGTCGTAGTGGGTGTCTTTGTCGAGGCTCGGCATGCCGCGGCCGACCCAGTCGGCGGTCCAATCGATAAGGGTGGCGAGCGGCACCGTGGGATAGCCGAACAGCCGCACCGCCTCGGCGGTGTTGACGAGCCAGCCTTCGGCGGCTTCGACGCCGGTGAAGACCGGCGGCCTGCCCAGGCGCTGCCCGAGGGCTTCCGCCAGCCAGCGCACGCTCACGGTTTCCGGCCCGCTGACATTGAGCGGGCTCGACGGTACGGTGCAGTGACCGAGCGCGCGCAGCACCATTGCATTGGCGTCGCCCTGCCAGATCACGTTGACGTGGCCGGCCGCGAGATTGATCGGCTGATCGGATGACACGCGTCGCGCCACGTCGTGCAGCACGCCGTAGCGCATGTCGATTGCGTAGTTGAGGCGGATGATGCGTCCGGGCGTTCCGCGCGTGCGCGAGAAATACTGGAACATGGCCTCGCGCGCGACGCAGGAATTGGCGTAGGCGCCGGGCGGGGGCGTGGCCGGCGTCGCCTCGGTCGCGCCGCCATGGTGCACGTTCACATAGGGGTACACGCAGCCGGTGGAATAGGCGACGATACGCGAGCCGGCGAAAGCCTCGGCCACCAGCGCCGGCACATGCGCATTCATCGCCCAGGTCAGATCCTCGTGATCCGCCGAGCCGAACTTGCGGCCGGCCATGAAGATCACGTTGGGAAGCTTCGGCAGCGCCTCGATCTGCCTGCGGTCGAGCAGGTCGGCCGCGATGCACTCGATGCCGCCGGCCGTAAGGGCCTCGCGCAGGCCCGGCTCGCTGAAGCGGGCGACGCCGACGACGCGCTTGCCGGGCGCGGCACGCCTGGCGAGGCGCGCGAGGCTGGGGCCGATCTTGCCGCCCACGCCGAGCACCAGGATGTCGCCGGGTATCCGGTCGAACTCGGCCGCCAGCGCCGCCGACGGCGTGGTCATGACGTCCTCGAGGTGGTCGACGTCACGGAAGCGATCGGGGAGCGCAGCAGCGAGTTGATTCATAAGGTGTCACGTCCTCGGTCGGCAGTGCGCGGCGGCGGCCGCAAGTAACCAGTTGGATACTAACGTCGCGCCGCAGATCGGCAAGCCGACGCGCGCGGCCGTTCCTGCGCCGATCGCATGGATCACACGTGCGCATGCCCGGCTCGTTTCCCGGCATTGCGCGGCAATCGTCAGCGACCTTTCGCCACAGATTTCGAGCGGCGTGGCGACGCCGATTCTTGCTGGTGAACGGGCGGCATAAACTTGCCCACCCATGGTCGCCTGTATACGATCAAGCGCTTCAAACGCGGCATGGATCCGAATTGCCTGTCGGATCGAAAAACACAGCGCAAAGCCGGAATAGAGAGTGCCGCCGGGAGGAGAGCGGGGATGAACGCGCCGGTACCGAGAATTCTGATCGAGTCGACGTGGCGCGGCCGCCTGTTCGGCGCGCAATGGCGGCCGGCGGTCGGCGGCTCGCTCGACGTGCTGGAGCCTGCGACCGGAGCGGTGATCACCCGCGTCGGCAACGCCACCGCCGAGGACGTGCGGCAGGCGGCGGCCGAGGCGCGCGCGGCGCAGCCGGGCTGGGCAGCCACGCCTTACGACCAGCGCGCGGCGATCCTGCGCAAGGTCGCGGCGCTGATGGAAGCGAACCAGCCGGAGCTGGTCTACTGGATCATGCGGGAGACCGGCGGCATCGACGCCAAGGCCGGTTTCGAGGTGCAGATGGTGACGAGCATTCTGCACCGCTCGGCGGCGATGTGCACCGAGCCGCAGGGCCTGATGCTGCCGAGCGACGGCGGCCGCCTCTCGCTCGCCCGGCGGGTGCCGCGCGGCGTCATCGGCGTGATCTCGCCGTTCAATTTTCCGCTCATCCTGTCGAGCCGCGCGGTCGCGCCCGCGCTCGCCACCGGCAACGCGGTCGTGCTCAAGCCCGATCCCCGCACCGCGCTCACCGGCGGCTTCATCATCGCGCGGCTGTTCGAGGAGGCGGGGCTGCCCAAGGGCGTACTGCAGGTCCTGCCCGGCGGGGCCGAGGCCGGCGAGGCGATCTGCACCGATCCCGATATCGCCATGGTGGCGTTCACGGGCTCGAGCGCGGTCGGGCGTCGCATCGGCGAGCTGGCCGGCAAGCACCTCAAGAAGGTGCAGCTCGAGCTCGGTGGCAAGAACGCGGTGATCGTGCTCGACGACGCCGATCTCGACGGGGTTGCCTCCGCCATCGCCTTCGGCGCCTGGTTCCACCAGGGCCAGATCTGCATGACCACCGGCCTGGTAATCGCGCACGAGAAGATCGCCGACGCGCTCATCGAGAAGCTCGTCGCCAAGGCCAAGCATCTGCCGGTCGGGGATCCGACCTCGGGGCAGGTGGCGCTCGGACCGGTGATCAGCCGCAGCCAGGTCGACCGCATCCACGGCATCGTCAAGGACACGGTCGCGGCCGGCGCCAGGCTCAACGCCGGCGGCACCTTCGACGGCCCGTTTTATCGGCCGACGGTGCTGTCGGGCGTGAAGCCCGGCATGCGCGCCTTCGACGAGGAGGTATTCGGCCCGGTCGCGGCGGTCACCACCTTCGCCACCGAGGACGAGGCCGTGGAGCTCGCCAACAGCAACGAATACGGGCTCTCCGCCGGCGTGTTCTCGCAGTCGGTCGGCCGCGCGCTCGCGCTCGGCAACCGTCTGCGCACCGGTCTTCTTCACATCAACGACCAGACGGTGGCGGACGAGCCGCACGTTCCGTTCGGCGGCACCGGTGCTTCCGGCAACGGCACGCGCATCGGCGGTCCCGCCAACTGGGAGGAATTCACCAGCTGGCAATGGGTGACGATCAAGGACAAGCCCAATCCTTATCCGTTCTGAACGCGGAACGATTGCGGCTGCTGTAATCCACGAGGGAGGGAATGATGACTGGCAAATTATGCGGTCTGTTGCTGGCCGCGGCGATCGGTGTGGTCGGGACGATGGGCTCCGCGCTCGCTGCCGATCCGCCGAAGAGCGTGCGCATCGGCTACGCGATCTCGCTGTCGGGACCGAATGCACAAGGTGCCGCGATCACGACGCTCAGCGGCTACAAGCTGTGGGTCGACGACGTGAACAAGAAGGGCGGCCTCAAGGTCCAGGGCTTCGACAAGCGGATTCCGATCGAGGTCGTCGAATACGACGACACCAGCAACGCCGAGAACGCGGTGCGGCTGGTCGAGCGGCTGATGACCCAGGACAAGGTCGATTTCGTGCTGCCGCCGTGGAGCACCGGTTTCAATCTCGCAACGGCGCCGGTGTTCGCGCGCAACGGCTATCCGCAACTCGCGGTGACGGCCAACTCCAACGACGCGGCCAATCTGGTCAAGCAGATGCCGACGCTGTTCTTCTTCCTCAACGAGCCGCGCCATTTCGGCGCCGCGCTGGGCGAGGTGTTGAGCAAGCTCAAGACCGAAAACAAGATCAACAACAAGATCGTGATGCTGAGCATCGCCGACCAGTTCGGTGCCGAATTCACGTCCGGCGTCACCCCGATCCTGCAAAGCGCGGGCTTCGAGTTCGCGTTGCGCAAGAGCTATCCCGCCGGCTCCGCCGACCTCACGAATGAGATCAAGGAGGCCAAGGCCTCCGGTGCCGACAGCTTCGTCGCCTACAGCTATCCGCCCGACACCTTCATGTTGACCAATACCGCGGTCACGCAAGGCTACAATCCGAAGGTGTTTCATGTCGGCGTCGGCACCGCGTTCGCCCGCTACGGCGCCGTCATGAAGGAAAAGGCGGAAGGCGTGATGGGGATCGGCGGCTGGGATCCGAAGGCTCCGGGCGCCGAGGATTACCAGAAACGCCTGGTGGCGCTGACCAACCAGCCCGGCGATGCCTGGGCCGCGCCGGTGACCTATGCGAGCTTGCAGGTGCTCGAGCAGGCCATCGAGAAGGTCGGCCTCGACCGCAAGAAGCTGCTCGATGCGATCGCGAACGCCGGCCCGTATCAGACCATCGTCGGTCCGATCGACCTGAAGACCCACGTGCGGGGCAAGCAATGGAGCGTCGGGCAGTGGCAGGGCGGCGAGTTCGTCGGCGTCGCGCCGGGCGATCTGCCGGGCGCCAAGCCGATCGTGTTCCCCAAGCCCGCGTGGTGATCCCGCGAGTGTCATCGCCCGCGCAAGCGGGCGATCCAGTAATCACCGGCATGTGCTAGAAGCTTCCGAATTCAGAGGTCGGTGATTACCGGGTGCCCCGCTTTCGCGGGGCATGACGCCGAGGGTTGGGATGTCATTGCTCGAAGTCGTTCTGAGCGGCGTGATCCTTGGTGGCCTCTACGCCCTGATCGCGATCGGGTTCAATCTGCAATACGGCGTCGCCCGCATCTTCAATCTTGCCTACGGCGAATTCCTGATGGCGGCGGCGTTCGCCGCCTTCTGGATGTTCACGCTCTTCCATATCGATCCGATCCTGGGAATGGCGCTCTCGGTGCCGGTCACATTCGGCGCCAACTGGCTGGTCTATCGCGTATTGATGCTGCCGCTCGTGCGTCGCGCCCGCACCCGCGACGACCTCGAGGGCGATACCATCCTCGCGACTTTCGGACTGCTGTTTGTGCTCAAGGGTGCGGCGCAGCTCGCCTTCAGCCCCGACAACCGGTTTTACAACTACCTCAACACGCCGGTGGACATCATCGGCTTCACTTTCGCCGCCAACCGGGTGCTCGCCTTCGGCGTCGCCTGCGCGTGCGGGCTCGCGATCTGGCTGTTCCTGACGCGCACGCGCTACGGGGCGGCGATGCGCGCGCTCGCCATCGACCCGACCGGGGCGCGCCTGGTCGGCGTTGACGCCACCGCGATGTCGGCGATGGCCTTTGCCGGCGGCGGCGCGCTGGTGGCGGTGGCCGGCACGCTGGTGAGCACGTTCCTGACCTTCAATCCGTCGGTCGGCGTCGAGTTCACCATGAAGGCGCTGGTGGTGGTGATGATGGGCGGCATCGGCAACATGGTCGGCAGTCTGGTCGCAGGCATCCTGCTCGGCGTGGCCGAAGCGCTCTGCTCCTACCTCGTCGATTCCGGCCTCACCCTCGCAGTCGCCTATTTCCTGTTCCTGATCGTGCTCCTTGTCCGGCCCCGCGGCCTGTTCGGGACCCCATGACCGCAGGGAGTACGATCGCTGCCGTTGCGCTCGCCGTGCTGGTGGCCGTGCTCGCAGCGGTGCCGTGGCTCGTGTCCGACTACGGGCTGGGCTTCATGGTCAACCTGATGTGCTATCTGGTGCTGACGGTGGCATGGGCGCTGTTTTCCGGCACCACGCGCTACGTTTCGCTCGCCACGGCAGCCTTCTTCGGGCTCGGCGCCTATACGGTCGCGATGCTGGTCAAGGAGATGCCGATCTACGCGACCTTCGGCATCGCCCTGGTGCTGGGCACGGTGATGGCGCTGCTGGTCGGACTGGTGACGCTGCGCATCTCCGGCATGTTCTTCGTGGTGTTCGGCTTCGGGCTCTCGGAGCTCATGCGCGAAGTCCTGATCTGGTGGGAGATCAACCGGACCAAGACGCTCGGGCGCTATGTCTTCGTCCCGTTCGACACCACGCTGATCTACTGGCATCTGCTCGGTCTCGCGGTACTGGTATTCCTGGTCGGCTGGCTGCTGCGCCGCTCGCGGCTCGGCATCGCGCTGCTGGTGATCGGCGACGACGAGACCATGGCGCGCCAGGCCGGCATCAATGTGCCGCTGGCGAAGGTCGCGATCTTCGTCGTCTCCTCGGTGTTCATGACGGCGGTCGGCGCGGTGATGGCGCCGCGGTTCGGCTATCTGACGCCGAATTTCGTCTTCAACCCGCTGATCTCGTTTCAGGTCGTGATCATGGCGCTGCTCGGCGGCATGCAGCGGCTGTGGGGTCCGGTGCTGGGCATCGTTCCCCTGATCCTGCTGTCCGAGCTGCTGCAGGTGCGGGCGCCGTTCTGGTACAGCGTGATCCTCGGCCTCATCTTCATGGTGATCGTCTATTTCCTGCCGCGCGGCGTTACCGGACTGGTGGAGGACGGCTGGCAGGCGCTGCGGCGTCCGGTTTCGCTGCCGCGCGGGTTCACCGGTCCGGTGATCGACGCCTGGGCGTGGCTGTCGCAGCCCATGTCGCTGCCGCGCGGGATTGCGGGCTGCATCGAGGATGCCTGGGCGCGGATCGTTCGACGCCAGCCGAGCGGAGGGCGGTGATGGCGGCCCTGCTCGAAGCGGACGGTCTGAGCAAGGCGTTCGGCGGCCTCGTCGCCGTGAGCAACATGTCGCTTGCGGTGTCACCGGGCGAGGTGCTGGGCCTCATCGGGCCGAACGGCTCGGGCAAGACCACGTTGCTCAATCTGATCGCCGGCACCATCCGCTGCGACGCCGGCAGCATCCGGATCGGCGGCGAGGATGTCACCCGCCTGCCCAATCATCTGCGCGTACGCAAACGCATCAACCGCACCTTTCAGCTCGTGCGCATGCCGCCGAACCTGCCGGCGATCGTCGGCGTGATGGCGGGCGTGATGTATGGCGCCGAGCCCAAGCGCTACAAGGACGCCGAATACGAGGCCGCCGGCATTCTCGGCGAGCTCAACCTGCTGCTCAAGGCCGGGCATCGCCTCGACCAGCTCACCTATATCGAGCAGAAGCGGGTCGAGCTCGCACGCGCGCTCGCCACCAGGCCGCGCGTGCTGCTGCTCGACGAATGGCTCTCGGGACTGAGCCCCGGCGAGCTCGAAGGCGGCATGTCGGTGGTCTGGAGTCTCGCCGCGCAAGGCATCGCCGTGATCCTGGTCGAGCATGTGATGACCGCGGTGCGGGCGCTGTGCTCGCGCGTGGTGGTGATGAACGCCGGCATCAAGATTGCCGAAGGGCCGCCAGAAGCGGTGCTGCGCGATGCGGAAGTGATCCGCGCCTATCTCGGCGACGACGCCGCGCGGGGTTCGTGATGCTCGACATTCACGGGCTCAGCCACGCCTATGGCCGTCACAAGGCGCTCGACGACGTCAGCATCCGGCTACGCGCCGGCGAAGCGGTCGCCATTCTCGGGGCCAACGGCGCGGGCAAGACCACGCTCCTCAACGCCATCGCCGGGCTCGTGCGACCCGCCAGCGGATCGATCCGGTTCGAGGGCCGCGAGCTCGTGGGCCTCTCGCCCCATCGCATCGTCGAGATGGGGATCGCGACGGTGCCCGAGAATCGCCGCCTGTTCGAGCCGATGTCGGTGATGGAGAACCTCAACCTCGGCGCCTATCTCGGTCGCGCCCGCGGTGGCGCCGGCGCAACGCTCGAGCGCATCTTCGAGCTCTTCCCCCGGCTCGCCGAGCGCCGCCGCCAGGCGGTGCGCACCATGAGCGGCGGCGAGCGGCAGATGGTCGCGATCGGCCGGGCGCTGATGACGCAGCCCAGGCTGCTCCTGCTCGACGAGCCTTCGCTCGGGCTTTCGCCGCGTCTCTCCGCCGAGCTGTTCGCCGTGCTGGCGCGCATCGCTCACGAGGTGAGCGTGCTGATGGTCGAGCAGAATGCCCGCCGCGCGCTCGCGACCGCGAACCGCGCGTACCTGCTCGCGCTCGGGCGCATCGTCGGCGAGGGCGAGGCGACGGCGCTGGCGCGCGACAGCGCGGTGGCGCGCTCCTACCTTGGATTGTGACGCTCCCGATCTGCGGCCCCACGCGCATGGCGCTTCCGCGCGAGCGGAAACCCTCGGCGCTGGCAAATGCCGCCGGGCCGCGTAGAATTGTCGCTCACAAGCAAGAACATGCGGGAGGCGGCGCGGTGAAAGTCTTCATGTTTCATCTCATGCCCTACGCCTATCTGGACATGGGCTACACCGACAAGTTCCGCGCTGCCTGGGTGGTGCTGCCGAACAGCTATTTCGATCCCAAGAAAGGCCACGAGCTCTACAACCGCTATCTCGACGAGCTGGAGCTGGCGGCCGAGCTCGGCTTCGACGGCGTTTCCGTAAACGAGCATCACCAGAACGCCTACGGGCTGATGCCGTCGCCGGTGGTCATGGCCGGTGCGCTGTCGCGGCGCACCAAGAACGCCAAGATCGCGATCCTCGGCAACGCGTTCTGCCTGCGCGAGCATCCGCTCACGCTGGCGGAGGAGCACGCCATGCTCGACTGCATCACCGGCGGCCGGCTGATCACGGGCATGGTGCGCGGCATCGGCGCCGAATACTACTCGATGGGCGCCAACCCGGCGTTCTCCCACGCGCGCTTCCAGGAGGCGCACGATCTCGTGGTGCAGAGCTGGACGCGGCCGGGACCGTTCGCCTTCGAGGGCAAGTACTATCACTTCGAATATGTGAACGTCTGGCCGCGGCCGTTTCAGCAGCCGCATCCGCCGATCTGGGCGCCCTCCACCGGTTCGACCGAGACGATCGAATGGGCGGCGCATCCCTCACGCAAGTACGTCTATCTGCAGACCTATAGTCCGATCCAGTCGGTGATGCGGTTCCTCAACTACTATCGCGAGGCATCGCAGAAGGTGCACGGCTACACCGCGAGCTCCGACCAGATCGGCTGGGCGGCGCCGGTCTACGTTGCGGACACCGACGCGCAGGCGCGCGAGGAGGCCGGCCGTCACGTCGAGATTCTGTTCAACAAGCTCCTCCGGCTGCCGTTCCAGATGCTGTTCCCGCCCGGCTATCTCAGCGCCAAGTCGCTGAAGAACATGCTCACCCACAAGCGCTCGGTGTCCGGGCAGGAGCACACCATCGACAGCCTGATCGAGCAGGGCATCATGCTGTGCGGCAGCCCGGAGACCGTGCGCCGGCGGCTGATGGAAAGCCACCGCCTGCTGGGCTTCCAGAATTTCCTGGCGCTGCTGCAGTTCGGCACGCTGCCGCGCGATCTCACCGACAAGAACATCAGGATGTTTGCGCGCGAGGTGCTGCCGGCATTGCAGCCGCTGAGCGACAGGGAATATGCGGGCCTGCAGCCGCAGGCGGCGGAGTAGCAGGAACGGACCGGCGCAGGTCAGGGGCGGAGTTGTTTTCAGTGACGGATGTTCTCAAGGGGGTGCGGGTCGTCGAGCTCAGCACGGTCATCACGGCACCGCTCACCGGTCTGATGCTCGCCGATCTCGGCGCCGACGTGCTCAAGGTCGAGCCGCCGCAGGGCGACCCGTTCCGAACCTTCCGCGGCGAGCAATACAGTCCGAATTTCGTGGCCTATAACCGCGGCAAACGCAGCATGAAGCTCGACCTGCGCAGCGAGGCGGGCCGGTCGATCCTGCTCAAGCTCCTTGCCGGTGCGGATGTGCTGCTCGAGAACTACCGGCCCGGCATCATGGAGCGGCTCGGACTGGCGCAGGACGTGCTCACGGCGACCAATCCCAGGCTGATCCACTGCTCGATCACGGGCTTCGGCGAAAGCGGGCCCTACAGCGCGCGGCCGGCCTACGACAATGTCGCGGTCGCGCTGAGCGGCGTGCTCAGCCTGCAGCTCGATCCCGAGCATCCGCAGTCCAGCGGCCCGACGATTGCCGACAATGCGACCGGCATGTTCGCCGCCTATGGGATTCTCGGTGCGCTCTACGAGCGCGAGCGCAGCGGCCGCGGTCGGCGGGTCGACGTCAATATGCTCGAGGCCGGCATCGCCTTCATTCCGGACCCGTTCGCCAACTACACCCGGGCCGGCATTCTGAGCGACCGCCTCACGCGGGTCGCTGCATCGCAATCGTTCGCATTCCGCTGCGGCGACGGCGAGCTGCTCGCGATCCATTTGTCGTCACAGCCGAAATTCTTCGAGGCGATCGCCGCGGCGTTCGAGCGTCCCGATCTCCTGCAAGAGCCACGGTTTGCCAGCCGGGACCTGCGCATCAGGAACTACGGGGAGCTCACCCGCGCCTTTGCGGACATCGTGGCAACGAAGCCGCGCGCCCACTGGATGAACGTGCTCGAAGCCAACGACGTGCCGTTTGCGCCCGTGAACGATCTCGCCGACGTGCTCGACGATCCGCAGGTGCGCCATCTGAAAACCTTCTACCGGCAGAGCCATCCGACCGAAGGCGAGATCATCGCCATCCACCGCCCGGTGCTGATCGACGGCGCGCGCAACGAGCGTGCGTTGCCGGCGCCGACGCTCGGCGAGCATACCGACGCGGTGCTTGCCGAGCTCGGCTACGACGAGAACGAAATCGCGGAGTTGCGCGCCAACTCGGTGATCTAGCAGCCGCCCCAGGATCAAAGTGCACCAAGGGAAAAGCATGAAACGAAGCACGGACCGCATCCTCACCACCCATGTCGGAAGCCTGATCCGGCCGCCGGCGCTGCAGGACATCATGCGCGCCAAGCAGAGCGGAAAGACGTACGACCAGAAGGCCTACGAAACCTGTCTCAGGGATTCGATCGCCGACGTCGTCCATCACCAGGCCGAGGTCGGCCTCGACGTGGTCAGCGACGGCGAGTTCGGCAAGGCGATCAGCTGGAACCAATACGTGGTCGAGCGCCTGAGCGGCTTCGAGTTGCGGGAGATACCGTCCGGTTTCAGACCGGGCACGCCCGGCAACGACCGCACGCGCTTCAAGGAGTTCTACGCCGAGCTCGACGTGCGCGAACCGATGGCCAATGCCCGCATGGTCGCCTGCGTCGGGCCGGTGAAATACATCGGCCAGGAGATCGTGCAGCGCGACATCGACAATTTCAAAGCCGCGCTCAAGGGCACGAAGGTCGAGGAAGCGTTCATGCCGGTGGTCGCGCCGTCGAGCGTGCTGCCGGATCGCAAGGACGAGTACTACAAGGGCGAGGAGGATTGGCTCGCGGCGGTCACGGAGGCGATGCGCACCGAATACAAGATGATCATCGATGCCGGTTTCATCCTGCAGATCGATGACGCCCGCGCGGCCACGGCCTTTGACCGCATGGTTCCGCCCGCCAGCTTCGAGGATTACCGGCGCTGGCTGGCGAAATTCGTCGAATCGCTCAACCACGCGCTCGAAGGCATTCCCGAGGATCGGGTGCGCTATCACGTCTGCTGGGGAAGCTGGCCGGGGCCGCATGTAAGCGACGTGCCGCTGAGAGACATCGTCGACCTCATTCTCAAGGTGCGCGCCGGCGCCTATGTGATCGAGTCCGCCAATC
Organism: uncultured Alphaproteobacteria bacterium; assembly: GCA_963739385.1. Classification (GTDB taxonomy): domain Bacteria; phylum Pseudomonadota; class Alphaproteobacteria; order Rhizobiales; family Xanthobacteraceae; genus VAZQ01. Next base: position 22,316 of record CAVUAI010000005.1, read on the forward strand.
CGCGCCACGAGCATGAGTGGCAGGTGTGGAAGAACGTCAAGCTGCCGGCCGGCAAGGTGCTGATCCCGGGAGTCATCAGCCACGCCACGAACGTGGTCGAGCATCCCGAATTGATCGCCGAGCGCATCACGCGCTTCGCCGGCCTGCTCGGACGCGAGAACGTCATGGCCGGCACCGATTGCGGCTTTGCCCAGGGCACGTTCTATCGCCGCGTGCACCCGACGGTGATGTGGGCGAAGTTCGAGGCCCTGGTGGAAGGGGCGCGGCTCGCAAGCAAGCAGCTGTGGAATTGACTGCACCGTCCGATGTCGTCATGCGCGGGCTTGACCCGCGCATCGATCTTCCTGCGAATGGAATCGATGGCCGGGCCAAACCCGGCAATGACGACAACACCGTCATGGGGGGACCGCCGCATGCGCCACATCGATGCCTTCTGCCATTTCTTCCCGCAGGCCCTGTTCGAGAAGATGTCGCAGACCACCGGCGGCACGCAGGACATCGGCAAGCGCATGCAGGGCGTGCGTACCATCCATGACCTGGACGCGCGGCTTAAGATGATGGACGAGTTCGACGACTATGCGGAAGTCCTCTCGCTCGGGCTGCCGCCGCTCGAAGCGATGGCGGGTCCGGACCGGACGCCGGAATTCGCCCGCGTCGCCAACGACGGGCTTGCCGAGTTATGCGCGAAATATCCCGATCGCTTCGCCGGCTATGTGGGCGCGCTTCCCATGAATGCGCCTGACGCCGCGATCAAGGAAGCCGAGCGCATCCTCATCCACGGCAATGCCAACGGGCTCCAGCTGCATACCAACGTCAACGGCGCCTGCCTCGATGAGCCGCGCTTCTTCCCGATCTTCGAAATCGCGGCCAAGTCGGGCAAGCCGGTGCTGCTGCATCCCGCGCGTACTCCCAACGTCCCCGACTTCCCGGCTGAGACCAAATCGAAATACGAGATCTGGGCCATCCTGGGCTGGCCCTACGAGACCAGCTGCACCATGGCGCGCCTGATCTTCTCGGGCGTGACGACACGGCTGCCGAACCTGAAGATTCTCATCCATCACCTGGGTGCGATGATCCCGTTCTTCGATGCGCGCCTCGACACCGGCTGGGCGACCCTGGGAAGTCGAACTTCGGACGAGGACTACAGCGGCGTGCTCAAGATGCTGGGCAAACCGCTGATGGACTGCTTCCGGGACTTCTACGCCGACACGGCGTTGTGCGGCGGGCGCATCGGTACGGTCTGCGGGCTCGAGTTCTATGGCGCCGACCACGTGCTGTTCGCCTCCGACGCGCCGTTCGGCGCCGAGGGCGGTGCGAGCTACATCCGCGAAACCATGAAGGTGATCTCGTCGCTCGATATCGCAAAGGCGGACAAGGAGAAGATTTGCTACCGGAACGCGCAGGCGCTGTTCAAGCTGCAATGAGTGCGCGCCTTTACCGGCCTTCGCGGGATCGGCTAAGGTCACACGGCAACAACGATAATCATAACGGGAGACGCCGATGGCGGCGACCTTGCGATCCCTCGCTGGCGTGGCGCTCGCGGGCCTGATTGGGGCGAGCCTTGCCGGCCCGGCGCAGGCCGCCGACAAGGTCGCGGTGGGAACCGGCGGATCGGCCAGCGATGCGCCGTTCTACATCGCCTACGACAGGGGGTTCTTTAAAGACGAGGATCTGGACGTCGATCTGATCGTGCTCGACTCCGGGGCAAAAGTCATCGCGCCGCTCGGCACGGGCGAGCTCGACGTGGGGAGCGGCGCGCTTTCGGTGGGGTTTTGGAACGCGCTCGTGCGCGGGGTCAAGTTCCGCATCGTCGCCGACCGCGGCCATGCCGAGCCCGGCTATCTCTATCAGACCGTGTTCATGCGCAAGGATCTGATCGACAGCGGCCAGTTCAAGAGCCTCAAGGACCTCAAGGGCATGCGCTTGGGCTTCGCGGCGCAGGGCGTGACCTCGCTGTCGTTGCTCAACGAAGCGGCGAAATTCGCCGGCATCAATTACGACGACGTGACCCCCGTCTATCTCTCGTTCCCGCAGCAGATCGCCGCGCTGCAGAACAAGGCGCTCGACGGCACGATGCTGATCGAGCCGCAGGCCACGGTGGCGGTCAATGCCGGATACGGCGTGCGCTTCATGGATACCAACGAGTTCTATCCCTACCAGCAGATCTCGGTGATCTTCTACAGCGACAAGTTTGCGACCCAGCGCAAGGACGTCGCCGAACGGTTCATGCGCGCCTGGTTGCGCGGTGTGCGGACCTATAACGATTCCATCAAGAACGGAAAGATCGCCGGCCTTGGTGCGGACGAGGTCGTGACGACCATGGCAAAGAGCTTCAATATGAATCCCGGCCTCGTGCGCGAGATGTATTCGCAGGCCGTCCACGTCGACGGCGCCGTGAACGAGGCCGGCATTCAGAAGGATCTCGATTTCTTCCTCAAGCAGGGCTGGGTGACCGGCCAGATCAAGGCCAGTGACGTGATCGACATGTCGTTTGCGCAGAAGGCGAGCAGCCAGCTCGGCTCTTATCAGCGGAAGTCGCGGTGACACGTTTCCTCATTCCGGTGCGTCAAAGAATCAAAATGTCCCGCAAGCTCGCCGGGCTCCCTTCATGCAAGGCCCGCTGAAATGATTTCGATCGCAGGTGTCGAGCTTGAGATGCTCGAGCGCGGGCAAGGCGCGCCGCTCATCTACCTGCACGGCGGCGGTGGCCTCGGCACCGACGGCCCCTTTCTCGACCTCCTCGCGCGCGAACGGCGCGTCATCGCGCCGTCGCATCCCGGTTTTGGACGATCGTCACTGCCGGACTGGCTCGACAGCGTGGACGACATCGCCCACATCTATCTCGAGTTGATGGATCGTCTCGGCCTGACGCGGACCGATCTCGTCGGCTTCTCGATCGGCGGATGGATTGCAGGCGAGCTCGCGACCAAGGTGCCGGAGCGGCTGAGCCGCCTCGTGCTCATCGGGCCGGTGGGCGTCAAGACCGGGACGCCCGACAAGCTCGACATTCCGGATATCTTCGCCATGCCGCGGGAAAAGCTCGATCGCCTGCGCTTCCACGACCCCGCCAGGAACGCGGCCGACCTCGCCACAATGCCCGACGAGCAGCTTCACATCGTCGCCCGTAACAGCGAGACATTGGCGTTGCTGAGCTGGGAGCCGTACATGCACAATCCCAAGCTCAACCACCGGCTCCATCGCGTCAGCGTGCCGACCCTGTTCCTGCGCGGCGCAAGCGACGGCATCGTCTCGGCCGACTACCTGGAGCGCTATGCGGCGCTGCTCCCGCAAGCGCGGATCGAGACCATCGCCGAGGCCGGACACCTTCCGCAGGTCGAGCAGCCCACGGTCACAGCGGCGAAGGTCCTGCAATTCCTGCGGAGCTGAGAAGCGGCCGAGACATCCGGAGCAAGCTCATGAAAGCGTGGCACTTCAGCGAGAACGCCTATCCCTATCTGCCGCCCGCGGAGGAATACGAATCGATTCGCGTCTCGCTGCCGAACCGCATCTATGATCCGAAGAAGGGTGCCGCACTGTACGACCGTTACATCGACGAATGGTTGATCGCCGAGGACGAGGGCGTTGAGATCATGCTCAACGAGCACCACCAGACCGCGACCTGCGTCGATCCGGCGGCGCCATTGGTGCTGGCCGCGCTGGCGCGCATGACCAAGAAGGCGCGGCTGCTTATCCTCGGAAATCCGGTCGCCAACCGCCGCCAGCCCGTGCGGGTCGCCGAAGAGATGGCGATGGTGGATGTGCTCTCGAAGGGCCGGCTCGAATGCGGCTTCGTGCGCGGGGTGCCCTACGAGGTGCTGCCGGCGAACAGCAACCCGGTGCGCATGAACGAGCGGCAATGGGAGGCGATGGATCTCATCGTCAAGGCCTGGACCAATCACGACGGACCCGTGAGCCACGAGGGCCGTTTTTTCCATCACCGCAACATCAACATCTGGCCGCGCCCTTATCAGCAGCCGCATCCGCCGATCTGGGTGTCGACGACCACGCCGGGCGGTGCCGGCCGGGTCGGCGCGCGTGGCTACGTGCAGGCGACCTTCCTGACCGGCTACGGCGGCACGCCCGCGATCTATGATTCCTATCGCAAGGGCTGGCGCGAGGCCGGTCGCGGCGCGGACATTCCGGTCAACCGGCTGGCCTATGCGGCCCTAGTCTATGCCGGCGAGAGCGAGGCGGACGCGCGCGCCGGCGCCGAAAAGCTCCTTTGGTACATGACGGCCAACAAGGTCCCGCTGCATTTCTGCTATCCGCCGGGCTACGTGCCGACGGCGGTGCACGCGAAAATCCTGCGCGGTGCCGCCATCGATCAGCACGCCGCGAACCGGGCCAATGCAACCGTCGACAAGGCGATCGAGGCCGGCATCATGTTTGCGGGGACGCCCGACCAGGTCTTCCGCCAGATCAAGACCTTCTACGACCATGTCGGCGGCTTCGGCCATCTTCTGATCATGGGCCAGGCGGGCTTTCTCGAACACGACGAGACCGTGCGCGGGATCAAGACCTTCGCACGCGAGGTCTATCCGCGACTCAAGGAGGCCTTTCCCGATGTTGCAATCTCCGGCCTGCAGCAGGAACGGGTCGTCGCGTAGGGGAAGTGGGATCAGCGGCCACGCATGATGACGCTGACCCACGAGACCGGGCTGCTGGCCGCGCCGCTGCCGGTCTATTTCGAGACCTTTGCGCCAGCGTCCGCGACCGGACGGCCGACCGTGGTGATGGTCCATGGCGGCGCCCATTCCGGCTCCTGCTATCAGCGCACCGCCGACGGCCGCCGCGGCTGGGCCTATCTTTTCGCCGCGCGCGGCTACCCCGCCGTGGTGCCGGATTGGCCCGGCACCGGCCGCAGCGGCTACGTTCCGCCCGACCGGCTCAATGGCGCGACGGTGGTCGAGGGTCTGGGCGCTCTTATCCGCAGCCTGGGCGGGCCGGTCGTGTTGCTCACCCACTCCATGTCGGGCTGCTATGGGTGGCGGCTGCTGGAGCTTCACGGCGACATCATCGACGCGGTCGTTGGGGTCGCGCCCGGTCCACCTGGCAACATCCAGAAGCGGGCGCCGGTCTATGCGGAGACCGAAACCGAGATCGAGACCGAGGCATCCGGGCAGCGCGTTCGCGTCGTCAAGACCGCGCCGGTGGTCGCAACGCGTGATTTCGTGGAACGCAAGCTCGTCGGCGACAGTCGATATTTCCCGCGCGACCGGCTCGACGGCTATGCCGCGTCGCTGCGCCCGATCCCGCCGAATATCCTGCTGGAACGGCAGAACGTGCATGGCCGCCAGATACGGGTGAACGATCCGCGCAAGCTCGCCGGCAAGCGGGTGCTCGTCATCACCGGCACGGCCGATCTCGATCACGCGCGCCCGGTCGATGGCGCCATCGTCGACTGGCTCAACGCCAACGGGGCCCGGGCGGACTTCTGCTTTCTCGGCGACCGCGGTATCGTCGGCAACGGCCACATGCTGATGCTGGAAGACAACAGCGACGAGATCGCCGGCATCATCCTCGATTGGCTCGAAGCCGGCCGCAACAGCGTCCGCGCCTGACCGCCGTCCGCCGTACGGAGCAAGTGGAGACCTGAATCATGGCCAAGATCGTCCTCGGCATGGGCGCCTCGCACGGTCCGCTGTTGGCGACTCCACCCGAGCAATGGGACCAGCGGGTCGAAGCGGATCGACGCAATCCGGCGTTGGTCTATCGCGACGGGACCTTCAAGTTCGAGGAACTCGCGAAACTGCGGGCGGGTGAAAATCTGGAGGAGCAGATCAAGCTTCCGGTCAAGCAGAAGCGCTACGACGCATGCCAGCGCGCCATGGCGGAAATGGCGCGGGTGTTCAAGCAGGCGCAGCCCGATGTCGCCGTGCTGGTTGGCAACGACCAGATGGAGGTGTTCGAGGACGCCAATATACCGGCCTTCATGGTCTGCTTCGGCGAGAGCGTGGACAACATTCCGTTTTCGGAGGAACAGAAGAAAAAACTCCCGCCCGGCATCGAGATCGCCGAACCGAACCATCACGGCAAGACCGCGCAGACTTATCCTGGCCACCCCAAGCTCGGCCGTTTCCTGATCGAAAAACTGGTGCAGCGCGATTTCGACGTGGCGGCGTCGGCGCGGCTGCCGCAATCGGCGTCCTCCAACATCTCCGGACTGCCGCACGCCTATGGCTTCATCTACCGCCGCATCATGCAGGAGAACTTTGTTCCGGCGGTGCCGTTCTTCATCAACACGTTTTACCCGCCCAACCAGCCCAGCGTGCGGCGCTGTTTCTCCCTCGGCAAGGCATTGGCCGATGCGATTGCATCCTGGGACGAGGACATCCGCGTCGCCGTCATCGGCTCGGGCGGGATGTCGCATTTTGTGGTCGACGAGGAGCTCGACCGCAGCTTTCTCGATGCCATGCAACGCAAGGATGCCGACACCCTGATTTCCATTCCGCCCTACAATTTCCGCTCCGGCACCTCCGAGCTGAAGAACTGGATCCCGGTGGCCGGCGCGATGAACGAGGTCGGGCTCGAGATGACGGTCGTCGACTACCAGCCGCTCTATCGCTCGGCCGCCGGCACCGGCAGCGGGATGGCCTTCGCCTATTGGCGGTAACGATGCTCTTGGATCGCAAGGAGACCCGGTTTCGGCCTCAGATCAGCGCCACGTGATTCTCACTCTCCCCTTCCTGATTCCCTGGTCGTGGGGGTTCACCGTTAAATGATATAAGTTGCAGCATTGTAATATTGCAATCCAAGCGACGAATCCCTCGGATCACACACGGCGGTGGAGAAATGGGCGCTCGGAGAAGCATCCCAAACGGGGGTGTGGCCGAAGACTGTCCTCTCCGTGCGGATAACGGCCGAAACCGACGCTGATCAGAGGCGTTGGTGCATTGGGACACGGCGTGTGGCCCCTCCGACGATGGATGCGCTCTCATGTGGCAGCGCAGCAACGAGTTTGGGAAGTTGTGGGACTGTTCCACTCCCGTTCATCTAAGGTCTGTATGATTGTGGTAGGATCAACACTGCTGATATATAGCTCATAAAAGAGACGCCCAGAGGAAACTACGTGGACCCTTCTCGCCCCCAACTGCGGGTGCGTGCCTGGCCTCCTCGGTTGCAGGCCTTGGTCGTCGCCGTGCTCATCGCGGGCGGCGCCACCTTCTGGATGCTCAAATCGCAACCGACGGCGCGACCCGGCGATGCGGACAGCGCCGTATCGAGCCAGTCCAAGCGTCCGCGGGGCCTGTTCTATCCGACCGATGCGCAATGGGCGACGCTGACCGTAGAGCCCTGCCAGCAAAAGATATTCCGCTCCGAGCAGGTAACCGAGGGCAAGATCGCGGTCGATGAAGACCGCTCGACGCCGATTTTCTCCCCCTATGCCGGCCGCGTCACCAAGCTCTTCGTCAAGCCCGGCGATACCGTGACGGTCGGCCAGCCGCTGTTCACGGTCGAAGCCGCCGACATGGTGCAGGCGCAGAACGATTTCATCAGCGCCTCGACCGGACTGAACAAGGCGCGCTCGGCGCTCAATCTGGCGCAGATCAACGACAAGCGGCAGCGCCTCCTGTTCGAAGGCAAGGCGGCTCCCCTCAAGGAAGTGCAGCAGGCCCAGGGCACCCTCGACGCTGCCGAGAACGACGTGCGCTCGACCGAGGTCGCGCTGGAAGCGGCACGCAATCGGCTGCGCATCCTCGGCAAGACCGACAAGGAGATCGCCGAATTCCAGGAGCGCGGCACGATCAACCCCGCCACGCCGATCTATGCGCCGATCGCCGGTACGATCGTGCAGCGCAAGGTCGGACCCGGGCAATATGTCGGCACCGGTGCAAGCGATCCGGTCTTCGTCGTCGGCGATCTGTCCGCGGTGTGGGTAGCGGCCTATATCCGCGAGAGCGAGGCGCCGCTGGTGCGCGTCGGCCAGCCGATCTATTTCTCCGTCCTCGCCTATCCGGACAAGGCCTTTCCCGCCACCATCTCCTATGTGGCCACGGCCCTCGATCCCACCACCCGGCGCCTGCTCGTGCGCGCGACCGTCGACAACCGCGAGGGGCTGCTAAAGCCGGAAATGTTCGCCAGCGTGAAAATCCTGACCGGCGAAAGCGATACCGCGATTGCAGTCCCGCGCGATGCCATCATCTACGAGGGTGAAGCCGCCCGGGTCTGGGTCGTGCGCGACCGCGACCACGAGAAGGCGATCGAGTTGCGGCGGATCAAGGTCGGGCTGACCAACGGCAACATGGTTGAAGTGGTGGATGGTCTTGCGGCCAGCGACCGTGTGGTCACCAAGGGCAGCCTTTTCATCGATCGGGTGGCGGCAGCTGCTGCCAGCTAAGATACTTTCGGGCGACGGCGGGCGAGCGTAGAAAGCGCCTGAATTTCGCGGGCGACGGTTTCTGCTTGCGTCAAGCGGCAACCGGTTCCACATCGTCGGTGGGCGACCGAAGCTGTTGTCATGAATGCAATTATCGCCTTTTCCCTGAAGCATCGCGTGCTGATGGTGGTGCTGTTCGTGATGATGCTCGCGGGCGGCATCATCGCGTTCCGCGAGCTCAACATCGAGGCCTATCCGGACCCGACCCCGCCGATGGTCGATGTGATCACCCAGAGCCCGGGCCTCTCCGCGGAGGAGATCGAGCGCTACATCACGATCCCGATCGAGACTCAGACCGCCGGGTTGCGCAACCTCACCTCGATCCGCACGATTTCGCTGTACGGCCTCTCCGACGTGAAGCTGCAGTTCTCCTTCGACTTTACCTACGAGCAGGCGCTGCAGCAGGTGCTCAACCGGCTGTCACAGGTGCCGCCGTTGCCGAACGGCGCGCAGCCGCAAATCTCGCCGGTGAGCCCGATCGGCGAAATCTACCGGTATCGGCTGGTCGGACCTCCGGGCTACAGCGTCCTCGATCTCAAGACGCTGCAGGATTGGGTGCTGCAGCGCCGGTTCCGCGCGGTCCCGGGTGTGATTGACGTCATCGGATGGGGCGGCAAGACCAAGACTTTCGAACTGCAGGTGGACGTCAACAAGCTGATCGCCTACGGGCTGACGCTGCCGCAATTGCTGCAGGCCCTGACCAACAGCAACATCAATGTCGGGGGCAATACCGTCAATATCGGCTCGCAGGCGGCCGTCGTCCGGGGCGTCGGGCTCATTCGCTCGCTCGACGACCTGCGCAATACCATGCTGACGCAAAGCGGCGGCAATCCGGTGCTGGTGAAGGACGTCGCGACCGTCACCGTCGGACAGAAGCCGCGCCTCGGCATCGCCGGCAAGGACAACGACGACGATATCGTCCAGGGCATCGTTTTGATGCGCCGCGGCGAGCAGAGTACGCCGACCCTCAGGCGGGTGGAGCAGGAGGTTGAACGGATCAACCAGGCCGACCTTCTGCCGCCCGGGGTACGCATCGAGCGCATCTACGATCGCAAGGACCTGATCGAGGTCACCACCAGCACGGTCCTGCACAATATGGGCTTCGGCATCCTGCTGATCTTCGTGCTGCAATGGGTCTTCCTCGGCAACCTGCGCAGCGCGCTGATCGTTGCCGCCACCATTCCGTTCGCGCTGTTCTTTGCCGTCGGCATCATGGTGCTGCGGGGCGACTCGGCAAATCTGCTCTCGGTCGGCGCGATCGATTTCGGGCTGATTGTCGACGCCACCGTCATCATGGTGGAAAGCATCTATCGACGCCTGAGCGAGGTGGTCGCGCCACCCGACACGTCCGGGCCGGCCGAAGGGCTGTCGGGCAAGCTGCTGGCGATCTTCCGCGCCGCATCCGACGTCAACCGTTCGATCTTCTTTGCGGCCGGAATCATCATCGCCGGCTTCCTCCCGCTGTTCACGCTGCGCGGCGTGGAGGGCCACATCTTCGGGCCGATGGCCACGACCTATGCCTATGCGCTGGCGGGCGGCCTGCTCGCGACCTTCACCGTGACGCCTGCAATCAGCGCCATCCTGCTGCCCGCGCACGTGCGTGAAACCGAAACGCTGGTCGTCCGCATACTGCATCGCCTCTATACGCCGGCGCTGCATTTCGCCGTCGCCAACCGCACCTTGACGATGGGCGGCATCATCGCGCTGCTGCTGCTGGCGGCCCTCGCCGTGCGTTCGCTCGGTCTCGAGTTTCTGCCCAAACTCGAGGAAGGCAATCTCTGGATCCGGGCGACGATGCCTTCGACCATCTCGCTGGAAGAAGGCAACGGCTACGTCAACCGCATGCGCCAGGTCATTCGCAGCTTCCCGGAAGTGGAATCCGTGGTGTCGCAGCACGGACGGCCGGATGATGGCACTGACGCCGCGGGCTTCTTCAATGCCGAGTTTTTCGCGCCCCTGAGACCGACGACCCAATGGCGCAAGGGCGTCGACAAGGATGCGCTTACGACCGAAATTCTGCGCAGGCTCGAACGCGAATTCCCCGGCGTCGAGTTCAACTTCTCGCAGTATCTCCAGGACAACGTCGCCGAGGCGGTGTCGGGCGTCAAAGGCGAGAATTCCATCAAGCTGTTCGGCAACGACCTGCGCACGCTCACCGAGACGGCCAACAAGATCAAAGCCGTGCTGGCGACCGTGCCGGGAATCACCGATCTTGCGGTGTTCACGTCGCTCGGCCAGCCGACGGTGCAGATCGACATCGATCGCGCGCGGGCGGCACGCTACGGTCTGGCTCCCGGCGACATCAATGCGACGATCCGGGTCGCCATCGGCGGAGATTCCGCCGGCGACCTGTACGAGCCGGGCAGCGACCGGCATTTCCCCATCGTGGTGCGGCTCGCTCCCCAGTTCCGGCAGGATCCAGCCGCGATCGAGAATCTGCGGATCGGCGTGCAAGGCCCGACCGGCATCACGCAAATTCCGCTCAGCGAAGTCGCGTCGGTTAAGCTTGTCTCCGGTGCCTCATATATCTACCGCGAACGGCAGGAACGGTATCTGCCGATCAAGTTCAGCGTGCGCGATCGCGATCTCGGCAGCGCCATCGCCGAAGCGCAACGCAAGGTCGCGGAGCAGGTGCCGCTGCCGCCGGGATCGCGACTCGAATGGGTGGGCGAGTTCGGCAACCTGCAGGACGCGATCGCGCGGCTCAAGGTCGTGGTGCCGCTGAGCCTGGCGTTGATCGCCCTGCTGCTGTGGGTCAATTTCGGATCGGTGCCCGACACGCTCCTGGCCATGAGCGTGATCCCGATGGCTGTGGTCGGTGGAATCTTTGCGCTGTTCCTGTTGAACATCCCGTTCAGCGTGTCTGCCGCGATCGGGTTCATCGCGCTGTTCGGCATTTCGGTGATGGATGGCATCATCATTCTTTCGCAGTTCAACCAGCTGATCGAGGCGGGCATCGAACGCACCGAAGCCATCCTGCGCACGGGCGAGCTGCAGATGCGTCCGGTCTTGATGACCTGTGTCATTGCCGGCGTCGGCCTGCTGCCGGCGGCGCTGTCTTCCGGCATCGGGTCGCAGGTGCAAAAGCCGCTGGCGGTGGTGGTGGTCGGGGGCATGATGCTGGCGCCGGTGGTGATCCTGGTCACGCTTCCGGTGCTGATCCTGCTGTTCTCGCGTCGCGTCCCGCGCGTCGTGCCGCAAAGCCTGGCGCCGGCGCCGGGCGCAGCGATCTCGCCGAACTGACTACTGTCCCGACGGGGTGCGCAGCCCGCCCCAGGCATCCCGCACCTGATGGTAATGCACCTCCGGTGCGTAATCCGGTGTCCTGAGGCCGAGGGTCTTGACGTCGAGGTGGCCGGCGGCGCTGAGCAACGCATAGGCCGCGATCACCCGGTCGCGTTGAGCTCCGATGAGTCGGGCGCGCGCGGCCATGAGATCCTGCTGCGAGTTGAGGACGTCGAGCGTGGTGCGCTGGCCGCCCTGTGCCTCCTTCTGCACCCCCGAGAGCGCAACGTTGGCGGCGCGGACCTCGGCTTCCGCGGCGGTAAGTGCCACCTTGGCGCCCTCGTGCGCCGCCCAGGCGCTGGTGACCGCGGTCTGGGTCTGGTTGCGAATGAGCTCCAGCACGATGCGGGCCTGCATCGCGATCTCCTTGGCCTGGCGGATCTGGGAGGCAGCGAGTCCGCCGTCGTAGAGCGGCACGTTGGCCTGTCCGATGATCGAGGCGATATCGTTGGCCTTGGCGCTCAGCGTGGGGTCGTTCTCCCATTGGCGCTGGAGGGTGCCCTGCACCGAGAGGTTGGGCCAAAGGCTCGCCTCCGCGACCTTGGTGCCGAGCTGGGCCACGTCGGTGTCGTACATCGCCGCGAGGATGGCGGGATGCTCCTTACGGCTGATCGCCAGCGCCTCCTCGCGCGTGCGCGGCAGCAGCCGGTCGATGGGATCGGCCGCCACCAGCCGGCCCGGCGGCACGCCGATGATCTGCAGGTAGATCGCCTGGCTGATCGCGTAGTTGACTTCCGCCGCATTGAGATCGGCAAGCCCGCGGCTCTGTCGGGCTTCGGCCTGCGCCACGTCGGTTGGCGTTACGTCGCCGGCGTCGAGGCGCTTGCGCGTCGTGCCGAGCGTCTCGCGCAGGAACGTCACGTTGATGCGTTGGGCCTCCACCAGTGACTGGTTGGCGAGCACGTTGGTGTAGGCGGTGACCGCGTCGAGCAGCACGCCCTGCCCGGTATTGCGTAGCGCCTCGCGGCCCGCGAGGATCTGCGCTTCCGACTGGCGCACCAGATTGGCGGTCTTGAAGCCGTTGAAGATGGTCTGCGATACGGTCAGGCCGATGGTCCAGGTGCGCAGCGTGGCGGTCTGGATCGTGTTGTCGGGGAATAGCACCCGCACCTGCTGCAGGCCGCCGGTCAGGAGCGCCATGACCTGTGGGCGGTAGCCGGCGAGTGCCTGCGGAACGGTTTCGTCGACCCCGCGCAGCCGCGCGCGCTCGGCGTTGAGCACCGGGTTGTTCTGGTAGGTCCGGACCAGGGCCTCGGGCAGGGTCTGCGCCAGCGCCGGTTCGGCGGGCAGGCCGGCGAGCGCGGCGAGGGCGATGGCGGCGCGCGAGGCTGCGCGGAGCGTGCAGGCCATCGCGGCCATCGGTGCGAGAACGCACGGCCGACCGTTCGCACTCAATACGCTACCCGCCACGCGCATCGACACGACCCGAACTGCGATAAAATTCAGCTGGAGCAGCCCCCGGACGACATTTGCAGGTTCCCCCCGCCCTCGCCAGACGATCCCATGGCCGCCCGGAGAAGGCAATTAATCCCTTGAAATCGCCCCCAAAAGCAGCGCGGACCCCGCCCGTTCCGAGCCCTGCGGCCGATTGACATCCGCGCCCTGGACGCGTTTCTGTGCCCCCGGAAGGCGACCGGAACAAGGCATGGTTAATCTCGTCCATCGCAGGCAATTCACCGTCGAATGGGGGCATTGCGACCCGGCGGGTATCGTATTCAACAGCCGTTTCTTCGAGTTCTTCGATTGGAACGCATGGTTGCTGTTCGAAACGGCTCTGGGGGTGCGGCCGAGCGAGCTTGGGCCGACATTCGGCATCGTCGGGATTCCGCTGGTGGATGCGAGGGCCCGTTTTCTCAAGCCTGCCCGGTTCAACGATGTGGCCGACATCGCTTCCGAGGTCACCGAGTTCCGGCGGTCCAGCTTTGCGGTGACGCACAGCATCTCGATCGCCGGAGAGGTCGCGGTGGAAGGCAGCGAGACGCGGGTGTGGGCCGCACAGGACCCGAACGATCCGGTGAAACTGAAGGGCGTACCGATCCCGGCCGCAGTCATCGAGCGGTTTCAGGCGCGCGCCTAGGTGATCGTGCAGCATAATCCCGATTGCGGGTCTGGCCGCTCGCCTGCCCCGTGGCCACATGTCCGGCGCTGAGGACGCCGATTGCATGACTGACAGCCTGACGCTCGGATTTGGCCTGGGGTTCGAGGACCTTTATCGCCGCGAGGGCTTGGTCCGCCTCGACGGCTGCTTCGTCGATTTCCTGCGGCGCCGCAACGCCGACCTGCACAACCGGCTGATGGCCGCGCGCGCCGCGCCCGAGCAGGTGGCCGGCAAGCCGGAATCCGATCTCCTCGTCGATCTCGCGCCCGAGCTCGAGGACTTCATCGCCGAGCTTTTCGGGATCGCGAGCGCGGCGCGCTCGCTGCGCGCGCGCCATGACGCGCTGGCGCCGCTCTACGCGGTCAAGCGATTGTTCGTTCAGCGCCGCGCCGCCAAGAAGTTCGGCTCCGATCAGGCCGCGGCTTTCGACGGTCAGGCCCTACGCAAGGAGCTCGAGACCCTGCTCGGCGGCGACCTCACCGAATTGCGTTTCGCCGAGCAGGTCGACGCCTGGATGCAGGCCGAAGCGGAGCACGCCGCGGCGCTCGACCTCGCCGCGCGTTACGCCGCCTGGGCCACGCACACCCCGCAAGGCCAGCGCGCGCACAAGGGCGGCATCCTGTTCAAGCTGCCGCACAAGGTCGACCCGCACCATCTCGTCCCGGTCGAGACCGAGGTGGTCGACGGCGTGACGATGCTCAAGCTGCCGGCGGCCCATCGTCGCGCGCGCGACGGCTTCGCGCTGACCGATCCCGGCACCGATCTCGCCGGCGCGCTCGATCATGCCAACTACTGCATCTGGTGCCATAACCAGGGCAAGGATTCGTGTTCGAAGGGTCTCAAGGAGAAGACCGGCGAGTTCAAGAAGAGCCCGTTCGGGGTCGTGCTCGCGGGCTGCCCGCTCGACGAAAAAATCTCCGAGATGAACCTCGTCGAGTCGCGCGGCCACGCGGTCGGCGCGCTCGCCATCGTCGTGGTCGACAATCCCATGTGCGCGGCCACCGGCCATCGCATCTGCAACGATTGCATGAAGGCCTGCATCTATCAGAAGCAGGAGCCGGTCGACATTCCGCAGGTCGAGACCCGGGTCCTCAAGGAGGTCCTGGCGCTGCCCTGGGGCTTCGAGATCTATGCGCTGCTGACGCGTTGGAATCCGCTCAACCTGCGCCGGCCGCTGCCCAGGCCGGCGACCGGCCGCAAGGTTCTGGTCGTGGGGCTCGGGCCGGCGGGTTTCACGCTCGCGCACCATCTCATCAACGACGGCCACGCCGTCGTGGCGGTGGACGGGCTCAAGATCGAGCCGCTCGAGGGCGATGTTTCGGGCGTCGTCGCCGGCGGCGCGCGCACGCCGTTCCGTCCGATCCGCGACGCCGCCGAGTTGCGCGAGCCGCTCGAAGCCCGGGTGATGGCGGGGTTCGGAGGCGTCGCGGAGTACGGCATCACCGTTCGCTGGGACAAGAATTTCCTGAAGCTGGTCCGGCTGCTGCTGGAGCGGCGGCGCGAATTCGCAATGTTCGGGGGCGTGCGCTTCGGCGGCACTCTCACCATCGACAGTGCCTTCGCGCTTGGCTTCGACCATATCGCGCTGTGCGCGGGGGCCGGCCGGCCGACCATCGTGCCGATGAAGAATGGTCTTGCCGCCGGCGTGCGCCAGGCGTCCGACTTCCTGATGGCGCTGCAGCTCACCGGCGCCGCCAAGACCGACAGCCTTGCCAACCTGCAGGTGCGCCTGCCGGTGGTCATCATCGGCGGCGGACTTACCGCGATTGACACTGCCACCGAAGCGCTCGCCTACTACCCGCTGCAGGTGGAGAAATTTCTCGCCCGCTACGAGACGCTCGTGGCAGAGCGCGGCGAAGCCGCAGTGCGCACCGGCTGGACTGCACAGGAAGCGGAAGCTGCGGCGGAGTTCCTGGATCATGCGCGAAAAATCCGCGCCGAGCGCGAACGGGCGACGCGCGAGGGCCGCAAGCCGCGGCTCGCGGAGCTCATTCGGCAATGGGGCGGCGCCACCATCGTGTATCGGCGGCGGATGATCGACGCGCCGAGCTACACGCTTAATCATGAGGAGGTGGCGAAGGCGCTGGAAGAAGGCATCGGCTTCGCCGAGCGCTTGACGCCCGAGGAGGTCCTGCTCGACGGGTTCGGCAGTGCGCGGGCGCTGCGGCTGTCGTCCAACGCGGAAGCCGACAGCAATCCGGGCGCCGCCCCGCTCGACATCGTGATGCCGGCGCGCACGATCCTGGTGGCGGCCGGAACGCAGCCCAACACCGTGCTGGGACGCGAGGCGCCGCAGCACGTCGAGATCGACGGAAAATATTTCCAGGCACTCGACGAGGATGGCCGGAAAGTCACCCCCGAGCGCGTCACCAAGCCGTCCGCTGCCCATGTCCTGATGAGCGTGCGGCCGGACGGCCGCGCCATCAGCTTCTTCGGCGATCTGCACCCGTCCTTTGCCGGCAACGTCGTAAAGGCGATGGCAAGCGCCAAGCAGGGCTACCCGGTGGTCAGCCGGGCGCTCGAACGTCAACCGCCGTCGGGGGTGTCGCCGGCAGAGTTGATTGCGCGCCTCGACGACGAACTGAGGCCCACCGTGCATGCGGTGCACCGGCTCACGCCCACCATCGTCGAGGTCGTCGTGCGGGCCCCGATGGCCGCGCGCGCGTTCCGGCCCGGGCAATTCTACCGGCTGCAGAACTACGAGACATTGTCGCGCAATGCCGACGGCACCCGGCTCGCCGCCGAAGGGCTCGCACTCACCGGCGCGTCGGTCGATCCCGACCAGGGATTGCTGTCGACCATCGTGCTGGAAATGGGCGGCTCATCCGATCTCTGCGCGCAGCTCATGCCGGGGGAGCCGGTCGTTCTGATGGGGCCGACGGGGCAGCCGACCGAGACGCCGTCAGACGAGACCGTGCTGCTGATCGGCGGCGGGCTCGGCAATGCGGTCTTGTTTTCCATCGGACAGACACTGCGCAGGAACGGCAGCCACGTGATCTATTTTGCCGGCTACAAGCGCGCCATCGACCGCTACAAGGTCGAAGAGATCGAGCGGGCGGCGGACGTCATCGTGTGGTGCTGCGACGAGGCGCCAGGCTTTCGCGCCGATCGGAAGCAGGACAAGGCCTTCGTCGGCAACATCGTCGCCGCGCTCGACGCCTACGGGTCGGGCGCGCTGGGACCGACGCCGATTGCGCTCGGCGATGTCGACCGCGTGATCGCGATCGGCTCCGACGGCATGATGGCGGCGGTCGGACGGGCGCGGCAAGGCATCCTCGCGCAACATCTCAAGCCCGGCCACAAGGCGATCGCGTCCATAAACTCGCCCATGCAGTGCATGATGAAGGAGATCTGCGCGCAGTGCCTGCAGGTCCATCGCGATCCTGCGAGCGGGGTCGAAAGCGTGGTGTTCTCCTGCTTCAATCAGGACCAGGACCTCGATCGCGTGGACTTCGAAAGTCTGCGCGCGCGGCTCGGGCAGAACGGCGTTTCGGAAAAGCTGACGCGGCTGTGGATCGACCACTCCCTGCGGCAGCTGGGACTGCGGCAGACGGCGGCAGAATAGACGGCGAGCCGTATGCGCCGCGGGTGACCCGGGCGATTCCCTTCAGTTCGCCAGTCTCAGGGTGACGACGCCGGCGATGATGAGCGCGGCGCCGAGCCAGCGTGCGAAGCTGCCCGGGTCGCCGAAAAACCACACGCCCACGACGAAGGTCCCGACCGTGCCGATGCCGGTCCAGACCGCATATGAGGTGCCGAGCGGAATATCCCGCTGCGCGAGATAGAGCAGCAGACCGCTGATCGCCATGGCCACGACCGCCACGATGATGCCCACGATCGTCCGGCCCGGCTGTTGCGCCCACTTCAGGCCGATCGGCCAACCGATCTCGAACAGCCCGGCGACGATCAGGTATGTCCACGCGATTGCCATGTCCTCATCCCGCTATTTCTATTTGGCGATCGAGAATAGCAAAACGTCGGGTGCGGACGACGCCCGCGCAAGCGAAACCGCCTTGCAGTCCCGATGAACACACTTGCGCCAACGCACGCGCCGACCGATTTGAACGGAGTGCCGAATGTTGGTATTGGAACGGCACATGGCCCGCATTCTCGAACTCACGCTCAACGGCCGGCCGCGCGTGGACGCGGTGCCCGACAATGTGTTGCTGCTGGACTATTTGCGGGAAACCGTCGGCCTCACTGGAACAAAAACCGGGTGCGATGGCGGCGAGTGCGGCGCCTGCACGGTACTGGTCGATGACCGGCCGCGGCTGTCGTGCCTGACCCTGGCCGCGAGCGTCGAACATCAGCGGGTGGATACCGTCGAGTCGCTCGGAACCGATGGCCGCCTTTCGGCGGTGCAGCGTGGATTCCATGAAAAGCTTGGCGCGCAATGCGGCTACTGCACGCCGGGATTCATCATGGCGTCGGCAGGGTTGCTGCGGCGCAATCCACATCCGACCGAAGACGACATTCGCGACGCGCTCGGCAGCAACATCTGCCGCTGCACCGGCTACGTCAAAATCATCGAGGCGGTGAAATACGCCGCCGAGCTCAACGCCGCCGGAGTGGCGCCGTGAGCGAGATCGTGCCGACGCATAATATCGGCAACTACGTGCCCATGGTCGACGGGCCCGAAAAGGTCTCGGGCAGAGCAAAATATACAGCCGACCTTATTACGCCGGGCATGCTGGCGGGGCGCATCTACCGCAGCCCTTACTCGCATGCCGAGATTCTCGACGTCGACATTTCCGCGGCTTTGCGTCTGCCGGGCGTGAAAGCGATTGTCACCGGCGCCGATTGCGACAAGACCTTCGGCGTACTTCCGATCGCACGCAGCGAGCATCCTCTGGCGCGCGACAAGGTGCGCTATCGCGGCGAGCCGGTGGCGGCCGTCGCCGCCGTCGACGACGCCACCGCCAAAAAGGCGATCGGCCTGATCAGGCTCACGGTTCGTGAATTGCCGGCGTATTACACCTGCCGGGACGCGATGGCGGAGGGTGCCGGCAACATTCACCAGCACAAGCCCAACAATATCGAACGCGACGTGCTGTTCGAGCTTGGAAACGTGGAGCAGGGCTTCCAGCAAGCCGACCTCGTGCGCGAGAGCACCTACAACTGCGCCGAGGTCTGCCAGAACCAGATGGAGATGCATGCCGCGGTCGCGGAATACGATGCCGTGCGCGGGCGCATGACCGTCCACGCCAGCACGCAGGTCCCGTATTACGTTCATCTCATGCTGGCGCAGATTCTCGACATGGACATGTCGCGCATCCGCGTGGTCAAGCCGCATGTCGGCGGTGGCTTCGGCTGCCGCACCGAATGTCTCAACGTTGAGCTGATCACCGCGCTGCTCGCGCGTCGGGCTGGCGGCAGCGTGCGCATGATGGTCAACCGCGAGGAGACCTTCATCACCCATCGTGGCCGGCCGGAGACCGACATACGGCTCAAGCTCGGCATGCGCAAGGACGGCAGGATCACCGCCGTGGAATGCGAATGCTACCAGCGCGGCGGCGCCCATTCCGGCTACGGCGTCGTGACTATTCTCTATGCCGGCTCGATGCTTTACGCCATCTACGACCTGCACAACGTCAAATATATCGGCAAACGCGTGCTCACCAACACGCCGCCCTGCGGCGCGTTCCGCGGCCACGGCACCGTCGACATCCGCTTCGCCTTCGAGAGCCTCATGGACGAGATGGCGGGCGAGCTCGGCCTCGATCCGCTGGCGGTGCGGCGCGCGAACTATCTCACCGCGCCCACCTTCACCGACAACGATCTGATGGTGAACAGCTACGGGCTGCCCGAATGCGTGGACTGGGTCGAGCAGGCAAGCGGCTGGACGGCGCGCAAGGGCAAGCTGCCGAAAGGCAAGGGCCTGGGATTTGCGTGCTCGCATTATATCAGCGGCGCATCGAAGCCGGTGAACTGGACCGGCGAGCCGCATGCGACGGTCAAGATCAAGCTCGATTTCGACGGGTCGATCGTCGTGCTCTCCGGCGCGGCCGATATCGGCCAGGGCTCGTCGACCATCCTGGTGCAGACCGTGGCCGAGGTTCTCGGGCTCGATCTGTCGCGCATTCGCGTCGTCACCGGCGACAGCGAGGTGGTGCCGAAGGACAACGGCTCCTATTCCTCGCGCGTGACCTTCATGGTCGGCAATGCGGCCATCGACGCGGCGCGCAATCTCAAACGCGTGCTGGTGGCCGCGGCCGCCCGCAAGCTCGATGCCAAGCCCGACGAGATCGAGTGCCTGGGCGAGCTCTATCGCGCCGGCGCGCAGGATAAAGGCATGACCTTCAACGAGGTGGTCACCGAAGCGCTCAGGGACACCGGCACGATTACGGTGACGGGCAACTACTCGACCATCCCGGAATCGCATGGCGGCAAGAAGTATCGCGGCTCCGCCATCGGCGGCACCATGGGCTACAGCTACTCGGCGCAGGTGGTGGAGGTCAGCGTCGACGAGGAGACCGGCGTGGTCAACGTCGACAAGGTCTGGGTCGCGCACGACTGCGGCAAGGCGCTCAACCGGCTCACCGTCGAAGGCCAGGTACAGGGCTCGGTGTGGATGGGCATGGGCCAGGCCATGAGCGAGGAGACCGCCTATCACGAGGGCCTCCTCATCACCGGCAACATGCTCGACTATCGCGTGCCGACAATCGAGGATTCTCCGCCGATCGAGGTCGGCATCGTGGAAAGCAACGATCCGTACGGCCCGTTCGGCGCCAAGGAGGCGGGCGAGGGCTCGCTCGCGGCCTTCCTGCCGGCGCTGACGAATGCCATCGCCGATGCCGTCGGCCTGCGGTTCAACGACCTGCCGGTCACCCCCGACCGTGTCTTCGCGGCGCTGGAGAAGCGCCGGCGCGGAAGCAGCAAGGCGGGGAACGGCCGAGACGCCTGATGGATGCGCTCCCGGAATTTCAGCTCGTGCGTCCGACCACATTGGACGACGTGATCAGGGTGCGGGCGTCCCATCCCGACAGCCGCCTCCTTGGCGGCGGCACCGATCTCATGGTCAATATCCGCCGCGGCATCGTCGCGCCGCCGGTGCTCATCGATCTCAACACGGTCGAGGAGCTGCGGGCCATCAGGGCCGATGCGAAGACGATCGAGATCGGCGCCGCGGTCACCCTGGCTGAGCTGGCCGCGCATCCCGCGGTGATGCAGCACTATCCGGTGGTGGCGCAGGCCGCTGCTTTCATCGCGGGGCCGACCCACCGCAACATGGGAACGGTCGGCGGCAATCTCTGTCTCGACACCCGCTGCCTGTTCTATAACCAGAGCGAATGGTGGCGCGCTGCCAACAACCACTGCCTCAAAACCACGGGCGACATCTGCCATGTTGCGCCCAAGAGCCGCGGGGTCTGCTTTGCCACGTTTAGCGGCGATCTCGCGCCGGCCTTGTTGACGCTGGACGCGGAGGTTGAGCTCGCAGGACCCGCCGGCCCGCGCACGCTACCGCTCATGGACCTTTATATCGGCTACTCGCGTCAGGACCAACCGATCACGGACACGCTCGGCGACGGCAAGTACTATCTCGCGCTGCACCCGGGAGAGCTGGTCACCGCGGTGCGGGCGAACAACACCCCAGGCTTGCGCTCGGCCTACGACAAGATTCGCATCCGCCGTTCGATCGAATACCCGGTGGCCGGAGTAGCTGTCGCGTTGCGCCGGGACGGCGATACGCTTGCCGACCTGCGCGTGGCTTTTACCGGAACCAACCCGCGGCCGGTGCTGCTGCAGGGTACCGACAGGCTCTGCGGCGGCGCGCTCGACGAGCGCGTGTTCAAGCGGCTCGACGATCTCGTCCGCGATCAGATCATGTCGATGAAGACGACCTTCACCCCCGGCCACTACCGCCGGCGCGTTGCGGGTGTGCTGGCGCGGCGGCTGGTGATGCGGCTGTACGCGGGGTGAGGGACGGACGTGCGGCAAAGCCGGCGAGCCGGCAAACGGCGCACGCGGTGCGGTTTCGTCAGGACGCTCACGGCCGGATGGAGGCGCGGACGCAGGCGGCGGCGCGCTCGAGCAGCAGCGCCCGCTCGCGTGCGTTGCGCGTGAGCGATGCCGCGCGCTCGAACTCCGCACGGGCCTCGTCGAAGCGGTCGAGCTTCCGGAGGAAGTCGCCGCGCACGCTCGGGACGAGGTGGTAGGACTTGAGCGACGGCTCCGAACTCAACGCGTCGACGAGCTCGAGGCCGGCGGCAGGCCCGAACGCCATCGCGACCGCGACCGCACGATTGAGGTCCACGACCGGGGATGGCGCCCGCCGGGCAAGCGCTTCGTAGAGCGCCGCGATGCGCGCCCAGTCCGTCTCCGCAGCGGTACGGGCCCGCACATGACAGGCGGCGATTGCGGCCTGCAACGCGTAGGGGCCGAGTGCCCCGCCGAGTCCCTCGGCACGTTCGAGCGCGGCGAGACCCCGACGGATCAGGAGCTGGTCCCAGCGCGCCCGGTCCTGATCGAGCAGCAGCACCGGCTCTCCCGAGGGGCCGACGCGCGCGGCAAAGCGCGACGCCTGGATCTCCATCAACGCGACGAGGCCGTGGACCTCCGGCTCGTCCGGGGCAAGCCCGGCCAGAACACGGCCGAGACGAAGCGCATCCTCGCAGAGGGCGGGGCGGATCCAGTCGTCGCCGGCGGTGGCGGCGTAACCCTCGTTGAAGATGAGGTAGACGACCTCGAGCACGGACGCCAGGCGGGCGGCGCGATCGGCCCCGCGCGGGACCTCGAACGGGACCCGCGCCTCGGTCAGTGTCCGCTTGGCGCGGACGATCCGCTGGGCGACGGTCGGCTCCGGGACGAGGAACGCGCGCGCGATCTCTTCCGTCGTCAGACCTCCCAGCAGGCGGAGCGTGAGCGCAACGCGCGCTTCGGTCGGCAGCAGCGGATGACAGGAGACGAACATGAGGCGCAGCAGATCGTCGCCCACCTCATCGTCGAGCGCGGCGTCGAGATCCGGCGCCGCCGCCTGCCCGGCCTCGAGCTCGTGCCCAAGCTCCGCGTGCTTGCGCTCGATCAGCTTGCTGCGCCGCAGCCGGTCGATCGCGCGATGCTTGGCGGTGGCCATGAGCCAGGCACCGGGGTTGTCCGGGATGCCGGAAGCTGGCCAGCGCTCGAGCGCCGCGACGAGCGCGTCCTGCGCGAGCTCCTCGGCCAAGCCGACGTCGCGCACGATGCGTGCGAGTCCGGCGATGAGCCTCGGCGACTCGATCCGCCAGACCGCGTCGATGGCACGATGGGTATCGGCAGCCGTCACGGGCTACCGCTTAGAGCATCCTCAGCGTTGCGCGCAAGGGCGCGCCCACGACGAGTTGCCCCGCTGCGTATGAAGTCGAGCCTGCGGGGTCATTGCCGGGCTTGCCCGGGCATCCGTCACTTTGAATCTGCGTGCTCGATGGGATGTGCGGGTCAAGCCCGCGCATGACGCAGGAGCTTCGCTAGGCAGCGAACGCAGGCGTATCGTACATCTGGCGAATCTCGCTCTCACCGTCGCCCGCCAGCTTGAGAAAGCGCTCGGCCAATTCGATCGCCTCGTGCTTCGACTTGACCTGCACGATCGCGAAGCCGGCGATCAGCTCCTTGGTCTCGGCGAAGGGACCGTCGGTGACGGTGAGCTTTCCTCCGGACAGCCGGACGCGGGCGCCCTTCGAGCTCGGCTGCAATCCGTCGGTCGCAAGCAGCACGCCGGATTTCGCCATCTCGTCGATGAACGTCCCCATTTTTACGATTTCGTCCTGGGTCGGGGGAACACCGGCTTCCATGTCCTTGGTGTCGGCGGGCTTGTAGATCATCATGAATCGCATTGTCACATCTCCATCTGAGCTTCGGGAACTGCCTGCGCGCGTCATGACCGGCAGTGAGCTTGTGCTCGCATCCCTGTTGGACGACGGTCGGCGAAATCGACACGCCGAAGCATTTTTTGGCTTCGGTCGCGCGCCCGCGGCCACCGCGTCACGATCGCTGGTCCTGCCCGAACTGGGCCTGCAGCTCCGGAAACTTGGCCGCAGCCTCCTTCACGTCGGCGGGGAAGTCCGAGAACTCCTGCACCTGGCGAATCTCGATCACCTCGTTGTCCGAACCCGGGCAGCGCGAGGCCCAGGCGATCGCCTCTTCCTTCGACTTCACCTGGATCATCCAGTAGCCGCCGAGCACCTCCTTGGCCTCGGCGAAGGGCCCGTCGGTCACCGTGGGCTTGCCGCCGGCAAACGATACGCGCGCGCCCATCGACGGCGGATGAAGGCCATCCAGCGCGAGCAGCACGCCGGCCTTCTGCAGGGCTTCGTTGTATTTCATCATCGCAGCGACGGCCTTGGGGTCGGGCATCGTACCCGGCGCGGCCTGTTCGTAGCCCTTGGGGATCATCAGCATCATGAATCGCATCGTTGGCTCCATCAGGTTCTGGGTTGATGACGGCGACCGGGCCTGGCTCTCCGCCTCGTCCTCACGACGAACGGCCGAGCTTGAGATCGACACGCCGAACGATCTTTTTCGAATTTGCCCCGCGTTCGGGTGCGCTTGCGGTTCGCCCCCGCTGTTCCTGGGCAATGGACGATAATTACTGCTTCGCAGCCATCTGCTCGCGCCGGTGCTCCTCAGCCTTGCGGAGATCGGGGTTGAGGGCGCAACCGAAGTCTGCAAGCTCGAACACCTGGCGAATCTCGATCTCGGACTCTGTTCCCGTGGGATTCGGGCAGCGCTTGACCCATTCGATCGCCTCTTCGATCGAATTCACCTGGATGAGCCAGTATCCGGCGATCAGCTCCTTCGACTCCGTAAAAGGGCCGTCGATCACGGTCCGCTTATTGCCGGAGAACTTGACGCGCGCGCCCTTCGAACTCGGGTGCAGTCCCTCGGCTGCGAGCAGCACGCCGGCTTTGATCATTTCCTCGTTGTATTTCCCCATTTCGACCAGACAGAGCTGCTCGTCGGGCAGAATACCTGCCTCGGAATTCTTGTCGGCCTTGACCATCAGCATGAAGCGCATTGCCATCTCTCCTTCTGGTTCCCGGCTTGGGGTTCCGCGCGGCCTCGGCCGGGCGTCAATCCCTCGCTCTACGGGTCACGACGAACGACGTGCTGCCATATCGACAGGTTGAAACATCTTTTTTTGGCGTCCCCGCGACGGCCATCGAGGTCCGCAGGGCGGATGCGTGGCGCATGGGCGCACCGGCACGCCGCGAGGCGACTGATTATCCCGTCGGTTCACTGCCCAGCGCGGCTCATGCGCACATCTCAGTCGTCGATCGACTGGTAGGCCTGGGTCCAAAAATCGAGATAGACCACCGGCGTACTAGCGGTATCCCAGAGCCGCTGGGTCATCAGGATCGCAACCATGTCCTCCGTGGGATCGGCATATCCGGACGTGCCATAGCCGCCATCCCAGCCGAAGCGTCCGGGAACTCCCGCGACATCGTCGCGCCGGGTCACAATGGCCAATCCGAAGCCCCATCCGCGGCTGTCCCAGAAGCCCGGGAAGAACGGCGAGGCCGCCTTCTGCTCCGGGGTGAGCTGGTCGGTGGTCATCAGCTCGACCGAGAGCCGCGACAGGATGCGCTCGCTTTCGAGCTTGCCCTTGTTCAGCATCATCCGGCTGAAGGCGAGATAGTCATCGACGGTCGATACCAGCCCGCCGCCGCCGGACTCGAATACGGCCGGGCGGGCGAAGCGGCCGCCGGTGGCCTCGTCGAAGATCGCGGGCGCGCCCGTTGCGGCATCGGTCTGGTAGCAGGTTGCGAGCCGGTCGACCTTGGCCGCGGGCACGCTGAATGCGGTGTCCTTCATGCCGAGCGGCGTGAAGATGCGCTCGCGCAGGAAGGTCTCCAGCGTCTGGCCGCAGGCGCGGGCGATCAGCACGCCCAGGATGTCGGACCCGCTGTGGTACGTCCACTTCTCGCCCGGCTGATGCAGCAAAGGCAAGGCGCCGAAGCGTCTCATCAGCTCGTCCGGTCCGAAAGACACGGGGTTCGGGCCGGGGGCGACGCCGGCGTCGGCCATCGCCTTTTGAATCGGATACTGCCCCGGCGGCGCCATCACCGCGCCGAGGCCGAGACGAAAGGTCAGCAGGTCGCGTAGCGAGATCGGCCGTCTGGCCGGCACGGTATCGTCGAGCGCGCTGTCGATCGCGCGCAGGACTTTGCGATCGGCCAACTCGGGCAGCCACGCATCGACCGGTTCATCCAGCCGCAGCTTCCCCTCCTCGACCAGGATCATGGCGGCTGCCGCGGTGATCGGCTTGGTCATCGAAGCGATGCGGAAAATGGTATCGCGGCGCATCGGGTCGCTGCCGCCGGATGCCTTCATGCCGATGGCATCGACATGGGTCTCGCCGCGCCGGCTGATCAGCGTGACCAGGCCCGGCACCCGGCCGCGCGTGACGTGGCCGGCCATGACCTCATGCATGCGCGCAAGCCGCGCCTGGGACAATCCACCGCTGCTCATTGCCTGATCCCTCCGCCCCATGTCGAGGCTCCTCTCCAGACGTGAGCGGGCGGCCCGGAGCTTGCTCTACTTCGGGAACAGCGCGAGATATGGCTGTGCTTCCTTGACCGCGCGCGCGAAGGACGGACGGTCCATCAGGCGCCCGAGATACGCCGCCGCATTCTTGTGGTTCTCGCTGAGCGGCATGATCAGGTTGGTGTAGAACAATCCCGGTGCGGCGGAACAGTCGGCCATGCTGAACGCCGCGCCCATGGCCCAATGCTTCGCCGCCATCTCCTGCTCGATCATGCCGCAGGCGGTCCGCAGCAGCGCCTTGGCCTGCTCCACGCCGTAGGAGTCATGCTGTCCCGCCGGCCGCAGCCGGTCGGTGACGATCTTCTGCACGGGCACGTTCACGTAGAGATCGTAGAAGCGATCTTGCAGGCGGGTCTGTCGCGCCAGTTCTCCGTCCGCCGGCACGAGCTGTGTTTTGCCGGGATAGTGCTGCGCGAGGTACTCGATGATGATGCTGGATTCGGGAACCGTACGGTCCCTCGCGTCGTCGCGCAGCACCGGGAACTTGCCGATCGGCCAGACCTTCTCGAAATCCGCGCGCGATTTTGCGTTGGCCAGATCGACGATGTGCGGCTGGAAGGGCGTTTCGTTCTCGTAGAGCGCGATCAGCGCCTTCTGGCAGAAGGACGACAGCGGATGAAAATAGAGCGTAAGCGACATGCGGCAGCACTCCGTGTAGTCGCGGATCGGTTGGGAGACCAAGGCCAGGCGCGCCCGGCGGATCATCCCCGCGTTACCGGTCCCGGCACTGCTTGCAATTTTGCAACCGGTTGTAGTGTGCCGGGGGCAGCTTCTCGTTCGATACGGTTCTCGGGTCGGCGCAACGGGTTTCGAAATCTCTGCCGGTCAGTCTCGCCGATCAGGACGCCCGCGCACGCTCCGCCGGCCGCGCGGCGTCGATCGCCGGCTCGCAGTTGATCATCCAGGGGGTGCCGAAGCGATCAACCAGCATGCCGAAGCGAGACGCCCAGAAGGTCGGCTGAATCGGCATGTGGATGATCCCGTCCTTCGCCAATTCATCGAATATCCGTTCTGCTTCGGCCGGGTCGCCGAGTCCGATCGTCACCGAGAAGCCTTTCATTGCCTGATAGCGGTCGGGCGGCGCATCCGAGCCCATCAGCACCTTGTCGCCCACGACCAGACGGGCATGCATGATCTTCTTGCGCCATTCGGGCGGCACGTGCGCTTCCGCCGGCGTGCCCTCGTGCGGCAGCATGGCTTCGATCTTCCCGCCGAGCACCTTCTGATAGAAATTGAACGCCGCCTCGCAGCGCCCATCGAAAACGAGGTAAGGATTCAACTGCATAACTTCACTCCGCAGGTTGGTTGATGATTGCGATGAGAGCGGCGCTACTTCTTGCGCCCACGCTTCTTGTCCTGTGCCTGCAGCGTGCGCAGGTAGTCGTCCAGCCGGTCCAGGCGCGCGTCCCAGAAGCGGCGATAGCGTTCGAGCCAGCCGTCGACCTGCTTGAGGGCGTGCGGTTCGATCCGGCAAGGCCGCCACTGCGCCTCCCGGCTTCGGACGATCAGGCCGGCACGCTCCAGCACCTTGAGGTGCTTGGAGACGGCGGGCAGGCTCATGTCGAACGGCTCGGCCAACTCCGTCACCGAGGTCTCGCCGACGGCGAGGCGCGCGAGGATGGCGCGGCGGGTCGGGTCGGCCAGTGCCGCGAAGGTGGCGCTGAGTGGGTCAGGCGGCATCAGCATTATACCAGTCAGTTAATTAACTGAACAGTTCAGTACGGGCGGGCGCCGCCTCTGTCAAGCGCGTTTGCAAGATTGCGGCATCTGCGGGAAACCGCGATCGGGAGCGCGGCATCAATCTCCAGGCCGGGGAACATGAGGCATGCACAGCGCGAACGTTCGCGATGCTTACGGGATTTCGTACACCGTCATCTCGTCGGCAATGCCCCTGAGCGCCGCGCGCTTCGGCACCGGCTTGAGGCTGCTGGTTTCCAGCAGATGCGATGTCCCGGCATGCTCGACCACCGGCCCGGTCGCGAAGATCGCGCGCGAGACCGCGAGGTTCTGCACCCGCGCGGCGATGTTCACGGTCTGGCCGAAATAGTCCTGGCGGTCATTGAGAATGACCGCGAGGCACGGGCCTTCGTGAATGCCGATCTTGAGCAGCAGGTCCTCGTTCCTGCGCTCGTCATTGAGCTTGCGCATGGCCTCGCGCATGCGCAATGCGGCACCAACCGCGCGATCCGGCGTCGGGAACGTCGCCATCACCGCGTCGCCGATGGTTTTCACCACCGCCCCCGCTTCCGAGGCGACGATTTCGGTCAGGACATGGAAATGCGCTTTGACGATGTCGTACGCGACCAGGTCGCCGACGCGCTCGTAGAGCTGGGTCGAGCCCTTGAGATCGGTGAACAGGAAAGTAAGGCTGGTGATGTTGAGGCGCTGATCGACGTCCAGGGTATCGGTGCCGTAGACGTCGCGGAAGGTCTGGTTGGTAAGGAGGCGCTTCGCCGTCAGGAACGGCTTGCGCTTGCCGAGAAGCTTGTGGAGCGGGTCACCCGCGATCCACAGGCTGGGCAACACGCGCGCGTTGGTGCGGTTCTCAAGCGCCAGGCGAAACGGACCAGGGCGCAGCTCCATCGTACCCGTCGGCGCCCGCACCCTGTTGTAGACGAGCGACAGGTTCTGCCGTTCGCGCGTCGGCTCGCCCTTGACGTCGAGAAACTGGGCTGCATGCGTGACCGGCTCGAACACGATCACGAATTCCGCCGGTAGCTGCACCGAGAGGATGGCTTTCTCGCCGGGCGGCAATTCCACGGAGTCGAGGGTGAGATCCTCGATGATCCGCTCGAAGTCAGCAGGAAGATCGATGCCCGAGCTCCAGAAAATCTGGCGGAAGTATTCCCAGATGGAAAGTGCGCCCGGATCATGTGCAACGATCCTGCGCACGCGCGGCATGACCGTGAAGACCACCTCGACCATCTCATCGAGGGTCGGCTGGTATCCCGCCGCGCAAAGCGCGCACTCGTACTCCTCGCGATGGACGGTCTTCAGCGTCGCGTTGGCATCCAGCACGCCGCCGCAGCCGGGGCAGAGCACGTTCCAGGAGAGGTCGAAGATTCCGATTCGAGACGCGTGCAGGAAGGCGGCAATTGCGCGTTCCTCGTTGAGCCCGTTCTTGGCGGCGAAGTCCAGGGCATTGATGCGGCAGAGCGCAGCGTCGGGTGCGTCATGGATCAGATGCTCGATCGCCGTCACGGCATCGGCGTCGGCCGACTGCCGCAGCACGTTGAACATGGCTTCGGTGTCGTCGCTCATGGTCAAAAGATAGGATAAAATCAGCACCGGAAAAGCCCCACCGGCAAGAAACGGCGCGATGTGCGACACGCACTTGTGCGGGGCATCATTGCCTTTGTACGCTCTGCGCCAATGGACGCGGCCGTCGAGCCGCCCCGATCCAGGGAGGAAGCGATGTGGCGCGGGCTGCTATGCGCCGCGATTCTTGCGATCGCGGCACTGCCGTTCGACCCTGTACGAGGCCAGGAGGCGGTTGCGCAGTTTTACAAGGGCCGGCAGATCACGGTGATCGTCGGGTCCTCCGCCGGGGGCGGCTACGACATCTACGCCCGGCTGCTCGCCCGACACATGCCCCGCCACATCCCGGGCAATCCGGCCATGGTGGTGACCAATATGGCGGGCGCCGGGAGCAATGCCGCCGCGGCCTACATCTACAACGTGGCGCCGCAGGACGGCACGGCGATCGGTGCGTTGCAGAACAGCGCGGTTCTCGACGCCTTGCTCGACGCGCTGCTCGGCGACACCCGGCGTCTGCGCCACGACGCGACCAAGTTCGTTCATCTCGGCTCGGCCACCATCGACCACTATGTCTGCATCGCGCGCGCCGACGCGGCGGTGAAATCCTTCCAGGACCTGCTCACGCAGGAACTGATCATCGGCGCCAGCCAGCCCGGCACCTCCACGCGCGACTATCCGGCCATGCTCAACAACATGACCGGCAGCAGGTTTCGGCTCGTCAGTGGGTATCCCGGCACCCGCGAGATTACGCTGGCCATCGAAAAGGACGAGGTGAAGGGGCTGTGTGGCTTCAGCTGGTCGAGCCTGCGGGCGCAGCGTCCGGACTGGCTCAAATCGGGCTTCATGCGGGTGCTGGTACAGGAGCACGACCAGGGCCACCCCGAGATCACCAGGCTCGGCGTGCCGCTCGCGGTCGACTTCGCCAGGACGCCCGAGAATCGCCGGGTAATGGAGCTGATCTACAGCTCGGAGACCTTCGGTCGGCCCTACATGGTGTCACCCGGGGTGCCGGCCGACCGGCTGGCGGCGCTGCGCAAGGCCTTCATGGCGACGATGCGGGACAAGGAGCTGCTGGCCGAAGCGCAGAAGCTCGGCGTCGTCATCGATCCCATCTCG
The DNA here is from genome assembly GCA_963739385.1 of uncultured Alphaproteobacteria bacterium. Taxonomy (GTDB): domain Bacteria; phylum Pseudomonadota; class Alphaproteobacteria; order Rhizobiales; family Xanthobacteraceae; genus VAZQ01. The sequence continues at coordinate 52,969 of CAVUAI010000005.1, forward strand.
GGCGAGGAATTGCAGGCGCTGGCGGAGAGGATCTTCGCCACACCCGTCGCCATTGTCGAACAGGCGAAGCGGGCGCTGGAATACAGGGCGCCTTAACCGCGCGACCCTGGCCGCGCTAACCGGCGGGAAATCGGCACTCGTCGCGCTGGCCGACATCGGCCTGCCGCAGCAGGTCGGATGCGAGGTTGAGGTCGTAGGCCACGTCTTCGGCGATCACGCCTGCTGCGACGAATTTGATTCGCGCGATGCCGGTCAATCCGATGCGAGGCGCTTCCCTCCAGAACGCAAGCTCTCCCCCCATCAGCGGCTCATCCATCGGACCGCACAGCAAGAAGGCGAGATCCTGGCGCAGGATGGCGCCCGCCCGGGCGCAGCGCGCTTGCAGATCGTCGAAGTACCGCGGCAGTGAGTGCTGCGTGAAGGCGCCGATGAGCGGATCGTGGAAGCGGTATCCGGGTGCAACTGCAGCAATGATCTTGGCGGGATCGGCTTGCGCCCAACCCTCGAGATAGCGGGCTAACGGCGCGTGAGCTGCTCTGGTCTCGTCGGCGCGACGTGCCCACAACGGACGCTCGATCGCCTTCCACCGCGTCCATTCGGTCGGTTGCCGCTGCCGCAATTGCGCAAGGCCGAGCGCCATCCCAGTACCTCCGCCGCGCTCGACTGCGAGATGCAGGATCGAGCGATGCGGAGAACACTATGTTCGTCACGTCGCATCCGGTGTGAAGCCGTTCACATGCGCGGGCTAAAGTTGCTCAGAGAATGTGTTTCACTGCGCTGGTGACGAACGCGCACGGGATTGCAGTTCCAGTTTGTGTGATTTTTGCAACGCTCCCGAATTCTTTCCGCGCCGCCACAGTGCGACACAAATTTCCTGTTCCCATGTCTCGAATTTACTACAGCAACGGGGGTGCCTTATGAAATCACCAGTCGTCAAGCGTTCTATCGTCGTCGCCGGTCATAAGACCAGCGTGAGCCTGGAAGATGCCTTCTGGAGGGGACTGAAGGAGATCGCCGGGGGACGCGGCATGACGTTGTCGGAGCTCGTCGGCACGATCGATTCGGGACGCCAACACGGCAATCTGTCGTCGGCGATTCGTCTCTTCGTACTTGACTTCTATCGGAGCCAGCTCTCCGGCCCTAAGGACGGACGTGAGGGCACGCGGGAGATGATGGCGGCTTGATCACGAGCCGCGCATCACGGCGTTCGAGCTTTTGAGGCGGATCGGGCGCTCCGGTGGAGCGTCGGATCCGAGCGCCTGTCGGTGAACGCCGATCTTCTGCTTGACCTTCGCGTTCCGTACCGTCGCCGGCGTTGAGCCGGCGCAGGTTTCGGGTGGCGCCCGCGTTCTTGTTCTGACAGCAAGAACCGCAGGTTCGGCCTCGCGCCCGTTGGACCCGTCGCCAAAATCGGCGGCTGGTATTAACGTGCGGTTACGAGGAGGGCTTGCGATGGTGCTGCGAGTTCTGGGCTACGCCGTGACCACGATCCTCGTCGTGCAAGCGGGGTTTGCCTCGACGCATCCAGCGGCCGGCGAGCAAGCCGACACGAATCGAGCGCACGCGAATCAAGGCCCGGCAGGCCCAACCCGCACCGGCAAGGAGCGGCTGGGCGGCAAGGGCAGTGACGAGCAGCGCCTCGACAATTGCAGGGTGCCGCCCGACCGGCGGGGAGAGAAGCCGCGTCCGGATATTTGCGGAAATGACGCGGGCGCTGCGCCCGCGCGCTGAGGCAGAGCCGCGGTTCAAACGATACGGGGGCGGCCGCGATGGCCGCCCCCGTGTTTGCGTCATGGCCGCCTCTCTAGGCGTTGGCCTGCTGCGCCTCGACGCCCGAGCCGGAGACGATGTCGACATCCTTGGTATCGCGCAGGAATAGCGCGCCGATGACGAGCGTCATGACGGCGATGCCGATCGGATACCAGAGCCCGGCGTAGATATTGCCGGTGGCCGCCACGATGGCCGTGGCCAGCAACGGCAGCATGCCGCCGAACCAGCCGTTGCCGATGTGATAGGGCAGCGACATCGACGTGTAGCGGATTTTGGTCGGGAACATCTCGACCAGGAACGCGGCGATCGGGCCGTAGACCATGGTGACGTAGAGCACCATGATGACCAGGATCAGTTCGACCATGACATAATTGATCTGGGTCGGGTCGGCCGCCTTCGGATAGCCGGCGGAGGAGAGCGCCGCCTGCCACTTTGCGCTGTCCCAACCCTCGATCCTGGTCGAGCCGATTTGGACTGCCACCGGCTGACCGGCCGTGTCCTGCGACTGGAACGACAGCCCCGACTTGGTGAGGAAGTCCTGGGCGCGGTCACAATCGGAGAACTTCGACCACGGGCCGACGAAGATGTGGAAGTTGCAGGTCGACTGGTCGGCATAGACCGTGATCGGGTTGTTCCGCTGGAACGCCTCCAGTCCCGGATTGGCGTAGTGCGTGAGTGCGCCAAACAGCGGGAAGTAGGTGACGGCGGCGATCAGGCAGCCGGCCAGGATGATCTTGAGCCGCCCGATCCGGTCCGAAAGCCAGCCGAACAGGATGAAGAACGGCGTGCCGATCAGGAGCGACAGGCCGATCAGGGCGTAGGCCGTCAGATAGTCGAGCTTGAGCGTGATGGTGAGGAAGAACAGGGCGTAGAACTGCCCCGTGTACCACACCACGCCCTGGCCGGCGGTCGCCCCGAGCAGCGCAAGCAGCACGTATTTGTTGTTGGGGTAGCGCAGGAAGCTTTCGGTCAACGGCGCCTTCGAGCCCTTGCCCTCCGCCTTCATGCGCTTGAACACCGGCGACTCGTTGAGCTTGAGCCGGATGTAGACCGAGAACGCCAGCAGGACCAGCGACACCAGGAACGGAATGCGCCAGCCCCAGTCGGCGAAGGACTTGCCGTCGATATAGAAGCGCGCGAATCCGATCACGAGCAGGGCCAGGAAGAAGCCGATGGTGGCGGTGGTCTGAATGAAGCTGGTGGCATAGCCGCGGTCGTTCTCCCGCGCATGCTCGGCGACATACGTTGCCGCGCCGCCATACTCGCCGCCGAGCGCCAGGCCCTGCAGCAGCCGCAGGCTGACCAGCAGGATCGGCGCCAGCCAGCCGATCGTCGCGAATGTGGGCAACAAGCCGACCGCGAAGGTCGCGCCGCCCATCACCACGATAGTGACGAGGAACGTGTACTTGCGGCCGACGAGATCACCGACGCGGCCGAAGATGAGGGCGCCGAACGGGCGCACCAGAAACCCGGCGGCATAGGTCGCGAATGCCGACAGCAATGCGGCGGTATCGTTGCCGGGTGGGAAGAACAGCGCGGCGAAGAACGGCGCGAGCGTGGCGTAGAGATAGAAGTCGTACCATTCAAACACGGTACCAAGCGAGGAGGCGAAGATGACGCGGCGTTCGTCCGCCGTCATCCCGGCCGCCGGTTGGCGGGTCAGCGTCAGCGTCGTCATGGGAGTTTCCCCCAGAGGTCTGCGGTGGTCGGGACGTCCCGGGCCCGTCATGGGCGACCTGAACTGCCCCATCACGCCAAACTACCGCAGCGCACTATCCTGTCTTTGCGCCTCTGGTCTTAGAACGAAAGTTCCACGCGATCGCAATTCTATGAAATCAAATCATTTTTTGCGCCGACGCGCCGGGTCGGGCCTGGGCCTGACAATTGGTCTTACGCCGAATGTCGCATCGCAGCACAGGGACTGGCGAGCCCGCATGTGCTTCGCCGGGCCAGGTGAATGCGCTAGCATCCACGCGCCGCGCTTCTGTGCGCTTGGTGTAACGACGAGGCGCGTGACTCCGCGGGGATCTCATGACCGAATACACTCGTCGCCACATCCTCACCGGCGCGGCTGTCGCCGCACTCACCCCCTTGCGCGGCGGCGCCCGCGCATGCCGCCGCTCCGCTCGTCGGCAAGCAGGCGCCCAGCTTCTATCGGGCCAGGCTCGGTGATTTCGAGATCACCGTGGTCAGCGACGGAGCGCGCGCCATTCCGCTCCCAGCCACGTTCGTGCGCAACGTCAGCAATGCGGAGGTGCTGGCAGCGGCCGAGGCTGCCTACATGCCCAAGGGCAGCATCGTCGCGCCGTTTAATCCGATGGTGGTCAATACCGGCGCAAAGCTCGTGCTGATCGATACCGGCTACGGTCCCGGCATCGGTCCGACCGTCGGGCTGCTGCCGGCGACGCTCGCCGCCGCGGGCATCGATCCGAAGGCCATCGACATCGTCTTGATCTCGCACATGCACGGCGACCATATCCTCGGGCTCAAGACCCCCGATGGCGCGCTGGCCTTCCCGAATGCGGAGATCAAGGTGCCGAGCGTCGATTGGGCGTTCTGGATGAACGACGACAACATGAGCAAGGCGCCGGAAGGATTCGCCAAGACCTCGTTTGGCTTCAATCGCAAGGTCTTTTCCAATCTCGCCGACAAGGTGACGCGCTACGAGTGGGGACGGGAGGTCGCTCCCGGCATCATGGCGGTCGAGACGAGCGGCCACACGCCCGGTCACACCTCGTTCGTGATCGCATCCGGATCGGGGCAGTTGTTCTTCCAGGGCGACGTCACCAACGTGCCGGAGTTGTTTCTGCGCAATCCCGACTGGCAGGTCATGTTCGACCATGAGCCTGACAAGGCGGTGCAGACACGCCGCCGCATCTTCGACATGGCTGCGGCCGACAGGCTCCTGGTCTCCGGCTATCACTTCCCGTTCCCAGGGCTTGGCTACATCGAGAAGGCCGGGACCGGTTATCGGCTGGTGCCGGCGGCCTGGAACCCGGTCTTGTGAGTAGCTGCGCTCCCATAACGTGTCGGGCGAATTAGCGAAGCATATTCCGCCGATGGACATGCCAGGGCGCAACGAGCTGCGTTATTGCGCCCTGTGCAGTCGTTGGCGGCCTACCTCGGAGGTGCGGGCATCGCGGACGAATGGTGGTCCACGATCTTCCATTCGTTGCCGTCCTTCACAAAGGTGAAGCTGTAGCGCGCAGGGATCGATTTGGTCTCGCCGTCCTTGGTGTAGGAGAACGTGTAGTAGCCGGTATTGACCGCGGTATTGCCGTAGACGCGGATCAACTGATCCCCGAACTTGACGGTGGCCTTCGGCAACGCCTGGAACGCACCCACGAAATAGGCCTTCACCGCGGCCGGATCCGATCGTACCGAGGGCGAGAGTGTGCCCCACAACACACCATCCTTGGCATACAGGGGAAGGATGGTGTCTGGATTGTTGTCGGCAAAGACCGTAGCCCACTTCTGCGTTGCCGCCGCGACGTCCTCCTGCGGGCCTGCCATGGCGGCTTGCACCGAAAGACCTGCAGTCAACACCAGCACGAGGCTACTGAGTCCGAGACGCGCTTTCATGAAGTCCTCCCTCATCTCTGTTCTTCTTTCCATGTGATCGAACGGCGTTGAGCGTACCAGTCGCGCTGCCTTTGCTCCAGTTCCGATCGGTCAGTGTCACGCTGCCGGGGCTCCTGCCCACTCATATCCGCTGTTGTCGCAGGGTTGGGCGCGATCGGTGTGGCTTCGCGATAGTGCGCAAGGGCGGAATACCAACAACGTATTGCGCCCGATTTTCAAGCCTTGCGCGTTCTGCGCGCGCCGCGGAACCGTCGTCTCAATCTCGCAGCTTGAAGCGCTGGATCTTGCCGGTCGCAGTGCGCGGCAGGTCGTGCCGGATGTCGATCCAGCGCGGATATTTCCACGGTCCGGCGCGATCCTTCACGTGCGTGCGCAGCGTCTCCAGCAGGCCGTCGTCGGCCGCATAGCCGTTCTTGAGCACGATGAATGCTTTCGGTTTGACCAGCCCGTCGCCGTCCTGCTTGCCGATGACGGCGGCCTCGAGCACGGCCTCATGCGAGACGAGCGCCGCCTCGACCTCGAACGGCGACACCCACATGCCGTTGACCTTGAACATGTCATCGGTGCGCCCGCAATAATAATAGTAGCCGTCCTCGTCGCGGAGGTACTTGTCGCCGGTATAGGTCCATTCGCCGACGAAGGTCCGGCGGGTCTTGTCGCGCTGGTTCCAGTAGCCTTCGCCGGCGGACGGCCCGCGTACCACGAGCTCGCCGATCTCGCCGTGGGGAAGCTCGCGGCCGTTCTCGTCGACGATCTTGACCTCGTATCCCGGCACTGGCTTGCCGGTCGATCCATAACGGATGTCGCCCGGCCGGTTGCTCAGGAACGTCTGCAGCATCTCGGTCGAGCCGATGCCGTCGAGGATGTCCACGCCCACCACGGCGCGCCAGCGTTCGCCGAGATGCGCAGGGAGCGCCTCGCCCGCCGACACGCACAAGCGCAGGCGGTCGGAGCCCGCACCCGGCCCGATGTCGGGATGCGCCAGCAGCGCCGCGTAGAGCGACGGCACCGCATAGAAGATGGTCGGCCGATGCCGGCGCAGCGTCGCCAGCACCGCCTGCGGCGTCGGACGGTCCGGCAGCAACACGGCGCTCGCGCCCACGGACATGGGAAACGACACGGCATTGCCGAGGCCGTAGGAGAACGACAGCTTCGCCGCCGAGAACGCGACGTCGTCCTCGCGGATGCCGATAATGCCCTGGCCCATGAGCCGCGCGGTCACCATCAGGCTGGTATGGATGTGGCGGACCGCCTTGGGATCGCCGGTCGAGCCCGACGTGTACATCCACAACGCGACCTCGTCGGACATCGTGGATGCGGTGAACGGATGAGGCTCGGCGCGCGCCAGCGCGTCCTCCAGGAACAGTACGTCCGTGAGGTCCGAGCGCTCCCGGGCGTTCGCCCCGACCACGATGATCGTGCGCAGATGCGGGAGACGATGACGGATCGACAGCACCGCCGGAGCGAGCGACGCAGCGACGACGGTCGCGGCGGCGCGGCTGTCGGCGAACAGGTAGGCGTATTGCTCGGCGGTGAGCAGGGTGTTGACGGGGATCGGTATGATGCCGGCGCGGATGGAGCCCCAGAACGCAACGGGATGATCGACGGTGTCGTGGAAGGCGAGGATGACGCGGTTCTCCTCGCGCAGTCCCAGAGCCTGCAGCGCCGCGGCAAAGCGCCAAGTCTGCGCCTGCAGCTGCGCATAGGTCAGCGACCGTTCGCCGTCGGTGAAAGCGACCTTGTCGCCGAGACCGCGCGCGATATTGGCATCGACGAAATGGGCGGCGGCATTGTACGGCCGTCGTTGCAGAACGTCTTCGAGCATCGGCGTCATGAATCGGTGATGGATCCAAACACCAGCAGGGCAGGAGACGCGGGAACGAATCCGCCCATCCCTCGCGCAGTCGAGGGAATGTTAGATTGCGGTAGGCTATAGCGCCAGCCGGCGGCCGGTCCCGGAACAATATCGGGAGACGATGCTCATTCGGCCGTAATTCCCACGGATTGAGCGAGCGCCTGCCATTTCGCCCGGTCGGCCGCGATCAATGTGCCGAGCGCGGCGGGCGGGCCCCGGCGGTGATCAATCCCTGTTTCGCCAGTGCCGCCTGATCGGCGGCGCCCGAGGAACTCGTTGATGATCGCGTCGTAGTGCGCGACCCCCTTGTGCGGCGTGCGGCGGGCTTCAAAGAGCGAATCACATATCGACGTCGAAGGCCGTGACGCCTGCTTCATCCGTCCTCCGGCGCAGGCGCCGGGCGAGCGTTCGCAGCGACTCCGGCGAGCCCATTGTTCCGATCGACCGGCAGCGGGATGGCGGAGCGGAACACGTTGTCGGGATCGTAATGCCGCTTGGCCTTGAGGAGCCGTCCCGCGTTGCGGCCATAGCTCATCGTCGCGCGGTCCGCGTCGCACCCGGCGAGGATGTTCGGATATCCACCAGGAAGCGCCATCGCAGCCAAGGCGGCAAGCGTGGCTCGCGCCCACCCGCGATGCCTTTGTTCCTCGAGCTGGTCCGACCGATCGGGGAAGGTTGCGAGGATCTCGACGAGCACATGGTCGCGACGAAGGCCGAAGGCCGTGGCTTCCTGCGGCACGCGCGAGGCTGCGCCTTTGAATTGGTGGGTGAACACGGCGCAACCCGGCGAAACCGCCATCTCCATCGCCGCGACGAAGACGTCGATGCTGCCGCTGTCCAGCGCGGGAAGCCAGCACGTCTCCATGAAAGCCCGTTGTCCATCGACGAGATATGTGTCGAAAGCGGTCAGCGAGGCCCGATAGGATGTCGCTTTCACGGCGCCGGCGAGCGGCGTTCCAACCTTAAGAAATGGCGCAATCCGCGCTTCGCCGTCGTCCGGCCGACCGCTCCACGTCGGCGCGATGAAGACCAGCGGTTTGCCATCCGGGCTGCCGATGAATCCAATCTGGACCGTCAGTTCCTCGGGCGCAGACGCCGCAATCTCGGCGCAGCGTCCCAGCACGGCTTTGGCCTCGGAGGCCGGGTATACCAGGATGCCTGAGCGAACGCTCCACAGACTGTGCAGACGCAGCTGCATCGCCGTCACCACCCCGAAATTTCCGCCGCCGCCACGCAACGCCCAGAACAACTCTTCTTGACTATCGCGTTTGGCTGTTACGATGCGTCCGTCCGCCAGCACGACCTCGGCGGCGAGCAGATTGTCGAGCGCCAGGCCGAAGCGGCCGCTCAGCGGCCCATAGCCGCCGCCCAAGGTGAGTCCTGCCATCCCGACGGCGCCGACCGAGCCTGTTACGGCGGCGAGGTCCAGCGGATCGGTGGCGGCAAGAACGTCGCACGCACGGGCGCCGCCGCCGATTGTCGCGGTACGATTTCCGAGGTCAGCTTCCACCTGGTTCATTCCACGCAGGTCAATGACCAGCCCGTCACACAGGGCGCGTCCGGCCCAGTCGTGGCCGCCGCCGCGCACGGAGAGCGCAAGGTCGCACATGCGGGCCGCTCGGATTGCCGATTGCACGTCCGGCGGTGTCCGGCAGTGGATGACCGCGCGCGGCATGCGGCCGACCGGCTTGGCCCAGATCGCCGTTGCCGCCGCATATTCGTCATCGCCCGGCCGCGAGATCCTTCCGGGCCGTTGCTCCACCAGCCGGTGGAGGGTCCGTTCGATCAGATCAGTCATTGTCGTGCTCTCCTGGTCTGGACCACATCACCTCATGTCGCGACTTGACACCTACGCAGTCGTTCTTGCGTTGGAGCAGTGGTCCCATCGTGTTGACGCAGTTCGTGGGACCCGCGTATGGGCAGTCCATTGCGCACTGCGGTTTCGATCTCACCTCGTGTGATACCGATATCTGCCAGGGTACGATCGTCGAGCTGATCGAGCTCGCGGATGGCGTTGTGCACGAGTCGCTCAACGGCCAGGTGGCGCGCCAATTGGAGGGTCCAAAGGCCGAGAAAACGAAACCAATCCGCAAACCTGCGCATGGTGCCGTGGATGCAGGTACTGATGAGGAAGCTGCGCTCGCTGCGGGTTTGGCGCTCGGACTGCAGGAATGAGGACAGCGGCACGGAATTGCTTATCTTGAACACGGTCAACTCCGTCTCGGCTGGTTGTCGTCATATCGCGGGACATCAGCGCGCAGGACCTGAATATCCTGAGGTGTAAGACCAAGGCTCGAAAGCTGTTCATCATCGAGCTCTCTGAGCCACGCGCGTATGCGTTGCTTCCCCGGGTCGTCTTGAGCTTGAACAAGTCTACGCACCAGGCCTGATCTGGCTTGCAGGTGTCTGGCGGGACGTGCGGCCATGCCTTGCCGAAAAAAATGGATAGTCATTGGTAGCCTCCTGATCTTCTTGTTGCGGAGGAGCGCCACGACCGTGCGCGGACTCGCTCGTCCGCCGGATGCAAGCCGCTGACTTGATCCGTCTTGATTGCCTGGCGCGAACTTGCGACGAGGATTTAATCCGCCGAGCGCCGGACGTCGTGTGCCTGTGACGCCCTTTTTTCGGTACCGGCACGCACTGTTCAATTGCCGGCGCGAGCGCTTGGCGGATAGCCGAATCGATGGCGAAATTTGCGCGCGAAATGGGTGTAGTCGCGAAAGCCGCAGGCGTAGGCGATCTCGCTCAGCGGCTGGCTTGTTGCCAGTGACGCCCGGCGGTGCAGAAGGTGCGCGGCGTGATCCAGACGAAGCGAATAGATGAACTCGCTGCAGGTCGAACCGTGCGCCGTGAACAGCTTCTGGAGGTAGCGCAACGAGATCCCCGTTTCGACTGCGACATCACGAGGGCCGAAATCCGGATCGGCAAAGCCCTCCTTGATGACGCCGCGGACACGCGCAAACAGCCGGTCCGCATGGCGCGAGACGGGCAGCGGATCGGACGGCGCAAACAGCGCGCCAAGGAGATCATAGACCGCCAGCTGCATGTAGGAATCGGCCGGAGAGGACGCCGGTTCGTCTGCCGCGTCGGCATCCCGAACAAGGTCGAAGAGCAGACTCGCGGCTGGAATTCCGCCGCGGGCGCATGAGCCGCCTTGCGGCTCGCATCCGAGATGGGAAACCAGGGACTGGCGCGGCAACTGCACGCGCAGCCATTGCGCGTCATCGGCGGAGCATGTGGCGGGCTGCGCCGCATCGAGCAAGGCGACATCGCCTACCGCAAGCTGCGCAACCTCTTCGTTCTGTGTCATCGTTGAGCGGCCAGCGACCTGAAACACCGCATAGTAATAGTCTGCTCCGGCGAGACGAGCGTCGCGCTGTGTCCGCTCGGATCGATAGGCGTCACGGCCGAAATTCTCAGCAGTGGAACCGCAGTCGATCCTGAGTGCAGCCGCGGCCAGCCCGCATACGCTTAGGGGCCGCACCCAACCGGCAAAGGCGCTGGGGTCGATCACATCCGGGTGATTTCCGCAACTCGAGCGGAGGAACTCGCTCCACTTCTCGAAATCCAATTGTGGCGTTCCGAAAAAACGATCGCTCTCGAGCATCATCACCTGCGCGGTTGGCGTCAACTCCGCATCACATCCGCGGAGGTTACTGCCGCTTGAACAAGATCCATCCAACCTGCTCATGCGTTCGTTCCTTCTGCTGTCGATCACCAGCCGGCTGAGGACGGGCCTTACTCCGATGGTGGCGCAAGGCGTTCTTTGCCATGCAACGTGCTCTGGATATCTGGTGATCTTGCGATGCTGTTTTGATCTTGCGCGAATCTGCTTCTCATGCCGAATCCTCGGATCTCGCGCCGTCGACGGGCACCCATTTCACAAAAACGAATTCAGTATCTCCGTATCGTTGTGCGGAGCCGACGTATTGGAATCCCTGACGCGCGACAGCGTTAAAGACCTCCTCGACGCTGTCCCCGGCTGGGACGTTGAACACCTTGTATTGCGGATATCGCGGGCGTTGCACCGAGGTGTTCGATTGCAACATCCTGCGCGGCTCGGAGGCCGCCACAGATTCCCCGACCGGGAATTGCGGCTGACCCTCCCGGCAACAAAAGGCCGAGTCCAATAGCGCTAAGAAGCTGACGGCGCCGGTTCATGTACGCTCGGTTCTGATCAGCCTGACTTCAGGCTGTTGCGGGCACGGCAGTGTCAAAGCTGGGAGCAGGAATACCTTAGGCACCGTGATCTCCGGTTTGCGCCGGCCGGATCGCCGACCATGTGCGTGGTGCCAGAGACGACCGCTGATCGAATGTGACGTAGCTCACATTTAACTATTCTGTGACGAGGTACGCGCGCGCCGGTCACGCATCAGTGAGCGCCTTGCAATGCGCTGCGCGGATTATTCACTGAACGCGAACGGTCCATTTGCACATCGCGCTATTATTTGCAGCGCGCCGGACCATTACCTCCGCAGTGCATGAACCATTTTGGTTTCCACACGAGGAGAATGATTATGTTGACCAAGATGACTCTGGCTCTGGCCTTTGCGTTCGCCGTCATCTCCGCCGTTCCGGCGTCTGCTGGTCCCAGAACCTGCGGATCGAGCACGATGCAGTACGACAGCTCGGGTACCTGGACTGGCCCTTACTGCGACTAAGGCGGTTACGAGCTGTCAGCGCTGTGACATCGGAAGATACCAGGCCGAAAGCCGCCATCTTCTTCCGCCGAGCGACCCGAGAGTCGTTCTGCAACGCTAGTCTTACGCAGCAGGTCCGAGTGAGTGAGCGCGAACCCTGCGCGGAGAAGCGTGTAAACGGAGGAGCACGATGAAAACGCTCATCATCCTGATAGCTCTGACAACCATTGCCATCCCGGTCTTGACCGAGTTTGCGGCCGCCGCAACTCACCTTTTCGCAGGAGCGTCCGCCGAGGATGGCAACGGAAACGGCTCAGAAATCTGGGAACTATCACGCTAACGCTTAGACCCGTTACCGGGCCGCGCGGATACCGTCGATAGTTTCAATTTGGCGCCAGGCGCCAATGGCCGGCTGGTTCCCAGTTTCGCTTCGCTGCCGCTGTGCGCGCATGGCAATCTCACCCACGTCTGCGCACGATGGCGATGCGCAAGGTCTTCCGCCTTAGGTGCGGCTCGTCAATCGACCTGCCGAATGGGTGCGATCAACGCCGGCTTCTACGCCATGCCCACAGGTCGGTGACCGCCGGTTGGGGTGCTGGGCCCTCGGCGGTTGGCGGCGGCCTCACTCCGCGAACAGCCAGGCTCCGCGCCCGAGCTCCTCGGGGAAGGGGACGACGAGATCTTGCTCGCGTCGGCGCGTTTGCAAGCCGGCCCCCTGCAGCATCTCGTCCAGCGCCGCGACCGAAGCCACCCGAATCGAATAGGCGCCGATGAAAGGCAGCGAGGGGATCGGAACCTCCGGCAGCATGCGCGCGAATGTTTCGACGGTGACGATGTCCACCCGGCCGCGCTCGAGCTCGATCGTTTGCCCGAGCGGCGAAGATTTGGTGTCACGGCCGGTGAAGCACGCAAAACGTCGCGCGGCGTCTTCGAGGTCGCCGACGGCGATCGTGATGCCGGTGAGCGCACGCGCGCCGTTGGGATGCGAGAGCCAGCGCGGTTGCCAGACCATGGCCTCGGTCCGGTGGGTGAGGATCTGGATGCGGCCCTCCGGCATTTCACCAGGCTCGACCCGTGCCAGCGTGAACGCCGCGGTGCCCGGCGTTCCGCCGGTGTCGACCGGGCGCTGCATCTGAACGAGCGGCTGCGTGCGGAAGCCTTCGCGCGCAAGCCGCCCATGCGCGAGCGCGGCGTCCGCCACCGCGAAGGCCGCGAGGTGCACGCCGGGATGGCGCGCGATCGCGCGTTCCAGTTGGTCGCCGAGCGGGGTATCCGCGGTCTTGAACAGCACCTCGATGTAGCCGCGTGCGAACATCGCCGTGACGTTGCCGGTGCCGGTGAGGCGCGGCGCGCCATCCGGGCCGGGATTCACCTGCACGGAGACCGGCGTGGGCGCAAATCCGGCGCGTGCGAGCGCGGTACTTGCAGCTTCGGGGTCACGCACGAAATGCCCGACATGGTCGAGGAAAATCTCGTCGCCGATGGGAAGCTGACGATCCGCCTCGGCGTTTGTGCCCCGTATCACCGAACTTTCTCCGTCGCTCTCGTTAGCATTCGGCGCTGGCGACGGTGCCACACGCCGCGCCGCGAGGATACGCCGGTGACTGCTGCGTTGCCGGGGACGCGCGGTGGGGCGGTGCTGGCCGACCTCTGGCACGACTTGTGCTACGATCCGCGGACATGCCGAGCGTAACCGACCTGCGCAGTGCGGAACCAGCCCAAGCCCGGGTGATGCAACGCGATCGCGGCGCCGCCGCCGTCTCCTTTCGCGCTGTCTCCAAGTCCTTTCCGGCGGCCGACGGCAGCCGGCTCGAGGTGCTGCGGGCGGTGAGCTTCGACGTCTCCGTTGGCGAGATCGTCGCCATTCTGGGCCCGTCCGGTTCCGGCAAGTCGACCCTTCTCAACATGGCCGCCGGGCTGCTTTTGCCGGACAGCGGACAGGTCGCCGTGATGGGGCAGGCAACCGATGGCAACGTGGACTGGGGCTGCGTCGGCTACATGTTCCAGGACGACCGCCTGCTGCCATGGCGGGTGGCGATCCAGAACGTCGCGCTTGCGCTTGAAGCCGGCGCCATGCCGGCGGCAGAACGGCTGCGCCGTGCGCGCGCGACTCTCGACCTCGTCGGGCTCGGCGGCTTTGCGCAATCCTACCCCTATCAACTCTCCGGCGGCATGCGCAGCCGGGTCGCGCTCGCACGCAGCCTCGTCGGCGAACCGGACGTTCTCCTGATGGACGAGCCGTTCTCGCGGCTCGACGCCCAGACCCGCGGCAGCATGCACCGCGAGCTTCTCCGTATTCATGCCATGCGCCGCATGTCGATCCTGTTCGTCACCCACGACGTGGAAGAAGCGGTCGTTCTCGCCGACCGTGTCGTGCTGATGTCGGCGCGGCCCGGCCGGCTCCGCCGTCTGGTCGAAATCTCGCTGCCGCAGCCGCGCATCGGAACGACGGGCACCGTCGCGCTCACCAATGAGTTGCGTGCCTCGCTCGAGGCCGAACCGACACAGGAGACCCCGCCATGATCCCGCGCACCGTTCTCTTTGCACTTGCCGTCGCGATCGGTTGTGGCCTGCCGGTCGCGAACGCGCAGGAGAAGATCAAGATCGGCTACTGGACGAGCGGCTTCAGCGTCGGCTTCGGCGCCGTGCTGGAGGCCGGCAAATTCGCTGAGCAGCAGGGACTGGTGCCCGAATATGTCCGCTTCGCCGATGTGAACGGGCCGACCAAGGCGATCATCACCCAGTCGATCGACGTCGCCTTTGCTGCCGCCACGACGGGTGCATTCACGCTTGGCATTCAGGGCGCTCCGATCGAAATCGTGCTCGCCACGCAGATCGCGGAAGCCTCCCTCGTCACCAAGGAGGGCTCGCCGATCAGGTCGGTCGCCGAGCTCAAGGGCAAGAAGCTCGGTCTGTCGCCGGTCGGCAGCGCCACCTATGCCATCGTGGCGGCGGTGCTGGAAAAGAATTTCGGGCTCAAGCCATCGGACTACACCCCGGTCGGCGGCAACGAGGGCCAGCTGGTGCAGCTGCTGCAGCGCGGGGACATCGATGCCGCCTCGCTGCGCGCCGTCACCATCGCGTCGGTCCCCGACCTCAAGCTGCAGGTGCTCGCCCGCGTGGTCGACGAATGGAAGAAGATGACCCGGACCGACGCGGTTCCGATCCTCGCCACCACCATCGTGCACAAGACGTTCGGCCAGCAGCATCCCGAGGCTACGGTCAAGCTTGTGCGGGCGGTGATCGCGGCGACCCGCTTCGGCCGCGAGCAGACCGACAAGGCCGCCGAGATGTTGCGCCAGGCCAGCAATCTCGATGCCAGGGATGCGACCGCCTACGCCCGGCTGTGGGACCAGATCTACATCGCCAGCATGGAGCCGGCCGACGTCGCGACCTTCAAGACCATGGCCGAAATCTTCCGTGCCAGCGGCACGATCGAGGGGCGGGTGCCGGACGGCCTGTTTGCCACCGCTCCCTATGAGAAGGCCAAGCTTTCGCCATGAGCACCGCCGCCGCGCTCGACACCGCCGGCCGCATCGGCCGGGTGCCGGTATTCGTTCAGCGCATCGCGCTTGCGCTCATTCTGCTCGCGCTGTGGTGGCTCATTTCGCTGGCCGCGCCCCCCTACGTGCTGCCGCGGCCCGAGCGCGTGTTTGCACGCATGGTCCAGCTCACCGAGACCGGCGATCTGCCGATCAACCTCCTCACCACGCTGGGGCGAGTGCTCGCAGGCTTCGCGCTCGCCGTCGCGCTCGGCGTGCCGGGTGGAATCCTGCTCGGCTCCCACCGCGCCCTCGGGACCTTCTTCGAGCCCATCCTGCCGGTGCTCAATACCGTGTCGTCGGCGATCTGGGCGATCTTCGCCATCATCTGGTTCGGCCTCTCGCCGATGACGCCGATCTTCGTGGTGCTGATGACGGCATTGCCGTTGATCGTCACCAATGTCTGGCAGGGCACGCAGGCGGTGAACGCCGAGTACGTGGAGCTGGCACAGGCGCTGCGGTTCTCGCGCTGGAAGACGCTGGTGAAGATCTACCTGCCGTCGATCCTGCCCTACTTCTTCTCCGGCGCGCGCCTCGCCTTCGGTTTCGGCTGGCGCGTGAGCCTGGTGGCGGAGACGCTCGGCTCCTCGAGCGGGGTCGGCTATCGGCTGCGGCAGGCGTCGGATCTGATCCAGATGGATCAGGTGTTTGCCTGGACCATTGCGCAGGTCGCGATGATGCTGGTGATCGAGATCGGCATGCTGCAGCCGATCGAACGCTACCTGTTCCGCTGGCGGCGCGACGTGCGCGCATAGGTCGCGCAGGCACTGCCCAAGAAACGTACTGGCCGGCGCCGCCGCACCTGCCATAAGCTTGCGGCGAAGATCGAGTGCTCGAGCATGAGGACGAACATGAATCGGCGCGACCTGCTGGCATTTTCCCTGGCGTCGCTCTCGGCGACGGCGCTCACGCCGCTTCCAGGCCTCGCGCAAGGCAAATATCCGGAGCGGCCCATCAAGCTGATGGTGGCGTTTTCCGCCGGCGGCGTGAACGACGTCGTCGGCCGGCAATGGGCCGAGCGGGTGCGGACGTTGCTCGGGACTGTCTATGTGGAGAACCAGGGCGGCGGCAGCGGCACCATCGCCACCGGCGACGTCGCGCGTGCGGCGGGCGACGGCTATACCATCCTGCTCGGCAGCACCAGCACCATGGTGCTCAATCCGATGACCATGGCGAAAGTGCCGTACGATCCCGCCAAGGATTTCGTGCCGATCGCCATCATCGCCGTCTCCACCACCTCCATCGTGGTGCATTCGTCGGTGCCGGTGAAGACGCTCAACGAACTCATCGCCTACGCCAAGGCCAATCCCGGCAAGCTGTCATACGGGTCGGCCGGCGCCGGGACCATGAGCAATCTGTCCGGCGAGTTGTTCAAACAGCTCACCGGACTGAACGATCTCGTTCACATTCCTTACAAGGGAGCCGGCCCCGGCATCACCGATCTGGTCAGCGGCCACATCCCGATGATGACCCCGAACGTGACCGGACAGTTGCTGGAGCTCCACCGCGCCGGCAAGATCCGCATCCTGGCGGTGAACGGAGCGCAGCGCCTCACCGCGGCGCCCGATATTCCGACCGCCATCGAGCAGGGCGTTCCCGGCATGATCGGCCTGCTGTTCCTGGGCCTGTTCGCGCCGGCATCCACGCCCAAGCCGATCGTGGATCGCATCACCGAGGCCACCCATACGGCGATGGAGAATCCGGAATTTCAGCAGGTTCTGATCTCATCCGGCCTCGAGGCCATGCCCGACTCCAATTCGCAAAAGGCCAGGCAGTTCATGGAAGAGGAGATCGCCCGCTGGGGGCCCGTGGTGAAGGCATCGGGCTTCAAGGTGGAGTGAGCTGTCGTCCACGGTCTTCGGGCTTGCGCATCAACTGATCGAGGGCGGCGCGTCGGTCCGGTGCGCCAGGCGCTCCTGCGCCAGGCGGTGCAGCGCCGCGCGGTCGACCTTGTTGGTCGACGCGAGCGGCAGCTCCTCGGTGAACCAGATGAAGCGGGGATGCGCATAGGCCGGCGCATTGGCGAGCGCGAAACGTTTGATCTCGTCTTCGCTCGGTGCGCGCCCGGCCTTCGGCACCACGAAGGCGACCGGCTTTTGTCCCTTGATCTCGTCGTCGATCGGCACGACTGCGGCCTGCGCAATGTCGGGATGGCGTTCGAGCATGCGCTCGACGTCCGCGGGATAGATGTTCTCGCCGCCCGACACGAACATGTCGTCGGTGCGGCCGATGAAATAATGGAACCCGTCGGCATCACGCCGGAACACGTCGCCGGTGACGTAGAAGCCGTCGGGCGTGAACGGCGGCTTGACGTCGGGCCGGTTGTGATACCCGTTCATGAGCGCGGGGCATTTCATCTCGAGCACGCCCTGCGCGGCGTCGCGGTTGTCACCTTCGACCAGCCGGAGCTCGACCTTGGGATGCGGATAGCCGACCGACATTTCCGGCTGCGGCAAGCCTTGCGGATGCGGGCCGAACACGACGGGACCGGCCTCGGTGGTGCCGTAGGCGTTGGTCACCGCCGCCTGCGGCAGGGCCTGGTGGATCGCCGCCATCAGACTCTGGCTGACCGGGGCCGAGCCCATGCGCACGAATTCCACGCTCGAGAGGTCGGTACCGGAGAGCAGGTCCCGCTCGCGCAGCATCATGGCGATCATCGGCGGCACGGCGGTGAGCCAGGTGCAGCGGTAGCGTTCGATCGCGTCGATATAGCCGCGGGCGGTGAACTGCGGCAGCAGCACGACGGTGGCGTGCGCGGCGCAGACGAGCAGGGCGAGCGCCAGCGCGTTCATGTGATAGAGCGGCGCGGCGATAAGATAACGGTGACGGTCGAGGTCTGCTGCGAGGCGCGTCTCCACCACCCAGATGTGACTTTGGTGGGACAGCACGACGCCCTTCGGCGTGCCGGTCGAGCCCGACGTGTAGAGGAACATGGCGGGCTCGCCCGGCTGCGGCACGACGGCGTCGAATGGACCCGGATCGAGAAAGCGGTCGAAACCGTCGGCCCCATCATCGCCGAAATGCACCGACGGTACGTCTTCGGGACAGTCGGGGCAGCGCGGCAGGTCGCAGAACACGAGCTTCGCCCCGGCGTCGTCGAGGATGAAACGGATGGTCCGGCGCGGAAACTTGAAGTTCACCGGCACCGCGACGAGGCCGGCGCGCATGATGCCGAAACAGGCCGCAACATATTCGGCGCGATTGGCGGAGAGGATGCCGACCCGGTCGCCGCGCGCGAGGCCGCGCCGGATGAGCGCGCGGGCGACGCCGTTGGCCATGGCGTCGAGCCTGGCATAGCTGAACTCACGCGGAACCTGTTCGCCGCCGAGATCGATGATGGCGGTTTTGTCGAGGTCGCGATCGCGGCGGATGACGTCGCCGAGATTGGTGAAGTGAGGCATGGGAGGTTGCACCTTCCTGTCTGCCGCACGTGTCGCTGGCTCCGTACCCTCTCCCCTTGCGTTCTCGGGGTAGCGTTTCACGGAGGTGGAAGTTGATTGACGGTAGTTCATAAACGCATTGATTTTGCCTGCGTCAATGCACAGAATCGCGATCGATCACGGAGCGTTAAGGCGCGGGATCGAGAGTCCGCATGTCTGACGTTTTCATCTCGTATTCCCGCACGGATCGCGACTTCGTCAGAACGTTGCACAACCACCTGCAGCGCGCCAAGCGCGATGTCTGGATTGACTGGGAGGACATACCACCCGCGGCGGAATGGCTGCGCGAACTTGAACAGGCGATTGAAGCTTCAGACACCTTCGTCTTTGTGCTCACACCCAACTCGCTGCTGTCGAAGACCTGCATCCACGAGGTCGAGTACGCGAGCAAGTGTAACAAACGCATCATCCCGGTGATTGCCCGAGATGTGACAGCCAGCGTGCCGGAGGCGGTCGCCAAGCTGAACTGGCTGTTCTTCCGTCCTGCCGACGATTTCGCCACTAGCTTCGCTGCGCTACTGAAAACGATCGATACCGATCTTGCCTGGGTCAAGGCGCATTCGCGCCTGCTAGTGCGCGCTCGCGAGTGGGAAACTAGGAACAAGGACAAGAGCTACCTGCTCGCCGGCACCGACCTGGAGGAGGCGGAGCAGCTGCTCAGCGACACGCGGCAGCGGGAGCCGGCGGTAACGACGCTCCAGGTGTCGTACATCGCGGCAAGCCGCCAGCGAGCCACGGCGCTCCAGAAGAGCCAACTGCGCGGCTTCTACATCGTTAGCATCATCTACAGCGCTGCGCAGACAGTCATTTCCTACCTCGTAGTGTTCGACGAGATCTCCGAAACGGGCCTGATGTGGCTGTCGCCTATCTGGGTTCTGGGACTCGTCTTCGGCGTCTTTGGCTTGATCTTCGGCGGTACTTCGATGAGGCGGTCGCTGATCGCGACTGGCATCGCAGCCACGGTGCTATACCTCTTCTTCCTTACCTTGTGGCAATACC
The DNA here is from genome assembly GCA_963739385.1 of uncultured Alphaproteobacteria bacterium. Lineage (GTDB taxonomy): Bacteria > Pseudomonadota > Alphaproteobacteria > Rhizobiales > Xanthobacteraceae > VAZQ01. Next base: position 72,797 of record CAVUAI010000005.1, read on the forward strand.
TTTAGGCGTCGCAAGGTCTGATGCACCGTGGGCAATGCCATGGGAGCCTGCTCACCGACGAGACGCTCATTCTCGACAATGTTCCGCACCTATAGACGCAGGGGTGCCTGAACATGTGCGGATGCACCAGGAACGACATCTTGGCCCCGGGCGCCTATTCAGATCAGCCATAGCGGACGGTTCCAGAGGGCGGCGGATCATAGCTGAACTCTGCCGCGAATGCCGTTCGGTAGAAGCGCTCGCGCGAGTACGCAATGCAGCATGCGACCATGAACATCGAGCCGACATGAAGATAAAACAGCCAACAGCTCGGCAGTGACATACCTGCTTGCATGACAACGACGGCATGCGCCGCAACGATAATCGAGCCAAGCACGATCGTGGAGCCCACGCTGAGCGGGAGCAGGGGAAGAAATCCGAGCATCAGCATGGCATTCATTGTGCCGTTGCCGTTATCGATCCGAAAAGGCGAGTCGGCGGCGATCAAATAGACACTCATGTAGGTGCATGTCATTGCCACGACGCCGAAGGCGATGAAGAAAGCCTGCGAGTGTCGGCGCGCGAAGGGTCTGAAACTTAACGCAAAGAACGTCGCCATCAACGGCAACGCGATCATGAACCGGAACCTAGTGGATAGAACGCCGCCGGATTCCATTGCCATGTCGGCCGCGCCATAGACTAGGTAGGTCACGGTCGCGAGCAGCATGGCGAACTGCGCCATGATGAAGGTCTTCTCGCAGAAATAGTCCTGATACTCTTCCTCGACGACCGTTTCCGGAAAACGAAGACCCGCCGCGGCAATCCATGCCTCCAGTCTTCTCTTGGCTGGATGCTCGACTGCGTGGGCGCTCAAGGCCGCCAACGTGTGCGACACGGAGCGGGGCTGGGCGTCGGTCGAAGCGGCGGAAGCCTCCAATCGCTTCGCGAGCGCACCGGCGAGTTGTTGAAATGCATGGTGGTTGCTGGTGCGATCCCAGTAGCGGAAGTCGATCGTTTGAATCTGCATGAACTGCAGAGGCGGTTCGGATTGATCGATAGAGATCGGCAACAGCTTGCGCTTGCCGAGCGCATAAGCCGCTTCCGCGCGCACCCAGTGCGATTTGACCGAGTGCTCGGACCAGATCACGATCACCACCCTGGTCTGGGCGATGGCCTCCTCAATCTGGGTATCGAAAGCGGCGCCTTCCTGAATCCCCTTGCGGTCCAGCCAGACCGACAGTCCGGCCTTGGAGAGTGTGTCTGCCAGCGCGTTGGCAGCGTCCGAGTCGTGCCGGCAGTAGCTGATGAATAGCTCGTGCATGGCGGCACACCATCCGGTAGGCACCCCACCAGCAACTAATGCCGACCATCCTCAGCGGGGGTGCACATGCTCGCGCATTTCGGTGCCTATAGCACTTAAGCACTTATCCCCTCGCCACCGTGTGAACCCGTTCACATGCGCGGGCGCGCCATCGCGTCGTACGAGGGATAGTCCAGTGCAGTCCCGTAGCGACCAAAGGTGTATTCAGTGAACGCTATCAGGTCCTTGGTCGCCAGCTCCTTGTCTGCCAGCTCTAGCGTCAATGGGGTAGGCGCCCAACTCGGTTCTTGACCAATCCGAACCGCGCTCGCGCTCGTCCGCCTGCAGTCTTCAGAAGCAAGCATTGTCGACCTCCTTTTGGGAAAGGAGCCTTTCCACCAGCGCCGGGGGCAGCCGGTCCGTGCGGTCTTTATCCGGTATCTCACCCTGCCGCAGTTCGGTCGGTTGGTCCTTGGGCCAAACCTGAATCGTTCTAAATCGAGGTCCTGCTGTCGTCACGCCGGCGGGCAGTTCGCCCCAAAGGCGGAATACTGAGTACTAATGAGTACGCACCGCCCGCAAATCTCTGCTAGCCAGATCTCAGCCGAGCAGGCGTCTAGCTAATTGAAAATGCGGAAACAATCATCGCAGGCATTCAAGCGTTCGCTCCCCTTGCGGGAGAGGGTTTCGGAGCGCGCGGCTCCCTCACCGCCTCACCCCTTCGGCGGCGCGGTGAAATAGGTGCCGCGGCCGCTGGCGAGCAGCTTGCCCGCGGCATCGAAGACTTGCGCCTCGGCGGTCGAGAACTGGCTGCCCATGCGCACGACCTTGCCGCGGATGGTGAGGTCTCCCGGCATGGCGGGGGCATGGTAGTCGACCCGCAGATCGATCGTGGGAACACCCCGGCCGGTCTTTCTGACCATGGCCCAGTCGCTGCCGAGATCGATGAGCGTCGCCAGCACGCCGCCGTGGGTATAGCGCCGCTCCGGATTGACCACCCACTCTTCCCGCCATGTCGCCTTCAATTCGATGCCGTCATCGTGCAGCGCGATCACCTTCAGCCCGAGCCACTGATGGTAGGGGCCGCGCGTGACCAGCTCCTGCACGCGCTCCAGCGTGACCTCTTCGGTCATCGGCGACCTCCATCTGCGGCGTCACGCCCGCGCAAGCGGGCATCCAGTACAGACAAAGAGCTATCTTGCGCGGGTCCGTGCCACAAAACTCGCTCCTGGGGTACTGCATCATCCGCTGGAGCCTGCCCTCGGGCGCGCTGAAAGCCGGACCCGAGGGCGGACGATGGCAGCGGTGTGTTGGGCGCGCAAAGGTGATCACGGCGCGACCACCACCTTGCCGATGACCTCGCGGTCCTGAATGAGGCGCAGGCCCTCGCGCGCCTGTTCGAGCGGCAGCACCTTGTCGACTACCGGCCGCATCTTGCCGTCGGCGATGAGCTTCATCAGTGCCCGCAGATCGTCGTCGTAGAAGCTGTTGGAGCCGATGATCTTGAGCTCGAAGCTCCAGACGTAACGCAGGTCCTCTTTCGGGTCGTAACCGGCGGTGGCGCCGCAGACGAGAAGCCTGCCGCCGCGCTTGAGACAGCGCAGCGAAGGGTGCCAGGTATCACCCCCGGTGAAGTTGATCACCACGTCGACGCCGCCGTCGTAGCTGCGCCGTTGCGGCTTGCCGTACTTCTCCACCGCCCACTTCGAGAAATCGGTCTCCTTGACGTTGAGGACCTCGTCGGCGCCGAGCTCCTTGAGCTTCTCCATTTTCTCCGCACTTGAGGTGCAGGCGATCACCTCAGCGCCAAGATGCTTGGCCAGGATGACGCAGCCGGTTCCGACACCGCCGCTGGCGCCGAGAATGATCACGCGGTCGCCTTTCCTGACGGTGTCGTGGGTGATGAGCATGCGGTGCGCGGTACCGTAGGCGACCGGGAGTGCTGCAGCCTCGTCGAAACCGACGCCGGCCGGCATGGCGATCAACTGGTCGGCGGCGACCAGGCAATATTCCGCCATGCCGCCGTCGAGCATCTCGCCCATCAGCCCCTTCTTCTTGTTGAGCGGGTTGACCAGCACGCGGTCGCCGACCTTCCAGCCGGTCACGCCGGAGCCCACCTCGGTGATCTCGCCCGCCATGTCGAGGCCGATCACCACCGGCAGCGGCACCTTGATGCCCGGCATGCCGCGCACCGTGAACACGTCGTGATAGTTGAACGAGGACGCCCGCACTCGGATCACCACATGGCCTTCGACCGCCGCCGGCACCGGGTGGTCGGCCACGACGTCGAGGTCGTCGAGGCTGCCGTGCTTGCGCAGAAGGAGCGCTTTCATGGTCTTCTTGCCGCTCACGGTGCCGTCCTTCGCCATCTGGATTGTGGTGCCATGCCGGTCTAAGTAGCTTAGGCCACGGCCCCCAACAACCTCTCCCAAGCCTTTCGGAGCGCCCTGATGCAGGAGAACTTCCGCCAGTTTCTCGACCGCTTGCGGCAGACCGGCGAGCTTGTCGACCTGCACCAGCCCGTGGACATCCGCCACATCGCGACCTTGGTCGATCAGGCCAAGACCGCGCTCTATTTCCACAAGGTGATCGGCTACGACACGCCGGTGGTCTCCGGCCTCATCCGCACCCGCGAGCGCTCGATGATGGCGCTCGGCTGCGAGACCTATCGCGAGATCGAGGACAAGCTCAGGCAGGCGATCGACCGGCCGATCCCGCCGAAATACGTGAAGACCTCGCCGACGCGCGAGGTGGTGCTGACCGGCGACGACGTCGATCTCTACAAGCTGCCCATCCCCATGTCCTCGATCTTCGACGGCGGCCCGATGATCACCGCCGGCGTCGTGATCGCGCGCGATCCCGAGCTCGGGATCAACAGCGGCATCTACCGCTTCATCGTGAAGGAGAAGAATCTCACAGGCATCGACATCGTCACCCCCAACAACATGCGGCTGTTCGCCCAGCGCGCCTACGAGCAGGGGCGGCCGCTGCCGATCTCGATCAGCATCGGCACCCATCCGATCGAGATCACGGGCTCCGGGTATCGGGCGCCGCTCGGGGTCGACGAGATGGGAATCGCGGGCGGATTGCGCGGCGCCCCGGTCGAGCTGGCGCCGTGCGAGACCATCGACCTGCCCTACATCGCGGACGCCGAGATCGTGCTGGAGGCGGAGATCCTGCCGACGGGCTGGACCTGGCCGGAAGGGCGCTTCGGCGAGTTCACGCGGCTGATGGGCGGGCTGCACTGGAATCCGATCGTGCGCATCAAGGCGATCTCCATGCGCAAGGATGCGATCTACTACAATCTGCACATGCCGTGGGAGAACACCTGGCTGGCGGCGCCGACGCGCTACGCCGCCATCCGTCAGGCGCTGCGGACGGCCGGCGTGCAGGTGAAGGACATCAACGTGACGCTCGGCGGCTGCGCCTTCTGGCACGCCGTGATCTCGATCAAGAAGCAGCCGGGCGAAGGCAAGAACGCGCTGCTCGCTGCGCTCTCGGTCATGGACCTCAAGCACGTCGTCGTGGTCGATGACGACATCGACATCAACGATCCGACCGAGGTGGAGTGGGCGATCGCCACCCGCGTGCAGGGCGACAAGGACGTGATGATCGTGGGTAACGCCCGCGCCAAGCCCCTCGATCCCAGCCTGCCGCAGGGCTACGGCGTGGTGCCGACCGGCGCCAAGGTCGGCATCGATGCCACCATCCCCGAAGGCATCCCGCACGAATATTACGAGCGCATCACCTACGCCTATGCCGACCGGGCCAGGATCGAGGACTACGTCGATGGCAAGCGGGACGCCCCCGGGCAGGCCGGCGACGATATCGAGGTCGCCGCCCTCGCCGTCAAAATCCTGGAGACGATCGGCAAGAGCCCGCTTTATTACACCGACATCGCGGAGCGCTTCTCGGCGTACGACTTCCGCACCGTGGCGCGCGCTATCGGCCACCTGCATGCGACCGAGAAGCTGTGGCAGGACCCCCGCGGACGCATGTGCGTGCGCGGCTCGGAATTCGCCGCCAAGCCGCCGCGGCGCTAGCACCGGACTGCTCCCTTGATGCGTTTGCCCACTAATTAGGCAGGCGCCTGATTTCTCATCAGGGGCGTCCCGCCTGGCGTGCAAAGCCAATCCGGGCGCCGCGGATCGACGTGTCACCACAACGGGTTACCCCGCCATTCGGGCTTGGCACGACGCTTGCGATTCCGCTGTCGCGAACGGCTTTGCGCCGTTCGCGACGCGTCAACAGAAGGGAATCGCGATGCAAACATCGATTGGCGCGGTCGCCCCGCGACCGCTCGGCCGCCGGTTGCTTGCTGCCACGGCGGGATTGGCACTCGGCCTGGCGGCGGCACTTCCGGCCAGGGCCCAGGATACGATCAAGGTCGGAATTCTCCATTCGCTCTCCGGCACCATGGCGATCAGCGAGACCACGCTGAAGGACGTCATGCTGATGCTGATCGAGGAGCAGAACAAGAAGGGTGGGCTGCTCGGCAAGAAGCTCGAGGCGGTCGTCGTCGACCCGGCCTCCAACTGGCCGCTGTTCGCCGAGAAGGCGCGCGAGCTCATCACCAAGGACAAGGTGTCCGTGGTGTTCGGCTGCTGGACCTCGGTGTCGCGCAAGTCGGTCCTGCCGGTGTTCAAGGAGCTCAACAGCATCCTGTTCTACCCCGTGCAGTACGAAGGCGAGGAGAGCGAGCGCAACGTGTTCTACACCGGCGCCGCCCCCAACCAGCAGGCGATCCCGGCCGTCGACTACCTGATGTCGAAGGACGGCGGCGAGGCCAAGCGCTGGGTGCTCGCGGGTACCGACTACGTCTATCCGCGCACGACCAACAAGATCCTCGAAGCCTATCTCAAGCAGAAGGGCGTCGCGGATGCCGATATCATGATCAACTACACGCCGTTCGGGCATTCCGACTGGCAGACCATCGTCTCCGACATCAAGAAGTTCGGATCGGCCGGCAAGAAGACCGCGGTCGTGTCCACCATCAACGGTGACGCCAACGTGCCGTTCTACAAGGAACTCGGCAACCAGGGCGTCAAGGCAACGGACATCCCGGTCGTCGCGTTCTCGGTCGGCGAGGAAGAGCTTGCCGGCATCGACACCAAGCCGTTGCTCGGCCATCTGGCCGCCTGGAACTACTTCCAGTCGATCAAGACTCCGATCAACGACAAGTTCATCGCCGACTGGAAGACCTTCATCAAGAACCCCAAGCGCGTCACCAATGATCCGATGGAAGCTCACGTCATCGGGTTCGCCATGTGGGTGAAAGCGGTCGAGAAGGCCAAGACGACCGATCCGGACAAGGTGATCGACGCGCTTCCCGGCATCGAGGCGCCCAACCTCACCGGCGGCACCTCCAAGATGCTGCCCAACCACCACATCACCAAGCCGGTGTTCATCGGCGAGGTGCGTGGCGACGGTCAGTTCGACGTGGTGTGGAAGACCCCGGGCCTGGTGCCGGGCGACGCCTGGTCCGATTATTTGCCGGGCTCCAAGGATCTTGAAGGCGACTGGGTCACCCTCAAGTGCGGCAACTACAACACCGCGACCAAGAAGTGCGGTGGTGCCTCCTAGTTTCATGGCCGCGTAGCGTCGCGTTGTCGATGTAGCGTTGCGTTTGGTAACAAGACCGAGGCGGCCCGAATTCAGATTTGGGCCGCCTCCATCGGGACTGCCGGGATTATCTGGAATGTGTGGCTTCGGCGATCGCCTCATCGCGCGCCTGTTCGCACTCGTGTGCGCCATTGGCGTGCTGGCTGTCCTGTCGTCGGGTGCGCGCGCCGGGCCCTACGAGGATGCCCTTGCGCGTTTCACCAACGACAGCTTCGACGAGACGATCGAGGGCATCAACGGGGTCGCCGCCAGCGGCAATGCGCTCGCCGCGCCGGTCATCCGCGCCCTGCAGGAGGGGCGTCTTCTCTTCAGCGCCGACAGCAAGCGGGTCTTCATCCGCGAGGCACCCGACCGGCTGATCGATGCCGCGACCGGCGACCCGGTGGCGGGCGGTGCGCCCGCCGACCTCGCTCCGGTGCGCCTCAACAACCGGCTGCGACGCATCGTCGAGGCGGCGCTCGGGGGCCTGACACTGATGGCCCCCGATCCAGGCAAGCGCCTGGAGGCGGCGCAGGCCGTGCTCAGGTCCAAGGATGCGAACGCGCTGCAGGCGCTCGACCAGGCGATCGCGAAGGAGACCGACCCCCGGGTGAAGCAGGCATTGGTGGAGGCGCGGGCCGCCGTCGTGCTCTATCGCGACGATGCGTCGGAGGCCGACAAGATCGACGCCATCACGGTGATCCGCGATCGCGGCGATCAGGATGCACTCGGCTTGCTCGGAGGCTTGCCGGCAGATGCCCCGCGCCCCGGTCAAGAAAGCTGCTTCCGATGCCATTGCCTCGATCCAGAACAGTCTTGCGATTTGGACCGCGCTGCAAAACGCCTGGTACGGCTTGTCCCTCGGCTCGGTGCTGCTGCTGGCCGCGATCGGCCTCGCCATCACCTTCGGCGTGATGGGCGTGATCAACATGGCGCATGGCGAAATGGTCATGCTGGGGGCCTATACCACCTTCGTCGTCCAGGAGGTGATCCGCGCCTACAACCCCGCGCTGTTCGACTATTCGCTCGCCATTGCCATTCCGCTCGCGTTCCTGTTCGCCGGGTTCATCGGCATTCTGATCGAGCGCGGCATCATTCGCTTTCTCTACGGCCGGCCGCTGGAGACGCTGCTCGCAACCTGGGGCCTGTCGCTGATCATCCAGCAGGCGGTGCGCACCGCCTTCGGTCCGACCAACAAGGACGTCGGCAATCCGTCCTGGATGAGCGGCTCGTTCGACCTCGGGCACATCACCATCACCTATAACCGGCTCTGGATCATCGTCTTCACCCTTCTGATCTTCGTCGGTTTGCTCGGCCTGCTGCGCTTCACCCGTTTCGGCCTCGAAATGCGGGCGGTCACCCAGAACCGGGCGATGGCGGCCTCGATGGGCATCCGCACCAGCCGCATCGACGCGCTCACATTCGGGCTCGGCTCGGGCATCGCCGGGCTCGCCGGCGTGGCCCTGTCGCAGATCGACAATGTCAGCCCCAATCTCGGCCAGGGCTACATCATCGACTCCTTCATGGTCGTGGTGTTCGGCGGCGTCGGCAATCTGTGGGGCACGCTGGTCGGTGCCTTCACGCTCGGCATCGCCAACAAGTTTTTGGAACCCTACGCCGGCGCGGTGCTCGCCAAGATCGCCATTCTGGTGCTGATCATCCTGTTCATCCAGAAACGGCCGCGCGGGCTGTTCGCCCTGAAGGGGAGGGCGGTGGAGGCATGATCACGGGCCTCGTCTTCCGTTCGCTCGACCGCGGCGCCATCGCCTTTCTCGTCACGCTCGCGGTGATCGCCGTGCTCGTGCCGGTGCTCAATCTCCTGGTGCCGCCGACGTCGCCGTTTCACCTCTCGTCCTATTTCGTGGCGTTGTTCGGCAAATACCTCTGCTTCGCGATCCTGGCATTGTCGATCGACCTGATTTGGGGCTACTGCGGCATCCTTTCGCTGGGCCACGGCGCGTTCTTCGCGCTCGGCGGCTATGCCATGGGCATGTACCTGATGCGGCAGATCGGCACCCGCGGGGTCTACGCCCATCCCGTGCTGCCGGATTTCATGGTGTTCCTGAATTGGCCGGAACTGCCGGTCTACTGGTACGGCTTCCAGCACTTCGGCTACGCCGCCTTCATGGTGCTGTTCGTGCCGGGCCTGCTTGCCTTCGTGTTCGGCTGGTTCGCATTCCGCAGCCGCGTCACCGGCGTCTATCTCTCGATCATCACCCAGGCGCTGACCTTTGCGCTGATGCTCGGCTTCTTCCGCAACAATTTCGGCTTCGGCGGCAACAACGGCCTCACCGATTTCAAGGACATCCTCGGCTTCAACGTGCAGGCGCCGGGGACGCGGGCGGCGCTGTTCATCATCTCCGCGCTCGCACTGATGCTCGGCTTCGTGATCTGCCGCGTCATCGTGAGCTCGAAGTTCGGCAAGGTGCTGGTCGCCATCCGCGATGCCGAGGCCCGCACCCGCTTCCTCGGCTATCGCGTCGAGGCCTACAAGCTGTTCGTCTTCACGCTGTCGGCCTGCATGGCGGGCGTCGCCGGCGCGCTCTATGTGCCGCAGGTCGGCATCATCAATCCGAGCGAGTTCTCGCCGGGCAATTCCATCGAGGCGGTGATCTGGGTCGCGGTCGGCGGTCGGGGCACGCTGACCGGCGCCGTGCTCGGCGCCGTGCTCGTAAACTACGGCAAGACCTATTTCACCAGCGGCGTGCTCGCACCTTATTGGCTGTTCCTGCTGGGCGGCCTGTTCATCGCGGTGACGCTCCTGCTGCCGCGCGGCATCGTCGGCACCATCCATCACTGGTGGGGCGAGTGGCGGGCGCGGCAGTCGGCAGCCGGCAGCCGGCCCGAGGCAACCCGCGTGCCGGAGGCGGCCCCGCGGCCGGCGGAGTGATGATGGACCCCCGGACCACCACGGCGCTGCTGTATCTCGACGGCGTGAGCGTGTCGTTCGACGGTTTCCGCGCGCTCAACAATCTCTCCTTCACCATCGAGCCGGGCGAGATGCGCGCGATCATCGGTCCCAACGGCGCCGGCAAGACCACGATGATGGACATCGTCACCGGCAAGACCAGGCCGGATACCGGAGACGTTTATTTCGACGGCGGCTCGTATGATCTCTCGCGCCTCGACGAGACCGAGATCGCGCTGCTCGGCATCGGCCGCAAGTTTCAGAAGCCGACCGTGTTCGACATGCACACGGTGGAGGACAATATCGGCCTTGCGCTCAAGGGTGACCGGCGCGCGCGCAAGACCCTGTTCTGGCGTGAGACCAGCGAGGAGGCGAGTCGCATCGACCGCATCCTCGAGATCATCCGCCTGTCGGCGGTGCGCCACCGCGTCGCCGGCTCGCTCGCGCACGGCCAGAAGCAATGGCTCGAGATCGGTATGCTGCTGGCGCAGGAGCCCAAGCTTCTGCTCGTCGACGAGCCGGTCGCCGGCATGACCGACGCCGAGACGCGGCAGACGGCCGAGCTCCTCAAGGAGATCAACCGCGACCGCACCGTGGTCGTGGTCGAGCACGACATGACCTTCGTGCGCGAGCTCGGCGTCAAGGTCACCTGTCTGCACGAAGGCTCGGTGCTGGCCGAGGGCACCATCGACCAGGTCTCGGAGAACGAGCGCGTGGTCGAGGTCTATCTGGGGCGGTAACGATGCGATTTCACCCGCGGCCGACCCCCACCTCTTTCCTCCCCCTTTCAGGGGGAGGAAGGAGCCCGTGGCACCGCTGTCCCGAATATGACGCAACGCAGGTGCGGCAAACTCGGTGCGCTCCCTCTCCCTGCAAGGGGAAGGGTTGGGGTGGGGGTCAACTCAAGTCCCGAGGGGCGTACCCGATATGCTCGAGGTGAATTCGATCGATCTGCATTACGGCGCCGCCCAGGCGCTGCGCGGGGTCTCGCTGTCCGCCGAGCCGGGCAAGGTGACCTGCGTGCTCGGGCGCAACGGCGTCGGCAAGACGAGCCTGCTCGATGCGCTTGCCGGCCAGCATCCGATCAGCAAGGGCGCGATCACCTTCGATGGCGCCGACATCACGCGGCTCAAGCCGAGCGAGCGCGCACGTCGCGGCATCGCCTACGTGCCGCAGGGGCGTGAAATCTTTCCGCTGCTCACCGTCGAGGAGAACCTCAAGACTGGCTTTGCGCCCCTCAAGCGCGAAGACCGTTCGATTCCCGACGATGTCTTCGCCCTGTTTCCGGTGCTCGACGGCATGCTGGGGCGCCGCGGCGGCGATCTGTCCGGCGGCCAGCAGCAGCAGCTCGCCATCGGGCGGGCGCTGGTGATGCGGCCTCGGCTGCTCTTGCTGGACGAGCCGACCGAGGGCATTCAGCCCTCGATCATCAAGGATATCGGCCGCGCCATCGCCTATTTGCGCAACCTGGGACGGATCGCCGTGGTGCTGGTCGAGCAGTATCTCGACTTCGCCCGCGAGCTCGGCGACCATTTCGCGGTGATGGACCGCGGTGCGATCGTCTATTCGTGCACGCGCGAGACGATGGACGAAGCGGCGCTCAAGCGCGCCATGGCGATTTGAGCGCCGCAGGTCGGGCCGCGTGCATTGAAAGCAGCGGCGATCTGCGCTTGGATCGACGCGCCGGGCGTGCCGGGTCGAGCAGCGGCGGCGACGAGAGGTAAGGCGTGAGCAGCGCGGCGGCCCAGGCGGCGGTGACCTTCGCAGCAAATCGCGCCGTGGGACGCATCGCGCTTGCGGTCAAGGCGAGCGCCGGAACGACCCGGCGGGCGCGCGT
>CAVUAI010000006.1:0-40120 GCA_963739385.1 uncultured Alphaproteobacteria bacterium
CGCGAGGAAGGCTCGCTGCGCGTGCGCTGTCCGGGGCCGCCGTCGGGCGAGCTCGAAGCCGTGATCGTCAATACCGCCGGCGGCGTGGCCGGCGGCGACCGGTTCGCGCTCGACGTGGCGGTCGCGCCCGGCGCGCGGCTCGTCGTGACCACGGCTGCGGCCGAGAAGGTCTACCGCACGCTGGAGCCCGCCGCGCGCATCGACGTAACGATCGAAGTCGGGGCTGCCGCCTCGCTGGCCTGGCTGCCGCAGGAGACCATCCTGTTCGATCGCGCCCGCCTCGAGCGCAGGATCGACATCGATCTCGCCGCGGATGCGCAACTCCTGCTGGCGGAGGCGATCGTGTTCGGCCGCGCCGGCATGGGAGAGGCGGTGGACGACAGCCGGCTGTTCGACCGCTGGCGGGTGCGTCGCGGCGGACAGCTCCTGCACGCCGAGGCCATGCGGCTCGAAGGTGCGGTGGCGGCAAAGCTGGCGCAGCCCGCGGTTGCCAACGGCAGCATCGCGCTCGCGACCGTGCTGGTCGTGCCCGCGGACGAGGCGACGGCAGCGCTGGTGCGCACGCAGGCCGATCGATTGCGCGGCGAGGTCGGCGTTTCGGCCTGGAACGGATTTGCCGTCGTGCGGTTCTGCGCCGCCGATGGCGCGGCGCTTCGGCATGATCTCATCGCGGTGCTCACCGCCGTGCGCGGCGCGGCGTTGCCGCGGCTCTGGCTGAACTGATCGACGACGTGACTGCAGACAAGAGTTCCGACCGGCCATGAATTTGACCCCGCGCGAAAAGGACAAGCTGCTGATTGCCATGGCCGCGATCGTGGCGCGCCGGCGGCTCGAGCGCGGCGTCAAGCTCAATCACCCCGAGGCGGTGGCGCTGATCAGCGATTTCATCGTCGAGGGCGCGCGCGACGGCAAGACCGTCGCCGAGCTGATGGAGGCGGGCGCGCATGTGCTCACGCGCGCGCAGGTGATGGACGGCATCGCCGAAATGATCCCCGAGATCCAGGTGGAGGCGACGTTTCCGGATGGGACCAAGCTGGTGACGGTGCACGAGCCGATACGATGAGACGGAGTGTGCTCTCTTTCGTCGTGCCCGCACTTGTTGCGGGCATCCACGGCTTCCTTGCCGAGGAATAAAGACGTGGATGGCCGGAACAAGTCCGGCAATGACGGCAACCTGCGTACGAGGTATCAAACATGATCCCCGGTGAAATGTTCATCCAGGATGGCGAGATCGAGCTCAATGCCGGCCGCAAGACGGCGGTGCTCTCGGTGACCAATACCGGCGACCGCCCGATCCAGGTCGGCTCGCACTATCATTTCTTCGAGACCAATCCGGCGTTGAAATTCGATCGCAGGAAAGCGCGCGGCATGCGGCTCAACATCGCCGCCGGCACGGCGGTGCGGTTCGAGCCCGGGCAAACGCGCGAGGTCGCGCTGGTCGCGCTTGCGGGCAAGCGGACGGTCTATGGATTCCGGCAAGAGGTCATGGCAAAGCTTTGACTTCCAAAACTCCGACCCGGGCGAGGGCGGCCATGTCCGAGACATCGCGCAAGCTGGTCGAGGTCGGTGTGGTGCTGCAAGGCGGCGGCGCGCTCGGCGCCTATGAATGCGGTGCCTTGAACGCCCTGCTCGAGCTCATGGACGAATTCGCCGCCGACGGCCACGCGATCGTGCTCAAGGTGGTGACCGGCGTGTCGATCGGCTCGATCAACGCCGCCTGCGTGGTCGGCGCCAGGAGCCACGCGGATGCACGCGCACGGCTCGATGCTCTGTGGGACGATCTTATGCTGGAAGCCCCGCCGTTCTGGATGGCGGCGGCCCAGCGCGACCTCGCCTATTTCGGGTTGCCCGGCTTCTACACGCCCCGGCCTGACTTCTGGACCGCTCCGACCTGGACCTACGTCTACGATACCCGCCCGCTGCTGGTGACGCTCGGGCGTCACGTCGACTTCGCGGCACTCAATGCGAGCGCGACCGCCTTCATCGTCACCGCGGTGGAGGTGGTGACGGGCGCACTGCGGCCGTTTGCCAATCGCCCGCTCGGCAGCCTGCCGGCGACCAGGATCGAGCCGCGCCACGTGCTGGCGAGCGGCAGCCTGCCGCCGGGCTTCCCATGGACCGAGATCGACGGCATGCCCTACTGGGACGGCGGCATTGTCGACAATACGCCGCTCGGCCTGGCGATCGACGCGTTCAGCACCGATCCAGATGTCGACCGCATGCTGGTGGTGATGAATCTGTATCCGCTGCGTGCCCGCTTGCCGCGCAACCTGGCCGCGGTCGAGGACCGCCTGCACGAATTGAGCTTCGGCAACCGACTGCGTCAGGATCACGACACGGCGCGGCGCATCAACGCGCTGGTCGAGACCATCGACGAGCTCGCGGCACGGATCGCGCCCGACGATCGCAGCGACTGGCTGAACGCCCGTCTCGACGAGGCCCGGCGCTACAAGATCATCGACGCGATCGTCAATATCGACATGCAGGATCCGGCCGCTACGCTCGTTCCGGCGCCGCAGCAGGCGGCCGACGACAAGGATGGAATGCGCGATTTCTCTCCCGAGACCGTGCGCCGCCGCCGCCGCGACGGGTTCAGGTTCGCGCACGACATCCTGCGGCCGGCATTCGAGAACCGCTGGCATGCGTAGGGAATTCTCGGCCCATATCGGACCACATGTCCGGCGTCATGGCCGGACTTGTCCCGGCCATCCACGTCTTCGATGCGCAGCAGGCCGCAAAGACGTGGATGCCCGCGACAAGCGCGGGCATGACGGTAGAGAGAGTGATTCAATCCAACTGAAAGACTGCTCTGGAATGCGGCGGCTCCATAAAATAGCAGCGGGCAAGCCGAAGCCTGCCCGCCGAGCTCAAGGTCCGCTCTGGATTCACGAAGTGTCCGTGAACTCGATCGCTATCGATCGTTTGCACAACCGACTGAACCGAGCGTCTCGAAGCAGCTTCCTGTTTCCAAGGTGAAACGCTACGAGCCGTTGACGATCATACTCTTCGCAAACCGGGATGCAATCGGCGCGCGTTCGAATCGACTGTGGAAAGCGGGTATTACTATGTCGACCAGGATATCACGTTCCGTCTACGCCGAGATGTTCGGCCCCACCACCGGCGACCGCGTGCGGCTTGCCGACACCGACATCATCATCGAGGTGGAGAAGGATTTCTGCACCTACGGCGAAGAGGTGAAATTCGGCGGCGGCAAGGTGATCCGCGACGGCATGGGCCAGAGCCAGGTCACCAACCGGCAGGGTGCGGTCGATACCGTCATCACCAACGCGCTCATCCTCGACCATTGGGGCATCGTCAAAGCCGACGTCGGGCTCAAGGGTGACCGCATTGCCGCCATCGGCAAGGCCGGCAATCCCGACATCCAGCCCGATGTGACCATCGTCATCGGCCCCGGCACCGAGGTGATCGCAGGCGAAGGCAAGATCCTCACGGCCGGAGGTTTCGACACCCACATCCACTACATCTGCCCCCAGCAGGTCGAGGAGGCGCTGATGTCCGGCATCACCTCGATGCTCGGCGGCGGCACCGGCCCCGCCCACGGAACCTTCGCCACCACCTGCACGCCCGGGCCATGGCATGTCGGGCGCATGATCCAGGCCGCCGACGGACTGCCGATGAATCTGGGCTTTGCCGGCAAGGGCAACGCGTCGCGGCCGGCGGCGCTGGAGGAGATGGTCAAGGGCGGCGCCTGTGCGCTCAAGCTGCACGAGGACTGGGGCACGACGCCGGCCGCGATCGACTGCTGCCTCTCGGTCGCCGACGACTACGACGTGCAGGTGATGATTCACACCGATACCCTCAATGAATCCGGCTTCGTCGAGGATACGATCAAGGCGTTCAAGGGCCGCACCATCCACGCCTTCCACACCGAGGGCGCCGGCGGCGGGCATGCCCCGGACATCATCAAGGTCGCCGGCCTCAAGAACGTGCTGCCGTCGTCCACCAATCCGACCCGGCCGTTCACCCGCAACACCATCGACGAGCACCTCGACATGCTGATGGTGTGCCACCACCTCGACCCGTCGATCGCGGAGGACCTGGCCTTCGCCGAGAGCCGCATCAGGAAGGAGACCATCGCCGCCGAGGACATCCTGCATGACATCGGTGCGCTCTCGATGATGTCGTCGGACAGCCAGGCCATGGGCCGGCTCGGCGAGGTCATCATCCGCACCTGGCAGACGGCTGACAAGATGAAGAAGCAGCGCGGACGGCTCAAGGAGGAGAAGGGCGACAACGACAACGCGCGCGCCAAGCGCTATGTCGCGAAATACACCATCAACCCCGCCATCGCGCACGGCGTTGCCAAGCACATCGGCTCGGTGGAAAAAGGCAAGCTTGCCGACCTGGTGCTGTGGTCGCCCGCTTTCTTCGGCGTGAAACCGGACTGCATCATCAAAGGCGGCACGATCATTGCCGCGCAGATGGGCGATCCCAACGCCTCGATCCCGACGCCGCAACCCGTGCACTACCGGCCGATGTTCGGGGCCTTCGGCAAGGCGCTCACGGCCTCCTCGGTGGTGTTCGTGTCGAAGGCCGCGCTCAGGAGTGGGCTGCGCAATAGGCTCGGCGTCGAGAAAGCGTTCATCGCGGTCGAGAATACCCGTGGCGGCATCTCCAAGAAGAGCATGGTACACAACAGCGCGACGCCGGACATTACGGTCGATCCCGAGACCTACGAGGTGACGGCCGACGGCGAGCTCTTGACCTGCGCGCCGGCCGAGGTGCTGCCGATGGCGCAGCGCTATTTTCTGTTCTGAAGGCGGCAATCATGCGGCGTGCGTCCGAGATCAGAACTGCCGGCACCTGGAACGCCGCAACGGCGATCGACCGCGTCGTGCTCGATGCCGATGAGCGCCATCGCCGCAGGATCGCGTTGACGGGGGAGCAGGGCACCGCATTCCTGCTCGACCTGCCGCATGCCACCGCGTTGCAGGACGGCGACGGCCTGGTGCTCGAGGATGGCGCGATCGTGCGCGTCGCCGGCAAGGTCGAGCCGCTGGTCGAGGTCGCCGCAGCGACGGCGCGGGACCTTGCCCGCCTCGCCTGGCACATCGGCAATCGCCATACCGACATGCAGGTCGTGGGCGCTGCGCTGCGCATCCGCCGCGATCACGTGCTCGAAGACATGTTGCGCGGGCTCGGCGCGCGCCTGACCCCGGTCGAGGCGCCGTTCGATCCCGAGCATGGCGCCTACGGCCACCGGCATCACGACCATGGCACGTGAAAAGATCACGTCACCCGGGCCTGCCGCCCTCTACCGGCTGATGGCGTGGCTGTCGCCGGCCTATCCCATCGGCGCATTCTCCTATTCCGGTGGCATCGAATGGGCGGTCGAGACCGGCGACATCAGGGATGCGGTTTCGCTGCAGCGCTGGCTCCATGTGATGACCGGCGAGGGCGGTGGATTTTGCGATGCCGTGTTCTTCGTTCATGCCTACCGGGCGGCTGCCGCTCGCGACGACACTGCACTGCGCGCGGTTGCCGAGCTTGCCGCCGCCTTTGCGCCCTCGAAGGAGCGGCATCTCGAAACGACGGCACAGGGGCGGGCGTTTCTCGACACCACGCGCGCGGCCTGGCCGACGCCGTCGATCGATCGCCTGACGGCGGTCTGGGACGGCGAGGTCGCGCTGCCGGTGGCGGTCGCTGTCGCCAGCGCGGGACATGCGATCGCGCTCGCGCCCGCCCTTCACGCCTATCTGCATGCAATCACCGCGAACCTCATCTCCGCCGGCGTGCGGCTCGTTCCGCTCGGGCAGACCGACGGGCAACGCATCCTCGCGGCGCTTGAGCCGGTGGTGACGGCGACCGCGGAGCGTGCCTTGCTGGCCGGACTCGACGACGTCGGCGGGGCGGCCTTCCGCGCCGATCTTGCCGGCATGCACCACGAGACCCAGTACACACGGTTGTTCAGGAGCTGAAGCATGGTCAACGGTCCGCTCCGTGTCGGCGTCGGCGGCCCGGTCGGCTCGGGCAAGACCGCGCTGATGGATGCCTTGTGCAAGCGCCTGCGCGAGCGCTACGAGATTGCGGCCATCACCAACGACATCTACACCAAGTGGGACGCCGAATATCTCGTGCGCTCCGGGGCGCTGGCGCCCGAACGCATCGCAGGCGTCGAGACCGGCGGCTGCCCGCATACCGCCATCCGTGAGGACGCGTCGATCAATCTCGCGGCGGTCGCGGAGATGCAGAGGAAATTTCCCGCGCTCGATCTGGTGCTCATCGAGTCCGGCGGCGACAACCTGGCTGCCACCTTCTCGCCAGAACTGGCGGATCTTACGGTCTACGTCATCGATGTTGCCGCCGGCGACAAGATCCCGTCCAAGGGCGGCCCGGGCATCACGCGCTCCGACCTGCTGGTGATCAACAAGATCGATCTCGCGCCCCATGTCGGCGCCTCGCTCGAGGTGATGGAGCGCGATGCCCGGCGCATGCGCGGGGCGCGGCCGTTCGTCTTCAGCAACCTGCGGTCCGGCGAGGGGGTCGACGCCATCGCGAGCTTCGTCGAGCACAAGGGCGGGCTTGGCGCCGGCTAGCGCAAGCTTGCGATCAGCCGCCGATCGAGTCCTTGAGCACCCGGCGGATGTCCGGCCGCACCGTGCGCATCTTGTCGAACACGCCCTGGACATCTGCGCGCGCCGATGAAGTCGGGCTTCTCCCTGGTGATGCGCTCATAGTCGGCGACGAAATCGCCGTCGCCGGCGAGCGCCTGAAAGCCCCGGCGCAGGTCGGCAACCGCCTCGTCCGGCGCGCCCTTCGGCAGGAAAAATCCGCGCTGCAGCTTGGTCGCGATGTCGTTCATGAGCAGGAGGGCGTCGAACTTCTCACCCGACGGCATGGTACCGAAGGCATCCTTGTAGACCTCGGTGTAGACCGGAATGCCCTGTCTCATCAGCGCCGGGTTGCCGGCGGGCTGGCCGTCCGGCCCGATCACCGCGTAGTGCCACAGCGGCAGGCCGATCCCGGTATTGATGATGTTGGCGATCACCTGGGTCTGATACGCCGGCAGCGAGCTCGAGGTCATGTTGATCTCGTTCTGCTGGAAGGCCTTGTTGATGTCCCCGGCCGAGGGAAAGCCGGTGACGGCCTGATACGGCAGGTTCATGACCTCGAGCGCGAGCCTGATCCTGGTATCGTGCGAGGCGCCGCGGCTGTAGCCGCCAAAGTAGACCTTGGTCGCCTTGGCGATATCGGCCGGCTTCTGCAGCCCGGGCGGCGTATCCTTGCGCGCGTAGGCGACGGTCCAGCCGGTGGCGCCGCCGATCGGCACGTAATCCTCGGACATGTTGATCTTCAGCGCCGGGTCGTCGATCAGCGGCGCGGTCGGGCTGATGGTGAAGTAACCCGCGGTGAGGCCGTCAGCCCTGGACTTGATGTTGAGGCCCAGCAGATTCATGGCGTGCAGTCCGCCGGCGCCGGGCATGTTCTGGATGACGACCGTCGGCGTGCCGGGAATGTGCTTCGGCAAGTGGCGCGCCAGGATGCGCGCCTCGGTGTCGATATTGCCGCCGACCCCGTAGTTGACCATCAGGGTGAGGGTCTTCCCTTTGTAGAACTGCGCTGGCGCGGGGGTGGCGAATACCACCAGCGCCGCAGCGAGAGCGAGGAGCGTGCGTCTGGTCATGCCGCGTGCCTCATCAGCCGCGCATCGAGCAGGCATCGATCAGTCAGGCTGTCCTTGCCAAGCCGACCTTTTCGAGCAGCGGTGCGTCCGTAACCTGGAACACGATCGCGTCCTCTTCCGCCGCGAGCGAGTGAGCATGCCAGCAGGGGACCGTGATCACGTCGCCGACCGCCAGGCTCTCGTTCGATTCGCCCTCGATCGTGACTCGGGCTTTGCCGCTGATCACAGAATAGAGGTGATTGACCGTGGTCTTCGGAACGTCGCGGCGCGCACCCGACGGGAGTCGCAACAGGTGCAGGCCGATCGTGGGCAGCACACCTTTGGCGACCTCCACGACCTTGCTGCCATCTCCCGGTCCCAGCGCCTCGCGCGCGGGGATCCGAAAGGACGAGGGGCCCTGGCTGGTGATCGTCTCGAAGCCGGTGGGATTGGGCTCGAAGAACATGGCTTCCGAGTGCTGCACGAACGGCACATCAAGGAAGTCGATCCAATAGCTGGTCGCATCGCTCTCATTGGCGTGGCCGTGCCAGCACCAGGAGGGCGTCAACACCACGTCGCCCGGCGCCATGTCGACACGGGCGCCGTCCACCACGGTGTAGGTGCCGGGCTTCGCCTCGACGACCAGGCGCAGCGCCGCGGCGGTGTGGCGATGCGAGCGCGCCTTCTCACCCGCCTTCACCATCTGGTAGGCGGCGACGATGTTGCGGCTGGTGGCGTAAACGTTGCCCTCGATCGGATTGACCATGATCAGGTTGCGCCGCTCGGCCTGCTCGACCGGCACGAACTCGCCGGCCTGGTCGAGCGCCGCCTTCGCGGCCTTGAAGCGCCACGTCGCCGGCCGGAATTTCGGCCGCGGCGCCGGCCACATCGCGGGTTCCGGCCGCGCCCAGCCAGGAGAGAAGCTCAGGCGGCCAAGTTCCCCATAGTAGGGAGCGCGGATGTCCTGGTTCATGGCTTGCCTCCTCGAGAAGACGCTGTGGCAACGTCGGCCAGACTAGCGCAGCCACGCGCCCCGCGCACGAGATCGATGAGCGCCCGCGCATCCGCCGGTGGCGCATCCGCGCGCCATGCCACATGCCCGTCGGGACGCACGAGCACGAGCCGGCGCGCATAAACCTCCGTCACGGCGGGGACATTGAGCGCAATCACATCAAGGGGGAGGCCGGCATCAGCCGCGGCCATCGACATACTGTCGCCGCTCGGCGCATCCTCGCCGAGTCGGAGGAGGACGAAGCCACGGCCGAACAAATCCAGCGTCGAACGGCCGTCAGGCAACCACGCGTGCGGCGCGCGGGCGCCGGGGCGGGCGATCTGGGTATAGGTCGAGGTTTCCAGGGGCGGCGCCGGGGTGCCGTCCGGGCAGATGATCGGCGATTGATCGTAGCGATAGCCGAGATGGAAGCCGATGGTGAACCATTCGTGCCGCATGGTGGCGGTGAACCAGCGGCCATAGTCCCTGCGCGCGGCCTCGCCGGCCGGGCCGGCTTGAAAGATTTCCGGCGGCGGCCGGCGCTGACGCGTGGAGAGCATGCGTCCGAGATTGGAGCTCGCTTCGGTCACGTTACGCACGGCAACCGGATGCCGCTCAACCTCGTACGAGCGCAGCAGTTCGCTCCCGGCCCAGCCGCGCACCGCTGCCTCGAGCTTCCAGCCGAGATCGACTGCGTCCTGGATGCCGGTGTTCATGCCGAAACCGCCGGTCGGCGACATCAGGTGGGCGGCGTCGCCCGCAATGAAGACCCTGTCGGTTCCGTAACGGTCGGCAACGAGCTCGCGGCGGACCCAGGGCATGATGGAGAGGATTTCGTAATCGAAGTCCCGGCCTACGGCGCGTCTGAGCGCATTTCGGATATCGGCCTCGCCGTAGGTCACTCTGTCAGCCGAGCCGACGATCGACATGCGGAAGCGATCGCCGCCATTGATCGCCACGATGGTGAGCCAGGTGCCCTCCGGCCCGATGAAGATGAAGCGGTAGGATTTGCCCTTGTCGTGCAGCGCGGGAAAGTCCGGGCAGCGGAACATCACGTTGGTGGTGTAGGTCAGCGCCGCGTTGCCGCTCATCGCGATGCCGGCGCGCTCGCGCACGAAGCTTGCGCCGCCGTCGGTCCCGACCAGAAAGTCGGCCGCCATCTCGCGCGTCACACCGGTGCGCGGGTCGCGCAGCGTTGCGCGGATCCCGCCTGCCGTTTCCGCGAATCCGACGAGCTCGGTGTTGTAGCGCAGGTCGACATGCGGGAACGTGCGTACGAAGCGCTGCAAGATGGGATCGAACATGTCCTGCGGCACGCGCTCGCGCTTCTGCGGGCTTTGCGGCGGGCACTTTTCGTGCGCGCGGGGAGGAAACGGCTCGCGCCCGAGTTCGTAGCCGCTGAGGCCGGTGACATAGACGCAGTCCTGCGGATAATCGCCGGGATAGGGCGCGTCCCGCACCCAGTCCGCGATGCCCCAGCGCCGGCAGAACTCCATGGTGCGCGGGCCGACGATATCCATCTTCGGCTGCTCGATGGCGCCGTCGGTCTTTTCGATCAGCGTGCAGGCGACGCCGCGCCAGCCGAGATCGCCGGCGAGCGCAAGCCCGACGGGCCCCGCGCCCACGATCAGCACCGGCGTATGCTCGGTCACGGCCGCATCTCGACGCAATCCCCGCGCCGGCGATCAGCGCTTCTCGACATATTTGCGTTCGAGCGCGTCGAACTCATCCTTGTGCACGAGGCGTTGCCGCTCGGAGAAGTCGGCTACCATGGACGTCGCAGCGTCGCCCATGTGCCCCTTGCGCCGCAACTCGCCCAATGCGGCCTGCATCCCCTTGACCGCCGCTTGCAGCGCGACGTTGGCATAGATCACTCCCGCGTAACCAAGCTCCTTGAGCCGCTCGTTCGGGAGCTCCGGCGTTTTTCCCCCGAGCACGATGTTGATGAGTTGCGGCCAGGGCAAGCGTCGGGGAATGTCGGCGATCTGCTCAAGCGACGTCGGCGCCTCGACGAAGGTCACGTCCGCTCCCGCCGCGCGATAGGCGTCGGCGCGCCCCAGTGCCGCGTCGTAGCTTTCGGCTGCGATGGCGTCGGTGCGCGCAATGATCAAGAGATCGGGATCGCGGCGCGTATCCACGGCGGCCTTGACCTTCTCCACCATCTCGGCGGTTGGGATCACCTGCTTGCCGGCGAAATGGCCACAACGCTTGGGAAAGACCTGGTCCTCGATCTGGAGCGCGTCAGCGCCGGCGCGCTCGAGCAGCTTCACCGTGCGCACCATGTTCACGGCATTGCCGAAGCCCGTATCGGCGTCGACCACGAGCGGGCCCGGGAAGGCATCGCGGATGGCCGCCACCTGCTCGGCAAGCTCGGTTACGGTCACCAGCCCGATATCGGGGACGCCGAGAATGGTATTGGCGATGCCCGCGCCGGTGACATAGGCGGCGGGAAAGCCTTGATCTGCCACGATGCGCGCCGCCAATGCATCGGCGACGCCGGGCAGGAGCAACGCCGCACCTGGGCGCAGCATGCTGCGAAGCTCACGGCGAAGCGCGCTGCTGGTCATGGACAGTCCTTTCCGCCGGGGTCCGTGCAATCCCGTTCGACAACAAGGTCCTTTTCATCAAAGCGGCCATTCCCGCGCAAGACCTGTTTGTGCCAATCTGTGCAGCGGGGGTAAGCGCTTCGGGCCTTACATGATGCGGTGGCGCACCTGTCTCGACCGGCTGATCGTGCTTGTCGTCATTCTGGCGGCATGGCAACTCGGCAGTGTCCTCGTCGGGCCTTACTGGCTGAGCTCGCCGTGGGCGGTGGCGTCGCGCTTCGCGGCGCAGCTGTGGAACGGGGAGCTGATCCGCCATGGCGGATACACGATCGAGGAATCCCTGATCGGCATCATCGTCGGCGGCGTGCCTGCGGTGCTGTTGCCCTTTCTGTTGCGGCGGCACCCCATGATCGTCGCCATTCTCGATCCATTCATGGTCGGGGGCTATGGTGCGCCCAAGCTTGCCTTCGCGCCGCTGTTCATCCTGTGGTTCGGCATCGGCATCGAGTCCAAGGTCGCGCTGGTCGCAAGCGTGGTGTTCTTCATCGTCTACTTCAACACCCTGTCGGGTGTGCGCGCGCTTGATCCGAGACTCGTGCAGATGGCGCAGGTTGCCGGTGCGGGTGAGCGGCACGTTGCGCGGCACATCGTGTTCCCGGCGGCGGTTCCGCACATCCTCGCGGGCTTTCGCATCGCGGTGCCGTATGCCATCGGTGGCGCCATCATTGCGGAGCTGATCTCGTCGAACCGCGGGCTGGGCTATCTGGTGCAGACCGCCGCCATGAATTTCGACACCACCTCGGTGTTTTCGGCCATCCTCGCGGCGACCCTCATCGTCCATGCCGCCAACTGGCTGCTCAATGCCGCCGAACGGGCGCTGCTGCACTGGCGGCCGCCGACACAAATCATGCTCGATTCGGTGCATTGAGATGAGTGCCGCGCCGCTCCTCGAGATCAAAGGTCTCGGCAAGCGCTTTCCCGCGCGGCAGGGCCGCGATCCGCCTCCGTGGGTGATCCAAGGGCTCTCGTTCTCGGTCCGGCCCGGCGAGTTCCTCACCATCGTGGGGCCGTCGGGCGCGGGAAAATCGACCTTGCTCAACATGATCGCGCAGATCGACACCGCGAGCGCGGGCGAGATCGTGTTCAACGGCGAGACGGTTAGCTCGCACGATGCGCGCACCCTGCGGCCCGGCTTCGACCGGCGCATCGGCTACGTGACCCAGGATGACAACTTGCTGCCGTGGCGGACGACCTTGGAGAACGTGCTGTTTCCGCTCGAGGTGCAAGGCCGCCTGGATCAGGAGACGCGAGCGCATGCCGACATGCTCGTCAGCGCCGTCGGGCTTGCGGGATTCGAGCGCTATTATCCGCATGAACTCTCGGGCGGCATGCGCAAACGCGCGGCCCTGATCCGCACGCTCGCCTATGATCCGCCCGTGATCCTGATGGACGAGCCGTTTGCCGCCGTCGACGCGCAAACGCGCACACAGCTGCAGGCGGACCTGCTCAGGCTGTGGGAGCTCGGGCGCAAGACCATCATTTTCGTCACCCACGACATTACCGAGGCGATCGCACTCGGCGACCGCGCGCTGGTGCTCAGCCGGCAGCCGACCAGCATTGCCGCCGAGCACGCGATTCCCATCCCGCGTCCGCGCGACGTGCGCGATATCTTCGCGCTCGAAGGGTTCGCCGCCGTCTACGACCGCATCCGCACTGCCATCCAATGACCAACGCTAATTTGACCGTCACGCTCGGATCCGATGCACCGCTTGCCGCGCGCAAATGGGGCGTGATCGGCGGCCGCCTCATGCTCGCGGTGCTTCTGCTGCTGGGATGGGAACTCGGCGCGCGCACGCTCGGGACAATCTTCTTTGCGCCGCCGTTCGAGGTTGCCGTGCGGATCGGGGAGCTTGCCCACAGCGGGACGCTCGTCGCCGACGTCGTCGCGACCTTGCGGGTCGCGGCGTTGGGCTTCGTCATCGCATGCTTTGCCGGTGTTCTTCTGCCGTTCCTGCTTCACCGCTCGGCGCGCCTGACCGCGGCGGTGGAGCCCTACATCATGGCGTCGATGGGAATTCCGAAATACGCGCTGGCGCCGTGGCTCATTCTCTGGTTCGGGATCGGCGACCTGCCGAAGCTCGTGGTCGTGACGCTGGTGGTGTTCTACATCATTTTCATCACGACCTCGGCGGGAATTCGCGCGGTCGATCGCCGTCTCATCGACATGGCACGGGTCGCCGGCGCCGGCGAGACCGTGATCGCACGCGAGATCATGTGGAAGTCGCTGCTGCCGTATTTCTTTTCGGGCCTGAAGGTGGCCTTGCCGCGTGCGGTCAGTGCCACCATTGTGGGGGAGTTTCTGGTCGCTACGCAGGGCGTTGGGCACTATATCGAGCATTCTCGCCAGGTATCGGATACGGTTGGCGTTTTCGCCGGCATCGTGGTGGCGATGGTACTGGTCTTGTCGATCAATGCGGTGGTGAACGTGGTCGAGCGTCGCGCGCTTGCCTGGCGGCCGGTTGAGCGGGAAATGGAGCTGTAGATGAAGCTTGCAAGCTACATTGCGGATGGGAAAGCGTGCTTCGGCGTGGTGACCGGCGACGGGGTCGTCACCTTGAATCAGCGCCTCGGCGGCCGCTATGCGACTTTGCGCGACGCGCTGGCGGGTGACGGGCTCGCTGACATCAGAAAGGCAGTCGACGGCAGCAAGCCCGATCACAAGCTGAGCGATGTCAAGCTGCTGCCGGCCATTCCGAATCCGGAAAAGATCCTTTGCGCCGGCATCAACTATCGCTCGCATGCCGCCGAGACTGGACGCGAACTGCCCAAGCAGCCGAGCATGTTCATCCGTCTCGCCAATACGCTCACCGGCCACGACGGCGAGATGATCCGTCCGTCGGTGTCGCAGAACTTCGACTTCGAGGGCGAGTTTGCAGTCGTCATCGGTCGCGGCGGCCGTCACATTCCGGTCGAGCGCGCGCTTGAGCACGTCGCCGGCTACACCTGCTTTGTCGATGGCAGCGTGCGCGACTATCAGAAATTCTCCGTGACTTCGGGAAAGAACTTCCCCGCTACCGGCCCGCTTGGGCCGTGGATCGTGACCGCCGATGAAATTCCGGATCCGACCCGCCTCACGCTGACGACACGCCTGAACGGCCGGGAAGTGCAGAAGTCCGGCACCGACCTTCTGATCTATTCCGTGCCGCAGATCATCGCTTTTTGCTCGGACTTCACGCCGCTGGCGCCGGGCGACGTGATCGCGACCGGCACGCCGGAGGGCGTGGGGCACCGCCGCGATCCGCCGCTGTGGATGAAGCCGGGTGACGTGCTCGAAGTCGAGATTTCCGGCATCGGAACGCTGCGCAACCGGGTGGTGGACGAAACGGCCTAGAGTGCTGCTGCGTCCTCGTCCGTGCGCTGGCGAGACTCACTTTACATATTCGTCAGTGTAGAGCCCGTCATAGGACTTGAGCTTCTCCTCCGGCTTCAGCAGTCCGGCGCCGATGTTGTAAAGCTCGGCATTTTCGAGGTCCGCCTTGGTGATCACGGGGGGCCGCGGAGCGCCCTTGCGGATCTCGGCAAAACCGGCGGCAAGCAGCTTCTCGTCGAATGCCGGGAAGCGCTTCTTGAGCAGCGCGAGCGCCTCGTCCGGGCGGTCGAGCGTGACGGTGATCGCCTCCGCCAAGGCTTGGCCGAGCCTGCTGCACGCCGCCTTGCGCCTTTCGCACGTTTCCGGCTTGGCGACGAAAACATTATGACCGAAGGGATACATGTCGGGCGGGTCGCCGTCCGACCCGCTGGCGATCACGACCGCGCTGCCATCGAGCACCGGCTGCAACGGCCATGGCATCGACATGGCAAAGCCATCGACCTGCCGGGTCTGAAAGGCGGCGATGGCACTGTTGGGCGCCATCGGTGCGATCCGGATTTCGTCCGGACTGTATCCGGCACGTCGCGCCAGCAGCAGCACATAGGCATGGATCACGGAGTTGATCGAATCGACCGCGATGGTCCGACCGCGCATGAGCTGCGCCCGCTTCTCCAGCGCCGCGCCGGGATCGAAGCCGCCTGCGGCGGCAATCTCCTTGCGCAGGACGATCTGGATGGTGGGCCGGTTGAGCGTGCTCACGAGGCCGAGCAGGCGTTGGCCGCGCGCGGCGGCGCGCGTGAGGGTCGCTCCCGATATCTGGGCAAAATCCGCGCTGCCTGAGATCACCGCGTTGGCAGAACCGATGCCGGCAATGACGACGCTCTTGACGTTGAGTCCCCGCTTGGCGAACAAGCCCATGTCCTCCGCGAGGTATCCCGGAGCAAACGTGAGCGCCACATTGGGTACCGCCAGCACCACGTCTTCGGCGGCGCCTTGCTGAGCATGACCGGGTCCCGCCACCAGCGCGACGGCTGCGAGGACGGCAAAACGGCTGATCGCGAATGCGGGCATGGCACGTTCATCCCATCGTGAGGCGGGTGGATCATGATCGCCGCGAGCGGGATCCGCAATCGGACTTGAGCGCACACGGCTCGCTCACATACAGTCGAGGGAGGCGGGGTGCAGCGCCATGGCGGCCGCGAGGAGAACAAGCATGCGTCTTGGACCGAGAGTCGCTTTGCCGGCTGTTCTTGCGCTGCACGCGATAGCGTCTGTCGCAAACCCCGCATGGTCCGCCACCAAAGTCTCCTTCGGTCAGGTATCTCCTACTGCCACCATGTGGCCCGGCATCATTGCCACCAAGAAGGGCCTGTTCGCCGGCAATGGCGTCGAGATGGACACCGTTTCGATTGGCGTCTCGCCCGGCATGCAGGCGGTGGCGGCGGGCTCGCTCAACATCATGCACAATACCTGCAATGCCGTGATCAGCTTTCTCGAAATGGGCGGCCGCGGCGTCCACCTGTCGCTCGTCTCGATGGGCATCCACCCCGGTGTGGTCGTGGGCAGGAAGGATCTCAAGAGCGCGAGCGAGCTCAAAGGCAAGGTGGTCGGCACGTCCTCGATCAAATCGGGCTCCACCATTCTCCTGCGCCGGCTGCTGAAGGCACGCGGGCTGGAGCCGTCCGATTACGACCTGATCGCCGGCCAGGGCAGCGCGCAGATTTTCAGCGGCTTGCAGGCGGGGGCGCTCGATGCGGTCTGGCTGGTGCCGCCGCAGTCGCTCACCGCGACCGCGGCGGGTTATCCCGTGATCGGGACATTCAAGGAGGTGGCGCCGAGATTTCCGTTCGTCTGCTTCGCCACCAATGACGCCTGGCTCAAGGGCAACACGGCGGTGGCGCAAGGCTTCGCGAAGGCCTGGCTCGCCGCGGTGGAATGGCTCTACGATCCCGGCAACCGCGCGGAAGCGGAAAAACTCCTGGCCGAAGCGCTCAAGCTTGCACCCGACATTGCCGCCGCGAGCTACGATGCCCTCATCGCGAACAACAAGGACACCTATCCTCGCGACGGCAAGGTGGACCTGGAGGTGCTGCGGGCGATGATCGACATCATGGTGGAGGGTGAGGAGTTGCCGGCCAGACCCCCGGGCGATATCCGCAGGTACCTGGACGACACCATGACCGCCGGAGGAAAGTAGCCGGCGGCGAAGCTGATCGCATCTAGAGGGAACAACGGCTGTGCTCACCAAGCGCGCGTTTCTCTGCACAGCGGCCGCGGCCGGCGCCGGCGCGGTGAGCGGCGTCGCATCGGCGCAGACCTATCCCAGCAAGCCCATCCGGATCGTCGTGGGTTTCGCGCCGGGAGGACCTGCCGATGTCATGGCGCGTCTGATCGGCCAGCGCATGACAGCGGTGCTGGGGCAAAGCATCGTCATCGACAATCGGCCGGGGGCGGGAGGCACGATCGGGGCCCGTGCCGTCGCCGAATCCGATCCGGACGGCTACACCCTGCTGCTCGGCAATACCAGCACGCTCGTGATCAGCCCGCTGATCTACAAGAATGTGGGCTACGATGCGGTCAGGGGTTTTGTGCCGATCGCTTTGCTGGGCACGACCTCCAATCTGCTGATCGTCAATCCCGTGTTGCCGGTGAAATCGGTACAGGAGTTGATTTCGCTCGCTCGAAGCAGCCCGGGGAAGCTCAATTATTCCTCGGCGGGAATCGGGACGCCGCCGCACCTGATCGGCGAGATGTTCAAGCAGCGGCTCGGCCTCGATGTCGTGCATGTTCCCTATAAGGGTGGCGGCCCGTCCGTAGCGGCTGTGGTTGCGGGCGAGACCCAGTTCTCGTTCGAGAACCCTGCCTCGGCGCTGCCGCTGGTTCAGGCCGGCAACGTACGGGCGTTGGCGTCGACCAGCGAGACCCGTGGTTCACAGACCCCGGACCTGCCGACGATGATCGAAGCCGGCGTGGCGGACTTTATGTCGGTATCATTCACGGCGGTGGTGGCGCCTGCCGGCACACCTGCCGCGATCGTCGGCAAACTCAATGCCGCCATCAACGAAAGCCTGCGATCGCCGGAGGTCGCCGGCACGCTCACGAAGCTCAACGTCGATGCCAGGCTTTCCTCGCCGGAAGAGTTTGCGGCCTTCCTTGCCCGGGAGCGGGACAAGTGGACCACGGTCGTGAGGACCGCGGGGGTGCAGGCGGAGTGAGGACGGATCAGCGCGGGCCTTGGTCGGGCAGCGGAAACTCGTCGAGATATTTGAGATAGTCGTCCTCGACGTCGATCTGGAGAGTGGCGAGCATGCGCACCACGGCGTTGTAGAACGCGATGGTGAGCACGAGGTCAGTCAGCCGCTCGTGATCGAGCTCCCGGCGCAGTTCTGCGAAAGTGCGGTCGGAGATTGCCAGATCCTTGGTCATCTCGCGGGCAGCCTGCAACACGGTCTTGGCGAGAGGATCGAGGCTGGTGGACCGTCCCGCCGTCTCGTCCGTAATCGCGCGGATGTCGTCGTCGCTGACGCCGAAATGGCGTCCGATCTCGATGTGATGGGAATATTCGTATGGCGAGCGGGCGAGATATCCGACCTGCAGGATGGCCATCTCGCGCAGGCGCGGATCGAGCCGGCTCGTATGTCGGATGAACGTTCCGAGCGTACTGAAGGCGCGCGCCCCGTTGGGGCTGTGCACGAGGGCACGATAGAGATTGATATTGCGCGCCAGCAGATCCGCGTGCTCGGGCGCGACGTCCGAGCGATCGAGATAGGGCAGGCGCGCCATTGGGATGCTCCGGTCGTGTCTCGGATGAGGGACTTAGGCTGAGGGGAGCGCCGAGGGGCTCTCGTTTTGTGGTGTGGACGGGGGGTCGTGGGCGGCAGGCTTGCCGTCCATTCAATCCGATTCACGAACCTTCCTTCTTGGGCTTGTCATCAAAACGGGCCGGTGTTTCCGGCGTAAGCCCGCCGCGCTGCCGGGCAAAGGTGTCGCTGCCCGTCAGCTCCCAGTCGCCGGTTGCGGCCCGGCGCGCGAACGTCTCCCAGCGGTCGGTCCAATCTCCCAGGCCATAGCCATGCCAGGGCGACTGGACGTTGAGCGGATAGAGGTCGAGCTCCTCCCACAGCGCACGCGCGTGCTCCATGTATTCGCGTGTCGGCAACGCGAGCGGCGCCATGGGATATTTGCGGGTGGCGTCGACCAGCATTCCGGAATCCGAGGTCTTGGGACCGTATTGCGCGCCTTGTACGCCGCCGCGATGCGGAACGAGATGCACGTCCTCGATCGGGTTGGTGCGATAGGCGAGCGACCACAGCACCGCATCCATGCTGGCGGGATCGATGTCCTCGCTCACCGCGATGACGATCTTTCCGCAATTGGACTGCAAGGTGGCGGCGCCGTGGAGTGCGCGCCATACCTCGCTGCGCGGCGTTCCATCCGCCAGTTGAACGAAGATGACCGGACGGAGATTGGTCAATCGCTCATGCATGACCACGCGACGGACGCCCTTGATTCCGAGCCGTTCACGCAGATGACCCAGAAACAGCGGCTCATAGGCCACTTTCTTGATGACACTGGATTCGCTCGGCGTCACCTGGCTGATGATGGAGGTGAAGACCGGCGCACGCCTGTGGGTGATGGCGGTCACGCGCATCGGCATGTTGTAGGCCTCGAGCGCGACATAGCCGTTGCTCTCGCCGAACGGCGCTTCCGGCTCGAGCTTCTCGGGATCGATCAGCCCTTCGATCACGATTTCCGACGATGCCGGCACGTCCAGGTCGATCGTCACCGCCTTCGCCATCTCGATCGGCGCTCCCGCGAGCGCACCGGCGACGCCAAGCTCGTCCATGTCGATGGCGAGCTTCTGCGGGCCGGTGAACATGACCACCGGTGCGCAACCGATCACGATCGCGATCGGCATGGGCGCGCGTCGCTCGCGGTATTTGAGCCAATGCAGGTAACCGCCGGCGCCGCTTGCTTCTCTCGCAACCATGCGCACCACGAGCCGATCGGCCGCTTTCAGGGCGGCACGATACGTGCCCATGTTCTGGATGCCGCTGTCGGGATCGCGGGTGACGCAAAGCGTCGCCGTGAGATAGGGCGCGGAATCAAATCCGGGCGTCGACACCGGCACCGGCAGCCGCGCGAGTCCGCCCGGCGCCTCGAGGTCCTTGCCGGTGAGCACGACCTCCTGGCAGCGCGGCGCACTGACGGCGACGGGCGCGATGGGAGCCGCAATGGCCTGCATCCAGGCATCGCCGATGCTCTCGACCGGTTGTCCCATGCCGATGGCATAGATCTCGGGTGAGGCGGCGAGCGCGCCGACCACCACCGGAATGTCGTAACGCCGGCCCTTCGCGTCCATTACATTGGTGAACAGGAAGGCTCTCCGCTTGTCCTCCGGCACGCCGCCCAGAAACTGCCAGCGCACCAATGGATGCAACTCGGTATCCTTGTTGATGGCGCGGTCGATGCGCACGAGGAGGCCATTCGCCTCGAGGTCGGCCAGATGCTCCTGAAGATCGAGGTGCGGACGTTGTCGCAAACGGGCGCGCGAGGGGGCCGACTGTTCGAGCATCTGGGTTCCAGGTACCACCGGATTTGGGTCCCGCCCAACCTATCACGATCCGCCTCCTGCGCCATCGGCTACTCGATCTGGCGGGCGGGATGCATTTATTCTCCGCGCTCCTCTCTCGCGCATCCCCGCCTCTTTCTCATGAGCAACGGACTAAACCAGCATGGCCCCATCAACGATCGACGTTCACGCCCACATCCTGTCCGAGGAAACGATTCGACTGTTGCAGAGCGAAGCGCCGAAGGTGGCGCCGAAGCTGTCCGATGTCGACCATCAATTCGGCACTCTCGACGTCGCGGGCAATGTCTATCGCAATTTCCCGCGCGGCGGCTGGGATCTGGAGCGCCGCCTGGAGGACATGGCTGCATCCAAAGTGGATGTGCAGGTGTTGTCGGTTTGTCCGCAAACCTTCCTGTATGCGCAACCCGCGGCCGTGGCGGCGGCGTTCGCCCGCATCCAGAACGAGCAGCTCGCCAAGCTGGTCAAGGCTCGTCCCGATCGCTTCCTCGCCATCGCCACGCTCCCCCTGCAGGCGCCGCAGCGTGCCGCCGATGAGCTTCGCCATGCGATGCAGCATCTGGGTCTGCGCGGCGCGCAAATCGGCTCGAACGTGGCGGGCAAGAACCTCGATGATCCAGAGCTCGAGCCGGTATGGGTCACGGCGGCGGAGCTCGGGGCTTTCATTCTGGTACACCCGATCAACGTGGCAGGAGCCGACCGCTTGTCGTCGTACTATCTCGGCAATCTGATCGGCAATCCGCTCGATACCACCATCGCGGCCGCGTCCATCGTGTTCGGCGGGGTGCTCGAGCGCCATCCGACGTTGAAAATCTGCCTCGCTCACGGCGGCGGATTCGTTCCCTACCAGGCGGGGCGATTCCTTCATGGCTGGCACGTGCGCACGGAGCCGAAGAGCAGGCTTCCCAAACCGCCGACGGATTCGCTTGGTCGTTTCTATTTCGACACGATCGTGCACTCGAAGGAGGTGCTAGAATTCCTCGTCGGCAATGTCGGCGCCGACCGCGTGCTGCTCGGCAGCGACTATCCCTTCGACATGGGCACGCCGGACGGCGTGCTGCAGGTTCGCGCGCTGTCGGTCCCGGTCGCCGATCAGTCCGCCATTCTCGGTGCGCGGGCGCTGGCATTGCTGGGCGTGGCGACCGAGAAGCCATCGGCGCGGGCGCTGGCCTGACGCCTGGGAATTTGCCAACTGACAGCAAGCGGAGGAAACGAGAATGTCGCAACAAACCGCCATAGCGCGGACGCCCGGTGCCAAGCGAGCGGCCGACGGTGAGTACGTGTTCGATCTCGCCCAGGTGAACCATATCCTGGGCGGTCCGGATTATTCGACCGCCAATGGCGCCGTCGTCGAAGGCGATCGCATGATCGTCGGGCTGATGCGCATGCCCGCCGGCACTGGCGCGGAGCCGCATTCGCATCCGAATGAGCAATGGATCTACATCCTGGAGGGCACATTCAAGGCCAGGATCGGCGACCGGGAGGTCGAGGCAAAGCCCGGGTCGGTCGTCTACGTTCCCTCCAATGTCGTGCATTCCGGCAAGGCGACGCCGGACGGCGACGTTGTGTTCTTCACCTGCAAGGACGCCTCCCACAGCCTGCACGGCATCAAGGCGACGTAGGCCTCCTGGGCTGTCGCCGTCGTCCGCGGGCGGCTCGAGGGGCGACAAGATCGCGCGGCCGATTGGCTGTTTCGTTCCGCTGCCCGTGCGCTACAATCAGTGGGAACACGCCCACCGAACGCGGGCGACAACAAGATTTTCAAAGGGAGAATGCGATGAAGCGAGCAGGTTTGGGGCTGGCGCTTTTGTGCCTTGTATTTGGGACCGTCACGGCCTCGGCGCAGGACAAATACCCGTCGAAACCGGTGAAGATCATCGTGCCATATGCGCCTGGAGGCGCAACCGACATCGTCGCCCGCATTCTCGGCGACCAGCTCCGCCAGATCACCGGCCAGTCCTTCGTGGTGGAGAACAAGCCGGGCGCCAACGGCATCGTCGCCGTCAATGAAATGGTGAACGCCAAGCCCGACGGCTACACGCTGATGATCGGCAACGTGACCACCAACACCATCACGCCGGTGCTCACGCCCGCCAAGCTGCCGAACTACGACAAGAACGTCGTACCGGTCTCGCGCCTCGTCGACATTCCCGAATTCCTGATCGTGACCACGACCAATTTCACGGTCAAGACCGTTCCCGAACTGGTCGACTACGCCAAGAAAAATCCGGGCAAGCTGCGATACGGCACGGTCGGTGCGGGCAGCTATCCTCACTACGACATGGCATTCTTCGCCAAGAAGGCCGGCGATCTCGACATGATTGCCATTCACAACAAGAACGGCGCTTCCGGCGTGATCAACGACATGATCACCGGCGACACCCAGGCTTCCTTCCTCAACGTCGCGTCGACCGCCGCCCAGGTCAAAGCCGGCAAGTTGCGGCCGCTCGCGCTTGTCAATCACCAGCGCCTGCCCGAATTCCCTGACATCGCGACCATGCAGGAGATCGGCTATCCCGGCGTCGGCACGATCGCGTGGCAGGGACTGTTCGCGCCGGCGGGCACGCCGAAAGAGGTGTTGGAGACGATCTTCAAGGCCTCGGTCCAGGCCATGGAAGCGCCGTCGGTGGTCGAGGCATTCAAGAAGCAGAACTTCAACATCGTCCCCAACAAGTCGCTCGATGATGCCAAGACCTGGCTCGCCGGGGAGATCAGGATCTGGAAGGACATCACCAGCCAGGTGAAGATCGAAGCTGCGGAGTGAGAGCAGGTCTCCGCGCGGCATGCGGGCATTTGCACAATAATGGCGGCGAGCGGAAGTCGGGCCTCCCGAGTTCTGCTGCACGAGGCGATGCCAGCCGGCCATGACCGGAGAAACGATCGCCGAGATAAGCCGAAGGCGGTATTCGGAAACCCGGGAGAACGATATGCGACGCGTGAGCCTTTTGTTTGCCGTGTGTGTCGCACTCGGCGGCGCGCAGGCACAAGCCCAATCGCCGGACAAGTACCCAAGCAAGCCGGTCAAGGTCGTGGTCCCGTTCGGGCCCGGCAGCGCCACCGACATCGTCATACGCATCGTCGGTGAGCACATGCGGCCGATTCTCGGCCAGCCGGTGGTGATCGAAAACAAGCCCGGCGCCTTCGGCATTCTTGCCATCGAGGAAATGGCGCGGTCGAAGCCCGATGGCTATACGCTGCAGATCGGCAATCCCGGGACCAACGCGCTCACGCCCATCATCTACAAGAAGAAAATGAAGATCGATTACGAGAGGGACGTCACCCTGGTCACGCGGCTGAGCGAGGTTCCGCTCGTGCTTGCCGTTAGCACCAAGGACTTCGCGCCGAAAACCTACGCCGAGTTCATCGCCTATGCGAAGGCGAATCCGGGCAAGGTGCGCTATGCCAGCGTCGGTGTCGGCAGCAACAATCACTACGACACCGAGGCGTTCGCCCAATGGGCCGGGATCCAGCTCACCCATCTCCCCAATAAGGGCGGCGGGGCCGCCATTACCAACGACCTCGTCACCGGCGACGCCAATGTTGCGCTGGTCAACGCGGCAAGTTCCGCCGGCGTGATCAAGGCCGGACAGCTGCGGGCCCTGGCGATCATGTCCGACGAGCGCATCCCCGACTACGCCGATGTGCCGACGCTCAAGGAGCTTGGCTACGCGCACGGAAAGGGCCTTTGGTCGGCGCTGTATGCTCCCGCCGGCACGCCGCACGATGTTCTCGAGACGGTGCGCAAGGCGGCGGCACAGGCGCTCGAATCCGAGGCGGTCATGACCGCGTTCAAGAAGCAGATGATCAAGGCCGTGCCCAACCGGTCGCTCGAAGACGCGCAGGCGTTCAATCGCGCCGAAATGGCGTATTGGAAGAAAGTGACCGACGACGTGAAGGTCGAGCTGCCGGATTGAGCGCCCGTCGCGTTTTTCGACCAGGCTGAAGCATCTGACCCAAGCGCGTAGCGGGGAAGAGACGCAGCGATGAAGATGGAGCCGGCGCCCGCCGTACCGGTCTACGGGATCATCGTCGAGAAGGACGTGGATGTCCCGATGCGCGACGGCGCGCGCCTCAAGGCCGACGTCTTCAGGCCGGACGGCGAGGGCAGGTTTCCCGCCATCTTGAACCTCGGTCCATACCAGAAGGACAAGCTATGGACCCCGCCGGACACGCTTGAGGAGAAGCCGAACCCGCTGATGAACTGGGAAACCGTCAATCCGCAATGGTGGGTGCCGCAGGGCTACGCCGCCGTGCGGGTCGATGGACGTGGCAGCGGAAAGTCTCCCGGCCAGTGCGAGCCGTGGTCGCTTGCGGAGTCGGTCGACTTCTACGATGCGATCGAGTGGGCGGCGTCGCAGCCCTGGTGCTCGGGCAAGATCGGACTTTCAGGAATATCCTATTTCGCAATCAACCAGTGGTTTGTCGCCAATCATCAGCCGCCGTCGTTGAAGGCGATCATTCCCTGGGAAGGTTTTGCCGACCTCTACCGTGACGCGCTGTTCCACGGCGGGCTGCTCAGCCTGTTCATGCCCAACTGGTATGTCGCGCATCTCATGCATCATGTGGTGGGGCGCGCCTCGCGCCATCATCCCAACGCCTGGCAGACCAATACGCTGCATTTCTGGCTCAGCAACAGCCTGGACGGCGGGGCCTTCCGCGGCGCACAGGCGCAATGGGACAAGATCACGGTTCCGATGCTCAGCGTCGGCAACTGGTCGGGCATGGGATTGCATCTGCGTGGCAACACCGAAGCCTTCATGCGCGCCGCGACGCCGCACAAGAAGCTTCGCATCCAGGCGGGAACGCACGTTCATCCCTTCTATACCGACGACGGCCGGCGCGACCAGCTGCGCTTCTTCGACTACTGGCTCAAGGGCATCGACAACGGCGTCATGGAGGAACCGCCGGTGAAGCTTGCGATCCGCAAGGGCCACGATGAGGTCGAGTGGCGCCACGAGCACGAATGGCCGCTCGCGCGCACGCAGTGGACCAGATTCTACTTCGATCTGTCGAAGCCCGTGCCTGAGAAAACCGGCAGCCTTGTGACCGCCAACCCGGCGACCGAAAGCTCGCGGACTTATGCCGCGACCAGTCTGGGATCGATGGGCTCGACGTCGGCGGCGTCCTCGCAGGTGATGGGCGGCGGGATTCCTCCCGGCATGGGGGTCGCGCTGGAGACGGCGGCGCTTGCGCAGGATATCGAGGTCACCGGGCCGGTTGCCGCGGTGCTGTGGGTATCGAGCTCGACCGAGGACATGGATCTATTCCTCACGCTCCGCAACATCGATGCCGACGGCAAGGAGGTGCTGGAGACCGGGCAGCAGGGCGCACCGGTGCCGGTGGCCAAAGGATGGCTGCGCGTGTCGCATCGCGAGCTCGATCCGGAGCTGTCGTTGCCGTATCGCCCCTATCATCGCCATGTGCGGCGGCTCTACCTCACGCCGGGCGAGATCGTCCAGGTTCAGGTCGAGATCTGGCCCACCTCGATGGTGTTCAGGCGAGGCCACCGCATCCGCCTGGACGTTCAGCCCCGCGACGGCGTCGGCAGCGCCTCCTACATGCACTACCACGCCGACTATAACGCCGGGACGAACACGATCCACGCCGGCGGCGACAGGGCATCCTATCTCCTGCTGCCGGTTATTCCGACCGCCGAGCGCTAGGGTCCACGCATGCGGATGAGGCGATGACGACCGAGCCGCAGCAAGCGACGCCGCGGTCCGAAGCATGGCAGTACGTCGTGCAGATGTTTGCACGCAAGGATGTGTTGGCTGGCCTGCTCTTCATCGGCGTCGCGGTGCTCGGCCTGTGGCTTTCACGCAGCTATCCCATCGGCACCGCCTTGCGCATGGGCACCGGCTACGTGCCGCGGCTGCTGTGCTGGATCCTGCTCGGCCTCGGCGGCCTCGTCCTTGTCCAGGGGCTGCGCGAGGCGCAGGGACCGCGATCGGTCGCGTCCGGCCGCGTGTCGGCATGGCGGCCGGTCATTTTCATCACCGCAAGCCTGGTGATTTTCGGGCTCAGCATCGAGCGGCTCGGGCTCGTGGTTTCGATCCTGCTGCTGGTCGCGGTCGGCGCGGTCGCGGCCCGCAACCTGCGGATGCTCGAGACGCTCGTTGCGGCGCTGGTGCTCATCGCGCTCTCCTGGGGCATCTTCATCCTCGGACTGGGGCTGACGATCCCGGTTTGGCCGGAGTGGTAGATGGAGCTGCTGAGCAATCTCACGGTGGGATTTGCCGTGGCGCTCACCCCGGCGAACCTGTTCTTCGCGCTCGCCGGGGCCCTGATCGGGACGCTGATCGGCGTATTGCCGGGCATCGGCCCCATCGCCACCATCGCCATGCTGCTGCCGCTGACCTTCCATCTCGAGCCGACCTCCGGCCTCATCATGCTCGCCGGGATCTTCTACGGAGCGCAATACGGCGGCTCGACCACGGCCATCCTTGTCAACCTGCCGGGGGAGACGTCGTCGGTCGTGACCTGCATCGACGGTCACCAGATGGCGCGGCAAGGCCGTGCCGGCGCAGCGCTGGCGGTGGCGGCGCTCGCGTCATTCTTTGCGGGCTGCATAGCAACCCTGCTGATCGCCACCTTCGCGCCGCCGCTCGCCAAGGTCGGTCAGTCTTTCGGAGCGCCGGAGTATTTCTCGCTCATGGTGCTCGGCCTCATTGCCGCGGTGGTGCTGGCGCATGGCTCGGTGATCAAGGCGATCGCCATGATCATCCTGGGCCTGCTGATCGGCCTGGTCGGAACCGACGGCAATACCGGCGGCACGCGCTTTACCTTCGGCATTACCGAGCTCACCGACGGAATCGACATTGCCACGCTGGCCATCGGCGTATTCGGCATCGGCGAGATCATCACCAACTTGACTCGGCCGCAGGACGAGCGCTCGGTCATCTCGCAGAAGATTACGCGGCTGTGGCCGACGCGCGAGGATTTCGCTCGCGCGTGGCCCGCGGTGCTGCGGGGAACTGCGCTCGGCTCCGTGCTTGGCGTGCTGCCCGGCGGCGGCGCAACCTTGAGCGCGTTCGCCGCCTATGCGCTCGAGAAGCGATCGTCGAAGTATCCGGCCCAGTTCGGCCATGGCGCCGTCGAGGGCGTGGCCGGACCCGAATCCGCCAACAACGCGGGCGCGCAGAGCTCCTTCATCCCGATGTTGACGCTCGGCATCCCGGGCAACGCGGTGATGGCGCTGATGATCGGCGCGCTCACCATCCATGGCATCCAGCCCGGCCCGCAGATCATGACCGAACGCCCGGGCATGTTCTGGGGCATGGTCGCCAGCATGTGGCTCGGCAACCTGATGCTGGTGGTGATCAATCTGCCGCTCATCGGCATGTGGGTACAGCTCTTGAAGGTACCCTACCGCTTTCTCTATCTCGCGATCCTGCTGTTCTGCGGCATCGGCGTCTACACGGTGAACAACAGCTCCGCCGCCGTGTTGCTGGCGGCGCTGTTCGGCGTGCTGGGTTACGTCTTCGCGCGGCTCGAATGCGAGCCGGCGCCGATGATTCTCGGCTTCGTACTGGGTCCGCTGATGGAGGAAAATCTTCGGCGCGCCATGCGGATTTCCGGCGGCGACCCGATGATTTTCCTGCAACGGCCGATCAGCCTGGGCTTGCTGGCCGCGGCGCTCGCGCTCTGCATTCTGGTGGCGTTGCCGGCGATCCGCAGCCGGCGCGAGGAGGCATTTCAGGAGCCGTAGCGGCGCGACTGGGGCCGCGTGCTCACGAAAGCCCTAGTAGACGTCCTGCTGGTAGCGCCCGGATTTCTTGAGATTGGCGACGAATGCGATCGCCTCGTCGGTGGTGCGCGCGCCGTGCGCGGCGACGATCTCGACCCAGGCCGCCTCGACGTCCCTTGCCATGCGCTTGGCGTCTCCGCAGACATAGACATGTGCGCCGTCGGCGAGCCACGCCCACAGATCACGACCGACCTCGCGCATGCGGTCCTGGACGTAGAACTTATCGGCGTCGTCGCGCGACCAGGCGAGCGAGAGCCGCGTCAGCGCCCCCGCAGCCTTCATGCCGGTGAGCTCGTCTTCATAGAAGAAATCGCAGTCACTGCGCTGATGCCCGAAGAACAGCCAATTGCGTCCAGGCGCTGCGCTCGCCATGCGTTCGTAGAGGAACGCGCGGAATGGCGCGATGCCGGTGCCGGGACCGATCATGATGATCGGCACCGACGGATCGGCGGGAAGGCCGAAATGCTGGGCTTTTTGGACATAGACGTTGACCGGGTCGCCGGTACGCAGCCGCTCGCCGAGAAAGGTGGACGCGACGCCGAGGCGGGCGCGGCCATTGACCGCATAGCGAACGGCGTCGACGCACAGCGCCATGCGGTTCCGGTCGATCTTCGGCGATGATGCGATCGAATAGAGCCGCGGCTGCAGCGGGTCGAGCGCCTCGATGAAGGCTTCCGGATCGGGACGCACGCCATGAAACTTCTCGATCGCTGCCAGCACGTCGAGAGTGGCGGCATCGCCGTCCGGATCGTCGCCGGCGGCAAGCGCTTTCGCCTTCTGCCGCCGTTCACCGCCGGTGATGTAGGAGAACAGTTGAAACAGCATGTCGGGTGCGGCGCCGAGCGAGACGCCGTCGATCAGCACCTCACGCAGCACGCGGCCGCCGATCGGGAAATCCGGCGGAGCGCCGAGCGCCGCGATCACGGCATCGGCGAGCGCGGGGTCATTGGTCGGAAAGATGCCGAAGGCGTCTCCGACGGCGTAGTCGATGCCGGTCGTGGCGAGATCGAATTCGATATGCCAGGTCTCCTTTTGCGACCCCGGTTTGTTGAGGCGCGTGCGCGAGTGCAGGCGCGCTTGCGCCGGGCACTCACGTGATCGTCCGGGCGCGGCGGCGGGTGCAGCCGTAGCATCGGCAGGCGTTGGGATCCCGGGCGGAGTGGTCGAGACCCGAGCGCGCGGCGCCTTGCCAAGCTCCTCGTGCAGGGCCTTGAGCATGCGGGTGGTTTCTTTGCCACCGGGCACGCAGAGATTCAGCCGCTTTTCGCTTTCCGAAAAGATGGCGTCCGAATAGTCCTGGCAGGTGTAGCCACATTGTCCGCAGTCCTGTTGTCCCATAGCCGCCATCATCCGCCGGCGCAGCGGCCGGCCTTCGGCAAGCTTCATGCGATCGTTGAGTGTCATGGCCGGGTCGTGCCATGGCGCGCCGTCATCGTCGTCGGCCGCGGGAGCGGCGGCGAGATCGACCGCGCCCGGCAAAAGCGCAGCCGCCTGCTCGAGCGAAAGCGGCACCACGCCCTGTTCCAGGGACAGCAGTCCGGCGAACAGGCCGTTGAGCCACACGCGCTGCTCGGCGCTGAAGGGTGCGCTTTCCGGGATGAGCGAGGGCGCGTGCGGCGGCTGAATCATTCCGTCGCCTCGCTGTCGATGAGGGATCGCAGCGCTGCGATCTCGTGCCGCCGGGTGAAGGCGAGAAACGTCTCCTGCGGCGAGGCGCGGTGGGCGAGATAGGCCTTGAGCATGCGCTCGACGGTCCGCGGCGCATCCTCTGCCTTGATGTCGTGGTAGATTTCCGGCGCGATCGCCGCGTCCGGCCCGAAGCCGCCGCCGACGTGAATGTGATAGCCCTCGACGGTGTCGCCGTCGTCGGAGACCTGCACCTTGCACGCGATCAGCCCGATATCGCCGATGTAGTGCTGGGCACAGGAGTGGTGACACCCGGTGAGATGGATGTTCACCGGCCCGTCGAGCGCGACGCGGCTCTCGCACCAGCGGGCAATCTCCTCGGCATGCCGCTTGGTGTCGGACGCTGCGAACTTGCAGCCGACATTGCCGGTGCAGGCGACGAGCCCGGCGCGTATGGAGTTCGCGCTCGTCGAAAGCCCAAGCCGGTCGATCTCCGTTTGCGCCGCCGTCACCTTGTCCGAGGGCACGCCGGAGATAATGAGATTCTGCCAGACGGTGAGCCGGATATCGCCGTCGCCGAAATCGCGGGCGATCGCCGCAAGGCCGCGCATCTGCCCGGCGGTCATCTTGCCGACCGGAAGCACGACGCCGATCCAGTGACGGTCGGGCTGTTTCTGCGGATGCACCCCGATATGGGCGGCGCGGTCGAACGGCGGACGCGGCGCGAGCGCATTGATGGCCACGCGGTCAAGCGTGCGGCCGAGTTTCTCCTCGACCAGCGTCAGCACCTTGTCGAGGCCGAGCCGGTCGATGACGTATTTGAGTCTCGCCTTGTTGCGGTTGGTGCGGTCGCCATGATCGATGAACACGCGCACGATGGCGTCCGCGACCCTGGTCGCGTCTGCAGGCTTGATCACCACGCCGGTGTCGCGGGCGAAATCGCGATGCCCGGTGATCCCGCCGATCACGAGCCGAAACCACACCCCCGGCGCGACCCCGAAGCCGTCCTTCACCTCAACCGCCTGGAAGCCGATATCGTTGGTGTCCTCCAGCACTGGAATGAGGCCGGCTCCGTCGAAGCCGACATTGAACTTGCGCGGCAGTCCGTAGAGCGCACGCTCATTGAGAATGTGGAAGTGCCATTCGCGGGCATAGGGACGCGTGTCGATCAGTTCTTGCGGGTCGATCCCTGCGGTCGGCGATCCTGTGACGTTGCGAATGTTGTCGGCGCCCGATCCGCGTGAGCAGAGCCCGAGGTCCTGGATGGCCTCGATCATGGCGACCGCGTTCTTGGCTTCGATCTCGCGGACCTGGAGGTTGGCGCGAGTGGTGACATGGGCATAGCCGCCGCCGTACTGCACGGCGAGGTCGGCAACCCCTGCGAATTGCTCGTGTGAGAGTATGCCGTTCGGCATCCGCAGCCGGCACATGTAGGAATTCTGGTTCGGGGCGACGTAGAACAGTCCGAAGTAGCGCCAGCGGAAATTATCGGCCGGCTTGGGATAGGCGTTGTCCGCCGCCTGCGCCTTCAGCCGTTCGTAGCCGTCGAAGGGATGAAACTCGCGCTTGAAGTTTTCCTGCTCGGACAGCTTGCCGCCGGACTTGAGGACGCGGTCTTGCGCCCGCAGATGCAACGCATCGGGTCCGCTGGGTTCGGCGGCCTGCGATCCGGCAGCGCCGCCCGCGCGCGCGGCCTTGGCCATCTGCAGCCCGGCCACGAATCCTTCGAGATAACGCTTTTGCTCGGGGTTGAAGTCGCCGGACATCGCTTCCTTTTTGGCTCCCGCTCTGCGCAGGGCGCACGCCAAAAGGCCGAGCGAACGACCACCGTTGGCCCGGCATGCTGCAAAGCAGCAAAGAGCGTGCCAACCGCAACGCCGATGTTTTAACTAGAGAATTTCGGTTCCCGGGCGTTGCCCCGCCGCCGTCCTGGGCAGGGCGCCAATATCCGCGTTGAAAATCTGGGCAGCGCTTCCCGAACCGCTCGACGGTCGCTCAAGAGGGGCCGGCCGATGCGGCGCGGCTCAGCCCGCCTGCTCCATAGCGCCGCCTGGAGAATTCCGCCGGCTCGCCGCTCTCGGTCGGGAGGAAGATGTTCTGCAGCACCTGCCGTTGCACCGGCTTTTTGATGATCGGCACATAGGCGAACCGGCCGTCGATGCTTTCCACCCCATAGCCAGTGACGAAGACGAACGGAATTTTTCGCGCCGCCAGCACATCCGCGACCGGATAGACGAACTCTCCACCGAGATTGACGTCGATGATGCCGGCATCGATGTCGTCGTGCACGGCGGCAACCATGGCCTCGGCGAGCCGGCTGAACGGACCAATGACCGAGAATCCAAGCTCGGTCAGGATGTCCCGCATCATCATGGCGACCAGTATCTCATCTTCAACCAGTAGAACGCGGTTGCCGGTTGCGAGCTGAACCGGAAGCGAGGGCTTGTCCTCGCCGACCGACCGAGGCACCCCGGCCTGGCGCATCATGGGCTCGATCTTGCCGCCGCGCGGTACCTGCAGGCTGCAATGCAGGCCCTCGGGGTGCCAATGGAACGCCACCTCGCCTTCGAGCTGCCGTTCGATGCTGGCGCTGATGACCCGGATGCCAAACCCCGGCGAGGCCGGCGGCTGGGTGGACGGCCCGCCGGTCTCAGTCCAATGCAGGGTGAGGTTGTCGGGCTGCAGTTGCCACGTCAGCGCAACGCGCCCCGCCATCACCGACAGTGCACCGTATTTGGCGGCGTTGGTAGAGAGCTCATGCAGCGCGAGCGCGAGCGTCTGGGCGGTGCGCGGCTCGAGCGAGACGTCGGGGCCGGCCGCGGTGATCCGTTCGTCGTCACCCTCCCGATAGGGCGCCAGCTCCTCGCCGACCAGACGCGCAAGGTCGGCGCCCTGCCACCGGCTCTGGGCCAGCAGGGTGTGGGCGCGCGACAGCGCGCCAATGCGCCCATCGACCGCGGCGATGTAGGACTTGATCGTGTCGGCTCGCGTCAGGCGGACGATCGACTGCACGAGCGCCAGCGCATTCCTCGCGCGGTGGTCGACCTCGCGGGCCAGCAGCGCCTGGCGCTCCTCGGCCTCCTTGCGATCGGTGATGTCGACGGTCACGCCGCTGATGCGCACGATATTGTCCGTTGCGTCGGCACTCGCCACCGCGGTTCCGATGCACCAGCGCAATTCACCGTTCGGACGGCACACGCGAAATTCGGTCTGGAAACTTGGCGCGTTCTGGGCGGCCGGCGGCTTGATCGCATTCTGCAGATGCTTCCAGTCCTCGGGATGGATCAGTGCCTTGATATTCTCGACGGTGACCTCGAACGTGCCGGGGTCGACGCCGAAAATGCGATACTGTCCATCATCCCAGGCGAAGTCGCCGTTGACCGGATCCCATTCCCACGAGCCCATTTGACCGGCCGCCAGCGCCAGGCTGCGACGATCCTCGCTCTGGATGAGCCGCACGGCCGAGGCCTCGAGTTCCGCGGTCCGCTCGGCGACACGGTGCTCGAGCTCGCGGTTGAGCTGCTCGAGCTGCCGCGTCTTGCGATAGAGCTCGGCGAAGATCCTGACCTTGGCGCGCAGCACCTCCGGAAC
Organism: uncultured Alphaproteobacteria bacterium; assembly: GCA_963739385.1. GTDB lineage: Bacteria > Pseudomonadota > Alphaproteobacteria > Rhizobiales > Xanthobacteraceae > VAZQ01. The sequence continues at coordinate 33,086 of CAVUAI010000006.1, forward strand.
CACCGGTACCGGGACGTAGTCGACCGCTCCCATTTCATAGGCGCGCAGGCGGTCCACGTCGGTCAGATGGATGGCGGAGATAAAGATGATCGCGGTCTCCTGGAAGCGCGGGTGTTCGCGGATCATCGCGGCAAGCTGGAAGCCGTCGAGCTCCGGCATGCATACGTCCACCAGGATGACGGCAATCTCCTGCTTGAGGAGGTGTTCGAGCGCTTCCCTCGCTGAAGCGGCCTTGATGAGATTCTCGCCGAGCTCGCCGAGAATCGTCTCGTAGCTCAGCAGCTTGGCCGGCTGATCGTCGACCAGCAGGATATTGACCTTGTCGTCCGAAGCCATTTCTCGTCTCCGCCGCTAGCGATGCAGCCACATGCGCAGCGCCGATAGCAGCTGTTCGGTGTTGACCGGCTTGGCGAGATAGTCGGACGCGCCGGCCTCCAGGCATTTCTCGCGGTCGCCCTTCATGGCCTTGGCCGTAAGCGCGACGATCGGCAGTCGGCGGAAATCCTGCTTCTGACGGATCACCCGGATGGTCTGATACCCGTCCATCTCGGGCATCATGATGTCCATCAGCACGATCGCCAAGTCTGGCGTCGACTCGGCGAGCGCGATCGCCTCGTTGCCGGTGGTGGCGGTGAGCACGTGCATGCCGCGCCGCTCCAGCACGCTCGACAGGGCGAAGATGTTGCGGGCATCGTCATCGACCAGCAGCACGGTACGACCAACCAGGTCTTCGTCGGAGCTGTTGAGCCGCTCGAGCATGCGCTGCTTCTCCGCCGGCAGGTCGGTGACGATGCGGTGCAGGAACAGCGCGGTCTCGTCGAGCAGCCGCTCCGGCAACTCGACGCCCTTGACCACGATGCTGCGCGCCATGGTGTGCAGCTGGGCATCTTCCTCTGCCGACAATTCCCGGCCGGTGAATACGATCACCGGCACGTCGGACAGGTTCGTGTCGGCGCGCAACTCCTCCAACACCTCGAATCCCGACATGTCGGGCAGCCGCAGGTCGAGCACGACGCAATCGCAAGGATCGCGCCGGAGGAGGTCCAGGGCCTCGGAGCCGGTGCCGGCGGCGACGATCTCGATGTCGTCGTGGCCGAGCAGTTCCGCAATGCTCATCTGCTCGACGCGGTCGTCTTCAACCACCAGGAGTCGCTTGCGGCGTGGCTTGGCGTATTCCTTGATGCGCGCCAAGGCTGCCTCCACGCCCTCGGGCGAGGTTGGCTTGGTCACGAACGAGAATGCACCCCGTGCCAGCCCATGCTGGCGATCCTCATCCAGGGTGATGATCTGCACCGGGATATGCCGGGTCAACGGGTTCTGCTTGAGCTGGCTGAGCACCGTCCACCCGAGCATGTCGGGCAGGAACACGTCGAGCGACACGGCCGTGGGCTGGTATTGCTTGGCGAGGTCGAGCGCGTCGGCTCCACGCGTGGCGACGAGCACCTTGAAGCCTTTCTGGCGCGCCAGATCGACCATGATCCGGGCGTAGTGTGGATCGTCCTCGACGATGAGCAGGATCGAGTCGCCGGGCTGAACCTCGAGCCGGTCGTCGGGAATCTGCTCGATCGGACGCTCCGGCACCGCATGGATGCTCGGTGCGTGCAGCGTCTGGAGCGAAGCCGCCGTGGGCGCCTTGGGCGCGGTGGTCGGACCGACATAGCGCAGCGGCAGGTAGAGCGTGAAGTTGCTGCCCACGTTCGGCGAGCTGCGCAGGTGGATCTCGCCGCCGAGGAGATTCGACAGTTCGCGGCTGATCGCGAGGCCCAGTCCGGTGCCGCCGTATTTGCGGCTGGTGCTGGCATCGGCTTGCATGAAGGCTTCGAAGATCACCTTCTGCTTCTCGGGCGGAATCCCGATGCCGGTATCGGCGACCTCGAAGGCCACCACCGCCGGCGCCTGCTTGAGTACGGGATGCTCCGGACTCCAGCCGCCCTGGACCGCGGTAACGCTGAGCCGCACGCCGCCCTGCGAGGTGAACTTGAACGCATTCGAAAGCAGGTTCTTGAGCACCTGCTGCAGGCGCTTGGAATCGGTGGTGATGCTGCGTCCGAGATTGGTGTCGAGATCGACCTCGAACGTCAATTGCCGGGTCTCGGCCTCGTGGCGGAACGGCCGCGCGACCATGTCGAGCAGGCTTGCAAAGGTGATGTCCTCGGCATCCACCGTCACGGTTCCCGACTCGATCTTCGACAGGTCGAGAATGTCGCTGATCAGATTCAGAAGGTCGGTGCCGGCGCCGTGAATGGTGCGGGCGAACTCGACCTGCTTGGGGGTGAGGTTGCCGTCGGGATTGTCCGTGAGCTGCTGGCCCAGGATCAGGATGCTGTTGAGCGGCGTGCGCAGCTCGTGCGACATGTTGGCGAGGAATTCCGACTTGTATTTCGACGTCAGCGCGAGCTCGGTCGCCTTTTCTTCCAGCGCGCGCCGCGCCTGCTCGATTTCCTGGTTCTTGCGCTCGACTTCGACGTTGCGTTCGGCAAGCTGTTGGGCCTTCTGCTCGAGCTGTTCGTTGGTCTGCTGCAGCTCGCGCTGTTGCGCCTGCAACTCGCCGGCGAGCTGCTGCGACTGCTTGAGCAGACCTTCCGTCTGCATGGTGGCCTCGATGCTGTTGAGCACGATGCCGATATTGGTCGTGAGCTGCTCGAGGAACATGGTCTGCAGGGCGGTGAATTCGGCCAGCGAGGCGAGCTCGATGACGGCCTTGACCTGGTTCTCGAACAGCACCGGGAGAACCACGATATTGCGCGGAACAGACCGGAACAGTGCCGATCCGATCGGCACGGCGTCGGGCGGCATCTCGCTGATCAGCATTCGCCGCTTGTCGGCCGCGCATTGGCCGACCAGCCCCTCCCCGATGCGCACGCTCTCGGGATGCCCGTTCACGCCGCTGTCGGCATAGGCCGAAAGCAGCTGCAGGCTCGGTGCCTCGTCGCTCGTCATCTGGTAGATCACACCGAGCTGCGCGTTCACCAGCGGCGTCAGCTCGGACAGCAGAAGCTGGCCGACCGTGGCCAGATCGCGTTGGCCCTGCAGCATGTTGGTGAATTTGGCAAGGTTGGTCTTGAGCCAGTCCTGCTCGGTATTGCGGTCGGTGGTGAGCCGCAAGTTGTCGATCATCGTGTTGATGTTGTCCTTGAGCTCGGCCACCTCGCCGCGCGCTTCCACCTGAATCGAGCGCGTGAGGTCGCCCTTGGTAACGGCGGTCGCGACCTCGGCGATCGCGCGCACCTGCGTGGTCAGATTGGCGGCGAGCAGATTGACGTTGCCGGTGAGGTCCTTCCAGGTTCCGGCCGCGCCCGGCACGTTGGCCTGGCCGCCGAGGCGGCCTTCCACGCCCACCTCGCGTGCCACGCTGGTGACCTGGTCGGCGAAGATCGCGAGCGTGTCGGTCATATTGTTGATGGTCTCGGCGAGCGCCGCCACCTCGCCCTTGGATTTCACCGTCAGGTTCTGTTTCAGGTCGCCGTTGGCGACGGCGGTCACCACCTTGACGATGCCGCGCACCTGCTCGGTCAGGTTGGCCGCCATCACGTTGACGGTGTCGGTCAGATCCTTCCATGTACCGGCGACGCCCGGCACCGTGGCCTGGCCGCCGAGCCTGCCCTCGGTGCCGACCTCGCGGGCCACGCGCGTAACTTCGCTGGCGAAGGCGTTGAGCTGGTCCACCATGGTATTGATGGTGTTCTTGAGCTCGAGAATCTCGCCCTTCACGTCGACCGTGATCTTGCGCGACAGGTCGCCGCGCGCGACCGCCGTGGTCACCTCGGCGATGTTGCGGACCTGGGTGGTCAGGTTGGCGGCGAGCAGGTTGACGTTGTCGGTGAGGTCCTTCCAGGTGCCGGCGACGCCCGGCACCACGGCCTGGCCGCCGAGCCGTCCGTCGGTGCCGACCTCGCGCGCCACGCGCGTCACCTCGGCGGCGAACGAGCGCAACTGCTCGACCATGGTGTTGAGGGTTTCCTTGAGCAGCAGGATCTCGCCGCGCACGTCGACCGTGATCTTCTTGGAGAGATCGCCGCCGGCGATGGCGGTCGCAACCTCGGCGATATTGCGCACCTGCGCGGTGAGGTTCGAGGCCATGAAGTTGACGTTGTCGGTAAGGTCCTTCCAGGTGCCTGCCACCTCCGGCACCTGCGCCTGACCGCCAAGCTTGCCCTCGGTGCCGACCTCGCGGGCGACGCGGGTGACTTCGCTGGCGAAGGCGTTGAGCTGGTCCACCATGGTGTTGATGGTGTTCTTGAGCTCGAGAATCTCCCCCTTCACGTCGACCGTGATCTTGCGGGACAGGTCGCCGCGCGCGACCGCCGTGGTCACCTCGGCGATGTTGCGGACCTGGGCGGTGAGATTGCCCGCCATCGAGTTCACGCTGTCGGTCAGATCCTTCCAGGTGCCGGCAACGCCGGGAACGTTGGCCTGGCCGCCGAGGCGGCCTTCGGTGCCGACCTCGCGCGCCACGCGCGTCACCTCGCCGGCGAAGCGGTTGAGCTGGTCGACCATGGTGTTGAGCGTTTCCTTCAGCTGAAGGATTTCGCCGCGCACGTCCACGGTGATCTTGCGGGACAGGTCGCCGCCGGCGATGGCGGTCGCCACCTCGGCGATGTTGCGGACCTGGGCGGTCAGGTTGCCCGCCATCGAGTTCACGCTGTCGGTCAAGTCCTTCCACGTTCCGGCAACGCCGGGCACCTGCGCCTGCCCGCCGAGCTTGCCCTCGGTGCCGACCTCGCGCGCCACGCGCGTGACTTCCGCCGCGAAGGCATTGAGCTGATCCACCATCGTGTTCAGCGTCTCTTTGAGCTGCAGGATTTCGCCGCTCACGTTGACGGTGATCTTTTTCGACAGATCGCCCTGCGCCACCGCGGTCGCGACCTCGGCGATGTTGCGGACCTGGCCGGTCAGGTTCGACGCCATCGAGTTGACGCTGTCGGTCAGATCCTTCCAGGTCCCGGCGACGCCGCGCACCATGGCCTGGCCGCCGAGCTTGCCTTCGGTGCCGACCTCGCGGGCGACGCGCGTGACTTCGCTGGCGAAGGCGTTGAGCTGGTCCACCATGGTGTTGATGGTGTCCTTGAGCTCCAGGATTTCGCCGCGCACGTCGACGGTGATTTTCTTGGAGAGGTCGCCGCTGGCGATGGCGGTCGACACTTCGGCGATGTTGCGGACCTGCGCGGTCAGGTTCGAGGCCATCGAGTTGACGCTGTCGGTCAAATCCTTCCAGGTGCCGGCGACACCGAGCACGTTGGCCTGGCCGCCGAGGCGGCCTTCGGTGCCGACCTCGCGCGCCACGCGCGTCACTTCGCCCGCGAACGCGTTGAGCTGATCGACCATCGTATTGATGGTCTCCTTGAGCTGCAGAATTTCGCCGCTCACATTGACCGTGATCTTCTTGGAGAGGTCGCCGCCCGCGATGGCGGTGGCGACATCGGCGATGTTGCGGACCTGCGCGGTCAGGTTCGACGCCATGAAGTTGACGCTGTCGGTCAGATCCTTCCAGGTGCCGGCGACGCCGGGCACCTGCGCCTGGCCGCCGAGCTTGCCTTCGGTACCGACCTCGCGCGCCACGCGCGTCACCTCGGACGCGAACGCGTTGAGCTGGTCCACCATGGTGTTGATGGTGTCCTTGAGCTCCAGGATTTCGCCTCGCACGTCGACCGTGATCTTGCGCGACAGGTCGCCGCGCGCCACCGCGGTGGTCACCTGGGCGATGTTGCGCACCTGGTCGGTGAGGTTGCCGCACATGGCGTTGACCGAGTCGGTCAGGTCCTTCCAGGTGCCGGCGACGCCGGGCACGATGGCCTGCCCGCCGAGCTTGCCGTCGGTGCCGACCTCGCGCGCCACGCGCGTGACTTCCGAGGCAAACGTCCGCAGCTGATCGACCATCGTGTTGATGGCCTCCTTGAGCTGCAAAATCTCGCCGCGCACGTCGACGGTGATCTTCTTCGAGAGGTCGCCCATGGCGACCGCGATCGTGACCTCGGCGATGTTGCGGACCTGGGCGGTAAGGTTGGAGGCCATCGAGTTGACGTTCTCGGTCAAATCCTTCCAGACGCCCGTCACCTCGCGCACCTGCGCCTGCCCGCCGAGCTTGCCCTCGGTACCGACCTCGCGTGCCACGCGCGTCACCTCCGAGGTGAACACGCTGAGCTGCTTGATCATGGTGTTGACGATGGTCGCCGAGCGCAGGAATTCGCCCTCCAGCGGACGGCCGTCGACGTCGAGGCGCACGGTCTGCAGCAAGTCGCCCTGTGCGACGGCGGAAATCGCGCGCGTAACTTCGGTAGTCGGCCAGAGGAGATCGTCGATGAGCGTGTTGACCGAGGTCTCCATCTCGCCCCAGGCGCCGCTGGAGAGCGCGAATTTCACCCGCTGGCGGGTCTTGCCCTCGCGGCCGACCACATGACCGACGCGATCGAGCTGCTGCGCCATGCGCTCGTTGGCGGCGACGATCTCGTTAAAGGTGTCCGCGATCTTGCCGACGAGGCCATCCTGGTTGCCGGGCATGCGCACGGAGAAATCGCCCACCCGCATGGCCTGAAGCGCATACAGGAGGTCGTGCAGTTCGGCGGCCGAGCGGCCGTCGGGTGTTGCTGCCGGATCGGCGCTCGGAGATGCGCCATTGGTCTTGGGCTCGCCAACCGGTTCGGGGTTCGGTTGCATGGTCTCCTCCGGGGGCGGATGAATTCGCACGATGTCACGGGCGCGAAGGCGCGGTCATGGCCACACCGTGACACCTCTGCGATCTTTCGATCCGCAGGCAGATGTGGGGCATCGCGGAGCGGGTGCTGGAACTGGAATGAGCGGGTGGGCCCTGCCGGCGGCGAACCGGGATGGGCGATGGAGGTCTACGCGACGGCGACGCGCCCCCGGCATTGGTGCGCGAGCGGATCTGCGGACAATATGCGAATAGTTAACGTGAGACCGTGTGGAACCGGTCATGAGCCCTAGACCCCTCAGCGCATCCGGACCACCAGCTAATGCAACAAACGCCCAGTCGGCCCACCGGTTCCGCCGCCCGTGCAGATTTTTACCACCAAAAAA
>CAVUAI010000007.1:0-103899 GCA_963739385.1 uncultured Alphaproteobacteria bacterium
AAGCCGACCGCAGCCGCCATTACGGCAAACCCGACGGAAAACTCAAAGAGCGATGCGATTCCTGGCTCCTGGTTGAACAGAAAGCCATGCAGCATACGACCTCCCCCTTACAAGGGGGTGGAAAAATTCAGGATTTTTAAATGAAATCAAGCGTTCCTTCGTATAGGTTGGGAGCACATGAGGGAGCACACCGACTTTGCCGACAGGTCGTCGGCCCAAACATGGAATGTGACACACGGTTCGGGGAGAACTCATCATGGATCTGTTGCTGAGCCCCGACGACATCGCGTTCCGCGACGAGGTGCGGCGCTTCCTCGCCGACAACGTGCCGCCCGGCATGCGCCGCGCCGTCGACCTCACCACCGCCTTCCTCGTCGACCGCGACGTGCTGTTCGACTTTCACCGCGCGCTCGACCGCAAGGGCTGGGCGGTGCCGCACTGGCCGGTCGAGCACGGCGGCACCGGCTGGACACCGGTGCAGCGCTACATCTTCGACCTCGAATGCGGCCGCGCCGGCGCGACGGCCTACAATGCCTCCGGCTCGCACTTCGTCGGGCCGGTGATCATCCACTACGGCACGCCGGAGCAGAAGGCGAAGTACCTGCCGCGCATCCGCTCGGGCGAGGACTATTGGGCGCAGGGCTATTCCGAGCCGGGCTCCGGCTCCGATCTCGCCTCGCTCAAGACCAGGGCCGAATCCGACGGCGACGACTATGTCGTGACCGGACAGAAGATCTGGACCACCAACGCCCACCGCGCCAGCCGCCTGTTCGCGCTGGTGCGCACCTCGACCGCCGGCAAGCGGCAGGAGGGCATCACCTTCCTGCTGGTCGACATGGACACGCCCGGCATCAAGGTGCGCCCGATCGTCGGCAACGGCGGCGACCACGAGTTCAACGAGGTGTTCTTCGATCGCGCGCGGGTGCCGAAGGCCAACCGCATCGGCGAGGAGAACAAGGGCTGGGAGGTCGCCAAGTATCTGCTCGAGTTCGAGCGCGGCGGCCGCGTGCTGGCCGGCCAGGTGCGCGCGACCTTCGCCCGGCTCGTGCGTCTCGCTGCCGCGCGCTGCGGCGACGACATGGACATGCGCATGCGGCTCGCCGAGATCGGCAGCGACCTCGACGCCATGGAGATGATCGACATTTCGGTGCTCTCCGCGCTGCAGGCCGGCGGCAATCCCGGGCCGATCTCCTCGCTGCTCAAGCTGCGCTGGAGCGAGATCCGCCAGGCGATCGCCGAGCTCGCCATGGACGTGATCGGCGAGGAGGCGCTGCGCTGGCTGCCGGAGCGGCCGTTCTACGAAACCTTGCAATTGCCGCCCGACGAGGAAGAGGCGCTGGCCGTTGCGCCCACCTACCTCAACTCCCGCACCTTCACCATCATGGGCGGCACGTCGGAGATTCAGACCAACATTCTGGCGAAGTCGCTGGTGGGGTTGTAGTCATGCAATACTAAGCCATTGTCATATATAAAGTATTTCTGACAATATTGGCGCGAAAGGAAGGGTCTTTTGCCCGGCATTCGCGCGCTTGCGATGGCGCCCGCCGTCCGCCGCCGGACAAGATTTGCAAGACAAACCAAAGACTTAGCCATCGAAGGCCTTCGCCTGCTTATCCGAGCTCATTTTGTAGTTGACTACGTTACGCGCTAACCGTATAAGTCAGGCACGCTCCAGAATTGCGAGTGATCGGCGGCCGGGTTCCGGCCCGGCGCGATCATCTCCTCCGGCGATAGTGCGACGGTAACCGAGCAATCGTTCGCCCGTCGCGCCGCCTGCTCCCCCGCCTTTCCGACCTGACACCGGCGCCGGCCGCGGCCTGCGCGGCAGCGCCACGTCGGCTGCGGGGACGCGTCTGGCGCCGGCATGTCCATGGGGCCGGGGCTGGACTGATGAGTTCGTGGGACAAGAAACGATACGCCGAGGACGCGGAGTTTCGCGCCCGCGAGCTGGAGCGCCGTCGCGCCTACGTCCGTGCCCACAAGGCCCAGGTCGACGTAAACCGCAGGCGCGGGCATCTCCAACGCCGTTACGGCCTTTCACGAGCGGATTACGACGCACTGCTGAAGCGGCAGGGCGGCGTGTGTGCGATCTGCGGCAAGCCGTCGGAGAAAACGCTATGCGTCGATCATTGCCATGCGACCGGCACCATACGCGGCCTGCTCTGCCGCAAGTGCAATCTCGGGCTGGGCTGCCTTGCCGACGATCAGTCGGCGCTCATCGCGGCGCTGGTCTATCTCGGGCACGAGAGCGGCCCACCAGGGTCCGCGGCGCAGCGCGCGCTGTCGCTGCGCGCCGCGCTGCTTCTGCAAGCACCACCCCGAATGCACTCGGGCGAGTAGTAAGCAGGAGCAGCCATCGCTGCCTGGTCTTCTTTCGATTGATTCACTGCAACTGAGCGCAAAGCGCTCGTGGGTCGCGACCTCAAGCGAGAGGCTACGGGTCGGACGCCGGCATAGCCCGCCGCCGACCACCCGCTGCGCAAACGAGCGCGGCAACTCAGCACATCGAACGGTTCGATCAACCGCGGCACCCGCCGCCGGGCTCCTCCGGCGCGCGGGTGCATGCGTATCGGAAAGACAGATGTCCGCGGATTCGGAAGCCCTCCCCAACGCCCTGCCGCCCACCAACTCGCCGACGCCTCACCACGGCTACGACCCGAACCAGCCGCGCGTCCCTGCTGGCCATCGCGAGGGCGGGCAATGGACGCTGACGCCGGGCGGTGGCGCGACTGCGACCCCACGGCGAGAGGTGGTGGTCGATCGCAGCCAGCGGGAGGCGTGGGGGTCTCACGTCAACAGCTATCGCCGCGACGGCTCGCTGGCGGAGCAGCGGGTGTTCAATCGCGACGGCAGCCGCATCGTCTCCGAATTCAACGAGCCCGGCGGTCCGGGCGAGTGGGAGGAGCGCCACACCGTCACCCTCCCCGGTGGTCACAAGGTCACGTTCCAGAATAGTGGCGGTGTCCAGCGGATCTACGACGGCGAAGGCAGACTGATCGGCGCCACGGCCTGGACCGAGGACGGACCCCAATCGCTGCCGGTCGGCCAGCTGGCCTTCGCCGGTCCCGCCGCCGCGCCGCTCCTGGCAGAGGTCGGGCCTGCGGCATGGGCCGCCATCACCGCGGCCGGCCTGGCGCTCTTTGCCTGGCTCTCCGCTCGCAAGGATCGCGATCACGCCGCGGTATTTGCTTTCAAGGCGAGCAAATACGAGAAGAGCGGACCGGACGAGCAACCCGGGCTGCGGTGGGTCGGCTACGTGAAGCGGGACGACCTGAAAAATGTCTGCAAAAAACTTGGCAAGGTGCAAAAGCTTACTGATGAGGCGGTCGAGCAGGTCCGAAAGGATGCAGACTATAAGGGACCCGCGGATTTCGGGACCAAGGTCCACAAAAAAATCGCCCACGCCATCGAGAGTAAGAACAATCCGAATTTCCGGGCTGAACAGTCAGGGATCAAATCTAAGCTCGAGGCCGCCGACTATGGAGAGCCAGGTTCGACACGCATCGACGCCTACGAGAACCACAGCGAAATCTCGACCGTCTGCGCTTACGACCCGAAGACCGGCTGGCGCGGACTGAGCCTCCCGCGCATGGCCGAGCTCGCCGAGACAGCGCACCGGCTTTTTAGGTATCATCCACGATACATCTTCGTCGTCGAGGTGAGGCCAGGCCAACGCCAACCGTGAAGCGTCAACGGGTACGACCCGTTCCGACGCTAGCCGAATCAATCTTCGAAATTGTCGCGCAAGCTGCCGAACCCTTCATTCTGCAGATAGGTCTCGACGCGGCGCCACAGGTCGTCGAAATCGCCGAAGCTCGGCTCGGCGAACTCGCACAGCGAAACATCGGAGTCGGTCATGGGTCGTTCCGCGTAGCCGCGCGGGTCGATCCTATGATCGTAAATCGACTTTGTTCGGCAATTGAAGTCGTTGTGCGCGTACCAGACCTCGCATTGAGTCACAGGTCTGTGGATGCTTATGCTCGACAGTCGCAGCACGCCGTCCTTTTCGAAGCCTTCACTAAACGAAACTTGCAGACCGCGACCGCGGGTGCCATAGATCTTCAATCGAAAGTGCCTTCTTGGAACGTAGTCCGGATTCTTCGGCTGCTCGGGGCTATGCGGGCTCCACCCGGTGTCGTGTCGCACGACCAAGAGGTGTCCATCCGCCAGCCGCGTGACGAGGACATAACGCTGCCGCGTACGATGCTTGTCCTCAGCCTGCTCGCGTGTGAGCGCGACCAGCATTATCAGACCGCGCTTGCGCCACACCACGTCCTCCGAGAAACGGATCTCGCCCACGTGCTGCGGCGCCGGCTCCGCCAATTGGGGCGGACGCGGAATCCACGGTTGCGTCACGAACAGCGGATCGTCGCACCGCCGCGGCCGCTCCGCCTCGGGCACCTCAACGGGAAACGGCGCCGGTTCCCAGGCGTCCCCGAGCTTGAGTGTCCTGGCGGCTTGCTGCTCTTTGGCGCGGAATTCGGCGCAAAGCGATCCCACGTCAAGGTCGAGGAGCGCTTTGTCTTTGTCGGTCGCGGCATAGCCATAGCCGTAGGCGGCAGATGGCGGGAGTCCCAATTCAATCAGCTCGGATGCGCGCTCGCGTCGCCCGGCGAGAGCAAGCGCGGTGACGCGGGTGGCGAGCGAGTCGCGGTGTGTCAGATTGCCGATCCCGAGATCGCCGTCGAACGCCGCAAGTGAGCTTACCCTGCCGGTGAGATCGAATACGTTCTCGGCGAGCTCATCGAACAGCACGGCCTGGAAATTTGGCTCCCACACCCTGCAGCGCACCCCGAAGAAATCGGTGCAAAAGTCCAAATGAAAGTCGTCGTCGATCGTAAACAGCGGCTTCACGCAGCGGTAAATGTTGAACAGATATTTGTCGCTGGTGCGGTCGAAGAACGCCCCTCGCAGCAGATGGCGGACCGGCCGGATGATCAGAAGCCGCCCGATCAGCAGGAGGTCGCTGCGCTGTTTCAAAAGGGGCTTGAGGTAGTGCTTGAGGTCCGCCGGCCGCGTGCCCCGACGCTTTTGATCCTCCGGCGGCAGCAGCGCCTGCAGATTTTGTCGCGCGACCGCGATGGCGTCGTCGACCGACAGCAATCGATCCTCCGCTTCATCGAACACCACCCCGTCGAGCAGCTTGGCCAGCGCCGCGGCGATGCACATCCCGGCAACCGCCTCCTGCAGGTCGCCGCCCCAGCGCAAGCTCGCCCGCCGCTCGAAGCCCGGATCAACGCCTGCATCGGCGAACTCCTCCACCGCGGCATGGTCGCCGTAGACGTCGAACTCAACGCCGGTTTCCTCCCCGCGCAGCTTCATCGGCAGGAAGCCACTCTGCGCCTCGAGCGAGCCGGCCGGCGGCGCGATGGAGAATGGCAGCCCGAGCTCCTTCATCGCCCGAGTGACCGCCGCCTTGCTCGGCAAGGCACCCCGGAAGAAGACGTGGGTTTCCATCGACATGACACGAAAACACTACTCGCGCGGGCGTCGATCGCCCGGCTCTGCCGGCGTCAGCCATACGGTTGATGGAGCAAACAGACAAACAATATAAGAACAAAAAGAGAACAAAGTCAAGCCATTGTTTTCTTCCCCGCAGCACCAACGTGGTCGACCCGACATTTCTCTCCGCCGGCACTCAACCTCATCCCCGCGTAGATCGCATGCACATCGCGCCAGCAGCTTTGCGCGCAAATGTCGTCGCGCAGCGCGCTCGAAGCGCGGATCTGGGTCCCGCCATCCCCCATCGCATACACTTCCACCATCTGCATCATGCCAAGCCCCTTGCGGTTCATCATGCCGCGACGAAGCATGAGGCGGCCGGCGAAACGACAGACGAAGGTTGATCGTGTGAGGTGATGGGCTGCGTGCTCCCCAGCTGCGTCCTGCTCGGAAGGACGGCAATAATCCACCAACCCCGGATAATCCCTGTCGAGCATTCCCGGCTGCGACTATGCTAATGGTCTCGCAGCATCGCAGGCGCAGGCGAAAGCCTCCGTCTCGATCCAGAACCGGAAGGGGCCATGAGCACGCTCGTCATTGTCGTGATTGCGGCGACGGTTGCCGTCCCGGTCCTGACGGAGGCTGCAAGCGCGTCTCAGATATGGCATCTGTCCCCCGGCCAGATGATGGCGGCCGTGTGCCATGCGGTGCTCACCGTCCTCGTCTGCATGATCGGGGCGCTGACGGTATTGATCGTCGCGCAATCGGCCGATGCGGCCGGCTACTCCCGCAGTCTCCCCCCGGGGATGGCCTACAACACCCAGGCCAACCCGCATTACGGCTTCGGCCCGGTCGTTCGCGTGCAGCCGACCGACGTGATCTCGGGCGACCGCATGATCGGCCGCGATCCGGACCCCTTCATCCGCAACCAGATGCTGCGCAATTACCGATAGCGGCCGCCGGCGTCTTGCAGGGCCGCCGGCGCGTGCCCCAGCGCGAGCCCACTGCCGGGCCGCGCGCAGCGCGTGAAAAACGCATCGGTGTGATGCCCTTCACACTCGATCGGCAGCGCCATCGGTAACCATGCGAGCAACGCGACGCGCGCCGGGCCGCTCCCGCGGCCGGTGCAGCAGTTGCTCACGGAGGACGCCGCCGATGGACCGACCCGATGCCGCAACGCCTGCCGTTCCGCCCGCTCCCGACACCGAGCTGAAGCTGTTCCGGCCAGCGAATCCGTACGTCGCGCTGGGCCTGGCCGTGAGCCACCTGATGACCAAGCCGGCCTTCGCCAACCTGCGGTTCGGCGACTGGTCGCGCATCCTCACCGGCCAGATCAATCGCAAGCACTACGCCTTCGCGATCGACGGCAGGGACCAGATCCAGGGCTTCGTGGGCTGGGCGCTGACCTCGAAGCAGAACGCCGAGGCCTGGGTCGAGGGCCGCGGCGCATTGGACTTCGAGCACAGCCGGGACGGCAATTGCGTGATCTTCAATGCCTGGACGGCGAACACGCCCGAGGCGAACCGCTTCCTGGTCTCGCAGGCGCGCGCGCTCATCGCCGGCAAGGACACGGTCTACTTCAAGCGCCACTACAAGGACGGCAGCACGCGGCCCGTGCGCCTGCGCGTCAATGACTTCGTCGCGCGCCATCTCGAGCGCGAGAAGCGCGCAACGCCGGCGCACGCGCCGGCTCCCGCCGCCACGACCGAGCAGCCGTCGTTGCAGGGCGCTTCGGTCCCGTAACACTTCGATCTCTGAGCACTTCGGTCTTAGCACTTCGGTCTCTTGGCACTTCAGTCTCGAAACACTTCGGTCTCATAAGGAAAGGACGCGGCGATGGCCACCATCAACGGCACCAACGGCAGCGACTCTCTCTATGGCACGGGCGCAGGCGACACCATCAATGGCCTGGGCGGCAACGATTCGCTCAAGGGCTTCGGCGGCGCCGACCGCCTCGACGGCGGCGCCGGCATCGACACGGCGTTCTACGCCGAACTCGAGCGCGGGAGTGGCCGTCAACCTGGGGACCGGGCGCGGATTCGGCGGCTCGGCCGAAGGCGACACCCTGATCAGCATCGAGAACCTCTTCGGCTCGAACTTCAACGACACGCTCACCGGGACGTCTACCGCCAACCAGCTGCACGGCGGCGAAGGCAATGACGTCATCAAGGGCGGCGGCGGCGACGATTTCCTCGACGGCGGCAACGGCAACGACATCATCCAGAGCGGCGGCTTCGGCACCAGCACGCTCGACGGCGGCGCCGGCGACGACACGTTCAAGGGCGCCGGCGGCTCCGATACCATCATCGGCGGCGCCGGCAGCGACACCGTCGACTACAGCAGCAGGACCAGCGGCGTCACGGTGACGCTCGGGGATCCGATTCCCTACTGGGCCGGCATCCCGACCCAGCACGGCGCGTTCATCAGCATCGAGAACCTCACCGGCTCCCAGGGCCAGGACGTGCTGGTCGGCGACGGCGGCAGCAATGTGCTCCGCGGCGGGGCCGAAAAGGACAATCTCATCGGCGGCGGCGGAAACGACATCATGTACGGCGGCACCGACAGCGATCACTACTACGTCGACAGTTCCGGCGACATCGCCTTCGAATACGCCGGCGAAGGCACCTACGACGTGGTGTGGGCCAGCACGAGCTACGCCCTGACGGCGGGCTCCGAGATCGAGCAGCTCAACGCCGAGGACCGCCACAGCACGGCGCCCATCAACCTGATCGGCAACGAGTTCAGCAACGACATCAACGGCAGTGACGGAGACAACGTCATCGACGGCGGCGGCGGCGCCGACAGCATGTACGGCGGGAAGGGCAACGATACCTATGTCGTCGACAATCTCGGCGACACCCTGTTCGAAAACGGTGAGATATACAGCACGCCTGAAATCGAAAGCGAAGGTTTCGACACGGTGCTGACCAGCGTGAGCTTCGATGTCGGGCTCTATAACGAGATCGAGGTTCTGCGCGCCACCGGAACGGCGGACGTCAGGCTGACCGGCAGCCTCGACAACAATCGCATCACCGGCAACGCCGGCAACAACATCATCGACGGCAGCTATGGCAAGGACATCCTGGCCGGCGGCGGCGGGGCAGACATCTTCCTGTGGCAGTCCGTCAACGAGATCGGCTTGACCAATTTCGACCCGGACATCGTCACGGACTTCAGCCGAGCGGAGAATGACGCCCTCAACTTCTTCGTGATCGATGCGGACGAGACCATCGCCGGCAACCAGAGTTTCACCTTCATCGACACCGCTGCGTTCACCGCACCGGGCCAGATCAACTGGTTCACCAACGGCACCGACACTTTCGTCCAGTTGAACACGAACGCCGATCCGACCGTGGACGGCATCATTCAGGTGCTCGGTGTGCAGACGGTCGATGCTAGCTGGTTCTTCCTGTGAGGTAACTGCGGTTGGCGCCGCGCGTATCGTCCGGTTGGTACGAGTCAGTTCTCCGCATCTGTCACCCGCGGGCTTGACCCGCGGGTCCATCCATCTCGCAAGACGATTCTTACGAGGACGATGGATTGCCGGGTCAAGCCCGGCAATGACGGCCCAGGCCGTCCTCAAAACATCGGATAGGCCTCGTTCCGCCCCAGACCGAACTCGACCCGCCCGAAATTCTCCGCCGCCACATCGAAATTCATCACCACGTGCGAGGAGATGGCGTGCACGTCGCGCCAGCAGCGCTGCACGCAGTTGTCGTCGCGCAGCCCGCTCGAACCGCTGATCTTGATCAGGTCGTCCATGGCGCCACGCACCATCTTCATGGCATAGGTGAAATCCCGTCGCAGCAGGAGGCGCTGCTCGAGCGTGACACGGGTATAGTCCGCGCGCGCGATGGCGAAGCAGCGCCGCGCCAGCAGGTCGGCGGCGTCGATCTGCGCCGCGATCTCGGCCACCCGGATCTGCACCGGCACGTGCTGGGCGACGTTGAGGGCGGTATAGGTGAGATAGCGCTGGCGCGTCCATTGCACGAAATCGGCATAGGCGCCGCGCGCGAGCCCGAGCGCGGGGCCGAGCAGCGCATAGGTGTGAACCGCAATGAACGGCGTGCGATAGATCGGCGCGGTGTTGATCCGGGAGCCCGGAGAGCAGGCGTCGCGCAGCGTGCTGAACGACACGCTGCGGTGCTCCGGCACGAACACGCCGTCGAGCGCGACCGTATGCGAGCCCGAGCCGCGCAGCCCGGCGCAATACCAGGTGTCGAGCACCTTGAGGTCCGACACCGGCACCAGCAACAGCCGCATGTCGGGATGATGCTCACCTTCGCGGTGAACGAGGCCGCCGATCATGATCCATTGCGAGTGGCGGATGCCGCTCGCCCACGACCATTGGCCGTCGAGCCGGTAGCCGCCGGGCGCGACCTCGGCCTTGCCGGTCGGCGCCGCCGAGGTGGCGATGCAGGCATCGGGGTCCCTGCTCCAGACGTCGTGCTGCGCCTCGTCGGGGAAATGCGCGAGGATGCCGGCGTGATCGCTGAGATAGTTCAGACACCAGGCCGACGAGCCGCAGGTGGAGCGGCCAAGCTCGATGGCGATGTCGAACGCGACCTCGTGGTCGTGCTCGTAGCCGCCCCACCGCTTCGGCATGATCGTGCGATTGAGGCCCGCATCGATATATTCCTCGACCGACTCGGACGGGATGTTGCGGTCGCGCTCGGCCTTGACCGCGCGCTCGCGCAGTCGCGGCGCCAATACGCGGGCGCGCGCCACCAGCTCCTCGCCGCTCGGGATGCTCTGTGCCGGCGCGGCGGACGACATTGTTTCAACGGCAGTCATGCGCACCTCCCTTGGCTAACGAGCTCAATCAGAGTAGTTGCCGCGCACTCGGTGTGCTCCCCTCCCTCTTGTGGGGAGGGGTTGGAGGTGGGGGTCGGCGTTGGTGGCCGCACCTCGCGCAACAACGACTACCCCCCTCCCCAGCCCTCCCCACAAGGGGGGAGGGCGCCGACCGAGTTCGCCGCGCGATATTGCGCGAGCGGTTTACTGTCCCGCCGCCGAGCGGATGCGTTCATTGTAGATCGGCATGGTCAGCCCGCACACCTCGAAACGCGGCAGGTAACCCATGAGGAACGCATTCACCCCGAGGCGGTAGAGCCTCGCCACGTCGCCGGCCAGCAGCGCGCGCCGTTCCTCCTCGGTGAGGTCGTACCTGGCGATGGCCGCCGCCGGATCCGCTTTCATGGCGGCCCGAAAGGCATGATCCCGCAGCACCTCGCGGCAGAGATGGTTCACCGCATAGACCGACATGGCTCAGCTCCACCTCCAGGCGGCATAGGCGTGCCCCTGCTCCATCTGCGGAGTGACGAATTTCGGCCGCCGCTCGCCGACCGCTCCGAGCATCGCGATCCAGTCGAGCAGCTCGCCGCCGACATTGCCGGCCGCCAGCATCTGCTCCGACGTTGCCTCGTTGAGCAGGGCCTGCATCGACCCCTGCTCCAGCAGCGTGCAGACGCGCTCTGCCCAGTCCGGATCGGGGACGCCATCCGACTTGCCCGGGGCGATGCGCGGGCCGAAGACCTCGAGCGAGAAGCTTCCGCTGCCGATGACGACGACGCGCAGCTGCCCGGGCCAGCTCTCGATCGCGCGTTTGACCGTGGCGCCGAGCGCATAGCAGCGCTGGGCCGACGGCAGCGGCGGGATGTGACCGCTCACGAAGACCGGAATGACCGGAACGCCCATGGCCGGGGTCATGAAATGCAGCGGGACCACCACGGAATGATCGACCGTGAAGTCCTGCGTCAGCGCCAGGTCGAAGCCCGCCTCGATGCAGACGTTGCGCAGATGGGCCGCGACGTCGGGCCGCGACTTGATGGTGTAGACCGGCACCGAGCGCGGCTCGTCGTTCGGCCCCTTGAATGTCTCGGTCACGCCGAGCGCAAACACCGGAAGGTTGTCGAGAAAGAACGTGTTGAGGTGGTCGGTGTCGAACATCACGATGAGATCGGGCCGCATCGCCTCGAGCTCGTGCCGCACCGAGGCGAAAAACCGCGCGGTCTCGCAGTCCGGGCCCTCGCGCTCGACCAGCGCGGGGAAGAACGGCGTATGCGGCACTCCCAACGCACCGACGACCTCTGCCACGCGCGAGCCTCCCTGTTCGAACGCTGCCGGTACACCCGGCCTGCCGGCGGCGGCCGCGTCACGGCAGCCTCGCTGCCATCTTAGCGTTCTCGCAGCGAAAGGTCAGCTTTGCGCTGCGCTGGCCGGCGCAGCGCTGCACGCCCACGTTGTCGAGCCGGTGCGCGCCGCGCCTTGCGGCCGCGCCGAGCACACAAGGCTGAAATCTTCAGAAAATCTCCATATCCCCCTCAAGCTTGCGTTCTCGCCTGCCGCTAGGTGTCCGCCTTGGTTCCCCGCCGGCATCGCCGCTGGCTGTGCACGTGCCGCGAGCGGACGCGGCGATCGTGCCGCCGGTGCCATCTTGACGACATGTCAGGCGGCACAGCGCCACCACCTTACTCGAATCCAATTCTGAGAGGCGAACATGACAGACCTGGCCATCCGACCGCTCGAGGCGTCGACCGGAAAAATCACGCCGGATACTGCGGCGGCCTTGCGCGGCAAGGTGCGCGGCACTGTAGCGCTGCCCGGAGAGGATGGTTACGAGGTTGCGCGCACGATCTGGAACGCCATGGTCGACCGCCGGCCGGGTCTCGTGGTTCGCTGCCTGGGTGCTGTCGACGTCATCAACGCGATCAAGCTCGCGCGCGACGAAAAGCTGCTCCTTGCCGTGCGCAGCGGCGGTCACAACATCGCGGGCAATGCGGTATGCGACGGCGGGCTCCTGATCGACCTGTCCCTGATGAAGTCGGTGCGGATCGATCCGGTGTCTCGCACGGCGCGCGTCGAGCCCGGCGCGACGCTCGCCGACTTTGACAAGGAGGCGCAGGAGTTCGGGCTCGTCACGCCGCTCGGCATCAATTCGACGACCGGCGTCGCCGGCCTTACGCTGGGCGGCGGCTTCGGCTGGACCACCCGCAAGTTCGGGCTGACCATCGACAACCTGATCTCGGCCGACGTCGTCACGGCCGACGGCAAGCTCGTTCGCGCGAGCGAGACGGAGAACCCAGACCTGTTCTGGGCGTTGCGGGGCGGCGGCGGCAATTTCGGCGTGGTGACCTCCTTCGAGTTCAAGCTCCATCCGCTCGGCCCCGAGGTGCTGTCCGGCCTCGTCGTGCATCCGCTCGAGAAGGCGCCCGAGCTGCTGCCGGAGTTCCGCCGCATCGCCAAGCAGGCGCCGGACGAACTCACGACCTGGGTCGTCATGCGCAAGGCGCCGCCGCTGCCTTTCCTTCCGGCGGAGTGGCACGGCAAGGAAGTTCTCATCTTCGCGGCATGCTACAGCGGTGACATGAAGGAAGGCGAGAAGGCCATGAAGGCGCTGCGCGGCCTCGGCAAGCCGATCGCCGACGTGGTCTCTCCTCATCCTTTCGCCGCCTGGCAGGCGGCATTCGATCCGCTGCTGACGCCCGGCGCGCGCAACTACTGGAAGAGTCACGACTTCGCCGACCTTCCCGATGCAGCCATCAACGTGATCCTCGACGCTGTGCGGCAGTTGCCGTCGCCGGAATGCGAGGTGTTCATCGCCCATGTCGGGGGCGCCATGGCGCGCGTCGCTGCCAACGCGACCGCATGGCCCAACCGCGATGCCCATTTCATCATGAATGTGCACACTCGCTGGCGAGACAAGGCACAGGACCAGGGCTGCATCGCGTGGGCGCGTCATCTGTTCGAGGCCGCCGCACCCTTTGCCTCGGGCAGTGTCTACGTCAATTTCATGCCCGACGATGAAAAGGACCGGGTCGAGAAGGCGTATGGCACGAACTATCGCCGCCTGGCCGAGATCAAGCGACGTTACGACCCGGGCAACCTGTTCCGCATGAACCAGAACATCCGGCCGGCCCGCTAGCTCATTGCCGGGCGATGCCACACCGCACGCAGGATGAGCGAAGCGGCAGGAAGGAGATACCCCAGACTCACATCTTGCCGTGTCCGCGCCCTACCCCGCGCCGGGTGCTGGGGCTGACCACGCGGTCGGAGACATGGATGTTCCACAGCTCCGCGGTGTCCTGCGCCTGGTAGGCTCGAGGTTTAGCATTCGCCCGCGGCCTGCTGAAGAGCATGGCGGCTTCCGGCACCCGGTCCGAGACTGGACGGGCGGTGCCGCCGAGGCGCGGGCTAATCGAGGCGCGCACCCGCACGGCGGACGACGTCGCCCCATTTGGCGGAATCCTTGCGGATCACCTCGGCGAACTCCTCGGGCGTGCCACCGGCCGGCTCGTCGCCGATCATCGCGAAGCGATCGCGGAAGGCCTGCGAAGCGATCGCGCGATTGATCGCGGCATTGAGCTTGTCGACGATCGGCCGCGGCACACCGGCCGGCGCAATGACACCGCTCCAGGTGGGCGCGTCGTAGCCCGGCACACCGGCTTCCGCCACGGTGGGCAGCTCCGGAAAGCCCGGCGAGCGCCGCGCCCCGCTGACCGCAAGCGCGCGGACGGTACCGGAGCGGGCATGCGGAGCAATCGAGTTCAGACTTTCGAACATCAGATGCACGCGGCCTGCGATCAGGTCGTTGATCGCCGCCGCGCCGCCGCGATAGGGAACATGGACGATGTCGGTGCCGCTCATGTACTTGAACAGCTCGCCGCCGACGTGGCCGGGCGAGCCGTTGCTCGACGAGGCATTCAGCAGCTTGCCGGGATTGGCCTTGGCGTAGTCGATGATCTCCTGCACCGATTTGAACGGCAGCGTGGGCGAGACCGCGAGCAAGAGATGCCCGCGCGTGACCAGCGCGACCGGCTGCAGGTCGCGCTCGATGTCGTAAGGCAGCTTCGCCACCATGTGGCGGTTGATCGCCAGCGCCCCGATCGGGCCCATGCCGATGGTGTAGCCGTCAGGATCGGACTTTGCCGTCAGGTCGATGCCGAGCGTGAGCGCCCCGCCCGGGCGATTGTCGATCACGATCTGCTGGCCAAGCTCCTTCCCCAGTTCCGCGCTCATGATGCGCGCAACGGTATCGGTCGCGCTGCCGGCCGCCTGCGGGACGATCAGCCGGATCGGCTTGTCGGGATAGTCGGCCGCCGCACTCGACGCGGCGACGCTGCAGGCCAGCAGCAGCAACAGGATCGGACGGGTCGGGTGCATCTTTCCTCCGCAGGCTTTGGGCGCGCCTCGCTCTTGATCGGTCGAGACGGCGGTTGCGCCCATGCTAGCACAGATGGAAGCGTCCAGCCGCGAACCGGCTGCTTCGGGCCGCTCAGCGCTGCAGATGATAACGCCTGAATTATGGAAACAGCGAAACGTTGAAAATGTGCCCGGACTGACGTTCGCCGTCCTTAGTCTTGTACTTAACGCGGTAGGTGAGCTTGCCTTCGCTTTGGCTCCGTAACATCTTTTGCAGTCGCGATCACCGTGCCGCCCGGGACCTGATTTGCGCAGTTCTGGCGGCGCGGAAGCACCATGCCCTCCTTGAAGGCAAGGGTAATCTCTTGCGGGACCTTCGAGAATTTCGATCACCGGAGTGCCCACCATAACCGACCTGCAATTCGTCACCCAATAGACTTGTTGCAATTCGGCGCTCTCACCATTCTTTAGCGCAATATTTCGTGCGTTGCTCTGGGCATGAGCTCCGGCAGCGCCCAGCATGTCTTGCGATTGCGATTGAGATAGAATCACGCGGGCTATACCAAGGTAACATGCTGGTCACTTCCGCTCGGACCTCAAAGACTCCATCAGCCGTCGCATGATTGACGCGGCCAGCTCAAGGAAGAAGCGAAACGTTGATAGATTTGGCTAAATGACCGATCGCCGTCTTTGGTCTTGAAGGTGACTCGAATGGTGATCGCTGATTGGCTGTGATCCTCGATGTCCTTGGCAGCTGATCACCAAGTGTACCCCCGGGTACCCGATTTGCGCAGTTCGGACTAGCGCGGAAGGACCAATCCCTTCCTTGAGGGTAACGGTCACGCTTGGCGGGCCCTCGAGGACTTCAACCCGTGGGCGGCCCTTTCAGGAGAGGACCTGCAATTTGATCGTGTAAAAAGACGTTCCCCAGCTCCTGGCTCTCGCCACTTTTCAAAGCTATGGACGGTTTTCCAATGAACGATCTGAGCGTAAGCACCGCCATTAGCCTACGGCTTGGCGAGCGCAAGAGTGTACACGCAGGGCGAATTCGACTGCATCCATGACCTCTTCCCGGCCGAATCGGATGTGCTGATCCGCGATTCCTGAACTTAAAATTGTATTCGCACGGACGCAAGCCCGGCGACGGTCGGCCGTTTCAGCGGACGCCTGACCCGAGGGACAGCGCCATTAAAGCTCCGATACCTACCGCAGCAGCGCAAGCGGAGCGAGGGTGATGGCCGGCACGTAGGTGATCAGCACCAGCATCAGCAGATAGATCACCAGGAACGGGAGCACGCCCCGGTAAAGCTTCGGCAGCGGCGTGCCGAACAGCGCATGCGAGGCGAACAGGTTCAGGCCGAACGGCGGCATGAACATGCCAATCGCGAGGTTGACGGTAAAGATGATTCCGAAGTGGATGGGATCGATCCCGGCCTGGTAGACGATCGGATTGAGCAGCGGGGTGAGCAACAGGATCGCCGCCGGCGGCTCGAGCACGCTGCCCACGAACAAGAGAATGATGTTGATGACGATCAGCAACACCCAGGTCGTAAGCCCAAGGTGATCCACGAAGGCGATCAGCTTGCCGGGAAATCCGCTGGTCGTGATCAGCCAGGCAAAGGCGCCGGCCGCCGACACGATAATCAGGATTTGCGCGATCAGCGCCGCGGAGTCGATCGTAATGAGCCAGAGCTGCCGCCAGGTGAGCTCACGATAGATGAACATCGAGACCACGATGGCGTAGATGCAGGCGACGCCGGCAGCTTCGGTCGGTGTGAACAGGCCGCCATAGATGCCGCCGAGGATGACGATCGGCGCCAGCAACGACCAGATCGAATCCTTGAGATGGGCAACGATGTCCTTCCGTTCCGCCCGCGGCGTAATGGGAATTTTCTCGACCCGCGCATACCACACGACGTAGATCGCAAGCGCGATCCCGATCAGGATTCCGGCCGGAAAGCCGGCGAGAAACAGCTGCGGCACGGATTGCTGTGCCGCGATCCCATAGATGATCATCGTGATCGACGGCGGCGTGATGACATCGATCACCCCCGTGGCCGTGACCAGGCTGACCGAGAACGTATCGCCGTAGCCGTTCTTCTTGAGCGCGGGGATGGTGAGCTTGCCGATGGCGGCGACGCAGGCCACGCTCGAGCCCGACATCACGCTGAAGACTTCGCAGGCGGCAATGGTGGCGATCCCGAGCGAGCCTCGCACTGCGCCCACGAGCGAGAGAATGAGCTCGATCAGCCGGCGCGCGATGCCGCCGCGTGACATGATATCGCCGGCATAGATGAACAGCGGCACGGCCAACAACGGGAAGATATCGAGGTTGCCGAACATCGCGGAATGGATGGCATGAATGGGATTGCCGCTGAGCAGGATCCCGCCAAGCGCCGCGGCCATCAGCACGGCGAAGATCGGAACTCCCATGACCAGGAGGATCGCGGGTACGACGACGATCAACAGGACGGTCATGGCGCAGCCTTCATCAGGTCGTTATTGCGCTGATTGGCGCTGGCGGCGGAGCGAGGTGACGAGCCTCGCCGCCATCATCAGCGCCATCAGGGCAAGGCCGATGGTGAGGAACGACTGCGGTATCCAGCTCGGCGCGTTCAGCGCGTCGCTGCGTTGATCCATGCCCTGCAACAGCGACACCAGGCGGGAGCTCGCAACCACGACGACCATGATGATCGCGATCGAAGCCAGCGTCGCAACGACCGTCACGACCCGCCGGATCGCGGGCGGAAGGCGCTCCACGATGGTGTCAATGCGGATATGAAGATTGCGCCAGGTGACGGCGACCGCGCCGGTAAACACGCCGAGGATCATCAGGAATAACATCAATTCCTCGGCCCAGCTGAACGGCGAGCCGAAGAAATATCTGGCGACGACGTTCGCGCCGTTGATCGCGACGATGCACAGCAAGGACATCGCGGCAATCACCAGGCAGGCGTGCGAAATGCCGTCGCAGAGCCGCTCGATGAGGCTCCTTGGCGGCAGCGCGTCGTCCGGGGCCTCGGCTGAAGTGTCGGTCATGTTCGCTCCATCATGCGTCGAGCCGGTCGGCACACCGCGCGGCGAGCGGCGCGTAGGACGGGCGCATCGGGTTCGGCTGCGTTCGGGTCAGCTTACCGATCCTGCAATGGCCTTGAGCCGGTCGTAGAGCTCCTTCAGCGGCGCGCTCTTGCCGACGACGGACTGCGCCGCGGCGGATACGCGGCGCACGGCTTCCTGCTGATCGTCCGGCGGGAGCTTCACGATCTTGCCGCCCTTGTCGGTCCAGACCTTGGCGTCGGCGGCGATGCGCGCCGTCTGCCAGGTGTGAAACTGGGGCTCGAGCTTCAATCCGGTCTCGAGCACCGTCTTCTGCAGGTCCGGCGGCAGCCGGTCGAAGAACACCTTGCTCACAAGCGCAACCGGAAGGATCGGCCACAGTGCGGTATCCACGAGGTTGGGCGCCGCATCGTGGTAGCGAAACGCGACGAAGACGCCGAGCACCGAGTTCACGCCGTCGATGGTGCCTTGTTGCAATGCCGGAAGCACCTCCGGCAGCGACATCGGTACCGAAGAGGCGCCCATGGCCACGACCGAGGCTTGTTCGCCTTCCGAGGCGAGCACGCGGATGCGTTTGCCGGAAAAATCCGCGAGCCTGCCGACCGCGGTCTTGAACACGAACGATTGCATGTCGTAGGCGTGCAGGCTCAGCCCGACGGTGCCGCGGGCGGCCGCCACGTCGAAGATCGCCTTGCGAAACGCAGGCACGTCGATGACGCGGCGCAGGTGCTCGCGGCTGGTGTAGAGACCCGCAAGCGCCGGGACCTGGAAGCGCTGATCGGCGCCGACGAAGAGCTCGGCGGGTCCGATCGCAGCTTCGATGGTGCCGAGCCGCAGGCCCTCGGTCTGGCGCTGGGCCCCGCCGAGCTGGCTTGCCGGATAGACTTCGACCTTGATGCGACCGCCCGTGGCCTTTTCCAACTCGGCCTTGAACACTTTGATGTATTCATGCTGCATGTCGTTGAGCGTCTGGGTCGCGAACTTCATGGTGAAGTCTTGCGCCCGCGACGACTGGCAAAAGAGGCAGAGACCGGCGACCGCCGCCACCCACGCGGCGGCGACGCGCCTGCCCCGCCACGGTCGGTCCCATCGGCGAATGGCCACGTGCTTTCTCCCTCGCGCCAAGCTGTTCCCGCTCCGATGCTAGTCGCTCCGGTCGGTTCGATTCAACGGCCAAGCTTGTCGGACGGGCGCCGTTGCGACCAGAATGGCCGCCGACCCATGCGGCATAATTCCCGCCGGGCGTGCGAAGTCGGCCGGCCCCGGAGCTGCCCTTCGCGGCAGGGTTGAACGGTCATTGACGGGAGAAGGATGGTGAAGTTCCGCGTGGAGCTGGTCTGGAAAGAGAGCGAGGACAACGCCGCGTCGTCCATTTTCCTGACATCGGACGGCCGGGTTGTCCTCCAGGGTCGCGCGCTTTCGGCGCAGGAGCGCGAGGCACTGGCGCTGCCGGCGGAAGGCGACATGATCAGCGTCGATCGCAACCTCATCCGCGCGATCAAGGACATGCTCTGACCGACCCTTCGATCGGAGACGTGTGGTCGCGCAGGACCGGAACCATGACGCCCGCTCGCGCGCTCGCCGGTTCGTCACCCTGCATTGAAAACGACGGCCCCGGCGAATACCATGCGCCCAAGCGCCGGCGAACGCGCGGACGGAGGAAAGCCGATGTTCCTCAGAAACCATTGGTACGTTGCGGCCTATGACCACGAGATCGGACGCCAGCCGCTCGGCCGGATCGTTCTCGGCGAGCCCATCGTATTCTATCGACTGGAGGACGGCACGCCGGTCGCGCTCGAGGATCGCTGCGCGCATCGTCACCTGCCGCTGTCCATGGGGAAGCTGGTCGGTGATGCGTTGCAGTGCCACTACCACGGTCTGCGCTATGACAAGACCGGCACTTGCGTACGCGTGCCGGGTCAGGACCTGATTCCACGCTCGGCGCGGGTCAAGAGCTATCCCGTCGTCCAGCGCTACCGCTGGCTATGGATCTGGATGGGCGATCCCGCGCTTGCCGATCCCGACAAGATCCCCGACTACCATTGGTTCGACGATCCGAACTGGGGCGCGAAAGGCGAGTACCTTCACGTCAGCAGCAACTGGCAGCTCATCGTCGACAACCTCCTCGATCTAACCCACCTCGCCTTCGTGCACGAGACCACGATCGGAAACTCGGCGCTGGTCGATCAGGCGCAGGTCAAGGTCCAGCGCGCGCAGAACAACGTTACGGTCACACGCTGGATCATCGATGCGCCCGCACCCCCGACCTTCGTGAAGGCGGGCGGCTTCACCTCCAACGTGGATCGCTGGCAGATCATCAATTTCGCGCCGCCGGCATTCCTGCGGCTCGACGTCGGCGCCACGCCGACCGGCACCGGCGCGCCCGAGGGGCGTCGGGTCGGCGGCATCGGCATGTGGAACCTCAATGCCATCACGCCGGAGACCGAAACCACGAGCCATTACTTCTGGGGACAGGCCCACAATTTCGATGTCAACAATCCCAAAACCACCGACATGATCGTCGGGCAGATCAGGACCGCGTTCCTCGAGGACGTTGCGGTGTTCGAGGCACAACAGCGCAATCTCCAGATGATCCCGAACCCGCCGCAGACCGACATCAACGCCGACAGTGGGGTAATCCAGGCGCGCCGCATCCTCGACCGCCTCCATCAGGAGGAGCAGGCGACGGCGGCGAAGATGGTCGCTGCGGAGTAGCGGCGCCCTCCCCGTCCAGACGCAAGGAATCCGGGAACATAGGGGCTGCCTGGGCGCCGGAGGGCAGCCGGCCGCCCTCACCTTGTTCCTCGCTGCCGCGACCCTATATGTATCTGGCCGGTAACGACTATACGGCCTTGGCATTGCGAGACAAGGAGACGACATTGGCGAGTAATTCGCAGGATTCCCAGAACAGAACCGACGCAAATTTCAAGAAGGAACAGCGGGCTCGGGACGGCGCGCTGGCGATGAAGGAATATGAGGCCTCGATCATTGCCGCACGCGAGAAGACAGCGCGGTTGAGAGCGCTTCGACTGGCCAAAGAAGCGGCCGAGACAAAAGCGACGAAGTCGGAGGCCGCCACCAAGCCGGCAGAGATCGCCGCGAAGCCGGAGCCCGAAAAGAAGCGCGCGCGGCGGGCACCCGCCGCGTCCAAGGGCCGTCAACGCTAGTGCTCAACTGCGCGGTGCTCACGCCAGACGGTCAAGCATCATAAAGGCATAGACCTTCGCTGAATCGACCGTGCGCTCGACCGAGGCCATATCGTGGTCTGTGTGCGCGTATTGATGTTCGCCGGCGCCGTAGTTCGCCGTTTCGATGCCGATGTGGTTGAGGTAACCCTGGTCGAACGCCGCCGGCGAATAAATCGTCTGCGCCGGCACGCCCAGCATGATCTCGCTCGCCCGCAGGATGGCGCGCACCACGTTGGACTCGGTCGTCACCAGCGAGGGATACATGAACGGCCCGAGCCGCACCTCCACGCCATAGGGTTTCCCGCTCACGGGATCCTTGATCTGCTCGACCTCCTTGGCGATGCGCTCGATCTCGGCAAACGCTTCATTGGGGTCTTCGCCCGGCAGCAGCCGGCGGTCGAGCGTGAACTCGCAGCGCTCCTGCACGGTGTGGGTGGAATCCGGAAAGCTGCGGATGTGATTGACCGTCAGTGTCTGCGCGCCGAGCTGGGGATGGTTCTTGTCGAGCTTCACTTTGTCCAGCAGCCGGCGGATCGCTTCGCTCGCGCCGGTGATGGCGTTGACCCCGTCCCACGGCCGCGACGAATGGCAGGGTGAGCCCTTTACGGTCACGAACACATCGATGCGGCCGCGGTTCCCGAGCGTGACCGTGAGGCCGGTTCCCCCCAGCACCGCCATGTCCGCACGCACGCCCGCACCCTCGACCACGCTCCTGATGGCATCATGCTTGCCGGTCTCGCCCGACAGGCAGCAGGTGAAGATGAGCTTGCCCGCGATCGCGGCCTTGCTCGCGATCACCGTCTCCATGGCGTGCAGCATGGCCGCGAGATTGGCCTTCTGCTCGCTGGCACCCTTGCCCATCACGCATTCGCCGGGCAGGCCGTATTTTGCGCCGTCGACCACGTCCCCGTCGTATGGATTCGGCATGGTCGAGGCCGGTTGGTTCATGGCGTTGCCGATGAGCATCAGCGACTTGCCGCTTGTCCCCGCGCCGTAGGCGGCAATCAGGTTACCCATGCTGTCGTAGCGAATATCGGCAAAGCCCATGGCGCGCAGGCGCGGCTCGATCGCATTCCTGATGAAGGCCTTGAGCAAAGGCTCGTCCTCGAGCAGTTCGGTCTGCGGGCTCGGCACCTTGACCAGCTCGACCAGCAGCTCCTTCGCCCGCTCGCGCGAGATGGTGGCGTCCAGCAGCGTCTTGATGTCGATTTCATGCATGGACGTTTCCCTTCGCTCGTTACGTCACCTCAGCGCCGCCGTGGGCAAGTCGCTTTTTTGCGCCTGGCCAGAGCACCAGGACGAGGCAGAGCGCCAGGATGGAGGCGGACAGCGGTCGCAGGAAGAAGACGGAATAGTCGTGGTCTGAGATCATCAGGGCCTGGTGGAACGAGCCCTCGGCGAGCTTGCCGAGAATGAGCCCGATCACGAGGCTGATAAGCGGATAACCGTGCCGCCGCAGGAAATAGCCGAACAGCCCGAACAAAATGGCGACGAACACATCCATCATGTTGCGTTCATTGGCGTAGGCGCCGAACAGCGTCACGATCAGGAGGATCGGCGCCATCAACTCGATCCGCACGAGGGTGATCAGGGCGAACCAGGGGATCATGACGAGATAGAGAATCGTCGCGATGATCGCCCCGACGAGCAGCCCCACGAAGAAGCCCCAGATCAGCGCGGGGTTCGAGGTGAACAGCATCGGCCCCGGGCGCAGTCCCTGCAGGGTGACCGCAACCAGGAGGATGGCCGAGGTCGCTCCGCCGGGTATCCCGAGCGTCAGCGCCGGGATGAGGCTGGTGGGAATGCACGAATTGTTCGAAGCCTCGGGTGCAATGACGCCTTCCGGCGCGCCCCTGCCGAACTCTTCCGGATGCTTCGAGGAGCGCTGCGCCACGCTATAGGCGAGGAAGTTCGCGGCGGTGGCGCCGATCCCGGGAATGATCCCAAGCACCGCGCCGACCACGGTGCTCTGGACCAACGTGAACGGGTAGCGGAACGTCGCCCAGAATCCATCCCATAGCGATCCGTCCAGCCGGCCGCTCCTGGCGATGGTGCCGCCCTGCAGGATCATGCTGATCAGCTCGGTGATCGCGAACAGGCCGACCATGACGGGGACGAAGCTGATGCCGTCGAGCAGGTAGACCGAGCCGAAGGTATAGCGCTCCACGCCCAGGATCGAGTCGACGCCGATCAGGCTGAGCGCGAGGCCGAGCGCGCCCATCGCCAGTCCCTTGATGGTGGAGCCGAGCGCGGCGACCGATACGACGGTGAGGCCCAGGATGGCGAGCGCGAAATACTCGGCCGGACTGAAGGCCAGCGCGACCTTGGCGACTGGAGCCGACGCAAACATCAGGATGAGCACGCCCACGATCGCCGCAACCAGCGACGCCCCCGCCGACAGTCCCATCGCGACCTTGGCCTTGCCGAGCTGCGCCATCGGATAGCCGTCATAGGCGGTGGCGGCGGACGACGCTTCGCCCGGCATGTTGAGGAGGATAGACGTGACCGAGCCGCCGAACGCGGCGCCGACCGAAATCGACGCCAGCATCAGCAGCGCCGACAGCGGATCCATCGAGAACGTGAACGGGATGAGGATCGCCATCGCGACCGGGCCGCCGAGGCCCGGCAGGACCCCGACCCAGAGGCCGATCACCGTACCCGCGACCATGAACAGAAACTGCTTGAGTTGAAGGGCGGCGGTCAACCCGAGGATGAGATTGTCGAGCATGAAATGCGCCTCAACCCGGGCGCAGCGCGAGCTTGAGCCAATCTCCCACGAGACCATTTGGAAGGTCGACATTGAGAAGATAGGGAGCAATGAAGCCCACGATCGCGACCGTGACCAGGGCGGTAATCGCCAACCGGCCGCGGTCCCGGTATCCCATCAGTGTGGGCATGAACAGCATGGCGGCGAGCGCGGCGAAGACGAATCCAAACAGCCAGAACAGCAGGCCGAACACCGGAGCGGAAAGGAGCGCGGTCGCGTAGCGCGGCCAATCGGCCTTGCCGGCAGCATCGTCCTCCGCCGCTATCGCCCCATGGCCCGCGCGCCAGCGGCGCACCTGCTCGAACGCGATTGTGAGCGTAAGCAGAATGCCGGCGGTTCCGATCACCAGCGGAAAGAGCCGCGCATCGAACGGCAGTTGGCAGGCGAGCGCGACGATCGCGGTGAAAAAGACCAGCAGGATCGCGACCAGCGCAAACTCCTCGCACCAGAAGCTTCTGACCTTGGCGTCGATCCGCATCGCCCGGGCTCGCGTCTAGCCCAACAATTCCTTGTACCGTTCGATGACTTCGGCCTGTTTCCTGACCATGTCCTCGACCTGACGGCGTGGCATCGGCTTGATGTATTCGCCGGCCTTCTGCATCTGCTCCCACAGCGCCTTGTCCTCGAACGCCTTGGCAAATGCGGCCGACAGAACGGCGATCCGGTCATCCGGCACCTTGGGGGTGGTCATGGCGTACCAGATCTGATCGATCGGCGTGACATTGAAGCCGAGCTCCTTCAGCGTCGGCACGTCGGGCAGCGCCTTCTCGCGCGCCTCGCCGGTGACGGCGAGGAAATGCAGGCTGTCGCGCATGCGCGAACCCGATCCTGGCCCGCTGATCGCCGCGTCGACGTGGCCGCCCAGAACCGCAGGATAGGCTTTGCCGGAGCCTTCGAAATGCACCATGCCGAACGGCAGATTCAATTCCTTTTGCAGGGCGGCGAGCTGGATGTGACTCGATCCCGAGCGTCCGATGGTGCCGACCACGACCCGGCGCTTTTTGCATTCGTCGACAAATTGCTGAAAGGTCTGGATCGGCGAATCCTTCTTCACGCAGAGCTGCCAGCTCACCACGCTCCAGCCGTAGATCGCGATGAAATCGCTCGCCTTGTAGCTGGCCCGCCCGATAACCTCGTCGATGGCGCCGCCGGGCGCCGATTCAGTCATCATGGCGTAACCGTCGGGCCGGGCCGTGAAGAGCTTGGTGCGCGCGACGCGTCCCCCCGCCCCCAGGACATATTCGAGACTGGTCCTGATGCCGCTCTTCTCGAGATATGGTTGAATGATCCGCGCGGTGGTGTCGATCGATCCGCCCGGCGCCTGGTAGATGATCCAGCTGATGTCGTGCGCCGGGAATGCCTCCTGTGCCACCGCCGCCGAGCCAAGCGGAGCCAAGCCACCGGCGCCGGCAGCGAGCGCGGCGACGCCGGCGGTCAAGAGGAAATCGCGCCGATTCATCCGCCAATTGCTGTTCATCGCGTGCTCCTGTTGGTGTCCGGGCGCCTGGCGCAATTCGCTCAGTGAGCGGTTGGCAGCCATATCCCGACGCCCTTTTCAAGCGCAGCTCGATACAAGAAGTGTGCCAGGGCGACATCCTGCGACACAAGACCGGTTGTATGAATGAGGATGCGCTCGTCATCATGCTCGCGGCCCGTCTTTGCCCCGCAGACGAGCTCGTGGATCTCGCCGTGCAGCTGCGCGCGCGTGAACAGGCCGCCGTCAACCATGCGTTTGAACTCTCGCTGCAGCATGTTGAACTCCCAACTGTCGATGACGACCTTGTCCATCTTCGACCAGCCCGCCGGGTCGAGCTCTCGGCGCGCCAGCGAGATGAAGGTGCAGCCGGGCTTGAGCCATGTTTCACGGCTCACCACCTCCCCCGAAGTGGTGCCGCCGACGGCGATGTCGGCACCGCGCACCACGTCCTCGATCGTCTCTTTCGCGACGACGGGAATCCCGAGCGCCTGCGACCATTTCCGTGCGAAAGCAGCCCGCGTCTCGGGCCGGCGCGAGACGCAACGGATTTCCGCGAACGTGTACATGGTCAACAGACAGCGCAGGGAGTTGGTGCCCATGGTGCCGACGCCGACCAGTCCGAGAATTTTTGGCGTCTTCGGATCCAGCGGACCCACCCAGCGGCAGGCGATTGTCGCAGCGGCCGCGCTGCGGATGGCATAGCTCCAATGCTCATCGACGATCGCCCGCGGCTCGCCGCTGTGAGGGTCGGAGAGCACGATGTAGCGCGTGCAGCCGAGGCCGCCGACCGTGTTGCGGATGCCGTCGTCGAAATAGTTGTAGACGCGGACGCCGGTCGCGGGGAGGTCCTTGAGGAAGACCGACTTGACATGCCAATGGTTGTTGAAGCCATCACCGACATCGAGCTTGAAGCTCGGCGGATTCGACAGCACGACGCTGTCGCGGGCGTGCATGCCGTAGACCTGCTCGCACACGCGCAGCGCGTCCTCGACGGTGAGCAGGTCGAGCGTCTCCTTGTACGGCACGAACAGGACGCCCTTTTCCTCTGTCATGGAGAGCGCCCGCCGCCTTCACTCGTCCACCACGAAATCGAAATGTCGCCCGGAAGGCGCGTAGATTTCGAAGATCTCGAACACCGCGTCGCTCAGATTCGCCAGCGAATGCGTCATGCCGGCAGGAATAAAGACGACATCGTTCTCGCGGATGAGGTAGGTCTTCCCGTCCACGGTCAGCGTCCCCTCCCCGCGCTTGACGATATAGACGTTGTCGGCGTTGGTGTGGTGGTGCAGCTTGCCGCGTGGTCCACCCGGGATGAGCCGGTTGAGGTGGACATCGACCTTGTCGGTGCCGAGGCTCGGATTGATCAGCTTGATCTGCTCGCCCCGTCCGGGCTCCATCGGACTTGCCGGACACTCATCCAGATGCAGGATCTTGAACACCCGCGTCTCCCGCGACTGCGTCGCTTGCACTTGTCTTGCCCGGCCTTTCGTCACAGAACTTGTGGCCGATGCGGCGCGCAATGGGAGCCATGATGGCCGGTGAAGTCAACGGCGATTTGAGCGACACGGATTTCGAAATCCCGGGCGAGGTGCGGCGTTGCATCGCCGGGAACGGTTTTTGCCCATGAGCGCGTCCGACAGCATCCTGTTCATCGACTATGCCACTACGGTGAAACTGCTCCCGGTGCCGGATGCGATGGCGATCTGCGAAGACGTCTTTCGCATGCATGCCCGCAACACGGTGAAATGGTCGGTGCCGCCTAGCCAGAAGCTTGACGTGGGCGCACCGTTCCACAACCACTGGCACGTCAAGACGGTGATCCTGGAAGATGAGCCGATCGCCGGCGTGCGTCTCTACTCCTATTACGATGATGGCCAGCGCAACACCGTCGGACGGCTCGATTGCGCCCGCTACATCGCCCTGGCCGATCCGCGCACTGGCAGGCCGATCGCCATCCTGGACGAGCATTGGACCTATGCCATCCGCAGCGCCGCCGCCGCCATGGTGGCGCTCAAGTGGCTCGGCCCCAGGGCGCCGCGCCGCCTCGGGCTCGTTGGCGTCGGCACCATGGGCGAGAACTGTTTGCGCTGCCTGCGGCACCTCTACCGTTTCGAGGAGATCATCTGCACCTCGCGCCGGCCGGACACGCGCGAGGCCTTCGCAGCCAAGTGGTCGAAGACCCTCGGCGTCCCCGTGCGTGCGCTCGACAGTATCGAGGAGGTCGTGCGCAACTCCGACATTGCCATCGGCGGCACCACGCGCACCGACATCGTCAGCCGCGAGCCCTGGGTGCCGCGCGGGGCGACATTCGTGTCGTTGGCGCGCCGCGAGATGGATCCGGCCGGCTGGGCCCGCTTCGACAAGACCGTCATCGACGACTGGGACTGCAACATGACCATGCGCGAGTTTCGCGACATGATCGAGACCGGGGAGTTCTCGCGCGCGCAACTCCACGCTGATATCGGCGAAGTCGTCGCCGGCCTCAAGCCCGGGCGCGAGCGCGACGACGAGCGCATCCTCGTGCACACCACCGGCATGGTCTCGCACGACATCGCGATCGCCTGGCGCATCTATCAAAAGGCAGCGGAGCAAGGGCTTGGGATCGCGCTGCCGACGGCGGTGGCCCAGCAGGCGTTCGGTCCAAGGGATTGACCTCGTGCCGGTCAAATCCAGCGATAGCCATAGCTACGGATCGCACCGAGCAGTCGGCTTGCGGCCGCGGGCGTTGTGTCCTCGGCGACCGCGGCGCCGACCAGCCAGGTGCGGCCATGCACCTCGAGCCCGCGAACGTCGGCGCGGGCGGCAAATTGCGTCCGGTTGCACCAGAGGCCGCCGAAACATTCGCTGTCCTGCAGCGAGACCGCGCCGGCAAAACGGGTCTGGTCGAGCGAGAGATTGCCGTAGCAGGTCATGCGATCGAGGAACGCGGCATCACCGAATTCCGCCCGATCGAAGCAGGCGACGCCGTAGAACTCGGCGCCGGAGAAGGTGGCGAGGCGGCGGAAACGCGACGTTTCGAATCGGGCATCGGTGCGAAAGACCGCCGCTGACACGTTCACCGGCGCGTTGAAGGTGCAGTCGATGAACCAGGCGATGCCCTGAAACACTGCGTTGCGCAGCGTCAGCGGAGCGTTGAA
Organism: uncultured Alphaproteobacteria bacterium; assembly: GCA_963739385.1. GTDB lineage: Bacteria > Pseudomonadota > Alphaproteobacteria > Rhizobiales > Xanthobacteraceae > VAZQ01. The sequence goes on from CAVUAI010000007.1 coordinate 28,210, forward strand.
GGTCGCGCCAGTGAAATCGAGATGCGGCAGCGCCGCACCGTCGAGATCGAGCGGCTCGTCGACGACGAGGCCGCGCAGGTCCTCCACCTCTCCGCGCCGAAGCGGCCGCGTCAGCCTCGTCCGCAATGGATTCATGCGCTTCCCGCAGCTCCCGCCGGCGGGCCGGCGAAGGATTCCGCGAACGGTCCGATCGTGGCCATGTCGATCTCGACAATACAAGGTCCGCCGGACTGCAGCGCGCGATCGAATGCCGCCTCGAAATCCTCGATGCGAGACACCCGGGCATGCGCGAGGCCGAGCGCCTTGGCCAGCAGCCCGAAGTCCGGCGTATGCAGGTCGGCATAGTGGCGGCGGCCGCCGAACTGCGCGTCCTGGATGTTGCGGATGACGCCGTAGCCGCGGTCGTTCATCAGCACGAAGACGATGTCCGCCTTGGTCTCCGCTACCGTCGCAAGCTCGCCGAGATTGACCATGGCGCCGCCGTCGCCGACGAGCGCGACCGTCTTCGCCGGCGATCCCGAAAGAGCCGCGCCCACCGCCATGGCGATGCCTTGCCCGATCCCGCCACCGAGCGCGTGCACGCCGAGATGCGGGGCCGCGAGATGCACATAGCGGTTGCCGAACGTGCTGTTGGACAAGGTCACGTCGCGCACGAACGGATGGCGGCCGCGCGCCACCCGCGCCTGCAGCACATCCGCCACGATCCGGTAGGGACCGAGCGCCGCCGCCAGCGTCTTCTCGGATAGCGCGCGCGCCGACGCGACGTCGGCGAGAAATTTCCGGTCGACATCGAGCCGCGCGGGAAGCCGGCGGCGCAGCCCGTCGAGCGCCGCCGCGGCATCGGCGTTGATGAAAAGGTCGACGGCATAGTTGCGCGCCGCCTGCCCGGCATCGGCGTCGATCTGGACGAGCGGCCGCGGCAGGCGGGCGGTGTTGTTGCGCGTCTCGTTGCCGCGCAGGCGCGAGCCGACCACGATCATGAGGTCGGCGCGGTCATAGATCGCCTGCGCCGGCGGAGTCATGTTGTAGGCGCCGAGGGTGTGCGGGTGCGCTTCCGGCACCACCGCGCGGCCGTTGGTGCTGGTCACCACGGCAAAGCCGCGCTCGGCGAGGTCAAGTGCGGCGTCCCCCGCTGCGCGCGCGCCGCCGCCGAGCCAGAGCATGGGGCGCTTCGCATCCCGGACGAGATCTGCCAAGGCATCGAGAAGCCTTGGATCGGGCGGCGGCGCTGCGATCGGCCCGATGCCGATGTGGCTTGGGCACGGGACTTTTTCCCGCTGCACGTCGATTGGAATCTCGAGCGAGACCGGACCGCATGGCGCGCTCAGGGCGGCCCGTGCCGCCGCCTCGACCATACCCACCGCAGTGCGTCCTTCCCACACGCGAAAATAGGCCTTGGAGACGGCGCGCAGCATGTCCGCTTGCCGCGGCACGTCGTGGATGGCGGCACGATCGCGGTCCATGTAGGGGCGGTCGATCTGCGAGGTGATGTGCAGAACCGGCGAGCCGGCGGTCAGCGCCTCGACCTGCGAGCCGGCCGCGTTGCCGGCCGCCGTTCCCGTGCTGGTGATGACCACGCCGAGCGAACGCGAGACACGCGCATAGGCGTCGGCCATGTTCATAGCGCCGGCTTCACCGCGTGCGGGGACGAAGCGGATGCGGTTGTGACGAGCGATCGCGTCCAGAATGGGCATGTTGTGGATCGAGATCACGCCAAAGACCATCGTCACGCCGATCTCGGCGAGGGCATGAGCGATGAGATCGCCAACGGGCTCCGCGATCGGGGTGACATCCGGCGAACGCGCGGCGACGGTCATGGTGTCCATCCGTCAGATGTGGCGGGAGGTGCCGCCCGAAATCTCGAGCTGCGCGCCGGTGATGAACCCCGCCGCCGGCGAGCAGAGAAAGGCGATGGCGCGGGCGACTTCGTCGGGCTCTCCCAGGCGCTCGAGCGGAATGTGCCGCGAGCGCGCGACCTCGGAAAACCATTCCGCCCGCGTTTGCGCCGGATCCGGGCGCGCCACGAACCGGCGTTCCCACTGTCCCGAATCGATCAGACCGAGCATCACGGAATTGACGCGGATGCGCGGGGCGAATTCGCGCGCCAGCGATTTCACCAGGCTCTGCGCGCCTGCGCGCGCCGCCGAGGTCGCAACCATGTAGGTCTCGGGCTGGTAGGCGAGCAGCGAGTTCACCGCCACGATTGCAGCCGCGTCGCTTTCGTCCAGCAGCGGCTTGAAGGCGCGGACCGGATGGATCTGGCTGAAAAACTTGAGCTCCAGCTCTTCGCGCCAGGCCTCGTCGGTGGTGTCCGCGAAGGTCGACATGCGCGCCTGACCGGCGTTGTTGACCAGAATATCGCAGCGTCCGGACCATTCGCCGACTGCCGCGGCGAACCGGCCGACGGCGTCCTTGTCGAGCACGTTGCAGGACCTGGCGAGCAGGCGCTTTTCGTCGGCATTGCCGAGCAGCGCCGCTTTGGCGGCCGCGAGCCGCGCCTCGTCGCGCCCGCAGATCGCAACCGCGGCCCCCTCCGCCAGCAGCAGCCGCGCGGTGGCAAGCCCGATGCCCGAGGTGCCGCCGGTGACGACGGCGACCCTGTCCTCAAGTCCCAGATCCATTCATTCTCCCGCTTCGAGCAGCGCCCGCGTCGTGCCTGACTTGGCGTGGCCGGCGTCGATGAAGCCCAGGCGGCGGGAAATCTCCGAGCCCGCGCGGCGCAGCTCCCTGCCGATCGTGGCCCGTCGTCCCTCGTCGGCGAACGCGGCGACCGGTCCCGACACGTTGATCGCACCAAGCGGCGTTCCGGCGAAGTCGAACACCGGCACCGCCGCCGAACCGATGCCGCGCTCGAAGTGAGCCTCGCTCCAGGCAATCCCCGCTTGGCGATCCTTCTCCGCCTTCGCACGCAGCGCCGCCAGCGTCGCTGACGTATGCTCGGTGAAGCGTTGCAGCTCCTTGCCGGCATAGAGACGCTCGACTTCCACCGGCGGCATGAAGGCGAGCAGCATGCGGCCCATGGTCGTGGCATGCGCCGGCAACCGGCTGCCGACGCGGATGTTGCTGGCCAGGGGAGTATTGGGCGTGCGGCGCACGAGATAGAGCACATCGGTGCCGTCGAGCACCCCGAGATGAGCCGAAAGCTGCAAGATCTCCGCGAGCTCGGTCAGAACCGGCACCGCCACCTGCACGAGGTCCTGCGAGAACAGCGCCCGCGCTCCCACCTCCAGGAGCGACAGCCCGACCTGGAACCCGGCGCCGTTCGGCCGCCGCTCCACGAAGCCCTCGGCCTCCAGCGTATGAAGGAGACGCAGCAGGGTGGTCCGGTTGATCTTCAGGGTCTTCGCCGTCTCGCTCATGTTGAGCACGGGATTGCCTTCGGCGACGTGGCGGATCAACCGCACCGCCCGTTGCACCGGCGGCGCGATATAGGGTCCACCGGAGGCGCGTTTGCGCTTGGCTTTGTCACGCATGGGCATTCGCCTCGTTCTCGGCAGTTTCCACGATGAGCCGTGCGACCTCCGCCGGCTGCTCCTGGCAGATCGCGTGCCCGGCGTCGGCGATCTCGCGATACGCGCGCCACGGGGCGGCACCGCCCAGCGCGTCGTAGACCCGGCGCGCATTTGCCGGCGGCGTGATGCGATCCTGCGTGCCGACGAGAACCGCAGTCGGGACATGGATGGCCGCTGCGTCATCCAGCAGGCGTCCACCGGCCAGAAGGCGCGCGGCCTGGTCGTAACCCGGGCGGCGAACGGCAGCCATCGAGAGCTCGACCGCCCGCAGCACGTCTGGACGCGCCACGGGGTCGGCGACGAGGCGCGGTGCGCGCGCGGCCGCGAACCCTTCTGCCCCGAGCCGGTCAAGCTCCTCGATGCGGCCCGCCACCGCCGGCGGCAAAGGGGCGCCCTTGTCGGTGCCATGGCCGAGCGCGGGCGAAGCGAGAACCAGCGCGGCAACACGCTCGGGCCACAGTACGGCAAACCTGGCAGCGATCAAGTTGCCAAGCGAATGGCCGAGCAACACGCAGCGCGCCACGTCGAGCTCGACCAGCAGGCGGTCGAGCGCGGCCGCATAGTCGGAGGCGTCGGGCGACGCGACCGCAAGCGGCTGCGAGCGGCCGTAGCCGGGAGCGTCCCACGCCACCACAGGATGTCGCGCGCTGAGCACGTGCATCAGCGGTTCGAACGATTGCGCGTTGCTGCCGATCCCGTGCAGCAGCACGATCGGCATGCCGCCGCCGCCTCCGTGCGCGAGGTACGACAACCCGCCGGCCATGCCTGGTGCGATCTCATTCATGTGAAGACGAAGCCCGCATCGACGGGAAGCACCTGGCCGGTGAGCGCGAGCGCACCGGGGGTGAGCAGGAACACGACGGTGTCGACGATGTCCTCGGGCTGCTGCGGCCCCGGGACCGCGCGTCCGGTCTCGTACAGGTGGTGGCGTTCCGCCGGCACGTATTCGGTCGCCTCGCAGCGCATGATGCCGGGGGCGACGACGGTGACACCGATGCCGCGCGGGCCCAGCTCGCGCGCGAGCGAACGCGTCATGGCGATCAGGGCGCCCTTGCTGGCGACATAGGCGAGCAGCCGCGGCGCGCCCCACAGCGCGGTGTCGGACGCGATATTGACGATGCGGCCGTGCCCGCCGGCCGCGAACAGCGGAGCGAGGGCGCGGGTGACGAGCCAGGTGCCGCGCACATTGACGCGCATGACGTGATCCCAGAGCTCGAGATCGATCTCGTCGAAGCTCTTGCCCCCCACATCGGTCGCGATTGCGGCATTGTTGACGAGGCCGTGGATCTCGCCCTCGCGCCCGGCGACGTCGCGTGCGAAAGCGTCAACGGAATCGGGATCGGCGAGATCGAGCGGCACGAAGCGCGCCTCCGTCATCTCGGCGAGTTCGTCGGCGACATCGCGGCCGGCCGCTTCGAGGATGTCTCCGAGCACGAGGCACGCGTTCTCCCGGGCGCAGGCGCGGGCGATCGCGCGTCCGACGCCGCGCGCGGCGCCGGTGACGACGATCGTGCGGCCCTCGAGCATGCTCACACCGCCGTGCGTACCGAGGACATGTCCTCGACCGCAAGCTGGCTCTTGGCCTGTTGCGACAGCAGGCGTCGCATGCGCGCGATGCCCACGTCGTGCTGGTAGAGCATCTCGCGCTTGTGCGCATCGGCCGGAATATGGGTCAGCATCTCGCGGTCCTGCTCGAGCACGTGCCAATGACGCGCCTCGAGCGTGGCCCGATAGAGAAACCGCCACGCTTCACGCGCGATCCCCTTCACGCGGCGGAAGCGCCAGAAGAAGACCAGGCAGGAGTGCTCGTCGACCGGCGTCGTATAGCCGATGATGCGGAACGGGCCGCCCGGTCCGGCCGCAGCCGGATAGGGAATATCGAGCCGGCAATAAACCTGCGTCCCGTCGACAATGACGTCGGTCCAATCGAGATTGACATCCTTCTGCTCGACGCGGGCGATGTGGAAGCCGTCATCGCGCTTCTCGACCTGCAGCGTGTCCTGCTTGGCGCCGAATGCGAGCGTGAAGGAGTCGGCATGCAGATAGCACGCATGCATCGGGTCGGCGAAATTGTCGTAGACCAGACGATAGCTGCAATCCCAGCGCCCGACGCAAAGAATGCTGCTCCACTCCGGATCGGAGAATTCGGCGGGCAGCTTCAGCTCGGGCGCCTGCGGACGCTCCTTGCTCGGGACATAGACGAACACGGCGTCGTTCGCCTCGACCACGGAGTAGCTGTCGACCGCCTTCCGGCCCTCCAGCGCGCAGCCCGGCATGGCCGGGACGCGCACGATCGTCCCCGAACCGTCGAGCGTGACGCCATGATAGCGGCACGAGATATTGTCCTCGTTGACCTCGCCGCGCGACAGCTGCGCGCCGCGATGGGGGCAATAGTCCTCCAGGCAATGGAGCTTGCCGCGCGTGTCGCGCCACAATACGAGATTGCGTCCGAGCGTCCGCACGCTGTGGGGCCTGTCACGTTTGACCTGCACCGATTTGCACACCGCATACCACTGCCCAAGGAGGCCCATCGCCAGGCGTTCCTCGACTTGGTCCTTGCCGACGCTGTCCATGTTCACTCTCCGATTAGTGCCGCGCACTCGGTGCGCTCGCCTCCCCCTTGTGGGGAGGGAGGAGACCGAGTTCTCCGCTTGCGCCGATGCCACCTCATTTGGATGCGCTATCCGCCGCCCTTCGGACGCTTGATCTTTGCCACCGGGTGGTCGGGCGGGTAGGTCGGCGTCACCGGCTTGCTGTTGCCGATGATCACGCACATCAAAGCTTCCTCGATGCCCTCGTTGACCAAGCCGCGATAGACGCCGGGCGGCACCGAGAACAGATCGCGCTCCTTCAGCACCGTCTCGAACCGTTCGCCCTGGTGCTCGATGATGAAGCGCAACTTGTTGCCGCGCAGGACGAAGAAGACCTCCTCCGCATCGGTATGGAGATGCAGCGGACCTTCGCATCCCGCCGGCAGCACCATGGTCGAAAAGGTGAAGTGCTCGGCCGGAACCGCGTTGTCGTCGCCCTCGACGCCGGTGCCGCCGGTCCCGACATAACGCATCTGCGCGCGGCGGTATTTGGGATCGAAGTCGGCCTGGAACTTGAGCGCGTCCCAGTCGAGCTGCCTCGTCTCGTAGCGCGCGATGCGCGAGTCGAGCCAGGATGCGAGCGTCTCGCCCTGCGGGATGACGACGCCCTCGGGTCTGATCTCGGGATATATCGGCTTGTGTTCCATAGGACTTCCTCCTTGAGAGACGAATTACCGCATCGCGCGCGGAATGTAGTGCAGCACGCGCGCCTCGATCATGGCGACCGCGCCGTAGAGCACGATGCCGATCAGCGTCAGCAGCACGATGGCGTTGAACACCATCGCGGTGTTGGCCTGGCCTTCACCGAAGGTGATGAGATAGCCGAGCCCGGTATTGCCGCCGACCAGCTCGCCCACGGTGACGCCGATCACCGCCAGCGTCGCACCGATGCGCAACCCCGCCATCAGCGCCGGCATCGAGGCCGGCACCTCGATCTTCCAGAAAATCTGCAGCCGGCTCATGCTGTAGGCGCGGGCGAGATTGATCAGATCGCGGTCGACCGTCTTCATCGACTGCAGCACGTTCACGAGGATCGGGAAAAACACCACCAGAACGGTGACGATCAGCTTCGGCCACGCGTTGTAGCCGAGCCACATGATGAACAGCGGCGCAAAGGCGACCTTGGGCGCGATCTGCAGGCCCAGGATGTAGGGAGAGAGCACCTTCTCGATGAACACCGACATCCCGAGGATGTAGCCCATCGCGGCGCCAAGCAGGCTGCCGATGACAAACCCGGCCGTGCCGACGGTCACCGTCGAGAGGATATGGACCGTCAGGTTGTCGCGCTGGGCCATGCGGACGAACTCGCGCGCCAGGTCGGAGACCGTCGGGATGATGTAGGACGGAACGCCGAGCGCGGGCGGCAGGAATTGCCAGGCGAGCAGGAACAAGGCGCCGAAGCTCAGGCTTCCGATCAGGATCGACGACGGCGACGCGAGCCCCCGCGAAGGAGCGGAAACCGGATGCTCCGTCGCGACCGGCTGCAGCGGACGCGACAGCGGCTCCGCCGGCAGCGCGGCCGCGGCCGCACGTTCGGGCGCCGTGGCGGCGTCGGACGCGGTCATGCCGCCTTCTCCTGCAGATGAAGGCTCGCGAGCAGATGGTCGACATATTCCCGCGCGCGCGGCGCGGAGATGCGCGCCATGGGATTGTCGCGGTCCGGCAGACCGACCGGGATCTCTTCAACGATGCGGCCCGGCCGCTCGCTCATCACCAGAATGCGGTCCGACATGATCACCGCTTCCATCAGATCGTGGGTGATCAGCAGCGTCGTGATCGCGGATGACGCGATGGTCTGGGCGAAGCTCTTCTGCAGGATCAGCTTGGTCTGGGCATCGAGCGCGGAGAACGGCTCGTCGAGCAGCACGATCGCCGGCTCGATCGCCAGCGTGCGCGCAAGCGCCGCGCGCTGGCGCATGCCGCCGGACAGTTGATAGGGATAGCTCTCGGCGAAGTCCTGCAGCCGGCAGCGCTGCAATTCCCGCAACGCGCGCGCGCGGCGCTCGCTGCGGCTGATCGCCCGCGCCTCCAGTCCGAATTCCACGTTGTGGACGATCTTGCGCCACGGCAGCAGAAGATCCTTCTGCAGCATGAATCCGACGGTCGGGTTGGGGCCTTCGACCGGGATCCCGTTGAGCAGGATGCGCCCTTCGCTCGGGCGGTCGAGACCGGCGACCAGGTTGAGGATCGTGCTCTTGCCGCAGCCGGACGGGCCCACGACGGCGACGAACTCGCCGGCGCGCACGTCGAGGCTCACGCGCTCGATGGCGGTGAGCGGCGACACTCCGTCCGGCGCCGTGAAGCGTTTGGTGACGCCGACGAGGTCAAGCACCGATGCCGTTTTCAGCATAGGCGGCATCCAGCGAAGCGTTGATGGTCGCGAGCTCCTGCTCCAGCACCGCGGCAGTCCATGGGCCCGTTGCGCCCGACGGGCGCTTGACGCCGTCGCGCTCGAGCACGCGGGCGACGTTCTCGAAATCCTGCTCGCCGGTGCGAAAAACCGCTTCGAGCGCGTCGGCGAGGGCGCGTTCCTCCTCCCTGAGCGGGCGGCCCAGGGATTGGTGCATCAGCCGGGAATGCAGGTCGGTCATTTCAGGCGCCCGCCACGCTGCCGTGCATTTTGAACCTTGCGTTCGAATAAGAACAAGGTAACATTGCCGCCGGCGGAGTCAACGGCCGCCAGTCCGGGAAGTCACAAGCCATTCCGTCACAGGCATTTCCTGCGACGGGCCGGTCGGAGACGGTGGCGTGAGCAGCGATGCAGCCGAAACGATCCTCCTGACGATCTTCCTCAAGCATGACCAGTCCAAGAATCTGGAGGCGATCCAGAACCATCTTGCCGCCGCCGGCTGGTGGGAGCGGTTTCCCCCGAAAGGCGCGGAGATCGTGAGCTGGAACGTGGTGATGGGTATCGGGCAGATCGTCACATTGCGTCTGCCGCCAAGCCTCATCAATGTGGTGAATGTCGAGATCGAACGCTGTGCCTGGGGCGTGTTCTCGACCGAGTTTTTTCCAACCTACGATTTCGTCCCGGTGCGGGAACGGCTCGCACGCGAATGGCGCGAAGGACGCGCAAAGCAGGCAGGCGACCGATGAGCGCAAGCGCGCGACCGGACGCAGGATCAGCACCCCGGACTTGAATGAGGAGGATTTGCAATGTCGTTTGCTAGGATCTTGGGCGCTCGGCGTCCCGCGCAGCGGTCGAGGTCGAGCCTGGCGGCGGCGCTTTGCGTCGCGGCGGGTTGCATCGCCGGAGCCGGGCCGGCACCTGCCGCCGAGAAGATCACCTATCTCCTGCCCGCTCCGCCGAGCCTTCCGGCCTTCGCGCCGTGGGTGCTCGCCAAGCACCTCGGCTACTACAACGAGGCCGGATACGACGTGGAGTTCGTGGTTGCGCGCGGCGGCGTCGACGTCGCCAAGCAGATCGGCGTCGGCAACGCGCCGATCGGCGGAGCCATCGGCGACACCCCCATCATCGTCCGCGGCAACGGCGTGCCGGTGAAGTCGGTCGGGCTGATGGGCGGCGGCGCGATGACCGTCGTGGTCGGGCGCAAGGACCGCGGGATCGAGAAGCTCGAGGACCTGCGCGGCAAGAAGATCTCCGTGCTGGCATTCCAGGACACGACCTACTACGCGCTGCTGGGCGCGCTCGCCTCCAAGAACATCACCAAGAACGATGTCAACGCCCAGGCCGTCGGTCCGGCCGCGGTCGCAAGCCTGGTGGTCGCCGGCACCGTCGATGCCTGCGCCTGCACGCCCGACTGGGAGGTGGACGTCAAGGAGGGCGTCAAGGACACCGTCTCGCTGCCGACCAAGGATTATTTCCAGTCGATGTCGCAGGCGATCCTCGCCTCCGACAAGATGATCGCGGAGCGGCCGGACATGGTGCGCGGGATCGTCAAGGCCACGCTCAAGGGCATGCAGTTCGTCATGAACGATCCGCAAAAGGCCGCGCTCGTCTATGTCGAAGCCTCGCCATCGTTCAAGGGCAAGGAAGAGCTGATGAAGAAGATCCTGACGAACTATACCGAGCGCACCTACAAGGGGCAGAGCACGCTGGGCGCCATGGACCCGCAGCGGCTCGCCAATCTGCAGCGCTTCTACAAGCAGCAGGGCTTCATCGAGACCGAGCTGCCGGTGGACCAGCTCTACAGCAACGATTTCATCAAGTAGCCGTCCGTACCCGCCGCCCCTGCAAATCACAGGAGAAATACCGGAGCGGGCGAGCACGAACGTAGCGCGCAACAGCGTAGCGTATTGCGCCGCTGCCGCACGACTTTGGCGGAATACGCTTCGCTATTCCGCCCTACGCTAACTGCCTGAATACGTGTCCCGGATGCGGTGCAGCGTGTGCGCAGCGGTGCACCGCTGATCCGGGACCGTTGCAAAGACGGTGTGCGCAACGGTCCACGCAAGTCGGGTGTACCCGACTTGCGCGTATTGAGCGCCGATCCCGGGTAAACCCGAGATCGGTGTCTGCAGCGCATCACAGCGCAGTCTAGCTTGCGCAGACTGCGTAAAGTTGTCTGCGTGTGCTGCGCTGCGCCCGGGACACGCAAGATATGCGCGCGGCATCGGCCCGGGCGCGGGGAAAACCGGACGATTGTGCCGGCCGACGCCGACGGGTATCGCTTCGTCCGGTCCCTTCCTCGTCCCGCAATGCCACGAATGGCGCCCACATGAACAATGCCGATCTGATCGTCGCGACCCTCAAGGCCAACGGCGTTGCCCGTGGCTTCGGCATTCCAAGCGGCAACGTGCTGCCGCTGATGGAAGCGATGCGCACCGGCGGAATCGAATTCGTGCTGACGGCACACGAAGGTTCGGCCGGTTTCGCCGCCGACGTCACCGGCCGCATGACCGGCGCGCCCGGGCTTTGCATCGCGACGCTCGGGCCCGGCGCCACCAATCTCGCCACCGGCGTGGGCGGCGCCTTTCTCGACCGCTCGCCGATGATCGCGATCACCTGCAACCTCCACCGCGATCAGCTCGGCCGCCGCATCCAGATGTGGATCGACCACCATGCGCTGTTCAAGCCGATCACCAAGGCGACGCTGAGGATCGAGCCGGCGCGGGTGGCGGAGACGCTGACGCAGGCGATCGCGCTGGCGCTGAGCGAGCCGCAGGGCCCGGTGCATCTCGATCTGCCCGAGGACGTGGCGCTCGCGGCCACCAACGAGCAGGTGCCCGCGCCGGCGCGCGCAACCGGGCTCGCGGCCGCGCCCGACTTGGCCATTGCGCGGGCGGGAGAGCTGATCGCCGCCGCAAGGCGGCCGATCGCCATTCTCGGTTCAAGCGCCATGCGCGTCGCCGATCCGCAGCTGCTGCGCCGTTTCGTCGAGCGCCACAATCTCCCGTTCGCCACCACCACAATGGCCAAGGGCATGATCGACGAGGATCATCCGCTCTCGCTCGGATGCATCGAGCGGGCCTGCCGGCAGATCCAGCGCAAGCTGCTGCGGTCCTCCGATCTGATTGTCGGCGTCGGCTACGACACGGTCGAGGTCGAATACGAGGCCTGGATCGACGACCGGCCGCTGCTGCAGATCGACATCGAGCCGGCGGATGTCGCGCCCTCGGTCAAGCTCGTGCACGAGGTGACCGGCGATCTCGAGTCCTCGCTCGCGCGGCTCGTCGGCCTGCCCACCGCCGCGAGCCGCTGGCCGGCCGAGGCGCTGGCCGCGCATCGCCGCGGCTTCCAGGCCGCGCTGCGCCCGGCCGCGTCCAGTGCCGCCCCGGCCTTCACCGCGCATGCCGCCATCGATGCGGTGCGGCGCGCGCTGCCGCAGGAGGGACTGCTCGCCTTCGACGTCGGCGCGCATACCCACCAGATCGCCAGCCAGTGGACGGCGCATGCGCCCAAGAGCTTCCATATCACCAACGGCTGGTCGTCCATGGGCTTCGGTCTGCCGGGGGCGATCGCCGCCAAGCTCGCGCGTCCGGATCTGCCGGTGGTCTGCGTGCTGGGCGACGGCTGCTTCCAGATGACCTGCGGCGAGGTCGCGACGGCGAAGCGATTGGGGATCGCCCTGCCGGTCGTCGTGCTCGACGATCGCTGGCTCGCGCTCATCAAGGTAAAGCAGATCAGGCGCCAGTTCCCGCTCTACGGCACCGAGCTGCAGGCCGAGGAGTACCGCGAGCCGCCGGCGCATTATTTCGGCGCGCCAGCGGTTGCCGCCAACAGCGCGGACGCGCTCGCGGACGCGGTCGGGACGGCGCTCGCGGCAAAGGGCCCGACGGTGATCGAAGCGGTGGTCGATTCCGATCATTATGTGGAGACCGTCTACGATTGACGCTGCAACACAGCCATCCTCTTGCCCGGCTGGACATCATCGAGCCCATTGCCTGGCCGCTGCCGAATCTTTGTCGAGGACCGCGTCTACGCCTGCGGATTCCAACTCTCCCCGGACGCATGCGGCCTTCGACCTTCCGGCGGCTCCGCCAACGCTGTAGTCTGCCTTCACGGGCTTCGCCTTGATTTTGCAAGCCAAAGCCCGCGTCCTCAGGTTCGCGGTCGTTGGCCGTGATATCGCGCATTCGCGCGCTGTTTACAGACGCATCCACCGGAGCAGACGGAATGCGATCACCCCGCCGTCATTTTCTGCGTCTGGCAGCGGGCGCCGCCGTGCTGCCGATCCTGCCGCGTTCAGCCTGGTCGCAAGCCTATCCGTCGCGGCCGGTGCGCATCCTCGTCGGCTTTGCCGCAGGCGGCTCGGCCGACATCGTTGCCCGGCTGACGGGTCAGTGGCTGACGGATCGCCTTCTCCAGCCTTTCGTCATCGAGAATCGGCCCGGGGCGGGCACCAATATCGCCACCGAGGCGGTCGTGAAGGCGGCGCCGGACGCCTACACATTGCTCCTCGTGACGGCGGCCAATTCGATCAACGCGACCCTCTACGGCGCGCTCAATTTCAACTTCATCCGCGACATCATGCCGGTCGCCGGCCTCGGCCGTGAGCCCAACGTCATGCTGGTGAATCCGGCGGTTCCGGCCCGCACGGTGCCCGAGTTCATCACCTATGCCAAAGCCAACCCGGGCAAGGTCGTCATGGCGTCCGGAGGCAACGGAGCCCCGTCGCATGTCTCCGGCGAGCTGTTCAAGATGATGACCGGGATCAGCATGGTGCACGTCCCCTATCGCGGCGCGGCCCCTGCCCTGACGGATCTGCTCGCCGGACAGGTGCACATCTATTTCGGCCCGCTGGTCGCGTCCATCGAGTACATCAAGGTCGAAAAGCTGCGCGCGCTGGCTGTCACGTCGTTACAGCGTTCCGAGATTTTGCCGGACGTCCCAACCGTTGACGAATTCGTGCCGGGGTATGAGGCAAGCCAATCGTATGGCCTCGGTGTGCCCAGGGGCACGCCGGTCGAGCTCGTCCACACGCTGAACAGGGAAATCGATGCCGCCCTTGCCGATCCCAAGATGAAGGAGCGGTTCGCTTCGCTCGGCGCCACCGTCATGCCGGGCTCCCCCGCCGACTACGGCAGATTCATCGCCGAAGAAACGGAGAAGTGGGCGAAGGTGATCCGCGCCACCAACATCAAGGCGGACTAGCACTACTTTGGCAGATTTACTCACGCCGCTGCTCGCTGCAGATCCATTTTCGGCAATGCGGGCATCGCTGCGGCGGTAGTCGAGCGAAGAGTTCGAGGATGGCGTGGCGCACGGCGGGCAAAGTCGGTTGAGGCGGCGGCCCGTTGATTCTTTTTTTTCCGCGCTGTTGCTGCTAGGCGGCGATGCTGGAGGAAGGCGTAAGCGATCATCGTCATGAGAGCATGACGATGAAGGCCTTGCCATGATCGTCCCTCGAAGTGATCAAGACCGAGTTCTTCTTTCATCTGCTGGTGAGCCTGCTCGCAAATCCATCGCGCCTTGATGGTGGCCGCTAAGGTGCGCAGGTCGGTCTTCGCCGGCAGGTTGGCGAGATAGTATTTCTTCTCTCCCGACATCCTGTGTTCGCCGATGAGCCAAGCCACGTCCCCGGGCAGATGTTGCTGACCCTTGTCCCTGATCCGCTGCGGTGGTCCGTCCGCGACCCGCACGCGGACAGCAGCAAAACGAGCCTTGAGCTTTCCTTTCGTTCCGGTGCGCCAACTGATGTTCTGCCATGTGGCATCGGCCAGCATGTCTTCAGCCGCCATCGATAGGATGTCAGGAACGTGCCGTTGACGGGGACGGCCGCGTCCGGCAACCGGCCAGATCATCTGCACATCGGCAGGGTACACCTTGAGGTGACGCGGGATACCGACTGCCCAGGCAAGTTTGCGAGCTGTCAGCCCCTGGCGGAACGGCGCGCTCAGCCCATAACCGGCATCCGCTAAGATGCAGCCAAAGCGCACACCGACCGCGATGGCACGATCGATCTCCGCCAGAGCCATCTCCGGTTTCGTTCGTGCCGTTCGATATTCGACTGGAACACCCGCTCGCTCCAACCGGGTCCGCTTGCTCGTCCAACTTTCGGGAAGAAACAGCCGCAACGCCAGCACGACCGGAACTTCGCCTCGCGCAAGCGTCAGCGATACCAGGGTCTGGCAGTTGGCAGTCTTGCCCAGCGCCGAAGCATATTGCGCAGCGACACCTACCGAATGCGCGCCTTTCTTGGGTATCGCGGTATCGTCGATCACCAGCACGGCATCGCGGCCACCGACGAGCCTATCTGCTTGAACAAGCAGTTCTGTTTCCACTGACGTCGCATCCCAGACCCCGCCCGCAATGAAGTGGTGCAATTGATCATATTCCCCAAGCGCAAGACGCTCCGCCATCGGCTGAATGCTTTTACGATCGCCAGGGCCGATCAGCCCCGATACGTAGAGCGGGCACATCTGCCGCCGCGCTTTATGACCCAATCGATCCAGAAACGGCTTGAGCCAACGTCCAAGCTCTTCTTTCCAATCCAACGTCCTGCCAACCATGGTCGGCCCCTCCAAAGGCCGACCACCCATGAGTCACAGAAAAACTGATTTGGGAATCCCATGCCGCTCAAAATCTGCCAAAGTAGTGCTAGGCCGTGTACTCATAAATCGGCCATGACCGCCTAGCTCCCAGAAACGGCAGACAAGCGGACATTCAAAACCCGCCGCTCAGTGCCATGTGTGGACGGCTCCGAGTTGGCAAGGAGCTTTCTTCACGTCGCAGTCATTGGTCGGTGCAGCCATGTGTTCGGCCTGTTAGTGCGGTTCACATGACCGCTGGCCATAATGCCCTCCGCGGATCAGGTCCCGGTCAAAAGCCCGCATTCGACAATGCACTGGCCCATGTGGGTTGTCCTGATCGCCGGATCGACCGGCTCTGCATTACGTGCTGTTCGCCCTCCCAACCTTCACATCACGCCGGATGATTCCCGGCGCGATCTCTGTTCACGCCGCGAGTGCGACGGGTTCCTTGTAGCGCTCACCCCTGGCCATCATCGCCCAAGCCATTCTGGCGATCTTGTTGGCGAGCGCGATGGCGGCGACCTTGGTCGGCCGCCGCGCCAACAAAGCCGTGAGCCAGGGCCGGTGCTTGGTGCCGTGGATCTTGGCATAGCGGATGACGGCGAGCGCGCCAGCCGTGAACAGACTGCGCAGATAGCGATCGCCTTGTTTGCTGATACTGCCGAGCCTGTCCTTGCCCCCGCTCGAGTGCTGCTTCGGCACGAGCCCGATCCAGGCCGAGAAGTCGCGTCCCGATCGGAAGGCTTTCGGGTCAGCAACGCTGGCGACCAGAGCGGTGGCCAGCGCCGGACCGACGCCGGGAATCTCATCGAGCCGCTTGCTCGTCTCGTTGGATCGGTGCCAGGCCGATGATCATGCGATCGAACTCCAGAATCTGCGCCTTGAGCATCCGCAGTTGGGCGCCGAGAGCGGCGAGGCACGCGCGCGCAACCTCAGGCAACCGCTTGTCATTTGCGTCGGCAACGACACCGAGCAGTTCCTCGACACCATTGCGTCCGACCGGCGCGACGATCCCGAACTCGGCAAGATGGGCACGGATCGCATTGATCACCGCGGTCTGCTGGCGGATGAAGAGATGGCGCGTGCGATGGAGCATCAGGCAGCTCTGCTGCTCGGGCGTCTTGGTCTCGACAAACCGCATGTTGGCTCTGGTGACCGCCTCGCAGATGGCCTCGGCGTCAGCGGCATCATTCTTCTGCCGCTTGACGTAGGGCTTCACGTAGGCCGGCGGCATCAGGCGCACGGTGTGGCCGAGCGCCTGGAGCTCGCGCGACCAATGATGCGATGAGGCGCAAGCCTCGATGCCGATGAGGCATGGTGGCAGCTTCTGGAAGAACGCCAGGACGTAGCGACGCTTCAACTGACGGCGGACGACCACTTGCCCGGCAGCATCAACGCCGTGAACCTGAAAGACCGACTTCGCGATGTCGAGACCGATTGTCGTGACCGTTTGCATGATTAGCTCCTCCGAATCGTGGGAGCCTTAACAGCGCCCACATCCATGGCACTCACGTGCCGGTGGAGGAGCCGTCCACAGCATCAAAGGCGGACTCATGCACCGCAGCAAGGCTATCTTCATTCGATCACCTCATCGGCGCGCCCGAGCAGCGAGAGCGGGACGGTGAGGCGGAGCGCCTTCGCAGTCTTGAGGTTGATGAACAGCTCGACTTTCGTGGCCTGCTGGACCGGCAGATCGGCCGGCTTCTCGCCCTTGAGAATCCGGCCAATGTAGATGCCGACCTGACGGTATGCGTCCGTGCGACTGCCTCCGTAACTTATCAGGCCGCCGGCTGCGGCGAACTCGCGATTCGCGTAGACCGTGGGTATTGCGTGGCGGACCGTCAGTGCGGCGAGTTGCTCCATTCGGTTGGTGAAGAATCCGTCGAGTCCGATCACGAGCGCACCGGCCCGCAGTTGGGCCAACGTCGCAAAGACCGTATCGAAGTCACGTTCAGTGCTGGCGTGTAGGATGTGGAGCTGCAGCCCGAGCGTGCGGGCCGCTGCCTGCAGTTCTCTCGATTGGGTCTCGGCAATAGCGGGATTGGCCGGGTTGACCATGAGTGCAATGGTGGTTGTGGTCGGCACCAATTCGTGCAGCAGCTCCAGCCGCTTCGGCCCTAGCTCCGCGCTCAAGTCGCTCACGCCCGTGATGTTGCCACCCGGCTGGTTGAGGCTGGCGACGAGACCCAAATTGACCGGGTCACCGGCGCTGAAAACGACGATCGGAATAGTCGTGGTCGCCTGCTTTGCCGCCAGTGCCCCAGCAGTGCCACCGAGCACGGCGATCACGGCCACCTGTCGGCGAACCAGATCGGCCGCCAGCGCCGGCAATAGATCGTTTTGCCCCGCCGCCCACCGGTATTCGATCGTCACGTTGCGGCCCTCGACGTAGCCGGTGTCGGTCAGGCCTCGGCGGAACGCGGACAGACGGTCCGCCCAAAGATCAGGCGATGCGCTGCCGAGGAACCCGATCACCGGCATCGCCGGCTGCTGCCCGCGCGCCGCGATCGGCCAAGCTGCCGCGCCGCCGAGCAGCGTGATGAATGCGCGCCGCCTGATGTCGAACATGGGCCTTGCTCCCGCCCGGGAGTGACCACCAGCAACCGACGGTGCAGTCGGTCTGCCGCACGCTCAGTCTGCCTCAGAGTGGCCGGCCAGTCCTTGGGGCAGACTTGAATTGTTCTGAAACGAGATGGGCGCTGCCGTACTTCATTTTACGACCATTCAATGCCCTCCGCCCAGGGCTCGCCGTCCGAAATGGGATAACCCGAAGAACTCAAAGTGAGCATAACGAGTCCGCTTTCAGGGGGATAGCGACCAAAAGGCCGTATGGCCGGGCGATCTGCTTCAGCCGGTATCAGCCGAACGTGAACGCAAAAACCTCCACGCCCGAACCGAGAAACTCGATCTCGAACTGGCGGTCGCCGATGGGTTTCGGCTGCCGGATCAGCTGATACAGACGCTGTTCGCTCACCGTGCCGTCGCCTTGTTCGTCAACGTCAATGCCGTGCGCCGCGCCAGGCGGCTGTCCATCGATCAGCACACGAAATCTCACGGACGTTCCTGGCGCTGCCGGGCCCATGACAAGATGAAGATCGCGCGCGTGAAAACGGTACGCGATGCTTCCATTGGGCTTGTTCAGTACGGCGGCTTCCTTCTTCACCGTCCAATCGCCGGACAGCGCCCATTCATTCAGACGCACCCGCGCGGGCAGTACATACATGCGAGGCTTGTCCAGGACCGCCCCGCCGGGGGACGCAAAGTTCTGGGTGCGCTCATATCCGACATAATTTTCCGGAGACTTCAGGCTGCCCCAATCGGCGGCCGCTTCGATACCGCGGGCATCTACCGAGACGGATTTACGGTCGATCCCGCCAATTCCGGCTTCGGCCAGCAATTCCTGAATGATCATTTCCGACTGTTCGTATGAGCCCTCGCCAAAATGATGATGGCGAACACGCCCCTGCGAATCGATGAAATACAGCGCCGGCCAATATTGATTCTTAAAGGCGCGCCATATGACATGGTCGCTGTCGACCGCGACCGGGTAATCGATCCGCATGTCTTTCACGGCCCGGCGAACGTTGCTTACGTTTTTTTCGAATGCGAACTCCGGTGCGTGGACGCCGATCACCACCAATCCCTGATTCCGATATTTCTCGTCCCAGGCGCGGACATAGGGAAGCGTTCGTAGCCAGTTAATGCAGGTGTAGGTCCAGAAATCGATGAGGACGACTTTTCCGCGCAGAGCCGACGCGGTCAGGGGCGGCGAATTGAGCCACTCGTTGGCGCGCTCGACAGAAGCCAGTTCGGATTGATCAGGAATCTGGCCAGCAGGAAGCCCGTGGAGGAACGGAACCCGCAACCCTGTGGACGTCGTCGGCTGCGCGTTCATATCCCCTACAAAGCCCGCAATCGGCGCCCCGATTGCGATGGCAAGTATCGCGGCTACCAAAAGCTTGCTTGTTTTCATCGATGAATGCCCTTCTGGACTCCAATCGATGTCGCCGCCTTTGCACGGGAGTCGGCGCGCACAACGCGCGCGCCCGACCTATCTCTGAACGAGTGGGTCCACGAGCGTCGCGAGCGGCTGCCCTGTCTCGACGAAATAAATCGACAGCATCCGACCGGTTTCCGGGTGTGCGCAGTCGCAATCGGCGAGGATACAGCGCCCAAATACCAATCAGCGCATGTTTCCCCACGGGTCGTAACTCTTTTTGTCTTTGTCCGGTATCCGCTCGATCGCGGCCCGGTAGGCTTTCTCGGTCTCCGCCGCGTCTTTCCTGCGCTCTTCGGCCAGTTGCTCGGCCTGCGGATTCGGATTCTTGCCGCCTTTGCCCTTTCCCTGGGCATAGGCAGGTGAAGCCAAAACCGCGATTGTTGCCAGCGCGACCACGACAGTTCGCATGCAGTCCCCCCTCGGAACAGTCGAACCCCTGAGCCTGACGCCATAGGCTTTCTTGTGGCCGAAAATAAGACACACAGAGACCAGGCCGGGAGCTCGTTGAGGACGGATCGGGCGTCCGTCCCCTCCGCCTCTTCTTTGAAGTTAACTCACTGATTATACTCCGCTATCCGCCATACCCGTGGGCTAATTGCCGAGATGCTGCTGGAAGAACGCCACCGTCAGCGCCAGCGCCCGGTCGGCCTCCGGCTTCGAGTAGGTCTTGCCGCCGTGGCGGGCGAAGGCATGGTCGGCGCCGGGATATTTGTGGATGGTCACCAGCGGATTGGGTGACAGCCGCCGCTCCAGGAGGTCGTTCACCTCGGCCTGCACCCAGCGATCCTTCATGGCCATGTGCAGCACGAACGGCCGGTGCAGGTTCTTCGCCTCGCGGATGCGGTGCTCGATATAGGTGCCGTAATAGGCGACCGCGCAGTCGATGTCGGTGCGACAGCACATGAGGTAGCAGAGCTTGCCGCCGAGGCAGTAGCCGACCGCGCCGACCTTGCCGTTGCACTCCGGCCGCTTCTCCAGATAGTGCCAGGTGTCCTCCATGTCGCGCACGGCGAGGTCGTAGTCGAAGTCGTAGTAGAGGTCGAACGCCTTCTTGACGTGTTCGGGATTGTGATCGCTGAGCTCGACTCCCGGCTCCTGCCGCCAGAACAGGTCGGGCACCAGGCACACGAAACCCGCCTCGGCGAATTCGTGCGCGTGCTGCCGCATGGTGTCGTTGACGCCCCAGATCTCCATGATGGCGATGATGGCGCCGGCCGGCGTGCGGTCCGGGATTGCGAGATAGGCGCCCATCTCGCCGTCGCGCAGCTTCACCTTGATGTTCTGCGTTTTCATCCGGATCCCTTTGCCGCGGCTGGCGATGGCAGGCTGAGCCGTTTCGCGCTTGCGAGCCTTCAATGGTTATGGCCAGACGCTACGGATGCGCCCCATGCCGGTCAACGGGTACGGCTGGCTTGTACGCGCCCCGAGTTCGCCGCGAGCCCGTGCGATGACGAGCGGCGGACATGGACGAATTGACGCACATGCACTCGAATGGTCGGGCGCTGAGAACAGCTGCTGAGATATTCTGGACAGCGCTCAAGTCACAAGCAGGACGCACTGATAAGCGAAAGTCTTCAACTTCATCACCTGCGTGGCGGCGCAGCCCTCATGGCTGATCGTGACGCGTCGACGACCAAGGCTGCGCGTGCGATGCCCCGTTGGACATATAGGGAGCAATCGAAGCCGCCGTCGCAGGGGCTGAACGCCACCAAGGTGGGGAGGCCCGAATGGACAAAATCAGTTTGGACACGAAGTTCAGTGCCGTGTGTGCCACTCAACTGGGAGGGCCGTCCGGCCTGCAGATTTGGGGCGTCGTCGATGGGCGTCTCTTCTCCACTCGCCAGAAATCGCCGAACGCCCCTTGGGAAGAATGGTCTGAATGCTCAGGGGCGCCACGGAACCTGTTTGCGCTTACAGCCGCGCAAAACGTCCAGGGGATAGTTTCGCTGTGGGCGCGGGGCGTCGATGGCTGCGAGCTGCACTGCGCGTCGCAGACCAGCGTGGGCGTGGATAAGTGGGTTTGGACACGTGGGTGGTGGCCGGTCCTGCCAATTCAGAGGAATGAAGCTTTTGTGCACATGTACATCTGCGCGTGCGAGCCGTCCTCCAAGGCCCATCTGGGAGGCAGCTCTGGAGCTACGGCGATACCGGCTGGTTGTATTCCACTTTCGAGATAGACCGCCTGGGTGGAAATAATTGGTGCCCGTGGGAGCGTTGGGGTGCGCAGCCGCTGGTAGACGCGACTGGGTCTCTCATGGCGCTTACAGCCGCGCAAAGCGGCAAGGGGGAAGTTTCGCTGTGGGCGCTGGACAGCAAGGGCGTGCTTCACTGCAGGTCACAGATCAAAGCCGGGGAAGCGTGGTACCCCTGGGTAATAGGCTGGTCGCCAGTCGGTGCTTCTGGAACGCCCACTCCTGTTAAGTTCACCCAGATCTGCGCGTGCAGGCAAGGTAGCGCGTTTGGTGGGCGGGCGCTCTGGGGCGTCGCAGGGATGGGGAGCTTTATTGGACCCGTGAAACAGCCGCCATGGGAGGCGGATGGACCAACTGGCAAAAATTCGACGGCCCTGTCGACACCGTTAATTCCCTCACGGCCGCCCGGGGTCAAGACGGGCGCGTCGTGCTCTGGGCGCTCTCGCAGATAACTCACTCCATAACACCATCCAAACAACCGCAGGCGGCGGCTGGCGCGAATGGGAGGCTGGCGGGACCCTGTGGGAGAACCTCTCGATCTTGGATGTGGTCGAAATACCCTCGCCCGCAAGCTTGGCAACGAAGGCGTGACGTATCTGCGTACGTCAGGAAACAAGTTCACGCTGCTCGATACGCCGCGGCTGTGGGGCCGGGGGTCGAAGGCCACCGGCCGGGACTCCCAAGCTTGCCAGACGTTCTTGGACAACATCACCGATGTGATAGGCAACGCGAAGCAAATTCTTGATATCGCACTATTGTTCGATACAACTCCAGGCCTTAAGATCTCAGGCTTTCCGGATGGAAAATTCCAAGACGCGATTTCCAGGGGTTTCAGACTCTTAGCGTTAATAAAGGGAAGCCCTTGATTGCATCCTGGTCGGAACGCCATGGATCCGGATTTGTTTAGAAAAGTACTCATTTTTATGCTTCCGCCTATATTCGCCCCTGCTTTTCAAGCATGGGTGAAAACCCTCAAACCAAGAATGCAAGCGTGGCTGACCGAAACCATCAAACTTTATCAACCCGTTGAAGCGATGCAATGCCCCCTTCACATGGGAATGAATAACCCAGGTAGCTGGAATCACGCCAAAATAATCGCCGCTGATGAAAACTGAGTGATTGCGGGAGGCCACAATCTTTGGGCGGAAGCCTATCTTCAGCGTGCGCCCGTGCACGATGTTTCCGGCCTTTTTGAAGGACCTGGCGCATCGGGCGCGCATCGATTTTGCGACAAGCTCTGGCTAGGAGCGGTTCACACCGTCCACTTGATCGGCGGCAAGTTTACTCAGACCACGGTCCGAAGCGTGTTGCCATAGTGGATCCAATTCCGCCGAAAGGAGCCGTCGAGACGCTTTCTCTCGGCCGGCTGGGTCAAGGGATTTCGGCAGATTTCTCGATCAGCAGCAATGCGAGCGTCACGGCGCGTATCGTCGCCTTATGTAAAGCCAAGAGCAAAATCAGGATATCGCAACAGTCGCTGTTGGGATTTGGGCCGACCCCGTACGAGTTCTATACCTGCCTTGCCATTGTTCGGGCGGTCCAGGCCGGCGTGGAGGTACAGATCGTCCTGAGCAATGAACTTCCCAACTATGGGGGATCGGCCGAGAAAGTGCACAAGCACCTGCAGAACCTGTATTGCGCCGACGTCCGGCAAACCGACGACCGATGCAAAAATGTGCCGCTGCGAGAGAACATAGACGACTGGGCCGATCTGGCGGCTAGTCGCAAGTCACTCTCTGGACCTATTAAGGGACTCAGCGGGGACAGAACAGAACTGCTTAGAGCCGTTCAACAATAAATTGAAGTTGGCCACCATTTACTATTCGGAGAACAGCAATACATGGGGGCCATGGGTTAAAAAGGGGACGATAGCTGCAGGGAACCACTCGAAAGTATACATTATTGATGACGACTGCTTCTATGTCGGCTCGGACAATTTCTACACGTCACTTGATATAGAAGGCTTGCAGGAATTTGGCTATCTAGTCCAGGACGGAAACGAAACACGCAACTTTATAGCGGCGTATTGGAATAACCTGTGGAAATATTCCGGAACGCACCCGTTGAGCTGAGACGGGCCAAGATTGCGAGCTCCCTCCCTGTCCCTCCCCCCGCAAGCGGGGGAGGGAACGATGTAGCCCCGCCCGTCGTAGTCCCGGAAATGGTTCGATGTGAGCGGCACCGGGTTTCATGGGCGCCGTTGATTTCGCGCGCCGCGAACCGCTCACCCAAGGAGACGCGCGTGCTTTGCGTGGCGTGCCTGCTTTACGTCCGCGAGCCACGATCTCGTGAACGAACCGCCTCCGCGATTTGTTGTCCGGATACGCTGCCCGGGTATTCGTCCGTATGCGACTAAGCGGAGGTGTCGGATGCTGCGCATTCCGCTGAAAATCATTTTGTGTCGTGTGGGACCAAGCCGGTGGATGCCGTTCGCCGCGCTCGCACTTGCCGTGCTGATCCCTGAGCTCGCCTCCGCGCAGTACACGCTGGAAAGAGTCGTGCTGGTCAGCCGCCATGGTGTGCGATCGCCGACCAACACGAGTCCCCCGCTCTCCGAGGTGGCGTCGAAAACCTGGCCCACTTGGCTGGTCGCAAGCCCGGGCGACCTGACACCACGCGGAGAAGGTCTCGCGACTTTGATGGGCGAATACTATCGCCACCATTTCGCGGCGGCGCTCGGGCTGCAATCGGTCAATGGGTGTCCGGGTCAGAACGAGGTTTACGTCTGGGCGGATGTCGCTCAGCGCACGCGGCATACCGGCAACGGGTTGCTTGCAGGCGCCTTTCCGGGCTGCGGCCTGTACGCGCAGCATCTCCACCCGACGAACCAGATTGACCCGCTCTTTCACCCCGTTAGTGCCGGCGTCTGCAAAGTCGACAAGAACGTCGCGCGAGACGAGATCTTGTTGGCGGCCTGCGGCACTCCATCTCGGCGCGAATCCAAATGTCTCAAATATGCGTGGGATCGGCAGCCCTACAGTGGCGCGCTGAGGAAACTCCAGCGCGTGCTCGACTGCTGCTCGCCGAAGCTGTGTCAGCCGCCCGGCGGCGCCTGCACGCTTGAGAAAGTGCAGTCTTCTATTGTCGAAAAGCGCAACAGCGTCGGTCTGAGCGGACCGATTCCAATCGGCTCGACCGCAGCGGAAGTCTTCCTGCTCGAGTACGCCCAGGACATGTCGCTTGTCGCGTGGCAGCGGTGGCTTGTCGCAAACGGATATCGTGTCAATGATGTGGCTGCACAGCCTGGAGTTTGAGCTCGTCGAGCGCACGCGCCATCTCGCCCGCCGGCAGGGCTCGGCGCTGTTGCAGCAGGTTTTCGAGACGTTGCGGCAGACCGCCGAACGCACCTCGCGGCCGCAGGATCAGGTGCCGCCCGAGAGCAAACTGGTCATCTATGTCGGTCACGACACGAACCTGGCGAATATCGGCGGGATGCTCGGCGTGGATTGGCAGCTCACGACCTATCTCCGCAACGAGACGCCCCCTGCCGGCGCGATGGCCTTTGAACTCCTTAGGCACAATAAGTCGACCAAGCTGTTCGTCAGGATGTCCTACTACAGCCAGAGCCCCGACCAGATGCGGAGCGCGACGCGACTCGATCCCCCCCAACAAACCGCCGGATCGGGCCCAGATTGTTCCCCGCTGCAAGCATAGTGAGGACGGCGCGTGCCCTTGGCATGAGTTTCACGATTGGGTACAGCAATCAGTCGATTTGGATTGCACCTTGCCGGCGCGGCGATGAACGCGAATGGGGTGCCGAACGCTCCTGCCATTGAGGTGACGCCGTCGCGCAGATTGACCCCGATGTTCTGTGTCTTCATGAAGATTCTTGCCGCTTCGCCGACGGGCAGCTTGAGCAGCGCCCGCGCATTGCCCGCGAAGATCGCCTCGCGCCGGCCGGCCGTAATGGGAAGCGCCTCGATCGCCTTGATGGTGTCGCGGATCAGGCCGCGGCCCTGCTCGGCGTCGAACGGCGCGTCGGTGGCGAACAGGCACGACGACGTGCCGAAGAACGCATGCCCGCAGCGCGTCGCCGCACTGTCGCCGTTGAGCGCGGTATCGGCATAGAGCATCTTGTAATAGTCGATCGGCCGATGCTTCAGGCCGGCCTCTTCGGCGATCGGATTCTTGTCCGGCGTGCCGAAGAAAATCTGCCGGAAGCCGAGACTGATCTTGCCGGCGAAATACGGGATCATCCCGCCCATGTGATGGGTGATGATCTTGAGATCGGGCAACTCGTCGAGAAGTCCGGAATAGATCAGGCGGGTCATGCAGGCGGTGGTCTCGTAGGGCCAGCCGAAAGAAAACCAGATCTCGGCCTCGGACGCGGACTCGCTCGCATAATCGGGAAAATTCGGGCCGCGCATGGGATGCACCCAGACCGGCAGGTCGTGCACCGCCATGCGCCGGAAGACCGGGCGAAACTCCGGCGCCGAGAGCGGCTTGCCGGCGACGTTGGTGAAGACCTGGATGCCGCGCGCGCCGAGCGTGGTCACAGCGCGGTCGATCTCGGCGAGCGAGGCCTCGATATTGTTCATGGGCAGCGACGCGATGAAGGCTGGAAAGCGATCGGGGTGCCGGCGGCACAGCTCCGCGAGCGCGTCGTTGGCGATGCGGGCAAGCTCCGGCGTCCGCTCGGGCGTCGCGATCAGCTCGAGCGGCGGATTGGCGAGGGAAAGCACCTGCTGCAGGCCGTCGAACTGGTCGAGCAGAGAGAGCCGCGCCTCGACATCGCATAGCGTCCTGATCCGGGGAAACGCGGTCAGCGCGACGTGACCGGGAATAAGATCGCCGAGGCGATCGAAATACGCCTTGGGCATGAAGTGATTGAACACGTCGATCATCGTCACGCGCGCGTTCCCGGGCAGACGCCCGCCCCCGTTGCTATTGCGCCATCATGCTGGCGGCGAAGAGCTCGTCGAGCTTCATCAGCCGCGGCGTCAGCCCCTGCTCGAGCGAGTATTGCGCGATGGTCTCGAGCACGCGGCGGTTGGCATTGATGCCATGGAACAGGATGGGCGTGTCGAGCGCCTTCCTGGCGTCCGCCGGCAGCAACCCGGTTTCGAGATGATACTCGACGTGCTCGCGGCGCTGCCGGTTGGCCAGCTCGTTGGCGCGGTTGAACGCCTTGAGAATGTTGGTGATCGCCCACGGATGCTTTTCGGCCAGCTCGCGCTTGATCACCATGCCATGGTTGATGGGATAAAGACCGGTCTTGCGATGGTAGCGGATGCCCTCGGCCAGCGGATCGGGAAACAAGGTCCTGATGTCGGGATGATTGCGCAGATCGGCGGTGCTGCGGTCGATGAGATTGGGATCGACGAGATAGAACATCGCCGCATCGAGCTCGCGCGCGAGCATCATGGCGCCGATATTGGTCTCGGGCGGGATCTGGTGCACGGTCACGCCCGCCGGCGGAACGAAACCGGTCGCGCCGCCGTGGCTGCGCGAGGGCGGGCGCTCCATCCAGAATTCCATGTCCTTGGGCGCCACGCCGAACTCGTGTTGCAGCGCGCCGCGCGTCCACAGCGCCGCGGTCTGCTGATATTCCGGCACCCCGACCCGCTTGCCCTTGAGATCGGACGGCGCGTCGATCCCGGCGTCGCGGCGCACCAGCATCGTGGTGTGGAAGAACAGGCGGGTGGTGAAGACCGGAATCCCGACGAAGCGCTCGTCGCCCTTGGACTTCGCGATCATCAGCGAGGACATCGACATCTCCGCGACGTCGAACTCGCCGTAGCGCAACTGCCGCCAGAACAGCTCGGAGGGATGCAGCACGGTCGGAACGAGGTCGATGGCCTCGGGCGCGACGGTGCCGTCGATGACCGGCCAGGTCCTGGGGTTGGACGTGAGGGCGATGCTGAGCTGCAATTTCATGCGAGGTCTTCACCTTTCCTTGCCTTACGGGGCTTCACCCTACGCGCGTCTTCGCGGGCTATGGCGGAATGATGCGCTGCAGATCCGGGACACGTAACGGCGTTACTTGGCATCATCTCACATCGCCCGCCGGCGTTTCGACTTTGTCGATCGCGCCTAGCCATGCATGGTCAGCCCGCCCGACACGCTGATGGTCTGGCCGGTGATGTAGGCGGCATCGTCGGAGAGGAGAAACGCCACCAGCCCGGGGTAATCCTCCGGCTCCCCGAGCCGCTTCATGGGAATGGCGCGCTTGAGCCCCTCGGCGATGCGCGCGCCATCCGGGCCTTCCAGGAAGCTCCGCAGGATGGCGGTATCGGTCGGACCGGGGCAGAGCGTGTTGAGAATCACGCCCTTGCCGACGAGCTCGCGCGCCATCGTCTTGGTGAAGGCGATGATGCCGCCCTTGCAGGCGGAATAGACGGCCTCGCCCGAGGAGCCGACCCGCCCGGCGTCGGAGGCGATGCTGACCACGCGGCCAAAGCCGCGCGCCGCCATCCCGCGCAGCACGATGTGGTTCACGTTGAGCGGTCCGAACAGGTTGATGTCCACGACCTGGCGCCAGAAATCCGGCGCGGTGTCGAGGAAATTTTTGGCGCGATCCCATCCGGCATTGTTGACCAGAAATGCCGCCGGTCCGGACGCGGTTTCGAAGGCGTCAACGGCCCGCGACACGGCGTCATAGTCGGTAATATCGGCGGCGTGCAGGCTGGCCCGCCCGCCACTCGCCTTGATCTCGTCCGCCACTGTCCCGCCCGCCGCGGCGTCGCGGTCGAGGATGCCGACGGCACAGCCTTCCGCGGCCAGGCGGCGCGCGATCGCCGCACCGATGCCGTTGGCGCCGCCGGTCACCAGGACGGCACGATCCTTCAGTCCGCGCATGTCTGCTCCGCGATCACGCCCGCTGCACCTTGTCCTGATCGGCCGAGCGTCCCGCCAGCATGCGGGTCGCTTCGTAGGTCATCACGATCTCGTCGTGCTGGTTCTTCACGTCGATCCTGGAAACGACGATGCCGCGGTTGCCTTTCGAGGTGGGCCGGACGGAAAGGACCTCGATCTCGCCGTGGACCGTGTCGCCGACACGGACCGGCGCCAGCACCTGCTTCTTCAGTTCCAGCATCGCCAGGCCCGTCCCCTGGATCATGCTTTGGCAGAGCAATCCCTCGATCAGGCTGTAGGTCAATGCAGCCGGCACGAACTGCCCCTGGATTGCGCCCTTCTCCGTTCCGAAGGTGCGGTCGGTGAAAATGGTCTCCAGCATTCCAGTGACGCCGGTGAACATCACGAGATCGGTCTCGGTCAGGGTGCGGTTGAGCGTTCGAAAGCGCTGCCCCGCCGAGAGTTGCTCCCAGGTGAATCCGAGGCCCAGCGTCTGCATGCATCTCTCCCGACAGGCCGCCGTCGCCCTCGCCGCAGCGGAGCGCCATCATTTCATGATGGCAAGGCGTGCCGTCCCCGACAACGTCTTAGCTGCCGCCGCGCATCGATTCCAGCCCGCCCGCCTTCCAGTCGGCATCCGCGACGGGATCGGACAAGAGCTTGATGAAAGCCTGCGCGGGGGCGGGCGCGGCGTTGCTCGCGGGGATAGCGGCGGTGAACACGATGTAGCTCTGCAGCTCCGGCGGCAGCGGACCGACCAGCGTGACGCCTTTGACCGGCAGCACCTCGCTGATGTTGAACATCCCGACCTCGGCGTCGCCGTTGGCCACCAGCGCAACGCCTCCAGCGATCGCCTGCATGAGCGTGAGCTTGGGCCTGACGGCATCGGCAACGCCCAGCCGCGCGATCATGCGCGCCAATGCCGCCCCGGTCTGTCCACCGCCGGAGGGATCGGGAAAGACGATCGAGCGGGCGTCAAGCAGCAGCTGGCGCACGGCGTCGACGGTCGAAATGCCGGGACGCGGCGCCCCTTCGCGCACCACGACGCCCACGCCGACCCGCGCCAGATCGACGCGGCTTCCCGGGCGCATCGCGCCCGCCGCCTCCAGCGACGTGATGATCGGCGCCGGGAGGATCACGATGTCGGCCGTCTCGCCGGCCGCAAGCCTGCGCTGGATGGTTGCAGGATTGGCGACGGTGAACAGGACGCGGTGTCCGGTCTCCTGCGCAAATCTTGCGGCAAGCCGCTGTACTACTTCCGCGGGAGCACCCGAACTGAAGACGCGGATGTCGTCAGCGACCGCGGTGCGCGCGCTCAACGCAGCGGCCAGGATGAGCCCACAACCCACACCGGCAGACCATCTTTGTCGCACGCAAGTCAGCATCCGCATCCTTCGCTCGACCTCTCGCAGCAGGCCCAGTAATGTTTTGATCGCGTGGTCCGCTTCAAAAAGTCTGCAACGTTTCGGGATCATGCTCCAGGGAGCCGCCGCAGTGTCGCTGAACCGACGATCCTTTGCCCATGTCCGCGACCGCGCGCTGCACGCATGCCTGGCAGCCATCGCACTGCTCGTGCTGGCCGGCGCCGCCGACGGCTGGACGGACACCTATCCGAGCCGGCCGATACGCATCGTCGTGCCGACGCAGGCGGGCGCCGCGCAGGACATCATGGCGCGGCTGCTGCAGCCCTATCTCGAGAAATCGCTCGGGCAGCCGATCATCGTCGAGAACCGCTCGGGCGCAAGCACGATGATCGGCACCGACGCGGTGGCCAAGGCGGCGCCCGACGGCTACACGCTGCTGATCGTGCCGACGACGTTCACGGTGAACGCGGCGTTGAACAGCAAGCTCACCTTCGACCTCGAGCGCGACTTCGAGCCCATCACCGTCCTGGTCAAGAACCCGCTGCTGTTCGCGGTCAATGCCAAGGTGCCCGCGCGCACGCTCGCGGAGTTCGTGGCGCTGGCAAAAGCGGAGCCGGGCAAGCTCAACTACGGGACGTCGGGCGCCTCCACGCAGGCGCATCTCCTGCTTGAAATGTGGTCAGCGCGTGCCGGCATCAAAATGCAGCACGTCCCCTATCGCGGCGGGGCGCCGGCGGCGCTCGCCGTCGCCGCCGGCGAGGTGCAGCTCGTCCTGCTGTCGCCGCTCGGGATCCTGCCGCAGATCGAGGCCGGGCTGGTCCGCCCGCTCGCCACCGGGGGACTCGCACGCGATCCGAAGTTTCCGGATCTGCCGACCGCCGCCGAATCCGGCTTTCCCGGCTTCGAAGCCGTGCAGTGGCTCGGCCTCTTGACCACGGCGGGCACGCCGAAGGACATCGTCGCGCGGATCAATGCCGAAGTGAACCGCGTCCTGCGCGAGCCGGACATGGCGGCAAAGCTCGCGTTGCAAGGCACGACGGCCGCCGGGGGAACTCCGGAAGAGTTCAGGGCGCTGATCGCGAGCGAGATCCGCAGCTGGAAAGAAGTGGCGCAGAAGGCCAACATCAAGGCGGCGGAGTAGCGCGCCTTCCATCGGCGCCGCGAGGGCGGAAACGAGCGGTGCGCCCATGCCGCCGGGCGCAGGCCCACATGCCGCGGCGCAAGCCCGTGGCTCAGGGCGGATAGACCGGGCGGTAGGCGCAAGAGCGGATATGCGCGGCGAAGTCCGCCGGCGCCGGCACCCGCGCGAGCTTCTGCTCGAAGATGTGCTCGGCCACGCGCGTGGCGACGTGCAGAGAGGCTTCGAAGATCCGGCTCTGCGGCGGATAGATCAGGCCGGCGGCGAGGTTCTGGTCCGTCACCTGCTCCGCGACCGCCCGTGCCGCAACGATGAACATGGCGTCGGTCACGCGCGTCGCCTCAGTCGCGAACACCGCCATGCCGATAGCCGGAAAGATGTAGACGTTGTTGCCTTGGCCCGGGACGAAGGTCTGCCCCGCGATCTCCACCGGGGGAAATGGACTGCCGCTGGCGAAGATGGCCCGGCCTTCCGACCAGCGATAGGCTTCCTCGGCCGTGCATTCCGAACGCGAGGTCGGGTTGGAATACGGAAAGATGATCGGCCGCTCATTGATCTCCGCCATGGCCTCGATGACGGCCTGATTGAACAGCTTGGGCACGGTGCTGACGCCGATGATGCCGGTCGGGCGGAGCGCCTTCACGGCATCCACGAAGGTCGCGACCGGCGCGTGGTCCTGGGCGAATGGCCGCTGAAAATCTGCCAGGTCGGTGCGCGAGCGAACCAGGAGCCCGTTGACGTCGAACAGCGCATTGCGGGCGCGCGCCGCCGCGACGTCCATGCCTTCGAGCACCATGGCCTGGCTGATCAGCTCGGCGATGCCGGTCGCCGCCGAACCGCCGCCGAGAAACAGAAAGCGCTCGTCGGTGAGCTTCTTCCCGCAGATGCGCAGCGCGCCGTAGATGCCGGCCAGCGCCACCGCCGCGGTGCCCTGGATGTCGTCGTTGTAGGTGCAGACCTTGTCGCGGAACCGTTCGAGAATGGGAACGGCGTTGATGTTGGCGAAGTCTTCCCACTGGATGCAGCACCTGGGATGGAGCGCCTGTACGGCCTCGACGAACTCGTCGACGAAGGCTTTGTACTCGGCGCCGCGGACGCGGTTCTGGCGCAGGCCGAGATAGAGCGGGTCGTCCAGCAGGGTTTGATTGTTGGTGCCGACGTCGAGCATCACCGGCAGGCAATATTGCGGCGGCACGCCGGCGCAGGCGGTGTAGAGGGCGAGCTTGCCGATCGGAATGCCCATGCCTCCGACGCCCAGATCGCCGAGACCGAGGATTCGCTCGCCGTCGGTGACGACGATGAATCGGATGTCCTTCTGCGGCCAGTTGCTCAGAATCTCGCGCAGGCGCCCACGCGCGCTGATCGGCAGATACATGCCGCGCGCCGCACGAAAGATATGGTCGAACTTCTGGCAGGCCTCGCCGACGGTCGGCGTGTAGACCAGCGGCATGAAGCCGGCCGGATCCGACATCAGGACCGCGTAGTAAAGCGTTTCGTTGCGCGCCTGCAGGTCGGACAGCAGAAGATACTTCTGCAGGTCGTTGTCGAGATTGGCCAGCTCGGCATGCACACGCGCCACCTGGAGCTCGAGGGTGCTGCTGCGCGGCGGCAGCAATCCCTCGATCCCGCGCGCGCGGCGCTCCGCCTCGGTGAACGCCGTTCCCTTGTTCAGGCGGGGATTGCGCAGAAGGTCATAGCCGTTGGGGGCGGTTGGCACAGGCATGGTCGACGGCTCCTTGACCGGGATTGCAAGCGGGTCGGGCCCGGCGCCGACAGCGCACGGCGAAGCTGGCGGACCAGGCGGCGGCACTGCCGCAGCATGCATTCAATTGCATGAAAACGAATCTGTAAAACGACAGGTCACGACCGGCCATTGCCGGAACGTCGCCCAGCGACTCCTCGGGCGGGAGAACGAGTTGCGACTGCGGGACCGCAACAACCCCTTCCGCGACAGCCTCGCCCGGACCCCGACTTGATCGAAGCGGCCGGAACTGCCACATCCCTCCTGCCATGAACATTCCCCTTCGCGCCGCCGACGGCGCGCCGGCTCGGCCGTCGCCTGCAACCGAGGTCGAGCGGCGCCGGACCTTTGCCATCATCTCCCATCCGGACGCGGGCAAGACCACGCTGACGGAGAAGCTGCTGCTGTTCGGCGGGGCGATCCAGCTTGCCGGCCAGGTCAAGGCCAAGCGCGACCGGCGCGCGACCCGTTCGGACTGGATGGCGGTCGAGCGCGAGCGCGGCATTTCCGTGGTCACGTCGGTCATGACCTTCGAGTACGAGGGCCACGTGTTCAACCTGCTCGATACGCCTGGCCACGAGGATTTCTCCGAGGATACTTACCGCACTCTGACCGCGGTCAATTCGGCCGTCATGGTGATCGACGCGGCCAAGGGCATCGAGGCGCGCACCCGCAAGCTGTTCGAGGTCTGCCGGCTGCGCGACATTCCGATCATCACCTTCATCAACAAGATGGACCGGGAGAGCCGCGATCCGTTCGATCTCATCGACGAGATCGAGAAGACGCTGGCGCTCGACAGCGCGCCGATCACTTGGCCGGTCGGGCGCGGGCGCGATTTCGTCGGCACCATCGAGGTTGCAACCGGCAACGTCCGCCTGCTCGACGGCGCCACGCCCTCCCCGGGCATGACGGTGGCGGACGTGGCGGCGCTCAACCCCAACCTGGATGCCGACGTCATCCAGGGCGAGTTCGACCTGGTGCGGGAGGCCTGCAAGCCCTTCGACCTGACCTCGTTCCGCGACGGGCACCTGACGCCGGTGTTCTTCGGCAGCGCGCTCAAGAACTTCGGGGTCGGCGATCTGCTGCAGGCGCTTGCGACCGTGGCGCCGCCGCCGCGCGCGCAGGCCGCCGACAAGCGGGTGGTGACGGCGGCCGAGCCGCAGATGTCGGCCTTCGTGTTCAAGGTGCAGGCCAACATGGACCCGAACCATCGCGACCGCATCGCCTTCGTGCGCCTGTGCTCGGGCAAGCTCACCCGCGGCATGAAGGTGAAGCAGGTGCGCACGGGCAAGATGCTCAGCCTGCACGCGCCGCAGTTCTTCTTCGCGCAGGATCGTGCGCTCGTGGACGAGGCGCATGCCGGCGATGTGGTGGGCATTCCCAATCACGGGACGCTGCGCATCGGCGACACGCTGACCGAAGGTGAGGAGCTCAATTTCGTCGGCGTGCCGAGCTTCGCCCCCGAGATGCTGCGGCGGGTACGCCTGCCCGACGCCATGAAGGCCAAGAAGCTCAAGCAAGCGCTGCAGGAAATGGCCGAGGAAGGCGTGGTGCAGGTGTTTCGGCCCCTCGACGGCTCGCCGGCACTGGTCGGCGTCGTCGGCGCCCTGCAACTCGACGTGCTGCGCGTGCGCCTCGCCGACGAGTACGGGCTGGAGGTGAATTGGGACACGGCCGAATTCCAGCTCGCCCGCTGGATCGCCGCTGACGATCGCAAGATCCTCGACCGTTTCGTGACGACTTATCGCTCGGCCATCGCCGAGGATCTCGACGGCGACATGGTTTTCCTGGCGCGCAACGCCTTCAATCTCGACTATACCGGCCGGGAAAGCCCCGGCATCGTCTTCACCGACGTGAAAGACATCCAGGCCCGCGCCAAGCAGACGTGAGATAACGGGCAAAACTTGGTCTCTCAGCCGTCATGCCCCGCGAAAGAGGGGCATCCAGTAACCCGTGTCGGCGCGATTGAGGCGGAAGCGATGCCCTTCACTCGATCGGGCGATCGCTGGATCGTCCGCGTTCGCGGACGATGACAGCGGATTGGCCCGCGCGCCGATCCTCAGCTGCGCCGGCCCTCTTTCTCCTGCGTGCTGAGCCACTCCGACAGCGGCCGGGCCTTGCCGGAGCCTTTCTTCGCTGCGGTGCCCTTTGCCGTGGGTCGCTTACCGTTTGCGGCGGGCGTGCTCTTGCCGCCACCGCCCTGCGCCAGCCGCAGCTCTCTCAGGCGCGCAGTCTTCTCGCGCAGGGCCTGGGCATCGATCTCATGTTGCGGAATCGATTTGGGGCCGGCGCGCTCGGACTTTTGATCAAAATCATCGGACACTGTCGTACCCTCTTGCAAGCGATGCTGCGGTTATTTTCCCGCGGCTTTTCTCAGCGCCTCATTGATCCGCTCCTGCCAGCCGGGCCCCTCGTCCTGGAAATGCTCGAGGACGTCGCGATCGATGCGCAGCGACACGGTTTCCTTGGCGTTCGGGAGCGACGGTTGTTTCGGCAGGGGGTCAGGGGGCTTGGTGGTCGCGACCTTGAACGCCGCTTCGGCGACGTCGCGGGCGTCGCGCCCCCTGCGTGGTCTATCGCCGGGCATCAGTCCGCCTCCCTCATGATCCGGCCGCGCGGCGTTTGCTCGTCGCAATCACGCGGCCTCGTCCACATACGGCAGCACGTCGTCGACGACCCGCCGCAACTGCGCCATCGGATCACCCATGGTGGAAATCCGAAAGGTGATGCGCCGGCATCCCGATGCCTTGAATTGCCGCAACTGCTCGATGCAATCCCGCGGCGAGCCATAGGTCAGCCAGGACTCCAGGCGCTCCCTGCTGTAATCGGCCGAATAGTAAAGGTCGAGAAATTTTTTCGAATCCGCCAGCGCGTCGTCCCTGTCGTCGTTCACGTTGATGTGGTGATAGAGAACATTGTCGAACCCCGACATGTCGCGGCCGGCGTCGCGCCCGACCTGCAGGATGAAATCCCATGACCGGCGGAATCCCTCCGGACTGACGGAATGCGTCATCCAGCCGTCCGCAATCCTGCCCACGCGCGTGAGCGCCATCTCCGAGCCGCCGGAATCGGCCTGGCCCTTCGACAGCCGCTCGGCGTTGGTCGCGAGCCAGATCGGGCACGGCGACTGAACCGGCTTGGGCTCGAGGGTGACATTGGAGAAGCTGGTGAATTGCCCCGCGAACGGTGCGTTGTCGCGGGTCCAGAGGTGACGCAGCACGTGGATGTTCTCGATCATCCGCTTGCGCCGTTCTCCGGGCGCGATCGCCAGGGCGGCGCTCTCGGCCTCCCAGAGCGGGCCCGCGCCACCGCCGGCGCAGGCGACCAGGCGGGTGCGGCCGTTTGACAGCACGTCGAGCGAGGCCCATTCGTAGGCAAAGACCAGCGGATTGCGCAGCGCGAACGAGCCCATGCAGGCCGGCCCGAGCAGCACGCGCTCGGTGCGCCCGGCCACCGCCGCAAGCAAGGTCAATGCATCGAGGCGGCGGTTGACGAACAGCGCGTCGCCGCACCACACCGAATCCATCACTGCCGCGGCTTCGACGGCATCCGCCAGCACGAGCAGGTCGCGCGGACTGCACAGCCCGACCAGGACGCCTCGATTCGACAGCGTGATGCCGAAATTCATGCTACGGCTCGATCACGGCCATGAAATCGCACTGCACGAGCACGCCCGCCTCCATCGGCACCTCCATGATCTGGCGCGCCGGCCGCGACGCGGGGTCGGGAAACATCTTGACCCACTCGTCGTTGACCGGCTTGCGCTGAAGCTCCTTCATCCACACCGTCACCTTGACGATGTCCGCGACGGTGGCGCCGCCGGCTTCGACGGTTTGCCGCATGTGCAGGAACATGAGCGCACACTGCTGCTCCAGGGTGGCCGCGAGCTTCGACGTTGCCGGATCGGCCCCACGGATGAGGCCGGAAACGATGATGTTGCCGATCCGGCTGGCGTTGGGAATGGGCGACTGGTGCGCAATCTCGCCGACATGAATGCTGGTCCGCGGCATCGCTGGTCTCTCCGTTCAAAGGACGCACATGCGGTCATGGCTCTCGTGTGCGCGCATCATGTTTCGACGCACGATTGCAGTCTCCCGCTGTGCGGACGAACGAGGTTTGACAGTGGCAGCCACGAAGCCATAAGCAGGTTCTGCCGCTTGATCAATATGACGCCAGCCGGAGCGCCTCGAGAATGACATCCGCCGCCGCCATTCCCCGTGTTACGCATCTCAAGGTCTTGTCCGCGGGAGCCGTGAAATACGTCGTCACCGACTTCGCGCCCAGATTCGCGCGCGACACCGGCGATCAGGTCGAATTCACCTTCGGGACGATCGGCGGCGTGCAGGAGCGGCTCAGGAACGGAGAGACTACCGACATCATCATCGGCACCGCCGCAGCGATCTCCCGGTTCGAGCAGGCGGGCGTACTGGTCGCGGGTTCCCGGACCGACCTCGGCCGTACGCTCACCGGCATCTGCGTGCGCCACGACACGCCGGCTCCCGACATCTCGACGCCGGAGCGCTTCCGGCAGGCCATGCTCGATGCGCGCTCGGTCGCCTATACCGACCCGCAGGCGGGAGGCACGTCGGGGATCTATCTGGTCGGCCTGCTCGAGCGGCTTGGCATCGCCGAGGCGGTCGGCAACAAGGCGCTGCGCTGCATCAACGGCGACGAGGTGGTGAACAAGGTGCTGGCGGGCGACGCCGAGCTCGGCTCGACCTTCATCAGCGAGATCGTGCCGGTGAAGGGCGTGAAGGTGGTGGGAGCGCTGCCGGCGGGCATTGAAAATGCCACGGCCTATGCCGCCGGCGTCGCGGCGGGGAGCAGCCAGCGCGACGCGGCCGCGCAATTCATCGTGATGCTGACTGCGCCCGCCCAGCGCCAGGCCTGGATGGCGCTGGGATTCGAGCCCGCCGGCCGCGGCTGAGACATCGCAGCCGCAAGCGTCCGGACGTTGTGTCACGTCTCGCATCACCCGGCGCGCTGCTCCAATTCGAAAAACAAGATCAGGACGAAGGGAGAAGACGCTGATGACATGGTCTCGAATGGCAATCGCGCTCGCGTGGGTCGCACTCCTCCCGGCGCCGGCCACGGCCCAGACCTATCCGTCCAAGCCGATCACGATCGTGGTGTCGCTCGCGGCCGGCGGCGCGGCGGATGTGATCGCGCGCGCTCTCGCGCAGCGATTGACCGACGAATGGGGGCAGCCGGTCCTGGTCGAGAACAAGGGCGGCGCCAACAACCAGGTCGGCACCGCCGCGGTCGCACGCTCGGCGGCGGACGGCTACACGCTGCTGCTGACGCCGGAGCACACCTTCACCGTCAATCCCTACCTCTACCGCCGGCTGTCCTACGACCCCGTCAAGGATTTCACACCGGTGGCGGGGCTCGCCAGCATCAGCCAGGCGCTGGTCGTGCATCCGTCTCTTACGGCGCAAACCATCGCCGACGTGATCGCGATGGCGAAGGCCAGGCCGGGCGAACTGAACTACGGCAGCCTCGGGGTCGGATCGGGCCCGCATCTGAGCATGGAGCTGCTGCAGTCCGTGAGCGGGGCGAAGCTCACGCCGGTGCACTACAAGGGAGCCGCGCCGGCGCTCACCGACGTCGTCGCGGGCCACATTCCGATGATGTTCGTGAGCACGGGACTGATCGTGCAGCCGTGGAAGGCCGGCCAGTTGCGCGCGCTCGGCGTCGGCAGCCGCGAGCGGCTGGCGCTGCTGCCGGACCTGCCGACCGTCGGCGAAAGCCTGCCGGGCTTTACCGCCGTGGTCTGGTTCGGCCTGTTCGCTCCGAGCGGGACGCCGCGAGATATCGTCGAGAAGATCAACAATGCAGTGCAGCGCATGCTGGCCGACCGCGACTTTCAGCAGCGGTTTCTGACGCCGAATTTCTACGAGCCCATATCGGGCTCGCCGGATGAATTTGCCGGCCACATCCGTGCGGACGCGGAGAGGTGGCAAAAGGTCATCAAGGACGCAAAGATCGCGATCGAGGAATGACCGCCGGGCAGATGTATCACCGGCGGGCTTGACCCGCGGGTCAATCGTCTTCGCGCACGAGATCGATTGCCGGCTCATGCCCGGCATGACCGCCTGAGATCGTGTCCGTAAGATGGGTTGAGCGCCAGCGAGAACACTGCTTTGGTGATTGGGCGGAGCACGCGAGATGCCGATATCGCCCCGGATCCACCACGACCGCCTGCTCGGCCGGCTCGACACCTTCAACCGCATCGGAGCGCTGCCGGGCGGCGGCAATTGCCGACTTGCGCTCAGTGACGAGGACCGCGCCGGCCGCGACCTCCTGGTGCGATGGATGCGCGAGGCCGGGCTCGCGGTCACGATCGATGCCATCGGCAACATCATCGGTGTGCGCGATGGGCGGGACGACGGGCCGGCCGTCATGTTCGGCTCGCACATCGACACCGTCGGAACCGGCGGCCGTTACGATGGCCTCTACGGAGTTCTGGCCGGCCTCGAGACCTGCGAAGCGCTCAACGACGCCGGGTACGCCACGCGCCGTCCGCTGGCGCTGGTCGCCTTCACCAATGAAGAAGGTTCGCGCTTTCCACCGTACGCCATGGGAAGCCTGGTCTATGTCGGCGGTCTCGCGCTCGACGACGCCTACAGCATCCGCGGTATCGACGGCGCCACGGTGGGCGAGGAGCTGCAGCGCATCGGCTATGTGGGCAACGCCAGGCCGGGTTCGATCACGCCGCACGCCTATCTGGAATTGCACATCGAGCAGGGTCCTGTTCTCGAGGACGAAGCTCTCGTCATCGGGGCGGTCGAGGGCATCACCGGGCTGTCATGGACGGAAGTCACGATCACCGGGCGCGCTGCTCACGCCGGTACGACCCCGATGCATCTGCGGCGCGACGCCGCCTGCGCGGCCAGCGAGATCGCGCTGTTCGTGCGCCGCGTGGCGCGGGAGATGGGCGGCCATCAGAAGGGAACCGTGGGGCGGATCGAGCTCTATCCCAACCTGGTGAATGTGGTGGCCGAACGGGCGGTCATGACCGTAGACCTGCGCAACACCGATGAAGGTTTGCTGCGAGAGGCGGAGCGGCAGCTTGCCGGCTTCCTGGAGGGTCTCGCCGCGCAGGAGCATCTCTCGATCACGACGCGGAGCCTCGCGCGTTTTGAGCCGGTCTCGTTCCCGCCCGAGATCGTGTCGTTGGTCGAAACCACGGCGCGCGAGCTCGGCCTTTCCTGCCGCCGACTTCCGTCCGGCGCCGGCCACGATGCGCAGATGATGGCCCGGCTCTGCCCGGCCGGCATGATCTTCGTGCCGAGCGTCGGCGGGCTGAGCCACAATGTCCGCGAGCATACTGCGCCCAAGCACCTGGAGGCCGGCGCCGCCGTGCTGCTACATGCAGTGCTGCGGCTGTCCGAATGAGTGCTACGAGCGCTCGAGCGGGCCGACGTCCACCGGGCGGCCGGGCTCCTCGGTCCACTCGGACAGCGAGCCGTCGTAGAGCGACACCGCGGGGCGACCGAGCACCTCGGAGAGGACGAACCAGTTGGTCGCGGCCTGATGCCCGGTGTTGCAATAGTTGATGACGGGCTGGCCCGGAACCGCCGCGAAGATCCGTTCGAGCTCCGCCTTCGGTTTCAGCGTCTGTGCCGTGGAGTCAAATGCCGCGACGTGATCGAGCTGCACCGCCCCCGGCAGTCGCCCTGCCCGCAGCGCCTGCGGGGACTTTGCGCGGCCTTCGAAGAAGCTGGTGGCGCGGCTGTCGAGCAGGACCGCAGTGCGGCCAGCGATCGCATTCTCGACCGCCGCCACGTTGGCGCGCAGTCCCGGCACGAGACTGATCGGATAAGGCGGCGACGGCGCCCGCACCGGCGACGCCCCGGTTGCGAGCGGCCGCGTTCCATCGCGCGTCCACGCCGCCATACCGCCCGACAGGATGGACGTCCTGGCATGACCGGCGATCTTGAGCGTCCAGTAGACACGCGCGGCCGCGCTGAAATCCCCGGCTGTGGTTCCGGCCGAAATGATGACGACGTGCTGATGCGGCGCGAGCCCGATGCGGCTGAACAGGTCGGCGAGCGCAGCCTGGTCGGGAAGCAGACCCGAGGCCATTCCTATGGTGGCGCGCCAGCCCTCCTTCGCATAATCGCTGTGGATCGCTCCAGGAATGTGCCCGGCCTCGTAGGCTTCGCGCGCGCCGCCGTCGACCACCGACCGGATATCGAGGATCAGCAGGTCGCCGTCGTTGACGTGGGCAGCCAGCCACTCGGGCGGCAGGAGCGGCTCGGCAACCGCGGAGGACAAGGCTTCAGTGATCGGTTCGGACATCGATTCAGCGTCGCACGGACCGCCCGTGCGCGTCACCTGACAAATTCACCCGCGCCTCGAACCGGCGACCACGGCCGCTGTGCCGGCCGCGCCCGGAGCGTCGTCGTGCGGCCGTCTCCGGTCGGCTGATAGAACACGCTGTAGCGGTGCACGGCCTCGGCGAATGCCGCGGCATCGGCGTCCTTCGTCAGCTCGAACGCATCGAACCCGGCGCGCTGCAGAAACAGGAGCTGGTCGCGCAGGACCTGCCCCGTGGCGCGCAGCTCACCGCGAAACCCGTAGCGCTCGCGCAGCAGCCGTGACTGACTGTAGGCGCGACCGTCGCGGAAGCTCGGGAACACGAGCGCCACCAGCGCGATCCAGTCGAGATAAGGCGCAAGCTCGGCGAGCTTGCGATCGTTGGGCCAGATCACTCCGGTCGGAGCCTGGCGCAGGACGAGCTCGCGCGCGTCGGCCAGCAGGCGCGACGCCGGCAGGATGACCGCGACACCGTCCGGTACCGGCGCGTCATCGAGCACGCGCACGAAGCGATCCGCGACAATGCGCCCTGCCTTAACGAGCTGCATAGACCCGCTCCCTGAACGGCTCGACACCGACGCGCTTGACCGTGTCGATGAACAGCTCTTCCGACCGCTCCCGCAGCTCGAGATAGGCCGCGGCGATGTCCTCGACCACGTCGGCGATCTCGCCGTACCGCACCGCCGGCCCCAGGATCGTGCCGAGCTCGGCTCCCTCGTCGGCACGGCCGCCGAGGGTCACCTGGTAATATTCCTCGCCGTTCTTTTCGACGCCAAGGATGCCGATGTGTCCGATGTGATGATGGCCGCAGGCATTGATGCAGCCGGAGATGTTGATGTGCAAACGGCCAAGATCGTGCGCCAGGTCGAGATTCTTGAACCGGCGGGCGATCTCCTCGGCCACCGGGATGGAGCGGGCGTTGGCGAGGCTGCAATAGTCGAGCCCCGGGCACGCAATGATGTCGGAGATCAAATTGACGTTCGGCGTGGCCACCCCGATCGCGTCGAGCTCACGCCACAGCGCCGGAAGATCGCGCTGCGCGACGTGCGGCAGCGCCAGATTCTGCTCATGTCCGACGCGGATCTCGCCAAAGCTGTAGCGATCGGCGAGATCGGCGATGGCGTCCATCTGCTCCGCAGTGGCGTCGCCGGGCGGTTCTCCCTCGCGCTTGAGTGACAGCGTGACGATGGCATGGCCGGCGAGCTTGTGGTTGGCGACGGAATTGTCGAGCCAGCGTCGGAAGCGCTTGTCCTCGCGCGCCTTCGCCAGCTCGGGCGGGCTGTCGGCCAGCAATTCGTAGTCGGGATAGCGAAATCGCGAGGCGATCTCGGCGACCCCGGCGGGATCGAGCGCCAGCGCGCCGTCCTTGATCGATTGCCATTCCTGCTCCACCTCGCGCGCAAATGCCTCAGCGCCGAGCTCGTGGACCAGGATCTTGATGCGTGCCTTGTAGATGTTGTCGCGCCGGCCAAACTGATTGTAGGTGCGCAGGATCGCCTCGACATAGCTCAGCAGGTCGCGCTTCGGCAGGAACGGCTTGATGGTCTTGCCGATGAACGGGGTGCGTCCGAGCCCGCCGCCGACGATCACCTCGAAGCCGGTATCGCCCGCCCC
This sequence comes from uncultured Alphaproteobacteria bacterium, assembly GCA_963739385.1. GTDB lineage: Bacteria > Pseudomonadota > Alphaproteobacteria > Rhizobiales > Xanthobacteraceae > VAZQ01. The sequence continues at coordinate 70,413 of CAVUAI010000007.1, forward strand.
GTTGCGGTGCATGCGCAGGCCGATATCGTGCACCCGCACCGCGGCGCGATCATGCGACGACGCCGTCAGCGCGATCTTGAACTTGCGGGGCAGAAACGAGAACTCGGGATGCAGCGTGAGGTGCTGGCGCAGCAGCTCCGCCCATAGCCGCGGGTCCTCAATCTCGTCCGGCGCGACCCCGGCCCATTGATCCGTGGTGATGTTGCGGACGCAATTGCCGCTGGTCTGCATCCCGTGCAACCCGGCGCGCGCAAGATCGGCCATCGCATCAGGCAGTTGCTCGAGCTTGATCCAGTTGAACTGGATGTTCTGCCGGGTGGTGAAATGGCCGTAATTACGGTCATAGCGGCGCGCCACATGCGCAAGCATGCGCAACTGGTCGGATGCGAGCGTGCCATAGGGAATGGCGATCCGCAGCATATAGGCGTGCAGCTGCAGATAGACGCCGTTCATGAGCCGCAACGGCTTGAATTCCTCCTCCGTCAGCTCTCCCGACAAGCGACGCGCCACCTGGTCGCGGAATTCGCGGACGCGCTCGTCGACGAGCCTGCGGTCGAAGTCGTCATAGACGTACATTGCGGAACCTCAGCTCCCGCGTGGCAGCGCGACGGTCGGCCCGTTGAGGCGGATCCTTTCGCGCAGATTGCCGGGAAGCACACGCTGGTCCGGCGTTACCTCGACCGGCGCGACATAGGCATCGACCGCCATGAGCTTGTCGGCGAGTGCGGCGGTGAGGATTTCGGTTACGGCCGGCGCGGCAGTGACGACGGCGGCGGCGGCAAGCTCCGTGGTCCAGGTCCCATCGGCCGCACGATAGACCACCGCGCCGTCACCGAGCCGGTTGGCGGTGACGACGACCGGGCCGGTGACCTTGAGCTTCTGCTGCAGCGGCGATGTCATGCCGCCTCCCGCGCCAGCAAGGCGGCAAGCTCGGCGGCCTGCCAGGGTGTCGAACGCGCGACCACCTCACCGATGACGAGAATGGCCGGGCCTTCGCCGACGTCGGCCGCCAAAGCGGGCAACTGGTCGAGGCGTCCCACAACGGCCTGCGAGTCCGGCCGGGTGCCGCGCGCGAGAACGGCGGCCGGAGTTGCGCCATCGCGGCCCGCCGCGAGCAGCCCGTCGCGAACGGCGGCCGCAGAGGCCAGTCCCATATAGACGACCACCGTGGTCCGCGGGTCACCGAGACCGGACCAGTCGATCGCTGCGGCGTCCTCGGCACGATGGGCGGTGAGCAGGGTCAGCCTGGAGGCTTCGTTGCGAAATGTCAGCGGCAGCCCGGCTTCCGCAGCGCAGCCGAGCGCCGCGGTGATTCCGGGAACCGTCACGACCGGAACGCCGGCCTTCCGCAAATATTCCAGTTCCTCGCCGCCGCGTCCGAAAATGAAAGGGTCGCCGCCCTTGAGTCGCACCACGCGGCGCCCGGCGCGCGCCGCCTCGACCAGACGGCGGTTGATCTCATCCTGTCCGATGCCGGGCTCGCCGCGCCGTTTGCCGACAAATACCTGCTCGGCTCCGCGCCGCGCGCGATCGAGCACGCCGGGGGTGACCAGTTCGTCGTAAAACACGACGTCGGCATCGGCCAGCACGTGGAGTGCGCGCAAGGTCAGGAGATCGGGATCGCCCGGACCGGCACCGACGAGAAACACGGTCTCGCTCTTGCCGTGGCCGCCATGGCGGGCGCCGTCGATTGCCGCCGCGAGCTGCACCTCGGCGTCGTCGCTCCGGCCCGCCAACACCAACTCCGCAATCGGACCCGAGATGACATTTCGCCAGAACCGGCGCGGCGACAACGCACGCGGCATCGCTGCAAATCGATTGCGATGGCGGCCGATTAACTGGGCGAGGTCGCCGATCCGCGTCGGCAGCAAGGCTTCGATCAACTCACGCAAACGGCTCGCCAAAAGCGGCGAGGCCCCGCCGGTGCTGATGGCGACGACAACATCGCCGCGGTCGACGATGGCGGGAAAAATGAAGGTCGAGAGCTCGGGCCGGTCGACGACGTTGACCGGGATGCGCTGGCGTCGGGCACGCTCGGCGATCCGCGGGTCGAGTGCGTCTCCCGCCGCGGACACAATGGCCACGACGTCGCTCAGGTCGGCTTCCAGCGGATCACCGAGATTGATGTCGAGCTGTCCCTGGCCGGGCAGGGTCAGCACCTCCTCCCCCACGTCGGCATCACATGAGAACCAGCGGACATGAGTTCCTGCCGCCCGCAGCAGGCGCAACTTGCCGAGCGCGGGCTCGCCCGAGCCGACCAGGATAAAGACCCCCGCGGTGGTATCGAGGAACACAGGAAGAAACCGCATTGCGCAACCTCCGCAAAGGCCCTCTTAGTAGTATTTTCCATATAGTAGTCAGAATGGCCAAGCAAAGAGAAAAAAATTATAGCAAGTGCCGGCCACTGATTAGGAAAACACTACTGTCGCCCGTCATCCCTGAAGAAGGCCCGTCTCACGTCCTTCCTGCAATTTGTGTGCCTGATGACGACTTTGTCCGCCCGGCCAACGGGCGGCGATGCCGGCGAAATGCTCGCGCTCTATACTTGCGGCAACGCCGCCCCCGAAGCCGTGTCCAGGAGGACCGCGATGACGATCGTCTTGAACCACACCATCGTCCCCGCCCGAGACAAGAAGGCGGCGGCGCGTTTCTTCGCCAAGATATTTGGATTGAAGAGCGAGGCCGGCGGCTACTTCGCGCCGGTACGCATCAACGACCAGATGACCCTGCTGTTCGACGACACCGCGTCGTTCGAGAGTCACCACTACGCCTTCCACGTGAGCGAGGCCGAGTTCGACGCCATCTTCGATCGCGTCAAGGAAGCGGGCCTCGCCTATGGCAGCCACCCGGACGCCTACGACAACGGCAAGCTCAACGATTGGGGCGGCGGACGGGGATTCTATTTCAAGGACCCCGACGGCCACTTGCTGGAACTGATGACGGTGCCGCAGTAATCGGCGCGCCGCCGTCCGCTATGCCGCGATGAATGCGCCGACCAGCAGCCACGCGCCGGCGCCGAGCAGCGCCCACATCCAGATCAGGTCGACGTTGATCCACGTCCGGCGCAGCATCTCCACCCCGATCCACTCATAGACTGCGACTGCGATCGCCGCGGTCACGGTCAGCATAGCGAGCGTGTGCAGGCCGACGCCCAGCATCGCCGTTGCCATCGGACTGGCATGACCTGCCCCGGAGGCCTCGCCGAGGCAGAGCGGCATCAGCGCCGGCCATAGCATGAGGCCCGCGCCATGCGCCGTTGCCATGAGGAAGGACCACGCAGCGAGACCGATCAAGCCGGTCTGCATGCCGAAGCGCACGCGATGACGGTGGCCGTAGCGCCAGTGATAGAGCGCCCAGCCGATCAGCGCGACGCCGCAGGCGATGCGCAGGGCGCGGGCATCGACCAGGAGGCCGATCCAGATGAACGCCGCCGCAACGACGGCGATCGAGAGAGCATGGCCGAATGCGATCGGCGCCACCGATAGCCACACCACGCGCCCGTCGTTGCGGTGCATGCCGAGCGCAACGGCAAACAGCCAGCCCATCCCGGGATTGAGGCCATGAAAGGCGCCGAGCCCGGCGAGCGCAAGCCAGGGCCAGATCCCGGTCATGGGCTCCGAGACGATGATCCCTCCTACGGGTAGCAGTAGGAATCCGACGAGCAGTCGCCGCCTTCGAGGCGGACCTGATGCGGACGATGCGGCGCCGGCCATTTCACGAAGAATTTGGGATCGAAGGCGATGCCGCCATTGGGAGCAGCGTCGAGCTTCACCATCCAGCCTTCGATCCCGTCGGGATAGAACTGCGGGTCGATGGCGCCGTAGAGCGAGTTGGTGAAATAGACGCGCCGGCCGTCGCGGCTGATCTCCACCATCTGCGGTCCGCCGTTGAGGGGCCCCGCACTGCCGGGGTGCCCGGCGCGCGCCACGATGCCGCCGATGCGCACCTTGCCCGTGAGCTTGGGATTGAACGGATCGGACACGTCGTACTGCTGCATGTCGCCGGTGCCCCAGCAGGCGACGTAAAGAAAGCGGTCGTCCATCGACAGATCGATGTCGGTTACAAGGGGCGGACAGGCCTTGAAGCCTTTGAGCACCGGCGGCAGCTTGTCCGGATCCGCCGGCTCCGCCGGGATCTCGATCACCTTCTTGACCGCCCACTTGTCGCCATCGCGATACCACGTCCAGATCGAGGACGAGAGATTCTCCAGGCTCACCACGCAATTGACGAAGCCATAGGCCTTGGTCGGGTCGTGCGCCGGCCGCAGCTCGAACACCAGCTGATACTTGTCGCCGAAGTCGATGGTCTGCAGGTGCTTGCGTCCATGCAGGTCCCAGAAGTGCAGCCTGCGGCCGTATTTCGCACCGAGCAGAACCTCGGGGATCAAGCCGTTCTCGAACGTATCCGGCGTGCCCCACTCGCTCGTCACCAAGGTGTCGTAGCCGAGGTGCCACCAGGCGTCATAGGCAAGGTGCTGCGGGCCGCGGTCCATTTCCCACTGGCCGAGCACATCGAAGGTTTCATGATCCATCAGGAACACGCCGCCCGGTCCCTTGCCCTCGCGGTTGCCCAGCGCGGCGACATAGATTCCCTCGGGACCGCAATGCACCGTATGCGGGCGCGTGTAGCCGGCGCGCTCGGCCACCTCCTGCGGCTCGACCACCTTGACGATCGCGGGCTTCCTGGGATCGGGCTTGGTGTCGAGGATATGGATGCGCGACGATCGCAGGCCCGGCACCACAAGATAGCGCCGCTCGGCATGCGCATGCGGCGCGTTGGGACACAGGCACGACGAGCAGGCGTTCCAGCCGAAGTGATGGAGCTCGTCGCCCGCGTTCGGCATCGCCACGCTGTTGAGGATCTTGGAATAGGTCGAGGAGGACGGATCGACGTCGACCACGGCGATGGCATCCGGCACCGCCCGATCGGGATCGAAGGCGGCGACATAGGCCAATGTCTCAACGGGCGCCTTCATGGCCATGCGGGGGGACGGATAAAAGGTCGGGTCGGGCTTCCACGTCGTCATCGCAGCGCTCCTGGCTCGAAGTTGCAGATCGGTGGACAGATTGAAACCGGTCTCTGACCGGCGCAGCGAAAAAGCACTTATGAAACGCCGAGCCCGCGTCTCCGGCTCTCGACCAATCCCCTCACTCGGCCTTGATCCCAACCAGCCTGACGATCCTGCCCAGGCGCTCGGTCTCGGCGGCGATGAACTGGCCGAACTCCGCCGTCGTAGTCGTAACCGCTTCGGCGCCCTGGTCGCTCATCTGCCTGACGACGTCCGGGTCGCGTACTGCCTGCACGAACGCGGCATTGAGCTTGTCGATCACGGCGTCCGGCGTCGCGGCCGGCGCGACCAGCCCAAACCAGACATCGGCTTCGACCCCGGCAAAGCCCGCTTCCCGCATGGTCGGGACATCCGGCAGCGCCGGCACCCGCCGCGGCGAGGTGACCGCAAGCACGCGCACCTTGCCCGCCTGCAGGAACGACAGCACCGAGGAGTAGGAGACGAAGAAGAAGTCGACGCGGCCGGTGGCAAGATCGAGCGCGGCCGGCCCGGCGCCCCGATACGGCACGTGCACCATGGTGGCCCCGGTCCGCGCCTTCAACATCTCGCCCAGCAGATGTCCGCCGGAGCCGCTTCCTTGCGAGGCAAAGCTCAAGCCTCCGGGCTTCGACTTGGCAAGCGCCACCAGATCGGAGACCGACCTGGCGGGGCTGTCGAGCGGAACGGTCAGCAACTGGGGGAAGCTCCACATCAGCGTGATGGGCTTGAAATCCTTGATCGGATCGTAAGGCAGCGTGGAATACAGCGATACGTTGGCGGCATGGCTTCCGGCGTTGGCCTGGAACAGCGTGTGACCATCCGGCGGAGCCTGCTTGACCGCCGACGCGCCGATCGCACCGCCCCCGCCCGCGCGCAACTCCACGACGATCGTCTGTCCGGTCGTATCGGTGACTTTCCTGCCCACGATGCGCTGCAAGGTGTCGGCGCTCGCCCCGGGCGTGAATGGAATGATGATGGTGATCGGCCGCGACGACAGGAGCTCCGCGGTCGCGTCGCGTCCTGCCACCGCAGTCACCGCCAGGACGGTGGCGAGGACGGCGGATGCTCTCAACACTGCGACCCTCCCGGTACGGCGACGCTTGGCGATTTCGGCGCATGCGCAATCTATCACGCCGCCCTCCCGCCGTCGCGTTCGGCCATGCGGCCTCGGGCCGCGCTACCCGGAGCGCGCCGCCTTGCGACCGGGGGTGGGCTGGGCGGCAACGGAAGCCGCCGCTTCTTCCTGCTCGCCCGGCGGATTCAGGGCCGCCGCGATGGCGTCATCGACCCGCTCCAGCCAGACGAAGCGGACCTGCTGGCGCGCAGCCTCCGGCACGTCCTCGAGGTCCTTGTGGTTGCGCGCCGGCAGCATCACCGTCGTGATGCCCGCGCGGGTGGCGGCCAGCACCTTCTCCTTGACGCCGCCGATGGGAAGCACGAGGCCGCGAAGCGAGATCTCTCCGGTCATTGCGGTGTCGCTGCGGGCGGTGCGTCCGGTGAGCAGCGAAACCAGCGCCACGAACATGGCGACGCCGGCACTCGGCCCGTCCTTTGGAATGGCGCCCGCCGGCACGTGGATATGGATGTCGGACTTTTCGAACAAGCCGACATCGATGCCGAGGTCGGGCGCGCGCGACTTAACCAGAGTCAGCGCGGCCTGCGCGCTCTCCTTCATCACATCGCCGAGCTGGCCGGTGAGGATCAGATTGCCGCGCCCAGGCACGCGGGTGGCCTCGATGAACAGGATATCGCCCCCGGTCGGCGTCCAGGCCAGGCCGGTGGCTACGCCCGGCACACTGGTACGCATGGCGACTTCGTTTTCGAAACGTCGCGGACCGAGGATCGGCGGCAGCGCCGCGCCGTCGATGTGCATCTGCTCGACGACGCCCTCGGCAATACGCGTCGCAACGTGGCGGCAGACCGCACCGATCAGCCGTTCGAGACTGCGCACCCCGGCCTCGCGGGTGTAGTCGCGGATCATGCTGCGAATGGCATCCTCGGTGATCTCGCACTGGCCGGCAGTGAGCCCGGTCGCCGTGAGCTGACGCTTGAGCAGATAGCGTCTGGCGATTTCCACCTTCTCGTCCTCGGTGTATCCGGGGAGCTCGATGATCTCCATGCGATCGCGCACGGGGCCGGGAACTGTGTCGAGCACATTGGCGGTGGCGATGAACATGACCCTGGAGAGGTCGAAGGCAACGCCGAGATAGTTGTCGCGAAAGGTCGAATTCTGCTCCGGGTCGAGCACCTCGAGCAGCGCGGACGAGGGATCGCCATGGAAACCCGCGCCAAGTTTGTCGGCTTCGTCGAGCATCATGACCGGGTTGCGCGTGCCGGCCTTGCGAATCGACTGGATGATGTTGCCGGGCAAGGCTCCGATATAGGTGCGCCGGTGCCCCCTGATTTCCGCCTCGTCGTGCACGCCGCCGAGGCTGAGACGGACGAATTTCAGACCCGTCGCCTTGGCGATGCTTTGACCGAGCGAGGTCTTGCCGACGCCCGGAGGACCGACGAAACACAGGATCGGGCTCTTGCCGTCGGGGTTGAGCTTGCGCACCGCCAGATATTCGAGGATGCGGCGCTTGATCTTCGGCAGACCGTAATGATCCTCATCCAGGATGCGCCGCGCCTCTGCGATGTCGATGTTTTCGGGGTCGAGCTTCGACCACGGCAGCTCGATCAGCCAGTCCAGATAGGTCCGGATCATCCCGAACTCGGGCGAAGCTTCGGGCATGCGCTCGAGGCGCCTGAGTTCCTTCTTGGCCTGATCCTCGGCCTCCTTCGGCATGCCGGCTTTCTCGATCGCCGCACGCAGCTCGGCGATCTCGGTCGACCTTTCGTCGCCTTCGCCCAGCTCTTTCTGAATGTGGCGAAGCTGCTCGCGCAGGATATGCTCGCGCTGCTGCGAGGAGAGCGATTGCTGGGTCTGCTCGCCGATCTGCTTGGACAGCTTGAGCACTTCGATGCGCTGGGCCAGCAGCGCGATCACTTTGTCGAGGCGATCCCTGATGTCGATCGTCTCCAGCACCTCCTGCTTTTCGGACGGTTTGGCATCCATGACACCGGCGATGAAATCGGCGAGCGCCGACGCCGAGTCCAGGCTCTCGATCGCGGCGGCCATTTCCGGCGGGACGTTCGGCAGCAGTTGCATGGCATCGCGCGCCCGGGTGCGGACGAGGCTGACGCGCGCTTCGATCTCGGGCGTCATCACCTCGGCGACGCCGATCTCCTCGACGCGGGCCACCAGGAAGGGAAAGCCGCGAAGATACTCGATCACGCGAAACCGCCGCACACCCTGGGCGATAGCATGGTGCGTGCCATCGGGGGTGGTGACGTAGCGAAGGATCTGGGCCGCGGTCCCTACCCTGTGCAACTGTTCCGGCGTCGGATCTTCGGGCGCCGGGTCGGTCTGCAGCACCACCCCGACCATGCGTTCCGCCCGCACCGCGGCCTGCGCGGCGGCGATGGACGATTTGCGCGCAATGGTCAGCGGCAGCACGATCCCGGGAAACAGCACGGTCTGGCGGACCGGCAGAATGATCATGCTGTCGGCCGGCAGCGCGGGATGGCTCTCGGGCTGCTCTACCGGTTTCTGCTCGGACTGATCGGCCATGCGCCTGTCACCGCTGTCAACGCTGTTGCACCAGGCTGAGGAGAAGGCAGCCGTTCACGAGCGTGGATCGGGCGAGCTCCCAGCGTGCATCGGGCAGCCGAATGCGCCGCTCGAACCGCCCGTGCGGGATTTCAAGACGATGGACCGCCGTGCCGGGCGCGACCTTCGGCAGCCGCCGCACGCCCGCGACGAGCAGCACATCGCGCTCGATCGCGACCTTGATGTCATCGGGTTCGACGCCCGGAAGCGCCGCAGAGATCGTCAGCTCCCGGTCGCTCTCGAACACGTCGACCGGCGGCTCCCAGCTTGCCGAAGGACTCGGCGCCTGCCCCGGCTGAAAGAACTGGCGCTGCAATTGTTCCGCCCGCTCGATCATCGCGCAGGCTTCAGCCCACATCAAGCGTCTCGGATCGCTCACGGTCATTAAGATTGCCTCTGTATCAGCATTTTCGCATGTTCGAACGCATCCTAGCATCGGATGTCGAGGTCTCGCCAGCACGGCTCGCGCGATCACGACACGTTGGCGTGAAGGCGTTTCCGGCGAACGTGCGGGTTTCGCAGCCCAGCTTCACCCACCTGCGAACAGACGATAGGCGCGGGGCTGCAGCCCGACCTGCTGTCCGATTCCGATCGTGTCGTGACGGGGCGCAGTCACCTCGATGAAATGCTCGTGCTCGCCCGCGCGCAGCGCGATTTCGAGCCGCCGCGCCGGTCCAAAGCCGTGAATCCGCTTCACGGTGCCGGTAAGCGCGCTGGCGCCGGCCTCAGGATGGACCGCGACCTCGTACGGCCGCACGAACAGGCGCGCGTCCCCATCGGACAGGCCGTGGGAATCGAGCTCGAGCCTGCGGCCGGCGAACACAACTCGGCCGGCGTGGATGGTGACGGGAATGGCCAGGGACTCGCCGATGAAGTGATGGACGAAAGCGCTCGCCGGCCGCTCGTACACCTCTTCCGGCGTCCCGACCTGCTGGACGCGTCCGCGGTCGAGCACCACCACGCGATCGGCGAGCTCCAACGCCTCCTCCTGATCGTGCGTGACGAAGACCGAGGTGACGTGAATCTCCTCGTGCAGCTGGCGCAGCCAGCGCCGCAGCTCCTTGCGAACCTTAGCATCGAGCGCGCCGAACGGCTCATCGAGCAGAAGAATGCGGGGCTCGATGGCGAGCGCACGCGCGAGCGCGATGCGCTGGCGCTGGCCGCCCGACAACTGCGCCGGCAGCCGCCCACCCAGCGAGCCGAGCTGCACGAGCTCGAGCAGCCGCTCAACGCGCGCACGAATCTCCGCCGTTCGCGGCCGGCTGCGCCGCGGACGTGCACGCAAACCGAATGCCACGTTTTCGAACACCGTCATGTGACGGAAGAGCGCGTATTGCTGGAACACGAACCCGACATTGCGCTCGCCGACGCTGCGCGACAATGCGTCCTCGCCGTCGAAACGCACCTCACCCTGGTCGGGCCAGTCGAGGCCGGCGATGATGCGCAGCAGCGTGGTCTTGCCGGAACCGGAGGGGCCAAGCAGCGCGACAAGCTCGCCCGAGGGAACGTCGAGATCGATCTTGTCGAGAGCGGTAAAAGCGCCGAAGCGCTTGGTGACGTCGTGCAAGACGATCTTCATAGTATCGATCCCTTTGCAGCGCGGCCCTCCAGCACGATCTTGGCGACGAGCGTCACCAAGGCCAGCAGCGCCAGCAGCGATGCCACCGCGAACGCGGCCATGAACTGGTACTCGTTGTAGAGGATCTCGATGTGCAATGGCATGGTGTTGGTCTCGCCGCGCACGTGGCCCGAGACCACGGAGACCGCGCCGAATTCTCCCATCGCACGCGCGTTGCACAACAATACGCCGTACAGCAGCGCCCATTTGATATTGGGCAACGTGACCTTGAAGAAGGTCCGCAGACCCGACGCTCCGAGCGACAATGACGCCTCTTCGTCCTGCGTGCCCTGCTCGCGCATGAGCGGAATGAGCTCGCGCGCAACGAAGGGAAACGTGACGAATATGGTCGCCAGCACGATACCGGGGAGCGCGAATATGATCTTGATGTCGTGCGCTTGCAGCCATGGACCGAACAGGCCCTGGCCGCCGAACAGGAGGACGAATACCAGCCCCGAAATCACCGGTGAAACCGAGAACGGCAGGTCGATCGCGGTGATCAGCAGGCTCTTGCCGGGGAACTCGTATTTGGTGATGGCCCAGGCGGCGATGACGCCGAACACGAGATTGAGAGCGACCGAGATCGCGGCCACGATCAACGTCAGCTGGATGGCGGCGAGGGCATCGGGATTACGGATGGCGGCGATGTAGGCCTCGAGCCCCTTCGAAAAGGCCTGCGCGAATACGTTGACCAGCGGAGCGACGATGAACAGGATGAGGAAAACGATCGTGATGGCGATGATGGCCCAGCGCATGGGCGCGGGATCCGCCCGGGCGTCGGAGGCCGGCTTCACGTTTCGCAGGACCATCGAGGGTGTTCTAAACGCTCTCACTCTCGACGGATAGCCGGGAAGCGCAAGGGGTTGGTCAGTCATCAATATTCCCTGGTGCGCCGTTCCGACCAGCGTTGCAGCAAGTTGACCACCAGCAGGATGACAAACGACGCCAGCAGCATCACCGCGGCGATGGCGGTCGCGTCGGCATAGCGGAATTCCTCCAGGCGGATGACGATCAGCAGCGGCGCGATCTCGGATACGTTCGGCAGGTTGCCGGCAATGAAGATGACCGACCCGTACTCCCCGACTGCCCGCGCGAACGCGAGCGCGAAACCGGTGAGAAGCGCGGGCAGCAGCGCGGGAAATATCACGCGGCGGATCGTCGTCCAGCGCGAGGCACCCAAGGTCGCCGCCGCCTCCTCCAGCTCGGCTTCCAGATCCTCGAGGACCGGCTGCACCGTGCGCACGACAAATGGAAGGCCGACAAATACCAGCGCGACGAATATACCGAGCGGAGTAAACGCCACCTGGATCCCGAGCGGGGCCAGCAGCCGGCCGAACCAACCGTTCTCGGCATAGAGATTGGTCAGGGCGATGCCGGCGACGGCAGTGGGCAGGGCGAATGGGATGTCGATCACGGCGTCGAACACACGCCGCCCGGGAAACTCGTAACGTACCAGGGCCCACACCACGACCGCTCCGAAGACGAGATTGATCGCCGCCGCCGCAAGCGACAATCCGAACGAAAGCTGCAGCGCGTGCAGGACCCGCGGACTGCTCACGATACGCAGAAACTGGTCAAACGACAGGTCGGTGGTCTTCAGGAACAGCGCTGCAAGCGGGATCAGCACGATCAACGACAGCCACAGCAAAGTGGTTCCCATCGTGATCCCAAACCCCGGGATCACGCGGCGTTTGTGCCTGAAGATCGCTGCCCCGATCACCGCGTTCCCCTCTCACGTCAGCGCACGGGCGTGCCTGGCGCTATCACTGCGCGTAGATGGCGTCGAACACGCCGCCGTCCTTGAAGTGCTTCGTCTGCGCCGCCCGCCAGCCGCCGAACACCTCGTCCACGGTGAAAAGCTCGACCTTCGCGAAGCTGCCTTCATGCGCCTTCGCCACACCCGCGTCGCGCGGGCGATAAAAGTGCTTCGCCGCGATCTCCTGGCCTTCCGGCGTATAGAGGAATTTCAGATAGGATTCGGCCGCGGCGCGCGTCCCTTTCTTGTCCACGACCTTGTCGACAACGGCGACCGGCGGCTCGGCCAGGATCGACAGGGAAGGAACCACAATCTCGAACTTGTCCTTGCCGAATTCGTTCACCGCCAGAAACGCTTCATTCTCCCACGAGATGAAGACATCGCCAACACCGCGCTCCACAAAGGTAATCAGTGACCCGCGGGCGCCGGTATCAAGCACCGGAACGTTCTTGTAGATGCTTTGGACAAAGCTGCGCGCCTTGTCCTCGCCGCCGTGTTTCTTCAGCGCATAGCCCCAGGCCGCAAGATAATTCCAGCGCGCGCCACCGGAGGTCTTCGGGTTGGGCGTGACCACCTTCACATTCGTCTTGACCAGGTCATCCCAGTCCTTGATCGCCTTGGGATTGCCTTTGCGAACCAGGAAGACCACCGTGGAGGTATAGGGTGCGGCGTTCTGCGGCAGCTTCGTCTGCCAGTCCTTGGCGAGAATTCCGCGGTCGGCGATCTCGTCGATATCGTAGGCGAGTGCCAGCGTGACGACATCAGCCTCGAGTCCATCGATGACGGAGCGTGCCTGGCGGCCCGACCCGCCGTGCGACTGCCTGAAGGCAATGGTCTTGCCGGTCTCCGCCTTGTATTTCGCGCCAAACGCCTTGTTGAGGTCGACGTAGAGCTCGCGCGTCGGATCGTAGGAGACATTGAGGAGCGTGACGTCGGCGGCATAGGCCGTTCCCGCCAACACGCTCGCTATCAGGGTGGCCGCCATATGGATGCGATTCATGGGTTTCTCCGTCGACCGGCACGTCCGGCCTCGGTTGAACTGGGTTTGGCATTCCGCCGCCTTCGTCAGCTTCCGAAAGATCGCGGCAGAGCCATCGACATGGTCGTTTCCAATTGCCAGCACACGGCTGCATCGCTAGGTAACGCGCATCCGCCCCGATGGGATCGAGGGGCGTCCCGCCGCACGCCGGGCCACACTATCAGGCCGCCGCCCCGGGTCGGGCCGCGTATCCGCGAGACAAAAGGCTGCATGGGAAACTTCCTGATTGACGAGAATTATTTTCCATATAGAAAGTAAAACGCGGCTGCAATTAGAAAAAAATTCTACCAAGCCGTCGCGCAAATCGGGAAGAAAGAATGCGGGTCAAAATCAAAAAAGAGGCGGCTGTTGCCTCCGCATCCCAATCGGCCGTGCCGGCAGGCCCAACGCCGCCGAGCATGGAGCGGCTCGACGAGCTTAAATCGCAGAGCATCTTCATCCTGCGCGAAGCGTTTGCCCGTCTCAAGCATATCGCCATCCTCTGGTCGCTCGGAAAAGATTCCAACGTGATGATCTGGCTGGCGCGCAAGGCATTCTTCGGCCGCGTGCCGTGCCCGGTCATGCATGTCGATACCGGCAAGAAATTCCCGGAAATGTATGCGTTCCGCGACCGCTACGCGCGCGAGTGGGGGCTCGACCTCCTGATCGAGTCCTGTCCGCCGATCGAAGCCGTCGATGCGACGCTGCCCCCTGCCGCGCGCTCGGCGGCGCGCAAGACCGGAGGGCTCAAGCTCGCACTCGCCAAGCATGGCTTCGACGGCCTGGTCGCCGGCATCCGGCGGGACGAAGAAGCCACCCGCGCAAAGGAGCGGGTGTTTTCTCCGCGCGGCGCGGAAGGCCTGTGGGACGTCCGCGACCAGCCCGCCGAGTTCTGGAATCACTTCAACGCGTCGCCGCCGCCGGGCGCACACCTGCGCATACATCCCATTCTGCATTGGACTGAAAGCGACATCTGGGCCTACACGCGGCGTGAAGGGATGCCGGTGCTCTCCCTCTATCTTGCCCGTGACGGCAAACGCTACCGCTCGCTCGGCGATACCGACATCACGTTCCCGGTCACGTCGAATGCCGGCACCGTCGACGAGATCATCGCCGAGCTCGACACGACCAGGGTTCCGGAACGCTCCGGCCGCGCCATGGACCACGAATCCGAGGACGCGTTCGAGCGTCTGCGCAAGAGCGGTTACCTCTAGATCGGCTCCCCTCCTCCCGCCGTGACACCAAATACCAAATCATGAACGTTCGGATTTCCCGCCCACTCCACCCCGTCTTGCCGCTCGCCACGCGTCCGCTGGTGCGCGTCGTCATCGTCGGCCATGTCGATCACGGCAAGTCGACCTTGATCGGTCGTCTCCTGCACGAAACGGACGGCCTGTCCGAGGGCAAGCTCGACGCGCTCAAGGCGGTGAGTGCCCGCCGCGGCATGCCGCTCGAATGGTCGTTTCTGCTCGATGCGCTGCAGACCGAGCGCGATCAGGGCATCACCATCGATACCAGCCAGATCCGTCTGCGCACTGCCGCGCGCGACGTCGTGTTGATCGACGCGCCCGGCCACGCCGAGTTCCTCCGCAACATGATCACCGGCGCCGCGCAGGCCGATGCTGCCCTGCTGATCGTCGATGCCTCGGAGGGCATACGCGATCAGACGCGCCGCCACGGCTACCTCCTGCATCTGTTGGGCGTGCGTCAGGTGGCGGTCGCGATCAACAAGATGGATCGCGTGGGCTTCGATGCCGGTCGGTATGGAGACATCGCGTCCGAAATTGCCGCTCACCTCGCCGGCCTCGGGCTGACGCCGACCGCCGTCATCCCCATTTCCGCGCGCCACGGCGACGGGGTTGCGCGCCGGACGCCGTCGACCGCCTGGTACCAGGGCCCGACCGTGCTTGAAACGCTCGATGCTTTCGTGCCGGCGCGCCCGGCCCACGATCTGGCGCTGCGCATGCCGGTGCAGGCGATCTACAAGGTCGACGACCGCCGCATCATCGCCGGACGGGTGGAGAGCGGCCAGATCGGCGTCGGTGACGACATCCTGATCATGCCGGCGGCAAAAGCTGCCCGCATCAAATCGATCGAAGCATGGCCGGCGCGCGGCGCCGCGCACGCCCCGCGACGCGCCACCGCCGGGCAATCGATCGGCATCACGCTCGATCGCGAGGTCTTCGTCGAGCGCGGGGACATGATCTCGGCCGCGGACAGCCCCGCCGCGCAGGGAAGGCGGGTGCGCGCACGCGTGTTCTGGCTGCACCCGCGGCCGCTCGCGGTGGGCGGCCAACTCACCGCCCGCATCGGCACGGCGCAAGCAAGTGGGACCATCACCGCCGTCGAGGATGTCGTGGATCCGGGGCTGCTCGCCTCCGACGGCGCCGAAGCCATCGGCCAAAATCACGTCGGCGAGATCGAGATCGAGCTGGCGCAGCCGCTCGCAACCGACCTCTACACTGCCGATCCCGCCACCGGACGCATCGTTCTCGATTTCGAAGGCCGGATCGCGGGCGGCGGCCTCGTCATTGCGGTGCGGACCGCCGACGCCGCACCCGAATCGACTTCGACCGCCGAAGCCGGCGCCGACACGCGCGCCCTGCAGGCAGGGTTCGGTGCCAACGAACTGGGAGCACGCGCCGCGGCGCTCGCCCGTTTGTACGCCGAGCTGTCGCCGGGCGAACGCATGGCGCATCTGCGACGCGAGATCGCCGGCAAGATGGTCTTCACCACCAGCTTCGGTCCGGAAGACCAGGCCATTTTCCACCTGCTGTGCGAACTGAACGATATCGAAGCGGTGACGCTCGATACCGGCCGTCTGTTTCCGGAGACCTACGCGCTCTGGGCGCAGATGGAGCGCCGCTATGGCCGCCGCATCCGCGCCGTCTATCCCCGGCAGGCCGATCTCGAAGCCCTGGTGGACCGTCAGGGCATCGACGGCTTTTACGAGTCGCGCGCGGCACGCGTCGCCTGTTGCGCCGTGCGCAAGGTCGAGCCGCTGGATCGCGCGCTTGCGGGCGCCGAGGGATGGATTGCGGGGCTGCGGGCCGAGCAATCCGCGCACCGGCGCGACATGGCGCTGGTGACCGCTGATGCCGACCGCGGGCTGATCAAGCTCAATCCGCTGTTCGACTGGAGCCGCGAGCAGCTCCATGCCTTCATCGCTGCCAACGATATCCCGATCAACCCGCTGCATGCGAAAGGCTTCGCCTCGATCGGTTGCGCCCCCTGCACGCGGCCGGTCGCTCCGGGAGAGCCCGAGCGCGCGGGGCGCTGGTGGTGGGAAGACGAGGACAAGAAGGAGTGCGGGCTCCACACGCGCGGTTCGTAGCTGCTGCGCGACGGCTCGCCGATCTTGGAGGGCCGTTTTGATCGCTTACGGCGGAGCCGCAGCAGTCCCCTCCGGTTTGGCCGCTTCGGCCATCACCGCCTTGAGCTTGCGCATGGCGAAAAGCGCTTTCGGCATTCCCAGATAGATCGTCGCCTGCAGGATCACCTCCTTCATCTCGTCGAAGCTGATGCCGAGATTGTGGGCGTTGCGCATGTGCAGCGCGATGCCGTCGGCCTTCGCCGCCATCAGCGCCGCCAGCGTCACCAGTTCGCGCTCGCGCAGGCTCAATCCCGGCCGCGACCAGATCTCGCCGAACAATACGTCGGTGGTGAACTGCCACAGATCGTCGTCGAGCTCCTTGACCGCGGGGTTGTCGCCCCAGCCCATCTGCCTGTAGACGGCAAGCCCGCGCTCCCGTCGACCTTTCGGATCCAGCATTGCGCTACCCTCGGTTCTCGAGCTCGATTACTTCGCGACGAGGTCGGCCTCGCGCGCGACGCGCTGCCATTTTGCCCGGTCGTCGCGGATGAATTGCGTAAATTCCGCCGGCATATTGCGGGCGGGGACGTAGGCGAGCTCGCGGAATCTGGCTCCGATGTCCGCACGCAGCACGGCAGCCCCGAACGCCTGGGAAATCTTCTCCACGATCGCGGGCGGCGTCCCCGCCGGCGCCACGATCCCGACCCAGGAGACCGCTTCGAATCCCGGCAGCGTCTCGGCGATCGCAGGCACGTCCGGCGCCAGCGCCGTACGCTGCAGGCTCGCCACCCCGAGCGCCTTCAGATTGCCTTGCTGCACCTGCGGCCAGACCACCGGCATGTTGTCGAAGATGAGATCGACGTTGCCAGCCAGCAGATCGTTGAGCGCGGGCGCGCTGCCGCGATAGGCGACATGCGTCATGTCGGTCCGCGTCATCAGCTTGAACAATTCGGCGGCGAAATGGATGGAGCTGCCGGGACCGGAGCTGGCAAAGTTGACCTTTCCGGGATGCTCCTTGAGATACTTGATCAGCTCGGCGATGGTCGAGACCGGTACCTTCTTCGGATTGACCACCAGCATGTTCGGAATGATCGCGACGAGCGTCGCCGGTGCGAAGCTGGTGACGGTGTCGTAGGGAAGATCCGTGCGATAGGCCGGCAGGACCGCATGGGTCGAGCCGGTCGCCAGCAGCAGCGTGTAGCCGTCGGGGGTGGCGCGCGCGACGTATTCGGAGCCGATCGCCCCGGTCGCCCCCGCCTTGTTCTGGATGATCACGGGCTGGCCCCAGCTCTCGCTCGCGACCTGCGCCACCATGCGGGCACTGACATCTGCGCCTCCGCCGGCGGGAAACGGCACCACCAGCTCGACCTGGCGCGAGGGATAGTTCTCTCCCTGCGCCGCAGCCGGCGAACCGGCGGCAAGCAAGGCGGCAACGACGACGGCGGTCAACCGCAACATTGATCTGTTCCTCGCCTAGGTTGCGCCGAAATACAACTCGGCGTTCCGGTACAGCACCTTCTCCAGCACCTCGCGCGAATATCCTTCCGCGTTCCAGTCAGCCATCAGCTTCTCGTACCGGAGCACCGGGAAATCGCAACCGAACATGACGCGGTCGGCCAGGCGGCCGGCGATCGCCTTCTTCAGCGCCGGCGAATACTGGCGTGGACCCCAGCCGTGCAGCTCATAGGCGACATTCGGCTTGTGGGCGAGGATCGCGAGCATTTCATCCTGCCATGGATAGGCCGGCCGCGCCGCCAGGATGCGCAGCGTCGGAAAGCGTGCCGCCACCGCATCGATGTGACGGGGATGGCCGTGGTCGAGCACGATGCCTTTTCCGCCCGGCAGCCCCTGGCCGATGCCGGTAAGGCCGGTCAGAATCAGGACCGGCGTGCCGGCCTCAAGGGAGAGATGATAGAGCGGATCCCAGCATGGATCGCTCGCCGGGATGCCGAGGACCTGCCCGTTGGCGCAGAGGCCGACGAAGCCGGCATTGGCGGCGAGCGCCCGGTCGAACTCGCGGATTGCCTCCAGCGCACGGCGCGGATCGAACTGCAGCCAGTGGCCGAACACCACGTCCGGATGGGCGCGCTGAAACGCGAATGCATAGTCGTGATGGGCGCGGATCTCGTCGATCGGAAGAAACTTGGTGAACGAGAGATCGAGGATGGCGCGGACATTGTTGCGGCGGAAGTAGTCCGCCATCTCGTCCTCCGACCAGAAGGTCGGCTTCGTCTTCCAGATCTTCTCCTGCTGGGCAAGCTCCGCTTCGGTGCGGAAGATGTAGCCGCGCTTGGTGCCCCAGTGCGAATGACAGTCGAAAAGCCTGGTCACCTTGTCCATGAACGCCCCTACGATGATGTCGGCTGACGGCGGTCGATCAGGCGCCTGATCTTGGAGGTCTGCGACAGCCCCGTCAGGTGGTCGAGCCCGCCGCGTTGGACCGCCTGCACCTTGAGACGCACGCCCAGCGCTTCCTTCAGGCGGTTTGCCAATTCCGCCTCGATGTCATCGGGCGGCGCGCCTTGATCGGCCGTTTCGACCATGACCGTCATGGATTCGCGCTCGCCCTCCCCGCCCTCCAGCACACAGACATATTCGCCGTTCGTGCGCTTGTCCTCTCCGACGATGGCTCCGATGGCTTCGGGAAAGACGTTGACACCGCGCAGCTTCACCATGTTGTCGCTGCGCCCGAAGATCTTGCTGATGCGCCGGTGAACATTGCCGCAGGCGCATTCGCCGCCCGCCAGAGCGGTGACGTCGTTCATGTTGTAGCGGATCATCGGCGCGGCATATTTGAACAGGGTCGTGATGAAGACCACGCCGCGCTCGGCTTCCGGCTTCGGCTGCAGTGTGTCGGGATCGTTGACCTCCAGCACGAAGGCATCCTCGAAGACGTGCATGCCGCTCTTGTGAGTGCACTCGGCCGCCATGGTGCCGCACTCGTTGCAGCCGTAGGTATCGTACGCGTCCGCGCCCCAGAGCGCTTCGAGCGACGCGCGATCCTCCAGGCCGAGATGGACGATCAGCCCCTTTACCGACAGTTCGCGCGGGTCGATCTTGAGCTCGTCGCGCGCCACCAGTCCCATGTGGCGCAGATAGGCCGGAAAGCCGATCAGAAATTTTGCCTTCCACGCCTTGATCAGCTCGATCTGCCGGCGCGTGGGAGTTTGCGCGCCCGAGCCGGTCATCACCGGCACCGCGCCGGTATATTTCCAGATGCCTTCGCGCGCCAGCACGCCGCCGTTGGTCAATCCCATGGACAGCGCCACCTGGACCAGATCGAACGGGCGCACGCCCTGCATATAGAGGCGACGGCCGGTGATGATGTTCATCACTTCCCGGTCGCGCGGGGTGAAGATCATCGGTCGCGGCAATCCCGTGGTGCCGCCGCTCGTCTGCAGGATCAGCGGCAGCGGCGCATGTTCGTCCGGATCGATGCCGATATAGTCCGCCCATGGCGGATCGCTCGATACACTCGCGCGCAGGTCGTGCACGGAGAACGGCGGAACCTTGGCGAGATCATCGAGGCTGCGGATGTCCCCCGGCTGCATTCCCGCCGCCGCCCAGTGCCGGCGATAGAACGGGATCTGCCAGGCGCGCGCCATCTCCCGCAGAAACCGCTGCTCCTGCATCGCGCGCAATTCATCGCGCGACAGGCGATAGGTGCTGCTGAAGTAGTCCGGGGCCGGCGGAAATTCGCGCCACAGCGCTTCGAAATCGAGCGACTGGTGGTAGCGCGGAATTGCCGTCTCAACTGCGCCCTGGTGCACGCCGGCCTCGCTACCGTTCGTCGATCCTGATGCCCGAGCTTTTGATCACATCGGACCATTGCGCGATGCGTCCGGCAAGCAGGCGTTGCACCTCGTCGGCCGAGCCGATGCGCGGCTCGACCCCGGCGGTACGCAGGCGTTGATGCACGCTCTCGGTCTCGAGGGCGCGTTTCACCTCCGCGTGCAGCCTGCCGATGATGGCCGGCGGCGTCCCGGCGGGAGCGAAAAGCGCGTAGCTTGTGGATACGTCATAGTCGCCGAAGCCGCTCTCCTTGACCGTCGGGACATCGGGAAGGTCGCGCGAGCGCATCTGCCCGGAAACGGCGAGCGCCCGCAGCTGACCCGCCTGGATCTGGGGCAGCACGGTGGCGATGGGCGAGATCCAGAACGCAATGCGCCCGGCGATGAGATCGGTCACCGCCTGGGAACCGACGCGATAGGGAACATGGACGGCGTCGATGCCGGCGAGACGCTTGAACAACTCACCATTGAGATGTCCCGGCGTGCCGTTCCCGGCCGAGCCGAAGGTCAGCTCGCCGGGGCGGCTCTTCGCAAGGGCGACGAAGTCCTGCAGTGTCCTGGCCGGCAACGCGTTGGTGACGGACAGCACGGCAGCCGTTGTTCCCAAAAACGCGATCGGGGCCAGATCCTTCACGGGATCGAAATTGAGTTTCGGATAGAGGCTGACGCTCGCCGCCAACGAGCCCGCCGGGTCGGCGATCACGATCGTGTAGCCATCGGGTTGCGAATGAGCGACGAGGTCGATGGCGATGGTACCGCCGGCACCGGGCCGATTGTCGATGACGATCTGCTGGCCGAGCGACTGGCCGACCCTCTCCAGTACGATGCGCGCGACGATGTCCATGACGCCGGCGGGCGCAAACGGGACGACGGCCCGAACCGGCCGCTGCGGATAATCGTTTGCAGGTGCAACGTCACCGAGGGCGGCAAGCGCAATCGCTGCGAGCAGAACGAGCTTGATGCGCGATATTGGTCCTTGCACGGCGTATCTTGTCATGGGTCCGCTTTCTCATACCCTGGACGCTACCTCAAGATATCGCACGTGGTCACGGAGCGCGGATCGGCTACCGGCACCTAACCGGCGACGCCGGCTGCCTCCTGCGCGCCGCGAATGCCGAGATAGGCTTCGATCACGGCCGGGTTGGCGCGCACGTCGGCGGCCGTGCCCTCGGCGAGCGTGCGGCCGTTGGCAAGCACATGCACGCGGTCCGAGACGTTCATCACCAGCCGCATGTCGTGCTCGACCAGCACGATGGTGATCCCCTCGCGCGCAAGACGACGAATGATGGCTTCGATCTCGGCGGTCTCGACCGCATTGCAGCCCGCAGCCGGCTCGTCGAGCAGCAGCAGCTTAGGCTCGCTCGCAAGCGCGCGCGCCATTTCGAGGCGCTTGAGACCGCCATAAGCGAGGCTCGCCGCCGGCCGCTCGGCGACCGCCGCGAGGCCTACGCGCTCGAGCGCCGCCAGCGCGGCGTCCCGGGTGGCGCGGTTCTGCCGGGCAACCGCCGGCAGATGCAGCAGGTCGGCGACCAAGCCGGTCGCCTCGTGGCGGTGGCGGCCGACCATGACGTTCTCGAGTGCGCTCATGCGGAAGAAAATCTGCAGGTTCTGGAACGTGCGTGACAGACCGCGGCGGGCGAGTTGCTCCGGCGCGAGGGCGGTCACGTCGGCCTCCGCCAGCCGCACGCGGCCGCGCTCCGGCAGGTAGAGCCCGGAGATGAGATTGAACAGCGTGGTCTTGCCGGCGCCGTTTGGACCGATGATCGAGAACACGACACCCGGCTCGACCGCCAGGCTCACATCGTCGACCGCGCGCACGCCGCCGAAGGAGACCGACAGGTGCTCGGCGGCAAGAATACTCACGCACGTCTCCCGGCCAGCGCGCTCGTCAGGGCCGGCACGATGCCGGCGCGCAGGAAAATCATGACGCCCATGACGATGAGGCCGAGCACCATGTGCTCGTAGTCGTGCAGGAAGGTCAGGGTCTGCGGCAGCACGACGATGACGGCGGAGCCCACGAGCGAGCCGGCGACCGATCCCATCCCGCCCAGCACAACCATGGCGACGAGCTCGATCGAGCGCAAGAAGCCCGCCACGTCGGGCGTGATGTGCCCGTTGAGCAAGGCGAGACAGGAGCCGGCGACCGAGGCGTAGACGGCGGAGACCACGAACACGGCCAGCTTGCACCTCGCGACGTCGACTCCGAGGACGCGCGCGGCGACCTCGCTGTCGTGGATGGCGCGCAACGCCCGCCCGGTCGGGCTTTCGATCAGGTTGAGCGCGAGCGCGGCGCCGATCAGAAAGGCCGCTGCCGTCACCCAGTACCAGGTCTCCGCCCCGCGCAGGGACCAGCCGAAGAGCACGAGCCGCGGCACCGACATGCCGTCCGGACCACCGGTGAGACGCGCCTCGTTGGTGAAGACGATGGCGAGCAGCAGTCCGAAGCCGAGGGTCGCGACCGCGAGATAATGCCCCTTCAGCCGCAGGATGGGGCGCCCCACGACGAACGCGACCAGCGCCGACAACACCGCCCCCGCGAGAAACGACAACCACGACGGCATGCCGAAGTGCGTGGGTCCGACGGCCACGGCGTAGGCGCCGATCCCTAGGAAGCCGGCATGTCCCAGGCTCACCTGGCCGGCGAGCCCCATCAGCAGGTTCAATCCCACGGCGGCGAGCGCGAACACGAACACCAGCGCCGCGACGCGGAAGTAGTAGCCGGACGGGAAGACCAACGGCAGCACGATCACGATGGCAGCCATGGCCGCCACGGGGACGAGCCTGTGGTTCAGGAGCGCCCGCACGGCCGTCCCGCGGCTGTCAGGATCGGAAACTGCGTGGTGCGGCGGGCTCGGACCATGACCGTTACACGCGCTCGACCGACGTGCGGCCGAACAGTCCCCGCGGCATGGCAAACAGCACGATCAGGATGACCAGGAATGCAACGGCATCCTTGTATTGGGAGGAAAGATAGCCGGCGGCAAAGGCTTCCAGCAATCCGAGCAGCAGCCCGCCGACCACCGCGCCGAGCGCGCTGCCGATGCCGCCGAGCATCGCCGCGGCGAATCCCTTCAGCGCCAGCAGGGTTCCCACGTCGTAGCTGGTGAGCGTGATCGGCGCGATCAGGATGCCGGCGACGGCGCCGATCGCGGCCGAAATGGCGAAGGAGAAACCGACGACCGCGCGCGTGTCGATGCCGACCAGGCGCGCAGCCAGCCGGTTCGCGGCGGTGGCGACGATCGCCTTTCCGACGAGCGTGCGCTCGATGAAGGCCCACAGCAAGACGACGATGATGACAGCGCCGGCGAGCACCACCAGGCTCTGCGGCAGGATGGCGGCGCCCCCGACCTGGATCGGGTCGCTGCCGAACCAGGGCGGCAGGCTGTGGAAGCGCTTGTCGAACACCACCTGCGCGGCGCCGCGCAGAAAAATCGAGGCGCCGATGGTGATGATGATGAGCACGACGGCGCTCGCGCCGCGCGCCGGCTCGATGGCGAAGCGATGGAGCGCGAGCCCGACCGCCACGGTGGCCACGATCGCAAGGCATGCCGCCAGCGGCAGCGGAACGCCGGCGAGGCCGAGAAACACCGTTGTCATCCCGCCCAGCATGACGAATTCGCCCTGGGCAAAATTGATGACGTCGGAGGCGTTGTAGATCAGCGTGAAGCCGAGCGCGACCAGCGCATAGACCGCACCGACCGTGAGGCCTGAAAACGCAAATTGCAGCAGTTCAGGCATGGCTACCCTCTACGACGGAGGGTAATCCACGCTACTGCGCAAGTGTCCAGTCGCCGCCTTTGATCTCGAGCATGCGGAAGGCGGACAGGTCGAGCCCCATATGGTCGGTCGCCGACATGTTCACGACGCCGCCGGTACCGACGAAGTTCTTGGTGTTCTCGATCTCGCCGCGCACCTTGGCCTTGTCGAAACTTCCCGCCCGCTTCGCGGCTTCGGCGAAGATCATCAAGCCATCATAGGCGTGGCCGCCGAAGGTCGAGACCGGCTGTCCGGTTTTCTGCTGGTAGGCTCGCGTATATCCAACGACGACCGGTTTCTGCGGGTCGCCGTCGGGAAGCTTCTCGGCCACGAGCAAGGCCGCGGCCGGCAACCGCACCCCGTCAGCGGCGGCGCCGGCGAGGTCGATGAACTGTTTCGAGGCCACGCCGTGGCTCTGGTAGAGCGGGAGCGTGATGCCGAGCTGGCGGTAGTTGCGGGTGACGATGGCCGGCCCCTGGCCGAACCCTGGATTGACCACCGCCTGCACGCCGGGCTTGCCCTTGATGTTGGTGAGCTGGGGCGTCATGTCGCTGTCGCGCGGCCCGTAGGATTCCTCGTGCGCGATGGTGATGCCCGACTTGGGTGCGACCGCCACGCACTGGTCGCGCATGGACTTGCCGAAGGCGTCGGTCCCCGAGATCAGCGCGATGGTCGTGAGATTGCGCTGCTTGAGGTCGGCGAAAATCTTCTCGCACGCCATCTTGTCCGTGTGCGGCGTCTTGAACACCCATTTGCGCACCGGCTCGACGATCTGGATGGCGCCCGCCAGCGAGATGAACGGGATCTGCGCCTCCTCGAACAGTGGAATCATGGCGAGCGTGGCGCCGGTGGTGGTGCCGCCGATCATCGCGGCGACCTTGTCCTCCTCCACCAGGCGGGTGGCGAAGGTGCGCGCCGCATTGGCATCGGCGCCGTCGTCGTACACGACGAGCTGCAGCTTCTGGCCGTTCACGCCACCTTTGGCGTTGATCTCGTCGACATACATCTCGAGCGTCCGCTTCTCGGGATCGCCCAGGAACGATGCCGGACCGGTGACCGATAACACGGCTCCCAGCTTGACTTGCGCGGCCGCTTCGCCGGCTCCGAGCACCCCAGCGAGACAAATCCCCACCGCTGCCGCAGTTGTCGCATACGCCGTCATTGCCATGTCCTCCCGTGGCGCGCCTGCCTGTTCTTCTATCGCATATTCTTCCATCGCACGCTGGCAGTCCGGCGGCGAATGCGCTCTGGCGGCAAGATGTACCCTGCCTTATCGCCCGTGCTCAAGTCTCAGTCGGGCGCGCGCAGGCGATAGCCCACGCCAGTTTCGGTCACAATATAATGCGGGCGCTCGGGATCGGTCTCGATCTTTTGTCGCAGTTGCCGGACATAGACGCGCAGGTATTGCGCGTCAGTCAGGTCATCCCAGAGCTCGCCGAGCAGGAATTTGTGGGTGAGCACCTTGCCGGCATGCTGTACCAGCACCCGCAGAAGCTCGTACTCCTTGGGGGAGAGCTTCACGTCCTTGTCTCCCACCTTGACGATGCGGCGCACGAGATCGACGGAAAGATCGCCGGTCCGGAAAATCGGGCGTTCGCCGTGCACCTGAAGCTGGTGACGGAGCGCCGCCCGCATGCGGGCGAGCAGCTCCTCCATGCCGAAAGGCTTGGTGACGTAATCGTCGGCACCGAGATCGAGGGCCTCGACCTTGCCGGCCTCGTCCCCTCGGCTCGACAGCACCACGATCGGTACGTCCTCGTTGCGCGCACGGATCATTCGCAACAGTTCGAGCCCCTGCACGTCGGGAAGCCCGAGATCGAGGATGATCAGATCGGGATCCTTTGCCAGCAGCTCGAGCGAGGATTTTCCGTTCGGTGCCTCCAGGATTTCGTAGCCCTGGCTGCTCAGCCCCATTCGCAGCAGCTTGCGGATGGGGGGCTCGTCATCGACCACCAGGATTTTGAGCGGGGCAGCGTTCATGCCGCGGTATCCAACTGCTCGGCCCTCGGCGGTACCGGCAGCCTGATCACGAATGCAGCACCGGTCCGGTCGGTGCGGTTTGCCGCGGTAATCGTCCCGTGCATGGCTTCGACGAAACCGCGGGAGATTGCCAGCCCGAGACCGGTACCCGCGCGCACCTGATCGCCTTTCTGCGCGCGATAGAACTTGTCGAAGATGCGCTCCAGGTCGGCGGGCGGAATGCCGCCGCCCTCGTCCGCGACCTGCAGGCAGACCGAGCCGCCGTCACGCCAACTCTGGATCCGGATGGTGGTGCCGGCGGGAGAATACTTCGCGGCATTGTCCAGGATGTTGAACAGCACCTGCTCGAACAGCACCGCATCGATCTCCAGCATTGGCAGCCCTGCCGCGAGCTCCAATTCCACATGGTGCCGCGCCAGGATCTTGCCGGCGCGGCGGAGCGCGCTGCCGACGATCTCGTCGACATCGTGCGGCGCCGCGTTCGGGACGACCGCGCCGGATTCGAGCCTGGTCATGTCGAGCAGGTTGGCGATGAACCGGTTGAGTCGCTCCGATTCGTCGATGATGGTGGCAAGCAGGTCGGCTTTTTCGGCGTCGGTGAGATCGCTCGACAGGTCCCGCAGCGTTCCGGCCGCCCCGAGAACGGCGGCGAGCGGGGTCTTGAGATCATGGGAGATGGAGGTCAGCAGCGCCGAGCGCAGGCGATCGGTCTCGGCGGCTCGCCTGGCGCGCTCCAGGTCTGCGACCAGGTAGACGCGCTCGATCGCAAGCGCGCTCTGATCCATCAACGCATCGAGCAGGCGGCGTTGATCGGGCGTGAGCAGCGGCCCGGGCTTGTCGCTGTCGATGCCGATGACGCCGATGGCGCCGCGCCCGGTTCGCATCGGCAGGAACAGGCGTTTCGCTCCCGGGAGCGTGTCGGAGCCGCGGCCCGCCGGCCGATCGTTCTCCCACGCCCATTTCGCCGCCGCGACGTCCGCGTCGTCGAGACGGTCTTCCGGCGGATAGCCTGCCTTCACCACGATCGAGCCGTCTTCCGGCAGCAGCAATACGACGTGCACCTTCAGCATCAAGGCGGCCTGATAGGCCGTCGCCCACAGCACGTCGTCGAGGGTGCCGACGCCGGCAAGCTTGCGGCTGAAGGAATAGAGCAACTCCACGGTGCGCACGCGTTCATGCGCGGCCACCGCCCGGGTGCGCCCGCGCGCGGCAAAGTGCGACACCACCACCGCCACGATAGTAAAGAACACGAACGCAGCGACGTTGGTCGGATCGGTGATCGTGAAGGTATAGATCGGCGGGATGAAGAAAAAGTTGTAGCAGAGGGAGGAGACAATGGTGGCGAACAACGACGGCCACAGCCCGTAGCGCACGGCGACGCCGACCACGACGGTCAGGAACACGAGATCGACGTTCTCGATTCCGAACAACGGCTGAATCAACTCTCCGATGCCGAGGGCCACGGCGACCGCCAGCAGCGCAACGGCATAAGGCCGCGGATCGAAGGGCGCGCTGTCTTCGGCCGCGCGCACTGTCTTCCTGGGGATCGGATCGCGCGCCAGCGCATCGCCGGCGATGACGTGGACGCTGATGTTGCCGGAGCGCCGGACCAGCTCATGGACCACCGACCCGTGCAGGATCTCGAACCATCGCGACCGCGTCGATTTGCCGACGATGATCTGGGTGACATTGTGGGCCTGGGCGAAGCTGACGACCTCGTCCGCGATGCTGCGGTCGCCGCCGGGAACGGTGATCGCCTCGCCGCCCAACGCCTCCGCCAGCCGAAGCGTGTCCGCGACCCGGTCGCGCTCTTCCTCCGTCCATTGCAGGCTGCGCCGGGTTTCGACGCACAGTGCCGTGAACGGTGCATGCAGCCGGTCCGCCAGCCGCTTGGCGTAGCGCACCAGGCCGGCGGCGCGCGGATCCTCGCTGATGCAGACCAGAATGCGCTCGCCCGCCGCCCACGGCCCGGGAATGGCATGCGCCTGCATATGGGTGAGCAGTTGCTCGTCGACCCGTTCCGCGGTGCGACGCAGCGCAAGCTCGCGCAGCGCGGTCAGGTTGCCGGGCGAGAAGTAGTGCTCCAGCGCGCGCTCGGCCTGCTTGGGGACGTAGACCTTGCCTTCCTTGAGGCGCTGAATCAGGTCGTCAGGCGTGAGGTCGACGAGCTCGATGGCGTCGGCACGGTCGAACACCTGGTCCGGCACGGTCTCGCGCACGCGCACATGCGTGATCTGCGCGACCACGTCGTTGAGGCTCTCGATGTGCTGGATGTTGACCGTGGTGTAGACGTCGATGCCGCGACTGAGCAGTTCTTCGACGTCGAGGTAGCGCTTGGGATGCCGGCTGCCGGGCGCGTTGGTGTGGGCAAGCTCGTCCACCAGCACGATCTGCGGCCGGCGCGCAATGATGGCGTCGAGGTCCATCTCCTCGAGCGACTGCCCCTTGTACTCGAGCCGCTTGCGGGGAATGACCTCCAGCCCGTCGAGCAGCGCCTGGGTCTCTTTCCGGCCGTGGGTCTCGACGACGCCGACCACGACATCGTAGCCGTCCTGCTTGCGGGCGCGGGCCTGCTGCAGCATCTCGTAGGTCTTGCCCACCCCGGGCGCCGCGCCGACGAAAATCTTCAGCCGGCCGGACCGGCGCTCCTCGCGCCGGGCGGCCTCCAGCAGGGCCTCCGGCGATGGTCGCTGGTCAGAGTCGCGCCGCGAATCCGCCATCAGGAATCAAATTCTCTCCGCTTTGCGGCGAGCCATCGGATCAGCGCACCGAAGCGCGATCCAGCGCCAGGTTCAGCGCCAACACGTTCACGCGCGGTTCGCCCAGCAAGCCCACGGTCCGCCCCTCGATGTGCTCGTCGACGAGCTGGCGCAGCCGATCTTCCGGCATGTTGCGGGCTTTCGCAACACGCGGCACCTGGAAAAGCGCGGCCTCCGGCGAAATGTCCGGATCGAGCCCACTGCCGGTGGTGGTCACCAGGTCGATCGGCACCGCGGCCGAAGGGTTCTCCTGCTTGAGCTTGTCGACGTCGCCCTGCACGCGCTCGATGAGGGCTTTGTTGGTCGGCCCCAGATTCGAGCCGCCGGAGTTCGCCGCGTTGTAGGGCGCGGGGACCGTCTTGCTCGGATCGTTCGGGTCGGGCGCGACGGTGGCCGAGGGCCGGCCATGAAAGTACTTGTCGCTGGTGAATTCCTGCCCGATCAGCGCCGATCCCACGACCTTTCCGTCCTGCTCGACGAGGCTTCCCTGCGCCTGATAGGGGAAAATGACACCGGCAATCCCGGTCATGACGAACGGGTAGACCAACCCGGTGATGATGGTCAGCGCGACGATGAAGACGATCGCCGGGCGGATTTCCTTGAGCATGATACGTCTCCTCAGGCGAGGTGCAGGGCGGTGACCAGAAGGTCGATCGCCTTGATGCCGATGAACGGAATGATGACGCCGCCGACGCCGTAGATCAGCAGATTGCGCCGCAGCAGCGGGCCGGCGCCGATCGCACGGTAGCGCACGCCCTTCAGGGCGAGCGGGATCAGCGCGATGATGATCAGCGCGTTGAAGATGATCGCCGAGAGAATGGCGCTCTGGGGGGTCGCCAGATTCATGATATTGAGCGCCTGCAGCTGCGGGTAGAACGCAACGAACATCGCCGGGATGATGGCGAAATACTTCGCCACGTCATTGGCGATCGAGAAGGTGGTGAGCGCGCCGCGCGTCATCAGCAGCTGCTTGCCGATCTCGACCACCTCGATCAGCTTGGTCGGGTTGGAGTCGAGATCGACCATGTTGCCGGCCTCGCGCGCGGCCTGGGTGCCGGTGTTCATGGCGACGCCGACGTCGGCCTGGGCGAGCGCCGGCGCGTCGTTGGTGCCGTCGCCGGCCATGGCGACGAGCTTGCCCTTGGCCTGCTCGTCGCGGATGAGCTTGAGCTTGTCCTCGGGCGTGGCCTGCGCCAGGAAATCATCGACGCCGGCCTCGGCCGCGATCGCCGCCGCGGTCATCGGATTGTCGCCCGTAATCATCACGGTGCGGATGCCCATGCGGCGCAGCTCGGCGAAACGCTCGCGGATTCCGCCCTTCACGATGTCCTTGAGATGGATCACCCCGAGCAGCTTGCCGTCCTTGGCGACCGCCAGCGGAGTGCCGCCCGACTTCGCGATCGCATCCGCAATCGCATTGATCTCCCGCACGATGTCGCTGCTGACCCCGGGCTGCATTGCGCGGGCGGCGCCGCCGGACACCAGCATCAGCGGGGGCGTGTTGAGAAATCCCAGAATCGAGTCCACCGCTCCCTTGCGCACCCAGGAACCGCCGATTTCGACACCGCTCATGCGGCTCTGGGCGGTGAAAGGAATGAAGTTGGCGTGCAGTTCGGCGAGATCGCGGCCACGAATGCCGTACTTCTCCTTGGCGAGCACGACGATGGAGCGCCCTTCCGGGGTCTCGTCGGCAAGCGACGCGAGCTGCGCGGCGTCTGCCAGCTCCTGCTCGGTCACCCCGCGCAGCGGCTTGAACTCGGTCGCCTGCCGGTTGCCCAGCGTGATGGTGCCGGTCTTGTCGAGCAGGAGCGTATCGACGTCGCCCGCGGCCTCGACCGCGCGGCCCGACATCGCCAGCACATTGAAACGGACGAGACGGTCCATGCCGGCGATGCCGATGGCCGACAGCAATGCGCCGATGGTGGTCGGAATCAGGGTCACGAACAACGCCACCAGGATGATCACCGAGATGGCGCCGCCGGCATAACTCACGTAGCTCGGAATGGTCGCGGTCGCGAACACGAAGATGATGGTCAGGCCGACCAGGAGGATATCGAGCGCGATCTCGTTCGGGGTCTTCTGGCGCTCCGCACCCTCGACCAGCCTGATCATGCGGTCGAGGAAGGTGGAGCCGGGTGCGGCAGTGATGCGCACCTTGATCCAGTCCGACAGCACTTGCGTCCCGCCGGTGACGGCCGAGCGGTCGCCGCCGGATTCACGGATGACCGGAGCGGACTCACCCGTGATCGCCGCTTCGTTCACCGACGCGATGCCCTCGATGACCTCGCCGTCCGACGGGATGGTGTCGCCGGCTTCGACCAACACCAGGTCGCCAACCTTCAGGGCCGTGCCGGGGACACGCCTGTAGTCTTTGGAGGTAACAGCACTCAGCAGCTTCGCCTGGGTCTCGGTACGCGTCCGCCGCAGCGCGTCGGCCTGGGCCTTGCCGCGGCCCTCGGCGATGGCTTCCGCGAAGTTGGCGAACAGCACGGTGAACCACAGCCACAACACGATCTGGAATTCGAATGCGAGGTTCTCGCCTCCGGTCACGAGGTCGCGGATCAGGATGACGGTCGTCAGGATGGTGACGACCTCGAGCACGAACATGACCGGATTCTTCATCAGGGTGCGCGGATCGAGCTTGACGAAGGCCGAGCCGATCGCCGGCACCACGATCTTGGGGTCGAACAGCGCCGAGACCGGCATCTGTTTGCGCAGCTGGGAGGTTTCCATCGCCGTGACTCCGACGTTAGTTCGATGAGAACAAGGTGCCCGCGGTCATCGCGAAATGCTCGACGATGGGGCCGAGCGCGAGCGCGGGAAAGAAGGTGAGGCCGCCGATGATCACGATCACGCCCACGACCAGCCCGACGAACAGGGCGCCGGTGGTCGGGAACGTGCCGGCCGAGGGCGGTACCGACTTCTTCTCGGCGAGCGAGCCGGCGATCGCCATGGCCGGGATGATCATCCAGAAGCGGCCGACCAGCATCGCGATGGCGCCGGTGAGGTTGTAGAACAGGATGTTCCCGGTCAGGCCGGCAAAGGCCGAGCCGTTGTTCGCGGTCTGCGAGGTATAGGCGTAGAGGACCTCGGTGAAGCCGTGCGGTCCCGGATTGGCCATCGAGGCCACCGCCGTCGGGATCACCACGGCAACCGCCGTCCAGCCGAGATACATCAGCGGCAGGATGAGGATGGCGAGCATCGCCATCTTGACCTCTTTGGCCTCGATCTTCTTGCCGACATATTCCGGCGTGCGGCCCACCATCAGGCCGGCGACGAAGATCGCGAGGATGACGAACAGCAGCATGCCGTACATGCCGGCGCCGACGCCGCCGACGATGATCTCGCCGAGCTGCATGTTGATGAGCGGAATCATGCCGCCGAGCGCGGTGAACGAATCATGCATGGCGTTGACGGCGCCGCAGGACGCGGCGGTGGTAACGACCGCAAACAGCGCCGACGCCACGATGCCGAAGCGGACTTCCTTGCCTTCCATGTTGCCGCCGGTCAGGCCCATGGCGGTAAAGGCGTCGTTCCCATGCGCCTCCGCCCAATAGGCCGCGGTGACACCGGCAATGAACAGGACGCCCATGACCGCGAAAATCGCCCAGCCCTGGCGCTGGTTGCCGACCATGCGGCCGAACACGTTGGTGAGCGCGGCGCCGATGGCGAAGATCGAGATCATCTGCACGAAGTTCGACAGCGCCGTCGGGTTCTCGAACGGATGCGCGGCATTGGCGTTGAAGAAGCCGCCGCCGTTGGTGCCGAGCATCTTGATCGCGACCTGCGAGGCGACGGGCCCCACCGCGATGGTCTGCTTGGCGCCCTCGAGCGTGGTTGCCTCGATATAGGGCCCGAGCGTCTGCGGCATGCCCTGCCACACCAGGAACAGGGCGTAGACGACGCAGATCGGCAACAGGATGTAGAGGGTGCAGCGCGTGATATCGACCCAGAAATTGCCGATCGTGCGCATGGAGGCGCGGGCGAAGCCGCGGATGAGCGCGACGGCGAGCACGATGCCGGTCGCGGCGGACAGGAAGTTCTGGTGCGTGAGGCCGAGCATCTGCACCAGATAGGACAGCGTGCTCTCGCCGCCGTAGTTCTGCCAGTTGGTGTTGGTGATGAAGCTCACCGCCGTGTTGAACGAGAGGTCCGGCGCCACCGCGGACATCTCCGCCGGATTGAACGGCAGCGCCGCCTGCCCGCGCATCAGCGCGTAGAGGATCAAGAATCCGCCGATATGGAAGAACAGCATGGATACCGTATAGGTGATCCAGTGCTGCTCGCGGCTCTCGTCGACGCCGCCCAGCCAGTAGAGTCCCGCTTCCACCGGCCGCAGGACCGGCGACAGGAACGTGCGCTCGCCGTTGAACACGCGCGTCATGTAGGCGCCGAGCGGCACCACCAGCGCGGCGACGATGGCGCAATAGAGCAGAATTTGAATCCAGCCGATGACGGTCATGGTCGTAACCCCTTCACAGCCGCTCGGGCCTGAGCAGCGCGTAGACGAGGTAGATCATCAGCCCCGCGGTCACGAGGCCGGCGAGCGAATAGTCGAACATCATGGGGATACCCTCCTCAGAGCCGATCGCAGGCGATCGTGTAGCCGACCGACAGCGCAAAGAATCCGAGCCCGATGGCAAGCATGATGACGTCCAGCATTGGGAAGCTCCTTTGCGACTCACGCTTCTGCGGTCCGGGGCGCAGAGGCCAGCGGGCCGCGACGCGGACGGCGTCCGCCTCGCCGACAAATTCAAGGACGACAGATCTCCGGATCCTCGTCTTTGTTCATCGGCA
>CAVUAI010000008.1:0-31951 GCA_963739385.1 uncultured Alphaproteobacteria bacterium
CACCGCATCCGGGACATGCTCTCGTTATTGTGCGCGGGTCGCTCAAACCCGCGCTCCTGTATTTTTCCTATTGTTTGCAGGAAACCGCCGTCAGCAGCCGGCTCGCCGCGAGCGCGGCCGCCGCATCACGACAAGCGCCCGTTGCGTCAGTGTCAGTAGAGCCCGCCGGTTCCGGTGCGCACCGCGCGGTCGGCCTCGGGCGATACGCCCATCGGCCGGCCGTCGGCGTCGGTCACGCCCATCACCGAATAGTTGTCGGGCGGCGCGGTGCCGGGCTTGAAGGCTTCGAGGATGACGCGCTGGTCGCCCGGGCCCGCGCGCATGCCGCTCTTGGCGTCGACGCGGATGAGCTTGATGCCGGCCGGCACGCGGAACGGCACCGCCGGCTTGTCGGCGAGCGCGACCTTCATGAAATCGCGCACGATCGGCGCCGCCAGCACGCCGCCGGTCGCGCCGCGGCCGAGGTGGCGCGGCTTGTCGTAGCCGAGATAGACGCCGACCACGAGGTCGGGCGAGAAGCCGATGAACCAGGCATCCTTCTCGTCGTTGGTGGTGCCGGTCTTGCCGGCGATCGGCTTGCCGACCTCCTTGACGACGGTGGCCGTGCCGCGCTGCACGACGCCCTCCATGATCGAGGTGATCTGGTAGGCGGTCATCGGGTCGAGGATGCGCTCGCGCTTGTCGATCAGCGTCGGCTCGTTCTGGTTCGCCCATTTGTCGGCGTCGCAGCCACGGCATTCGCGCGAGTCGTGCTTGTAGACGGTGCGTCCGTAGCGGTCCTGGATGCGGTCGATCAGCGTCGGCTGGATCTTGCGGCCGCCGTTGTCGAACATGGCATAGGCACCGACCATGCGCAGCAGCGTGGTTTCGCCCGCGCCGAGCGAGAACGAGAGATAGGGCGGCAGGTTGTCGTAGACGCCGAAGCGCTTGGCATATTCGCCGATCAGCGGCATGCCGATATCCTGCGCGAGCCGCACGGTCATGACGTTGCGCGACTGCTCGATGCCGAAGCGCAGGGTCGACGGCCCGTAGAATTTCTTGGTGTAGTTCTCCGGCGCCCAGATGCCGCTGCCGGTGTCGATCTCGAGCGGGGCATCCAGCACCACGGTCGAAGGCGTGTAGCCGTTGTCGAGGGCGGTGGCATAGACCAGCGGCTTGAACGAGGAGCCCGGCTGGCGCAGCGCCTGGGTTGCGCGGTTGAACTGGCTCTGGTCGTAGGAGAAGCCGCCGACCATCGCCAGCACCCGCCCGGTCTGCGGGTCCATCGCGACGATGCCGCCGGAAACCTCGGGCACCTGGCGCAGGCGGTACTGGCCGTCCTTGCCGGCGAGCGGCTCGACATAGACGACGTCGCCGGGCGTGAGCACCTGCGAGACCTTGGCCGGCGTTTTGCCCCGCAGCGCGCCGCTCGTGGCCTTCGCCCATTTCACGCCTTCGAGCGGCACGGTGGCGGTCTCGCGCTCGGCGGAGAGCGCGCCGCCCGGCTGGCGGCCGGGCTGGAAGCCGATACGCGCGGAAGCGTCATCGCTCTCGAGCACCACGGCGAGCCGCCAGGGCGCGATATCGGACAGCGCCCTGACGTCGGCGAGCTTGGCGCCCCACTCGGCGCCGGCCGCGAGGTCGAGCTTGGTGGTGGGGCCGCGATAGCCCTGCTGCTCGTCGAAATTCACGAACCCGTCGACCAGCACCTTGCGCGCCAGCACCTGCATCTTGGGATCGAGCGTTGTGCGCACCGAGAGGCCGCCCTCGTAGAGCTTCTTCTCGGTGTAATTGTCGTGGATGTAGCGGCGGACCTCCTCGGCGAAATACTCCGCCGCGAAGATGTGGGCGCCGGTCGGCCGCGGCGTGATCTTGAGCGGCTCCTTCTTGGCCTTCTCGCCGTCCTGCGCGGGGACGTAGTGGTCCTCGACCATGCGGTCGATGACGTAGTTGCGCCGCTCGACCGCGCGCTCACGCTGCCGGAACGGATGGTAGTTGTTCGGCGCTTTGGGCAGCGCCGCGAGATAGGCCGCTTCCGCGACCGACAGCTCGTGCACCGACTTGTCGAAATAGAGCAGCGATGCGGCGGCGACGCCGTAGGCGCCCATGCCGAGATAGATCTCGTTGAGATAGAGCTCGAGGATGCGCTCCTTCGAGAAGGTGCGCTCGATCTTCATCGCCAGCAGCGCTTCCTTGATCTTGCGCGAGAACGACACCTCGTTGGTGAGCAGGAAGTTCTTGGCGACCTGTTGGGTGATGGTGGACGCGCCCTGCGGGCGGCGGCCGCTGCCGTATTGCTGCACGTACAGCACCGCGGCGCGGGCGATGCCGGAGAAGTCGATGCCGCCGTGCTCGTAGTAATTCTTGTCCTCGGCGGCGATGAAGGCATTGATCACGAGCTTGGGCACCGCCTGAATCGGCAGATAGAGCCGCCGCTCGCGCGCGTATTCCGCGAGCAGCGAGCCGTCGGAGGCGTGCACCCGCGTCATCACCGCGGGCTCGTAGTCCTGAAGCTGCGAGTAGTCGGGGAGCTCCTTCGAGTAGTGCCAGAGCAGGCCGGCGGCAGCCGTGATCGCGACAACGAAGACGATCGTCCCCGCGGCGAACAGCAAGCCGATGAAGCGCAGCAACAATCTCATGCCCGCAGTCCCCCCTGCGCCGACGCGGTCGGGTCACGATGTCGGGTGGTCACGTCAAAGCGGACGGATAAGATGCAATCGGGCGGATTTCCCCGTGGCACCGCCACCCCCCACGCGTCGGTCGATCCGTTGCCTAGGTCGCGCTGTTTTATGTTGAAACTGAGGCTAAATGGCCACAGTCGCTTCAATTCTGGCCGGTTCCCGCCAGGCGGGTCGTGAAGAACGTATTGACCGCCTGCACGATGGAATCCGCGGTGCGGTCCCGCCATTCGGCCGAGATCAGCGATTTGAGGTCGGCGCGGTTCGACACATAGCCGAGCTCGACCAGGACGGAGGGCACGTCGGGCGCCTTGAGAACGACAAAGCTCGCGGATTTCAAGGGGTTCTGGTGGAGCCGGGCGGCGGCATTCCTGAGCTGGCCGACCATCGTCTGGGCAAACTGGAGGGAAAACGTCTTGGTTTCCCGGCGCGCGAGATCGATCAGGATCCCGGCGACGTCCTTTTCCTCGAACGAGAGGTCGATGCCGGCGATCGTATCGGCCTGGTTCTCGGCCGCGGCCAGGCGCGCGGCGCGGGCATCGGAGGGGCGCTCCGACAGCGTGTAGACGGTCGCCCCCTGCGCGTTGCCTTCCCGGCGCCGCAACGCATCGGCGTGAATCGAGATAAAGAGCGCGGCCTGGCGCGCGCGCGCGAACCGCACCCGCTCGCCGAGCGCCACGAAGGTGTCGTCGGCGCGGGTCAGGGCGACGCGGTATTTGCCGGTCTTTTCGATCTTGTCCTTCAGCATCAGGGAGAATTCGAGGACGATGGTCTTCTCCATCTCCCCGCTCGCCGCCCGGGTGCCGTTATCGATGCCGCCATGGCCGGGATCGATGACCACCAGCGGCCGCGTATCGCCCTTGGCATCAGGCGGGGCCTCCGCCTTGCGGGCCTCCGGCGGCCGGTTCTCGAGCGCGATCGTGCGCAGGAACGCCTCGCGATCGGTCGGCACGAGATCGAGCACGAGGCGGGCCGGCTGATCGTTGGCGGCGTTGATCACGAACGCCTTGTCGACCCGCGCCGGCCGCGCCAGGTCGATCACGATGCGCGAGCCGCCCTGCATGACGAGGCCGAAACGGAACGCCTTGATCAGGCCGCGGCCGCTCTCGCCCGCCTTGGCCGGGAGCTGGAAGGCGACCTGGGGCATGTCGATTACGACCCGGTTGGGATTGGCCAGGGTGAAGGCGCGGATATCGACCTTGTGGCTGAGATCGAGCACCAGGCGGGTGAGCGCGTCGTCGCCGGCGAGCCGCACCTCGGTCGCCACCGGAAAGTCGCCCGCGGACGGGACGCCGTCGCGCTCGGCCGCGCCGGCACCGAGCACCGCGGCGCTCAGGAGCGTCGCGCACAGGAACAGAGCCAAGCTCGTCGCGCGGACAGACATGGGTTGTTTCCAGCCCCTTCGAGCCTGTTTTTACTCCATTATGGGGGCGCGGTTAACCCGGACCTAACCTCGCCGCGGCCGCTGCTCAACGTCCCCGGAGCGAGCGGACCTGCCTGCCCGTCCCGGCTACCTCCCTTGCCATCCCCCGCCGCCAGCCCTAATAAGGGGGTACTGACGATTTGCAGTTCCGGTTGTGTCACGTTCGGACATCCGGCAGGTCCGCCGAAGCTCCACGCCGCGACAGGCGACGAGAGGGGAGTTCGCGGGGAGATCGGCTGGCGGCGTCCCCAAGGGGCGACGCTCACGGGCCATCAGGCTGATGTTCTTGTGGACGGCAACCGGTGTTGCGTGCGGCACACGCCTCCCGCGACGGCGCGCCGGCATATGCTTCAAGGCCGCTTTGAGTCGAGGATCGTCAGCCAAAAGAAACCGCGGCGGCGCCTGCCAAGCGTTGCCGCCCCCATCACGGGCCAAAAGGTCATGTTACGGCCGCGCACCGAGACTTTAGCCAATTGCTGCCACGGCACGATCGCGTCGCAAGGCGACGCCGCCGCCTTGTCGGCAGCTGCATCAAGCCCGGCCGCGTGCCGGGCGTCGAACTCGGCGCACGGGGCCCATCCTTTCAACCACCACCATCAGACCGGTTGTCGGTCGCGCCGCCTTGCGCCGCCTTTGTGGCGGCGAGCGGTGGCCGCGTGCCAACCGGTCATCAAGAGACTGGTCAATGCCCAACAAAATGCTCATCGATGCGACCCATCCGGAAGAAACCCGGGTGGTTGTCCTGCGCGGCCATCGAGTCGAGGAATTCGACTTCGAGTCGGCCAACCGTAAACAGCTTCGCGGCAACATCTATCTGGCCAAGGTCACGCGCGTCGAGCCGTCGCTCCAGGCCGCGTTCGTCGACTACGGCGGCAACCGGCACGGCTTCCTCGCCTTCAGCGAAATCCATCCCGACTATTATCAAATCCCGGTCGCCGACCGGCAGGCGCTGATTGCCGAGGACGAGCGCGCCCAACGCGCCGCCGATGCCGAAGCCGATCACCGCGCCGGGCGTCGGCACCGCGAACGCGGAAGCCGCCGGCGGTCGGAGGAGATCAAAAGCGAGCCGGTCGAGATCGAAGCCGAGGCCATGGCGGCGGGCTCCGAAGCGATGGCTCCGCAAGCCGAGACGATCGAGGCGCTGACGCCGGATACGGCGCCCGCCGCGGGCGAGGTTGCAGCCGAGCCGCTCACGGCTGACGCTGCCGATGCAGACAGTTCACCCGCCGCCGTCGCAACCGAAGCGCCGATCGCGCTCGCTCAGCTTGAGTCGAGCACCGCGGCCGAACCGGTTCCGAGCGTTGCCGGCGAGCCCCTCCCCGACGAGGGCCCGGTTACGGCGGCGCCCGAGATCACCGCCCCGGCCGAGCGCGGCGAGGGCGAGACCGCCGAAGCCGGCGAGACCGGCAGCAACATCACCGAAATCAACGGCCACGCCGAAGGCGAAGAAGAGATCGTGGAGTCGGTGGGCGGCGCCGATGCGATGGAAGAGGTGCCGGAGCGCACGCAGCGTCCGCGCCGGCAGTACAAGATTCAAGAGGTCATCAAGCGCCGTCAGGTGATGCTGGTGCAGGTGGTCAAGGAGGAGCGCGGCACCAAAGGCGCGGCCCTCACCACCTATCTTTCGCTCGCCGGCCGCTATTCCGTGCTGATGCCCAACACCGCGCGCGGCGGCGGCATCAGCCGGAAGATCACGAGCGCCGATGATCGCCGCCGGTTGAAGGAAATCGCCCAGGAGCTCGAAGTCCCGGAA
This sequence comes from uncultured Alphaproteobacteria bacterium, assembly GCA_963739385.1. Taxonomy (GTDB): domain Bacteria; phylum Pseudomonadota; class Alphaproteobacteria; order Rhizobiales; family Xanthobacteraceae; genus VAZQ01. Next base: position 5,834 of record CAVUAI010000008.1, read on the forward strand.
GGCATGGGCGTGATCCTGCGCACCGCCGGCGCGAGCCGCACCAAGACCGAGGTCAAGCGCGACTTCGAATACCTGCTTCGGCTGTGGGAGACCGTGCGCGACCTCACGCTCAAGTCGACGGCGCCCACGCTGGTCTACGAGGAAGGCTCGCTGGTCAAGCGCTCGATCCGCGACCTCTACAACAAGGACATCGACGAGATCCTGGTGTCCGGCGACGATGCCTACAAGGAAGCGAAAGAGTTCATGCGCATGCTCATGCCGAGCCATGCCAAGAACGTGAAAGCTTATCGCGACACGCTGCCGATCTTCACCCGCCACGGCATCGAGAGTCAGCTCGATGCCATGTTCACCCCGGTGATGCAGCTGCGCTCGGGCGGCTACATCGTGCTCAACCAGGCCGAGGCGCTGGTCGCAATCGACGTCAATTCGGGTCGCGCCACCCGCGAGCATCACATCGAGGACACCGCGCTCAAGACCAATCTCGAAGCTGCCGATGAAATCGCGCGACAATTGCGCTTGCGCGATCTCGCCGGCCTGGTCGTCATCGATTTCATCGACATGGACGAGAAGCGCAACAACCGCGCGGTCGAGCGCCGGTTGAAGGAATGCCTGCGGCACGACCGCGCGCGCATCCAGGTCGGACACATCTCGCACTTCGGCCTGCTCGAAATGTCGCGTCAGCGCATCCGCTCGAGCGTGCTGGAAAGCTCGACCGAGAAATGCCCGAATTGCGGCGGCACCGGCCATGTGCGCTCGGTTTCCTCGGTCGCGCTGCAGCTGCTGCGCTCGCTCGAGGAAATGCTGCTCAAGGGCGCCACCCACAACCTCGCAGTGCGGACGCGATCGGACATTGCACTCTATCTGCTCAATCACAAGCGCGCGCATCTGCGCGCGCTCGAGGAGCGCTTCCGGATCGCCATCATGATCGATGCCGATCCCGCCATCGGCGGACAGTCGTCGTTCGTGATCGAAAAGGGCGAGCAGGTGCACAGCCTGGAACAGGCCAAGGCGCTCGCGCTACAGCCGGCGACTGCGGTCGCGATCGTGGAGGAGGACGAGGAGCCTCTCGTCGAGGAGGAGGAGGCTTCCGAGACCGAAGAGGCGGCCACCCCCGGCTTGCAGGAGGACGCCCGAGCCGACGGCGAGCATGGCCAAGAGGAGGATCACGAGCAGGGTCAGGGCGGCGGCGACGGCGGCGACGGCGCGGCCGCCGCGGCGGCGAAGGGCGCGAGGGAGTGCAGGCGGACCACGACGGCGACGCGGGTGCGCAGGACGCGCCCGCGGAATTCGCTGCGGCACCGCACGAAGACCACGCCGACCACCCGGCCGAGGCGCACGAGGGCGCCAACGGCGCAGGCAGTTCCGACATGACGGCAGAGCCGAACGGCGAGGGCGAACGCCGCCGCCGCCGGCGTGGACGCCGGGGCGGCCGCCGCAATCGTCGCGGCCGCGAGGGCGAAGGCCTGGTGGCGGAGAACGGCGGCGGCGAGGCCGCCGACGGCAGCGATGGCGCGGAAGCCGTCGAATTCAACGGCGGCGCGCCGTCCGAGCCTGCATCACCCGGGATGCACGCGCCGGACGCCAGTCCGGACCACGGGCGCGCGCACATCGAATCCGAACCGCCGACACCGCACGTGACGCTCAGCGCGGCTCCCGAGCCACCGCTCGTTTCCCAAGCACCCGTTGCGGCCGAACCGGCGATCTCCGAGCCGCCGCGCCGGCGCTCGACCGTGCGCGAGCCCGCACCGCAGGCGGGACGAGACGACGGAGATCTTCCTGCGCCGTCCTTCACGCCGCCGCATTCCACGGCGGAGCCGGTGATATCGAGCCCGGCGGAGAGCGAGGGCGGCGATCGTCCGCGTCGTTCCGGGTGGTGGAGCAAGCGTGTGTTCGGCAAGGGCTGACCACCGCCGTGCCTGCATCGCGCCGGCGTGGCCTTCCCTGCCGGCATGCGCCCGCTGGCGCTCCCCGGTCGTGACGGGAGGTCGCTCATGAGAAGCGGCTGGGTCGACCGCGACGCGCAAGCGACGATCGACCACTACGCCGCGCAGGGCGTCGGCCGCGATCTGGCCTTGCGCGTCTATACGACGCGCTTGTTGGGCCGCGATCCAACCCTCGTGCTCCATGGCGGCGGCAATACATCAGTGAAAACCACGCTGCCCGATCTCCTCGGCGAGGAGGTCGCGGTGCTGTGCGTGAAAGGCTCGGGCGCCGACATGGCGGCGATCGAGCCGGCGGGACTTCCGGCCATGCGGCTCGAGCGCCTGCGCAAGCTGCGCGCCCGCACGGCACTGACCGACGAGGACCTGGTGCGCGTGCAGCGTGAAAACCTGCTGGAGCCGATGGCGCCCAATCCGTCAGTCGAGACCCTGCTGCATGTCTTTTTGCCGCACGCATACGTCGACCATACCCACGCCAACGCGGTCCTGAGCCTCGTCGACCAGCCCGACGGCGAGAGCATCTGCGCGCAGGTCTACGACGGGCGTGCGAGGGTCGTGCCCTACGTGATGTCGGGATTGGCGCTCGCGAAGACGGCGGCGGACATTTACGACACCAAGCCCGAGGTCGAGGGGCTGATCCTGCACAAGCACGGCATCGTCACCTTCGGCAACAGCGCGCGCGAAGCCTATGAACGCATGATCGCTCTGGTCACGCTGGCCGAGGAGCGGCTGAAGAAGAGCCGCAAGGCGGTGTTCGCGACCGCACAATTGCCGCAGGCGATCGCGCCGTCGAGTGCTGTGGCCCCGATCCTGCGTGGCGCCTGCAGCGGCAAGGACGAAGCGATCGAAGGCGCCTGGCGCCGCCTGATCCTCGACTTCCGCACCGGCCCTGCGATCCTCAACTACGTCAACGGTGCCGAGCTTACGCGTTACAGCCAGGCCGGCGTGGTGACGCCCGACCACACCATTCGCACCAAGAACTGGCCGCTGGTCGTTGCCGCGCCCGAGGCCGGCAAGGAAGACGATTTCAAACGCGCCGCGCACGCGGCGGCGAGGGCCTTCACCGAACGCTATCGCGCCTACTTCGCGCGTCAGAACGCGCGCGTCGGCGGCATCAAGCAGCCGCTCGATCCGCTGCCCCGCGTCGCACTCGTTCCCGGCCTTGGTCTGTTCGGCCTCGGCCGCTCGAAGAGAGAGGCCGTCATCGCCGCCGATCTCGCGGAGTGCGCGGTCGCGGCCATCACGGACGCCGAGGCAATCGGCCGCTTCGAATCGATTTCGGAAGCGCAGATGTTCGACATGGAATACTGGTCGCTCGAACAGGCCAAGCTCGGCCGCGCCGCCGAGAAGCCGCTCGCCGGCCAGGTCGCCGTCATCACCGGTGCCGGCGGCACGATCGGGGCGGCGACCGCGACTGCGTTTGCCGCGGCGGGCGCCGAGGTCGCCCTGCTCGATCTCGACGAGCACGCAGCCCGGGACAAGGCCGAGGCCATCGGCCCGGCCGCGCTCGCGCTGCGGTGCGACGTCACCGACGCCGCGTCGGTGCGCGCGGCGTTCGCCCGAGTCGTCGAGGCCTTCGGCGGCGTCGACATCGCGGTGTCGAACGCCGGCGCGGCTTGGCAGGGCCGCATCGGCGAGGTCGACGAAGAGGTGCTGCGCAAGAGCTTCGAGTTGAACTTCTACGGTCATCAGCGTGTCGCGCAGGCGGCAGTGAAGATCATGTTGGCGCAGGGCACCGGCGGCTGCCTGCTGTTCAACGTCTCGAAGCAGGCGGTGAACCCGGGACCGAACTTCGGTCCCTATGGGTTGCCCAAGGCGGCGACGCTGTTGCTGGTGCGGCAATACGCGGTCGACTACGGCGCCGACGGCATCCGCGCCAATGCGGTCAACGCCGATCGCATCCGCTCGGGGCTGCTCACCGATGCGTTCATTGCCGAGCGCTCGAAAGCGCGCGGCGTGAGCGAGAAGGACTATCTTTCCGGCAACCTGCTCGGCCGCGAGGTCACGGCCGACGACGTGGCGCAGGCGTTTCTCTATCAGGCACTCGAGCTCAAGACCACGGGCGACGTCACCACGGTGGACGGCGGCAACATCGCCGCGGCGCTGCGCTAGCGGATCCCGATCCGCCGCTAGGCCGCCCGCAGGCTCGCCCAGGCGAAAATGCCGTACATGATTGCAAGCGGCAGCAGCAGCCCCCACACGCCGGTCGCGACGTAAGTGAGCGTGCCGGCCGCCGTCCCAAGCAGAAATCCGAACATGATCGGGAACAGGCGCGCGACCCGGCCGCGGGCCGCGTCGTAGGCCACCGCGACGGCTGCATCGGCGGGCGCGCCGCGCCGCGCCTGCCACGCAAGCGCCAGCTCGGTCGCATCAATCGCGAATTGCGTGGTGTTCGTGGTCATCACGTTGGTGGATGCGACGCTGCGCATCATCAACCGCACCGCGGCGCTCTGCGTGCCCATGGCGAAAAGACCAAGCAGGCTCGCCACCACCACCTCAGCGGCATTGGGGCCGTCGGCGCTCGCGCTCGCCAACACCGCCAGCAGGAAGGCGGTCAGCACGGCGCATTCGAGGCCCAGCGCCCAGGCGATCGGCGCGCGGCCGCGGCGCTCAACCGTGACCGCAAGCACCGTGGTCACCGCCGCCGCCAGCAGGAACACCGGAATCGCCAGCACCTTGGTCACCGCGCCCTGCTCGTTGGTGACGAAGGCGACAGCCGCCAGCACGAAGCTGCCGGTGACCTGCGCCACGAACAGGCCGAACAGCGCGAGCGCGGTATAGGCGTCGATGAAGCCGGCCGCGAAGCTCAGGAGCGGAGGAACCAATGCCGGCGGAGCCCATTGGCGTGGAACAACAACCTGCGTCATGGATTCCCCTGCCCGCGGTCAACGCCTGAGCCATGCTCCGATGCGCTCGACCGCCTCCCGCATCTGCGCTGCCGCGCCCGCGTAGCAGAAGCGCATGAAGTGCCTGCCCGCGAGCGGATCGAAATCGACGCCGGGCGTCGCCGCCACGTGGGTTTCCGCCAGCATGCGCTTGGCGAACTCGAAACTGTCGTCGCAGAACCGCGAGACGTCGGCGTAGAGATAGAAGGCGCCATCGACCGGCAGAATTTTTTCGAACCCGGCCTTCGGCAGACCGTCGAGCAGGATGCGGCGGTTCTCCTCATAGCCGTGCTTGACCGCCTCCATCTCGGCGCGTCCGTCGAATGCCGCCTCGGCCGCGATCTGCGACAGCGTCGGAACCGAAATCGCCAGGTTTCCCTGCAGCCGGTCGAGCGGACGGATCAGCGCCTCCGGCGCGACCATCCAGCCGATGCGCCAGCCCGTCATGCAGAAATATTTCGAGAACGAATTGATGATCACGACGTCTTCGGACATGCGCGCCGCGGTCTCGGCCGCGAAGGCATAGTCGAGGCCGTGATAGATCTCGTCGGAAATGAATTTAATCCCCGCTCCTTGCGCTGCGCCGATGAGGTCGCGCAACGCCTCGGCGGTCATCATGGTGCCGGTCGGATTGGCGGGGCTGGCGACCAGCACGCCCTTGAGCGGCGCTTCTCGATGCGCGGCCAGCAGCATCTCGGGCGTGATCGCCCAGCGCGTCGCTTGTGTGGTGGCGATCGCCACCGGCTCGCAGCCGAGGGCGCTGAGGATATGGCGATAGGGCGGATAGCCCGGCAGCGCCACCGCGACCCGATCCCCGGGCTCGAACAGTGCGAGGAACGCCAGGATGAAGCCGGCGGACGAACCGGTAGTGACGACAATGCGCGCGGGATCGATCGCGAGCTGGTAGGTCTCTTGGTAGTGCCGCGCGATGCGCGCGCGCAGGCTCGTGATGCCGAGCGTCTCGGTATAGCCGAGCCGGCCGCTCGTGAGCGCCTCGCGCGCGGCAGTGATCGCAGTAGTGGGGGCGGGCGCGGCCGGCTGTCCGACCTCCAGGTGGATGACGTGGCCGCCGGCGGCCTCGATGCGCGCCGCCGCCGCCATCACGTCCATCACCATGAAGGCAGGAACATCGCTGCGCGCTGAGGGCGTTATGATCCGTCTGGCCGCATCCAGCATCGTCACTAGACCGTGATCGTCCGCGCCGGCTCCGGCTCGCCGCCGCATTTCCGCCAACGATTTACGCCGTAAAGGTCCGCCATCAGACGTGATTGCAGCCGCGTTGACCGTCCTCGGGCGCACCACTAGGTTGCGCGGGAACATGGTGCGAAACCAGCGGATATGACCGGAACCGGAAGACCTATCAGGGCGCGGCGACCGACGCCAGCGGCGCGTCTCGTTGCTCTCGTGACCGCAGCAGCGCTCGCCGGCGGAAACGTTCCGGCACATGCCCAGGGTGGAACCGGGGCCATCCGCGACGCTGAAATCGAGCAATTGCTGCGCGAGTACACCCAGCCGCTGCTGCGCAGCGCGGGGCTCGCCCAGCAGAACGTCCAGGTCATCATCATCAACGACCGCTCCTTCAACGCCTTCGTCGCGGACGGGCGCCGGATTTTCGTCAATGGCGGCGCGCTGATGGAATTGGAGACGCCGAATCAGATTATCGGCGTGCTCGCGCATGAGACCGGTCACATTGCCGGTGGGCATCTGGCGCGCATGCGCGAGGCAATGGCTGCGGCGACGACGCAGTCGATCGTCGCGATGCTGCTCGGCGTCGGCGCGCTGGTCGCGGCCGGGCGCAGCGGCGGCAGTTCGGGTTTGAGCCAGGCCGGCGCCGCCGCCATCGCCGGGCCCGCGCAGGCCATTCAAAATTCGATGCTCGGCTACATGCGCGCCCAGGAAGACCAGGCCGATCGCGCTGCCGTCAAGTTTCTCAACGCCACCGGCCAGTCACCGAAGGGGATGTACGAGACGTTCAAGCGGCTCGCCGACCAGGTTCTCTACCAGGCCCGCTATATCAATCCCTACACGCAATCGCATCCGCTGCCGAGCGAGCGCGTGGCCGCGCTGGAGGGAATGGCGAGGGCCAGTCCCTACTGGGACCACAAAGACCCGCCGGCGCTGCAGGCGCGGCACGACCTGATGCGCGCCAAACTCTACGGCTTTCTCGAGCGGCCGGACGGGGTGGCGCGGCGTTACCCGCTTAGCGACACCTCGCTTGCCGCCCGCTACGCGCGCGCGATCTCCGCCTACCGGTTCTCCGATGCACGGTCGGCGCAGGCGCAGATCGACGCGCTCATCAATGCGCAGCCGCAGAATCCCTACTTTTATGAGCTCAAGGGCCAGGCATTGCTGGAGTCCGGCAGGCCAAACGAAGCAGTGGCGCCGCTGCGCCACGCGATCCAGCTCGCGCCCAACCCGGCGCTGATCCAGATCATGCTCGCACAGGCGCTGATCGCCACGCGCGATCGCGCACGCATCGACGAGGCGGTGTCGATCTTGCAGGCCGCGGTCACCCGCGAACCTGAATCGCCCGACGCCTACAGCCACCTGGCGATGGCCTACGGGATCAAGAACGACCTCGCCCGCGCGGACCTCGCCTCGGCACAGGCCGCCTTCATGCGCGGCGACATCAAGACCGCCCGTGAGATCGCCATGCGGGCCAAGACGCGATTCCCGGTCGGATCACCCGGCTGGGTCAAGGCCGACGACATCGCCAGCCTGAAGCCGCCGCAGAGCGCCCGGCGCTTTTGACGATAGCCGGCGCTTCTGACGACAGAAGGACGAACCAACATGAAACTCGACCCGCGCCCCTTCGCCGCCGCCCTGCTGGCGGTGATGCTGACGCTACCGGCCACGGCACCGGCACGCGCGCAAGGCTTCACTGGCGAGCAGCGCAGCGAGATCGAGCGCATCATCAAGGACTATCTGCTGAGCCATCCCGAGCTACTGCAGGACGTGATGAGCGAGCTCGAGAAGCGGCAAGCCGCGGCGGAGGCGGAGAAGCATCGCGCGACGGTGAAGGAAAACAGCGACGTCATTTTCTCCTCTCCGCGCCAGGTGACGCTGGGCAACCCGCAAGGCGACGTCACCGTGGTGGAGTTCTTCGACTACAATTGCGGCTACTGCAAACGCGCCATGAGCGACATGCTGGAGCTCATGAAAGGTGACGCCAAGCTCAAGTTCGTGCTCAAGGAATTCCCGGTGCTGGGCGAGAGTTCGGTGCAGGCGGCGCAGGTCGCCGCGGCCGTGCGCATGCAGGACAAGACCGGCGGCAAGAAATATCTCGAATTCCACCAGAAGCTGCTGGCCGGGCGCGGCCCGGCGGACAAGGCGCGCGCGCTCGCGGTCGCCAAGGAAATCGGGCTCGACGTCGCGCGCATCGAGAAGGACATGGGCAGCGACGAGGTCAAGGCGACGCTCGAGGAAAGCTTCAAGCTTGCCGAAGCGCTCGGCCTCAACGGCACCCCGAGCTATGTCGTGGGCGGCGACGTCGTGGTCGGCGCCGTCGGTCTCAACACGCTCAAGGAAAAGGTTAACGCCGCACGCTGCGGCAAGGCCACCTGCTGAGATCTCCGACCCGTTGGGCTCCGCCGTCGGCAGCGTTCCCGCCGATCGACTGCGGTCGTCCCTGACGCTGCAATGGCGGCTGTCCGCCGTCGCATGGTTAACGTTGAAACTTGGTGAATCGCGATTGGCCGCGGCCTGACAACGCGACCGCCGGCCTCGCCCATCGCCAAGGCCACGTCGTTGCGTCGGCTCGGCTTCCCCTTTGCGCGCGAGGTCCCTATAAAGCGGGACGCCCTCGTTGGCCCGGCGCCGAACCGTCCATGGCGAACACCGTCTACGTTCTCAACGGCCCCAACCTCAACCTGCTCGGCACGCGCGAGCCCGAGACCTATGGCCGCGCGACGCTCGAGGACGTGGAGAAGCTGTGTCGCGCGACGGCCGGGCGCCACCGCTTCGAGATCGAATTCCGCCAGTCGAACCACGAGGGCGCCATCGTCGATTCGATCCACGAGGCCGGCGCCAAGAAGGCTGCCGGCATCATCATCAATGCCGGCGCCTACACCCACACCTCGATCGCGATCCGCGACGCGGCTGCCGCAGTCGCCGTGCCGGTGGTCGAGGTCCACATCAGCAACATCTTTGCGCGCGAGCACTTTCGCCACCGTTCGCACATCGCGCCGGTGGCGAATGCGAGCCTGTGCGGGTTCGGCATCGACGGCTACGCGCTCGCAATCGACGGACTGGCGGCGCTGATCGCTGCGCGGCGCAACGGTTGAAGCCATGTCCGGGGAGCGCAAGAACAAGGACGTGTCGAAGGCAAAGTCCGCGGTCGATCATGAGCTGATCCGCGAGCTGGCGCGCCTGCTCGACGAGACCGGACTGAGCGAGATCGAGTTCGAGCGCGACGGCCAGCGTGTGCGGGTCGCGCGCCAAGCGCAAGCGGGCGCAGCCGCGCCCGCCCGCCCGGCGCCGGCAGTCGACGTCGTTGCCCCGCCGCCCGACGCCGCGTCACTCGATCCCGCCAAGCATCCGGGCGTGGTGACCTCGCCCATGGTCGGCACCGCCTATGTCGGGCCCGAGCCGGGAGCGCGTCCCTTTGTCGAAGTCGGCAGTCGGGTCGAAGCCGGCGATACGCTGCTGATCGTCGAGGCGATGAAGACGATGAACCAGATCCCCTCTCCGCGCAGCGGCACGGTGATCCAGGTTCTGATCGAGGACGGCCAGCCGGTCGAATTCGGCGAGCCGCTGATGATCGTCGAGTGAGATTGCGACCATGAAACAGCGAAGTCGCTGGGCACCGGTCAGCCGAGTACACGCGCAGCAATGTTCGACAAGATTTTGATCGCGAACCGGGGCGAAGTGGCGTTGCGCGTTCTGCGCGCGTGCAAAGAGCTGGGCATACCGTCCGTGGCCGTGCATTCGACCGCGGACGAGGACGCCATGCATGTGCGGCTCGCCGACGAGAGCGTCTGCATCGGCCCGCCCGCCGCGCGCGACAGCTACCTCAACATTCCGGCGCTGCTGTCCGCCTGCGAGATCACCGGCGCCGATGCGGTGCATCCCGGCTACGGCTTTCTGTCGGAAAACGCCCGCTTTGCGGAGATCCTTGCGGAGCACGAGATCCATTTCATCGGACCGAAGCCGGCCCATATCCGCCTGATGGGCGACAAGATCGAGGCCAAGCGCACGGTCAAGCGCCTGGGAATTCCGGTGGTGCCGGGATCGGAGGGCGGGGTCGGCTCCGACCAGGAAGCGATCTCGCTCGCGGACTCGATCGGCTTTCCGCTCTTGGTCAAGGCTGCGGCCGGTGGTGGCGGGCGCGGGATGAAGGTGGTGCATGCGCCGGACGAGCTTGCTGTTGCGCTCGCGACTGCGCGTGCGGAGGCCAAGGCCGCCTTCGGCGACGACGCGCTCTATCTCGAGAAATATCTTGCGCGACCTCGCCACATCGAGATCCAGGTGCTGGGCGACGGTCGCGGCCGCGCCATTCATCTCGGCGAGCGCGACTGCTCGCTGCAGCGCCGCTATCAGAAGGTCTGGGAGGAAGGCCCGAGCCCGGCGCTCAACGAGGCGGCCCGCAGCTCGCTCGGCGAGACCGTGGCCAAGGCAATGCGCGAGTTCGAGTACCTCGGCGTCGGCACGGTCGAGTTCCTGTACGAGGACGGCCAGTTCTACTTCATCGAGATGAACACCCGCATTCAGGTCGAGCATCCCGTCACCGAGATGATCACCGACATCGACCTGGTGCTCGAGCAGATCCGCGTTGCTGCCGGCGGCGACCTCGAGTTTTCACAGGACGACGTGAAGTTCCACGGTCATGCGATCGAGTGCCGGATCAACGCGGAAAATCCCGTCTCCTTCCGCCCGTCGCCCGGCAAGATCGTGCACTATCATCCGCCCGGGGGCTTGGGCGTGCGCATCGACTCCGCCGTCTATCACGGCTACTCGATCCCGCCCTATTATGATTCGCTCGTCGGCAAGCTGATCGTGCACGGCAAGAGCCGCGGCGAATGCCTGATGCGGCTCAAGCGCGCGCTCGACGAATTCGTCATCGACGGCATCGAGACCACCCTGCCGCTGTTCCGCGCGCTGGTGCGCGAGAAGGACATCATCGACGGCGAGTACAACATCCACTGGCTCGAGGAATTCCTCGCCCGCGGCGGGATGGAAGGCTGAGCGCAACGACGATCATCGGCAAACTCCGAGCGGCGCTATTCAATTTTCGCTCCGGTGGCGTCGATTACCCGCTTCCATTTCTTTTGCTCGCTGCTGATCGAGCTCGCAAATTCCTCGCCGGTGCCGGGCGTGGGCGTGCCGCCCAGGGTGGCGATCTGTGCGAGCACGTCCGGCGAGGCGAGCGCTTCCATCGTTACGGCCTGAATGCGCGCCCGGACAGCGGCCGGCGTTCCGGCGGGCGCGATCAGCCCATACCAGCTGTAGGAAATGACCTGCGGAAATCCGAGCTCGGTGGTCGTGGGCAAATCCGGAACGAACGGCGAGCGGTTCGGGCTGGTGATTGCGAGGCCGTTCACGGCCCCAGCACGGATTTGCTCGAGCACCGCCGGAAGGTCGGGAAGCATCAGCTGCACGTGCCCACCGAGCATGTCGGCAAGGGCCGGCGCCGCGCCGCGATAGGGAACGTGCACGAGCTTGATGCCCGCTTCCATGTTGAGCAGCTCGCCCGCGAGATGCGTCGTCGTGCCCGAGCCGGCAGAGCCGAAATGCACCTGGCCCGGACGCGTCCTGGCATAGGCGACGAGATCGGCGAGCGATTTGAATCCGCTCTTCGGCCCGGCGACGATAACCCCGCTCACGGTGGCGACACGAACGATCGGCGCAACGTCGCGCTCGACGTTGTACGGCAAGTTCGTCATGAACGGCAGCGACACGAGCGCGCCCGGGCCGGTGAGGCCGATCGTGTAGCCGTCGGCCGGTGACTTGAGCACCGTGTCAACGCCGATGGCGCCGCCCGCGCCGCCTTTGTTTTCAATCGTGATCGGCTGCTTGAGCGCAACGCTCAGGCTAGGCGCGATTGCGCGCGCCAGCATGTCGGCCGGTCCGCCCGGAGCGAAAGGCACGATCAGGCGGACCGCCCTTGCAGGATAGTCCTGCGCCGCAGCGGGGGACGCGGCGACGAGGCCGAGCGCGAACGACAGCCATGCAAGGGATGGCTTCATCATGGCATTGCCTCCCGGCTCCGGTCGGAGCGTAGCTTTGGTTATCGTCTTCGTCGCGGACGATCGGCGCTGCGTACCGCCGCATGGCGGCGGGCGCTGCGATCATTGTTGTGACCAAAGCGATGCTTGTCCAGGCGGTCGAATGCTCGAGCGCAGCCCGGTGTCCCTTGCCACCGTGTCGCACTGCCGCTCGGACGCGGCCGACCTAGGCGAACGCGCGGGTCCGCTTCCCGATCATGAGATGCTCGATCAGCCGGCCGACGTTGAACAGGTCGTAGGGCTTGGACACGAACATCGCGCCTTCGACTGCAATCGATCGATCGATGATGGAGCGGCCGGACGTATAGATCACCGGCAGATCGGGGCGCAGTTCGCGCGCCCGACGCGCCAGCACGGTGCCATCCATGCCGTCCGCCAGATTGACGTCGGTGAACAGCAGGTCGATCGGCGCACCTGCCATCAGGCGGTGCAAGGCCTCGTTCGCGTTCGATACCGCCGTGATTGCAAATCCCTGTTCCTCGAGCGCATCTGTGGCGAGGTCGCTGATCAACGGCTCATCCTCGACCAGCAGCACCCTCGCCCGCTTCGCCACCCGTATTCGCTCCGCCATGACACCCCTCCGCCACGCGCTACGCCACTGATCTGTTGCAGTCCCCTGTGCAGCGTAACCCCGAGAGGTGCAGGCGGTTTGCATTTTGCGAAAATTTGCTCGGATCGTGGCTAAATGCGGGTTAACCCGCCGCAGGTCTTGCGAAAGCATTAACGTTACTGGTGGGGCCGATCGGCTCAAGCGCGCTACGGCACGCGCGGCAACGTGACGGTGTCGTCGACAGTGACCTTGTCGAAATCGCTGACCAGCAGTTCGACCTCCAGCTTCCAGCGCCCCGCGACCGGAATGCGCAGATCGTCGATCCGCCACACACTCGCGCCGGATGCATCGGTGGTGCGCGTCGCGCCTCGACGCAATGGCTCGATGCCGGCGGCGGGATTGGCGAGCACGAGCGTGACCTCCTTGACCGCGAGCGGCTGAAAGGCGCCGTCGAGCACCAGCACGGTTGTCCGCGCCCCCTGCCCTCGTTCGCGCTCGATCTCGATCTGAGCCATGGCCTTCTCGCCGTGGATGTGCAGCGAAATCGGTGCGTTCGCGGCGGACGCGCGCGGCGGCGGGGTGAAGCGCCAAAGCGCCACCAATGCCAGGATCGCGACCGCAATGGCGAGCTCGAGCGCAATCGCACGCGCGAACCTGCGCCCGGCAGCGGCGTTGCCGGCTGTGAACCGCGGCACCAGCCAATAGCGATTGGCAGCCGCAAGACCCAGCAAGGCGGTGACGCAGGCGAGCTTGCACGCCAGCACCTGGCCGTAACGCGAAGTCCACAGCGCATCGACGCGATCAAGCTGAACGAAGGCGAGCCAGACGCCGCTCGCCACCAGGAACACGATCACGACTGGAATTGCGCGCGAAAAGCGCTCGAGCGCGCGGCCGACGCCGGGCGGAGCCGGCGCGGCAGTTGCGCGCACCGCGAGATAAAGCGGCAGCAGCGAACCGATCCAGAATGCGACGCTGACCGCGTGCAGAACCACGGCCGGGCGGCTGACGAATTGCGGCGCGGCCGTGCTGGCATGACCGCTGAGCGCGAGCGCCAGTCCAATGCCAAGCAACCCTAACAGCGACAAGCCGCGCATGAGGCGACAGGAGGTCGCGGCCACGGAGAAAAGCGCGGCGAACAGCGCACAGGCAGCGACGATGGCGGTGAGCCCGTACGACGACTCCAGGCCCGTCTGCCACGCCGCCCTCTGCGCCAGACCGGAGAGCGGAAGATCGACCGCATCGAGGCCCTGCAGGCCGACCGACAGCGGCGTTGCGATGAGTCCGGCCACCAGCGCCGCGACGATCCATGAGGTTGCCGCGCACGTATGGGGATCGGCAATCCAGGCCCGGAAGAACGCGCCACCGATCCCGATGAAAAGGCCGCCATAGATAATGACCTTTGCTGCCCACAGCGCGGCGCGGACCGGGCCGCCGGCGAGGCTCTGCTCTGCGGCTGCGGGCTGCGCGCTCGGCGCACCGATCGAGAACATCAGCGAGCCGCCGACCGGATGGCCGTCGGCCGAGATCACACGCCAGCTCAAGACATGCGTGCCCGTCCGCAACATCTGCGGCGGCGTGATCGTGACCGTGGTGTTGTCGACGACGACGGCCACCGGCGCGGCCGGCTGGCCGTCCGGTCCGATCAGCCGGATCGCGAGCGGCGAGATCGGCTCATTGAAGGTCAAGACCAGCGCCGCCGGCGGGAGCGGCATCACCGCTCCATCCGCCGGCACCGCCTTCACCAGCGAGGCATGCGCCCAGGCGGTGGACGCCGGCGCAAGCCCGCTCAGCAGTGCGATCCAAAACGCGACGAGGCGCGCGGCCCCACGCGCTGTCATGTGTGCCGACTACTTCTTCGGCAAGAGCTTCAGCGCCGGCGCAGGCTCGGGATAATCGCTTGATGATTTTCCCGCCGCGGGAATCTCGATCCAGCGGTGAACGCCTTTCTCGCACTCCTGCACCACCGGGAAATACAGAGTATTCCCGGCCTCGAGATCACCGGCAAGGAAGCCGGTAAAGACGAATTCGTCGTAATAGGCGTCGGGAAGATTGCCGGCAGTGAAGCTGACCTCGGTCACTCCCTCGGACAACTTGGAGTCGCGGAAATAATTGTAGCTCCTGGGGTACTTGCCGTTGACGGTGTCGATCTTCCAGCCCGGCTTCGGCATCGGCTTGACCGCAATCATTCCGTCAGGAACCCGCACGCGCAGGGCGATGGTGGCGGCGCCCTCGCAGCCATGCGGGACCCGCAGGACTGCCTTGTAGGGCGCCCCCACGGCCGCCTCCCGGGTTTCCAGTGTGACATGCGCGGACGCGGTGCACACGAACGCAGCGGCGCCGGCGGCGCCGAGAACGAACTCGCGAAGCATTTTGAAATCTCCTGGCTCAAGTCATGAACGGCAGGCGAATGTCCGCCCGCAGCGAAGTTCCGTTCATGCCGGCGAGGGCGGCGCCCGCGCCGCGCCCGCGCGAATGATCTTGAGCGAGATTATGACGTCGAAGCGTGCATAGGTGACCGTCCGCGATGCGTGCCGGTGCCCTGCGATGCCAGGCGCAGCGGGCGGCGCGATAGCAGGAGCCGCAGACGTGCAATAGGCACAGCACAGATGCTGGATGTGGGCGCGCTCCGGCGCCGTGCTGTCGGCGGCGCCGCCGCCATCCGACCCATGACAGATGGCGCTCGCCAGCGGATCCGACGCCAGCATCGCCCCGGCCTGCGCGGTCGCAATGCCCGCGAGGAAGCCCTGCAGCACAACCAGCCAGATCGCGATCAGCGCGATCGGACGTCGGCACGGTGCCGCGGCAAATCCGGTGGTTGGCACGAGGACCTCTCGCATGGCACGCTAGCATACCTTATCTTTTGGAATCATACGCGCCGCAAACGAACCGCATGGCCAATCGCGAGACCGCCTTCATCGAGATCACCCCGGAAGTTCTGCTCAAGGCCTATGCCTGCGGCATCTTCCCGATGGCGGAGAGCGCCGACGATCCGGCGCTCTATTGGATGGAGCCGGAGATGCGCGGCGTTATCCCGCTCGATCGCTTTTACATGTCGGCGCGGCTCATCCGCACGGTGCGCTCCGACCGCTTCACGGTCACCGTGAACCGCGATTTCGACGGGGTGATCGACGGCTGCGCGGAGCCGCGGCCCGGCCGGCCGCGCACCTGGATCAATACGCGCATCCGCGCGCTCTATCGCAAACTGCATGAGCGCCGGCATTGCCACAGCCTCGAAGTCTACGACGGGGACGTGCTGGTGGGCGGCCTCTACGGCGTCACATTGGGCCGCGCATTCTTCGGCGAGAGCATGTTCCACCGCGCACGCGATGCATCCAAGGTCGCGCTCGTGCATCTCGTCGCCCGCCTGCGGGCCGGAGGGTTCAAGCTGCTGGACACCCAGTTCGTGACCGACCACCTCAAGACCTTCGGCGCGATCGAGGTGCCGCGGCGCCAGTATCACAAGCTTCTGGAAGCGGCGCTCTCGGGCGAGGGCGATTTCGCCGCACTCGGCATGCGGCGTCCGGTCACCGGCGCGCAAGTGCTCGCCCAGTTTCCAACCGACCGATCCTTCCCGAGATAGCGCCGAGATCAGCGGCGCGGAGCACCCGGCTGGGGCGCCGCCTGCGGCGGCTGCTGTCCCCCTCGCCGCGGCGGGGTTGCCGCCGGCGGCTTCACCGGTTGCGCGACCGGTGCCTCGGGCGGCGGCGCGGTAGCCGCCACCACCGGGTTTTTGCAATCGGTGAGCCAGACGTCGTAGATCGGGTGCTCGACCGCATGCAGGCCCGGACTCGCCGCGAACATCCAGCCGGTGAAGATGCGCTTGACGTCGCCCTGCAACGTCACTTCGTCGACCTCGATGAATGCATCGGTGTTGGAGGTCTCGGTCGCAGGACGGGTGTAGCAGATGCGCGGCGTCACCTGCAGCGCGCCGAACTGCACGGTCTCGCCGATCGCAGCATCGAAGGTGATGATGCGGCCGGTGATCTTGTCGAGACCGGAAAACATCGCACTCTTGTTCGGGATTTTCTGCGACGGCGGCTCGGCGACGATCTCGTCACCCGGCTGCGGCGAGATGTCGGCGGGCTGCGGCGCGCCGCGCGGCTGGCGCTGGCCCGGCGGCGGGCCGAGCGGCCCGGGCGGCAGGCGCCCGGATGGGTCGACCGCAGCGGCGGTGCCATCCGGCGGCGGCAACGGCTGCGACTGGACGTCGCCGGGAGGCGGCGCCTGGCGCGCCTGACCCGGAGGCGAACCCGGATATTGCTGCTCGGGGTAACGTTGATCGGGATTGCGCTGGTCGTACTGCTGCTGCGGCTGCGGTGCCGGCTGGCGGCCGCTCGGAACGCCTGAAGGCGGGCGCGGCGGCGGGCCGAAAAGCGCTTCAAACGGATTGACGAACTGGGCTGCCGCCGGAGCGACGGCCAGCATTCCCGCCGCTGCAACCGGCGCGGCGATGAGACAGGCAATGCGGAGCGATCGGGCCATCAGGCGACGTCGGTACTCGAAATTTGCGGGAATCCCGCAGGCCAAGCCCATCCCGTTAACACGGGGAATGCGGCGAATCGGAGATTACTTCACGGACAGCGCCGTTGCACCGCTGCCGGCAGGAGGCGGAAAGTCGAGCAGCCAGAACGCCTTCCAACGCCGGCGAGACCGCTGGGGCCTCAACGGCCCGGCGTCCAAGCCTTGTAGTCGCCGGTCGCCTTCGGCCTGCGCCCTTGCGCCAGCGTGGAACCGGTCGGGCGATGGGCGCCGGGCGTGCCGGTGAGATTGGGCCGGTGCGGCTTCCACCACGGCCGCGGCGTTACCGTTTCCTGCGTCGGCGGCACGTCGACCGTGTGGTGCAGCCAGCCGTGCCATGACGGCGGCACGGTCGAGGCTTCGGCGATGCCGTTGTAGATCACCCAGCGCCGCTCGAAGCCGAGCCCGGGGTCGACCTTGCCCATGCGGTAGTAGCGGTTGCCGAACTCGTCCTCGCCGACGTAGTGCCCGTACCGCCAGGTCCACAGCAGCGTGCCGAAAGTGGCGCCGTTCCACCAGGTGAAGAAGCGAAGCAGAAACGTTTTCATCGGCTCTCGCCATGTTCCCGACAAGCGGCGCGTTGATGCCATCGTCGCTGCGCGAAGTCCAGACCGCATCGGCGGTTGCATGCGAGCTGCGCGCCTGGCGAGCGCCCGCGCGCCGGGCGATGCCTTCAAGCTGCGCTGCGAGATTCGCGAGAAGCTGATCGATTTCCTGCAGCGCGATGTCGAGAGCAGCCGAGAGAAAGCTCGCGATGACCGTCCGCGGCGCACCGCCGCGCGCTGAGGTCAAACGACTGTGCGCGCTCTCGCGACGCCCTTGAGGGTGTGGAACGACGGCAACTGCACTGTTCCTGCGCGCCTTTGCCCGCCCTGTAAGCCGTTGCCCCGGAATGGCGGCCATGCCTATGGTGCCCCGGGATGCGCGACAAGAACGAAACGCGGAGGAGATGATGATGTCATTGCGGATGTGGCCCATGGCCGGCGCCCTGGCTCTGGTGATCGCGCCGCCGGCGGCGGTGCAGGCTCAGACCGGCTCGGCCTGGCCCGACCACACCATTCAGGCGATCGTTCCCTTTGCCGCCGGCGCCGCCAACGACATCGTCGGACGCATCGTGCTCGAGCAGGTGTCGAAGCAGGTCAATCAGCCGATCGTGGTCGAGAACCGTCCGGGCGCAGGCGGCACCATCGGCGTCACCGCCGTCGCCAAAGCGCCGCCGAATGGTTACAGCATCCTCGTGCACTCATCCTCGTTCAGCGCCGCCTATTCGCTCTATAAGAGCTTGCCCTACGACACGCTCAACGACTTCACCGCGGTAATCGCGCTCGGCAAGACGCCGACCGTACTGGTGACCGCGCCGTCCAAGGGTTTCAAGACCGCCGCCGACCTGATCGCCGCCGCCAAGGCCAAGCCTGGCGCCATGAACTTCGCCTCCGCGGGAATCGGCTCGGTGTCGCATCTCGCCGCCGAGCGGTTTCGCCTGAGCGCCGGGATCGAGGCGCAGCACATCCCGTTCCGCGGACCGAACGAGGCGTTCACCGAAGTGATGGCCGGCCGCATCGACTTCTATTTCCTGCCGCTGGCGCCGGCGCTGCCGCTGGTGAAGGAGGGTCAGCTGATCGCACTCGCGGTGAGTACCGATACCCGCGCCGCCGCCCTGCCCGACGTACCCACGACAGCTGAGCTCGGCTTCAAGGATTCCGCCTACCTGTTCTGGACCGGGATTTTCGTTCCGGCCAAGACACCGTCCGACATCGCCGACAGGATCTACGCGGAGTCGCACAAGGCCATGCAGGTGCCGGCGGTGCAGGAGCGGCTGGCCAAGGTCGGCACCGAGCCGATGCCGATGAGCAGGGATGAATTCGCAAAATATTTCCGCGAGGACGTGCTCTCGACCGCGAAGCTCATGCAGCAGGTCGGGGTCAAGCCCGCCGATTGAGCGCGGAACTGATTCGCGTAGGCTCAGCCGCGGTCCCGGCAAATGATCCTGTGCAGCTCCCAATTGTCGGGCGGCGCGCAGTATTGCACCAGCGGGGTACCGCTTTCAATTCCCTCTCGCGCGAATGCACCGCACGTCGCGGCAAGGATGAGCGCACAGGCGAGACAGGCCTTGGCCGCGGATCGCGTCGTGGTCATGTGCATCTCCCTGGGCAAAGACGGCCGGCGCAGGCGCCGGCCGCTCTGGAAGGCTGATGAATTGACCGTCGGATCCCGATCAGAAGCCTTCGCTGCCGGCATCGCGGCGCAGCTGCAGCCGCACGTTCGGATCCGGATCCTGTCCGATGACCTTGCCGCCGACGGTCACGTCATGCAACTCGGCGATCGCGGCCTGGGTGAAAATCGGCGTAACGAAAGTGGTGGCCAGCGCCACAGCGGCGATGAGCGTCTTCATGTCACGTCTCCTGTGCTGCGGATGATCGTCCGCCACGTTAAGCAAAAGCGGCAGAGCCGGTTGGCCAGCGCTTGCTGACCGTCAGATGGCACCCGTTGCCGGCGTTTGACTGTGAATGAACTCACAGAGCGAAGGATTTTCGACGCTGTCGAGCCGGCTGCGCTTGCGTAGCGGCGCCTCGCGATAGCGTGGCGCTATCGCCGCCGCGAGCGGCGACGGTCGGTCGATCGGCAGCGGCATCGACCTCGTCCCGAACACAGCAAGGCGCGGGAGGGGCAAAGGCGCCTTCACGCTTGCCCGACGTCATGGCCGGGCTTGTCCCGGCCATCCACGTCTTTAAATTCTTCCGCCATGAAGGCGGGCTGGGTCTATATCGTAACCAACCGACGAAACGGCACGCTGTATATCGGGGTAACGGCCAATCTTCCGCGTCGCGCATTCGAGCATCGCACAGGACTCATCAAAGGCTTTACGGCGCGGTATGGGCTGAAAATGCTCGTCTGGTATGAATTTCACGGCGACATTCGCACCGCAATTCAACGCGAGACCACAATGAAACATTGGCCCCGCGCGTGGAAGGTGCGCCTCATTCACGGCGTGAATCCGGAATGGAAGGATTTGTATGACACGCTGATCTAGCGAGGGGAGTGTCTTCGGTGGTCGGCGGCGCGGGTCGTCGCGGTTGTTTTTCGGTCGCGAAGCAAGGCGTGGATGGCCGGGACAAGCCCGGCCATGACGGCGGTGGGTTGCCGTTTGGCCTGGCGCCGCATGGCAGCGATTTCGAATCGCGGCCGGCTCGAAGGTGCGCACAAGTGAAACGGGAGCTTCGATCCGTGGGTGGCGAGAAGTCCACGCAAAATGCACGGGTGCTCGTCGGAGGATCGAGACGTCGATGTCGGCCGACGGCCTTCTGCCGCGCGCCGCAGCCAGGAGTTCCCCACCGCGCGTCGAGTTCCATCGTCAATTTGTTGCTTGACAACAATTCCGTGACGGCGGGGTGACAACGACTGTGGACGAAGCGCTTCCGAATCCGCCGCCGATATCCGATACTTGCCGCACCGCACCCGAGTCGCCCCCGAATTCCACAGCCTCGCACCATATTTAGCAGTTTCTTTACCCGGGCCATACTAAGCCTTGACGAACCGGAGACGTCGTCATAGCTTTAAAAAGTTCGGCGCGAGTGGTTCGAAGTCCCGCCGGGCGCTCTCCTGAAAGGGTCTGAGTAACCGCTCCGCTTGCCGCAACGGCGCCGGAGTAGAGGCTCTCGTTTTGCCTCCAGGGACGAGCGTGCCGGTCGCGCCGCAACAATCCGGGACCAGCAAGGTCTCGGGACGAGGCGTAAAAAACAGAGACGAGAACGAGCCCGTCCGCGCGCGGCCGGAGGCCAGGGCCGCGTGTCGGGTAATGTGTCGGCGGCAGTGGGAGTTTCCCGCCGGACCGCCGCAGGAAATGACGAAGGGGCAAGCGAATGCGGATTGAGCGGCGTTACACCAAGCACGGGCAGTCACCTTATGCGGACATCGCGTTCCGGCTGACCGTGAGCGAGATCCGCAATCCCGACGGCTCGGTCGTGTTTCACGCCGACGACGTCGAGGTTCCCACCTTCTGGTCGCAGGTCGCCGCCGACGTGCTGGCGCAGAAATATTTCCGCAAGGCGGGCGTGCCGGCGCGGCTGAAGAAGGTCGAGGAAGAGACCGTTCCGTCGTGGCTGTGGCGTTCGGCGCCCGACGAGGAGGCGTTGCAGGGTCTGCCCGAGAAGGAGCGCAGCATCGGCGAGCGGTCCTCGAAACAGGTGTTCGAGCGGCTCGCCGGCACCTGGACCTACTGGGGCTGGAAGGGCGGCTATTTCGATTCGGAAGACGACGCGCGCGCCTTCTTCGATGAGCTCGTCTACATGCTGGCGATGCAGATGGCGGCGCCGAACTCGCCGCAATGGTTCAACACCGGCCTGCACTGGGCCTACGGCATCGACGGACCGAGCCAGGGACATTTCTACGTCGACTTCAAGACCGGCAAGCTTACCAAGTCGAAGTCCGCCTACGAGCATCCGCAACCGCACGCCTGCTTCATCCAGTCGATCGCCGATGATCTCGTCAACGAAGGCGGGATCATGGACCTCTGGGTGCGCGAGGCGCGCCTGTTCAAATACGGCTCCGGCACCGGCTCGAACTTCTCGCGCCTGCGCGGCGAGGGCGAACGGCTGGCGGGCGGCGGCAAGTCCTCCGGCCTGATGAGCTTTCTCAAGATCGGCGACCGCGCCGCGGGCGCCATCAAGTCGGGCGGCACCACGCGCCGCGCCGCCAAGATGGTGATCGTCGACACCGACCATCCCGACATCGAGCAGTTCATCGACTGGAAGGTGCTCGAGGAGCAGAAGGTCGCCGCCCTCGTCACCGGCTCGAAGATCAACCAGAAGCACCTCAAGCTGATCCTCAAGGCGTGCGTCAACTGCGAGGGCTCCGGCGACGACTGCTTCGATCCGGAGAAGAACCCGGTGCTGCGGCGCGAGATCAAGGCCGCGCGCCGCACCCATGTGCCGGACAACCTGATCAAGCGCGTGATTCAGTTCGCCAAGCAGGGCTACACCGACATCCATTTCCCGGTCTACGACACCGACTGGGATTCGGACGCCTACCTCACCGTCTCTGGACAGAACTCCAACAACTCGGTGCGCGTCACCGACGAGTTCCTCAAGGCGGTGGAGGCCGACGGCGACTGGGACCTGTTCTGGCGCACCAAGCCCGGCAAGATCGCCAAGACGATCAAGGCGCGGATGCTGTGGGAGAAGATCGGCCATGCCGCCTGGGCCTGCGCCGACCCTGGCCTGCAGTACCACACCACCGTGAACGACTGGCACACCTGCCCGGCCTCGGGGCCGATCCGCGCCAGCAATCCGTGCTCGGAATACATGTTCCTCGACGACACGGCCTGCAATCTCGCCTCGATGAACCTCTTGGCATTCCGCAATGCGACGACGCGGCAGTTCGACATCGAGGGCTACGAGCACGCGGTGCGGCTGTGGACCGTGGTGCTCGAAATCTCGGTGCTGATGGCGCAATTCCCCTCGCGCGAGATCGCCGAGCTCTCCTACGAGTTCCGCACCCTGGGCCTCGGCTACGCCAATCTCGGCGGGCTGCTGATGTCGTCGGGCCTGTCCTACGACTCCGATGCCGGCCGCCAGATCGCGGGCTCGCTCACCGCGATCATGACCGGCATCAGCTACGCCACCTCGGCCGAGATGGCGGGGCTGCTTGGCGCCTTCCCCGGCTACAGGAAGAACCGCGAGCACATGCTGCGGGTCATTCGCAACCACCGCCGCGCCGCCCACGGCGAGCGCACCGGCTATGAGAAGGTCGCGACCCCGCCGGTGCCGCTCGACCACAAGGGCTGTCCCGATCCGCGCATGGTGGAACATGCCACGCGCGCCTGGGATCGCGCGCTCGCACTCGGCGAGCAGCACGGCTATCGCAATGCGCAGGTCTCGGTGATCGCGCCGACCGGCACCATCGGGCTGGTGATGGACTGCGACACGACAGGCATCGAGCCCGACTTCGCGCTGGTCAAGTTCAAGAAGCTTGCCGGCGGCGGCTACTTCAAGATCATCAATCGCGCGGTGCCGGAGGCGCTGCGCGTGCTGGGCTATTCCGAATCGCAGATCGCCGAGATCGAGGCCTATGCGGTCGGCCATGGCAGCCTCGGCCAGGCCCCCGGCATCAATCACACCACCCTCAAGCAGAAAGGCTTCACGCCCGAGGCGATCGAGAAGGTGGAGAAGGCGCTTCCCACCGCCTTCGACATCAAGTTCGCCTTCAACAAGTGGACGTTGGGCGAGGACTTCGTGGCCAAGCTCGGCATCGCCGCCGAGAAGCTCGCCGACCCGCGCTTCGATCTACTTTCCGCGCTCGGCTTCACCCGGCGCGAGATCGAGGCCGCCAACGTCCATGTCTGCGGCGCGATGACCATCGAGGGCGCTCCGCATCTCAAGGCCGAGCACTATCCGGTGTTCGACTGCGCCAATCCGTGCGGGCGCAACGGCAAGCGCTACCTCTCGGTCGAGAGCCACATCCGCATGATGGCGGCGGCGCAGCCGTTCATCTCGGGCGCGATCTCGAAGACCATCAACATGCCGAACGACGCCACGGTCGAGGACTGCAAGGCGGCGTATCTCCTCTCCTGGAAGCTCGCGCTCAAGGCCAACGCGCTCTACCGCGACGGCTCCAAGCTCTCGCAGCCGCTGCAGAGCCAGCTCATCGCCGACGAGGAGGAGGACGAGGACGTCATCGAGACCTTCATCGAGAAGCCGACCGCGGCGCGCGCCTCGGCACTGGCGGAGAAGGTGGTGGAGCGGGTGGTCGAGCGCATGGTGATCATGCGCGAACGCGAGCGCATGCCCGACCGCCGCAAGGGCTATACCCAGAAGGCAGTGGTCGGCGGCCACAAGGTCTACCTGCGCACCGGCGAATACGACGACGGCCGGCTGGGCGAGATCTTCATCGACATGCACAAGGAAGGCGCGGCGCTGCGATCGCTGCTCAACAACTTCGCCATCGCGGTCTCGCTCGGCCTGCAATACGGCGTGCCGCTCGAGGAATATGTCGACGCCTTCACCTTCACGCGCTTTGAGCCGAGCGGGCCTGTGCAGGGCAACGACTCGATCAAATACGCCACCTCGATCCTCGATTACGTCTTCCGCGAACTCGCCGTGAGCTATCTCGAGCGCTTCGACCTCGCCCATGTCGATCCGACCGAAGGCGGCTTCGACGCGCTCGGCAAGGGCGTGGAGGAAGGCAAGCCCGAAGGCGGCGCGGCGACGCGCTACGTCTCCAAGGGCCTGACGCGTTCGCGCACGGACAAGCTATCAGTGCTCGCGGGCGGTGCGGCGACCTCCTCTGCCCCGCCCTCTTCCCTCGTGGGAGAGGGTCGGGGCGGAGGGAAGGTCACCGCCTTCGGCGGCCGCGAGCCGCGTGCCGAGATCTCCGGCACCGCCGCGCTCAAGGCCGAGCCCGAGCACAAGCTCTCGCCCGCCGAGCAACTCGAGCAGCAGCACCAGCCCCTCGCCAGGAGCGAGGCGCGCGCCGACGCACGCGCGATGGCGGCCGAGAAGCGGGCCGAGGCCAAGGCCAAGGGCTACGAGGGCGAGGCCTGCGGCGAGTGCGGGAATTTCACGCTGGTGCGCAACGGCACGTGCCTCAAGTGCGACACGTGTGGCGGGACGACGGGATGTAGCTGAGCCCGGCACGGTCGTTCAGAGGCAAGCATGATGGGGCGGCCTTTGGCCGCCCTTTCATTTTCATGCGAGACCGTGACCGTGGTCGTGCGTGACTTATGTCCCTGTCACAGCGCCCGCCGGATTTAGCCCGCGACTTGCGCTACAATCTGCGCCGACGATCGAGGCAGCAGGGGAAGACGCAATGATGGCCAAGGCGAACGGCGCACGCGGACTGATCGCGATCGACAAGATGGGAACGAAGGTCCTGTTCCTCGATCCCGCGAGCTATGCGACCGAGGTCGTGCTCGATCATTTTCCGCGCACGGTGCATGAGCTGCTGGTGGTGCCGGAGACGGGCCTCGCCTATGTGCCGATCTTCGGCGACGGCATCCACGGCCGCAATCCCAATCCCGGACATCTGCTCTGCATCATCGACCTCGCGCGGCGCGCCCATGTCGGCGATATCGATCTGCGGCCCTATATCGCGCCGCATACGCTCAAGCTCGGCCCGGACGGCCTCATCTACATCACCTGCGAGAACAGCGCCGTGGTCGCGGTGATCGACCGCGCTACCCACAAGGTGGTGGACGCCATCGAGTCCGGCTCGACCAACGGCCACCGCCTGATCATCTCGCCCGACGGCCGCGGCTCTACACCGAGAACGAGGAAGACGGCACGGTGTCGGTGATCGACCTGCCGAAGCGCAAGCTCCTGGGCAAGATCGGAACTCCGCGCCCGCTCGCCGGCATCGCGATTTCGGCCGACGGCCGCACGGTGGTCGCGGTCGACGACGAAGAGCCGACGCTGTTCCTGATCGATACCGAGAGCGAGCGCGTCGCCCATACCGTGCGGCTCGAAGGCGTTCCCGAGGCGGCGCAGATCGCCCGCTACAGCGAGGACTTCGGGATGATCGGTGTCACCAGCCTCAGGAGCGACACGGTCAGCCTGATCGATCCATCATTCCGGCAGCAGACCGCCATCAAGGTCGGCAGCCAGCCCATGGACATGGCGTTTCATGGCGACGAGCTGTTCGTCGCCTGCCAGGGCGACGGGTCGGTGCACGTGGTCGACATTCCGGCGCGGCGGCACAAGCACAGTTTTCAGGCGGGCACGGGCTGCGAATCGCTCGGCTTCTTCTAGGACGTGCAAGAAGGCAGCCGTTCGGAGAGCCGCGACACCCCGTTGCCGGTCGAACCTCACGTCGGCGTGCCTTGTTCGCCGCTTTGGAAATCATTGCGGCGACGACAGATGCTCAGCTGCGGCAGGTCCGGCCCAGGAACTCCGAAACCGCGGCTGCAGATTCGGCCGCGCTGGTGACCAGAAACAAATGGCCGTCATCGACGGTCACCAGGCGCGCATCCGGAATAAGGTGCGCCAGGATGCGGCCGTTGGCGACCGGCA
>CAVUAI010000009.1:0-72103 GCA_963739385.1 uncultured Alphaproteobacteria bacterium
TGCCACAGCCACTCGGGCCGACAATCATGAAAAATTCGCCGTGCGCAATGTCGAGCGATACGCCGTCGACGGCAGTGAGCGGGCCAAATGTCTTGCACAGATCGCGGATGGAGATCGCTGGCCGTGCGGGCATTGGTTCGGGATCTTCAAGCTTGCTCAGCGGTCGCGGCATGAACGGTCCTTGCGCGGAACCAATGTGCCGGGGGGAGCCACTATTCACAACCCGTTATTTCGCGCCGATGGTCGCGGGACCGCGGCGCGATCGCGTGCGCGGTCGTGCACCGGGTATTGCACGCGGAGGTGTGGAACTCGATGCACGCAACCGCGATGCCAGGCCGGACGCCAGCGAGCCGTAGGCCCGGCTTTCAATTGTTCGCCCGGTATTCAACAATCGTCCGCAACCATTGCCATAGCCAAGCCTCCGGGGCGGAATGGAAGCCATGAAGATCGTCCGTGTCACGGCGACGCCGCTCAACGTTCCGCTGACGATTGAGCTACCCGGCATCAAGCGACAATCCTCGCTCGAAGCATGTTTCGTCGAGGTCGAGACGGATACCGCCATCACCGGGCACGGCCTCGCCGCGATCACCCGCGAAACCGTGATCGCGGAGATCGTCAATCGCGTCATCGCGCCGGCGATCAAGGGCGACGACCCGCTGGCGCACGAGCAGATCTGGGACAAGCTCTACTGGACATTGATGCCGCGCGGGCAGACCGGTTTCGGCGCGCAGGCGCTCTCGGCCGTGGACATTGCGCTGTGGGACATCAAGGGCAAGGCACTGGGGCAGCCGGTGTGGCGGCTCCTCGGCGGCGCGCGCTCGCGCGTGCCGCTTTATGCCACGTTCGGCTTCAACTTCTTCGATCGCGAGCAGCTCGCCGCCGCGGCGAAGCTGTGGGTCGCCCAGGGCTATCGGCGGCTGAAGATGGTCGTGGGTCATGAGGCGTTGCGTCGGCGCGAGACCCGGCCACTCTCGGAGGTGATCAGCGAGGATGCCGCGCGCGTCGAGGCGGTGCGCGCGGCCGTCGGGCCGGAGGTCGAGCTCTTCATCGACGCCAATTGCAGCCTCGACCTCTATCACGCCACGCGCCTGGCCCGCATGGTGAAGCCGTGCGGGATTTCGTTGTTCGAGGAGCCCATCACCCAGAACGACGTGCTGCAGATGGCAGAGATGCGGCGCGCGACCGGCATGGCGCTCGCCTGCGGCCAGAACGAGGGCCTGATCTTCCGGTTCCGCGATCTGCTGTTGCACCAGGCGGTGGATTACGTGCAGCCCAACGTGGTGAGCAGCGGCGGCTTTACCCAATGCGCCAAGATCGCCGGCCTGGCCGCCGGTTTCAACGTGCCGCTCGCGAACGGCGGCGCCTGGCCCTACCACAACATGCATCTGCAGGCCGGTCTCGCCAACGGAACGCTGGTCGAGATGCATTACCTCGCGGTCGAGCTGTGCCGGCAGATCTACCGCGACCTGCCGGAGCCGACGGATGGTTGGCTCACGCTGCCCGATGCGCCGGGCCTGGGTTTCGAGCCGGACCGCGACGCCATTGCAAGGATCGCGCGAGCGTCGCAGCCGAGCGCGCAATGATCGTGTCCAATGGCGCGGGTAGCGACAGATTTGGCGCCGGCCGGGACGGCTGCTAGAAGGCCGCACCGTTATTCCAGCACGAACAGGCAAGATGAAACGCAGCAGCGATCGCATTCTCACCACCCATGTCGGCAGCCTGATCCGGCCGCAGCCGCTGCAGGACTTCCTGCGCGCGAGACAGGCGGGGAAGCCGGTCGATCCGAAGGCCTACGACGCATGTCTGACGCAATCCGTGGCCGATATCGTGCGCCGCCAGGCCGAGGCCGGCATCGACGTCATCAGCGACGGCGAGTTCGGCAAATCCATCAGCTGGTCGCAATACGTGCTCGAGCGCCTGAGCGGCTTTGAACGCCGGCCGGTCAAGCCGGGCGCTAATCCCTTTGCGCGCGGTGCGGACCGCGAGCGCTTCGCCGAGTTCTATGCCGAGCTCGATGTGCGCGAGGAGGTCGCGACCCGAAGCGACTCGGTTTGCGTCGGCCCCATCGCCTATACCGGCCAGGCCGAGCTGCAGCGCGACATCGACAATTTCAAGGCTGCGCTCAAGGGGGTGAAGGTCGAGGAGGCGTTCCTGCCGGTGGCGGCGCCCGCAAGCGTCATCCCGGACCGCAAGAACGAATACTATAAAAACGACGAGGAGTGCCTCATCGCCATCGGCGCGGCCATGCGCACGGAATACAAGATGATCGTGGACGCGGGCTTCGTGCTGCAGCTCGACGACGCGCGCGCCGCCGTCACCTACGATCGCATGGTGCCGCCGGCAAGCTTCGCCGATTACCGCAAATGGGTCGACATGCACATGGAGGTGCTCAACCACGCGATCGAGGGCCTGCCGGCGGACCGCATCCGCTATCACGTCTGCTGGGGAAGCTGGCCGGGGCCGCACACCACCGACGTGCCGCTCAAGGATATCGTGGACCTGATTCTCAAGGTGAGGGTTGGCGCCTACGTGATCGAAGGCGCCAATCCTCGCCACGAGCACGAATGGAGCGTGTGGAAGAATGTGAAACTGCCGGAGGGCAAGGTGCTCATTCCCGGCGTCATCAGCCACGCGACCAACGTGGTGGAACACCCCGAGCTGGTCGCCGAGCGCATCACCCGCTACGCAGGGCTTCTCGGACGCGAGAACGTGCTGGCGGGAACCGATTGCGGCTTCGCGCAGGGCCCGTTCTACCGACGCGTCCACCCCTCGATCATGTGGGCGAAGCTCGAGGCGCTGGCGGAGGGGGCGCGGCTTGCAAGCAAAGAGCTGTGGTCGTGAGCGCCGGCTGACCACCGCCACCGGGGCCGCTCAAGCGCGGGCATAGGCGCGCGAGAACGCGCTTAAATAGCGGGGCGGGCAACGGTGGTGGTGCCATTGCCCGCGCTACATCCCGCTACTTCTTGGCCAAGATTCGATCGATGCTGAAGCGGCCGCCACCGGTCACGAACAGGAACAGCGCGCCGCCGAGGATGGCGAGGTTTTTGAGGAAGTTGGTCTTTTGAGCTCCCATCTGTGCCGGCGGGTATTCCCAGTAGCGGTGTGCGAGCGCAGTCGCGACGATGACAAACACCGCGCAGAGCAACGCGGAATAGCGGGTCGCAATGCCGAGTATCAGCGTGATGCCGACCACGAACTCGACTATCGCGCCGATCCAGGCGAAGAACTCGGGGGCAGGGACCTGCAGTGCTCGCAGATAGCCGGCGAAGCCGTCGATGCCGCCGGTCAACTTGCCCCAGCCGGTCGTCAGAAAGAGCCAGCCCAGCAGGATACGACCGATCAACAGCAGCACGTCTGCGGTACTCGCTGCAGCACCGTCGGTACAGGACAAAAGCGGATGAGACGATTCGGTTGTTTGCATGGTCATGGTTTCACCCTCATGGTCTTGCCGATCAATTCGGCGTTGACACGACGTCGCGAGACGGTGAAGTCACGTGTGCATCGGCGAGATGTCCGCTGCCCACGCCAGGCGCGTGCCCAAATCATATTTCCCGACCGATCATGCGGTCGAGCGAGCAGTGACCGCCGCCCCGGATCAGGAAGAACAACGCGCACGCCCCGATCAACAGCGGGTACTCGTACCCGCCTGCACTCCAGAAGAAGCCTTTGGCCGAGGTGAATTTCACCGCCACGATCATGAAGATCAACACGGCGGCCGCCGCAAACCGGGTGAACAGGCCCACAATCAAAAGAACACCACCGATCAGCTCGGTGCAGCCGACCAGCGTGCCCCAGAAGATGCCGGGCGTGTAGCCGATGCGATCGAACAGCGCGGCATTGCCCGCAAGGCCCATGCCGCCGAAGGCCCCGAACAGCTTTTGCAGGCCGTGCGGGATCAGGATTGCACCGAGCGCGATCCGCAGGATCGGCTCGGCGAAGGCATTCACCGCGCCATAGAGCTTTCCGAGCGCGGGAACGTACAGCTGTGACGTTGCGTCAGTCATCGCTTTCCCCCTCGATGCGCTTCCCTTGCTGCCGTCTTCACCGGACGCCGATGGACGGCAAGCTGCGCTTCTTGCCGAAGCGCTGGGCTGCGAGATTACCGGTCGCGGCGGGGGGTGCAAAGAGCCATACCCACGTTAACCCCCGCGTATTCGCAGGTGATTTCTCGCCGGCGACCGCGCTGGAACTGCGCGGTCACGATCGGGCTTGAGGGATCGGGAGCGGCGCGACGGAGATCTGAGCGTACGCTTGAAATTTCTTGCCGTATGACCTTCGCGGCGCTCTGTTCGGTCACCTGTCCGTGCTGGCGACAGGGGAATGAGCGCGGGGTCTGCCTCTCGGCGGCGAAGCGCCTCATTGAACGGCTTTGGGCAGGCGTCTATCGTCGTTTTCGAGCCCCCGGAACAAGGAGAATTTCGAATGACAGTGTTGCTGCGCGCGGTCGCACTCGCCTTGCCGCTGGCCATCTCGTGGCACTGGGCCGCCTCGGCGCAGGACTATCCGGTGCGTCCGGTCAAGATCGTGGTGCCATTCGGCGCTGGCGGCCCGGCCGATGTCTACTCCCGCGTCCTGGCCCAGCATCTGTCCGAGGCGCTCAAGCAGCCTTTCGTCGTCGAGGACCGGCCGGGCGCGGGCTCGATCATCGGGACCGACGCGGTCGCGAAATCGCCGCCCGACGGCTACACGCTGCTGGCGATGTCGAACACGCATACCACGAACAAATCGCTGATCCCCAGCAAGCCGTTCCAGCTGATGCGCGACTTCGTGCCGGTGGCGGGAATCAACTATTCCGACCTCGTGATGGTCGTGCATCCCTCGGTGCCGGCCAAGGACCTCAAGGAATTCATCGCCTATGCAAAGTCGAAGCCCGGCGAGCTCAACTACGCCTCGTCCGGGGCTGGGACGCCGTATCACATGGCGGGCGAGCTGTTCAAAGCGATGAGCGGCACCAACCTGGTGCACGTGCCGCACAAGGCATCGGGAGAAGCGCGCAACAGCGTGATCGGCGGCCACGTGCAGATGATGTTCGACGCCATCACCACCATGGCGCCGAACGTGAAGGCGGGTCAGGTGCGTGCGCTCGGTACCTCGGCCAGCAAGCGCTCGTCGGTGCTGGCCGATGTTCCGACCATCGCCGAGGCCGGCGTGCCCGGCTACGAATCGACCATCTGGCTCGGGATCATGGCGCCGGCCGGAACCCCAAAGGCGATCGTCGACAAGCTCAATGCCGAAATCAACAAGGCCATCAATCGCCCGGACGTGAAGGAGGCATGGGACAAGCAGGGAGCGGTGCCGCTGGTCATGAGTCCCGCCGAGTTCGATGCCTATCTGCGCAAGGACATCGAGAAATGGGCGCATGTGGTGAAGGTGTCCGGCGCCAAGGCGGAGTGATGCGGCGCCGCCCGCGCGAGAGTTGAGCGGCGAGAGCGCCCGGCCTGCAGACCAGCAGGCCGGGCGTTTCTTTGTTATTGCGCATCTGTCCCAAACGGCCGAAAATATCGGTATCACAACAACATCCCGGCGTGCCCGCCGGTGAGGAGGCGACCATGCTCTCAGCGATGAAGTTCGAGGTCATCCTGTGGGGAATGGCGCAGCTTCTCAAATTCGCGCGCTGGCGCCACCCGGCGTTTAGCGCCCGGCTCAGCGAGCGCAATCTGGTGGCGCAGATCAAAGCGCGCGACGAGGAGATCGGCCGCTGGTACGCCATTCGCGACGGCAAGGTGAGCTCGGGCAGGGGGCTTCGCGCGGATGCCCAGGTTACGCTTGCGTTCAAGAACGCGACGCTCGGGGCAGATCTGCTCATGCCGCCGATCAACTGGCTCGACCAGATCAACGCGCAGAAGGATTTCAAGCTCACCGTCGACGGGCCGGAGGACCTCACCAACTGGTTCGCGCAGACCATCATGATGAGCCAGAGCGTCGGCTTGAAGATCGGCACGCGGCTCGCCGACGGCACCATGCGCTACTGCAACATGACCAACGGCGGCCCGGTTTTCGTCTACGTCAAGGACGGCAAGATCGTCCGCATGACCCCGATCGACTTCGGCGACGACGATCCGCCGCCATGGACGATCGAGGCGCGCGGGTTGAAACTCACGCCGCCGCGCAAGACCACGCTGGCTCCGCATGGGCAGAATGCGAAGTCGATCGTCTATTCGCCCGATCGGCTGCTCTATCCCATGAAGCGCGTCGACTTCGATCCCAACGGCGAGCGCAATCCGCAGAACCGCGGCAAGTCCGGCTATGTGCGCATCTCGTGGGACGAGGCGCTCGACCT
The DNA here is from genome assembly GCA_963739385.1 of uncultured Alphaproteobacteria bacterium. Classification (GTDB taxonomy): domain Bacteria; phylum Pseudomonadota; class Alphaproteobacteria; order Rhizobiales; family Xanthobacteraceae; genus VAZQ01. The sequence goes on from CAVUAI010000009.1 coordinate 6,281, forward strand.
TGTCGGCAATGAGATCAAGCGGCTCAAGCGCGCTTACGGCCCCGGCGTGATGGCCGTCTCGCACGGGTCGCACCACACCTGGGGCAATATCGGCTATTACCTCTCGGCGCTGTTCCGCTTCCGCAACGCCGTGGGCTACACCCAGATCCATCACAACCCCGACAGCTGGGAGGGCTGGTACTGGGGCGCGGTGCATCACTGGGGCTACACGCTGCGCGTCGGCCAGTCGGAGACCTACGGCACGGTCGAGGACTGCCTGCAGAACTGCGACCTGATCGTGTTCTGGGCCGCCGACCCGGAAAGCACGAGCGGCTCCTATGGCGCGCAGGAAGGCACCGTGCGCCGGCAGTGGCTGAAGAATCCCAAGCTCGGCATCAAGGTCGTGCACGTCGACCCGTACTACAACGCGTCGGCGCAGTTCCTGCCGGGCAAGTGGTTCGCGCCGCGACCCACGACCTCGGTCGCGATGGCGATGGCGATCGCCTATGTCTGGATCAAGGAAGACCTCTACGACAAAGAGTACGTGAAGACCCACACGCTCGGCTTCGAGGCGTGGAAGGCCTATCTCCTCGGCGACGAGGACGGCATCGCGAAGACGCCGGAGTGGCAGGAGAAGGAGACCGGCGTCCCGGCGAAAGACGTGCGCGCGCTCGCGCGCGAATGGGGCCGCAAGCGCGTCTACCTTGCGCCCGGCGGCTGGGGCAACGGCCATGGCGGGGCCTGCCGCAACCAGACCGGCATCCAGTGGGCGCGCGTCATGGTGTGCCTCACCGCGATGCAGGGGCTTGGCAAGCCCGGCGTCAACATGGGCAACCTGCAATGGGGCTGCCCGCTCGACTTCCAGTTTTATTTCCCGGGCTATTCCGAGGGCGGAATGTCGGGCGATCTCGAAGGCACGGCGCTGCCGGTTTCGCTCTACCAGCGCATGCCGCAACTGCCGACGATGACGACGCCATTCCAGCGCATCCCGCGGCTGCGCACGCCGGAGGCGATCGCCGACGGCAAGGCCGAGGGCTATCCCTGGATCGGCAAGTCGATCGAGCACCAGTTTGCCAAATTCTCTTATCCGGCGCCCGGCCATGCGCCGGTGCGCATGATGTTCAAGTACGGCGGCTCGATCCTCTCAACCATGAACAACACGAATCGCTGGGTGCGGATGTATCAGTCACCGAACCTGGAATTCGTGGTCAATCAGTCGATCTGGTTCGAGGGCGAGGCCAAGTTCGCCGACGTGATCCTGCCCGCATGCACCAATTTCGAACGGGTCGACATCAGCGAGTGGGCCGGGCTCGGCGGCTACGGTCACCACGGCCAGCAACAGCTCAACCACCGCGTCATCATCTTCCAGGCGCCGGCGATCAAGCCGCTCGGCGAGTCGAAGTCGGATTTCTGGATCTTCAACGAAATCTGCAAACGGCTCGGGCTTGCCAACTACTTCTCCGAAGGCGTCAACGAGATCGACTGGGTCAAGCGGGTCTACCTCGCCTCCGACATGCCGAAGGTGATCTCGTGGAAGAAGTTCATCAAACGCGGCTATTACGTCGTCCCGGCAGAAAAGGAAAAGCTGCGCGCACCGGTCTCGTTCCGCTGGTTCTGGGAGAACCGCAAGAAAGACGTGCCGGAAGCGCAGCCGCTGCCCTCGGACTACGCGGGCGAATACCTGCATGGCCTGCAGACGCAGTCCGGCAAGCTCGAATTCGAATGCAACAGCCTGAAGCGCTTCCAGGACCCGGAGCGGCCGCCGATCGTGAAATACGAGCCGTCATGGGAGGGACCGCACTCGGGCGAGATGTACGAGCGCTATCCGCTGCAGATGCTCACTCCGCATTCGAAATACTCGTTCCACACCCAGGGCGACGGCAAGGACTCGTTCCTGCTCAACATCGAGGATCACCGGGTCAAGGTCGACGGCTACTACTACTGGATCATGCGGCTCAACGGCGAGGATGCCGCCGCGCGCGGCATCAAGAAGCACGATCTGGTGAAGGTCTACAACGACCGCGGCGCGGTGATCTGCGCGGCGCTGCCGACGCAGCGGCTGCCGCGCGGCGTGTGCCACGGCTACGAGTCCTCGGCGGTGTACGACCCCATGGGCGAGCCGGGCAAATCGGTCGATCGGGGAGGGTGCCTCAACCTCCTCACGCCAGAGCGCACGCAGACCAAATCGACGCATTCGATCGCCGGCGCTAACGCTCTCGTCCAGGTCGAGCTGTGGGACGGCCGCACCGACCACATGTCGGAGACATTCGCGCGCATGGAGAAGGACAAGGAAGTGCGCGAGACCCTGAAGGCCGCGCAGCTCGTGCCGGCGAAATGACTGCATCCGCCGGCGCGGGATGACGGGGTCCGAGCGGCACAGGAGTGAACCATGCAGAAATGGAACATGATCATCGACGTGGCCGAGTGCACCAACTGCAATCTGTGCACGCTCGCCGTCATGGACGAATATGTCGGCAACGACTGGCCCGGCTACAGCGCCCCGATGCCCAAGCACGGGCACAAATGGATCAACATCCTGCAGAAGGAACGCGGGCAGGTGCCGATGATCGACATCGCCTATGTCCCGACCATGTGCAACCACTGCGACAACGCTCCCTGCCTGGACAAGGGCGGCGGCGCGGTGAAGAAGCGCGACGACGGGATCATGCTGATCGATCCCGAGCGCGCGAAAGGACGCAAGGACCTGGTGGAGGCCTGTCCCTATGGCCACATCTGGTGGAACGAGGAGCTGCAACTGCCGCAGATCTGGCCATTCGACGCCCACCTCCTCGACCAGGGCTGGCAGCAGACCCGTGGGCAGCAGTCGTGCCCGACCGGGGCCATGCGAGCGATCAAGGTCGAGGACGAGGAGATGGCGCGCATGGCCCGCGACGAAGGCCTCGAGGTGATGAAGCCGGAAGCCGGGACCAAGCCCAGGGTCTATTACCGCAATCTCTGGCGCTATTCGAAATGCTTCATCGGCGGCACACTCGCGGCGGAAGCAGACGGCATCGTCGATTGTGTCGAGGGCGCGAGCATTTTCCTCATCAAGGATGGACGCACCCTCGCCGAAACCACGAGCGACACCTACGGCGACTTCAAATTCGACAAGCTGGACGAGGGCTCAGGCAAATACCAGGTCGAGATATCCGCCGAGGGCCGCGGCAAGAAGACCGTCGAAGCGAATCTCGGCACCAGCCTCAATCTCGGCGAGATCAGGCTCTGACATTGCCGCGCCGTCGCGGGCTCGATACGGCAATCCATCTTCGTTCGCAAAAGGATGGAGGCGCGTGTCAAGCCCGCGCATGACGGAGGAAGAACCTGGCATTGCATGTTCGAACCATCGACGCCGCTGATCTTGCCCTCCCTCGGCCCGCTGTATCAGGCGCTCGCACCCTGGGCGGAGGCGCTGTTGCGCGTGGTGGTGGGGCTGGCGCTGGTCCCGCATGGGCTGCGCAACACGTTCGGGATGTTTCCCAAGTCCGGGGTGCGATCGCACAATCTCGCCGAGCTCGCGCAACAGCTCGACCATGACGGCTATCGGCCGGGAAGGCTCTGGGCGCCAGCGATCTCGATCACACAACTGGTCGGAGGTCCCTTGCTTGCGCTGGGCCTGTTCACCCGCCCCGTCGCCGCTGTGGTCCTCGTCTTTCTCATCGTGGCGAATTACGAGCGCTGGCGCGTCGGAGGCTATTTCTGGAATCAGACCGGCCTCGAATACACGCTGATGTGGGCGGTGGGTGCGCTGTATTTCCTGGTGCACGGCGGCGGGCCGATCTCCCTCGATCATCTCATCGGGCGGGCGTTCTAAGGGCGACGCAGCTGCGCACGCGATGCCGACCCGCTGGAACGGCGCGGCGATTTTCACTACCATGCTGCCCGTCAGCGAAGCGGGATGTCATTCCCGCGCAAAGGGAGCTCTGCCGTGAACATCCATGCCAAAGCCTCGACCAGCACGTCGATGTCCGCCGAGGAGTGGCAGGCGCGCGTCGATCTCGCCGCGGTGTACCGGCTGATCGCCGACCACGGCTGGGATGACGTCATCTACAATCATTGCTCAATGCGCGTCCCGGGCGAGGAGCGCAAATTCCTGATGAAGCAGCACGAGCTGCTCTGGACCGAGGTCACGGCGTCGAACCTCGTCAAGGTCGACATGCACGACGATCTCGATGAGCGCGCCGGGGTGAACCGTCCAGGCTTTACGCTTCACGGCGGCGTCCTGCGCGGGCGCCCGGACGTCAATTGCGCGGTGCATGTCCACACCCGAACCGGCATGGCAATCGCCGGTCTCAAGAGCGGGCTGCGGATGATTTCGCAGGAGGCGGTGCGCTTCTTCGAGCGTGTCGGTTATCACCCCTATGAGGGGATCACCGAGGATTTCGGCGAGCGCGAACGGCTCATCGCCCATCTCGGCAACAACCGCGCGATGATCATGCACAACCACGGTGTGCTTACCGTGGGCAAGACTGCGCGCGAGGCGTTCATCCTGATGAAGCATCTCATGGAGGCGGCCGAAATCCAGCTCGCCATGGAGGCGACCGGCAGCGAACTCATCGAGATTCCGCCCGACGTCTGCAGGAAGACGGTAGCGCAATACGAGAGGCACGACAGCGGCCGCGGCGCTGCCGACTGGCCGGCTTATCTGCGCATGCTCGACCGGATCGATCCGAGCTATCGCAACTGAGCCAATCGCCGCGAAGGCCCTGGCCTTTCAATCACCGCGTGCATTAAGATGGCCCAACCGGGAGTAGGACTTCCCGTGGGATACCATCATGCATACGCGGAACGTATCGGCATTGCTCGCCGTGCTCGCCGCCCTAGCATGGGGTGACGCCGCACAATCGCAAACCTGGCCGCAGAAGCCGGTACGGATCGTCGTGCCGTTCGCGCCCGGCGGCAATACCGACGGCATTGCGCGGCTGATCGCGCAGCCGCTCGGCGAGGCTTTCGGGCAGCAATTCCTGGTGGAGAACAAGCCGGGCGCGGCTGGTGCAATCGCGACTGAAATGGTCGCCCGCTCGCCCGGTGACGGCTACACGCTCCTGATGGGGACGCCGTCGCAGATCGCGATCGTGCCGCAGCTGACGAAGACCCCCTATGACCCGGTGAAGGATCTCGCCCCGATCAGCGTGATCGGCACCAATCCCTATGTCCTGGTGGTCAATGCGCGGCTGCCGGTTCAGACGCTGGCGGAATTCATTGCCCATGTCCGCCGGCAACCCGACAAGGTGGCCTATGCGGCCCCGGTGTTCGGCGGCCTCAGCCACCTGTCGATGATTGTGTTCATGAAGCGCGCCGGCCTGGAGATGACGCCCGTCAGCTACAAGGGCGGTGCCGCGCCGCTCGCGGACGTCGTCGCCGGTCATGTGCCGGTCTACTTCGCGACTTTGTCGGAGGCGGTATCGCAGGCGCGCGGCGGCGCCGTACGATTGCTGGCGGTATCGAGCGAACGGCGTGTCACCCAGCTTCCCGACGTGCCGACGTTCGCGGAGTCCGGCTTCCCCGGCTTCAAGGTGCTCACCTGGAACGGGCTGATGGCGCCGGCGGCGGTCGCGGCGGAGATCACTGACCGGATCGCAGGCGAGGTGTCGCGCTCGGTCAAGGACGCGCGGTTTGCCGAGCGCCTGGCCGGCTTCGGGGTCGATCCGCTCGGCAACACGCCGGCGCAGTTCGCCGCGCTGATCGCGGCCGACATCGTATTGTGGGGTGAGGCGGTCAAGATTGCGGGCCCGCCCGAAAAATAGTGCGGGTCACGGCAGCGGGCGCCCGGATCGCGCGATCGCATGGCATTGCACGCCGGGCATGGCCCGGTCGTGTCGCCCTGGTATATGATCGGGGCGATAGGCTGCCGCGCGCCATGTGGTGCCTGTTCCACGGCACAGCCCCGGTCCACAAGGAGCCTCGCTCATGCTCGACGTCGTCAAGCAAGTCGCCCCCTCGATCCCGTTCGATGCCGATCGCCTCGACCGGCTGATGGACGAGGCCGGGATCGACGTCCTCCTCGCGACCTCGAAGCACAACGTGCAGTACCTGCTCGGCGGCCACCGCGCTTTCTTCTTCGACTACATGGATGCCATGGGACTGAGCCGGTATCTGCCGGTGATGGTCTATTTCAAGGGCGCGCCGCAGAAGGCGGCCTATTTCGGGCATCGTCTGGAAAGCTTCCAGAAGGAGAACGAGCCGTTCTGGGTGCCGGAGGCGCAGACCACGTCGTCGGGCTCCGTCGATAGCATGCAGAAGGCGATCGACCACGTCCGCCGTTCGGGCAACGCCCCGCGTCGGATCGGTGCCGAGCTTGCATTCCTGCCGGTCGATGCAGGAACTGCCCTGCGCAACGCCTTCCCGGGCAGCGAGATCGTCGATGCCCTGTTCGTCCTCGAGCGCCAGCGGGCGGTGAAAAGCCCGGAGGAACTGAAGAAGCTGCGCATCGCCTCCGATCGCGTGATCAATTCGATGATGGCGGTGATCGCCAACCACGGTCCCGGAACGACCAAGCGGGAGTTGACGGAGGCGCTTCGCCGGGAGGAGACCAATCGCGGGCTGGTGTTCGAATATTGCCTGATCACGGCGGGCTCGAGCCTCAACCGCGCGCCGTCGGACCAGCCATGGGGGAAGGGCGAGGTGCTCTCCCTCAACTCCGGCGGCAATTATCACGGCTACATCGGTGACCTCTGCCGGATGGCGATCCACGGCGAGCCGGACGCCGAGCTCGAAGACCTGCTGGCGGAGATCGAGGATATCCAGCGCGCGTCAATGAAGCCGATCAAGGCAGGGGCGATCGGCAACGTGATCTACGGCGCGGCCGAGCCGCTGGTGCACAAGTCCAAGCACCACAACCACCTGCATTTCCTCGCGCATGGGATGGGTCTGGTCAGCCACGAAGCGCCGCGGTTGACCGCCAAGGGGCCGGTACCCTACGACGCCTACGACGCCCCCCGGCCGCTCGAAACCGGAATGGTGATCTCGGTCGAGACCACGCTGCAGCATCCGCAGCGCGGCTTCATCAAGCTGGAAGACACGGTCGTCGTCACCGATACCGGCTTCGACATCTACGGCGAAGGCGGCCGCGGGTGGAACCGCGGCGGTACGGCGCTGTCAGGCTAGGTATTCAGGTTTTGGGGTGGGGCGATCTCTCCGGCACGAAAACAATGCCGGCCGCGCGAGCGGCCGTGCCGGCAGACGAATGTTGCTTGATAGGGCCTGGCGGGGGTCAGCGCCGCGGCCGGGGCAAGCCCAGCCGGCGGCTACGACCGAGAGTTCAAATGCTCATTGCCAGCAAAGCCAGCGCGCCGATACCCACGACCAGCACCACCAGCGCTACCGGGTCATAGTCGAGCCAATGTCCGCTTTGTACACGCATGACGCACCTCGCCCTGTGACAGCCCTGCGCCCCCACTCTTGTGTGTGACCGGTCCCACCAGCGCGGGCCGGTCGATGGTTGGCGTCCCCATTAGTCGCGGGTGCATGCGCTGAGGTTCAAACGGTTCCAGCCTAAAGCGATCCGCGCCCGACCGTGGGCGAGCGGCGCCGGGCGAAGATGAACCAAGCTTTGCAGAACATCCTGTAACGTACTGATTTATCAGTACCGAAGAGGGATGGGGGGATGCCCGCGAGCCTACGGCCGCGGGCAGGTGCGGCCGGTCACTGCATGAACCAGCCGTGGCTTACGACCAGCGATTGCCCGGTCAGGGCGTTGCTCTCGAAGCCGGCAAAAAACACCGCGGTTTCGGCCACGTCGGCAACCGTGGTGAATTCGCCGTCGACCGTTTCCTTCAGCATTACGTTCTTGATCACCTCGGCCTCCGAAATGCCGAGTTCCTTGGCCTGCTCGGGAATTTGCTTGTCGACCAGCGGCGTCCGCACGAAGCCCGGGCAGATGACATTGGCGCGCACGCCGTGCTTGGCGCCTTCCTTGGCCACGACCTTGGCCAACCCGATCAATCCGTGCTTGGCGGTGACATACGGCGCCTTCAGCACGGATGCTTCTTTCGAATGTACCGAGCCCATATAGATGATGCTGCCGCCGGTACCCTGCTGGTACATCCGTTTCAATGCGGCACGCGTGGTGAGGAATGCGCCGTCGAGGTGAATGCTCAACAGCTTCTTCCAATCCGCGAACTTGAACTCATCGAGGGGAGCGACGATCTGGATGCCGGCATTGCTCACGAGCACGTCGACCTTGCCGAACTGCTCTACCGTGCGCGCGACGCCGGCCTCCACCTGCTCTTCGTTCGTCACGTCCATGATGACGCCGACAGCCTTGCTCTTGTCGCCTATTTCCGCCGCCGCCGCATCGGCGGCCTTCTGATTCAAATCGGCGATCACGACGCGGGCGCCTTCACGCGCGAAGGTCTTGGCGATCTCGCGACCGATACCACTGGCGGCGCCGGTCACGATGGCAACCTTGTCCTTGAGCCGCATGTCACTAGGCCTCCGCAGTGGCAGGAGCGAGGGCGGGCGTCGTCTCGCGCTTCGTCGAGGCTGGCTGCAGGTAGTCGTGAACCACCTTGCCGAGGCCGAGCGTGACATCGCAGATGAGATGGACGCAGGACACGATCTCAAGCACGGGCAATTCCGCGACCGGGGCCAGCGCATGCGGGGTCAACGACAGCGCCGCCGGTCCCGTCCACGCGCCCTTGAGCGTCAGGTCCTCGAGATAGTATTCGACCAGCTCGCAAATTCGCGGGGTGCCGTCGACGTGAGGAATGATCTTGAGCAGGAAGTTCGGAACCCCTAGCGACGCGCGCACCGCTTCGAGGTCGGCGCTTCTGTGCTTGTATCCCATCGTCGCCCTGGCGACACGGATCGGGCCGTATTCCAGCGTGCCGACCAAGGTGTCGGTCTCGACTCGCAGCGTCGGCTTCGCGAGCTTCTTTGGAAAGCCCCAAATCTCGCGACCCCCGGCGATCGGCGGCTCGTCGTTCAAAAACATGCAATGGGTGTATCCGCCCTTGCGGCCTCGAAACGTCACCGGGATGACCTGGCCGGTTTCGGTGTAATCGCCGAACCCGGTGGAATCGGGCATCCGGATGAATTCGTATTTGACCAAGGGCTCGGTCACCTCGAGCGGTTCCGGTACCACCGCGCGCAGCTTGTCCATGTCCGTGCGATAGGTGATGACGAGGAATTCCCGGTTGACGAAACGGTAAGGGCCCGGCGGATAGGCGGGGCTGGTGAGCGGCATCGCAAATGCGCGCGCCTTGACCTCTGCTTCCTTCATGCTGCGCTCCTTCGATCCTGTCGGGGGCTGGTCTGGGCTCGGCTATTCGCGGCCATTGACCGCGAGGTCGAATGTTGCGACGCCCGGGGTTTCGCTGGGACGATGCAGCGCTTCGGGATGGCGCAACGTGCGGATGACGTCGTTGTATCCCGCGTTCCAATGATCCGTCATGCTGGCGCGGGAGAAGTCGTAGTCCTTCGACTGAACTTCGTAGTTCTTGGAACGGTAGATGAGATGAACGATCTGGTAGACCCTGCGGTCCGCCAGCGCCTGCAGGAGCGTGCCGTCCTCGTTGTCGAGAAGCTCGGGGGGAATTTTCTCAAGTATGTTCGCCAGCGCGTAGCGGACCGTTTGGTACAGCTTGAACCGATCGGTGTTGGCGCGCGTCCGGCTGGAATACTGAATTTCCTTCTGCCGCACCATGACATCGCTCAAATCCTTCGGCATCTCGCCGCGCGCGTTCCACAGGTCGACCTGGAATGCGAGCGTGTCCTTGCGCGTCTCGCCCTCCACCACCCATTGCAGCGGCGTGTTGGAGACGAGGCCGCCGTCCCAATAAAGCTCCCCATCCACCTCCACCGGCGGAAAGCCGGGCGGCAGCGCCCCGCTTGCGATGATGTGCTCCGGCCGGATCGTATGGGTGGTCGAGTCGAAATAGACGAAGTTGCCGCTGCGAATGTTGACGGTACCGACGCTGAAACGCATCTCACCGAAATTGATGCGGTCGAAATCGATGAGGTTCTCAAGCGTGCCTCGCAACGGACTGGTGTCGTACCAACTGGTGGCGTCGACCGTGCCCGGCGGATGCAGATAGGGCGGCGGCATTCGCGGCGAAAAAAAGCCGGAAGCGCCGTCGAGCATGTTCGTCCCTGCATGCAGCCGATTGAGAAAGACGTGGCCCCAGTCACCGCGAAACCAGTCGTTCGCCAATCCGAAGAAGTCGGGGAAACGCGGAGTCGAGACCTGTTCCCAAAATGCGCGCAGCTTGTCGAGACGCGCTTCCGGCGCGTTGCCAGCGATCAAGGCGGCGTTGATCGCGCCTATCGAAATTCCGGCCACCCAGTTGGGATGCAGGTTCGCCTCGGCCAGGCCCTGGTAGACGCCCGCCTGGAAAGCTCCGAGCGCGCCGCCGCCCTGCAGGAGGAGGGCGATGCACTCGAATGGCGGCCGCTCCAGGTCGCGGTGGCTTTTTCGCAGTGGCTGGACAAACGCGCGGTGGCCCTTGGCCGAACGCATCGTGCCGGCTTTGATGTCGGCGGGGGACAGGGCGTCGGATTTGGCCTTGGGCGCCGATACCCGGGCTGAAGGGTCACTGGAAGTCTTCACTGATGGGTCCGTGCTTTAAGTCCCTGTGTCAGGTCGGCGCTCGCAGATGAAGTCCTCGGACAGACCAGGCATGGGACGATGGGGCGGGCTCGCGAGGGCTCGATAGCAGCCTTTGCGCCGGAAGGCGATCAGGAAGCCGGCTCAGAAAATCACGAATACATTGATCATTTGTGTCAACTCATTTGCCCTGCCGGCCGGCGGGGAAGGAGCTGCCCATTTGCGCGGCGTCGCGTCCCATTTGCAGGCACACCAGGACCTCTACATAGCTCGGATCTCCGCCGGTCTGGGTGGTCGCGACGCACCGCTGGCGGAGCGCGAGCGGGAACTGACTCCAATCTTTGTCCAGCTCGTCGCGCGCGCTTTTTTCGTCTGCCAGACATTGGCGAAGTGAGGTGTCCAGGCTCAGGCTGTCGCCCATCTTGGCCGCCGCGCGGCAGCCGGGCTCGACGTTGAGCGTGGGGACGGTGTCCGCCACCGCGAAAAGCAGCGTGGCGCCGAGCGCAACGGGTAAGGCTGAGGGCAACACCTGCGGCTCCCGCTTGTACGTGCGCCGTCGCGCGGCCCAAACATGCGCCGTCGCGAAACGATGCCACTTGCCGCCCCGACTGTCCCACCCACGGGTGGCCGCGCCTCGCCGCGCTCCGGCAACTCAACCGCTCGCAGGTGGGCGATGACCATACTGCGCCGATCATCTTCGGGCATCGCCCGGTGCTGGTCAACGGCATCGTCGCGGGCGGTGCGACGTTGCGCGCATTGTCGCTACACCAAACCCTGTGTGTGCTTGATCTCGGTATCGAGCGGGTTGCGCCGGCGCGTTTACTGCGGGCTTTGCGAGGATGGCGGCAGAAGCTTGCAACCGTTGAGCACGGCGTAATAACCCTTCTCGCCTTTTTCGAAGCTTACCGTGGCCGTGAATATGTAGGAGCCACGCTTGGGATCCCTGAGCTGATACACCCACCAGTTCGCCAGCTTGCCCGGTTGGTTGGAATACTGGGCGCAGGTGCCATCCGGACCGTCGATGAGCGGGACGCTTTGCATCTCGTAGCGATAGTCCTTCGGATTGGGCCAGGCGACGCCGATGCCGATGGTCGGCTGCCAATAGTCCAAGGGAAACACCTGCGACAGATTGTTGGGGTCGCCGCAGTTGGGATAGGCGGTCACGTATTCGGCGTTGGCGGTGCAGATCATCACCGGTGCGCCGTTGCTCCAGTCTATTCCTCCGGGCAGCGCGCCCCAGTCGGTCTTGCAGCACGGCTCGACCGGGACCGCCGGCCATCCCGGCGGCGTTTGAAACGACAGGCTCTGGCTGCGGATGCAATAGTTGGTGGTGCAGGCATGTTGGGCTGATGCGCTCGATGCGATGCATGTTGCGAACAAGCCGCCGGCAAACACCAGCAGGTACCTCCACGCACGCATTACCCGAGCGGCACCAGACAACTTCATGGACATCGTCACGTCCTCGCACGGTCGGACCCTTTGCCGGGTCGGCAGGCTGATGTACATTACCACGGCAGATGCGCAAAGGATCGGCGTCGCGCTCACGTCGTTCCAGACGCGTCCGAAATCGGCGTCCGCTTGAACTCGCGCCGCGAATGCCGGCTCAAGTCCCGGCTTCAACTCGAGCGAGCCGAACCGACATGAATCTCAGACGCGTTCTGGCCGGTTTCCTCGGGGCGGCGGTGCTGGTTGCGGCTACTCCCGGCGCGGCGGAAGATGCAGCCGATGCAAACCTGATCGCGCGCGGCAAATATCTTGCCAAGGCCGGGGATTGCATGCCGTGCCATACCGCGGCGAAGGACAAGACGTTTGCTGGCGGACTGCGGATCAATACGCCGTTCGGCGCGATCTACTCGCCCAACATCACGCCTGATCGTGACACCGGGATCGGGGCGTGGACGTTCGAGCAGTTCAAAAATGCCGTCCACTCGGGCATTCGGGCCGACGGGCAATATCTCTATCCGGCCATGCCGTTCGACGCCTTCACCAAGATCACGGAGGATGATCTCAAGGCGCTCTGGGCCTATTTCCGCAGCTTGCCGCCGATCAAGCAGGAGCGGCGCGCGAACGACATGACGTTTCCCTTCAACATCCGCTACGGCATGCTGGCGTGGCGGCTATTGTTCTTTCGCGCGCAATATTTCGAACCCGACCCGAAGAAGAGCGCGCAGTGGAACAGGGGCGCCTATCTGGTGGAGGCGCTTGCCCATTGCGGCGACTGCCATACCCCGCGCAACTTCATGGGCGCGACCGAGGCCAGCCGGCGCTTCCAAGGCGCCCAGATCGATCAATGGTACGCGCCCGACATCACCGCCCGAAGTCTTGCCAAGACCAACCACTGGGACAAATCCCAGCTCATCGCCTTTCTGCAGAAGGGCGCGGCGAACAACTCGACGGTGCTCGGTCCCATGCAGGAGGTCGTGCACGACAGCCTGTCGTTCCTCACGGCGGGTGATCTTGATGCCATGGCGACTTATCTGCTCGACCTGAGCAACGAGAAAAGCGCGCCGCAATCGGTGCCGGTCGCCAAAACGCTTGCGCCCGCGGTCGAGACCCGCGCCGCCAAGCTCTACAGCGACAACTGTGCAGGCTGCCATCAGGCCAACGGTCAGGGGATTGCGGGCTCGATCCCGCCGCTCGCGGGCAATCCCGTCGTAGTCGCAGCGAAGCCGTTCGACACCCTCGCGGTGGTGCTGCAGGGCGTGCCGGCGAGCGGCAACATTCCGGCGATGCCGAGCTTTGCGGGGTCGTTCAGCGACGGCGACGTTGCGGCGCTCGCCAACTACGTGCGCACAAGCTGGGGCAACGCGGCAGCGCCCAATGCGACGAGCGCATTGGTGGCAACCTGGCGCTCGACGCTCGCGCTTCCGGTCTATGCGAGCGACGCGGCGCGACGGCTCGACTGCCCCAGCGTCGGCCAGGGCGGTGCGGCTTCGCTCGATCCGAGCCTGATCGCCGCCTTGAGCGGGCGGCTGTCGCAGCGGTCCGTCAGCTACGCCACGCTGGTCGATCAGTACAAGGCGCAGAATCCGGACGCCGGCACGGCGGACATCGTCAACAATCTGGTGGCCGCGTACTGCCCGATCGTCGCCAGGAGCGGAGGGTCGGACCAGGCCAAGAGCGCGGCCCTCAAACAGTTCGCGCTCAACATCACGTCCTACCTCTCGGACCAAAGCGTCGTCGCCGAAGCGGAGCCCGAGGTCGGCATCATCTGGGCGGCCTCCATCGGGGCCTCGCTGGCCGAGCGCGATCCGCCCTGGGAGCCGGCGCTCAAATGTCCGACCGGTGACACCGCGCGCGTGCCGGCGCCCCTGGTTGCGGCCGCGACGCCGATCGTCGGCAAGCCGGAGCTGAATTTCACCGCGCCGACCGCAATCGCCCAGGCCGACACCATGCTCGCGCAAAATCCCAAGGCCAGGCCGGCAGACCTCGCCAATGCGTTGATCCTCGCCTATTGCCAGGGTGTCGTCGGGCTCGCAGGGGTTGGCGACGCCGAGAAGAGCGGGGCGCTCACGCGCTATGGCCAGGAGGTCATCCAGGAGCTTCAGCTCAAGGCGGAAACGAAAGAGCGGCCACCGGCAGCCAAAGCGTCGCAATAGGGTCGTTCGTGCATGACGGTTGCAATCGTCATCATTTTTTGTCCGACTTCTGCCGACCATCGGCTGGCGCGAAAATATCCACGCGTCGTAACCTGCGCCGCTGGATTGGAGGCTGCCGTCCTCGGTCGCGGGACGCGGCGATGGCGGTCATCGCAGGAGGGCCTGAAGAGGTGAAGATGCGGTGTGGCGTCGAGGAGAGTCCGGCCGCCCGGCCGGGAGAAGTGGGCAACCAGCGACGGTGGTCGCTCGTCGCCGGCGCCGGGATGCTGGCGCTGCTCGGCGCCTGCGGCCAGGAGAACCGTTTCATTGCGCCGCCGCCGCCCAAGGTGGTGGTTGAATTTCCGGCGCAGCAGATGTTCACGCCCTATCTCGAGGCGACCGGCAATACCGCTTCGATCAATACCGTCAAGCTGGTGGCGCGTGTCGAGGGCTACGTCCAGGAGATCAAATATCAGGACGGCGCGGCGGTGAAGAAGGGCACGCCGCTGTTCGTGATCGAGCCGCAGCCCTACAAGGTCCAGTTGGAGCAGGCGCAGGCGGCGGAGGAGGGGGCCAAGGCGACGCTGGTCAATGCCCAGGCCGAATTCACCCGGCAGCAGGAGCTCCAGGCCAAGGACGTCTCGACCCAGGCCAACCTCGACAGGGCCCGCGCCAACCGCGACACCGCGCACGCCAGCGTGCTGCAGGCGCAGGCCAATACCGAGACCGCGGAGATCAACTTCGGCTACACCACGGTGTCAGCGCCTTTCGACGGGGTGGTGACTGCGCGCAAGGTGTCGATCGGCGAACTGGTCGGCGGCAGCCATGCGAGCGAGCTTGCGACCATCGTCCAGCTCAATCCGATCTGGGTCTGGTTCAATCTCAGCGAACGCGATGTGCAGCGCGTTCGAGCTCAGATGGCGGCGCGTGGCGTGACCATCACCGAGCTCATCAACAAGGTCCCGGTCGAGGTCGGGCTGCAGACCGAGACCGGATACCCGCATAAGGGCCTGCTCGACTATGTCGCTCCCGAGGTCAACCAGTCGACGGGTACGCTGCAGGTCCGCGGCAGCTTCGAGAACGAGAAGTTCAGCCTGCTGCCAGGCTATTTCGTGCGGGTGCGTGTGCCGTTGCGCGCCGAGCAGGCGCTGCTCATCCCGGAAGTGGCCGTCGGCAGCGACCAGGCAGGCCGATACTTGCTTATCGTCAATGCCGACAACATCGTCGAACAGCGCCGGGTGCAGCTCGGTCAGACGGCGGACGGCATGCAAGTGATCGAGAGCGGCCTCAAGCCCGACGACCGTGTGGTGGTGTCCGGCATCCTCGACGCCATTCCCGGTCAGAAGGTCGATCCGCAGCTGCAGTTGCCCAAGGACGCGGCCGCGCAGCCGGCCGCCCCGAAGTAGCGCCGCCGCATGATCTCGAAGTTCTTCATCGAGCGCCCCGTCCTGGCGAACGTGCTCGCCATCCTCATGGTCGTGATCGGCGGCGTGGCGCTGTTGAAACTTGCGGTGGCGCAATATCCCAATGTGGTGCCGCCGACCATCTCGGTCACGACCCGCTACCCCGGCGCGAGTGCGCGCGCGGTGGTCGATACCGTCGCGCTGCCGATCGAGCAGCAGGTGAACGGCGTCGACGGCATGATCTACATGCAGTCCTTCAGCGCCTCCGATGGCACCTATACCCTCATCGTCACCTTCAAGATCGGGATGGATATCAACTTCGCCCAGGTGCTCGTGCAGAACCGGGTGTCGGCCTCGCTCGCGCAGCTGCCGCAGGCGGTGCAGGCCCAGGGCGTGACGGTGCAGCAGAAATCCACCGCCATCCTCCAGTTCGTCACTCTCACGTCGCCCGATGCGCGGTATGACAGCCTGTTCCTCGCCAATTACGCGACCATCAACCTGCAGCCCGAGCTCGCCCGGCTGCCCGGGGTCGGGCAGGTCAATATCTTCGGCGCGGGCCAGTATTCGATGCGGATATGGCTCGACCCGAACAAGCTCTATGCGCGGTCCCTCACGACGCAAGACGTCGTCGACGCGCTCAAAGGCCAGAACCAGCAAGTCACGGCCGGCCAGCTTGGCATGCCGCCGACACCGAGCACGCAGCCGTTCCAGTACACACTCGACATTGCGGCCCGGCTCGACGATGTCAGCCAATTCGAAAACATCGTCGTCAAGACCGAGTCGAACGGAAAGATGACCTATCTGCGCGACGTGGCCCGCGTCGAGCTCGGTGCCCAGACCTACAGCCAGGTCTTCACGCTCAACGGCAAGCCGGCGGCGGGCATCGCCATTTTCCAGACGCTCGAGGCCAACGCGCTGGACGTGGCCGGCTTGGTGAAGGCGAAGATGGTCCAGCTCTCGAAGAGCTTTCCGCAGGGGCTGACCTATACCGTTCCATTCGATACCACGGTCTTCGTTCGCGCCTCCATCGAGGAAGTCTGGAAGACGCTGTTCGAGGCGGCGATCCTCGTCCTGATCGTGATCCTGGTGTTCCTGCAGGACTGGCGCGCGATGCTCGTGCCGATGACGACGGTGCCGGTCACCATCATCGGCGCCTTCGCGGGCATGGCGGCGCTGGGGTTCACCGTCAACCTCTCGACACTGTTTGCGATCGTGCTGGCGATCGGCATCGTGGTCGACGACGCGATCGTGGTGGTTGAAGGCGCGGCGCACCACATCGAGCGCGGCTTGCCGCCAAAAGATGCGGCAATCCAGGCCATGAACGAGCTGTTCGGCCCGATCATCGGCATCACGCTGGTCTTGATGTCGGTGTTCCTGCCGGCCGCCTTCATTCCCGGCCTTACCGGGCAGATGTTCGCACAATTCGCGCTGGTGATCGCCGCCACCGCATTGCTCAGCGCCATCAACGCCGCCACCTTGAAGCCGACGCAGTGCGCGCTCTGGCTGCGTCCGCCGGTGCCGCCCGAACGGCGCAATTTTTTCTTCCGCGGCTTCAATGCCGTCTACGATCGCTTCGAGCGCGGCTATTCACGGGTGATCGGCGGCATGGTCGCCCGCAGCGGCCTGATGTGCGTGATCGCACTCGCCGTGATCGGCGGCGCCGGCTACGGCCTCTCCCGCATTCCGACCGGCTTTCTCCCGATCGAAGATCAGGGTTATGTCCTGGTGATGGTGCAATTGCCGGACGGCGCATCGCTCGTGCGCACCCAGCGCGTTCTCGATCAGGTCAGTGAAATCGCCGGCAAGAACCCGGCGGTGGAAAACGTGATCGCGATTTCCGGCGTTTCCGCGCTCGACAATAATTCCACTTTGCCCAATGCCGGCGTCGCCTATGTGGTGCTCAAGGACTGGAGCGTCCGTGGCAAGGGCGAGGATCTGCTTTCGCTGTTCCAGCAATTCAACCGCGACTTCGCCGTCATCACGGAGGCGCGTATCGTGGTCTTCCCGCCGCCGCCGATCCAGGGGATCGGCAACGCGGCCGGCTTTGCCATGCAGATTGAGCTGCGTGACGGCAGCTTCGACCTCACCAAACTGCAGAGCGTGACCAACGCGGTGGTGAAGGATGCCCAGACCCAGAGCGGCTTGCAGCGGGTGACCACCTCCTACCGCTCGACCGTGCCGCAGATGAAGGTGGACGTGGATCGCGCCAAGGCAGAGACGCTGCAGGTCTCGATCGATGACGTGTTCGCCACGCTCGGGGCCTATCTCGGCTCCAGCTTCGTCGGCCAGTTCAACAAGTTCGGCCGCGTGTTCCAGGTTTACGTTCAGGCCGACTCGCAGTTTCGCCTGCGGCCGGAGGACATCGAGCAGCTTCCGGTGCGCAACAAGCAGGGTGCCATGATCCCGCTCGGGACAATGGTCAAGATCACCCCATCGGTCGGGCCGTCGCTGCTGAGCCTCTACAATCTCTACCCGTCGTCGACGATCATCGGGCTGCCGGCCAGCGGATTCAGTTCCGGAGAGGCGATGACCCTGATGGAGCAGATCGCTGACAAGCTCTTGCCGCCGGGGACCGGATTCGAATGGACCGCCATGTCGTACCAGGAGAAACTGGTCGGCAACCAGATCTATTACATCTTCGCGATGGCGATGCTGCTGGTGTATCTCGTGCTGGCGGGACAGTACGAGAGCTGGTGGCTGCCGATTGCGGTGCTGCTGGCGGTGCCGCTCTCCCTGGTCGGTCCGGTCGCCGCCCTCAAGGGCCTGGGGATCGACAACAACCTCTACACCCAGATCGGACTGGTGCTGCTGATCGCGCTCTCGGCCAAGAACGCCATCCTGATCGTGGAAGTGGCGCGCGAGCGGCGCGTGTTCGACGGCAAGCCGATCCTCGAGTCCGCCCTTGAGGCCGCGCGCGCCCGCTTCCGTCCGATCCTGATGACCTCGTTCGCCTTCATCCTGGGCGTGGTGCCGTTGGTGCTCGCCACCGGCGCGGGTGCCAGCGCGCGCAAGTCGATCGGCATCGCGGTGTTCAGCGGCATGCTGGCCTCGACCTGCCTGGCGGTGCTGTTCGTGCCTTCGTTCTTTGTGATCGTGCGCCGGTTCGAGGAATGGCGCCTGGCGCGCAAAGGCAAGGCCGCAACGCCGGCACCGGCCGAATAACCGGCGGCGTCGGATCGCGGTCGTCACTGATCCCGAGCGCCCGTGCCGCAGCCCGGCAACGGTCCGTTAACGCAACCGCCGTCTAATGCTTCGACCGGCGGCACCGTGAAACTTCCCAATCTTCGTACCAGCGCACACACCGCGATGCCGCCGGTCACCATCTTCACCGCTGGCACGTCCGGTTCTTCATCTTGAGCCATCGTGCGAGCGTCAGTGGCCGCTATCAATTACACCGCTGTTTGCAAACAAGCTGCTGACTTGAACAGTTGAGATTGCAAGCGGCGCCACCCCCCGTTGCCCCTGCGGCAGTAGTAGGAATGCAGGAGTTCTGGCAGAACATTGCCTGTGTGTCACAATTGATCTGACATGTGTGGATTGCTGTATTCACGGATGGCGCTCTGAGGGGCACAGGCGGCGCAGTCTGGCTGGCCTGAGCGAAAAGCTTGGTTGTGAATGATGCGCAACTCAGTAGCACGAGGGCCGCCAGCACAAGTCGTGTCATCAGATTTCCCCTTTATCTCAGCCGGGGCTCAGTCGCCATGCGGCTGCACGATCAGCCGCCGACGCATGTCCTCGGCGATCTTGAACGCGTAGAGGATCCCAGGAAGCGGGTGCGCGGCGCAGCAGATAGCGCGCCACGGCTGCAGCTTCTCGGTCGGCCTCTTCTTCTTCGGTGCCTGCATCTGTCGATCCTAGCGCGCCCCCACGCCCGCGCCAGTGCCCACCCATGGTGTTTTCGTTGGGAAGGGGGCGGAGCGGCCAGCACACAATCGCACCAGCGAGTTGTGCTGACCGGGGAAACCCAGTTGGACAAACAGGGCTGAAAGGGCTGGCCAATCAATGGCCAATTGCGGAAATGAAAACCCGCCGTGGATTTCTCCGGGCGGGCTTGTACGCAACCGGTCATCGCGATGTCGCGGCTGCCGGTACATCGCGGCCGCCAGCGCCCGCCGCTATCGACAGGTCCCGTTATGGACCCAAGGTCACGATGATCGGACGACGCCGCGCCAGGCGCGGCGACAGGTGTGCCGGAAAGGATCGGACGCGTCAGGTCATCGTGAAGGTAACGGCGGCGGCGGCCACGATCAGCACGGCGATTGCGGCCGTGAGTACCGTGACGCAGGTCGCGACCAAGGTGACGAACCAGTCTCGACGCGCTCTGAATGCGGCTCGCCGGACCGGCAGGCTCGGCATCGCGGGCCGTGGATCGACTGACATCGGATTGCCCTCCTCGACGCAAACGCGCGGGAACGCACACCGGCCGTCAAGTTCTCCGAGCGGTCAGGCTCGCTTATTCCGCGGCGCTGGCCAGAAACGCGGCCATCAGCATGATGAACGCAGCCGACAGCCAGAGCAGCTCGGTGGGGATGACGGAGATCATGGGGTCACGCACGGTTGCAGGGATGGAACGCTTTCTCTTCCAAGCTTTAGTGTCGCGAACCCTGGTTATGGTTCACGCGTCTCGGTCCAGCTCCGAACAATATTGCGGCACGCCTTGCGTTGGTTTGCCTGCCGACGAGGTGAGAGCCCTTTGCGGTATTTAAACACCGGTAAAGGTGGCCGGCCGCGCGCGACCGGCCGCGGTAGAGGGCGGCGGGTTTCTCGCCGCGCCTGCAGGCACGCGGGCGGACCTTGGGGGCAGCCCGGCCTGACGCAAATCGCTTTCGAAGGTGGAGCCTTCCGGGCGCACCCCCCTGGCCACCTGCGCCGACCGGCGGTAGCGCGACTTGGCGTGCAAAAAGGCTTGATTTTCGCGCCGTTCGGGCCCATTTCCGCGGGGAGAGCCGGCGCGGGAGGTTCGAGGCGCCGGCCGGCACGCCGACGCTGAATTTTCCCAAATTTGTGGCCCGGCGCTGATCGAGTCCTCGGTTGTATGCCGAGGCGACTCCCCTTTGGGCCACTCGCATTCGCACCGTATTGGCGGCGGGGCGGGTGGTCTGGCCGATATTGAGAGGATTTGCCGCCCGATGGCCTTTGAAATGGACAGCTTGTCTGCCGACGAACTCGAGGGCGCGGCCCTTGAGTGCGAGGCCACGCTTGTCGATCTCATCGAGGCGCGGCCGAGCGCGCCGGGTCACAAGACGCCCGGCAGCGGCCGCGCTGACGACAACGCGCGCCCGGCCGCGGGCCGCGAGGTGGGTTTCTCGCGCGATCCGGTCGACGCCTATTTCCGCCAGTTGGGCAATGCCGAACTGCTTTCGCGCGAGGACGAGCTCGCGCTCGCCCGTCGCATCGAGGCAGCGCAGCATGCTGTCGTAGCCGGCCTGTGCGCAATCCCTGCGCTGATCGAGCGTATGGAGCAATGGCGGCGCGATGTGCACGCGGGGGGTCTGCGGCTCCGCGACCTCGTCGATCTCTCCATGTATCAGGACCTGTCGCGGCCCGATGGGGCGGCTGTGCCTCAAGGCGCGCACGAGCAGGTGCACCTCCAGCCCGGGCTGCCGGACGGAGACGACGAGGCGGATTCCGAGAGCGCAAACGCGCGCTCGACCGAGGTGACCGCCCGTCTCGACAGTGTGCTCGCGCTCGCTCGCGCAGCTCGCGGCGTTGCGCCGGAAGCACCTCGCGGCCGTCAGGCGTGGTCGTGATCTCCCCAAGAACGCCCGGCCCCGCCTGCAGGGTCTTTGCTCGGACCTTGCCCGGGAGCTGGAGGATCTGTGGCTTCACCCCGACCGAATTTCCGACCTGCTGGCGGAGCTCGAGCGCCGACGGGCGGCTCTCCTGAAGGTCGAACAGGAGGTCGTGAGGCTCGCGCGAACCTGCGGCCTTGCACGCCGAGACCTGCTAGCCCGTTATGTCGAGCATGAGCTCGATCCCGCCTGGCCCGGGCACGCGGCCGCATCGCGGACGCCGGGATGGAAGGCGTTCGAACGGCAGGGCTCCGAGCAGGTGGCCGCACTGCGCCGCGAGCTGGTGGCGCTGGTCGACGGCGTCGGATTGTCGATCACCGATTTTCGCCACGCCGTCGCCGGCGTGGAGCGGGCGCGGCGCGAGCTGAAGACGGCGCGCGAAGCGATGGTGAAGGCCCATCTGCGACTGGTTGTTTCCATCGCCAAGAAGTATCGCCGCCGCAGCTCCCTGGAGTTCCTCGACCTGATCCAGGAAGGCAACATGGGCCTCATGCATGCGGTGGAAAAGTTTAACCACCGTCATGGCGTGAAGGTTTCGACCTACGCCGTGTGGTGGATCCGGCAGTCGATCGCCCGCGCCATTGCCGATCAAAGCCGCACCATTCGCATTCCTGTCCACATGACGGAGATCGCGGCCAAGGTGCGGCGCGAGCAACGCAGGCTCAGTCAGCGGCACGGCCGGGATGCCGGGGCGGCCGAGATCTCGGCACGCACGGGCATTCCGATCGCGCGCGTCGAGCAGGTGCTGTCCCTGGTGCAGGAGCCGGCGTCGCTCGACCTTCCGGTCGGTGAGGACGGCGACGCGACTTTGGGCGACCTCATCAAGGCGCCGGACGCGGTCGACCCGCATGCCGCGGTGGAGGCGTCGATGCTTACGGAGCTGGTGGCTGACGCGCTTGCCGAATTGACGCCGCGGGAGCAGCACATCCTGCGCATGCGCTTCGGCCTCGGCGATGCCGACGACCATACCCTGGAAGAAGTCGGCAAGGTCTTCGGCGTGACCCGCGAACGCATCCGGCAGATCGAGGCGAAGGCGCTCGAGAAGCTGCGGCACCCGTCGCGTGCACGCAAGCTGATCGCTTTTGCCGAGAACTGATCGCTCGCGGCCGCATCAGCGCGGCGACCGGCATCGTACAGAGGAGTCGGACGTGGACGAGGACGCCGGCGAATACGAGCGATGGGAGAGCCGGTATCGCACTCCCGACTATGCCTTCGGCCGGGAGCCGAATTATTTTTTGGCGGCATGCAAGGCGTTGCTGCCGCGCTCCGGCAAGGCGCTCGCGGTCGCGGACGGGGAAGGGCGCAACGGCGTCTGGCTGGCAGAGCAGGG
This sequence comes from uncultured Alphaproteobacteria bacterium, assembly GCA_963739385.1. Lineage (GTDB taxonomy): Bacteria > Pseudomonadota > Alphaproteobacteria > Rhizobiales > Xanthobacteraceae > VAZQ01. Next base: position 28,906 of record CAVUAI010000009.1, read on the forward strand.
GCTCGACGTTCTCTCGGTCGACTTCTCGCCGTCTGCGCAACGCAAGGCGCGGACGCTTGCGCATGAGCGCGGGGTCGAAATCGCCTTCGTGCAGGCCGACGTCCACACCTGGTCCTATCCGGAAGCGGCGTTCGACGTCGTCGTCGAGATTTTCACGCAGTTCAGTTCGCCCACCGAGCGGGCGCAGAAATGGGCGGGGATGCGGAGGGCGCTCAAGCCCGGCGGTCTTCTGATCATCCAGGGCTACACGCCGCGGCAGCTGCAGTACGGCACCGGCGGACCCAAGCAGGTCGAGAACCTCTACACGCGCGCGATGCTCGAAGATGCCTTCCGCGGTTTCCGCGACATGACGATCGCCGAAGAAGAGCGCGAGATGCATGAAGGCACGTCGCACGCCGGCATGTCGGCGGTCATTAGTCTCACCGCGCGCAAATAGCCGCCTGCTGCGTCTTTAAACACCGCTGATATATTGGTGAGTCGAAGCTTCATGCCGGCGGAGACCGGCGCAGGACATCCGGCTGGGATGGCGCCGCCGCCAACCTGGTTGCGGGCCAATAACCGCCTTGAGTCTTGCGGCTGCTCGACATGGGTGGTGCCCGCCCACTGGAAGGGAGCAGGGGCGACGCGATGGGGATGGTCATTTTGCATCGAGCTGGAGCTCAGGAAATTCCGTATCGCGCCGACATCGATGGCCTTCGCGCCATCGCCGTGCTGGCGGTTATCGGGTTTCACGCGAACCCGGCAGCAGTCCCCGGTGGGTTTGTCGGCGTCGACATTTTCTTTGTCATTTCGGGGTTCCTGATCACGAGCTTGATCCTGACCAAGCTGAGGGACGGCTCCTTCAGCTTCATGGAATTCTATGCAAGGCGCATCAGAAGACTTTTCCCCGCATTGATCGTGGTGCTGTTGGCGATATGGATTCTCGGCTGGTTCATTCTGCCGCCGACCGAGTACGCCGCGCTCGGAAGACACACGCTGGCCGGGGCTGCCTTCGCGGCTAATATTCTGAGCTATTCTGAAGTCGGCTATTTCGACGTCCCGGCTGCTGCCAAGCCCTTGCTGCACCTGTGGTCGCTCGGGGTCGAGGAGCAGTTCTACATCGTCTTTCCGGCGCTTCTGCTTTTGCTCTGGCGCTACCGAGCGATCGGACTGTCTTTGGCGCTGATCGGAATCGTTTCATTTGCGTTGAACATCGCACTGGTGCGTCATCATCCTTCCTTCACGTTCTACCTTCCGCTGACGAGGTTCTGGGAGTTCATCGCGGGTGGCCTGCTGGCCTGCAGCTATCTCCTTCGCGAGAGCTTCCGCTTGCCGACCCGCTTCGAACTCTCGGGGCCACGATGGCGCGACGTCACCGCTGCAACCGGGCTGTTGCTGATTGTCGCGGGCCTTGCTTTTACCAGCGAGGAGTGCTTCCCCGGCTGGTGGGCCGTGTTGCCGGTGGGCGGTACCTTTTTGATCATTGCGGCGGGCCCGCAGGCCTGGCTCAACCGGACCGCGCTGGCGCATCCGAAACTCGTTTTTGTCGGGCTGATCAGCTACCCCTTATACCTGTGGCACTGGCCGCTTCTCGTTCTCATCCGCACCGTCGCGCGCAGCGACCAGGGCAATGAGTACCTGCGCACGACTGCGATCGTCGCGATTGCACTCACATTCGTATTGTCCTGGCTGACCTATCAATTTATTGAGCGGCCAATCCGCTCACGCAGAACCGGCTACCCCGCACGCCGGGTCACCGCGGCATTGTCGGCGGGCCTGGTTGCCATTGCGCTGTTTGGGCTCGGCATAGACCAGGTCGGAGGCTTGGCAATCCGCTACCCCAAGGAGGTGCAGGCTCTCCTTACCCCGCTCGCCGCGGGAGCCGACTATCCGCCCGCCGACGAAAGCAGGAATTCCGCCGGACCATTGGTGCTGCTGTACGGCGATTCCCACGCCGGCCATCTTCTGCCTGGCCTGCGCTTTCTGCAGAACGAGCGGGCATTCCGGCTGCAAGTGATGAGTTGGGGCTGGGGTTGTGCGCCGGTGGGTGACATAGCGTCACGTGATGAGCAAAAGTGCCGCGATCTGGCAGCCGCCAACGAGAAGCTGATTGCACAACTCAAGCCCGACATCGTCGTCTTCGGCGCGGATTGGCAGCGCTACGGCCATGTTCAAAGAATCAGCGAGACTTTGCGAGATTTTCAGCGAAACGGTGTTCACCGCATTGTCGTGGTGGGCTCGGTTCCGGCTTGGCCTCAACCGCCGCAAATCATGCTGTACAAGGCCTACCGTGCGGATCCGTCGCGTGGAATTCCGGAGCGGCTGTTCGGTTTCGACGCACGCGCGTCCGCGGCCGATCGGCAACTCCGGGAGATCACATCCAGCCTTGGCGTCGATTACGTCTCCGCCCATGACACGCTCTGCAATGAGAACGGCTGCCTGGTTCGGTTGGGGGACACTGCGAAAGACATAGTCCAGGTCGACCTGACGCATTTCAGCGCCGCCGGCTCATGGTTTCTTGTGCGCCACATTGCGCACCGCATTTTTGACTGACGTTGTGGGGGCGGGAAGTCCCCGATTATCCCGCAGAGTCCACCTCCGTCGCGGCGGCAATCAGAACGGCTGCAAGCTCGCGCGCAACGGCAGGGGGCATCTCGACCCGAATGGCGATGGATGTCGGGGGATGCCACTCGTCCGGCACCCACAGCGTCACTTCGACGTTTCCGTCCTTGGGGTGGGCCGCGACCGATCTCGCAGGAGCCAAGTCGTGTGGTGGAAGACCTTTGAAGACGATCGCCACGAAGCATCTCCCTTGGGGGGGCCTGCGCTGCGGCCGTGAACACCGGGAGCGGGTCCGGCTGAAATTCCGGCTGTCGCGTTGGGCGACGTTCGAGGCCGACCCGGTCCAACTAATTGACTGAGGCCTGCCTGACAAGCCAGCAGATGATGTCCGGCACAGGGACCGCGAGTGCCGCAAATATGATGTGTCGGGGCTCGCCGCGCTTGAGGAGCACCCACCGAAGAACGCATCCAGGGCGACCGCCTGGGTGGAATAAACGAACCTCGACAACTCCCACTGCTTCTTCGGCTATTTATCTCTTTCACTGGAATTTGAGGAGGACAGACATGCGGCTCGAGGACCATTTTGGCAGCGGCTCGATGGTACAGCGCAACGAGCGGGTGAAGTTGGCGGCGTCGTTCTGGAATAACGTGGGCGCAGGCATGGTCATCGGCGGCGTGGCGGCGGCATTTTTCCTGGACAAGCCAACCGGCGTCTGGACCAAAATCGGTATTGCGATAGCGGGACTTGTGCTCGGCTGGCTTTGTTATTCGCTCGCCAGCAACATGCTGACCTATTTGCACACAGGCCCCGAGGAGCGCCGCTAGAGGCCCGAAAAAGCCTGCCCCGGACTTGATCCGGGGCGGGCACCGGTTTTCGGAAAAGATCATGCTCCAGCAATAAGCTAGAGCGCGATGACGATTCGAATAAAGTCATCTCGATCCAGGGCGGCGCGGGTGCTGCGCATGGCACGGACCGAAATGTGTGGTGTTCCGTGAGCCGGAGCTTGCGCGATGGCGCAACCGCTATCGCAGCTTCGCCTTTCGAACAAACGACATCAGCCAGATGCCCCATCCAGATAGAAATCGTTGTATGACCGCTTCGAGACCGGATCGAAAAGCTGCGTGGCCCTCAGGCAACTGAACGGCCTGGAGTCGGGCCCGGTATAAAACGGCCTGATTTTCAGGTTCCTGGCGGCCTCCTCAAAATGCGTGTCCGACATGTCCGTGCTATGGATCGAGTAACCGGGAACGTCCGTCTTTTTTGCCATCAGACAAATCTCCCACCAGCGTCGCAGTTGAGCCTCGCACGGCACCGGTCGCCTCGATGTGAAGCAGTTCACGCTCGACGGAAAACTCGCTCAGGACGCCGTGCGCGCGTTCTGGGGTGCCCTTGCGGGCTTGGCTGAATCTGGACGCACGGGCTGAGATTGTCGCCGTCACGGGCCACGGGACTACTTGCCGAACCAGGGGGCCGGACCAGGCTGCTGCGAGAGGGACGGTCGAACGACACCAGTCGTCGCCAACCCTTCGCTGAGGCTACGACAGACAGAACAAACCCCGGAGATCGAAGCGCCAATTTCGAAACTGCTTCGCGTTATGGACATCCAGCGACAAACGCGGGTCGCATCATAGGCAGCCGAACGAGCCGCAGCACCACATTGTCGGCGGTCAGGCCATCATGACCGAGATCAGCCCGACCTCAATCACGCAACGGACGCTGCGGAGTTGGCCGGACCAGGTCGGCCATGCGATCACGCGCGGATGAACTGACTACGCGCTCCACAGTGAAAAAGCGGGTAACGCAACGATCAAATGGCCGCTCGTTGGCGGAATAGAACAAATATCGTAATACTTTATCTTCGGCGCTTTCCGGTATCGTCGAGGCCGCGCGGGGTCCGATGGAAGCGCCAGGACCACCCCCGCCCTAACAAAGCTCGAAGGGGGAAACTTAGCCTCTTGCGGGCTAAAGTTCGGATGTGTCGGGTAGGGAACAGACAAGTTCCCCATGGTCGCACCCGCGCGGCTTGAGTTCTGCAACCGCGCCGCGATGGAGCCAGCACGACAGAACTGCTTGGCGACCGGAGCGAACAGCCTTCCAACATGGTATCCAGGCCGCGATGACCCCAGCACCAGATCAAGGCGAGCCAGTAGTCGAACCCGGTCCAGATGGTAATCAGCGTTCGGACCTCACCGAGCGCGCGCTTCGCCTGCGTATCCGTCAGCAGGAGATACTCGCGGAATTGGGTGTTCTGGCGTTGCAAGGCGCGCAGTTCATGGAACTGCTCGACCACACCGCGCATCTGACCGCTGAAGGTCTGGAGGCCGAATACTGTAAAGTGTTGGAATACCTCCCGGCCGAGAGCCGGCTTCTGGTGCGTGCTGGGGTTGGATGGGGTGAAGGAGTCGTGGGCTCAGCAAGCGTTGGCGCGGATCTCGCGTCCCCGGCCGGCTTCGCCTTGCGCACCGGCAAGCCCGTCATATCCAATCATCTGGAAAACGAGCAACGAATTCAGAACTCCCGAGTTGCTCGTGGAGCACGGCATTCGCCGTGCGATGAACGTCATCTTGCAAGGCGACGGCTCCCCATTCGGAGTGCTTGAGGTGGACAGCAGGTCGGAGGGCGAGTTCAGCGTGCATGACCTCGCGTTCCTGCAAGGGGCGGCGAATATTCTCGGGATGGCAATCGAGCGGCAGCGCCACGAGCGCAAGCTGAAAGCGGCGCTCGATCATCATCAGGTTCTGCTCGCGGAAATCAACCACCGCGTCAAGAACAGCCTGCAGGTGGTCGTTAGCATGCTCCAGCTGCAAGCCAGTTCGGCCGGCCAACCCGACGTCAGCGCGCGACTGACAGAAGCATCAAGCCGTGTTGCAACGGTCGGGCATGCCTATGAACGCCTCGCCCAGGACGCGAACTTTGAGAAAATCGATCTGGGCGCCTATCTCCGGGAAGTACTCAAGGACCTCGAGCCCGCGGTCTCGCCCTGCACACTGCTTTTCAACTCACCCAAGGAGGTTCAACTCGCCGCCGACCGCGCGATTCACGTGGCACTGATCATCAATGAACTGGTTACAAATGCCGCCAAGTATGCATACCCCGATTGTCCCGGCGGACCCATCCATGTCCGGCTCGCGCTGGAGGGCGACAATGCGGTTCTGGTCTCCGTTGGTGACCAAGGCGTGGGGCTGCCTGTCGATTTCGATGTGACCAAAACCAAACGGCTCGGGACCCGCCTTGTCACAGCGCTTGCGAGACAGTTGGATGCCACTCTGACGCAACCACCGGCCAATGCAGGCGTTGAGTTTGCTCTGCGTGTTCCGTTGAGCACGTCGCGACTCCCTGATCGGTGAGCAGGCGGCGATGACCTGTCGGCGCTGGCACAAGGAGTCGATCACCCGGCCGCGGAGAGGCGCGACATCCATTGAATCCACAGGCCAAGTGGGCAAGCATCGGCGCTGGTCAACCGGATCTTGGCCACGATGCGAAAGTCGATCGACAGCAACGGCAATGCGACGGGACCTGAGAATGAGGCCGGGTCGTATGGCCTACCACGTATATCGCACGGTGCCGGTGCCGGCGTAGGTGGAGGAGTGCGAGGCGAACTCGCCGTCGAACTTGGCCAGCAGCGAAACGCCGTTGGCGAGGCGAAGCTCGGCGCCGGCTGACGTGAGCGCGGAATTCTTCGCGGGGGTTGCACCGCCGACGATGAAGCTCGTACTGCCCGGAAGCGTCTGGAACACGGCGGCGAGCGTCGGATCGCTCACCCAATCGTGCGCCCAGGCCACGCGTGCGCGCATGGTGAGCGCGGCGCTGGGGTTGAGCAGCACCAGACGATCGAGGCGCGCGCCCAGTTCGCTGCGGGTATCGGTCGCGCTGCGCGAATTATAGGCGAGCGCGAAGCCGCCGCCGTTGAGGTCGGTCTCGCTGTAGCCCGGGGTGCGGAAATTCTGCGCTTGTATGGCCGCGTAAGGCGTGAGCCCGCCATAGATGGTCGCGAAGCGGTAGCCGCTTTCCACCCGTCCGCCGAACGACTGCGCGTTGAAGCTCGCGGTGAGGTGGTCGCCGGCAAAGGCGAGGCGGTCCGTTGACATCCAGTGATTGGTGAAGGTGAAGGCGGTGGCGAGATAGGCCGGACCCCAGCGCGTCGCGCCATAAAGCCCGGCCTGGAAGGCGTCGCTCTTGCCGCCGCCCAGCCCCTGCGCCAGGCTCCAATTGGTGCCGCCGCCGCCGAGGGCAACGCTACGCCGGGTAAGCAGGTCGCGCGCGCCGCGCCGTTCTGGAAGCAATGCGGCCTGGTCGATCTCAAGGTGCGCGACGCGGGCCTCCGCTCAAGTTCAAGAACCCGGAGGCGCCGGCTGTGAAGCGCGAGGCTGAGGAGGAGGCGCGGTCTCACGTTCTTGATAAGACGAAACCCGCCGGCCTTGCAGCCGACGGGTTTACAACGACCAGCATCGCACTCAGAACTCGGCGGGAAGGTACCCGTTGATCTCAAGGCCGATGCAGATCTCAATGAGAATAGGTGCTGTCCAGTTCATTCCGAAGCTCCCTTCATTAACTGATGTCAGGAAGATAAACAGAATGCACTCGGGCTCAACCCCCCTTCGTGCGGCAAGCAACAATTGTCGTTAGAGGGCTGATTTACACCCAAGGCTCGGGAAATTAGATGGAACTTGTTCCATTTCCCTTGTTAACGGAACAAATGAGATCACGTGAGACGATCACTCGATCCGTGAGAAGGCCGCGGCGGCGGTCGCGAACGACCCATGAGGCTTGGCGTAGCGGGATGGGAGCCTTCGGCCATCGCTTGATCGCAGCGTGGCTGGGTCGCCTATACTCGTTTCATGGCGAAGAAGCGGAAATACGAGCCCCGAATCAAGCCCCGAATCTTCCTCAGCCGATCTTGAGCGGGTCCACAAGGAGATACTCGGCTTCGAGCGTATCGAGGCCGTGTCCGACGAGATGCGCGCGCTGATGAGAGCGAATGGCCCGAGCTGGTACACAAGCTGCCGCCGAAGGCGACCCAATGAGCGTGGTTATGACGCCCTCGTCGCTATCTCCCGTCCGCAGGGCGATGCAGACCAATTCGAGTGCGACACCCAGAACGCGCTTGGTCTCTGGGTCGAACCGAACGCCGTTAAGGAATGGCGTGATCGGCATGGGCGCTCACCACGGGCGGTAGAGCGTCATAATCGAGTGAGTACGTGCCACGATGCTCGCATGCGGGGCACCGAACCACGAAAACCCGTTGGCCCCCCTCGAATGCGGGGTCTATGACGGTCGTGATGCCGCACTTAACGCACGGCGGCGGCGGTGGTTGGAATACCGGCGATGGTTGGAATAGCAGTGACATGACGAAGTGGCTCCCGATTTTTTGGCGGGAGCGCGACCGGTCTCTCGGCCACCGACGCCTGGGCCGCTGCCGGTGATGTCTCATAACTATGCCTAGGTAGGATGCTTTGCGAGTCAAATCGCCCCCGCTTTAGGGGTGGCGGTGGGGCTTAACGTCGCTTCTCTGGTCTAGACAGTCGGCCTCCCCATCGGCCCCGGCCTCGCCGGGTCTTTCAAGGAGAGCCCGCGCCGCTGGCGTCGGACTCTTCTTCGTTTGACAAAGCCAACCCACAACATGCGGCGAGCATCGGACGAACCGCCGCCGCGCATGGGCCGCGCTGGCGCTCCTGGCGTTGGCGCGGCCTCTCCTTGTCGATTTGGGCGGGGGCCGCCCGACTCCAGAGGATTGCGGCGAGCCAGGGCGGCCCCACGGCCTCGGAATGGCTCCATCCACTCCATCCACCCCTTGGCCGCTCGGGCATCATGCGCCGCGCGGGACCTGCCAGGGGCGTTACTTTTTGGACAGGCCGGACTAAATGCGAAGGGCCGCCCGTGGCGACCGCCGATCCTCAATCAAATGCGCGCCCTGCTGCGACGACGTGGGGGCGACGTAGTCCTCTCTCCGCCGAACTGATCCCGGAAGGCGTCGGCGTGCGCGGAATCTGCAAAACAGTAGCGCACATAGTACCGCTCGTCGTTGTGCCACCCGGCGCCGCGACGAGGCTGGATGCCGCGCTCGCGGTGGAAGGCGAGCATGTCGTCTGACTGCGATCGAAACCCGCCTGATGGGAGCGGTAGCTCGACGATGTGCGGGAAATCCCGCTCATTCATGGCGGAGGTTATTTCGCCCTTGCGTCGGCTCAATGCCGCGACCCTTGTCAATCGTCACAACAAAGCCCGGCGGAAGCTCCGAGCCCCATCCAGGTAAGCCTCGCGCACAGAGATCGTATGCGTCTTGTGACAATGCGGAACCCTCGAAACGCCGAAATGTTCCTGAGTTCGGATTCCCGACCCATAGCCCTGCCGCCAAGCGCGCTCTACTCGAAGCGTCTTCGCGAACCAAAATAATCTCAGTGTCAAACAGCGGAACGTTAGGCAATTGCTAGCGTTAAAAGCGTGCTCGAAACCTGATGTCGCGGGGATCGCTAATGTCGCGGGCAAGAACCAACTCCGGACGCGCAATTTCCGGCACATTAAGTGAGTTCCGCAGGCTCGATGCAATCGAGAAAGCTGCTACGAAGGCAGCATTCGATAGGTGTCGCGCCCTTGCAGAGCAGATTGAAAGGGAACTTTTGAAGAAGAGGGCCGAGGATTTTCAAAATCTAACAGTACTTGCAGACTTTCAGGCATCACTTGAAAGTGCCGCCGAGGTTCTCGAACGGACCGTCGGTGGCTTGCGGCGGACTGCTTTGGACTAATCCCGCTCCCGCACCGCCATCCGCTGCCGCCTGCTCGTCGTCTAAGCGAAATTCTGTTACGGCCGCGGCTTGGGCCCTTTGGCGCGCCGGCGCTTCCTCAGCAGAGGGACGGCTTGCCGTCGATAATGGTCGAGCACGAACAGGCGGTCGGCGGATGACGGAAGGCAAGGCGAGATGAAGCCGTTACGCATCAGCATACGGCAGGAATTAGGCACCCTAGCTCAAGGAGTTGAGTCCGTCCAAGGCAGGCAGATGCAGCGACACGCCTCAGCTACAATCCGCCGCCTACCTATTAGAGGGGTCATGAGACAAGTCCTTCCTGTCCTACTCGATAAGCGAGTTCATCGAAGTGGGATTGCCGTTAGCTCAATCGCCGTTGGGGACAGTTTTATGTTGAACCTCGAAAGAAAGCTCATTCCAAGTAAACCGTCGACACGATTGCCAAAAGGGTTGCTATCGTCGCGATGTACCGCGGTGACCACGCCCTTTGCCTCCGCCTTCCCAACGCTGACGGAATTGGCATACCCGATCTCAGCTAGTGCTTTCCCGCCGACAGTCTTCATGATCACCTGATTCCCCGGTTCTGTCGCAACTTTTGCCTTGAACGCAAACTGAGACGTGATTGAAACGAACGTCGCTCCTACGGCCCAGCAGCGCACCGAACGCTTTCGGTGTCATCGGCCCGCCGCGCTCGGACGAGAACACGTGCGCAAACGGCCCCTGCTCGCGTTGCAGACGCCGTAGTGCGCGGATTTCGTTGCCTTAGATGGGATGCGTGCTAGGCGTCCCGGACTTGAGCCGGTGGACGTTAACTGCCTCGCTATCCGGGCAGACGAAAGTTACACCGTAGGTTTTCAGACCACTCGTCGCGCTCGCCGATGTGGGTGGTGGCGCGTACTTGGTCGTTAACGAATTGTTAACCATAACTTTGCAACACTGCCGCAACCTTCAGAACTGCTCCATTTCAGCCATCATCCGCTCAGCAAGGCCATAAACATGTCCGCGAATTGTGCGACCTGGACTTCGGAGCGCATCGAACTGCTGAAGCGTTGCCTCCATGCCGGCCTTTCATGCGGCCAAACCGCCCGCGAGATCGGAGTCACCCGCAACGCCGTCATCGGCAAGGTGAACCGCCTGGGCCTATCGCGGCCCAAGGATGTGATCGGCAGGCAGCTGGAGCAAAGGCGTGCCGCAAGGGTTGCGCGCCCCAAGACTCCAAGGACTTGGCGCTCAAAGCGTCCGCGCCTGAACATCTTCGCCCAGCATGAGATGCTGATGGCGGCGATCCCGAGCCCGCAGCCGCCCGCTGAAAACATCCCTATCTACAACGGACGCGGATGCACGCTGCTCGAGCTCAGCCAGGGGAAATGCCGCTGGCCGATCAGCAACCCGGGCGCCGAGGACTTCTACTTCTGCGGGAACGAGCCAGTCAAAGGATTGCCTTATTGCCTGGGGCACGCGCGCATTGCATATCGCTCGGTCGGTCGGCAGCGCAGCAGCCGCCGAGAGACGCGATGACTCGCGAACTTCACTCAATCACCTCGTCCGCGGCAACGAGCCGCCGAGCGCTTTCGCGGTGACGACTAGCTCGAATTTCACGGTCTGCTGGACTGGCAAGTCGCCGGGCTTTTCGTCTTTGACAATCGATCCGGCACAGCGGGTGGGAGAAACGCGCACCCGCTTTCGCGATCTCCGTGGCACGTCCGCTTACCCTCCAAGACTCGCCGTGAAAGCGGACATTCCGGATCGGCAGGTTTGTGCCCAATAGCGGCCGTTCATGCCGCGTTAGAGGGGATGGGGACCTAGTCCTTCGCTATGGGGCACGCGCCTGATCTGATCGCGATATCGTCTTTCGGAATTGTCCAGGAGGGACACCAAAGTCGCGTTTGAATGCCCGGTTGAACGCCGCTTCCGAATCGTATCCTACCTCTGATGCCACCTGCAGCACCGTCTTCCGTGTCGTTTGCAGCAGTCTTGCGGCAAGTTGCAGTCGCCAGCGTGCCAGATAGGTCAGCGGTGGCTCGCCTAGGTAAAGAGCAAAGCGCTCCGTAAGAACGGATCGCGACGTTCCTGCTTCCGCGGCCAGTTCGGTGACGGTCCATGGATGGTAGGGCCGGCTGTGTATCAAGGCGAGCGCTCCACCGACCACTAAGTCCCGTGCGCCTGCCAGCCAGCCCGTCTGCTCCGACGGCAGCTGCTCCATGTAGCGCCGCAGCGTCTCGATGAAGAGGGCTTCGGCCATCTTCGATAGAAGAACGGATTGCCCAGGACGGCCGCATCCCGCCTCGGAAACCAGATGGCGAACCGAGCTTTCGAGCCACTGGCCTGCCGAGTCCCCTCGGATGTTGACCCTGATCATGAGTGGTAGTCCCGCCAGGAAAAGGCGGTCGGCATGTCGTTCGCACCCGAAATAACCACAGACGAACCTCGTCGTTTCGCCTCCACCACCCAATCGCATCTTGGTCAGAGCTCCCGTAAGGAACTTGCCGAGCGAGGTCCGGCTATCGACAAATTTCGCAGGTGAGCCATTCGAGACGGTATGGGCATCGCCATGCGGGATGATCAGCACGTCGCCGGCCGAGACCGGTACGGTCGCTTCCGCGAACCGCACGATCGCCTTTCCCTCGGTGACCAGGTGATAGCTTATCAGCCGCTCTGTTCCGGGAGCGAGCACGTGCGCAACATCCCTAAGGTGGGGCACCCGGAATCCCCAGGGCGACGTGCATTCCGCATGATAGAAGATGGCGCCGGTCATGCGTACCGCGTTCAGCGCCTCTGACAGAGCGTCCATCCGTCCTCTCCAAGTCGAACGGCGCCCCGCGCACCCTAGCCCGCAGCAAAGAAACACGGAATTTCGGCAAAGATTGGGGCCACCCTTCCGCGTTAGCTTGGGCCTTGTACATGTGGGGTTCCGCCACGGTCGCCGAAACGGGTCAAAGGGCGGCGGTTGAACCACTCAAATCGTCGGGCGCGAATGGGACGGCCGGAGTCAAACAGGACCTTTGAGGAGGTCACAATGATCAAAACATTCCACGCGATCGTCGTGGGTGCTCGCTGCGCTGGTTCCACGACGGCGATGTTGCTGGCTCGGGCAGGATATCGAGTACTCGTCGTCGACCGCGCCACCTTTCCGAGCGACACGGTGTCCACGCACCTGGTGCATCCTCTCGGCATAAGATCTCTGTCGAGATGGAATCTCCTCGACCGCCTGACAGCGACCGGATGTCCACCAATCCACACCTACTCCTTCGATTTCGGTTCCTTCACGATTGCTGGTGCGCCAGGCACAAGAGAAATGCCGGTCGCGTACTGTCCGCGGCGGACGGTGCTCGACAAGCTTCTCGTCGATGCGGCAACCGAAGGGGGCGCGGAGGTACGCGAAGGCTTTACCGTCGAGGAGGTTTTGATTGAAAGCGGTTGCGTCATTGGGATCAAGGGTCGCTCGAAACATGGCGACGCGATCACTGAGCGCGCAGAGGTCGTCGTCGGTGCCGATGGCAGGCACTCGGTTGTAGCCGGGGCGGTTCGACCTGAGCAATATGATGAGAAGCCTCCCTTGCTTGCGGCGTATTACACCTATTGGAGTGGACTACCCATGGATGGCCGTTTCGAAAACTACATCCGCGAGAAACGTGGATTTGCGGCCGTTCCAACGCATGAAGATCGGACACTGGTCATTGCCGGATGGCCATACGCGGAATTCGCGGACAACAAGAAGGACATCGAAGGAAACTACAGAAGGACGATCGAGCTGGCGCCGTCCTTCTCCGATCGTCTACGCGGCGCCAAGCAGGAGGCGCGGTTCGCCGGCGCAGCCGTGACGAACTATTTCCGCAAGCCTTACGGCCCCGGTTGGGCGTTGGTGGGGGATGCCGGCTACAACAGAGACTTTATTACTGCGCAAGGAATCATGGACGCCTTTCGCGATGCCGAACTCTGCGCGACCGCGCTCGATGCGTCCTTCTCCGGAACGCGGTCGTTCGAGGCCGCGATGGATGAGTATCACCGCACGCGAGACGCACAGGTAAAGGCGATGTACGAATTCACCTGTCAACTGGCAACATTGGAACCTTTGCCGCCCGAGACGCAGCAGCTTTTTGGCGCGCTTCCTGGCAACCAAGAAGCTATGGACGGGTTTGCGCGGATGAACGCCGGGACGATATCACCTGCGGAGTTCTTCGCGCCGGAGAACGTCCATGCCATTACTCGCGCTGCAGCAGTTTCAGACGCTCACAACAAGAGTGTCGCGGTCACCCCCGACGACTGACTCTCCTTAGAGCAGCATCGAACGTCCGCTGCCAGGAGGGGCCGGGATTCGGCCCGACCCCTCCACCACCGATCAGGCTCGTTCCGTTTACTAGCCAGACGGACTGCATTGACCTGCCTGGCATGCGAGCCAACGCTCGCAAGAGTGTTCGCGCGTCGCAGCGGTATCCTCTGCGGCGTTAAAAAAGGGCCCTTCGACGAGGAAGGGCCCAAAGAGCAAGGGTATCGGGTCACGCCGGCAGTGCCAGTCACTTACGCCCGTAGCTGGCCCGGCCGCCCTCTCACGCCTGATAGCCACCGTCGGCGAGTTGAAGCCGACAACCACCGCAACAAATAAACCGATCTTTAACCAAACCCCTGCACGCTGCGCACGACAACAGGAGCGCAGCAACATGGCCTGTCCCTGCAGCAGGCGGCGCACGTGACCGGCCTGAGCCGCACCGTGATCCTGAAAGCAATCAAGCGCGGCGCTCTCTCAGGTTCCAAAGACCACGAAGGCTGGCACGTCGACGGCGCAGAACTCGTTCGCGTTTTTCCCATCAACACACAACTCAACACCCACAACACACTAACCGCAGAACGCCTCAAACTTGCAGAGGAACGGATCACAGAACTCAAACAACGCCTCGACGAGATGCGCCAAGAGCTAGTTCACGCCAGAACTGATGCCGACGACTGGAAACAAACAAGCAAAAGCCGTAACGCGCCAAGTCGTGCTTCCCACGCCCCAAAACGATAACCCCATCTCTTGGTGGCAGTGGCTGCGCACTACCGGGTAGCCAACTTATCCCAGCATACGAGCCGCGGCATGCCATGAGCAACACGCTGGCGGTTATCGCCCTTGTCGCCTCACTCGCAAGCCTCGCAGTCCTCGTCGCCGTGGCCCTGGCCATCAGCATCATCATCGTCCTGTTCACCATCACAAGGTTACGACGCCAAGCCATTTCCTGGCGAGGGCGAGCACCTTATTTATCGGCAGCAGCACTACCGACGATTAGGGTACTGGAACAGGCGCTACCGGTAACTGGGGAAGCTAACTATGCGGAGGGCCGCCAATGACTGACGGCGCACTCTTGTGACCGGGCGACCTCTTTCATGCAATACCCACGTCGGGAAAGACAATCGGCCCACGATGCGCTCCGGCCGAGCTTTGCATAGTAGTTCGCGCGCCGCGCTTTCCGCCTCCTCGCCCTGGCGCGACCACATCGAAAAGGTCGCAAACGGCGACTAGGTCCGCACCCGCTCCCAATTCCGCCGGAAGTCAGCCTTCGCCTCCGAGAGAGTCGACGCCCTGCCGCTTGTCACGATGCCTGTCCGGTCGGGGACAAACATCACCATCGACCAACTCCAGCGCCGATCCGGCGGCGTGCTCGCCGAGCCATCTTCAACGATCCGGCCAACCGTCCGGCCATCCTCGACGATGGCCCAGTCCCGCAGGCGCGCAAAAGCAGTGGACGCAAGCTTCGTGGGGCGCAGCAGCAGGGGCATCAGTGCGCCTTGCTGAGTTCGGCCGCATCTCGTGAAATCCACTCGGGACTGGTCAGGGGATGCTCGCCAGGCGATGGAAGTTTAATGAAGCCGGAAGAGACTGGGCGGGTACGCGACAACATATCGGCCAAGATGGGTGCGCAAACGCAGCGGCGCGAGTTCAGCGACAAGCGAACCCCGCCTAGCTGGGGTGCAGACGGGGTTCTGAACCTCGCTACCGTCACGGGGGGACCGGGGGTGTAGCCGAGGCTCGCTACAACCATATGCTTTTCGCTCGACCAATGTAAGGAGGGGCGGCCCCATGGACCGCTCCCGGGCCTGCGCACCCCCTCCGGCCCCCCTAGGGTAACCAGCCTCAAATAGAATTTGGGCTGAGCTAGGGCGTAAAAGCAGAGCCCCGCCTTGAGGGTGCGGGGCGCTGCCGATCGCCACATGCTGAATACCCTGGGGAGGGTACGTGCTTTCAACACGCCAAGCGCGGCAGCGTTCCCGCGGCTAGTCTCCGAAGCCGAGTGGATCGGGCTGTTGGTGAAGCTTAAGCTGACCGGCTGAGTGCTTGTGGCTCTGCGCCAAGTAATCCCCAGCAAGCTTCATCAGCGCCTCGGATAGAGAGGGAGAAGAACATGCAACGGCGAGTTGCGCGCATCGCTGCGCTAGCTCAATGCAATCATCTGAACCGATCATCCGGTGCCCCATCCAATCGTGCATTCCCAGTAGACTCGACAACAAGGTCGCAAATTCCCCTGGCTCCTAAGAGCGATCGAAAAAAGAAAGCCCGCCCGGCGAGCAGGGCTAGAGGGGTCACCTTAGGGCCCTGCACCTATTGTCGTGCTGGATGACGACGCCGTGACCTGCGTGGGACAATCCACAGGAAAGCACGGCATCGGGAGAACGGCGGGCCTCCCGTGGAAGCCTGAAAGGAGGTCCGCCGCCCCGCTGTAGTTACGCGGGCTGGCTGCCCCGCGCAAACGCAGGCAATGCGGCAAAGGCGGCGAAAGTCGGTCCTGTCTACGTTGCCCACAGTCTGCGCCTTTCATCGGCGACACGGCGAACTTGGCGAGACCCAGGATGCTAGGGCGGCCTCGCAGCAAAAAGCAGAACCCCGCCTCGAGGGTGCGGGGCTCTGCCGATCGATTTGCACTGGTGTACCCCCGGGATGGGGGACGCGCCTTCAACGCGCCAAGCGCGGCAGCGTTCCCCGCGCCGCCCCATCAATTCCTTCGCCCCTTCGGCAGAACCTATCCCGCTGGCCGGGAGTTTCTTAGGGGTGTTGTTAAGTCCTGAAATGCTCCTCGTCGTCGCCGTCGCTGCCTTCACCGTCCTCGTTGCGGTCATCGAGTGGCGTAGGCGCGATAGGCGCTAGGTCAGACCGTCATCGGTGAATGGTCGCCCCAGTCCGTCTATTTCGCCGGAGAAGGCCAAAGGGTGGTCAGAGTCCTTGCGGGAAATCGCAGCGGAGTTAGCGCAGCGCGGCTATCTCAATGAGCGCGGCGTGCCGTTCTCGGTCGCGTCTATCAATTCGATGCTCATCAAGTAGATCAGGAACCCTGGCGTGCGCTCTAGTGTAGCTATCCCCGCAGTGCGCACCGACTGTCACGCCATGGCTGTGCTACTCAATCTCTTGGCTAAACGGCGCCGCTGCAACACGGTAGGGCGCATCACCCTTTGAGGCGCGACCTTCTCCCTCGCCATCGCCATCTCTGTCGCTTGTTCGCGCGCCGCAGCCAGAGTCAACCTTGCTCGTTCGAGCCATGCCTTCGTCTTGCGAACGCTTTTGGGCCCCGCAATAAGCTGCTCCCCTGTCATCATCTCTTTCAAGTCCGCCCCCAATGGTCCGCTGGTGGCCGGGAGGCCGCCATGCGACGACAATCAAATTCTCCTCTTGATCGCGGCCAGGTGATGGCAATGGGCGGTAGGCCGCAACCGCTTTAGTCGATAGCTAGTTTTGCTCGCCTTCGTACCGGCGCCCGAGCGCCCCGAATACTTGCCCGGTCAGGGTGGCATCTGAATGCCAGATATAGGGTCCCAGTTCTGGATTCTTGGGTCCCATGGTCAGATTTCTGCCAGCAATTGTAGGCGGGAGGGAGACTCCTTAGCCCCCACCCCCGCCCCCTGACGGCGAGCAACAGTTACGCGCAGGTCATGCGCAACCAAAGTTGCTTAGCTGATATGGAAATCCCATGTCCTAGAGGTCGCCGGGTACGCGACAACATACCGGCCAAGATGGGTGCTCAAACGCAGCGGCGCGAGTCATTGACAGGCGAACCCGCCTAGCTGGGGGGCAGACGGGGTTCTAAACCTCGGTACGGGGGGTGTCCGGGGTGTGGCCGAGGCCCAAGGCAACTGTAGAGCCTTCGCCGTGACACAACAATGAAAGCTTAGGGGGCGGTCTCCATCGACTGCCCCCCAAAACCCAGCCTCGACGATTTCCAGCACTCGCCGGACGCATTGGGGCTCAGCTTGGGCGCAAAAGCAGACTCCGCGTAAGCCGCAGGGTCTGCTGATTGCCTGATGCTATCTCCTATAGTTGTGGAACAACCTCATGTGGTCGTGCCGCAGAGCTTGGGAAATCCACAGTTGTTCAAGGTCGAGCAAATAGGTCCTTGTTTCCGGGGAGTTGCAGCGTTCAGCGCAGTCTCTAGCGACAAGGGCTCGGTGGTAGTATTCCATTGCTGCCTCTTTTAACCACCGCTTCATGGCGAACCTCCTCTTCAACAAGCGAAGGGTTAGTCAGGGTTGGAAGGAGCAACACGTCTAACCCGGGGTCGAACGACAGGCTTGAAGGGGAGCTTGAATTACTCTGGAGATTTTCTGGAGATCATCTCCGACCCCCGACCCTTAGCCATTCTGATTTTCGTCAGCGAGGGTAAAGCAAAACCCCGGCTTGAGGGTGCGGGGCGCTGCCGATCGACCGTCATGCTTCGAATACCCTGGAGAGGGTACGTGCCTTTAACGCGCCAAGCGCGGCAGCGGTCGGCGGCGTCCAAAAAATGGCCGCTCCGTAAAAGTTCCATTGCTGCTAACGTTGCCGGCGGTGATGCGGATGCGTACTCACGTCGGTGCCTGCTCGTCCGAGGTCAGCGACGTGTCGGAGAGGTAATTTAGGCCGAGTGTGAGAAAGCTCACACTGTGAGCAATAGCCTCCACCTATCATTCAGTTGGTTTTCATGCATTCGGCTGGAGGGGCTGACATGCATAAGATCTGGTTGGGCACGATCTGCTCATCGCTGTTGGCCGCAGTAATTTCATTTGCGTTTTCAACGATAGGTCTCTCCCACAGTGACTGGCCAGATGGGCCGCATAAAGACTGGTTTCAAAACCTCCAGCGCCCAGATAATGACGCGCATCCATCTCGGATGTTGGATCACAAATCGCTGTTCTGCTGTGGCGCTGCTGATGTTGTAAAAACCAAGTTCAAGGTTGAGCAGGGAGACGACCGATACCCCGAAGATGTCTGGTACGCCTGGCTCAATGATACCTGGACTAAAATCCCGCCGGAGAAGATCGTCAAAGATCACGCGCCAGATGGTCAGGCCCATCTCTTTATGTTGGCGGGCACGATCCAATGCTTCGTGCGCCCTAAGGGCGGGCTGTGAGCTGCATTGGCACGGTGATGGAGGATAGTCAGCGGAGGCGGATGGCTTAGCTGCTCGGGATGACCGGGCGGCCCTTCATACGACATTCGCGTTCGGGTACTCGATGCGGCGATTGAACTCCGTCTTAAGGTCCGGCCGTTCGGCGCCGGCCCGCCGGCCTGCTGCTCACAAGTCTCTCGCTGGGGCGAATACCCCAATTGGGGGGTGCCTACTCTCTTTCGACGCGGGGTAAGATTGTATTAGAAGTACTAGGGCAATAGTTGCGTGAGGAGCCCAACGATGGACATTCACCAGCTTGCTGAGCTGCATTTGCAAACAGGGTATGTGTTTGAGAACGGATCGCCCTTTTATGAAAAATTGGGCGATGAGCGCGCCGAAGCACTTCTGAGAGCACTTCAAGCTGAAGGCTATCGCATCGTAGCCGAACGCGATGTAGCTTCGCCGACTATCTTCAATCACCCGCGCGCAGCGGTTTGCGTCAAGCGGGCACCGCCAAATCGCTGACGGAAAGCATCGCCGTGCGCCCGATCGTTTGAGCGTTTTGCGGATCGCGTGCCTGCGGCCGCGCTAGAGCACGTCGTCAAGGGCTGCCAGGGAATTTCACAACTCCCTCGATGAGGGCAATCCCGCCGACAATATTCTGGTCGAGGCGGCGATTATTCATCAAAGCGGAGCCGGGGTGACGAGGCGGTATGACTAGTTACCTAACAGCCGAGCGTGCCCTTGGCCGGATGAGGGGCTGCGTCTCAGCAGGCGATTCTTGTCGCAAGCCTCGTACGCGCCTTTCCATCTCAAGGCAGGTCACCCATTCCACGTAGCTCGGCAGATAGACATCGCTTCGAATGCATTGCTTCTTGTCGGCGGATGAATAAGTCGCGTGGTCCTTGATGATCTGCTCTCGGGCTTTTTGTTCGGCGTCGAGGCACATTTTCAAGTCTTCCTCAGCGGTGAGTTCTCCCGGCCAGCAGGTTCACCGTCACGTTAGCGGCAGCCCGACAGGTTTTTTCGATGTTGATGGTCGGAATTTGGGCCCGCGCGGCGCCTGCGAAGCCGACCAATATCGTCACCATGAAAACCGGAGCAGTGACAAGTCGCATGATGGCCACTGTCGCTCAAGGGACCCCATTTGGTCCACAGCATGAACTGTCGCAAGGAGGCTTGCAATCCCGGTCGCGAACTGACCGGAGCTGCGATCATAGTCTAGTCTCAACGCCGAGGCGCTATCCGATGGTCAGGATGTTCGTCGCCCGTCTAATCTGCTTTCCGATGTGCGACTTAAAGGCCGCTGACGCTTCCGGTCTCGCCCGCCGCTGTTGAAGTCATGGCACCGGAGCGAGGGCCGTTACACAATTCGGTTTCCCCAGGAAGGGCCAAACATCCCCATTGGGGGAACACGGATCGACCAGCCCGATTATCTCACGCCCATGCCACTCGCTGTACAAACTCATGCGATGCGTCTCGTTGGCATCATGCCGGACATGACGTCATTCGCAAATAGAATGGTACCCTCGCGGGATCGGCGCCGCATAATCTCTTTGGGCTGGGGGCAGAAGCATCGAAATCCACATCTGCTTCGGTCTCTAGTCCCGAGTCCCGAGCCATGGCCGCTAACGGGTTCGCCTTCATGCGGTGCTCCCGATCCTGGTGGGTGCCGGCCAGGGTCACCGCGGGTGCGTAGGGGAGCGGCAGTCATGAGCAAGATGACAGCCCAGGAAAAGGAAGAGATGGGAATGGCGATCGCCGAATTTGTCCGGGATCAGGTCGACGACTTTTGGGACCGGGACGACGCGGTGATGACGGCAGCGGGTGCCTGCCTCCACATAGCGATCTCCGTCTTCCATGCCGCCGACAAGGAGGCTAACGCGGTCGCCCTGGTCAAGGAGCACTTCGCGAAGGTGCGAACCAAGCAGGTGCAGAAATAACGCACCTATGGGGCGTTTGGGGCCTGCAAAGCGGCGAGACCGCCCCAGCTCAATGCTGGAGACGCCTACCGGTGCGCTCGCGACCGTTATTAAGTCTCGCTACGTGGCCCGATTGGGCGTACCGTTGTCCTCTTCACCGGCAGGGCGCCGAGTCAGGCGCCGGTGGCCGAGAGCAGTCGCACTCCCGCCTGAGTCGGGAAGCGCCATATGCCAATAACCCCATTCCTAATTGGCCAACGGTTTGACCTAGAAACCAAGCGCGTACTAGGTGTCGCGTTCGACCTAGTCTGCAGCACCCTGCAGACTGAAGACTGCGACGAATACGTCAAACACGCCATCGCCACGAAGATCATAGAGCTTGCCAAAGCCGGTGAACACAATCCCGACACCTTGTGCGAAAAAGCATTGGAGGAAATTTGCAAGCCGCGAGTATAGACGCGCGGGTGACTGGGGACAGCCGGCGGAGCGGATACCTCTCGATGACGCTCGGCATGCCACCCGGCGCCCCTCGCGCTACTTAGCCCCGTCCAAAAAATGAGCCCAGGCGGAGTTCCACTCGGGCATAATGGGCGCGCGGCTAAGGGGGTGAATGGGAAGCAGGTCCTTCCCCGAGGGTCGCAGGGCCCCCGGCCGGCTATCCTCTGGGGTCGGGGGCCGCTCT
The DNA here is from genome assembly GCA_963739385.1 of uncultured Alphaproteobacteria bacterium. GTDB lineage: Bacteria > Pseudomonadota > Alphaproteobacteria > Rhizobiales > Xanthobacteraceae > VAZQ01. The sequence continues at coordinate 50,124 of CAVUAI010000009.1, forward strand.
TCCTGATCTATGCCGCGGCCACAAATCTCCCACTCGGGCGGCCCGCCGATTTGATTGGCGTCGAGCCTCGTCCAAAAAATGAAGGGTGCTAAAGAGCACCGCTGTGATGGCGGTCACATCTTAAGGCCGTCAGGTTGGCATGCTCACGGCGCGCGACAGAGGTGTGGGCGGCTAGCGTTCTCCAAGTCCGCCAGAGGGGTCCTCGGTGCTGCATGGCCGCAACCACCGGGGACCTCTTCACACACCAGCCGCCCGGCGGGCACAGTGCTTCATCGCGGTCGATATGAGAATTCAGTATTTTTTGGATTCACTTTTGATTTCTCGAAGCTGCGCTCTCCTTGAGCCGACGCAAGGCGAAATTTCCGTCTAGAAAATGATGGGGTGCAAACCCGCAATTGGGAGTTGCGCAATCGATCGCACAAGCGAATGCTTCGCACTCATGGAGTGAGCCTCCTTTGGGCGCCTACCGGCGCCCCTTTCTTTTCCCGCTAACCTTATCGGCCGGGGCATCAAGGGTGAGCCATTGTCAAGCAATAAGGCGCGTAGTCGCCAAGTGCATGTGAGCTTGACGCTGCGGGTGACTCAAGAATTTCTTGAACGGCTCGATCAGTGGCGCGCACAGCAAATCTCGCCGCTGTCGCGCAACGCAACGGTCGTCGCCCTCATCGAGGGGGGGATCCAGCGAGAAGGCGCCGCCATTGATCTCACCGCTGGCGCCGATCTACCCGGTCTTACTGATGACGCTGGCAACTCTCGGCCTGCTCGGATGGCGGAGGCGACGTGAGAAGTCCGCCGCGGGTAGGATGCCAAATGCAAAGAGGATCGGCCGGGCGACCCGCCATGGCTGATCCATCCAACGTCGTTCGTCTGACCACGGAGCGGCGTGAGCGAGCCGACAGGCAGCGGGCACTAGCTTCTGCATACCGGCTGGAAGCTGCAGTAGCGCATATTCCTGCGGACGTGCGCCCGGCCGTCGTGCAAGCCGTTGCGAAAGCGCTTAAGCAGGAGCGCCCGGACGCCTTTCGGCGCTTGCCGTGGCCTTGGTGCGAGCGGTTGCTCGAGTGGTGGGACTTGAGGATAGAAACAAAGCGCAAGGCGCGGGTCCTCGTGCCGTTGGCGACTTTGCGGTAATCAACCCTCTGCGGCAAGCCGAGCAGCCAAGGCGCCAGCGACTGCAGCACACGGGCGACAAGCAAGCCGATGGCTGAATAAGCAGTCAGACGGGAGGGAAGGAGTCGCCTAACTCCCCACCCCCAACCCCAGGCGGGGTCCCGGGGTACTGGCCGGACCCAGTTACAGAAAAGAAAGACAGAAGCTAAAAAAGATTTCTACTCTTTCTGTCTCCAGCCTTCCCCGCTGTTTTCCCGAGGACAATCGCAGCGCTCGCAGGCAGGAATCACCCCAGGACTGCGGGAAAAAGGGTTATCAAAAGACGTACTGAAAAGTCCTTGCTCTATGCCGCTATCCAAGTGATAGATAAACGTACAGAAAGGGGACGATTAATCCCTTAACCGGAGGGCAGCCAAATGCGCATAGCTATCTACGCTCGCGTCAGTACCAACGACAAAGGCCAGGACCCCGAGAACCAACTCTGGCAACTGCGGCAATGGTGCGCCAGCGCCGGCCACGAGCTTGTGCACGAGTATGTCGACCACGAGAGCGGCAGGAAGGGCACCAAGGACCGCAAGCAGTTTGCTGCGCTGTTCGAAGATGCCCACAAGCGGCGGTTCGACTGCGTGCTGTTCTGGGCGATCGACCGCTTCACCCGCGAAGGCATGGTCCCGACCATCCTGCACTTGCAACGGCTGGCTGCCTGCAACATTTGTCAACAGAGTTGATGGGTCCCTTAGCAAAACTCAACATCCGCGATTTGCCTTTCAGCGGCAAATAGCGATTTCAATTAGAGCAATCGGACTCCCGGTGTGGGTGTCGAAAATGGAATTACGCCATGTCGATTAAGCGCCTGCTCGATGCTGTCGAGCGTAGAGGCGACATTGGTCGGCGGGTTGTTGCCTTTCCCCTCCCAATATCGAACCGACCGAGGGTGACATCCAGCTGCACGGGCGAGATCGGCTTGGGTGAGCCCAGCGAGCATGCGCGCGGCCCGAATTTGGAGTCCCGAAACGATGTTAGTCATGGTGCGTCCCCTAGTGTCTGCCAATCGGAGCGCCGCCTCCCCGCTTACCTTTCCTTAACCATCGAAGGTTAGCAAAAGTTAGCCGTTGCGCGTCACGCGGCTAGCCGAGAGTCCGGTCGAGCAGCTCATAGAGCGCCTCTGACACTGCCTCCGAATCGTCGCGCCTTTCTCGGCTCAAAAGTCCCTGGCGCACGAGCGATTTAATTTCCGTTTCGCGTAACTCGATTATCAGACAACGAAGACCATCGCGTCGGCGTTGGCGGTGTCGGCGCATGCGCTCTGCGGCGGCAGTGCCGGTCGCGGCCTCGGTGGTTGGCGGGATCGCTGTCATCTCAGGATCCTGGTGTAGGTCGAAACCTTGATTATGTTGCCTCATACCCCCGATAAAGTACCACATTCTTGCCAGCGTTAGCAGACTCAAAGCCCAACCTGCCTCGCCGCCACACCGGTCGTGGAGGATTAAGGCACGCGACCGCCCGCATCCCGCCCAGCCTCCCGTCGCGAGCGGCCAGCGCGCAATGTGGCCCCTCTACCGGGCGAGGCCGGCGTGCTGCTGGTCACTCCGCGCGGTTCGGCCTTCCGAGCGGCCGGGCTTCTCCTACCTCTTCAATTCAGAACAATTCAAGTTTATCCCAAGGACTGTGGGGGCCCGTGTGGGCACACTCGGCTCGGTAAGCGGCGATCCTCCCGCCGCGTCCACGGGCAAACGGAGAGAGATCATGATGCACCCTCATGTGCCAGGTCCCCGGCCTTTGGCAGTGCCGGGCATCGGATTCCCCCAAAATATCTCTATTGGTCCGGACCTGCCTGCTCCAGCGGCCTTTGGAGATTCGTCGGATAACCACTGTGGTGCCTCAACGCGACCGATCGACCGCATCATTTGGCTCCCATCGCCACGGCAATGGTTTGCGGTCCAATCGTGAGATTGTTGGCCGCTCGCGCCTGATTCAGAACAATTCAGGTCTGCCCCAAGGACCGGCTGACCCTTCCCCCGGCAGGCTCCTGATGCGTCAGACCGCCTGCGCCTGGCGGTCCCTGCTGGTATGATCGGCGGCGCCACCCTGGGAGGGAGCTCCCGTGTTCGACATGAGGCGGCGCGATTTCATCACGCTGCTCGGCGGCGCGGCGGCGGGATGGCCGCTCGCGGCGGCACGGGCGCAGCAAGCAGCGATGCCAGTGGTCGGATATCTGCATCCGGATTCGCCGCAGCAGATGGTGCGTCTAGTGACGGCATTCCACAAAGGACTGGGCGAAACCGGCTACGCCGAGGGCCGCAACGTGGCGTTCGAATATCGCTGGGCGCACAATGACATCGACCGGCTGCCGGAACTGGCGGCCGACTTGGTGCGCCGCCGCGTGACCGTGATCGCCACTCCGGGCAGCACGGCCGCGACAATCGCGGCCAAGGCCGCGACCGCGACGATCCCGATCGTGTTCAGCATCGGCGGCGATCCGGTGCAGATGGGCCTAGTCGCTAGCCTCAAGCGGCCCGGCGGCAACGTCACCGGTATCAACTCCTTGAACGTGGAGCTTAGTGCCAAGCGGATTGGGCTGCTGCATCAACTGCTGCCGGCATCCGAGCGCTTTGCCTTGCTGGTCAATCCGAAAAATGCCACGACCCAAGCCCAAATTAAGGACGCGCAGGCCGCTGCGGCGGCGCTCGGGCGGCAACTTGACATCCTCACCGCCAGCACCGAGGTCGACATCGACAAGGCGTTTGCAACCTTGGTCGAGTCAAAAGCCGGCGGCCTCGTGGTTGGGGCCGACAATTTGCTGCTCGTTTGGAGCGAAAGGCTTGCTGCATTGGCTCTGCGCCATGCGTTGCCGGCGATCTTTCCGTTCCGCGGGGATGCCGCAGCCGGCGGGCTGATCAGCTACGGGACGGACCTCGCTTATGCGCACGGCCATGCTGGCGCCTATACCGGCCGCATCCTCAAGGGCGAGAACTCCAGCCGAACTGCCGGTCTTTCAGCCGACGAAATTTGAGCTCATCATCAATCTCAAGACCGCGAGGACGCTTGGCCTCGCGATCCCACCGGGCGTACTCGCTATCGCCGACGAGGTGATCGAATGAGAGAAGGCGCCAGTCAGCTGGCGCGATCCGCCGGTGGAAGTCCGGCCCAGGTAAGGCCCAGCAAGCTGCCTGGAAGCGAGTGTTGCGTGAGGCGGCAGCGATGCCGAACACGAAGCGTACACAGCGGGTGCGTGGGGTGTGGGAGTGAGCCACGAAATGATCTACTCGCGGGAGCGGAGACCGTTTTCATGGTCGAACGCAACATGAATAATGCCGCTATGCGAGGCATTGTCGTCCCGCCGGGGTCGAGGGCCACATCACGAGCACAAGGAGCGCGTCGGAATCTGGGATATCTCGTGTCTGGCCGCCGATGTCGAGTGGTGCCGAGTACGGTGGTCCGCATCGGGAAGGCGAGGAGCCGTAGCCGATGATGAGCGGGCACGAGAAGTCGGACTTCGTCATAGTAGCTGTGAAGCCGGCGAACAAAGCGGCGCATCCTGCCGTGGAGCAATCCGCGGTGGGATTAGCCGCGGCGGAGCTGGTGGAGCCAAGGACGGAGACCAAGGGAAATGCGGACCAGCAAAGCACGTGCCGGGCGCAGAGCCGGGTAAGCGTGTCACAGGCGCTGGAACGCATACGGAAAGTCGCAAAGGAAAGGAAGAAGGAGAAGTTCACCGCGCTCTTCCACCACATCAGCATCGAGCTGCTTGAAGAGGCGTACTTCGAACTCAAGGAGGATGCCGCGCCGGGCGTGGATCGACTGACGTGGATGGACTACGAGGCGGACCTCGAGCGTAAGCTTGAGGACCTGCATGATCGGGTCCAGCGGGGAGCGTATCGGGCACTGCCGTCACGGCGGGTCTACATACCCAAACCGGACGGTCGGCAGCGCCCGCTCGCGGTCGCGGCCCTGGAGGACAAGATCGTCCAACGGGCGGTGGTCGCGCTGCTGAACGCGATTTACGAGGAAGACTTCCTCGGAATTCGTACGGATTCCGACCGGGTCGCGGCACGCACGATGCGCTGGATGCACTCTGTGTCGGGATCGACAGCAGGAAGGTGAGCTGGATACTGGACGCCGACATCCAATCGTTCTTCGACACGGTGAACCAGGAATGGCTCATACGGTTCGTGGAGCATCGGATCGGCGACCAGCGCATCATCCGCCTGATCCGCAAATGGCTCAAGGCGGGCGTCTTGGAAGACGGGATCGTGACCGTCAGTGACCGGGGGACGGGGCAGGGCGCGGTAATTTCGCCGCTCCTGGCCAACATCTACCTGCACTACGCGCTCGACCTGTGGGCGGTGCGCTGGCGACAGCGTGAGGCCACGGGCGATATGATCATCGTGCGCTACGCCGACGACTTCATCGTCGGCTTCCAGCACGAGAACGACGCCCGGAGTTTCCTGGACGAGATGCGTGAGCGGTTACAGAAGTTTGCGCTGACACTGCACCCCGAGAAGACACGGCTCATCGAGTTCGGACGCTTTGCGGCGGAACGCCGCCAGCGGCGCGGGCTCGGCAAACCGGAGACCTTCGACTTCCTGGGCTTCACCTTCATCTGCGGCAAGACTTGCCACGGCAAATTCCAGATCAAAAGGAAGACCCGGCGAGACCGCATGCGGGCGAAGCTGCGGATGATCAAAGAGGAGATGTGGCAGCGCATGCACCAGCCACTCCCCGATCAGGCGAAATGGCTGTGGCATGTCGTCCGTGGCTACTTCAACTACCACGCGGTCCCGACCAACTTCCGGGCACTGGTGGCGTTCCGGACCGAGATCGCCAAACGCTGGTACCGGGTGCTCACCCGGCGCAGCGAGCGGACGAAACTCAACTGGGCTCAGATGAAGCAGCTGATTGACGCCTGGCTTCCCAAGCCGCGTATCCTTCATCCCTGGCCTGACAAGCGATTTGCCGTCTCACACCCGAGGTAGGAGCCGTATGCGGGAAAGCTGCAAGTACGGATTGTGCGGGGGGCCGACAGCAATGGAGGTCCCTACCGCAACCGGCGCGAGTTCATCACGCTGCTCGGTGGCGCGGCGGCTGCGTGGCCGCTCACCGCGCGGGCGCAAGAACGTATGCGGCGCGTCGGTGTGCTTTCAAATCCCGGTGCCGACGACGCCGAGATGCAGAGTCTGCACTACGGCGTTTGTGCAGGGCTTGCACGAGTTGGGCTGGACGGTTGGTCGAAATCTGCAGATCGACTATCGCTGGAGCAACGGCAATGCCGAACGTCTTCGCGCTCATGCCGTGGAATTAATGGCCCTCCAGCCGGACGTTGTACTAGCCATGTCCGGCACGTCGATCATGCCGCTGCTCGAGGCGAGCCGCAGCGTTCCCATCGTATTTGCGCAGACAATCGACCCGGTCGGCCTCGGTGTCGTCGAGAGCCTGTCCCGGCCGGGGGGTAACATTACCGGCTTCACCCAATTCGAGTACAGCATTACGCCAAAATGGCTAGAGTTGCTCAAGCAGATCGCGCCAGCCATGACGCATGCGGCTGTCCTGCGCGATCCCTTTGACCCGCCCGGATTAGGACAGTGGGCCGCGATGCAATCGGTAGCATCGATGTTTGCGGTCGAATTGAGGGTGGTTAATGTTCGCGACAAGGATGCAATCGAAAGCGGCATCCAAAAAATCGCAGAATTTCCGAACGCAGGGTTGATCATTACAGCGTCCGCGCCCGGCAATGTTCACCGCGATCTGATCTTGCGACTTGCTGACCGCAATCGACTGCCAGCCGTGTACCCGTACCGCTACTTTGTCGCAGCGGGAGGCCTTGCCTGCTACGGGCCTGACACCATCGGTCAGTATCGTCGTGCGGCGGGCTACATCGACCGCATCCTCAAGGGCGAGAAGCCGGGAGACCTGCCGGTGCAGGCACCCACGAAGTACGATTTGGTCATCAACCTCAAGACCGCCAAGACACTCGGCCTAGATATTCCGCCGACGCTACTCGCCCGCGCCGACGAGGTGATCGAGTGAGGCGGCGGGAGTTCATCACGCTGCTCGTCGGCGCGGCGGCTTGGCCGCTGGCGGCGCGGCGCAGCAGCAGCCGGCGATGCCGGTGATCGGCTTCGTCAGCGGCCGATCAAACGAGAGCTCCGTGCGCGATGGCGGTGCGTTTCTTAAAGCCCTCAACGAAACCGGCTACGTCGAGGGCCAGAATGTGATGGTCGAGTACCACTGGCTGGACGGCCAATACGACCGCCTGCCGGCGCTCATGGCTGAGCTCGTCCGCCGTCGTGTGGCCGTGATCGCTACGCCCGGCTTCGGCGATGGTGCCCTCGCGGCCAAAGCTGCCACCGCGACGATTCCGATCGTCTTCGGCGTCGCGCAAGACCCGGTCAAGCTTGGTCTGGTCGCCAGCCTTGCCCGGCCGGGCGGGAACGCGACCGGCATCAATCTTTTGACCGCTGAGATTGGGGCCAAGCGGCTGGGATTTTTGCACGACTTGGTGCCAAAGGCCGTTCGGATTGCCGTGCTGGTCAATCCGGCCAACTCTTGGACCGCCGAGGCTACGTTACGCGACATACCGGACGCCGCCCGTGCACTGGGGCTGCAAATTCAGGTCATCAAGGCCAGCACCAGGAGCGAGATCGAGGCAGCCTTCGCCACCCTCGTGCGCGACCGGGCCGATGCTCTCTTCGTCGCCCCCGACGGGTTCTTCACCAGCCGGCGCGTCCAATTTGCGACGCTCGCGGCGCGCCACGCGATTCCCGCGGTTTATTCCAACCGTGAGTTACGCGGAGGTGGGCGGGCTGATGAGCTACGGGACCGATACTCTGGACTGATTATCGTCAGGTCGGCGTCTACACCGGTCGAATCCTCAAGGGCGCGAAGCCCGCCGACATGCCGGTCTTACAGTCGACCAAATGGGAGTTCGTCATCAACATGCAGACGGCCAGGGCGCTTGGCCTTGAGATGCCCCGACTCTCTGCTGCTCGCCGACGAGGTGATCGAATGAGCAACTGTGTTGTTGGCTCAGTTGGATTGCGGCTGCCACGCAGCATTATCGCGGAGCATAGCGTTGAGGGTAGTGATCATTTTTCGCATGACGGCGACGATAATGACCTTGGATTTCTTGTTGGCGTGGGCAAGACGGTTGGAGAAGGTCTTGAGAGCGGGATTGTATCGGCTTGCGCTGAGGGCTGCCATGTAGAGGACATTACGGATCGGCATCCGACCGCCGTAGATACTGCGGTGTCCCCTGAGCTTGCCACTGTCGAAGTCGTATGGTGCGAGACCGACGAGGGCGGCGATCTGCTTGCGGCTCATCTTCCCGAGTTCTGGCAGCAGGGCGATGAGCGTGAAGGCCAGCACCGGGCCGACGCCCGGCATCGAGGTGAGCAGCTCATAGAGCTGAGCGAAAGCAGCATTGGTGGCGACCATTTCGGCCAAGCGCTTGTCGAGGAGGCGGATATCGGCCTCCAGTCGGACCAGGCGGCGTTTGCTGAGCCGCCTGAGCATGGCATCTTCGAGATGAGCTGCCTGGTTCTCGACGGCGACATGCTCGTCACACAGCTGTCTCCGCATGGTGACGACCTCGGCGAGCCTTTCGACCGCGCCGTCCCGTTGCACAACCCGTGTCGGCATGATGGCAACATACTCCGCGATCAGTCGTGCATCGAGGCGATCGTTCTTGGCCAGGACGCCGCGGGCGCGGGCGAACTGACGAAGCTTGTTCGGGTTGATACGTCGCACCGACAGTCCGGCCGCGAGCAAGGCACAGATGATACCACGCTCGTAACCGCCGCTCGGCTCAAGGCCAATTGCGCAGACCGCGAGCGGGCGCAACCTTGCGACCAGCTCGGCCCAGCCGGCGGTATCGTTACTCACCGAAAAGAACCAGCCCTCAGGCAGCACCACCACGTCCAGGCGGTCCTTCGACACGTCAATGCCGCCATAGGAAAGCTTTTCCATCTTCGTATCCCATCCTTGCTGATGCGGGCTCGTGCCCAGGCAACTGTGCGGGTATGGAAGAAGCGACTGGAGCACCAAGCTCATTCGCGGTCTAACATCCGAGGCGGCTGCGGGCTTCCGGTCGCGACGAGGGCCGAATTATGAATTCGACCTTCGTCACCCCTCACAATGCTCCTTTCTCGACATACAAGGCGGCGCGAGTTCATCACGCTCTCGGCGGCGCGGCTGTTGCGATGGCCGCTCGCGGCGCGCGCGCAGGAAGGCGCAACGCGCACGATCGGCTGGCTCAACCTGAGATCGGCCAACACCAATACCGATACAAGCATCCTCGCTGCGTTGCGGCAGGGCTTGAACCAGACCGGATATGTCGAGGGCAAAAATCTCAAGATCGAATCTCGTTTTGGCGAAGGACAATACGATCGCCTGCCGGCTCTTGCAGCAGAACTGGTGCGCCGACAAGTGGAAGTGCTGGTGACTGGGGGCGGGACGCCGGTCGCCCGAGTGGCGCAAGCCGCGAGACGACAACAATCCCCATCATTTTTGCAACCGCCAGCGATCCCGTCCAAGACGGCATCGTTAAGAGCATCAACCGGCCGGATGGTAACAGCACTGGAATGTATGTGCTCAACACTGCGCTGATGCCAAAGCGGCTGGAGTTGCTGCGCGAACTCGTTCCCAACGCTCGCTTGGTCGGCTTCCTGGTGAACCCAAACAACTCGAACACCGGCGACCAGATACGACTAGCTCAGTCCGCAGTCCGGACAATGGATAGCTCCTTGTGCTCAGCGCCACCACGGCGAGCGAAATCGATACCGCTTTCGCCACCCTCATGCAGCGCAGCGTTGACGGACTGGTGATGGGGGGCGATCAGTTCTTTCAGGTTCGGCAGGATCAGATCATCGCGCTCGCGGCGCGCTACCGTCTGCCGACCATTTACGAGTGGTCGGAGTTCGTCAGGACCGGCGGCCTTGCCTCCTACTCGGCCGATCGCGTCGAGGTGTGGCGTCAGATGGGAGTTTACGTAAGCCGTATGCTCAACGGCGCTAAACCAGCCGAGCTTCCAGTGATGCAGCCCACCAAGTTTGAGTTGGTCGTCAACATGAAGACGGCCAAGGCGCTGGGATTGAAAATAGCCGAGTCATTTCTCCATCTCGCCGACGAGGTGATCGAGTGAGGCGGCGCGAGTTCATCACCGCTCTCGGTGGTGCGGCGATTGCGTGGCCGCTCGAAGCGCGGGGGCAGCAGGCGGCGATGCCGGTGGTTGGATTACTCAACTCCAGGTCGCCCGACAGTATAGCGGACCTTCTGCGGGCATTCCGCCAAGGCCTGAAAGAGACCGGCTACGTCGAGGGCGAGAACGTCGCGATTGGATACCGTTGGGCCGAAAATCAAGTCGATCGACTGCCAGAGCTGCGGCCGATTTGGCGCAGCGACGAGTTGGCGTCATCGCCGCGACTGGGCCGCCCGCGGCGCTGGCCGCCAAGGCGGCAACCACGACAGTCCCGATCGTATTCATCGTCAACGAAGACCCAGTCAGGCTTGATCTTGTCGCCAGCCTCGGCCGGCCGGGCGGCAACCTGACAGGGATCAATATTTTCAATGCCGAGTTGGTGTCAAAGCGTCTGGAACTCCTGCGCGAGTTGGTGCCCGCAGCCACTCGTATTGCCGTACTTGTCAACCCGGCCAATGCTGCAACTGCCGAATCTACGTTGGGAGACGTGGAACCGGCTGCCCGCGCCATGGGACTTCGAATCCAGGTTCTAAACGCCAGCACCAGCCGGGAGATCGAATTGGCCTTCGCAAGCTTTGTGCGCGATCGGCCCGATGCTCTCTTCGTCAGCGCCGAGCCCCCCCTTTTTTCGGGCGACGAGTGCAATTGCTAACCTTGCGTCGCGCCACGCGATCCCAGCGTAATATTCGCAACGTGCCATCGCTGAGGCGGGCGGGCTGATGAGCTACGGAAGCAACATTCTGGATGCGTGGCGTCAGCTTGGCACCTATAGCGGCCGCATCCTCAAAGGCGGAAAACCAGCTGAGCTGCCGGTGGTGCAAGCCGCGAAGTTCGAGTTGGTAATCAATACCTACATCGCCAGGATGCTCGGCCTCGAAGTCACCAGCATCGACTCGCCCGCGCCGACGAGGTAATCGAATGAAGCGGCGGGAGTTCATCACGCTGCTAGGCGCGGCTGCGGCGTGCCCGCTCGCAGCGCATTCGCAGCAGGGCGACCGCATGCGGCGCATCGGGGTGCTCCTGCCCGTAGCCACGGACGATGCGGAATTTCAGACCCGCGTCGAGGCGTTCCTGCAGGCGCTGCGGCAATTGGGTTGGACCATCGGCCGCAATGTGGAGATCGACATCCGGTGGGCAACGGCCAATGCCGACGTGATTCGCAGACACGCGGCGGAATCAGCCGCGCTCGCCCCGGACGTCATTCTTGCCCATGGCGCCCCGACCCTGGGGCCATTGCTGCAGGTTACTCGCACGGTGCCGATCGTGTTCCCGGTCGCCTCCGATCCGGTCGCCGCCGGCTTCGTTGAGAGTTTGGCGCGGCCGGGCGGGAACGCCACCGGTTTCATGGATTGGGAATACGGCATGGCGGTGAAATGGCCGGAACTGCTAAAACAAATCGCGCCGAGCGTGACGCGAGTGGCGGTCCTTGGGATCAGAACCCATACCGCGCCGGCCCCGCCCAGTTCGGCGTAATCCAGGCCGTGGCGCCGTAGCTCGGGATAGGATGTTGTCCAGCCGATAACGTCGGGCACGACGTCCCAGAGAGCGCGCCGGCTAACGGCATTCGCGCGCTCGTCGGATGGCAGGAGTCTGATCGTGACGCCGAGCGAAGGTTCGCCGTCAATCGCGAACTGATCATCACGATTGCGGCTCGGCACAGACTGGCCCGCCGTCATAGTTCGCATGACGCTACAGTTGCACCAGCGGAGGAGCCTGATCATCCTATGGGAATGAGTATTATCGACAGTCGCCGCGCCGCCGGCTACGACGAGCATCCGGAGAGATGCCCAGAGGCGCGAGCCGGTCGAGTACCGGTTCAAGCCCCAACCAAGTACGAGCTGGTTATCAACCGTGAAGACCGCCAAGGCGCCATCGGCCTGACGGTGCCGGCTACGCTGCTCGCGCGCGCCGATGAAGGTCGTCGAATAAGAACGATCTTTGTTGCGCTGCATGAGGTTCCTGGCACGATCCGGACGAGCCGATCACTGCTGCATATGTCCGTTCGTCGGGGTGAAGCGGTCAATTGCCGACTTAACGCTCGAAATGACGCGAATGACCCTTAGACGACATGCGTTCCAGGACCATCTCACACAACCATCAAATCCTTTCCGACGATGATCTCGCCCTTGAAATACTTCGCCGCCGGCGCCCGCCAGGTATCGTCGGTGATGCTGTCGAAGGCCGGGATCAGATGCGACAGTACGAGGGTCTTGACCCCCGCCTCCTGAGCGATACGGCCGACATCCTCGACCGGAGTGTGGTCGGCCTTCATGTGCGCCATCAAATCTTCAAACTTGATCGGCCGGCCTTTGGCGATCTCGCCGCGGATATAAGTCTCGATCGCCGGGACATACATCGCCTCGTGCACGAGGACATCGGCGCCCTTGGCAATTTTCGCCACCGCTTCGGACGGCGCGGTATCGCCGGAGAATGCGATCGAGCGGTCCTTGAAGTCAAAACGGTACCCCAGCGCCGGCTTCACCGGCGGATGCTCGACGACAATCGCAGAGACCTTGACGTTATCATCCTGCGTCACGGGTCCGGCCGCCGACACTTCCTTCACGTCGAGCGTGACCAGTGGCTTCATTTTGAGATCCTCGGCCCAGAAATCGACCGTTGTCTTGTAGGCACGAATGAAATCCTCGGTCATCTGCTTGAGCGGCGGCGGGCCGAAGGCGCGCACGTCAAGATGCATGCCATTGATCCAGCCGATCACCAGCAGCGGGCCGTACTCAATATTGTGGTCGGCGTGATGATGGGTGATGAAGATCGAACGCAGTGCAGGGAACGGGATGCCGGTGCGGGCGAATTGGTCAGTGACGCCGAGGCCGCAATCGAGCACATAGGCGGCGCCATTGCTCAGCATCACGTGCGAAGTCATTTTCCGGGTTCGTTCTGGGCCCTGGCCGCCCGGGCCGGCGCAGCTGCCAGGCCCGCAAGCAAAGTGCGCCGCGAAAGCGCGCTCGACGTGTCTGTCATTGTTCCGCCCTCCGGATATCCACGTGATTTCGGCGAGCCTAGCAGGCGGCAACAGTTCGGCCATCCACCCGAATGTCCGAATGTGGCACTTTTCTGCCGTGCCACGCGCGCCGAGCAATGTCGGCTATCGGGGGTAGACCGGCCGACATATGCTCAATGCGAGTTCCTTCGCATTTTGGACCCAACCGGTCATCGGTTAGTCGCTATTCGATCAATTCATCAGCGCGCGCGCTTTATGGAACTTTGAACCTTTGCAGCGTCGGCCGCGTCCAACCCGGTGGATGGGACAAACCTGAGCAAGGCCAAGCCGCACGGCGGCGGAGCCATTGCTCACGGAGAACGCCGCAATGGCCTCCGTCCCCGGCAACATCAGCGTCGTTCCGCTCGCTCCACCCCCGGACCTGAAGGTGTTCCGGCCCCAAAGCCCGTTCGTCGCCCTTGGGCTCGCCGTGAACCACCTGATGACGAAGCCGGCCTTCGCCAACCTGCGCTTCGGCGATTGGTCGCGCATCTTGGTCGGCCAGATCAATCGCAAGCATTACTACTTCGCGGTCGACAGCAAGAACCAGATCCAGGGATTCATGGGCTGGGCCCTAACCTCGAAGGAAAATGCCGAGGCCTGGGTGGAAGGCCGCGGGGCATTGTCCTTCGCGGACAGCCTGGACGGCGATTGCGTGGTCTTCAACGCGTGGGCAGCGAACACGGGCAAGGTGAACCGCTTCCTGCTCGGCGAGGCGCGCAAGGTCATCGCAGGCAAGGACACGGTCTATTTCAAGCGCTTCTACAAGGACGGCAGCGTCCGGCCGGCGCGACTGCGGGTCAACGACTTCGTCGCACAACACCTCAGGCGACCGAACGGGCGACACGTGCCCTCCATCGGACAAACCGATGCCCCGGAGATCGGCCGGTTATGAAAGTCGGCTCTGACTAAGAAAGGAAAGAACATGACCACTTTCGTCTACGGAACGAACGCCTCTGAAACCATCGATGTGTTGGATGGCGTCACCAACGGTGATGACGTCATTTACGGCTACGACGGCAATGACTCGATCTGGGGCCTCGGCGGCAACGACTATATTATCGGCGGCGCCGGCGCCGATGGACTCAACGGTGGACCGGGCTCCGACACGGCGGATTACGTCACCTCCGCCGCCGGCATCATGGCGAGCCTGAGCTACGGAGTGGGGGTCGGCGGCGACGCGCAAGGCGACACCTACTTCAGCATCGAGAATCTCGCCGGCACTCTGTTCGCGGACGCGCTCGTCGGCAACGAAGGCAACAACACACTGTACGGAATATCCGGCGACGACGTCCTCGACGGCCGGAACGGTACCGACACGCTGTTGGGCGGACCGGGCAACGACACGCTCAAGGGCGGCGGCGGTGCCGACTGGCTCATCGGCGGCGAGGGGATCGATACGGCCTCTTACTATGAGTCACCCGAGGGCGTGACCGTCCTGCTTAACGTCAACGGTATCGGTGGAGTGGGCGGCGACGCTGAAGGAGATACATTCGTTGACATCGAGAACCTCACCGGTTCGAGCTACGCCGACAGCTTGGGGGGAGATGACGGCGTCAACCAACTCATGGGCATGGACGGCAACGACACGCTCAAGGGCTTCGGGGGCGCCGACAGCCTCCATGGCGGAAATGGCAACGACACGCTCATTGGCATGGACGGCGCGGACGTGCTGCGCGGCGACAGCGGCAACGACACGCTCAATGGCGGCGCCGGCGCCGATACGATGCTGGGCGGCACCAGCAGCGACACGTACTACGTCGACAATGCGAACGACGAGGTCATCGAGGTTGCCGGCCAGGGCGTCAACGACCGGGTCCGGACCAGCACGAGCTACAGCCTCGCGCCCGGCTCGCAGGTCGAGATCCTCGAGACCACCGATCCGACCGCGGCGACAGCGATCAGTCTGGCCGGCAACGAATACGCCAACACCATCATCGGCAACGCCGGCACCAATGTCATCGTTGGCGGCGCGGGCCTCGACACCATGGTCGGCGGCGACGGTGCGGACGTCTATGTCTGGGGTTCGATCACCGAGATGGGCTCCTCGCTCGGCGCCAACTCGGATACCGTCGGCTCGGATTTCAACGCGGCGATCGGCGACCTGATCGTGCTCAATTTGATCGACGCCGACGGCAACGCCGGCAATGGCGACACCGCCTTCACGTTCATCGGCGACGCCAGCAACCAACTGTTCAGCGCTGCAGGTCAGGTCAGTTGGTTCAATGAGCCCGGCAGCGACACCTACATCCTGCTCAACACCGACGGCGATGTCGCCGCCGATGGCGTGATCCGCGTGCTCGGCGTGCACTCAGTCGATGCCGGCTGGTTCGTTCTGTGACGGTTCGAGTCTCTCCTGGCTCGCCAGCGACGCAAGGCGCCCTGGGTTTCCTCGGATCTGGATGTCGGTTCTTGGCACTTCCGACTGAGTTCGCAAAGTGGGCCAAAGCGGACCTTGATCAGGTCGCTGTCACCAATCGCGATTTTATGAGTACACGTAGAGGCGAACCTACGAGTAGACGTGGGCAAAAAGATATATCTCGGGCGCACCGGGCGCAGCGGGCGCAGAATTCCCTACTGAGAGACGCGGGGGGTCGAGCGGCGCGAAGATAAAATTTCTGCCTTTTTCTGCAACAGCTCAGGTATATGTGCGCCCGGAGCGTCTTCTGCGCCCGGACCCCCTAGCGTCTCTCTATGCCGATTTCTGCGTCTTCTGCGCCCGGTGCGCCCGTTTTCAATAATTTCAATAGCTTCCGCCGGGCGCAGTCAGACGTAGATGCGCCCGGCCTGCGCCCGGCCCCTTAAAATGGAATTTCGGGGTCATTGCGCTCGACCGGCACTTGACTGCGCCCGGCTGCGTCTGACTGCGCCCGGAGTGAGATATATCTTTCTTCCGATTTTTGAAACACAACTTGGACCCCGCTCTTTCGCAGCATCGGTGCAACCCGCCGCAGTTTTCCCGAGAGTTGGTGTGCGGTTTGCGGCCAGTGTCGGCGCTCGCGTCTCACCCCCTTAGTGGTGTCTTGATAGTTGAGGTCATCCAGCAGTTTTGTGGCCGTGCCGGTCCATTCCCCGTTATTAGCAAGCAGGAGGTCGCGTATCGCACCGGCCACCGGGTTCGCCTCTAGTACGGTCTCAACAAGGTTGTCGCGGTTCGCGCTGTAGGCAGCCGCGAACGTGCCCTCGTCCCAGAGTGCAGCCTCGCAGGCTGCGACCCAGAAGGCGAAGTCAGCCATGCGCGGAACCTCGTCCAGTTTCGTCTGTGGCAGCATCTTCAGCCCGGTCGCGACTGCATCGAGCAGCGCACCTAACACCTTCGGGCGCACAATCTCGAACTCAGCGAGAAGCTCCCGTTCGGCGCGTCTCTCGTTATCCGAGATTGGCCTCAGTGCCAGCACGATGGCGCGGTCGGCCAGGTCTGGGCGCACAACGGTGTCCTCAATGCCATTAAGGATCACCGGTCGCTTCGCTGTGAATAGCATCTCCTCATCATCGGTGTAGAGCTGGCGCGTGGCGAAACCGCCGCCGGTTGAGAGCCGACACAACGCATCTGAGATCCAGGGCGGCATTGACGACACATTGTCGAAGGCGATCAGGTGGCCGTTGTTGGCGGCGATATACAAATCGCGTTCCTCACGGGATAAGGTCCGGTTGGGGGTAGTGTTTGGGTCGAGCAGCGCGCGCATACACGAGCAGAAAAAGGTCTTCGCCGATCCCTGCTCGCCATTGAGCACCAGGACCGGATAAGGGCCACGGTCGTTCAGCACCGCCAGCGCCCAGGCCACAACCAGCACGAAGTCATCGTCATTTTCGAGATTGAGGAAGGGGCGCAGACCATCGACCGACCCGCCAGCCATGGGCACGGCCAGCGGCAGCATGCCGGGCGCACGCCGAAAGCGTACCGGTGGACAGTCAACGATGCGCCAGCCGCCGGCATCAATCTCGATTGCGCGCCACGCTGGGTCGCAGAGATCAAGATAGATCTTGCCGTCGAGCCCACCGATGCGAATATAGATTTCCCGCTCGGGGCTTTCGCAGAGTGCGCTGATACAACCTGATCTAACGCCGCGCTCATCGCCTCGCGACGCGGGGTCTTGCCAGTCTTCTTAAAGAAGGCGCCAGCGAGCCAGAGCTTAAAGTTCCTTGAGCGTACGGACCATGTCTCGCGGTGGCCGTCGATATGAATGTCGGCATATGTCTTGCTCTGGGGCGTGTGAAACGGTTCGGCGGCCTGTGCCAGCCTGACTAGGGCTGCGGCCTGAGGGCTGTGGCGGTCGCGCGTCTCGTAATGACCACCATCTTCCGCATTTCCGCTTCGGGTCTCTTCCCAGATTGCGGTCACATCGGCCAGACGCAGCAATTCGGCTCGTGTGCCTCCAGCCTCCAGCCAGTTGAGCACGTCGCCTTTTGGCTTGAGGTTGGGAAGCGTAAGCACACGCACACGGCGGGCGACGCCAGAGAGATTGCGTGCAATATCGTCGGTGTGATCTTGACCCGCCTTGTCATTGTCAGACAGGAGCACAACATCGCGGCCACGCAAGAACTCGCCATATTCCTTGCGCCATTTCCCTGCGCCCATAACATTACAGGTCGCGCACAGCCCCAACTTGATTAGGGCATCGACGTGCTTTTCCCCCTCGGGAATGAACACGGGGTCGCTGCTGGCGAGCAGTTCGGGC
This sequence comes from uncultured Alphaproteobacteria bacterium, assembly GCA_963739385.1. GTDB lineage: Bacteria > Pseudomonadota > Alphaproteobacteria > Rhizobiales > Xanthobacteraceae > VAZQ01. The sequence goes on from CAVUAI010000009.1 coordinate 68,107, forward strand.
AGGCGATAGAGAACGCGCCGGATACCTTTGATGTTGTTGACCCAGCGGCCACTTCCATTGGGCTGGCGCTGCCAGAACTTCTTGCTCGCAGTGCGGCAGACTTGATAAAGCAGCTTATTCTGCTCGTCGCGATAATCGAAGGTGGCGATGAGCGCATCGTCCTCGATTAGGCGTTCCTTGCACAACCAATCGAACGGGTCGCCGCTGTTGTGGCGGCGAATGAAATCAAGACAGCCGCCACCCTCTTTCGTCTCGTGGTCGTACCAGACCCCCTCTTTAACCTTCACGGCCAGCGAGCCTTTATTGCCCCAGCGCAACTCTTCCCGAGTTGACAGGTCTTCATTCGGGTTGCCGTGGAAACGGCGCACGACTGGAACCATCAGGCTGGCCAAGTCTATGTCCATTGTTCACGCCTTCCGTTGTGCGAGCACCCGCTCATAAGGGTTAGGCAGTCGGCGTTGATCGATGCGCGATAGCCCTGACCGGCGTCCTGACGCCCGCGGGGACATCGACGACAAGCCCCACTCCGCAAAGACGGTATCGATGCTGGCTTTGATCTGATCGTGCGGCGTGCCGTCGTTGTAGAACCAGCTCTGTTCGACCCAATCAACCCACTCGCTTGGGTTGGCTGGGCGACAGGGTTGGCTGGGATAGCATTCGAGTATCGGGGTATAATCGCGACTGAATAGAACCTGCCGGCCGTCAGCGCAGATCCATATTCCGTAGGGGCGCATGAAGCGCCAAAGGTCAAAAGCCGTCCGCCTATCTACGGCTAGACTTTGATTCGCGTTGAGGCTATATCGGTCGGCGTTGATGAGCTGCTTCGGCCTGGGGCGGGATGCCACCCGCTCCGGCCGCCTTCTTCCGCGTTCCATCGGACTTACTCTTCTGTTGTGACTATCAACCAGGGTCTCCGAAACCCCGGTTAGTCGTCTCCCCTAAAACAAAAGCGCCACCTTCGACGCTCTCGTTAAGAGCGTGAAGGGTGGCGCCTGCTACCGCGATTATGCGGCCCTGCGGACTTAACCGCAGGTGTCCTGCGTCACCGGGATTCCCCTTGCGGGCTTCCCACTTGAATTACGCTACGCTACTTCACTTCACGCTCGCGTTCGGCGATGCGCGCCTGTTGGTATTCGGAGACTTCATCTTCAAGCCAACCCATTGCCCGGCCCCCTTCAGACAGACGAATGGGTTTGGGAAATTTGCCCTGTGAAATCAGCAAGTCGAGTTGCGTCGACTTATAACCGGTTGCCTCCAGCACTGCGGGCTTACGCAGCACCCGCCGTAGTACGAGTTTCACGTCTCTCTCCGTTCAAGCCTTATCGTCACCTAACGCAGAGTATAACTGCGCGCCGATGTTTAAATAACCGTCTCGTCCAAGCATTTAGCGAGACGGGAAACAGGGAGGCGGTGGTGACCCCGTCTTGATAAATGCTTTAGCGAGACAGCCCGTCTCGTCCGATGATTTAACGAGACGGTGTTCGACTTGATTTGACAATGATAAATACTTTCCATCGGACTGCGTGAGGGCAAGGTTTATGACTATACCCATCGACAAGCTGCGCGTTTGCCCTCCGGACGAGGCTCGGGTTAAGGGCGTTTTTCCCAATCGGCTCGCATGGATCGAGGGTGAGCCCATCGGTGCACTCGTGGTCTACAAGGGCCGTGGTAATGATTTCGCCGTGGGCAGGGCGGGCCTCGACTATCTGACCAAGGCACAGAGCGAAGGTCGGATCGACAAAGCCTTTGTCTTACTCATGCGCCCGAACAGCGACAAGGGCGAGTTGTTGGGCACACTCACGCTCGAAGAGGTTACTGTCGCTGTGGCTAGTCTCACGTCACTCTCGGGTCAGTGGGGCGAATATTGGTGGTTGCCAGGGTCGATGGTCACACCATCATCGGTGCCATTTTGACGTGAACGTCCACGAATATCTACGCCGCATCGAACCACGTAGGTTGAATTTCAAAGGCCGGCATAAGCCAGTCCCGGAATCGCGCTTACGCGCCTTCGCGGCGACCAAAGAGGTGTTGACCGCCGCACCAACCGATCTGCGCCAGGCAGTGGCACTCACGCTCGCGGCGGCCACACGCCACCAGGCTGAAATCAAGGATGTTTGGAGACACGTCCGCCGCTATCGCGATCAAATCCATAACCGCGCTGAGCAACTGAAGCTGCCATTGCTATGAACGATTACTTAATCCCGCGGCGCAGCGATGAATGTGCGCCCGGTCTAAGCGCCGTTTCCAATGATGTGCGCTCGACGCCGTAAAATCGTGCAGCTTTGTCGGTTCTCCATCCAAGGTCCTTCACAGCCGACTTCGCCGCCAATAGCCTTTGCTGGTGCTCGGTGAGCATATAACTCGGTGTCTTCTTGATGCGGCGCTTGAACTCTAGCCGCTCAAACAAGTCTACGAAATGCGGTCGCACCTCAGGCGGAACATTGAGCAGCGGCAAGAGCAACCGCGGCTCTTTGGTATGATCGATCCGATACAACAAGTGCAGGTATTCAGGCGGCAGCGCCCCCCACTTCTCCCAGACGTAATCAGACGGTGGCCGGGGCCCATGACCCATGCCGGCGTGCTCTATGGACAGCCGCTCTATCTCATCCTCATCGAGCTCCCGCTTGGTTGGTCGCTTGGTCATGGCGCGGACCTGCGCATGGGTACAACTGCGCCCTCACTCTTGTAGCAGAATGCCGCCCACTCTTGCATCAATACCCGACGCTTCTCAAACAGGTCGCCACGCCGATAGGCGCGCTCGACCGTGCTTGGGATCGCGTGCGCTAGTGCCATTTCAACAACATGATTGGGAAATGGCTGACCTCAGCGGCCCAATCGCGAAATGTGCACCGGAAGCCGTGCACCGTAATGTCGGTGCGCTCCATGCGTACCAGCACTTCGGCCAGTGCTCGGTCGCCCAGCCCGCGCCCCGCCTGCTGGCCGATGAACAGGGAATCATTGTTCGCCTCGGTATACAGCCCACGCAATAGGTCGAGCGCCGGGTCCGACAGCGGGACCCGGTGCTCCTTCGCCATTTTCATGCGTGCAGATGGTATCGTCCAGGTGGCATTGGAAAAATCAATCTCCGTCCACCGCGCGCCGATGACCTCATTGGTGCGTGCCGCGGTCAGGATCGCAAATTCCAACGCCCGTGCGGTGACCCCCTCACGCCCGCGCAACTCGCTCATGAAGGTGCCGATCTCGGACCACGGCAGGGCAGCGTGATGCTGAACCTTCGCGATCGCGCCGGGAGCCGGTAACACCTGATCCAAGTGTCCACGCCATCGCGCCGGGTTGTCACCCTTTGGGCGATGGCCGCTGACCGTGCCCCAATCCAGCACGGCCTCGATGCGCTGGCGCACCCGGCTCGCAGTCTCGGTCTTGGTGGTCCAGATCGGCTGGATGACCCGCAGCACCGCGGGGGTGTCGATGGCGGGCAGCGGCAGGTCACCCAACACGGGGAAAGCATGCGTGCGCAAAGATGAGAGGAATTGCGGGCGGCGGCTGGTCCATTTCCGTTCGTGCAGGGTGTTGTAGGCTTGGACAGCCTGAGCGAAGGTCAGAGTGGGCACAGTGCGCTGGGCGCGCTTGGCATCAATCGGGTCAACGCCATCGGCAAGCAGCTGGCGCGCGCGGCGGGCACGCTCACGCGCCTCCTTGAGCGAGAAGTCGCGCAGCGTGCCCAAGCCAAGCATGCGCTCGCGGCCATTGCGCTCATAGCGCAGCACCCAAGACTTCACACCGGTGGGTGTGACTTGGAGATAGAGGCCATCACCGTCAGGGTGTCGCCCTGGCTTATGAAGATGCTCAACACGTTTGGCTATAAGGCGCATAATTCAATCTCCGCCCCCGGAGCGACCCCCGGCTGAGCTACCGACATTAAGCGGTCTTTATAGGGTGCTACCGGGGCGCATTAAAGGGCCAAGTCATTGACTTGAATAAAAAATTCCGATCCTTAGCGGGGCATACCGGGCTCACCGATTTGTATTGGCGCGGG
>CAVUAI010000010.1:0-168970 GCA_963739385.1 uncultured Alphaproteobacteria bacterium
CCGACCGAATCTCAAGCCGTGAGCAGGCCGCTGCGACCGGCCCTTACCCCGGGGAAACCGTCGCGTTCGAGCGTCGACCGGCCTTCGTCGCGAGCGGTGGATCGCGGTGATTGTGGCCCGAACCCGATGGCAGCCCGGCTGAAAGCCGGTAGACTGTCCTCCCCGCTAAGCCGGTCCGAGGGCCAACACCTTCACAGCGAAAGGGAATACGCATGGACGTCCTTATTGGCGTGCTCATCACCTTCCTTGTCGTCATCCTGGTGCTCTATCTCGTCAACCTGCTGCCGATCGACGGGCGCGCCAAACAGATCGTGCGCATCATCGTCATCATCATCGGCGTCATCTCGATCCTGAAATATCTCGCCGTGTTTTGAGCCTCCGCCGCGTGGCATGCCCGGTCCCAGCCGCATCGAAGGCTATGCCATCATTTCTGCCGACGGAATGATCGCGGATGCGGCCGGGCACATGCCTGATGCGCTCAAGATCGAGGCCGATCAGGCGTTCTTCCATGCCGGATTGAATTGCGCCGCCGTCGTGGTGCACGGGCGGCATTCGAACGAGGGCGGGCCGCATGCGCCACGTCGGCGCCGGCTGATTGCGACCCGCCGGGTGCCGCGCCTTGCAGCCGTACCCGCGAACCCGAAGGCGCTTCTTTGGAATCCGGGCGGCGCGACGCTGGCCGAAGCCTGGACCGAACTGGGGGCGCCGGACGGGACCTTGGCCGTGATCGGCGGGGCCGATGTGTACGACCTGTTCTGGACGCCCGGCTACGACGCCTTTCATCTCACACGGGTAGCCGCGCGCCTTCCGGGAGGCCGGCCCGTCTTCCGCGGGCTTGCGCCCTCGCCGGAAGACATCCTCGCGAGCCATGGCCTGCGGCCCGGCGACGTGCGTCTGCTCGACGCCACTGCCGGAGCAACGCTCGTCACCTGGCGACGCTGATTACCTGCGAGCGCGGCGCGGCGCCGGCTTGGGTGCGTAGATATAGCTCGGGTTGGGCGCGCAGCTGCCGCCGAGCCCGCGCGCCGTCGCCATGCATTGCTCGAAGTTGTAGTAGCCGCAGTCCCAGCCGCCGTCGCGGCCGCCTAGATTGGCGCACCAGGGCGCAGGTGGACGACCTTGCGCCGTTGCAGTGGTCCGGGCGTCGAGCACCCCTGCCCCGGCCACCAAGCCGAATGCTATGGCCACTTTCAGCGCAGGCACCAGAGGGTGGTGATCAGAGGCCATGGAATCGCTCCTGTGCTTTGGACTCGCATGATGACCGCTTCTTCCGCGCCCCACAATCCGGCGCGATCGCGGCGAGCCGACGGCTCGTCACCGGCCGAATTTCGCGATAAGGTCGGTGTTGCAAGTAACGCGCAAAGAGAAGCCCAAAAGGGAGCGTAAAGATGAGCATGAGCGTCGGTGTGCTCGACCACTACAACGTCTCGACCCGCAACCTCGGCGACACGGTGCGTTTCTACGAGGAGGTGCTGGGCCTGGTGAATGGGCCGCGCCCGCCGTTCGACTTCCCGGGCGCGTGGCTCTACAGCGAAGGCCACCCGGTGCTCCACCTCAACGATATTTCGCCCACCGATACGCCGCAGCGGCCCGATTCCGGCGTCATCGATCACATCGCCTTCGGCAGCCGCGGCTTCGATGCGATGAAGCAGCATCTCGCGCAAAAAGGCATCCAGTTCCGCGTCAACGAGGTGCCGAACAGCACGCGTCGGCAGATTTTCGTCACCGATCCCAACAACGTGCTGATCGAGCTCAACTTCGACGTCGGGAAGGAGCGCGCTGGCGGCTGAACTTCGTGCCACCGGCCGCGCCTGCAGCCGACCTGCGCTTTGCGGCCTTCGCCACTTTTTCGGCAATGAAGCGCGGCAGCGCGAAGGCGGCGACGTGGACCTCGGGCGTCCAGTATCTGGTGGAGAATTGGCCGGCCTTCCGATAGCGGGCGGCAATGGTCTTCGCCGGCGCCTGGCGCAATCTGGCATTGTCGCTCGCCCAGCCCATCGCGAGGTGTCCGCCCACATAGGTCGGGATCGCCGCGACATAGCAGTAGCCGTCCGCGAACAGCTTGCGAAACTCGGCGATGGTCCCGGTGAGCTCCTCCGGCTGGAAAAGCGGCACCCCGTTCTGCGTCACCATGACGGCGCCTTTCGTCATGCAGCGCTTGCAGGCAGCGTAGAATTCCCGACTGAACAGCACTTTTCCGGGGCCCTGCGGGTCGGTCGAGTCGACGATGATCACGTCGAAGTGCCGGTCGGTCTCGGCCGCGTATTTCATGCCGTCACCGATGACGAGGTCGAAGCGTTTGTCGGCGAAGACCGGCTTGGTGAATTCCGGGAAGTGCTGCTTGGAGAATTCGACCACGGAGGCGTCAATCTCGACCTGGGTGAGGCGCTTGACGGACTTGTGCTTGAGCACCTCCTCGGCGATGCCACAGTCGCCGCCGCCGACGATCAGCACTTCGCGGGCGCGGCCGTGGGCCAGGATCGGCACGTGGGCCATCATCTCGTGGTAGACGAATTCATCGACAGCCGTGACCTGGGTCGCGCCGTCGAGCATCAACATCTTTCCGAAGAACGGGTGCTCGAACAGGACGAGGTGCTGGTGCTCGGTGTGCACTTCGTGGATCACCCGCTCGACCTCATAGGTCATGCGGAAGCCGAGCTCGTCGAACAGCGTCTCAGGGATGCGGCGTTTCTCGGCCATGGGCTGGGCATCGAATCACAAGCAACAGACGAGGGCGCCGGCGCATTGCCTCGTCCATCCGGTCGTCTGTCACCGACCTACGCGCTTTGCCCGCGCAGGATTTCGTTCACCTCGACGCGCTTGGCGTTGAAGGCCTCGCGCAGTACCGGAACGCAAGCGTCGGGGCTGGCCTTGCCGCACATGAACACGTCGAGTGCGGCGTAGCCCGCGTCGGGCCACGTGTGAATAGAAATATGGCTCTCTGCCAGCACCGCCACGCCGGACACGCCGTTGGGCTGGAAGTGGTGCAGATGAATATGCAGGAGCGTCGCCTGCGCGGCATCCACGCAGCGGCGCAGTGTCGCTTCGATCAGGTCGATGTCGTCGAGTCCTTCGGCGCCATGCAGATCGATGATCAGGTGGACGCCGGCGCAGCGCACGCCGTTGCGAACGGCGAAATGGTCCTCGCGATCCTCCGCGGGAACCGGCTTGACCACGGCGACGTGGGCGACTTTCTCGCGGGCGGTGCCTGGAGTGCCCAGGCCCTTCCCCGATCGTAAGAGGGCGTTCTGGCGCATTGCCGTCCTCCCCAACCGAGTGATCCAACCCGAGTACCGGCGAGCGGCGTCAGGCAAGCGAATGCCGCCCGATCCGCCCGCGCACGGGTGGATCACAGCGGCTCGTCCCCACATAAGGCTCAGGTCCCCGGAGTCAAGAGAATTCTGTCCCCGCGTTCACGAACGTCTCACGCGAACGGGACCTGCATTAAGGACTCGTCATGTGCGCCTCAACGTCCGGCGGACCGAGCCTGGAATGCGCCTGCGACAGCGAGTAAAATCGCGTGGCGCACCGTCAGACGGTGCCAAGCAACGATAATGAACGAGGACGGGATGAACGCCAACTTCACACGACGCACGCTTGTCGGCACCTGCTCGTGCTGCCAGTCAGAAGAATTTCCAGTGAGCCCCGCGCGGCGGACGTTCCTCGCCGGCGGCGCCGCGGCGCTGGGCCTGAGCGCGGTTGCCGCCGCCGGCCGCTCGACACCCGCAGCTGCCCAGGCGCCGACCAAGAGCCGAATCGACGTGCATCACCATTTCATTCCCCAGTTCCACGTCGACGCCATGATGGCGCCCGGGCGCCGCGCAGGCGCACCACCGCCGAAATGGTCGCCCGCATTGTCGCTCGAGGACATGGACAAGAGCGGAATTGCGACCTCGATCCTGTCGATCGCCCAGCCCGGGGTCTGGTACGGCAACAACGTCGAGGAGTCGCGCGCGCTCTCGCGCCAGCTCAACGAGTTCGGCACCAAGGTGGCCAGGGATCATCCGAGCCGCTTCGGCCTGTTTGCGGCGATCGCGCCCCCCGACGTGGACGGGAGCCTGCGGGAGCTCGAATACGCTCTCGATACGCTCAAGGCCGACGGCATCGGCCTGTTGACCAGCTACCAGGACAAATATCTCGGCGATCCGTCGTTTGCGCCGATCTACGAGGAGCTCAACCGCCGCAAGGCTGTGATCTATGTTCACCCGACCACGCCCGATTGCTGCCGCGGGCTGGTTCCAGGCATCCCGCCGGGATCGATCGAGTACGCGACCAATTCCACCCGCACCATCGCGCACATCGTCTTCAGCGGGACGGCGGCGAAATTTCCGGACATCCGCTGGATCTTCTCCCACAGCGGCGGCACGCTTCCCTTCCTCAGCGGACGTTTCGTGCGCCTGGCCGAAGAACGCAAGCTGGCGCATCTCCCGAACGGCCCATTGCCCGAGTTCAAGAAGTTCTATTACGAGCTCGCTCAGGGCAATACGCCGGGGCAGATCGCGGCGCTGCTCAAGATGGTGTCGACCTCGCAGGTGCTGTACGGCACCGACTATCCCTTCCGCGACGGGGCGGAGGTGAACGGAGGCATCGCGGAGTGGGGTTTCGACGCCGCCGACCTGCGCGCCATCGAACGCGAGACCGCGCTCAAGCTGCTGCCACGGATCAAGGCGAGCTGATCCCCGCGATCGGAGAGAGGACCATGCAGCGGCGTTCGCAGCGGCGCGCCCTCATCCTCCTGGTGGCAGCGCTCGGGATTCTGCCCGCCGGGTCGTCCGCCTTCGCCCAATATCCCGCGAAGCCGGTGCGGGTGATCGTCCCATTCGCCGCCGGCGGCACACCCGACGTGGTCGGACGCATCGTCAGCCAGCAGCTTGCCGCCCAGACCGGGCAGGCTTTCGTCGTGGAGAACCGGCCGGGCGCCGATGGCGTCGTCGGCGCCCAGGTCGTGGCGGAAGCACCGCCCGACGGCTACACGCTGCTCGTCACGTCGAGCTCGTTCGTGGTCAATCCGAGCTTTCACAAGAAGCTGCCGTTCGACGTCGTTCGCGACTTCGAGCCGGTGAGCAATCTTGCGGCCACCGAGGCCTATATTCTCGGGGTCAATCCTGACCTGCCGGCGCGCACGGTGGCGGATCTGGTTGCGCTCACGCGCCGGTCGGACGGCAGAATCTCGTTCGGCTCGCCCGGCGTCGGCAATGGGCTTCATCTCGCCGCCGAGCTGTTCAAGTCGCTCACCGGCGCCCAGATGGTGCATGTGCCCTACCGCGGCGCGGCGCCGGCCATTACCGGCCTGATAGCGGGCGACGTGCAGGTCATGTTCATGACGCCGCCGTCGTCGCTGCCGTTCATCGAAGCGGGGAAAATCCGGGCGCTTGCCTATACCGGCGCCAGGCGTTTCGCCCGGCTCCCGGACGTCCCGACGATGGCGGAAGCCGGCGTTGCCGGAATGGAGGTGCTCGCAAGCTGGACCGGAATGTTCGCGCCGGCGAGGACGCCGGACGCCCTGCTCGCGCGCCTGCACGAAGAGGTGCGAAAAGCGGCGGCGACGCCGGCGTTGCGTGATCGCCTCACCGGCATCGGCGTCATTCCGCTCGGCAACGCGCCGGCCGAGTTCAAACCGTTCATCGCCGCGCAGGTCCGGCAGGTCGCCGATATCGTGCGCGCAGCCGGCATCGAGCCCCAGTAGCCGCAGCGCAAGGAGGCAACGGCAAAGCGGCCGTTGCCCAAGCTGCTCTATCCGGCAACCGCGCTCCAGTTCGACGCCAGTTGCTCGGCGCCACGCAGCGACAGCGCAAAGATCGTATAGGTCGGATTGACCGCGCCTCCAGTCGCGAAGATGCCCGGCCCCGCGACGTAGAGATTCGGGATTTCGTGGGTCTGGCCGTAACTGTTGGTCACAGAGTTTCCCGCCTCCGTGCCCATGATGGTTCCACCCATCAAATGGATGGTGGGCATGTTGCCGCGCGCCGACCAGACCTCCTTGGCGCCCGTGGCCTTGCCGATCTTGAGGCCCTCCTCGAAATTCGCGTTCCACAGCGCGACCGCGTCCTGGTCGTAGGTGTGGATGATCTTGCCGAGCGGCATGCCGAACTCGTCCTTGTCGCTTGCGAGCTCGACCCGGTTCTCGATATTCGGCAGCTCTTCGCCGGACGCCCCGATGCGGCTCAAGCCACGGGCGCCGCGCTTCATGAAGGCGGCGAGATCGGGCCCGAACAGGTCACTGCGCGCATTGGCAAAGCTGGCAAGGCCGCTGGTCTTGAGCGCGGAACCGACATTGATGAACGTACCGCCGAAAGCACCGTTGTGACTCGTCTTGCTGTTGCGCTCGTAGGACATGAATTGCGCGCCGGTGGTGCCCATGTAGTTCTGGACATCCTCGTCGAACATTGCCCAGGTCCCCGAGCTGAAATGCGCCATCATGTATTTGCCGACAAGACCGCTGCCGTTGGCGAGCCCCTTGGCGTGCTTGTCGGTCGCGGAGTTGAGCAGGAGGCGCGGGTTTTGCGCCGACCATGCGGCCAGCACCACGACGCTGGCCTCCTGCACCTGCCGTTCCTTTTTGGCGTCGTAATACTCGACCCCGGTCACCTTGTTGCCCTGGGCATTGCTGAGCACGCGGGTGACGGTGGAGAGCGCGCGCACCTCGGCACCGGCTTTCCTGGCGTCGGCAAGATAAGTGACCAGCGGATTTGCCAGCGCACCGGTCGGACAACCGACATGGCACCAGCCGTCATAGATGCAGGCGGCGCGGCCCTTGTATTCGGTCGAGTTCATCGCCAACGACGCCGGCACCATGCGGATGCCGTTGGCTTCGAAGCCCTTGAGCCAGACCTCGCCGTGGCGAAAGGTCTTCATCGGCGGCATGGGATAGGGCGCCCCTGCGGGCCGCCAGATTTCCTCCGCCTTGGCGTCGCCTGAGATGCCGATATCCACTGCGACCTTGTCGTAATAGGGCGCGACATCGGAATAGGAGATCGGCCAGTCGAGCGCACGCCCATGCTCGCTCTTGATCTTGAAGTCGTTGGGGAGAAGCCGGGGAAAGTTGGCGAAGTGATGCAACGCCGCGCCGCCGACGCCCCAGCCTGCCTGATAGGCATATCCGAATGGATTTTTGCCTTCGAGCAGGAAAGGTGCGCCCGCCGGCTTGATCCGTCGTCCCCAGAAATCCGAACTGATGAGGTCGGAGAGCTGCCAGTCGGGGCCTGCCTCCAGCACCACAACCTTCTTGCCGGCCTTCGCCATCACCGCGGCAAACACCGAACCCGACGCGCCAGAACCGACGATGACGACATCTACTTTTTCGTTCGCCATGTCACCACCTCTTGGTTGGCATGATGTGGGCCATGTACGGAATATTGAGGCCGGCATAGCCCTCCACGGTCCCGTAGACGACATCGACGGCGTCCAGGCGAAGCAGCGTGTAGACGAATGGTCCGCCCGGCCCCTGCCAACCCTCGATCTTGTTCTGGCGCATGGCGTCGACGAAGCTACGCTGCTCGGATGCCGCGAGGTCGACAAACCCGCGGCCGTTGTTGAGCGCCTGGCTGGCGCGATCGACCGCGCCCAGCGCGGCGCGATAGAAGTTCGCATAGGGCGGACGCACGTTGAGGATGCGCGCTTCGAGCAGCGCTTCCTCCGGCGGGATCGAGATCTGCTGATCGACGAAGTTGGATATCCCGGCCTGGCGCGCGCCTGGAACGAGCGTCTCGCCGAGCGCCTCGAGCGTTGCGGCCTGCGCCGCCGTGAGCGTTCGCAACGGGACGCCTTGCGCCCGCGCCGCAGCCGGCGTGAGCAGCACCTCGACGCCCCCCACCGTGAAGGCGAGCGCGCCCAACCCCGCGCCTTTGACAAAGGCGCGCCGTTCGATGTCGTGCATGGTCTCCTCCCTGGTGCCCGACTTTCGGGGCACTCTTGTCGCCGGCCGCATGAGCCGCGGGGTCCGTCGCAGCGAAGGCTGGTACGAAACGGCCGCCGTCTTTTGGAATGACTTTAAAATTCAACGCCGATTTGGAGAGGGAATCAAGCGCACTTCGGCCAGGGCGGCCTCACTCCACCTTGCCGCCGAACAGCCGTTCGGCGTTGCCGTGGGCGATACGCTTGGCCTGGTCGTCGGGAAGCTGCGCCAACCAGCTGCGGTAGCCTTGCATGATGGTATCGTAACCAAACCAGCGCTCGTTGATCCAGGTATCGGAGCCGAGCAGGAAGCGATCGGAATGCCGTGCGAACAGCTCGCGCCATTCGGCGGTGAGCTTGCCATTCCCTTCGGTGATACCGCCACGGTAGGAGAGTTCGCCGATCAGCGCCGGATGCTGCTCCAGCAGCTCCCGCACGCGCCCGGGAGCGGTTGAAAATCCCGTGTGGGCCCAGATGATCTTGGCCCGGGGATTGTGCGCATGCAGGATCAGCAGCGCCGCCTCGTCGCAATGGGCGAGCAGATAAAGATCGCGCTCGACGGCAAAGTCGACGACCTTCTTGACCAGCGGCGCTTGCGCGGCGCTGCCATAGATGTGGAATTCACCGACGCCGCGGAAATAGCCGCGTTTGTATTCGGTCTCGATCAGGTCGTAGATGGCGGGATCGGTCGACCAGTTCTGCACATCGTCGCGGGTACGATAGGGCCGGATGAACGGCACGACCCAAAGCCCCGGCGCCTTGGCGTCGACGAGCTGATGGGTGCCCTTGTTCGGGCGGCTGTTGGCCACGATGCCGGCGACGCCGTTGCGGCGAAAGACGTCGAGAACCCGATCCAGCGGATAATAGGGATTGGGCTCCTGGTTGTAGTGCAGATGCGCGTCGAAGATTTTGAGGGTCGGCTGCGCACAGGCCGCAATAGGTACTGCGACGACCAACGTGACGACGGCGATGACGCGCGCGATAGCGTCCGATCCCGGCATGGCAAGCCCTCATCACCCATCCGACGGGCGGCGGGCCTGATCTTACTGCATTTCCAGAGCTCCAGAAGGCCTCGACGGGCGATGTTACCGGCCGAAGGCCGACGACGCCCCGGTTAGCTTCCCTCGCCGCGCTTGTCCGGCAGATTGAGCCTGATGTGCAGCTCGCGCAGCTGCTTCGGCGTCACTTCCGACGGCGCCCCCATCATCAGATCCTCGGCGCGCTGGTTCATCGGGAAGAGCACGACTTCGCGCAGGTTCTCCTCACCCGCAAGGAGCATCACGATGCGGTCGATGCCGGGCGCGATGCCGCCATGCGGCGGAGCGCCGAGCGACAAAGCGCGCAACATGCCGCCGAACTTCTGCTCGAGCGTATCTTCGCCATAGCCGGCGATGGCGAAGGCCTTGCGCATGACATCCGGCCTGTGATTGCGGATGGCGCCGGAGGACAGCTCGACGCCGTTGCAGACGATGTCGTACTGAATCGCCTTGATGGACAGAATCTTGTCGCGATCAGCGGGGTCGAGGGCCAGGAATTGCTCGATCGCCATGTTCGGCATCGAGAACGGGTTGTGCGAGAAGTCGATCTTCTTCTCCTCCTCGTTCCATTCGTACATCGGAAAGTCGACGATCCAGCAGAACTCGAACCTGTCCTTCTGGATGAGCCCGAGGTCCTCGCGCGATCCGGGTGCGCGCGGCCCCCGCGAGTCTGGCAGCCTCCGCCGGCCTGCCGGCGGCAAAAAAAACAGCGTCACCCGCCTTGGCGCCGGCCTTGGCCGTGATTCTCGACTGCACGTCCGCGGGAATGAACTTGGCGATCGGTCCCTTCCCGCCGTCGTCCTCGAATACGATATAGCCCAGGCCCGGTGCGCCCATGTCCTGGCGCGCCCAGTCGTTGAGCTTGTCGAAGAACGAGCGCGGTTGCGACGCGGCCCCGGGTGCCGGAACGGCGCGAACGACGCCGCCGGCCTTGATCACATTCTTGAACGCATTGAAGGTGACGGCCGCATCATTGAACTCCTCCGTCACGTCCGCGATTTCGATCGGGTTGCGCAGATCGGGCTTGTCGGTGCCGTATTTGAGCATCGCCTCCTGGTAGGGAATGAGCGGAAATTTTTCCGTCACCGGCTTGCCGCCGGCAAACTCCTCGAACACCCCGCGCATGACCGGCTCGACCGCGTCGAACACGTCCTGCTGAGTGACGAAGCTCATCTCGAGGTCGAGCTGGTAAAACTCGCCCGGCGAACGGTCGGCGCGCGCATCCTCGTCGCGGAAGCACGGCGCGATCTGGAAGTAGCGATCGAAGCCCGACACCATGATCAGCTGCTTGAACTGCTGGGGCGCCTGCGGCAGCGCGTAGAATTTCCCGGGGTGCAGCCGTGACGGAACGAGATAGTCGCGTGCACCCTCGGGCGACGATGCCGTCAGGATCGGCGTCTGGAACTCGAAGAAGCCCTGCTCCTTCATGCGCCGCCTGATGGAATCGATCACCGCGCCGCGCAGCATGACGTTGCGGTGAAGCCGCTCGCGGCGCAGATCGAGAAACCGGTACTTGAGCCGGATGTCCTCGGGATATTCCTGCTCGCCGAACACCGGCATCGGCAGCTCGCCGGCCGGACCCAGCACCTCGATCGCGCTGACATAGACCTCGATGGCACCGGTCGGGAGGTCCGGGTTTTCGGTGCCGGCGGGGCGCCTGCGCACCTTGCCATCGATCCGCACTACCCATTCCGATCGCAGCTTCTCGGCGTCCTTGAAGGAAGGCGAATCGGGATCGACCACCACCTGGGTGAGGCCGTAGTGATCGCGCAAGTCGATGAACAGCACTCCGCCATGGTCGCGAATGCGGTGGCACCAGCCGGACAGACGTACTTCCTTGCCGATGTCGCTTGCGCGCAGGGCGCCGCAGGTATGGGTGCGATAGTGGTGCATGATCAGTGAACTTAGCCTCGATGCCGCGCGGAAAGGCACATGCGCGGGCTCGCTTGTCAAGAACAGGAAAGCTATGATGGCGCTTTAGCTTCCTGGTCCATCAGCGTCGATCCCCCGCGAGGGAGTTTCCCGATGCGCCCACGCTTGTCGCATGCGTTGCTGACTCTCGTGGCGGCGGCTGCCGTCACCATCCCGACCGTTGCGCGCGCGGCCGACGATCCGCCGCTCCTGCCCTTGAACGTCTTTTTTGCCCATCCCGCCGCGAGCTGGGATCATCGGGTGTCTCCCGACGGCACCCGGCTGGCGTGGATCGCGATGAGCAACGGCCGCGCCACGTTGCATTTCCGCCGGCTCGACGAGACCAGCGCGCGAGCGGTCGAGATGCCACGCGAGGCGCGCGCGCCCTGGCCGGGCGGCCAAGCCTTCGAATGGAGCCGCGACGGCAAGCATCTGCTGTTCCTGATGGACGGCAACGGCGATGAAAACACCCATCTCTTCGCCGTGGACATGGACGCGCCGGAGCCTGTTGCCCGCGACCTCACCCCGCTCGCCGACGTACGGGTCGAGGTGGTGCGAGCGCCCAACGACGACCCGAATAGCGTCATCATCGGTCACACCGGCCGCACCGGCCGCATGTTCGATCTCTATCGGGTCAACCTCACGACCGGCCAGTTGACGATGTTCGCGGAGAACCCCGGCGACATCTGCGGCTGGTCGGTGTCCCCGGCTGGCCGCCTGCGCATGCGCTTCCGTTGCCTGCCGGACGGCGGCTGGACCGCCGCGGTGCCGGACGGCGTAGGCGGCTGGCGCGACGTGGTGCGCGGCGCGTACGGGGATCATGTGCGCGTCCTCGGCTATCCGCTTAACCCGCGCTACGCCTGGGCCCTGTCAAACCGGGGCCGCAGCCGGCTCGCGCTGGTGCGCATCGATCTGCGCGACGGCAAGGAGAACCTGGTCTACGAGCATCCGTCGGTCGACATCGACGGCGGCCGCGTGCTGGACAATGGCGGCGTGGGGTTCGTCTGGACGTGGCCGGGATTGCAGGAATGGCGCTTCTTCGATGCCTTTCTGCAGGCCGATCTCGCGCCGTACCTCGCCCGCGACCGCAGCGCGTTGCGCGTCCTCAGCGAAGACCGCCAGCGACGGTGGCTGACGTTCACGGTCCATGACGATCGGGGCGAGGAGACCATCTACCTGCTCGACCGCATGACTTCCGACACAAAGGTGCTGGCGCAATCTCCGCTCAGCGCCTTGCGCGATCAATTGGCCCGAATGGATCCGGTGACGTTTCCCGCGCGCGATGGGCTTACCGTCCACGGTCTGCTCACGATACCCGCCGGAACGAGCGGGCCGCGACCACTGGTCCTGCTCGTTCACGGCGGCCCATGGGCACGGGATCATTGGGGCTTTGACCCGACCGTGCAGTTCCTGGCCAATCGCGGCTATGCCGTGCTGCAGGTCAACTACCGCGGCTCGACCGGGTACGGCCGCGATTTCCTGCTCGCCGGCACGCGCGAATTCGGGCGCAAGATGCACGATGACCTGATCGATGGGGTGCGCTGGGCGATCGAACGGGGCATCGCCGATCCCAAACGCGTCGCGATCATGGGAGCGAGCTACGGGGGTTACGCCGCGCTGTCGGGCGCCGCCTTCACCCCCGACGTGTTCGTGGCCGCAATCGACCGGGTCGGTATCGCAGACATGGTCAGTCTGATCGAGGACTGGCCCAAATATTGGCGCACCGGCGACATGGGCTTCTGGTCCCGCTTCTTTGGCGACCCGCGCCGACCTGAAGAGCGCAACCTGCTCGCCGAGCGCTCCCCGCTCAACCATGTGGACGCCATCCGCATGCCGTTGCTGGTGGTGCAGGGCGCCAACGACATCCGCGTCCGGCGCGATCATTCGGACCGCCTCGTGGAGGCGCTGCGCGCGCGCAACCATGAGGTGGAATATCTGCTGTTCCCGGACGAGGGGCACGGCATCAACCGCACTCCCAACCGGCTCGCCTTCATGCGCGCGGTCGAGCGCTTTCTCGCGCGCCATCTCGGCGGCCGCGACGGCGGCGATCCGCAGGATTGAGCGGACGACGCGACGACAGAAGTGCCGTACATGGACATTCTGCCGGGCCGGAGCAGCGCCCGGCCCTCAAATTCGGCATTGCCCGGCAGCGTAGAGAGCGCCGAGCCCGTTCATATCGGTTGAGCGAAGGCAGCGCGTGTGCAGGAGCAGGTCAGTCCTGGCAGAGACTGGCTTCGCGCCGACCTTGATGAGCCGACTAGCGGCGAAGCGACCGTCCGTCGAATGCGACGCCGTGGCATATGCCAACGCGCCGACCGAGACCAGGGCAAGCGCGGCAACAGCGATGGCGAGCGTAAGGTTTCTCATCATGGCGCAGAGGCTCCTTCGCCTTCACGCCTTCGTCGGCCGCGCGGCAGAAAAAGTTCACCCGTCGGTCCGGCGGACAGCGCCGAGGACACCCAGGCTCAATCCGCAATGACTCGCCCTGAGGCCTCGACAGGGTGCCGCCGATCTGCACACTCGGCGGCCCGGTTCCAAGTCCGAGCATCATGGCGAGAAAATCCAACAAGCCTCCTGCCCGCGCCGCGGCGCGGATGACGACCGCCGAAGCAACCGTCGGCACGCTCATGGCCAACGGCATCGACGCGGTCTACGCGCTGCCCGGCGTGCACAATGATCCGCTTTTCGATGCCCTGTTCGGAGCCGGCGATCGCCTGCGCACCATCCACGCGCGGCACGAGCAGGGCGCGGCCTATATGGCGCTGGGCGCGGCGCTCGCAACCGGGAAACCGCAAGTCTACGCCGTCGTGCCCGGACCGGGGCTGCTCAATTCAGCCGCCGCGTTGCTCACCGCCTACGGAATGAACGCGCCGGTGCTCGCGTTGATCGGGCAGATCGCGCAATCGGCCATCGGCCGGGGGCTTGGTCACCTTCATGAGATTCGCGACCAGGCCGGCATCATTTGCCGCCTGGTCGATTTTACTGCCCGCATCCGCGAGCCGGCGGAAGCCGCCAATCTCGTTGCCGAAGCCTTCCGCGCGATGGCTGCAGGTCGCCCCGGCCCGGCCGTGCTCGAGTGCGCGATGGACGTCTGGGGGCGTCGTGCGCCGGTGGCCGCGGTTCCCTCGGCCGTGCAGGTACCGACGCCGGCGGTCGACGAAGACGCCATCCGCGACGCCGGCAGGCGCCTTGCCGCCGCCAGGCGTCCGTTGATCGTGGCCGGCGGCGGCGCGCAGAATGCGTCGGCAGAAGTCACCGAGTTGGCGCATCTGCTGCAGGCACCGGTGCTGGCATATCGGCGTGGCCGCGGCGTACTCGACAGCCGCGATCCTCTGAGCGTCACCTTGCCGCTGGGCCGCGAATTGTGGGGCGAAGCCGATGTGGTGCTCGGCATCGGTACGCGGTTGTTCTACGGTTTCAACCACTGGGGAATCGATCCCGATCTGGCGGTCATCCGTGTCGATGCCGATCCCGAAGAGCCCGAACGGTTCGCGCGGCCGGCGGCGGCGCTCGTCGGCGATGCCGCACCGATCCTGCGTCGCCTGATCGACGCGCTCTCGCCGCACCGCGCCCAGTCCCGCCGCGCGGAGATGCTGGAACGCCAGGCCGCCATGCGCCGGCGGCTCGACAAGCTTGCTCCGCAGATCGGCTTTCTCGATGCCATCCGCGCGGAATTGCCCGACGACGGCATATTCGTCGACGAAGTCACCCAGATCGGATTCGCGGCGCGGCTTCTGCTTCCGGTCTATCGGCCGCGCACGTTCCTGTCGCCGGGCTATCAGGACAATCTGGGCTGGGGGTTCGCTACTGCGCTCGGCGCGCAGCACGCACGCCCGGATGTGCCGGTGCTGGCGATTTCCGGCGACGGCGGGTTTCTCTTCACCTCGAACGAGCTCGCCACCGCGATGCGCCATCGCATTCCTCTCACCGTCGTCGTATTCAACGACGGCGCTTTCGGGAACGTGCGGCGCATCCAGGAGGAGCAGTACGGCAACCGGGTGATCGCGAGCGATCTCGCCAATCCCGATTTTGTGCGCTATGGCGAAAGCTTCGGCGCCCATGCGGAGCGCGCGCGCAACCCGGCGGAGTTGCGTGCGGCGCTCAAACGGGCGTTCAAGCGCCGGGACTGCCCCACGCTGATCGAGGTGCCGGTGGGGCCCATGCCCTCGCCCTGGGAGTTCATCCATATGCCACGCGTGCGCGGCCCAAGATGAGCATCGGCATGGAAGCTCGCACCGACTTTCACGCAGCGACCGGCGAGCGCGAGCCGCTGATCATTCGCCGGGTCGACGCCATCCCGCTCGGCACTTCCGCTGAAGAAGGCGGTCGCGATGGCGGGCACAACGGTCAGCCAGGCGCTCAATATCGTGGTCCGCATCGAGGCATCGGACGGCACCGTCGGCTGGGGCGAGGCCGCCTCAGCGCCAACCATGACCGGCGACACGCTTGGCGGCCTGCTCGCCGCCGTGCGCGACTATCTCGGCCCCCTGCTGGTTGGCGAGGACGCCTGGAGGCGCCCCGCCCTGTCGCGCAAGCTCAAGCGCGCGCTTTTCGGCAATAGCGGCGCCCATTCGGCGATCGAGGTGGCGCTGCTCGATCTCTGCGGTCGATCATCCGGCTTGCCGGTGGTCGATTTCATCGGCGGCCCCCGCCGTCGCGGGGTCGAGCCAATGTGGCTGCTTGGCAATCCGACTCCCGAACAGGACATCGCCGAGGCGCACACGAGACAGGGGGAGGGATTTCATTTCTTCAAGCTCAAGATCGGCACCAAGGTGCTGGACAGCGAGATCGCATCGACGCTCGCACTGCGCCGGGCGCTGGGCGCCACGACGCCGTTGTGCGCGGACGCCAATTGCGGGCTGACACTGGCCGATGCATGCCGCTATGTCGAAGGCGTCGCCGATGCCGGCCTGAAGTTCGTGGAGCAACCGCTCGCGCAGGACGATCTCGATGCGCTTGCGCAGCTCACGCGCATGTCGCCGGTGCCCATCGGCGCCGACGAGGGTATCCACTCGCTCGCCGACATCGAGGCGCATGAGCGCTGCGGCGCCGGCGGGGTCTCGCTCAAGCTCATCAAGCTCGGCGGGATGAGCGCAGCGATCGAAGCTGCGCAATTGTGCGAACGCCGGGGGCTCGCCGTCAACGTTGCCGCCAAAATCGCGGAGTCGAGCATCGCATCGGCAGCGGCGATCCACCTCGCCTGCGCCGCACCCGGGGTCGAATGGGGCGTGAGCCTCACCCATTTCTATCTCGACGCAGACGTCGCCAAGACTCCGCTGACAATCGGCGACGGCGCAGTCGCGCTCCCGAGCGGTCCCGGGCTCGGCATCGACGTCGACGAAGCGCAAGTTGAGCGCTTTCGCATAGTCGCCAGCGAACTGACGGGCTGATGTACGCCGGTACCGGTCACACGCGACATGCGGCCGGCGCCGAGCAGCACTGTCGCTGGCACCGCCGCGATCCTGTGTCCCCAGGGGCCTGCCGGCACCCCTGACAAAGCGAGCGGTCTACGCTATCTAGCCCCCATGCAGTGCATTACTACGACAGCAAGTCTTGCCGACGCCTGTGCGCGCATGGCACGACAGCCCTTCGTGACCGTCGATACCGAGTTCCTGCGCGAGAGCACGTATTATCCACGGCTGTGCGTCGCGCAGATGGCGAGCACCGATGAAGCGATGGTCATCGATGCCCTGGCCGAAGGCATTGATCTTGCCCCGTTCTTCGCATTGATGGCGGACGCGAACGTGCTCAAGGTATTCCATGCTGCGCGCCAGGATATCGAGATTTGCTGGCACGAGGCCGGCATCATCCCCAGCCCTCTCGTCGATACTCAGGTCGCGGCCATGGTGCTGGGTTTTGGCGATTCCATCTCCTACGACCAGCTGGTTCAGCGAATCACCGGCGACAATCTCGACAAATCCAACCGTTTCACCGACTGGACGCGCCGCCCGCTGAGCGACGCGCAGCTCGCCTATGCCATCTCCGACGTCACTCACCTGCGCGACGTCTATCTCGCGCTGGCGGCCGATCTCGACAAGCGCGGACGCAGCGAATGGATGCGCGAGGAAATGAGAGTGCTTACCTCGCCCGCGACCTACCGGTTCGAGCCCGAGCACGCCTGGGAGCGTCTGAAGACCAGGGTGCGCAAGCCCAAGGAACTTGCCATCCTGATCGAGGTTGCCGCATGGCGCGAGCGCGAGGCGCAGGAGCGCGACGTACCGCGCAGCCGCGTGCTCAAGGACGACGTCATCGGAGACATTGCGGTGCAGGCGCCCACGACGATCGAACGGCTGGCGAGTTTGCGCTCGCTGCCCAAAGGCTTCGAGCGTTCGAGATGGGGCGAGGCCATCGTCGCCGCGGTCCAGCGCGGCCTTGCGCGTGATCCGAAATCGCTGCCTCGCCTCGAGCGACCGAGGCCGCCGGTCAATGGGCAGGCCACGGTCGAGTTGCTCAAGGTTCTGCTGCGCATGACCGCGGAGCGTCATGGAGTTGCCGCCAAGGTGATAGCCACCGTCGACGACCTCGACCGCATCGCCGCCGACGATGACGCCGACGTGCCGGCACTTTCCGGCTGGCGGCGTGAACTGTTCGGCGACAAGGCGCTTGCGCTCAAGCAGGGCCGGCTCACGCTCGCCATCGAGAAGGGACGCGTGGTGGCACTGGAGCGCGAGTGAGCCCCTCCCCGCGCGCGCCGGCCGGGCTATGATGCCAGCGCCCGTGACAAGGGAGAGGACACATGAACGGCTTCCTTCGCAATCAGTGGTACACGGCCGCCACCTCGGCCGAACTCGGCAGGCAGCCGCTGGCGCGGACGGTTTGCAACGAGCCGCTGGTGATTTTTCGCACGGAGGGCGGCCGCGTTGCGGTACTGACCGATCGTTGCCCGCACCGCAAGGCCCCGCTCTCCTCCGGCGAAGTCGTCGGCAGCGACATCCAGTGCGGCTACCACGGTCTCCGCTTCGCCGCCGACGGCGCCTGCACCCACGTGCCGGGCAATGCGCCGATCGGCCGAAATTTCCGCGCCAGAAGCTTCCCGGCGCGTGAAATCCATGGGCTCGTGTTCGTGTGGCTCGGCGAGGCCGCGCTTGCGGATCCGGAGCTGATCCCCGACTTCAGCGAGAACGTGAAGCCGGGCTGGACCGGCGTCCACGGCACGCTTTACGTCAAGGGCCACTATCAGCTCCTGATCGACAACATTCTCGACCTGACGCATGTCGTGTTCGTCCATAAGACGACACTCGCCGGCGGTGGCGTGGCGGAGACCCCGCTCGAAGTCGATATCCAAGGCGACGTGGTGCGCGCGCAGCGACTGATGCGCAACGTCGATACCGCGCCGATCTACAAGGCTGCCCGCAACCTGCACGGCAAGATCGACCGCTGGCAGTTCCTCGAGTTCCGGCCTCCGATCTATGCGCGCATCACGCTCGGCGCGCGCGAGGCGGGGAGCGAGCTCCCATTCGGCACGCCGACCCACGTCGTGCTCAACAGCTTCACGCCCGAGACCGAGCGCTCCACCCACTATTTCTGGTCGACGGTGCGCTCTTGGGGGCTCGATGACGTCGACGTATCGAAAATCTACAAAAACATGACGGACCAGGCGTTCGCCGAGGACGCACGCATCGTCGAGCAGCAGCAACAACTGATCGACAGCGACCGGTCGGGAGCGCCGCTCGTGAGCCTCGCCTTCGACCGCGCCGGCCTCGCCGCCCGCCGCATCATCAAACGCAAGCTCGACGAGGAAGCGATGGCGAGTTCGGCGCCTGCCGTCGCCCTGGAGCCGGAGCCCACGCGACAGCAGGCCTGACCTCCCGGCCGGGAAAGTCGCTCAATGCTTCGGACGGATGCGCTGCAGGAATTCCCATGTCGGCAGCGCGGCAAGACCGCCGACGGCGCCGCTGAGATAGCTCGGCATGTCCGCCGAGAACAGCCAGCGCCACAGCAGCCCGACGAGATAGCTCGCCAGCAGCATGACGGCGAGCGTGATCAGCAATCTCTGCCAAAGCCGCACGGCATCTCCTCGAAATTCGCCATGGCGGGTCGATCACGCATCCGGGTCGCAAAGAGCGAAGCTTTAACACTTACGAGACGGCACGCGACGGAGCCGCAACCCGATGCAATTCTAGCGCAAGACGTCTTGCATCACGTCGCCTCCATCACCGGCTCCCGGCCGATCAGGCGTGCAAGCTGCCGCAACCGCGCAAAGACGCGCTCTCCAGCCAGCGCCTTGAAGCCGTTCTCAAAGCGAAGCACCAGGCGCCCGCGCTCGACCACCATCGGCGTCTTCGGCAGCACGCCCGTGGTCGACGCCGAAACGAGATAGGCGACGCGCAAGGCCGCACCGAGCACGCGGGCGCGGTCGAGCACGCGCGTCGACGCAAGCTCGCGCAGGCGGGGCGAGAGCTCCTCGTCCACCAGCCCGACATGCCGGAAGAAGACGGCAAGCGATATGAAGGTGCGCCCGGGATGATCGACCGCGACGAAGGCGGCATTGGCGATGATGTTGAGGGACTGCTCGCCGCGATAATCGGGATGCGCCCGCCAGCCGATGTCGGCAAGGAGGCAGGCGGCATGGCGCAGCCGCCGCTCGTCCGTGGTCTCGTCGAGCCCGGACGTCGCCATGAAGCGGTCAGTCCACTGAATAAGCTCCTCGCCATGGGCGGGCGAGCGCGAGCGCAGCACGTTGAGCTCGCTCGCGGCGGCGATCAAAGGGTCCTTGTCGCGCTCCTTGGGATCAAGCATCGAATACAGCAGGCCCTCGCGCACCCCGAGCGCGGAGATCACGACCTCCTTCGGACGGGCGATCCGCACGAGGTTTTCGAGCACCAATGCAGCGTAGGCCAGCAGCGGCCGGCGCGCATCGGTGACGACCTCGATCTGCGAGAGCATCTCCGGGTCCACCCGATGAACGAGGCTCGAGAAATCGAAAGCCTCGCGCGCCGGCATCACATAGCCATGCATGACGTGAAGCGGATAACCGGTCTGCCACATGTGCAGCCGGGCCAGCGCGCGCCAAGTGCCGCCGATGGCATATAGCGTGCGGCCTTTGCCGTCCTCGAGCACTCGGGTGTCTTCAAGGGCCGCGCGAACGATCTTTTCCGCTTTCTTGACCGACTTCGACGAGATGTCCTGCAGCGCGAGCCCGCCGAGAGGGAGGGTTACGCCGGCCTTGATGCGTTGTCCTTGTACGTCGGTAAGCTCCAGCGAACCGCCGCCGAGATCGCCCACGATGCCATCGGGCTTGTAGAAGCCGGATACCACCCCGAGCGCGGACAACTCCGCCTCGCGCTTGCCGGAGAGAACATCGACCTTGGTGCCGCAGATGCTCTCGGCTTCGGAAACGAAAGCCTTCCCGTTCTTGGCATCGCGGCACGCGGCGGTGGCGATCGCGCACACCTGCGCGACGTCCATGCGGTCACACAAGGCGCGGAAGCGCCGCAGCGCCGCAAGCGCCTTCTCGACCGCGTCGGCGGCCAGCAAGCCGGTGGTCTGCACCTCCCGCCCGAGTCCGGCGAGCACCTTCTCATTGAAGATCGGGGTCGGGCTGCGCGTGAGACCTTCGTAGACCACGAGTCGCACCGAGTTCGACCCGATGTCAATGACCGCGACCGGCGGGCCGTAATCGAGACGACCTTGCGCGATGTTCATGGCGAGGCGACGCCGCTTACGAGCGTTCGAGACGGCGTATAAGGCTACGCGGTGAGGATTCCTTGAGCGATTTGCCACGGCCCGACAGACTCGGATTGGTCATGAAGTATTTATGGGCGTTGAAGGGTTCTTCACCCTCGCCCGCTTTTAGGCGATTCGAGGTACCGTCGGGTAGTAATTTCCAGCTTTGCTCATTGTCCTTGAAATTGGCCACCATGATTTGATCGAGCACCTGCTCGTGCACGGTGGGATTGAGGATCGGACACAAGACCTCGACGCGGCGGTCGAGATTGCGCGGCATCATGTCCGCCGAGGAGATGTAGACCGCGGCCTTGGGGTGCGGCAGGCCGTGGCCGGCGCCGAAGCAGTAGATGCGGCTGTGCTCGAGAAAACGCCCGATGATCGATTTCACGCGGATGTTCTCGGACAATCCCGGCAGGCCGGGACGCAGACAGCAGATGCCGCGCACCACCAGATCGACCGATACGCCGGCGCGTGACGCGTCGTAGAGCATATCGATGATCTCGGGATCGACCAGCGCATTGTCCTTCATCCAGATCGCGGCCGGGCGCCCGCTCTTGGCATGCGCAATTTCCTGCTCGATGTGCTCGCAGATGCGGTCCCGCAGCGTGAGGGGGGATACCGCCATCCGTTCGAGTTCCGCCGGCTCGGCATAGCCGGTCACGTAGTTGAAGATGCGCACGACATCGCGTGCGATGGCGGGATCGGAAGTAAAGAACGAGAGGTCGGTATAGATGCGGGCCGTGACGGGATGATAGTTGCCGGTCCCCACATGGATATAGGAGGCCAGCGCGCCGCCTTCCCTTCGCACCACCATCGACAGCTTGGCGTGGGTCTTGAGCTCGATGAACCCGTACACCACCTGGGCGCCTGCGCGCTCGAGCGCGCGCGACCAGCGGATATTGGCCTCCTCGTCGAAACGAGCCTTGAGCTCGATCAGCGCGGTGACCGACTTTCCGGCTTCGGCCGCCTCAACCAATGCGCGGACGATGGGCGATTCGGCGGAGGTGCGGTAGAGCGTCTGCTTGATGGCGACCACATCGGGATCGCGCGCGGCCTGTTGCAGGAACTGCACCACCACGTCGAACGATTCATAGGGATGGTGGACGACCAGATCCTTCTGGCGGATCGCCGCAAAACAGTCACCAGCGTGATCGCGAATGCGCTCGGGATAGCGCGGATTGTAGGGCACGAATTCAAGGTCCGGCCGATCCAGGGTCATGAGCTGCGACAGCTCGTTGAGCGCGAGCACCCCGTCGACCAGGAAAACCTCGTCGTCGGCGCATGCGAGGGCCTGCTGCACGAAACGACGCAGCTCCACCGGCATGGCCGCCTCGAGCTCGAGGCGGATGACCGAGCCGCGCCGTCTGCGCTTGAGGACGGTTTCGAACTCCCGCACCAGGTCCTCGGCCTCTTCCTCGATCTCGATTTCGGAGTCACGGATGACGCGGAAGGCGCCCTGCCCTTTCACCAGGTAGCCCGGGAACAGACGCGCGATGAACAGGCCGATCACCTGTTCGAGCGTGACGACACGGGCGGCCGCGGCTCCATCGGCGCTCGGCAGGCGGATGAAGCGGTCGATCTTGTTCGGCATGCGGATGAGCGCATTCATCGCCTTGCCGTCGCTGGCGCGCGCGAGGTGGAGTGCGATGGTGAAGCCGAGATTGGGAATGAACGGAAAAGGATGCGCGGGATCGATGGCTAGCGGGGTCAACAACGGAAAGATCTGACGGAGAAAATGATCTTCAAGCCAGGTCTTCTCCTTCTTCGTCACGTCGGGCCCGTCGACCAGCACGATGTCCTGCTCGGCGAGCATCTGGCGCAATTCGCGCCAGCGCTTCTGCTGGTCGCTGGCCAGGGCGCCGACCGCCTCCCCGATGCGGGTGAGCTGCTCGGCCGGAGTGAGCCCGTCCGGGCTCTTGACGGTAATTCCCGCGCGCAGTTGGCCCTTGAGACCGGCGACGCGTACCATGAAGAACTCATCGAGGTTGTTGGCCGAAATCGACAGGAACCGAACGCGCTCAAGGAGCGGATGCGCGTCGTTCGCCGCCTCTTCGAGCACGCGGCGGTTGAAATGCAGCCACGACAACTCTCGATTGATAAACCGCTCGGGGCTGGCGGCCAGCTCGGCGGACCCGGATTCGGCCGCGTCTGGAACCGGCTGCGCCGCGATTTCATCATCCACTGCAACGATTTGGCTGCGATCAGCCATGGCCGATTGGTTCCGTGGTGACGCGCAACATCGCCATCATCGATGTCGATCTCATGACATAAGGCGCCGCGTCCCGCAGGGCGTCAAGTTCAACCCTCGCGCAGGATTTCTGCGGCAAATGCCCTGGTTAACGGCCGTTTGTATCGCATCGCCTCATCGTCGAGGCGCGTCACCACCGCGCGCGCAGCCGCGAATGAGCGCTCGATCCGCAGCGCCAGATAGCCGATCAGGCTTTCGTCGACCACAACCTGGCGGTCGTGGAACAGCTTGACCAATACAGCGCGCAACAGCGCATCGCCCGGAGGGGCCAGCGTCACGACCGGCAATGCCTTGAGACGGGAGGCGAGGTCGGGGATGGAGCACGTGACCGTTGGCGCGCGCGCCGTCAGCAGCAGGAAGGCCTCGTCCTCGCGCGCCAGATTGAGAAGGTGAAAGAGCGCGCGTTCGTCGAATGCCGCGGCGGCAACATCCTCGACGACCAGTGCGCCGGTGGCGAGCGCCGCCGGCACGGCGGCCTCCTCCAGCGCCTGTGCCGCAACCAGCCGGGCACCCGCCGCCTGCGCCCACACCGCAGCGAGGTGGCTTTTGCCCGAGCCCGCCGGGCCCGCGAGCATCACCGTGCGGTGGGGCCACGCGGGCCAGGCGTCGACGAGCGCAAGCGCCGCGGCATTGGAGGGACCGCTCAAGAAATCCTCGCGCGCAAAGCTTTCCGGGTGGTCAAGCGCAAGCGCGAGTTGACGCGGACCGGCGGACATCAGGATGGCTTTTCTCCGGAATAGAAGGGGCTTGCGAAATACTGGCGGAGCGCGAAGCGCAGCAGCACCGCGATTGCGGCCGCGAGCGGCACGGCAAGCAAGAGCCCCACAAAACCGAAAAGATAACCGAAGGCGAACATGGCGAAGATCATCCAGACCGGATGCAACCCCACGCGCTTGCCGACGAATTTGGGCGTGATGATATTGCCCTCGACGAACTGACCGACGAGGAAAACCGCGAAGACCATCACGATCCGCTTCCAGTCAGGCCAAAATTGCGCGATCGCCACGCTCGCCGCGATCATCAGTCCCGTCATCGAGCCGATATATGGAACGAAGGTGATGACGCCAGCGGTGAGGCCGATGAGCAGAGCAAAATCGAGGCCCACAAGCATCAGCGCAATCGCATAATAGCACCCGAGCACGAGGCAAACGCCGACCTGGCCGCGGAGAAAGCCTCCGATTGCCGCATCGATCTCGCGCGCGAGCCGGCGCACCGTCTCGCGCTGCCGCACCGGCACCCAGCTGTCGACCTTCTCAATCATCGGGTGCCAGTCACGGACGAGGTAGAAGGTCACGACCGGCATCACGATCAGCACCGAAGCGAAGGACACCAGCGCTTTTCCGCCGGTCCACAGCGAATACGCGAAGCCCAGGAGCCAGGTCGCCACCTGGCCCACGAGATCGGAAACCGCCTTGTTCGGGTCGCCGGAATCCAGCCAATTCAGCCACGGGAAATTCGGGTCGACGATGATCTCCTTCACGCGCTGGACGTATCCCGGAATGTGCGAGATCAGCGCCGAACCCTGTTGCAGCAGGAGCGGAACGAGCAGCAGCGCCAGCGCGAGCAGCACGACGACAAAGACGCTGACGACCAGCAGGGCCGCCAAGGTTCGATTCATGCCCAGGCGTTCCATGCGATCGGCCAACGGCGCGTGCACGTAAGCGAGTGCGATACCGGCCACAAACGGAAGCAGGATATCGTGCAGCAGCCACAGCGCCGCCACCAACACGAGGAACGTCACGATCCAGAAGCTGAGATGGCGTCCATCGACCATCGGATCATCCTGGCGGCAGCCCGGCCGAGGCACATCCCGGCTCAAGGGGCCATGTCCGCCTTGTTCATGTGGCGGACCCATTCGGCGAGATAGAAGGACACGGAAAGCAAGGTCAAGGCGGCGACCAGTGCGGTCAGCACGACGATGGCCAGTTCGGCGCTGAACTCGAATCCAAGCGCGGCCATGACCACGCAGGCGAGTGCGATCTGCGCGACCGTATTGAGCTTGGAGACGAAAAGCGGCTTGAGCGCCATGGGTCTGTCCACCAGCCATGACAACATCACAGCGCTCACGATCATGATGTCGCGCGAGACGACAAGGATGACGAGCCAGCGCGGAATGGCGTCGATGACGCCGAGCGCGATATAGATCGATACCA
Source organism: uncultured Alphaproteobacteria bacterium (assembly GCA_963739385.1). Classification (GTDB taxonomy): domain Bacteria; phylum Pseudomonadota; class Alphaproteobacteria; order Rhizobiales; family Xanthobacteraceae; genus VAZQ01. Next base: position 24,912 of record CAVUAI010000010.1, read on the forward strand.
GCATCGCCTTGTCGGCGAGCGGGTCCAGGTAAGCGCCGAGTTCGGTTGCCATTCCGAACCGCTTGGCCAGGAACCCGTCGACCGCGTCACTGATGCCGGCAGCGAGGAAAAGCGCGAAGGCGATCTGCATCTGGCCGGCTGTGATCGCCCACACCACGACCGGCACCAATAGGATGCGGCCAAGCGTAATCAGATTTGGAATACTCAAGTCTGCGCCCCGGCTGGGCCCCGCTTCGCCGTTCGCGCCCACGTCGGCGGCGGCCGACGCGCGCGCGACTGTCGCCGATCCCGGGCAAGCCGAAGATCGCCGAACGGCCTGCGTGGCCTTGCGAGCGCCAGTATAGCCGCGATCAAGCCATTGCACAGTCGCGGATTCCCAAGTACCGAAGCGCGCGAGCAGCGAAGGGAACGTCATGACGGACAAGGGCCTCACCTATGCCGAGGCCGGCGTGGACATCGAGGCCGGCAACCGCATGGTGGAGCTGATCAAGCCGCTGGTCCGCGCGACCGCGCGGCCCGGTGCCGACGCCGAGATCGGCGGATTCGGCGGCCTGTTCGACCTCAAGCGCGCGGGATTTTCCGATCCGATCCTGGTGGCCGCGACCGACGGAGTGGGAACCAAGGTCAAGATCGCGATCGAAACCGGCGCCCACCGCACGATCGGGATCGATCTCGTGGCCATGTCGGTCAACGATCTCGTCGTGCAGGGGGCAGAGCCGCTTTTCTTTCTCGACTATTTCGCCTGTGGACAACTCCAGCCGGAGGTCGGCGCGGGCGTTGTCGAAGGCGTGGCGGAGGGCTGCCGGCAGGCCGGCTGTGCGTTGATCGGTGGAGAGACGGCGGAGATGCCTGGCCTCTATCGGTCGAACGACTACGATCTCGCCGGCTTTGCGGTCGGCGCGGTCGAACGCGACGCGCTTCTGCCGCGATCCGACATTGCCGTAGGCGATGTCGTCCTTGGGATAGGCTCCTCCGGCATCCACTCGAACGGCTATTCGCTGGTGCGCAAGATCGTGCAGCGAGCAAAGTTGCCGTGGAACGCTCCCGCTCCCTTCGATCCGGCGCGCGAGCTCGGAGCCGCGCTGATCGAGCCGACCCGCATCTACGTGAAATCGTGTCTGGCGGCGCTGCGCGAGACCAAGGCGATCAAAGCCTTTGCGCACATCACCGGCGGCGGCTTTCCCGATAACATCCCGCGCGTGCTGCCGAAGGATCTCGGCGTGACGCTCGACCTCGCGCAGGTGCCGGTCCCGCGGGTCTTCCGCTGGCTCGCGGCCGCGGGCGAGGTGGCCGAGGCCGAGATGCTGCGCACCTTCAATTGCGGCATCGGCATGGTGGCGATCGTTGCCCCCGGCAAGGCCGACGCGGTGAGCGCCCTCCTTGCGCGCGAAGGCGAGACGGTCGTCCGCCTCGGCGAAGTCGTCGTGCCGGCGCAAGCCGCTGCCCGGGTGGCCTATCGCGGGCGCCTCGATCTCGCGGTGTGAGCGCATGGCCAAGCAGCGTGTCGCCGTTCTGATCTCCGGGCGCGGCTCCAACATGATGGCGCTGATCGAAGCGGCGAAGGAACCGTCGTATCCAGCGGAGATCGTGCTGGTCGTGTCGAACCAGCCCGACGCCGCGGGGCTTGCACTCGCCCGGGGCGAAGGTGTTCCGACTGCAATCGTCGACCATCGCCCTTACGGCAAGGATCGCGCCGCATTCGAGCGCCTGCTGCAGGACACGCTCGAGGAGCACCGCGTCGAGCTTGTCTGTCTCGCCGGTTTCATGCGGTTGTTGACGCCCGGTTTCGTGCTGCGGTGGCACGGCCGCATGCTCAACATCCATCCCTCGCTCCTGCCGTTGTTCCCCGGCCTTGATCCGCATGGCCAGGCCTTGCAGGCAGGCGTGAAGATTTCCGGCGCCACCGTGCACTTCGTCATCCCCGAAGCCGATGCCGGCCCGATCGTGGCGCAAGCGGCGGTGGCGGTCTGCGAGAGTGACAGCGCCGAGACACTCGCCGAACGCGTGCTGGCGGTCGAGCATCGTCTGTATCCCCTGGCGCTCGCGCTGGTCGCTGGCGGGCGCGTGCAGATGGTCGGCAACCGCTGCCGGGTGGATGGTGCGCATCACGATGTTGACGCTGCGCTGATCGTGCCGGAGATTTGAGCTCTGCGATCCGCGCCATTCCAAGGACCATCGCCGGCATCAGCGTCGCTCTGGTGCAGCGCATCCGAAAAACAAAACCCCCGGCACAAGGCCGGGGGCTACGGGAAAACTCGTTGGCCGCATGACCGGCCTTCCCGTCACGTCAGGACACCTTGAGATTCTCCGCCGATGTCTTGCCGCGATTGGTCACGAGCTCGTACTCAACAGTCTGGCCTTCGTTGAGCGTGCTGAGGCCAGCGCGCTCCACCGCAGAGATATGAACGAATACGTCCTTGTCGCCGGTCGAAGGCCGAATGAACCCGTAGCCTTTGGTGGGATTGAACCATTTGACGGTGCCCTTCTGCATCGTCTGTCTCCTAGTCGTCCGTGAAGTCTCGAATGCACGCAACGCGACCACATCGCTGCGGACCGCGCCACAACCCGGGTTTTGGGAAGATCCGAAGCGAATGCGGCCGATCGGCACGCAACGGCCGGAGCGGCCAAAATCCGAATTGTGGAAAAGAAATACCAAAAAATGCGGCCTTAGCAAGGCTCGCGGATTCGCGCGCGACGAGTGAGGCGCGCGTGCATCGTCGCCGTCTTGATGCGCCGCAGCGCGCGGAATTCCGACAATCCAGCCGCGGTGGCGATAAAATGTGCGCGCTTGCATCGATTCGCGCCGCATGCACCAGCAGGTGCTCTCTCGCTCGGTGCTGACGCCTGATACAGGCGCGGTTGGATGTTATGATCAATTAAAAGTCGCAATAGGAACGGGGGAAGACCCATGAGCACGATGACATCGGACCCACACGCGGTGCCGGCCGGCGAGCCGAGGCTGATCATCCCGCCGCTCGCTTCGTTCTATTCGCATGCGCGCGACCTGTCGTGGCTCGTCGTACGGCTCACGGCAGGCGGAATGCTGCTCGTTCACGGCATTCAGAAGGTGCAGCCGATGGCCGACAAGGGCTTCGCCGCGGTGATCGAGGCCTTCGCCGCAGGCAGCATGGCCCGCCGCGGGATCGAGCCCGCGCTCTTTGCTGCCTATGCGGTGTTCTTCCTCGAGACCATCGGCGCCGTGATGATCATCCTCGGGCTGTTTACACGCTTCATCGCCGCCGCGATCGCGATCGAATTCGCAATCATCACATTCGTGGCGCATTGGCCACAAGGATTCGCTGCGGGCAGAGGCGGATGGGAATATCCGCTGTTCTGGGGCCTGATCATGTTCGCCATTGCGTTACGCGGCGGCGGCCCGTACTCGCTCGACCGCAAGCTCGGTTGGGAACTCTAGCGGCTTGGATTGCGAGGCTCGCGGCCGCTCGTCCCCCGGTGCAGGCGATCGGGCGAAATATCCCGATCGCCGATCGCTGGGCGTCGCTACTCCGCTGCGCGTACTTTCTCGGCATGCGCGGCCTGCTTCGATCGTCGCCACAGGCCACCGACGAGCAGAACGAGTATCGCGCCAACCAACGCCGCAGAGAGCTCGATATAGTGGAAGCCCTGCGCGCCAAACCTGGGCTCGAGATATCCCTGAATGACTGGGTCGGTGACGATGACCTCTCCGACGATCCAGCCCAGCAACGCGGCACCGGCCCAGACCAGGATCGGATAACGGTCGAGCAGCGCCATGACCAGCGCGGCACCGGCCACGATCATGGGAATGCTGATGGCGAGACCGATCACCAACAGAGCGACGTTGCCCTGGGCGGCAGCCGCAATGGCGATAACATTGTCGAGACTCATGACGATATCGGCAATGGCGACGATCCGCACGGCGCGCCACAGATGCTCCACCGCCTCGACATCGTCCTTGTCCTCGTCGTCCGGCACGAGAAGCTTGGCCGCGATATAGAACAAGGCGAGCCCGCCGACGATTTTGAGCCACGGCAGCAACATCAACGAGGCAACGACGGCGGTGAAGATGATGCGGAGCAGGACCGCGACGCCTGCGCCCAGGATCATGCCCCACACCCGCTGGCGATGGGGAAGCCCGCGACAGGCCATGGCAATGACCACGGCGTTGTCACCGGACAGCAGGATGTTGATCCAGATGATTTTCAGCAGGGCGACCCAGAATGCGGCATGGCCCATGTCGCTCCAGCCGGTCGCAAGCATTCCGAGCCACATGCCCGGATCCGCCATCTGTCCCATCGATCCCACCGGATGTTCCTCTTGCTTTCCCCTGCCCGCCGGCGGCTATTTTCGCTGTCCGCCTTCGTCGGCACTAATCTACAGGCGAAACCCACCCCCTGGCCAGCGCGACAAAACGGGTTCGGCCTGACGCCTCAACCGACGATTTCGTTACCCGAAAAGAACTGGGCGATTTCCTGTTGCGCCGTCGCGGGCGCATCCGATCCGTGCACGGAATTCTCGCCAATCGATTTCGCGTGGCTCTTGCGGATCGTCCCCGATGCCGCCTTGGAAGGATCAGTCGCGCCCATGATATCGCGATACCGCGCGATGGCATTCTCGCCTTCGAGCACTTGCACGACCACCGGACCGGAGATCATGAACTCGACCAGCTCGCCGAAGAACGGCCGTTCGCGGTGCACCGCGTAGAAGGTTTCCGCCTGCTCGCGGCTGATCCGGACGCGCCTTTGCGCAATGATGCGCAGGCCCGCCTGCTCGATCATGGCATTGATCGCGCCGGTCAGATTGCGCGCCGTGGCATCGGGCTTGATGATCGAAAAGGTACGCTCGATCGCCATTGTCTGGTTCTTCAGGGGGAATGGGGAAGGGCCGACAGCGGCGGCTTATAGCGGCCATACGGGAACGCGGCAAGGCTTTGGCCCGGGACAGCTTGCCACGCAGGCCGGCGCACGGCTCCGGGCGGGTGGACTCTCCGGTGTGCTGGAGCGCGGCCCGCACGCGCCCCGGTCGCGGCGACGCCCGCGGTTGGGACCGGGACTTTTGCCGGTGCTCCGTTGAACCCAGTCGATCGTTTTCCCGACAGACAGGCAGGATGTGAGAACGCATCCAACAAAAAAACAAGGAGAGACCCATGTTTCGCAAGACGATGTTCGCCGTCGCCGCCGTTGCCACGATCTCCGCTGCCGCGCTCGTTCCGACCACCGCTTCCGCCGGTGGCGGTGGCAAGGGCTGGGGCGGCGGCAAGGGCTGGGGCCATCACTGGGGCCTCGGCATCGCCCTCGCCGCTCCGCTGGCTTATGGCTACACTTGCTTGAGGTGGGTCGACACCCCCTACGGGCTGCGCCGGGTCAACGTCTGCTATTGATCGACAGTCCAGATTCTCACCGAAGCCCCGGTCTCCATGCACGAGATCGGGGTTTTCGCGCGCCCAGCGCGCAAGTCGTAGCGCGCGGTTCTGTCCGGCGTTGAGGAACTTGGCGACATACGGCGAGTTCGGGCGCCCTTTTCACGCAGCCGCCGGCGATGACACCCCGTACTACTCTTCCCACTCGTCCGTTTCGGGAAGATTGACGACGGGCCAACTGCTCTTGAAGCGAGACGGATCGTCTCCGCGCGTGACAGCATGTCGGCCGAAACACTACGCCAATCAGACAAGCGCGATGAGACGCGCGGGTCCTCCGGTTGCGTCCTTCACCTTCGCCAGCCCCACGACCAGCGTCGCGCCGGAGGCTGGCACCTTGTCGAGATTGGCGACGTTCTCGAGCCCCCAGCGACCTGACGGCAACCAGGCATAGTGGACCTTGAAATCCTTGGATGGACCGTGATCGAGGGAAAGGGTGTCGACTGCCAGGCCGAGGACCTTGCGCTCCTTCATCAGCCAGTCAGCCGCCTCCGGGCTAACTCCCGGAAAATGAAAAACGCCCCCGGCGTCCTTGCCGGTAAACCTGGCGGGGTCGCCAACGTATTGCGCCCAGCCGGACCGCATGGCGACGCAGCAATTGTCCGGTAATCGACGATGCGTCCGCTCCCAGGCGACGAGGTCCTCGCGCGTGAGCAGGTAATCGGGATTCTGCGCTGCCTTGGCCGCGACATCGACGACGACGAGCGGCACGACCAGCGTATCGGCGGGGATTTTCTCGGCGGTGGCACCGGACTCCGAGAAGTGGATCGGCGCGTCCAGATGCGTGCCGGCATGCTCGACAATTCGCCACCAGTACAGATTGAACCCGTCCTTCTTGATATCGAACTTCTTGTCCATCTCGATTCCGGGAACGCCGAAGAAGGTCGGGAAGTCCGGCGACATGGTATGGGTGAGGTCTACCACGGCGGTGAAGCGGCGCACGCGGGCGGCAGCAGCCGTGTCCGGCGCAAGCGCGGTGGCGGCGAAGCCCGCTGCGGCCGCGCCCTTGAAGAAGCCGCGCCGCGAGAGTGCCGAGCGCACAGCTTCCTGACATCCGGGAACGCACATTCTGGATCTCCTTGTCGTCGCCTGGCTCGCCCAGCATGAGATTGGCGCTGCTGACGGCGATGCGCAACCGGCGAACGTGAAGGCAGACGGTCACGCCGGCGGCAGGTCGATGGACTTGCCGTTTGCGATGCTTGCCAGCTATAGCGCGAACATGCTCGTCATCAGCGACCTCAGCTACCGGATCGGAGGGCGCGTGCTGCTCGACCAGGCGACGGTTGCGCTGCCGGCCGGCGCGCGCGTGGGCCTTGTGGGCCGCAACGGTGCCGGCAAGACGACGCTCTTCCGTATCATCGCCGGCGACATCGCCCCGGAGCGGGGCGATGTGCAAATCCCGCCACGCAGCCGGATTGGGCGTCTCGCCCAGGAAGCTCCGGATGGCCCGGAGAACCTGCTCGAGGTCGTTCTCAAGGCCGATGGCGAACGCACACGCCTGCTGCGCGAAGCCGAGACCGAGACCGAACCCGCACGCATTGCCGAGATCCAATGTCGGCTTGCCGACATCGGCGCACATTCAGCGCCCGCACGCGCAGCCGAAATCCTCGCCGGCCTGGGCTTTTCTCACGTCGACCAGCTACGTCCCTGTGGCGAATTCTCGGGCGGCTGGCGCATGCGCGTGGCGCTCGCGGCGACGCTGTTCGCGGCGCCCGACCTCCTGCTGCTCGACGAGCCGACCAACTACCTCGATCTCGAAGCCACGCTCTGGCTTGAAGAGCATGTCGCACGCTATCCGCACTCAGTGATCGTCATCAGCCACGATCGCGACCTCCTCGACAACGCGGTCGACTGGATCCTGCACCTGCAGGCCGGCAAGCTCGCGCTCTACCGCGGCGGCTACAGCGCTTTCGAGCGCCAACTTCGCGAGCGCCAGACGCTTGATCTCAAGCTCGCCAAACGGATCGACGCCGAGCGCAAGCGGTTGCAGGCCTTCGTCGATCGCTTTCGCGCCAAGGCGACCAAGGCGCGTCAGGCGCAATCGCGCGTCAAACTGCTGGCAAAACTCGAGCCGGTCGCGGCGCTGGTTGCCAACGAAGTGCGGCCGATCGAGATCCCGGCACCGGCGAAGCCCCTGTCGCCGCCAATCATAGCGCTCGACAATGTCTCGGTCGGGTACGAGCCGGGTCTGCCGGTGCTGCGGCGCCTTACGCTTCGCATCGATGACGATGACCGCATCGCGCTCCTGGGCGCCAACGGCAACGGAAAGTCGACACTGGTCAAGCTCCTGGCCGGGCGCCTTGCACCGATGTCCGGGCACATTGTCCGGCCGCCAAGACTGGAGGTCGGCTACTTCGCCCAGCATCAGCTCGACGAATTGAACACACGTGACAGCGCCTATGGGCACCTGCGCCGGCTCATGCCTGATGCGCCGGAGTCCGAGGTGCGCGCGCGCGCCGGAGCGATGGGTTTTCCGCAGGCGCTCGCCGATACGCCCGCCGGCGAACTCTCCGGTGGGGAAAAGGCGCGACTGTTGCTGGGCCTCGCCACGCTGTCGGGGCCGCATCTCCTCGTGCTCGACGAGCCGACCAATCACCTCGATATCGATAGCCGCGCCGCGCTCATCACGGCGGTCAATTCCTATCCGGGCGCCGTGATCCTGGTGTCGCACGACCGTCATCTGATCGAGGCCTGCGCCGATCGCCTGATTCTGGTGGCCGACGGCCAGGCTTCGCCGTTCGACGGCGATCTCGACGAGTACCGAAGGTTTGTGCTCGCCGAACGCGGCGCAAGCCGCAAAACCGCCGATCGCCGAACAGGCAGCGACCGGCCGCGCACCGGGCGTGCCGATCTGCGCCGGGCCGCCGCGGAAAAACGCGTCGAACTCGCTCCCCTGCGCCGCCGGATCGCGGATGCGGAGTCGGCGATCGAGCATCTCAATGCGGAGATCGCCCGCATCGACGCGATTCTCGCGGGATCTGGACTGTTTGCGCACGATCCGGCCAAGGCGGCGGATCTCGCCAAGGCCCGCGCGGATCATGCAAGCGCGCTGACCAAGGCGGAGGAGGATTGGCTCGAAGCGAGCACACTCCAGGAAACCGTGATCAGGGGGCCCTAGCCACCAGGCGTCCCGACGCCGAGTGAGCCTTTGCCGGCCTAGGTACCGGCGGGCTTCTTGGGGGCGGCCTTCTGTGATTTCGCCGCAGGCGCCGCCGGTGCCGCTGGTGCTCGCTCGATCGAAACCAGGCGCCCGCCCGAGAAGCGATAAATGCCGGGCAAAGGCCCGCGGACGTATGTCAGCACGACCGTGCGCTCGCCGCGGTCGTCGACTGCGACGTCGATTTGTTCGACCTGGCCCGCGCGCCGTACCACGTCACACTCGGTCATCTGCAATGCGACGCCTCCGGTCGCCGACGGCGCGCTGCCCGGCGCGGTGGGGTCGGCGAAGCCGCTGGCTTGTCCGGGCGCCGCCGCGCATTGCCCCTCCGCGCTGACGAGATCCGCCGGTGTGATCGGCCGCAGCAGGAGGTCGTTCTTGCCGCTTGAAAAGGTCGCCCAATCCGGCTTTCGGAGCAGCGTATCAGGCTTCGGAGCAAGCGTGAGATTGTTCAAGCTGAGATCGGACGAGCACGCCCCGACGGCCAGCGCAAGCGCCGCCATCGCAGTCATTCGCAATGCCATTCCCTTCTTTCGCTGCATCGCTAAGGCTCGACTTTACAACGGCTTTCGAGCGCGCCGAAGACTGGCAGGATTTTGCGCCAGCATCACGACTGTGATCAATAGGTATTTGTTCCTCCGACTTGGTTGTTTGCCGCGTGTTCCCGCGCTCGCGGTTCCAATCGGGGATGATTACGACGGAAGCCGCGCCGAAAGCATCCTCATCCCGGCTGCACCCTCGGTGGCGTCCGCCGAACTGCGATGCAGACGCAAGAGACCCCCAGAAACAGAAAAGACATGGTTAAGAAGGCAGGCAGGTTTCGTTCGATCAACAAGAACACGCTCGTCTGCCTGACCGAAGCGCGTACCAAATCAGCACAATTTCGCGCGCCTCCGCAATGCGGCTCCCACAGGTGATGCTAGCCGCCGGCCGCGATATCAAACAGTTCGGCGAACTGCACAACAGACAGTTCGCACGCTATTCACTGCCGCGAGCTGTGCGTGGCGCAGCCATCAACTTCGAATCCTCCATACAGTGGCGCAAATATCACAGCCATCTGCTTCGAGACACGCTAAGGTAACATCACCAGTCGAGACGATTCCACTGGTGTGATGGGGAACCTTGGGGGGCTCTGCTATGAAGAAGTTCTTACTTGGAAGCGTGGGGCTTGCGGCGATGCTCGCAGGGCCTGCAATGGCTGCGGATATGCGGGTCGCACCGCCGCCTCCGCCGGTGGTGTACTACGATTGGTCCGGCGCCTATGTCGGCTTCAACGCCGGTGGCGTGTGGACCCAGATTAATCAGCATTATCAGGCGCCGGGCGCGGCCGGCTTCGGCCCGGTTGGCGGTCTGGGCCCGCAGGTGAATCAGGTCGCCAACGACGTCAACACCAACAACAACGAAGGCATCTTCGGCTTCCATGCCGGTGCGCAGTGGCAATGGGGCGCGTGGGTTCTGGGCGCCGAAGCGGCTCTGAGCGGATGCTGGAATGAGTGCCGCACTCAAACCGGCGCGCTGGCTCCTGGCTTCACCGCCAACACCGCCGTCGAGCACAAGATGACCAACCTGTTCACGGCTGGCGGCAAGATCGGCTATGCCTGGGACCGTTGGATGATCTTCGCCACGGGCGGCTGGGCTTCGGCCAACCTCAAGAACGCGTATTGCAACACCCTCACTGGCGTATGCGGCCCCACGGCCGTGTCCCTCCAGGATGGCGCCTCGCGCAACGACGGCTGGTATGCCGGCGGCGGCTTCGACTTCATGGTGCACAAGGGCGCCCTGGTCGACGTCCTGCTCGGTGTCGAATACCAGCACTTCGATGTCAGCAACGAGCAGGCGTTCTGCGCCGTCCCGGGCTGCAACGTCCCGAACCGCGCTAACTACGATCTGGGAGCCAAGGGCGACCTCGTTCGCGCCCGCCTGACCATCAAGAGCCAGGGCTACAGCTGGTTTGGGAGGTAATACCGGTTGGGAAACCGACCACGCGAAAAGCCCCGGGCAACCCCCGGGGCTTTTTCGTTGCCCACCCCATCTGCACGAATCAGGGACAGACGCTGCGGCTCGGGCATTCGCACTTACCTGCGACGCCGGGTCGATTAGGCCACCGTCCAGAGTCGCAGGTGTCCCCGGCACGTAAGTTACCGGCCCAATGGCAGCTCGGCCGCGGGCTCGGCGTGCGGCAGCTCGCGTGACGAAGAAGCATTTTCTTGGTCGTAGTCGGTGGCGCTGAACAAACGTGTTGTTCTGCCCAAAGCTCGAATACCTTCCACCGTTGCGCAAATATCACAGCCAAAACGACCTGAACCTGTTAAAAATGCCCAACTGAAATTCTTAACGGGGGGTTCAAATGAAGAAGTTCCTACTTGGAAGCGTGGGGCTTGCGGCGATGCTCGCAGGGCCTGCTATGGCTGCGGATATGCGCGTCGCGCCGCCGCCGCCGCCGGTGGTGTACTACGATTGGTCCGGCGCCTATGTCGGCTTCAACGCCGGTGGCGTGTGGACCCAGATTGATCAGCATTATCGCGATCCGGGCGTGACCGGCTTCGGCCAGTTTGGCGGTTTGGGCCCGGTGGCGGGTCAGGTCGCCAACGACGTCAACACCAACAACAACGAAGGCATCTACGGCTTCCATGCCGGCGCACAGTGGCAATGGGGCGCCTGGGTTCTGGGCGCCGAAGCGGCTCTGAGCGGATGCTGGAATGAGTGCCGCACTCAAACCGGCGCGCTGGCTCCTGGCTTCACCGCCAACACCGGCGTCGAGCACAAGATGACCAACCTGTTCACGGCTGGCGGCAAGATCGGCTATGCCTGGGACCGTTGGATGATCTTCGCCACGGGCGGCTGGGCTTCGGCCAACCTCAAGAACTCGTATTGCAACACCGTCACTGGCGTCTGCGGCCCCACGGCCTCGCCTATCCAAAACGGCATCCAGGACGGCGCCACGCGCAACGACGGCTGGTATGCCGGCGGCGGCCTCGACTTCATGGTGCACAAGGGCGCCCTGGTCGACGTCCTCCTCGGTGTCGAATACCAGCACTTCGATGTCGGCAGCGAGCGGGCATTCTGCGCCCAGCCCGGCTGCAACGTCCCGAACGTTGCCAACTACGATCTGTCAGCCAAGGGCGACCTCGTTCGCGCCCGCCTGACCATCAAGAGCCAGGGCTACGGCTGGTTTGGGAGGTAATACCGGTTGGGAAACCGACCACGCGAAAAGCCCCGGGCAACCCCCGGGGCTTTTTCGTTGCCCACCCCATCTGCACGAATCAGGGACAGGACTACACGTCCCAATGCTATCGACCCGCCGCGCAGCTCTCGCCAATGCTCATCCCTTACGCTGCCAGCGTCCCTCCTCGTCGGTCTGCCAGTAGGTGACCTCGAAACCTCTCGCCCGGCCCTCGCTCCACCGCTCGCGCGCCGCGGCGACCGCGTCCGGATCCTCCCCGTCGATGATCAGGATGATGCGCTCATACGCGTCGGCGTTCCCCGGCACCGCGACCCCGTCGACGAGAAAGCGCACCGCCGCGCCGTTCGGGTTGTCCTCGTTGACCGTAAGCAGGACCGGTTGCTCGCGTACCTCCGGATCGCGCCACGTGCCGTGTGGAAGGAAGCTGTCGTCGCGGAACGTCCACAAATGCGCGTCGAGCGACTCCACCCGCTCGTCCGAGCCGGTTTGCACGACCACGCGCCAGCCGCGCGCGAGCGACTTCTCGATCAAGGTGGGCAGTACACGCTCGAGCGTCTGGCGCTGGAGGTGGTAAAACAGAAGCTCCGTCATGGGGATAGCGCCATCACTTCTCATAATATTCGGCAACGAGGCGGTCCAGCAGCCGCACCCCGAAGCCGGATCCCCAGCTTCTGTTGATGTCGGTCTGGGGCGAGCCCATGCCGGTGCCCGCGATGTCGAGATGCGCCCATGGTGTCTTGTCGACGAAGCGCAGCAGGAGCTGCGCCGCGGTAATGGCGCCGCCGTAACGGCCTCCCGTGTTCTTCATATCGGCGAACTTCGAATCGATCATCTTGTCGTATTCCGGTCCGAGCGGCATCCGCCAAACGCGCTCGCCGATCTCATTGCCCACCTTGACCAGACGCTCGGCAAGCCTGTCGTCATTGGCGAACAAACCCGCATATTCCTGCCCCAGCGCGACGATGATCGCCCCGGTCAAGGTGGCGAGATCGATCATGAATTTCGGCTTGAAGTTCTTGTTGACGTAGTGGAGCACGTCGGCGAGCACCAGGCGGCCCTCGGCGTCGGTATTGATGATTTCGATGGTCTGCCCCGACATCGTGGTGACGATGTCGCCCGGACGCTGAGCCCTGCCGTCGGGCATGTTCTCGACGATTCCGATTGCGCCGATCGCGTTGACCTTGGCCTTGCGTGCGGCCAGCACATGCATGAGACCGACGACGCAAGCCGCTCCCGCCATATCGCCCTTCATATCCTCCATGCCGGCCGCCGGCTTGATCGAGATGCCGCCGGTGTCGAAGCATACGCCCTTGCCGATGAAGGCCACGGGCGCAACGCCCCGCTTGCCGCCATTCCACCGCATGATGACCGTGCGACTCTCGTGCTGCGAGCCCTGCCCGACGCCGAGCAACGCATTCATGCCGAGCTTCTTCATGTCCTTGACGTCGAGCACGTCGATGCCGACGCCGATTTTTTTCAGATTGGCGGCACGGCGCGCGAATTCCTCGGGATAAAGAACGTTGGCCGGCTCATTGACCAAATCGCGCGCGATCGCCACGCCACTCGCGACCGCAGCCTTCGGAGCAAATGCCTTGCGGACGGGGGCAACGCCCGCAACCGCGATCGTGACCTTGACCTCCGTTGGTTTCTCCTCTCCCTCCTTGCGCTTGGTCTTGTACCGCTCGAACGCATAGGCGCGCAGTCGCGCACCGAGCGCGAGATCAGCGATCCGATCCGGCTTGATGGCGCCGCCAGGAAGATCGGCAATGACGGTCGCCTCGGTTGCGGATCCGGGAAGCTTGCCCATGGCGATGCCGCCGAGCTTGACGAAATCCTGCGCCTTGAGGTCGCGCGCCCTGCCGACCCCGACGACAACAAGCCGGGGTACGTCGAGCCCGGGTGGCGCAATGATGTCGAGCGCCGACCCGTTCTTGCCCTTGAACCGGTCGGCCGCCGCAGCGCGGGCGATCAGGTCGCCGGTCGGCTCGATCGCCCGGCGCGTGACGGAGCCGAATTTCAGCCCTTCCTCGCAGAACAGGACAAGAACGCCTTTGGCAGGCGCGGAAAAAGGCGCGAATTCGAGCTTCACAGCACCGGACATGCGGAGGATCCTCTACATTCGAGCATTCGGGCAGAGTGGAGCGGTTTCAGCGACTCAATCAAGCCTCCGAGGGATCGCCCCGAGTCGCGCCGCAGGGCCGCGCGCAGGTCGGGGCTGGCCGCCCGCAAGCTGACCGGATTGCCTGCAAAGCCCCTCTTGCGGGGTCCTCGGTGACGGTGCGGAGCGCTCTTGCCCAACCCTGGAAACGCTCCCCTGTGGCCGCCGGGCAACGCGCTCCGGCTTAACTTTTTGTTGTGCATGCTCAAAGGGTTTGCCTTGGCCAAGCCATTTTGTTGCCGGATCAAATAGAGGGTAAGAAGGGGTCAGGATTACCATTGGGGCGCCACCACGGGCATGGGGGCCCGGCGCACCAGGGTTTTGCCGCGAGCGGGGACGCGTAAGTCGGATGGGGTCCATCGGCCGCTATATTTTTCGCACCACGTTCGGTGCGTTCCTGGTTATTTGCGCCAGCGTGACCGCGCTCATGTGGATCACGCAGGCGATGCGCGACATCGACCTGATGACCAATCAGGGTCAGAGCATCTTCGTCTTCATCGGCATCACCGGTCTCATCATTCCGCTGCTGATCCAGATCATCGCGCCCATTGCGCTGATGATCGCCGTTGCGCATGTGCTCAACCGGCTCGGCAACAACTCCGAGCTGATCGTGATGAATGCCGCCGGAATGCCGCCCTGGGTTCTGTTCCGACCCTTTCTGGCGGTCGGTATCGTCGTCTCCCTGATCGTTGCCGCGATCAGCATCTATGTCTCGCCGTGGGGGCTGCGTGAGCTGCGGCGCTGGGCCACCGAGGTGCGCGCAGACCTCGTGACCAACATGGTGCAGCCAGGCCGCTTCACCAAGCTCGAAGAGATGCTCACACTGCACATTCGCGAGCGCAAGCCGAACGGGCAGTTGCTGGGGATATTCATCGACGATCAGCGCAACCCGAAGGAGCGCGCGAGCATCCTGGCCGAGCAGGGCGATATCGTGAAGAACGACCGCGGCCTGTTTCTCGTGCTGGAAAACGGCTCGGTGCAACGGCATGAGACCGGCCAGCGCGATCCGGCGCTGGTGTTGTTCAACAGTTATGGATTCGACCTGTCCTGGCTCGCGAACACCAACCAGAATGTGAAATATTCGGTGCGCGAGCGCTATCTGTGGGAGCTGTTTGACCCCTCGCGAACCGACGCGTCGTTTGTCGATCAGCCGGGCCAGGTGCGCGCGGAGCTTCACGACCGAATCACCGCCCCCCTGTACCCGCTCGCCTTCGTCGTGATGACCTACGCGTATCTCGGCGCCCCGCGCACGACGCGGCAGGGCCGAACGATGTCGCTCCTCGGCGCGATCAGCGTCGTCGCTGCTCTGCGCGGGCTGGGTTTCGTCGGCATGATCGCCGGCGTGCACACACCGATCGTCCTGCTGCTGCCCTACCTCGCCTTGCTCGCGACATTCGTGGTGGGCTATTTCACCATTTCGCGTGGCGTCATCATCGAGCCCCCGGCCTTCCTCGCCAATGCGATCACGACGCTCATCGAGCGCGTCACTCAGCGCACCAACGCCCTGATCGGACAAGCGCCATGATCGCCCGAACGCTTTCGCGATATTTCGGCTGGCGCTTTCTTTCTGCGGTCCTTGCGGTATTCGCCGGCACGCTGGTGCTGACCGCGATGATCGACTTTCTCGAACTGATGCGCCGTACCGGCGATCTCAAGGAGGTCTCGGCCCTCTTCATCGCCGAGATCACGCTCTTCCGCGTTCCGTTTATTACCGAACGCGTGATGCCGTTCGCTGTTCTGGTAGGCGCGATGTTCTGCTATCTCAACTTGTCGCGCCGCCTCGAACTCGTCGTGGCACGGGCGGCTGGAATTTCAGCCTGGCAGTTCATCACCCCGGCAATCGTCATCGCATGGCTGATGGGCGCGCTGACGACCACAATCTACAATCCCATCTCGGCAACCCTGCGCGAGCAATCCACCCGGCTCGAGGCCGAACTGTTTGGCCGCGACGCAGGTTTCCGCAGGCCCGGCAGCGGATTCTGGCTGCGCCAACGCAGCGACGAAGGCCAAGCCGTCATCAACGCCAAATCGAGCCGCCGGCAGGGAATCGAATTGGGCGGCGTGAGCATTTTCCGGCTCGACCCCGCCGGCCATTTCCGTGACCGCATCGAAGCCAGGAGTGCGACGCTCGAGCCCGGATACTGGCGGCTGGAGGAGGCCCAATTCTATGCCAGCGGCGTTGCACCGGTCGATCGGGACGTCTTTCGGCTCACCACCACGCTGACGCCGGCGCAGGTCGGAGAAAGCTTCGCGACGCCTGAAACCGTGCCGTTCTGGCAGCTCTCGTCCTATATCGACCTCGCCGAAAGCGCCGGCTTGGCCGCGTCCGGTTACCGGCTGCAATATTATCAATTGCTGGCGCAGCCATTCTATCTTGTAGCGATGGTCCTGCTCGCCGCGGCGGTCAGCTTGCGCTTCTTCCGCTTCGGCGGCGTGCAGAAGGTCGTGCTCGGCGGGATCGGAGCAGGCTTTCTGCTTTACGTCCTGGCGAAGATCACCGGCGACTTGAGCAAGGCCGGCTTGATGGGCCCACTCACCGCGGCGGCCTTGCCGCCCGCCATCGGCGGGATCACCGGTCTGATCGCACTTCTCTATCAGGAGGACGGCTGATGGCGCGGCCGGCCGCATTCCTGCGATCTTGGCGCCGCCGCACCCTGTGCGGCGCGTTGCTCATTCTTGCCGCTGCCGTGCTGGTCGCGGGTCCGGCCGGCGTGTCGCCGTCGCTCGCCCAGTTGCTGATCTTCCCGCCGCGCCCGAAGCCGATCCCCAAGCAGGATCGCGCACAGGATCAGATGCTCGTCCGGGCCGAGGAGATCAACTACGACTATACCAACGAGCGTGTCTCGGCCGTCGGCAATGTGCAGCTTTACTTCGGCAACTCGACGCTCGAAGCCGACCGGGTCATCTATGACCAGAAAACCAAGCGCCTCCATGCCGAAGGCAACGTCCGGCTGACCCAACCCGACGGCACCGTCACCTATGGCGAGATCATGGATCTCAGCGACGACTATCGCGACGGGTTCGTGGATTCGCTGAGACTGGATGCGCCTGAGCAGACCCGTTTCGCGGCGGAACGTGCTCAACGCACCGAGAATTACACGATCTTTCACAACGGCGTCTATACCGCCTGCGAGCCATGCCGGGACGATCCCACCAAGCCGCCGAAATGGCAGGTGAAGGCGGCGCGCATCATCCACGATCAAGGCGAGAAGATGCTGTATTTCGAGGACGCCAACCTCGAATTTCTCGGCGTCCCGATGGCTTACCTGCCGTATCTTTCGGCGCCCGATCCGACCGTGAAGCGCAAGACCGGGATGCTGGTGCCGAACTACAGCACCAGCTCGGTCTACGGGTTCGGGGTTGCGGTCCCCTACTACTGGGCGCTGGCGCCCAACTATGATTTCACCTTTACGCCGATGATCACGACCCGGCAGGGTCCGCTGCTGCAGGGCGAATGGCGCCAGCGGCTGCTCAACGGCAGCTACAGCATTCGCGCCACGGGCGTATTCCAGCAAGACAAGGAGCTCTTCAAGGGAACACCTGGTTATCTCGACTGGCGCGGCAGCGTGGAAACATCCGGCCAGTTCAACCTCTCGCAAAAATGGGTGTGGGGCTGGGACGGGACAGTGCTTTCGGACAAGAATTATCTGTACGACTACGGCCTGATCAGAAACCTACAGATCAGCAATCTCCTCAAGTTCGTCACTCCGGACTACGCCCTGTCCCAGCTGTTCCTCGCCGGGCGCGGCGACCGCAGCTATTTCGATGCGCGCGCGTTGTATTTCTACGGCTTCTCGTTTCTGGACAATCAGGGGCAATTGCCGGTGGTGCATCCGGTGATTGATCATGACTATGTCTTCAAGAGCCCGATATTCGGGGGCGAGCTCGGCTTTCACAACAACCTGATCAGCCTGTCCCGCGAGACGGCCAATTTCGACCCCATCTCGCAGACGGCCATCAACCAGGGCCTGTGCCTGCCGACCACCGCGGATCCAGCGGCCATAAATACGAACAATTGCCTGCTGCGCGGCGTCCCCGGCAACTACACCCGCGCGTCAACCGAGTGGAATTGGAAGCGGACCATCATCGATGGCTACGGCCAGATGTTCACGCCGTTCGTCATGGTGCGCGGGGACTTCGCCAACATCAACGTCTCTGCGCAGCCGGGCGTGTCCAACTACATCAATGTCGGCGAGACCGACATTGGACGGGTG
Source organism: uncultured Alphaproteobacteria bacterium (assembly GCA_963739385.1). Classification (GTDB taxonomy): domain Bacteria; phylum Pseudomonadota; class Alphaproteobacteria; order Rhizobiales; family Xanthobacteraceae; genus VAZQ01. Next base: position 43,020 of record CAVUAI010000010.1, read on the forward strand.
ATGCCGACCGCGGGTGTCGAATACCGCTATCCCCTCATCAACGTTCAATCCTGGGGTACGCAGACGATCGAGCCGATCGCGCAGCTCATCGTGCGGCCGAACGAGACCCTTGTCGGTTCGTTCCCCAACGAGGACGCACAGAGTCTGATCTTCGATGACTCGAATCTGTTCAAGATCAACAAGTTTTCCGGCTGGGACCGCGTGGAAGGCGGCGGCCGTGCCAACCTCGGCGTGCAATACACCGCCCAGTTCAATCGCGGCGGAAACGTCAATGTGCTGTTCGGGCAGTCCTATCAGCTGTTCGGGCTGAACTCCTTCGCCCTCGGCGGTCTCACCAATACCGGCCTCAACAGCGGCCTCGATACGGCGCAGTCCGATTACGTCGCGCGCGCGTCCTACCAGCCGAACTCGATGTTCACCTTCACGTCGCGGTTCCGGTTCGGACACGACGACTTCACGTTGCAGCGCAGCGAGCTTGAAACCACGGCCAATTTCGGGCGCTGGCTAACCTCGGTCATGTACGGCAGCTACGCTGCCCAGCCCGCGCTCGGACTCCTCAACCGCCGCGAAGGCATCCTCGGCAACGCCGGCGTGAAACTGAACGAAAACTGGCGGCTGATGGCTGGCGCCGGAGTTGATCTTCATACCCACCAGGTCACGCAAACCCAGGTTGGCCTCGGATATATCGACGACTGCCTCATCTTGGCCCTCAATTATATTACAAGCTACGCCTACGCCGGGAGCGTGTCGGTCAACCACATCTACATGATGCAGCTGACCTTGCGCACGCTCGGTGGAAATACCAGTACTGGTGCCGGCAACGCGATGGGGGGCGGAGCGTTCGGCAATGCGCGCTAGGGCGCCCCGGTTGCAGGAGGTGAGCACGACCGGGGCAGAGGGAATTCCAGCACGGAGCACGATGCTGGTTTTCACGCGCGGGAATGCGAATGGAGCGATGATGTTCGACAGTCTCACGACTTTGCGCAGACTATGGGCCGCCGCGGTCCTCGCCTTCGCCGCCGTGCCCGCAGGCCCCGCGCTCGCTCAGCAGGTGGTCGTGGTCGTCGTAAACGGCGAACCGATTACGGCGCTCGACATCGAGCAACGGACCAAGCTCTCGCAGCTCTCGACCCACAAGGTGCCCTCGCGCCAGGAAGTCATCGAAGAGCTGATCACCGAGAAACTCAAGGTGCGCGAGGCAAAAAAATTTGGACTGGAAGCCTCCAACAGCGAGGTCGACGGCGCCTTTGCCTCGATGGCGAGCCGCATGCGCTTTACGCCCGAACAATTGACTCAGCAGCTCGCGAGGTCGGGCGTCAACCCCGCCACGCTCAAGCACCGCATCAAGGCGGACCTTGTCTGGCCGCAGTTGGTGCGCGGCCGCTATCAGGCCAGCCTGCAGGTTGGCGAAAAGGACATTCTTCCGGCGCTGGACAGCACGAAATCCGACGACAGCGTCGGCTACGATTACACGTTGCGCCCGATCCTGTTCCTCGTGCCGTCCGGATCCGCTGACGGCATAGTCGATGCCCGCAAGCGCGAAGCAGAAGCCCTGCGTGGCCGCTTCCAGGGATGTGAGGAGGGCATCACCTTTGCGCGCGCGCTCAAGGATGTCGCCGTGCGCGACCAGGTCATCCGCAGCTCGGCTGACATTCCGCCCGAATTGCGCAAGGTGCTCGAAGGCATCGAGGTGGGCCGACTGACCACGCCCGAAGTCACCAAGTTCGGCATCGAGATGTTTGCGATCTGCGCCAAAAAGAATCGTCGGCCGAGAATACCCCCGGAAGGCGCAAGGCGCGCGAGAGCATGGTGGCCCAGCGCTTCGAGGAGCGGTCCAAGCAATACCTGAAAGAGCTGCGTCGCGGGGCGATGCTCGAATACAAGTAAGGCCCAGGCGTAATGCCCCGACCTTTGGCGTTGACGCTCGGGGAGCCGGCGGGGATCGGACCAGACATCACATTCGCAGCCTGGCGTCGGCGCGTCGAGCTCGATCTCGCGCCCTTCTATCTTCTTGCCGATCCGACATTCGTCGCGCGCCGCGCTAAGCAGCTTGCGCCCGACGTGTCCGTTGCGGTGGTCGAGCCGGCAGCCGCATACGCGACATTCAAGAGCGCGTTGCCGGTCGTCGACATCGGCGTGGCGGTCAGCGCGGAGCCCGGCCATCCCGACCAGTCGAGCGCGCCGGCGGCGATCGCGGCCATCCGCCGTGCGGTCGCGGACGTGAGCGCCGGCACTGCCAGCGCGATCGTCACCAACCCGGTTGCCAAGAACGTCCTCTATCGTTCGGGCTTCGCGGAGCCCGGACACACCGAATTTCTCGGCAAGCTGGTGGAAGCCATGACCGGCGCGGCAGCCCGGCCGGTCATGATGCTGTGGTCGCCCGAGCTCGCTGTCGTGCCCGTCACCATCCACCTGCCGCTGAAAGAGGTGGTCGGCAAGCTCACCGTGGAGCTCGTGGTCGAGACCGGCCGTATCGTGGCGCGAGACCTGCGCGACCGCTTCGGGATCGCCCGTCCGCGGCTTGCTGTCGCCGGCCTCAATCCGCATGCGGGCGAGGATGGCGCGCTCGGCGACGAGGACCTGAGCGTCGTGCGGCCGGCGGTCGAGCGGCTGAGGGCCGAGAACATCGATGCGCGCGGCCCGCTCCCGGCCGACTCGCTGTTTCATCAGGCGGCACGGGCGAGCTACGATGTCGCGCTGGCGATGTATCACGACCAGGCGTTGATCCCCATCAAGACGCTGGCCTTCGATCATGCCGTCAATGTCACGCTGGGCTTGCCGTTCGTGCGCACCTCGCCCGATCACGGCACCGCCTTCGATATCGCCGGCACCGGCCGGGCTGATCCGAGCAGCCTGATCGCCGCCATCGAGCTCGCGGCAAGACTTGCGTCCCGGGCGCCGTCGCACCCGATCGCGCGTAGCGCATGAGCGCGCTTGATGACCTTCCGCCGCTGCGCGAGGTAATTCATCGGCACGGCCTGCGGGCGAAGAAGTCGCTCGGCCAGAATTTTCTTCTCGATCTCAATCTCACGGCCCGGATCGCGCGCGCGGCGGGCCCGCTCGACGGGCGTGGATGTGGTCGAAATCGGCCCCGGCCCCGGAGGGCTCACGCGCGCGCTGCTCGCGGCCGGAGCGCGCAGGGTGATTGCAGTCGAGCGCGACGAGCGCGCGCTCGCGGCGCTCGCGGAAATCGCCACGCGTTATCCCGATCGCCTCGAAATCGTGGCCGGTGACGCGCTCGACTTCGACCCCCGTCCACGTCTCGGCGGCGCGCCCGCACGCGTGGTCGCCAACCTGCCCTACAACATCGCGACCGCCCTGCTGGTTTCCTGGCTCACGCTCGAACCGTGGCCGCCGTGGTACGACCGGCTCGTGCTGATGTTCCAGCGCGAGGTCGCCGAGCGCATCGTCGCCGGCCCCGGCTCGCGCAGCTACGGGCGGCTTTCCGTCCTTGCCGGATGGCGCGCCGAAGCTCGCCGGCTTTTCGATGTTGCGGGCAGCGCCTTCGTTCCCCCACCAAAGGTGACGTCGTCCCTGGTCAGCCTGCTTCCGCGTGCGGCGCCGCTCCCCTGCGAGCGTCACGCGCTCGAGCGCGTGACGCAGGCCGCCTTCGGCCAGCGCCGCAAGATGTTGCGCCAAAGCCTGAAATCGCTCGGCAGCGATCCGCTGCCATTGCTTGAGGCCGCCGAAATCGAACCTACGGCCCGTGCGGAGGATGTCCCGGTCGCGGGCTTCGTCGCGCTCGCGCGCGCCTTTGTCGCGCAACGCTCCTGAGTCACAGCTCGCCCTGCAACTTGCGTACGAAAGCTGAAATCCACGGCTGTCGTTCGCGCTTCAAGCGTTCGACGGCCAGAATCGCGCGGACCTGATCGAACGCCCGTTCGATGTCATCATTGACAATGACGTAGTCATACTCGGCCCAGTGACTCAGTTCCTCCCCGGCTTTTGCCATACGCTCTTGGATCACACGCTCGACGTCCTGAGCGCGGACGCGCAATCGCCTTTCCAGCTCTGCTATCGATGGCGGGAGGACGAAAATGCTTGCCATATCCCCGCGCGCCCGTTCTCGCAGCTGTTGCGTGCCCTGCCAGTCGATGTCGAACAGAACGTCCCGCCCACTCTCGAGCGCCGCCTCGACCGGCTCCCGCGGCGTCCCATAGCGATGGCCGAATACCTGCGCCCATTCCAGGAGCTCGCCCTTTTCGACCATGGACTCGAAGCGCGCTGAGTCGATGAAATGATAGTCGCGGCCGTCGACCTCGCCCGGTCGCTGCTTGCGTGTCGTCACCGAGATCGACAGCGCGACGCCGGGATCGGCTTCCAGCAGCCTGCGTGAGAGCGTGGTCTTGCCCGCACCCGAGGGCGAAGATAGCACCAGCATGAGCCCGCGGCGCGCGATGGCATTCGTTTGTTGGCGACCGCCGCTTGCCGTCATCGGCTCATTCCAAATTCTGGACCTGCTCGCGAAACTGCTCCACCACGCTCTTGAGCTCCAGGCCGATATTGGTCAGTTCCACGTCGTTCGATTTGGAGCAGAGCGTGTTGGCTTCGCGATTGAGCTCCTGGGCGAGGAAATCGAGCCGCCGGCCGATGGCGCCGCCTTCGGCGATGAGCCGCTCGACCTGCGCGGCGTGAGAGGCCAGCCGATCGAGCTCCTCGCGGATGTCGGCCTTGCTCGCGATCAGGATCGCCTCCTGGTGCAGGCGATCGGAATCGAAGCGGCCGGACGCGTCGAGCAGCATCGCCACCTGTTCGGCAATGCGCGCCTTGATCGCCTCGGGCCGGCGGCCTGGCGCAGTCTCCGCCCGAGCGGCGAGCGCGGCGATTTCCTTGACGCGCTGGGTCAGCACATTGCCCAGGGATTCGCCTTCGTGCCGACGCATGGCGGCGAGCTCCGCGAGGGTCGCATCGAAGCCGGAGCTGATCGCCGCTTCGGCGGCGCGGCGGTCTTCCTCGCGCTCATCCTCGTCGATCACCTCGATCACGCCCTTGAGCGACAGGATTCCGTCGAGCCGCGGCTCGGCCGCCTCTATGCGCCCGGCGAGGCCCTTGAGGGTGGCGAGCACGGCCGCCAGCACCGGCTCGTTGACGCGCACGACCGGCGCGACGCCCTGCCGCCCGACGGTCAGCGTGCCGTATATCGTGCCGCGTGCGAGCACCTGCGCGGCGCGGCTCCGCGCGGGCGCCTCGATTGCGTCCCAGCCAGCCGGCAGGCGCAACCGCAAATCGAGCCCCTTGGCATTGACCGATTTGAGTTCCCAGCCCCAGCTGTAGGCGCCGCTCACGCCGTGTCCCCGCGCGAAGCCGGTCATGCTCGAGAGCGCCATCGGCCTCCACCCACAACAGAATCTTGGATGAGCAAATCGGGCCGGGACCTTAGCGGCGAGGGCGAAAGGTCACAAGGCCGCGACGTCAGTTCAACAGCCTATTGCGCGGCACCCGCGGCGCGCGACGAGCCGCTCGTGCTGCGTTTGCTGCGCGGCGACGACGGCGCCACGCGCGGCGGCGGCGACGATGGCGCCTGCACGTCCGGGGTGGATGCTTCTCCCCGCTGCTCCTGTTCGATTGTGCGCAGGCGGGCGACATTCTTCAAATGCTGATCGTAGGTCTCGGCAAAGGCGTGTCCGCCGGTGCCATCGGCCGCGAAGTAAAGCTCCTTGGTGCGCGCCGGGTTGGCGGCGGCTTCGATCGAGGCGCGTCCCGGATTGGCGATCGGCCCCGGCGGCAAGCCGTCGATGACGTAGGTGTTGTAGGGCGTCGGCTGCGCGATCTCGCTCTTGGTGAGCGGGTGACCGAGCGCGCCCTTACCGAAGACGAGACCATAGATGATGGTCGGATCCGATTGCAGCTTCATCTTCTGCTTCAACCGATTGGTCAGCACCGCTGCGATGCGCGTGCGTTCCTCCGGCTTGCCGGTCTCCTTCTCGATGATCGAGGCGAGGATGACGAGTTGCTCGGGGGTCTTGAGCGGCAGATCGGGATTGCGGCGCTCCCAAATCTCTCGCACCACGCGGTCCTGTGCCTGGCGCATGCGCTGGATCATCTGCTCGCGGGTAAAGCCGCGATTGAAGTGATAGCTGTCGGGGAGAAGGCTGCCTTCTCTCGGAACATCCTTGACGTTGCCGGAGAGAACGTCGTTCTCGAGCAGCCGCGCGACGATCTGCTCCGACGTCAGGCCCTCGGGAACTGTCAACTGGTGTTGCACCACCTTGCCTTCGACGATCGTCTCGATCACGTCCTTGACGCTTGCCCCCTTGGTAAAGAGGTACTCGCCGGCCTTGAGCTCCGAGCGCGCTTTCAGCGCAAAGACTCCGCCCACGAAAACCAGGCGATTGGTATCCATCACCCCTTCCCGGTTGAGCAGGTCGGCGATCTCCAGAATGCCGGAGCGCGGCGGAATGGTGACGACCTTGTCTTCTTGCAATGGCCCCGGCGCCTCCAATCGGCCCTTGCCGAAGACCACCGCGGCACCGCCCACGAGAAGAAGGAGAACCAGCACGGTGAAAATGGCATTGCCGACGATCACGAGAGGATTGCGCGCACGTCGCGACGGGCGGTTTGGCAACGGCACATGATCTGGCTCCAAGGCCGCGCGCGGACTCCGCGGAGTGATGCGTTTGGGATCCATGAGCGACGGGGTGGATATGGGCGGTTCCGGCTCGCCACTGCCGAGCACCACCCGTGCCGGCGATGGTGGTTGCGGCGCGCCCGACGCTGGCGTGGAGGGACCCGCGGCAGCGGGAGCCGCCGTGGCCTTCCCCGACCTCTGCGTGCCCGGCGTGGCCAATTCCCCGGAAGCCGGCACAGTGGGCGCCCCTCCGGAACGAGCGGGGGCGCCCTTCCCGGGCGTCACAGCCGGCGGAAAGGAGCTACCTCCCCCGACACCCGGAAAGGGTGCATTCGGCCCGGTCAGCCCCTTCGTCAGGTCTGCCGTGGCGCGATCGGGCCCGGTCGCATCTCTGGCAGACGCCAGGGGGGGCGGCTGCGGGGGCAGACCGGAGGCCACCCGGTGGCCCGCAGGTGATGTATCGGCCCGGTCGGGATCTGGGCTGCTGGGAATCTTTGGCACCGGCTGGTCTGCGGGGCGAGCCCCGCCCGGCGGCGGAACCTCGACCGGCGTCGGCTCGGGATGCGAGGCAGCCCTGGCGCCGGAAGGGGCCGGATCGCGACCCTTGCCCGCAGGCGGCGTGTCGTCTGAATTCACCGCCTATGCCCCCACTTCGACGCCCACTATAGCCGCTGCCGGCGTCCAGTTCTGGTATCGACCCGCGCCCGTGCCAGCGTACGCGCATTGCTTGCACGGGCCGACCGCGTCCCCAGCCGCGGATCGCACCCGTGGAACCCCCACATTAGATGCGAATATGGCCAAACGTAGGACTGCATGGCAGCCCGGCCGCCGCCCCGCGGCGATCACCGTGGAGCGACTCCAACCTACCGTTTCGCTGGCCGGTCGGGTTGGCCGGCTCTGCGCGCGCCTAGTCGGGGACGCGGCGAAATACCAGCGAAGCATTCGTTCCGCCAAATCCAAAAGAGTTGGAGAGAACCAGGTCGATGTCGCGTGTTTTGGAGTGGTGCGGCACGAGATCGATCGCCGTCTCCACCGACGGGTTGTCGAGATTGATGGTTGGCGGTGCCACGCCGTCGCGCATGGCCAAGATGGAGAAGATCGCTTCCACTGCACCCGCCGCGCCGAGGAGATGCCCGATCGAGGATTTGGTTGAGGACATGCTGATGCGGGCCGCAGCGTTGCCAACCAGGCGGTGCACGGCGGCGAGCTCGATTTCGTCGCCGAGCGGCGTCGAGGTGCCGTGGGCATTGATGTAGTCGATTTCCGCCGCCGAGATGCCGGCGCGCTTGATCGCCATGGTCATGCAGCGCAGGGCACCATCGCCGTCCTCGGCGGGTGCCGTGATGTGGTGGGCGTCGCCTGAGAGGCCGTATCCGATGAGTTCGGCATAAATCCTGGCCCCGCGCTGCTTGGCATGCTCATACGTTTCGAGCACCACGACGCCGGCGCCCTCGCCCATCACAAAGCCGTCGCGATCACGGTCGTAGGGCCGCGAGGCTCGCTCGGGAGCATCATTGAACGATGTTGACAGCGCGCGACAAGCAACGAATCCCGCCATGCCGATGCGCGAGATCGGCGACTCGGCACCACCGGCCACCATCACCTCGGCGTCGCCAAGCGCGACCAGGCGCGCGGCGTCGCCGATCGCATGAGCCCCGGTCGAGCAGGCTGTCACAACCGCGTGGTTGGGACCCTTGAGGCCGTGCGCAATCGACACGTAGCCTGAGGCGAGATTGATCAACCGGCCGGGAATAAAGAACGGCGATACGCGCCTAGGTCCACGCTCCTTCAGCAAGATCGCGGTCTCGGCAATACCGGTAAGACCACCAATCCCGGAGCCGATCATCACGCCGGTCTGGGTCTGCTCATCGTAGGTCGCCGGTTTCCAGCCCGCATCGTCGAGCGCCTGGCGCGCGGCCGCCATGGCGAACACGATGAAGTCATCGACCTTGCGCTGCTCCTTCGGTTCCATCCATTGGTCGGCATTGAAGCTGCCGTTCGAGCCATCGCCGCGGGGCACCTGGCAAGCTATCTGTGCCGGGAGATCCGCGACGTCGAAGGTCTCGATGCGGCTTGCCCCGCTCTCGCCATTGACGAGGCGTTTCCATGTCGGCTCGACGCCGCAGGCAAGCGGCGTCACCATGCCGAGCCCGGTGACGACAACGCGTCTCATCTTCGACTCCATAGAGCGCGTTGAGTGAAAGTGGAAGCCGGTTTTGCTCGTGATGGTGCGCCGGCATATAAAGTGATGGGACCGGCAAGGCACCCCGAACTCGGCGGGGACCGCCCTGCGGGGCCGCAGGACCGGCTGCGGCCAACTTGGCTGTTCGGCCACTGCTCGACGCGCGCCCAAACGCCAATGTGATGGCCGGTCGACGCCATTATGCGCCGAGGCAAAGTCCTGTCGCAGGAACCCGTGAGGGGGCGTCCAAAATAGCGGTCGTCAGCTCTTTGCGTTTTTCTCGAGGAACTTGATGGCGTCACCCACGGTCAAAATGGTCTCGGCGGCGTCATCGGGAATCTCGCAACCGAATTCTTCCTCGAACGCCATGACGAGTTCGACCGTGTCGAGGCTGTCGGCACCGAGATCGTCGATGAAGCTTGCGTTCTCGGTTACCTTGTCGGCTTCCACGCCCAAATGCTCCACGACGATCTTTTTCACCCGCTCGCCAATGTCACTCATCGCTGCAACCTCGTGTCCTTTGAATTGGGCTCGATCGGTTAGCGCCCCCGAGCCATTGCGGTATGGGCTTGCGTGGTATCCGGCGTCGGATTCATCGGGTCGCGAGCGGACCCCCTGTAATGATTGGAACCGTTGTGCCGCCCCAGCCAAACCGAAGCTCGGTTACCATACTTCAAAAGCCTTGGCCAGCGCGCCCGCACCGCAGCGGGGCCCATGGTCATCGCGCCGCACTCAAATCATTGCCATTCCGCCGTTCACGTGGAGCGTCTGGCCGGTGACGTAAGCGGCCTCCTCCGAGGCAAGGAAGACCGCTGTCGCCGCAACGTCAGCCCCGGTGCCGAGCCGGCCTGCCGGCACGCGCGCGAGGATCGCCTCCCGTTGCTTGTCGTTGAGCTTGTCGGTCATCGCGGTCGCGATGAAGCCGGGCGCGATCGAATTCGCTGTAACACCGCGTTTGGCATATTCGCCGGCAATCGACTTGATCATGCCGATCATACCGGCCTTGGTTGCGGTGTAGTTGCCCTGGCCGGGATTGCCGGTCACGCCGACCACGGACGTGATACCGATGATGCGGCCGAAACGTCGCCGCATCATCCCGCGCAACGCAGCGCGGGCAAGGCGAAAGCTCGCCGTCAGGTTGACGGCAACGACCTGATCCCAGTCCTCGTCGCGTAACTGGACGAGGAGATTATCCTTGGTGATTCCGGCATTGGACACCAGGATATCCAGTTGGCCCATGGCTTCCTCGGATTTCGGCACCAGCGCCTCGACGTCGTCTTTGTCGGCGAGGTTACAGGGGAGTACGTGGACGCGATCGGCGAGGTCAGCGGCGAGTGCGTCGAGCGCGTCGCGCCGGGTGCCTGAGAGCGCGACGGTCGCGCCTTGCTGATGAAACGCACGGGCGATCGCCCCCCCGATCCCGCCGGTGGCCCCTGTGACGAGCGCGGTCTTGCCGGTCAGGTCGAACATCTGTCGCTCCTCGCAACTACGCTGTCGTCAGGACTGGTCGACGCCGGCGGCGCGCGTGCCCGAAACGGTCAGCGGCAACGCCTTCTCAAACATGAGTGCCATCGCCGTCACGGCTTAACGGGCGTTCCGACACCAACCGGATCACGGCGGACAGTAAAAGCCGCGACTTCCTCCGGGATGCCGATGGAGGCCACGCTCGCCCCGTCGGCGATGCGCTTGACGAGGCCGCTCAGGACCCTGCCCGCGCCGACCTCGGCGAATGCGGTAACGCCCGCCGCTGCCATGAAGGCGATCGATTCCCGCCAGCGCACCGTCCCGGTCACCTGGGCAACGAGCGCACGCACGATCTCGCGGGGGTCGCTGACCGGCTTGACCAGCACATTGGGGACGACCGGCACCACCGGCGGCTTGAGGGCGACCTGTGCCAGCGCCAGCGCCATGGCGTCGGCCGCGGGTTGCATCAGCGCGCAATGGAAGGGAGCAGACACGGGCAGCATCATGGCCCGGCGGGCGCCCCTTCCCTTGGCGATCTCGACCGCGCGCTCGATCGCGGCCTTGTCGCCGGAAACGACCACCTGTCCACCACCGTTGTCGTTTGCGGCTTGGCAGACCTGCCCCTGGGCGGCCTCGGCCGCGACCGCAACCGCTTCGTCAAAGCCGAGTCCAAGGAGTGCCGCCATGGCGCCGGTGCCGACCGGGACCGCCTTCTGCATGGCGCGGCCGCGGATGCGCAGGAGGCGGGCGGTATCGCCGAGCGTCAGGGCACCAGCCGCGGCGAGCGCCGAATATTCGCCAAGCGAATGCCCGGCGACGAATTGCACGTCGCGCGCGAGATCCACGCCAGCCTCTGCCTCGAGCACGCGCATGGCCGCGAGCGACACCGCCATCAGCGCGGGCTGTGCGTTTTCGGTCAGCGTCAGCGTCTCGGCTGGTCCCTCCCAGACGACTTTGCTGAGCTTCTCGCCGAGCGCTGCATCGACCTCCTCGAACACGGCGCGCGCCGGTCCGAAGGCATCGGCAAGCGCCTTGCCCATGCCGACGGCCTGGCTTCCCTGGCCCGGAAATATGAAAGCGAGCGGCATTCGCTCTCCTTGCACTCCGCCAAGTAGGATCGGCCCTAAGACACCCCGACACTTGCTCTGTCAAGACGAGCAGGCGCGCCGGCCCCGCGTTGCGCGGCCGCACCTCTCGTCCCGGGCGGCTGCCTTGCGTTTTGATCGAAACTCCGTATAACGCCGGCTTCCGCTCGATCCCGGCCGGGAGCTGAACGGACGGCTGCGATCCTTCCTCGCGGCAGGGCCTGATGGTCCGGCGTCCCGTGTTCCCGCCTTCTGAGCTTTCGAGCCTTTCCCGAAAGGGCTCGAGGGGCTTCGCGCCGGGAGGAGAACGAGGCACAAAGGAAAGGCATCCGCATGCCGCTCTACGAACACGTCTTCCTGACGCGCCAGGACGCCAGCGCGCAGCAGGTCGAAGAACTGACCGCCCAGTTCAAAGGCATCATCGAGCAGATGGGAGGCAAGGTCGCCAAGACCGAGCAATGGGGAGTGAAGTCCCTGTCCTATCGGCTGCGCAAGAATCGCAAGGCGCATTTCACTCTGCTCAACGTCGAAGCCCCGCCGGCTGCGCTCAACGAGGTCGAGCGTCAGGAGCGGCTGAGCGAAGATGTGTTGCGCTATATCACCGTTCATGTGGAGGAACACGAAGAAGGCCCGTCTGCGATGATGCGCAAGGTCGATCGTGACCGCGAGCGCGACGATCGCGGCTTCGGCTTTCGCGATCGGGACCGCGGCGGCTTTCGTGATCGAGACCGTGGCGAACATCGGCGCGACCGTGATCGCGACGGCCGCCCCCCGCGCGAGAGCTTCGAGGAACCCTCGTCTGCGGCAGCGGAGGAGTAAGGCACCATGGCATTTTCGTCCCAACAGCAGACCCGTCGGCCGTTCTTTCGCCGCCGCAAGACCTGCCCGTTCTCGGGGGCCAATGCCCCGAAGATCGACTACAAGGACGTAAGGCTGTTGCAGCGTTACGTGTCCGAGCGCGGCAAGATCGTGCCCAGCCGGATCACCGCGGTCTCCGCCAAGAAACAGCGCGAGCTTGCGCGCGCCATCAAGCGCGCCCGCTTCCTCGGCTTGCTGCCTTACGTGATCCGGTAACGGACGACAGACTCGGGGCTGCCGTGGCCGGTCGCTAACTCTGGTCTTCCACGGTTCGAAGGTTGGGACGGGCGCGATCCGTCTCTAACCGCTGATGAAGCGGGACAGCTTGGATGATGCGAATCATACTCGTGGGACTGGGAGCCGGCGCTGCGGCGGCGCTTCTGTTTGCGTCCGTGGCCTCGGGATCGATCGCGGCGATCTTTCTGTTCTATCTCGCGCCGCTCCCAATCATGATTGCCGCGCTGGGCTGGAGCCATGTCGCCGGGCTGGTCGCTGCGGCGACGGCGACAGCGACGGTAGCCGCGCTGTCCGGTGTCTTCTTCATTGCGGTTCCCGTGATCGCCTTCGGAGCCTGGTGGCTCGGCTATCTGGCGCTGCTTGCGCGTCCAACAAAGGATTCCGGGGCAGACGCGCTCGAATGGTATCCGGTCGGCCGCCTCGTGCTGTGGTCAGCGGTGATCGGCACCCTGGTGGTCGCCGCCGCCGTGCCGAATTTCGGCATGGACGAGGAGAGCCTGCGGGCGACCTTGCGCAAGACCTACGAGCGGATTCTGAGCGACCAGTCGTTGATCGACATCCTGGTGGTGGCCGTTCCGCCGGCTGCCGCAGTCTTTTCCACCGTCACCAACGTGTTCAACCTCTGGCTCGCCGCGCGCGTTGTGAAGATCTCGGCCCGGCTCAAGCGGCCGTGGCCGGACCTGACGGCCTTGACCCTGCCGGCGTCGAGCGCGGGATTTCTGGCCGCGGCGATCGCTGGATCCTTCCTGCCCGATCTTGTCGGCGTGCTGCTCGGCGCGTTTGCGGCCAGCCTGTTGATGGCCTTTGCGATGCTCGGTTTCGCCGTGCTGCACGCGCTCACGCGCGGCATGCGCAGTCGCGTCCTGGTGCTCGCCGGCGTCTATGCCGTAACGGTCGTGCTCAGCTGGCCGGTGCTGGCGATGTCGCTGCTCGGCCTCGCCGAGGTCGCTTTCAAGATTTGCGGCCGTGTCGCGCGCGGACGCGGACCCCCAAGCTTGCGGACTTGAAATGGGTAACAATCGACAAACGGAGATACGTCAATGCAAGTAATCCTGCTCGAACGGGTGGCCAAGCTCGGCCAGATGGGCGACGTCGTCCGCGTCAAAGACGGCTTCGCGCGCAACTACCTCCTGCCCAAAGGCAAGGCCCTGCGTGCCACCAAGGAAAACCGCTCGCGCTTCGAGACCATGAAGACCGACCTCGAAGCGCGTAACCTCGAACAGAAGGGCGAAGCGGAAAAGGTCGCCCAGAAGCTCGACGGCCAGAGCTTCTCCGTGCTGCGTCAAGCGGCCGAGGGCGGTCAGCTCTACGGCTCGGTCACGCCGCGCGACCTGGCCGCCCTGGTGAGCGAGAACGGCTTTGCCGTCAGCCGCGCGCAGATCGCGCTCAACGCCCCGATCAAGACGATCGGACTTCACAAGGTGCCGGTCGCGCTGCATCCCGAGATCGAGGTGACGATCAACGTGACGGTGGCGCGCAACGCCGATGAGGCTGCCCGCATTGCTCGCGGCGAGGACATCACCCTCGCACGCGAGGAAGCCGACGAAGCCGCGGTGGCCGCTGCAGCGGCGGAAGCTTTCTTCGATCCCGAGGCAAACGAGGCGCGCCGCGCCGCCGAGGCCGCTGCCGAGGGAGAGCAGGCGGAAGCAGAATCGGAGCCGGGAGCGAAACCGGTCGAAGGCTGAGGCGTTCGACGGGCGCGAGCGGGAAACCGCCGGGCGACAAGCGCATCGGCGCGCCTCTCGACGGCCACCCCTCCGGTCCGAGGAGCCTGCGAGGGGCTCTCTGTGGGTTATTCCTCGAATTCCGGCAGCGCCGGCTGTGGCGCTGTCGCAGCGGCCTGCGGCGCGACCCCTTCGGGGCCCCCGCCTTGCGTGGGCGCGACCGGAAGGCGGCCCACCTCGAGGCTTTCCGACGGGCGGCGCGGCCTGGACCCGGTCGCCCCGGTCGACTGCGCCGCTTCCGCCGCTGCCGGCCCGCGTCGCCCGCCTGCGGCCCCCGGGAGGGCTGCCTGCTCGCCCCCGCTGGATGGTGGGGCAGCCGCCTGCCCGGCACCGATCGCAGGCGGCCGGCGCTGCTGGACCGCGCGCGGATCGCTGCCGATAGAAGCTAGATATGCGGCCATTGCCGCAGCCTCGCGGCTACCGGTGGTATAATGATCCCGCAGGAAGTGGGCATTGGTCTGCTTGAGTTCCCGCGGGCTGCGGTGACAGGCATTGCAGGTGTCCGCGAAAATTTGCGCCGCCGACTTGCCGGCATCGAGGTTGGACTGCGCGTGCGATGGAACCGTCGCGACGGCAGCGGCGAGGCCGATCACCCAAGCAACGAACGGACTACCTCTTGCCACGATGCCCCTCCCTGGCCGCCGACCTGCGCCGGTCACACCGCTTTGCTTGGGATTTTTGGCCAAAAGAGGATGCAACCGCCTTGCGGGCCGCTATCTCGGAGCTGCTCAAATGTTGCCGTAAGCGATGGACTTTGTTTTAATTCCCGCCGCGCGAGCAACTCACAGCAACGTTGCAGCGGAGCTTGATTTGATTCGCGCCGACGCCGGTCGACACCAATTGTGTCGCGGGCGTGGCAAAGCAAGGCTGAGGGTGGCAGGAGGCGGCCGGTGGATCGGTTGCTTCGGGCAGCGTTTGAAAGATTGGTTCGCGCTGGGAATCTTCGGGTCTCCACCGCGCGGGGAAAGACGTTTACCTGCGGGGACGGGACCGGCACGCCGGTGGCGATCCGCTTCGCCACGCGGGCGGCCGAGTGGCGCGTCCTCATCGATCCCGAATTGCGCTTCGGGGAAGCCTATATGGACGGCGAGGTCGTCGTCGAACAAGGCTCGATCGCGGATTTTCTCGACATCGCGGTGAAGAATCTCAGCCGCACCCGGTTGGGAGCGTGGGCAGCGTTTCTGACCAGGCTGCGGTCGCTCGGCCGCCGGATTTTTCAATACAACACGCTCTGGAGAGCGCGGCGCAACGCGACCCACCACTACAATATCGACTACCGCATCTACCGACTGTTCCTGGATTCCGACCTGCAATACTCGTGCGCCTATTTCGAGGACAGCCATTCTTCGCTCGATCAGGCCCAACTTGCCAAGAAACGGCACCTCGCCGCCAAGCTGCTGCTCGAGCCGCAGCACAAGGTTCTCGACATCGGAAGTGGGTGGGGCGGCCTGGGCATGCATCTGGCGCGCAACGCCGGAGTTTCGGTCGTCGGTATCAATCTGTCGGATGAGCAGGTGCGGATCGCGCGGCAGCGCGCGGCCGCGGAAGGGCTGGCTTGCGAGTTCCGGGTGCAGGACTATCGGACGGTCTCGGAAAGATTCGATCGCATCGTCTCGGTCGGCATGTTCGAACACGTCGGCAAGCAGCATTACGCCGCGTTCTTTCGCAAATGCCACGACGTCCTGGCCGACGATGGCGTGATGGTGCTGCACACGATCGGGCGCTGGGGTGGTCCGGCCGAGACCAATGCCTGGGTGTGGCGCTATATATTTCCCGGCGGGTATACACCTGCGCTATCCGAGCTGGCGCCCGTGATCGAGCGTTCGGGTCTCATCGTCAGCGACATCGAGGTGCTGCGTATCCACTACGCGGAAACATTGCATGCGTGGCGCCGCAACTTCCTTGCCAACCGCCACGAGGTTGTCAGGCTGTTTGAGGAGACCGCCGATCTCAAAGTGCGATTTGGAAGCGCGGAACGCTTCATCCGGATGTGGGAATATTACCTCGCCGGATTCGAGGTTTCATTTCGATATTACGGGCTTGTGGTCTTCCAGATTCAGCTGATCAAGAGCATGGACGCAGTGCCGCTGACCAGGGATTACATGTACCGGCGCGGACGCAGCCTTGATGCAGGCGCCAAACTGGCCGAGGCCGCGGAATAGACACACTTGCTTCCGGCGCAGGATACATCGGTGCCGATGATGGATCCCTTCAAGGCGACCGCGCATCGTATCCGTTGACGTTGCGCCGGTTTCGCAACAAACGCGAGCGGCTTCCCTAGGCGATCACTCCGCGGCACGCCATGACGCACGTGAAAGCTCTGCTTGGCGGCGTCGGAGATGGCGTTCCGCGAACAGTCGATGACGGGTGCTCCAGCTTCAAGCGTCAGGGCATCGTGCGATGACGGCCACTATGTCGCGCGCGAGAGGAGGCCCGGCTGCATGTGCTCGAAGGGGGCGGCCGGCTGCCATGCGACGGGGCGGAGAGTAGTACGCGGCGTGCTCGAACGTACTAGAGCTTGCACCGTCGAAAGCCACACCGGCATTTTTTCTGTACTGGGGGTGTATATCGGGGGTAAGCGGCAGAGGCAGAGGCGCCGCAGTCGCGCAAACTCCGTTGGAGGTGTAAGTGCGCGACGCTTCTAACTGATCACGAGACAATTCGCTCCGGCATCATGGCACACTCGAATTCGACAGCACGCAAACAGACCGGCAGAACCAGCGCCGGCCTATCGCGCCGCACCGCACAATATCGAGGCCGAGCAGGCACTGCTGGGCGCCATCCTCGTCAATAACGAGGCGCTTTATCGCGTCAGCGATTTTCTCGAGCCGCAGCATTTCTTCGAACCGATCCATGCCCAGATCTACGACATCGCGCGCAGCCTCATTCGCACCGGCAAGCTCGCGTCCCCGGTGACCTTGAAAACGTTCCTGCCGGCCGAGACCGACATCGCCGGATTGACTCTGGCCCAATATCTCGCGCGCCTGGCCGCCGAAGCGACGACCATCATCAATGCCGTCGATTACGGCCGCACGGTGTACGACCTCGCGATCCGGCGCGAGCTGATCACAATCGGCGAGGACATGGTCAACGTCGCCTTCGACGCGCCGGTCGATTTCGCCCCGCGCGACCAGATCGAGGATGCCGAGCGCCGCCTCTACGAGTTGGCGGAGATCGGGCGCTATGGCGGAGGCTTCCAGAAATTCGAAACGGCGCTCACGACGGCCGTCGACATGGCGGCACGCGCCTATCAGCGCGAGGGCAAGCTTTCCGGACTGGCGACCGGCCTCAAGGACCTCGACAGCAAGATGGGCGGCCTGCAGGCGTCCGACCTGATCATCGTCGCCGGCCGTCCCGGCATGGGCAAGACCGCGCTCGCCACCAATATCGCCTACAACGTGGCACGCGCCTGGCGCGGCGAGGTGCGCACC
The DNA here is from genome assembly GCA_963739385.1 of uncultured Alphaproteobacteria bacterium. GTDB lineage: Bacteria > Pseudomonadota > Alphaproteobacteria > Rhizobiales > Xanthobacteraceae > VAZQ01. The sequence goes on from CAVUAI010000010.1 coordinate 60,569, forward strand.
GACGGGCATATCGACACGGTGAACGGAGGCATTGTCGGCTTCTTCTCGCTCGAAATGTCGGCCGAGCAGCTCGCCACGCGCATCATAGCCGAGCAGAGCGGGATACCGTCGAGCACGATCAGGCGCGGCGGCATTACCGAACGCGACTTCGAGAAAATCAAGGACGTGGCGATCGAGCTCCAGCACTTGCCGTTCTTCATCGACGAGACCGGCGGACTGACCGTTGCTCAGCTTGCCGCCCGGGCCCGCCGCCTGAAGCGACAAAAGGGTCTCGATCTGCTCGTCATCGACTATATCCAGCTGCTGCAAGGCTCGACGCGACGCGCGCAGGACAATCGCGTGCAGGAGGTCACCGAGATCACCACCAATCTCAAGGCGCTCGCCAAGGAGCTCAATGTTCCGGTCGTGGCACTTTCGCAATTGTCGCGCCAGGTCGAGAACCGCGACGACAAGCGGCCGCAGCTCTCGGACCTGCGCGAGTCGGGCTCGATCGAGCAGGATGCCGACGTAGTGATGTTCGTGTTCCGCGAGGAATACTACCTGAGCAACAAAGAGCCCCGGCCCGGCACCGACGAATACACCAAGTGGCAGGTCGAGATGGCCGCCGTCCATGGCAAAGCCGAGATCATCATCGGCAAGCAGCGCCACGGACCAACCGGAACGGTCAGCGTCCAATTCGACGCGTCCGTCACCCGTTTCGACAATCTGGCACACGACGATCAGCTACCCGATCGGCTTTGATCGGACAGTGGCCGCCCCCGCTCGGACCCCGGCGTGCGATGACCGATCTCAGGGGCTGACAGGTTTCGCCTGGAATCCCGCGCCCAAACAATTATTTAGATCGGAACCGCGATTCCGTCCGAGGCGATTTCGCTCGACGCGCACGCCCCGGGCCGCCATAAGTCTCCGCCATGACGGTCCATGATCCCAACTTGCATCCGGCCGCCGGGCCGGACGCTGCCGGCGACCCAACGGAAGCCGGTGGCATTCTGACCATCGACCTTGCCGCCATCGAAGCCAACTGGATCAAGCTTTCGGGCATGACGGTACCGGTCGAGTGCGCGGCGGTGGTCAAGGCCGACGCGTACGGCTGCGGCCTCGAGCCGGTCACGCGCGTGCTGTACAGGGCAGGCTGCAGGACCTTCTTCGTAGCCGATGTTGCCGAAGGACGGCGCGTACGCGCGATCGCAGCCGACGCCGTCATCTACGTGCTTAACGGGCTGATGCCGGGTTCGGCCGCCGCCTTTGCCCATGACTATTTGCGGCCGGTCATCAACAGCACCACCGAGCTCGCCGAGTGGGACGCGTTCGTCGCCATCAATAACTGGCGCGGCGGCGCGGCGCTGCACGTCGACACCGGCATGAACCGGCTCGGCATCACGGTTGAGGAGGCCGTTGCCATCGCTCCGCGCCTGCAGTCGGAGAACCACGGCTTCACGCTGCTGATGAGCCATCTCGCCTGCGCCGAGACCCCCGATCACCCGATGAATGACCGGCAGATCAGGTTGTTTCGCGAGATCCGCATCCTGTTTCGCGGCCTTGCGTCTTCACTTGCTAATTCCTCAGGCGTCTTTCTCGGCGGCACCGTGTACTGCGACCTGGTGCGGCCGGGCGTCGCGCTTTATGGCGCCAATCCGACACCCGGCAGGAGCAATCCCATGCACCCGGTGGTCGAGCTCAAGGGCCGCATCATCCAGGTACGCGTGGTCAACCAGGGCGACACCGTCGGCTACGGCGGCGCCTTCACCGCCACGCGGAGCAGCCGCATCGCGATCGTCGCGCTCGGCTACGCAGACGGCTTTCTGCGTTCGGCTGCCGCCGCCCGGGGCAAGCCCGCTGCGGAGGTCATCATCGCCGGACGGCGTTGTCCGGTGGCGGGGCGGGTGTCCATGGACGTCCTCGCCGTCGATGTCACCCATCTGCCCGAAGGCACCGTGCGCCGCGGCGATAACGCTACTCTGATCGGCGACGGCATGAGCGTCGATGACCTCGCCGGCGCAATGGGCACTATCGGCTACGAGGTCCTCACCGGCCTGGGGCGGCGCTACCACCGGGCGTACAAGGACGCATGAAGCGGCGCCCGGTTCCGGGCCCGAGGAGTGCAACGATACGCATCGGGCGGCCTGGGCGTGGCGAGCCCGCGTTGCGTTCCGCTTCTCGCCGGCTATGACATCCCGAGCAGGACGGTCCCGATCAGGCTGTGCCCGCATCCGGCGCGAATGGGAGTGAGCGGAATTCGACGATGGCCCGCCGCGAAATCAGCTTCATCTGCCAGAACTGCGGCGCCGCCTACGGCCGCTGGCAGGGCAAGTGCGAGGCGTGCGGCGAGTGGAACACCATCGCCGAAGAAAACTCCGCCACGGCGCGTCCGCAGATGCCCGGCCGTACGCCCCGCAAGGGGCGGATGTTCGCGCTCGAACCGCTCACGGGCACCGCACGCGACGCTCCCCGGCTGGCCTCGGGGCTGATGGAGTTCGACCGGGTCACCGGCGGCGGCTTCGTACGCGGCTCGGTGCTCCTTCTCGGTGGCGATCCGGGCATCGGGAAATCAACGCTGCTGATCCAGGTCGCGGCCGCGGTGGCCCGCGCCGGACAGCGCGCCGTCTACATCTCGGGGGAAGAGGCGGTGGCGCAGGTGCGGCTGCGCGCCGAGCGTCTCGGCCTGGCCGGCACGCCGGTGGAGCTCGCCTCCGAGACCTCGATCGAGGACATCGTGGCGACGCTCGGCGACGGCGGGACGCCGCGGGTCGTCATCATCGACTCGATCCAGACCATGTGGACCGACATGGTCGAACTCGGCTCCCGGCACCGTCACGCAGGTGCGGGCGAGCGCGCAGGCGCTGATCCGCTTCGCCAAACGTTCAGGCGCCGCGGTCATCCTGGTCGGTCACGTGACCAAGGATGGCCAGATCGCCGGTCCCCGGGTGGTCGAGCACATGGTCGACGCGGTGCTCTCCTTCGAAGGAGAGGGCTCGCAGCAGTTCCGCATCCTGCGCGCGGTCAAGAACCGCTTCGGTCCCACCGATGAGATCGGCGTGTTCGAGATGACCGGAGGGGGACTGCGCGAGGTCGCCAATCCATCCGAGCTGTTTCTGTCCGAGCGCGATCTCGGCTCACCCGGCACCGCCGTATTTGCAGGCATCGAGGGCAGCCGGCCGCTGCTGGTCGAGATCCAGGCGCTGGTGGCCCCGACCTCGCTCGGAACGCCGCGGCGCGCCGTCAACGGCTGGGACCAGAACCGGCTCTCGATGGTACTGGCCGTGCTCGAAGCCCACTGCGGCGTGCGGCTCTCCGGCCACGACGTCTATCTCAACGTTGCCGGCGGACTGCGGATCCAGGAGCCGGCGGCCGATCTCGCCGCGGCCGCAGCGCTCGTTTCGTCGCTTGCCGATGCGCCCTTGCCGGCTGACGCCGTCTATTTCGGCGAGATCTCGCTGTCGGGCGCGGTGCGGCCGGTGGCGCAGGCGTCAGCGAGGCTCAAGGAGGCGCAGAAGCTCGGCTTTGTCCGGGCGGTGCTGCCGGATATCCGCGCGGAAGGAGCGAGCGAGCCCGGGCTGTCGCTCCAGTCGGTCAGCAGCCTTGCGAGCCTGGTCGCCGAGATTGCGGCAGGACGGAGAGCGGAGGGCGCGCGGGCGGCAACGCACCACAAACGAGAAAAGGCCGAAATGCGGTGAGCGGCCGCCGCCGTGGGGATGGACCGCGCCGTCGGGGGCGCAAATGTGATGGCCTGGAAACGCTCGACGCTCTCGGCAGGGCTTGCCGCGCAGCCGCGCCGGAGGCCCGACAAGACGGGTGACGAGGCGCCGCCACCGAGCTATACAGCGGCCGAACTGCGAACCTCCCCCTGGCACCGGTGCACGCACGGGCCGGCAGCTGCTCACGGCGGGAACATCGATAAGTTGGAGCCATTCCCCGACAGGGGCTTGCGGGCGACGCCGGACGCGCGGAGGTTGGTACGGGCCTGTTCGCCGATTCGACCGGCAGCGCCCCGGAGGTGTCAGAGAATTCGAACTCGATCATGCCCATCACCCTTCTCGACATTATCCTGATCGGCGTCATGCTGGTTTCGGCGTTGCTCGCCATGATCCGCGGCTTCATGCGCGAGGTTCTGTCGATCGCCGCTTGGCTGATCGCGGCTCTCACGACTCTTTATCTTTATGCCAAGCTGCTGCCGTTCGCGAAGTCCTACTTCAACAACGACATCGTCGCGGCCGGAGTCGTGGTCGGCGGAACGTTCCTCGCCACCCTGCTGATCGTTTCCGTCATCACCGTGCGGTTCTCCGACATGGTGCTGGACAGCCGCATCGGCGCGCTGGACCGCACGCTTGGCTTTCTGTTCGGGCTGGGGCGCGGGCTGATCATCGTGGTTGTAGCGTTCCTGTTCTTCGCCTGGCTGGTGCCCGACCGCAGTCAGCCCGACTGGATCCGCAGCGCCAAGTCGCGGGTGGTATTGCAGGGCACCGGCGACTGGTTGATGTCGATGTTGCCGGACGACCCCGAGAGCACCATCTTAAAGCGGCTGAAGAAACCGAAGCCGGAGGAAGAGGAGTCGCCGCCCGGCCAGCGTTCGAACCTCGATCCTGCCGGCGAGCCGTCCGGCTATGCGGCGACCGACCGCACCGGCATGCAGCAGCTGATCAAGGGCAGAACCCCACCCGTCGATCAAGGCGGAAGCCAATCGAGGAGATGAGCGAGATGACCGAATCTCCCCGCGACGCCGGGCTCGATCTTGACGGCGACCGGCTGCGCGAAGAGTGCGGTGTCTTCGGAATCTTCGGGCATCCCGATGCGGCCGCGATCACCGCGCTTGGCCTGCACGCGCTTCAGCACCGCGGGCAGGAAGCGGCCGGCATCGTGTCGTTCGACGGCAAGCGGTTTCATTCCGAACGCCGAATGGGCCTCGTGGGCGACAACTTCTCCCGCCGCGAGGTGATCGAGCGCCTCCCCGGCATGTCGGCGATGGGCCATGTGCGCTATTCGACCACGGGCGAAACCATTCTGCGCAACGTGCAGCCGCTGTTCGCCGAGCTCGACGGCGGCGGCTTGGCGATCGGCCACAACGGCAACCTGACCAACGGGCTCACCTTGCGCCGCCAATTGGTGCGCGAAGGCGCCATCATGCAGTCGACGTCCGACACCGAGGTCATCCTTCACCTCGTTGCACATGCCACCCGCAACCGCTTCATCGATCGTTTCATCGAGGGGCTCCGCCAGCTCGAAGGCGCCTACGCCTTCGTCGGCCTTACCAACAAGAAGCTGATTGGCGCGCGGGATCCGTTGGGTATCCGTCCTCTGGTAATCGGACGGCTCGATGGCCATCCGATCCTGGCGTCCGAAACCTGCGCTCTCGACATTATTGGCGCGAAATACGTGCGCGATGTCGAGAACGGCGAGGTCGTGGTGTTCGACGAGGACGGCATGCATTCCCACAAGCCGTTCCCGCCCATGGCGGCACGGCCATGCATATTCGAATACATCTATTTCGCGCGGCCGGATTCAATCGTAGGCGGCCGCAGCGTCTACGACGTGCGCAAGACCATGGGCGCGCAGCTCGCCCGTGAGGCGCCGGCCGCAGCCGATGTCGTGATTCCGGTTCCCGATTCGGGTGTTCCCGCCGCCATCGGCTATGCGCAGGAGTCGGCCATACCTTATGAGCTCGGCATCATCCGTAACCACTATATCGGGCGCACCTTCATCGAACCGTCCCAGCAAATTCGTCAGCTGGGGGTACGGCTCAAGCACAGCGCCAATCGCGCGGTCGTCAACGGCAAGCGGATCGTGCTCATCGATGATTCCATTGTGCGCGGCACGACCTCGGTGAAGATCGTGCAGATGATGCGCGAGGCCGGCGCCAGCGAGGTGCATTTCCGCATCGCCTCTCCGCCGATCACCCATTCCGACTATTATGGAATCGATACGCCCGAGCGTGACAAGCTGTTGGCGGCGACCCATGATCTCGAAGGCATGCGCCGCTTCATCGGTGCCGATACGCTGGCATTCCTGTCGGTCGAAGGCATCTATCGCGCCATGGGCCATGAGCAGCGCGATCCGCTGCGCCCGCAATTCACCGACCACTGCTTCACCGGCGACTATCCGACCCCGTTGACCGATCAGACGGCGCGGGATGCGTCGCCACGGCAATTGTCGCTGCTCGCCGAGGCGAGCTGACGCCGCGCATCGCCAGAAGCGCCTTGCGGCTATTGGTCCGCGTGCCCTTGATATTCACGCAGGACGCGGCAAGGGAGTCGCACAGCCTGCCAGGCCGGAGCGCCTTTCCAAGCCATGACGAAGCCGCCACCCCTCGCCGATCGAATCGCGCTGGTCACCGGCGCTTCGCGCGGCATCGGTTACGCCGCCGCGCTCGCACTCGCCGAGGCGGGCGCGCACGTCGTCGCACTCGCGCGCACGGTGGGTGGCCTCGAGGAACTTGACGATGCAATCCGGGCTGCTGGGTCGGGCGGCTCGGCCACGCTCGTGCCGCTCGATCTCAAGGACCATGCCGGCATCGATCGGCTGGCGCTCGCCCTGCACGAGCGGTTTGGGCGGCTCGATGCGCTGGTCGGCAATGCCGGGATCCTCGGGCCGCTGTCGCCGCTCGGCCACGTCGAGGCGAGCGCCTGGGACGACGTGATCGCCGTCAATGTCACCGCCAACTGGCGACTCATTCGCGCCATGGACCCGCTCTTGAGAGCCTCCGACGCCGGTCGCGGCGTATTCGTTTCGTCGGGTGTGGCAGCGCGGGGGCTGGCCTACTGGGGCCCCTATGCCGTGTCCAAGGCGGCGCTCGAAGCGCTGGCACGCACCTACGCAGCGGAAACGGCGAGCACCAAGGTGCGTGTCAATGTCCTCACGCCGGGGCCGACCCGCACTCGCATGCGCGCGCAGGCAATGCCGGGCGAAGACCCGATGACCCTTACGACACCGGACAAGGTTGCGGAAGCCATCGTCGAGCTATGTCTGCCGAGCATGCAGGAGAGCGGCAAGCTCTATGCCTATCCGCAGCGGAGGCTGCTGGAGTTCCAGCCACCGTCCTGAGCCGCGATACGATCCACGCGAGCTAACCCGGCCCAGAGCCGGAGCCGCGGCGAGTTGGCATGGGGTGCGCGGGGCCTGCGGATTGAAATCCATTGAAAAATGGCTGAAGGTCGATCGGCCGGGCGGCTTTGCGTGGAGAGCTGGTGATGAAAGCGTATCTCTGGTCCCTGGATGGGACGCCGCCTCCGAGCCCCCCGCAGTCGCGATGGCGGCGATTTGTCGACCGCTATCTTCCCAGCGTCGTGATCTATCTCATGGTCGTCACGCTGCTGGCGATCGTACTCTATCCCAGCGTCGTGGTGAACGTTCCGAGCGGCCATGTCGGAGTGCTGTGGAAGCGCCTCGGCGGCGGCACCGTGCTCGATCCGCGTCAGCTCAAGGACGAAGGTCTCCACCTCATTTGGCCTTGGAACGAGGTGTTTCTCTACGATCTGCGGCTGCAATCCATGACCGAGACGTACAACGCCATTTCCAGCGATGGCGTGAGCCTGACGGCGACGATCATCATCCGATTTCGGCTGCAGCGCGACGCCGTGCCCGTCATTCACCAGGCGATCGGACGCGAGAATCTGCAGTTGCTGGCGCGGCCCGGGATCGGCAGCCTGACGCGCGAGGTCATGGCGCAATACACGGCGGAGCAGGTCTATTCGACCGCACGTCAGGAAATTCAGGAGAAGATTCGCAGCCTCGCCGAGGACAGGCTGAGCGAGAAGATGATGGAACGCGAAAGCGGTGACGCGCCCTATCGCGTCTCGCTGGCCGATACGGTCATCATCTACGACACGCTTGTGCATGGCATCGAGCTGCCCGCGCTGGTGGTCACCGCGATCAACCGCAAGATCGAGCAGTACTATATTTCGGAGGAATACAAGTTTCGCGTCGATCGCGAGCGACGGGAATCGGAACGCAAGAAGATCGAGGCGGAAGGCATCCGCGACTTCCAGCAGATCGTCAGTCAAGGGATCTCGGACTCGTATCTGCGCTGGCGAGGCATCGAGGCGACGCTGCAGCTGTCACAGTCCACGAATTCGAAGGTCGTGATCATCGGCAACGCCAAGGACGGCCTGCCGATCATCCTCGGAAATATGGACGGGACGCCTTCGCAGCAGGCGAGCGGCACCCCGCCGACGGAGACTGACAAGACCGGCAAGGACACGTCAACGACGGCGGCTGGTCCCTCGGTGCCCTTGGAGAAAACGCCCGCAGCGGGGTTGTCGGCGCCCTCGGAAAAGATGCCAGCCGCGCGTCCGGACGCGTCGTCCGCTGCCACGCCAAGCGAATCTCGTTCGTTCTGGCCACTCAGTCTTCACGACATCGAATCGTTCGTTGCGCGGATGATCTGGCCCACGTCCGAGCCCAAGCCGGACTCCAAGACGGACTCCAAGACGGAGCCTTCTGCGAAGCCGCCATCCGAACAACCGGCGGCGCAGCGGCAGGCGCGATAGGACACCCGCTTTCGACGGGGAGCTGCGCAAGAGCTGAGACGCGTCCAAAGCGCGACTCGGAAGTTGATCCTGCTCTTTCCTGAGCCTCGCCTGCCGGCAATGAGGCATCGGCGCACGCGTCGTCGCACCTGCCGCCGCCGTCCTGCTCAGGACATGGCGGAATTTGCGGTCGCGACTCAATTTGAAGAGATTTCGCTCTAGTCGCCGCGACTGATAAAAAACGTTTCGACGATCCGCTGCTCTTTGGTCTCGATCGTATGCGGCCCGTCCAGCTTGAAGCCCCGATCGAGATGTTTTGCAGTCGTCGCGGATACGAGAACCCGGTTGGGCTGGCCGGCGGCTTCGATGCGCGAGGCAATGTTGACGGTATCACCCCATACGTCATAGGCGAATTTTCGCGTTCCGATCACGCCCGCCATGATCGGCCCGGAGTGCACGCCTACCCGGATCGGAAACGGCGCCGGCAAACTCGACTGCAGCCGCTGCGCCGCCGTCACCAGATCGAGCGCGAGCTTGGCCGCTATCCGGGCGTGGTTGGCTCGCGGGGCGGGCAGTCCGACCGCCGCCATATAGCTGTCACCGATGGTCTTGATCTTTTCGCAGCCGACGTCGTCGGCGAGCCGATCGAATTCACTGAACAGACGGTTCAAGCACGCCACGACCTCGAACGCGCGCATGCGCGCCGTGATCTTGCCGAAGCCGACCACGTCCGCGAACAAGATCGTGGCATCGTCGACATGGTCTGAAATATTCGTCTCACCTGCGCGAAGCCGCGTGGCAATCTCCGGAGGCAGGATGTTCCGCAACAGCGCTTCCGAATGCTTCTTTTCCTGCTCGATACGTTCGAGGTATTCGCTTTCGAGCGACCGCAGCGAGCGCTTGCGCAGTTCGGATGAGATCCTGGCGCGCAGGATGGTCGGGTTGAAAGGCTTGGGCAGATAATCGTCGGCGCCGATTTCGATGCACTTCGCGACTTTCTCGGTATCCGTATCGGCGCTCAGGACCACGACGGAAACGTCGCGGGTGTCCGGATTGCTCTTGATGATCCGCAAAACCTCGTCGCCATTGAGATCCGGCATCATCATGTCGAGCAGGACCAGGCTGAATTTTTCTCGCGCCAGCAGATCGAGCGCCTCCTGCCCGCCCGCGGCGGTCGCGAGGCGGGTATGACCGTCGGCCTCCAGCAGCAATTGCAACGTGTATCGATTGTCGTCGTTGTCGTCGACAATCAGAATCCCTGGAACATCGCTGTCCATCAACTGTAGGTCCTGCTTGCAAAGCGCAGCTGGACGCATCGCCGCACGCTTTTGCGCCTGGAGAATACCGGCAGACCGCGAACGTTGCCAGCACAGTTGCCGCGAGAAACCGGAGAGCCGTTGCCAGGCGGGGGCCCGCGGATTGCCTCGCTGCGCCCGGATCAAACGATGCCGGGCCGGCGGGTGGACGCATTGCGTGACGCTCAAGGACAAGCATCCAAGCGGCGCCATCCGAGCGTCAACGGCACGATGGGAACGCTCGAAAACCGCCGGCTTTTGGTGCATGATGAGCCTGAATGAAACGAAAGCTCTCATGACGTCAGCAGGTTCAGTATCACCGAGTGTCGCAACGGCCGCGACTGCGTTCGGCGAGCTGTCAGGCGATCAGCAGGCCGAGATCTGGTCGCGCGCCAAGGTTCGCCACCTCCTGAGCGGCGAAACACTGGTGTTGCAGAATACGCCGGCAGACGCGGTCTTCGTCGTCGTCTCCGGCCGTTTCGAGGTGCGGGTGGAGGGGCAGCCGGTTCCCCTGGCCGAAATCGGTGTCGGTCAACCGATCGGCGAGATCGCCTTTTTTGCCGGAGGATTGCGCACGGCGACCGTCGTCGCGGTCCGTGATTCGGTCGTGCTCGAGCTCAATCGGGCCTCCTTCGACGACGTCGCCCGCCGCGTGCCAGCCGTCTATGACCAGTTGCTTGCCGCGCTTGCGCGCCGGCTTGCCGAAACCACCGCCCGCGTCACCGGCAGCGGTCGCGTCGCGGCCGCACGGACGGTAACCGTCATCGCGGCCGGACACGACGGTGTTCCGCCGGCTTTCTTTGACCGCTTCCAGGCCGCCTTTGCGGCGCTGGGAAAATGTCTGTTCCTTACCCAGGCAGACATCGAGAAGCGCTTTCCCCATCTCGAGCTCAGCGACGCGACGGTCGTGAACTGGCTGAACACGGTGGAGAGCGAATACGAGCTCGTCATCTATCTTGCGGACGACAGACCCAGCGACTGGACCCGAAAGACAATCCGGCAGGCGGACCAGCTTGTGCTCGTGGCACATGGAGCCGCCCCCCGCGGGCTCAATCCCGTCGAGGAAATCGCGCTCGCGGCCCATCCTGTCAGCCGCCGGAGGCTGGTGCGACTGCACGAGCAAAGGGTGCCATTCACAACAGGTACTGGCGCATGGCTGCGTGAACGCGACGTCGCCATGCACCACCACGTCTCGCTCGAGGATGACCAGGATTTCAAAAGTCTCTATCGGTTTTTGACCGGCCGGGCAGTTGGCTTTGTGGCCGGCGGCGGCGGCGGATTCGGTCCGGCCCATGTCGGCATTTACAAGGCCTTCCAGGAGCGCGGCGCCAAATTCGACATTCTGGGCGGCGCCAGCGTCGGGGCAGCGGTGCTGGCGGGATTTTCCCTGCTGCTCACGCCCGCAGAGCTTGACCTCGCACTCAGGGACATCTTCGTCTCCAGCCGCGGGTTCAAGCGTCGGACCTTCCCGCGATATTCGCTGCTCGATCACGTCGAATTCGACAAGGCGCTGCAGCGTCAATGCCGCGGCGCGGAAATCGAGGACGTGTGGCTGCCGTATTTCGCCGTCGCGACCGACGTCGATCGTGTCGGCCAAGGCCTCTACATCATGCGCCGGGGACCGCTGTGGAAGGCGGTGCGCGCCTCCGGATCGATTCCGGCCGTGCTGCCGCCAATGTTCACGGACGATGGTCGCATGCTGGTCGACGGAGGAGTCGTCGACAATATTCCGCTCGCTCCGATGAAGTCCCTCAAGAGCGGGCCCAATCTCATCGTGCATTTCGGTATCACGCCGGCGCAGCCCTACACCGTGAAGTACGAAAGCATTCCCGGGCGTCGGCAGTTGATGAACAGAATGTTCAATCCTTTTGCGCGGCAGAAGCTGCCGGACATCCCAGGGCCGATCACCGTCCTGCGACGTTGTTTCGGCATCCACCAGAACCCGGACCTGCTTCCAACCGAGCCGCTTGACCTCGTTCTCGCCCCGCCCGCATTCCCGGGTTCGAGCTTCATCGACTTCGATCGCCACACGGAAGTTTTCGAGGCGGCCTATCGATGGTGCAACGCCGAGCTCGACCGGCTTACGCGCGAGCACAATCCGGCGCTCAAGGCGATCCTCGCGACCAAGGACTGAAGATGAAACGACGGCCGGGTCTTCCGTGCCGACCGTGAGCTGCCTCGAGCGATGCACGGAAAGTCGGTGGACACCCAGAGACCGCCCGCCGGACGCGCCTGCGGACTCTTGGTCAGCCTACACAAGCGGGGAAGCTGCGATGAGCATTTCGAGTGATGGTTCACTGCCCAGGATTGCTCGCATCTGGCGCGGCCGTACCGTGAGAGCGAAAGCTGACGAATACGCGCGGTATCTCTATGAGCATGGCATCAGGCCGCTCGAAGAGAAGGCGTTGGGCGTCCAGCTGTTTCGGGAAGACCGGACGACGGAGAGCGAATTCGTGACGATCTCGTATTGGGAAAGTGTCGAGGCGATGTCGCGGTTTACCGGCGGCGATCCACATCGCATCCATCACCTCGCTCGCGATCCAGAATATCTGATCGAATTGCCGGACGGCGTGCAGGTGTTGGACATCGTTGCCAGCAGCGGTCGTTTTGGCGCCGGAAAGCCGTAAGTGGCGGCGCGCCGGCCGCTGGAGCAGGATCCCAAAAGTTGCAGACTTTCGGATAAGGTCATGCAACCAGCGGAGTCGCTTAATCCGAGGACGGCGGCAGTTTCCCGAACGCCTCTTCGAGATCGACCGTGACGGGAACCTTGTCGTCCAAGGCTCCCGGCTGCTTCCATGTGCTGGCGACCACCGTATGCGGTCCGCTGAACTTGAAATCGCTCGACACGGTCGGGTTGCCGTTGATCATGTCGCTGAAAGCGGCGAAGCGGTTCTTGTCGCGGCTGTACACCGCCATGGGAAACGACCAGGGCGAATGACCGCCCGAAGACGACAGGCTGTAGACGAAGAATTTCGAGTCCGGCGACCATTGGGCGCGTACGACGTAGTAGCCGTTGAAGCCGCGCGGCGAGGAATAATCCTTCGAGGTGACCGTTTCGCCCTTGCTGGTGCGGATCACGACGCGGCTTTCCATATCCGGCGTGGCGTTGAGGCTGATGTCGACGGGGAGCACCACGGCACGCAGCGTTCCGTCGGGGGACGGATAGATTTGGGGTTTGACCCCGACGCAGTTCGTCTCCGGCCGTGGTGTCCGCAGCAACTTGTGCCCGCTGCAGGAATCGGAGGCGGAGGCAACGCCCGCCATGAGCAGGGCGACTCCGAAAGTCAGACTTGCAAGCCGTTGAAAGCGCATGGCTCTGCTCCCGTAGTCGCTCGACCGAGCGGAGTGGCGGCCCGCAACGTCGATGACATTGGCGAAATGCGCATCGCCCCGCTCACCTCTTCTTCCTGGCGTAGGGATTCTTCTTCTCCCGCAGCGTCAGGCGGATCGGAGTGCCAGGCAGATCGAAGATCTCGCGCAGACTGTTGACGAGATAGCGCCGATAGGAATCCGGGATGGCGTCGGCGCGGCTCGTGAACAGCACGAAGCTCGGCGGCCGCGCCTTCGGTTGAGTGACATAGTCGAGGCGGATGCGTCGGCCGGACACTGCGGGCGGCGGATGAGAGGCTGCGACCTCCGCCAGCCAGCGATTGAGCGCGCTCGTTCCTACGCGCCGGTTCCACACTGCATGGGCGTCGATCACGGCCTGCATCAGCCGATCGAGGCCCTCGCCCGTCAAGCCCGAGACCGCCACGACCGGCACGCCCTTGACCTGCGGCAGCCAGTGGTCGGTGTCCTCACGCAGCTTTTTGATCGCGCCGGGACGATGTTCGATGAGGTCCCATTTGCTCATGCCGATGACCAATGCGCGCCCCTCCCGCTCGATCAGATCGGCGATGCGCAGATCCTGTTCCTCGAACGGCTTTTCCGCGTCCATGAGCAGAATGACGACTTCGGCAAAACGCACGGAATTGAGCGCATCGGCGACCGACAGCTTTTCGAGCTTGTGCTCGATGCGGGCGCGTCGCCGCAACCCGGCGGTGTCGTGAACGCGGAACTGTCGCCCCTGCCAGGTCAGATCGACCGCAATGGCGTCGCGCGTGATGCCGGCCTCGGGGCCGGTCAGCAGTCGTTCCTCGCCAAGCAGCCGATTGACCAGCGTCGATTTTCCCGAATTGGGTCGTCCCACCACCGCGATACGGACCGGCCTTTGCTCGGCGTCCTGTTCGACGATATCGGAACTTTCTCCCTCCGGAGACACATCAGCCACAGGCGAAGTCGCGTCGGGCAGCGCGTCGCGCAGCGCCGCATAGAGATCGGCGAGCCCCTCGCCATGCTCGGCGGAGACGGCAACCGGTTCCCCCAGCCCAAGCTCATAAGCTTCGAGCAGGCCGGCCTCCGCTGCCCTGCCCTCGCTCTTGTTGGCGACGAGGATGGCGGGCTTGCCCGATCGGCGCACGAGGTTGGCAAATGCCCGGTCCGCCGGCATCGATCCCGCGCGCGCGTCGATGAGGAACAGTACCGCATCGGCGACCGCGATCGCAGCTTCGGTCTGCTCCTGCATGCGGCCCGTCAGGCTGTCGGGCGCAGCTTCCTCGAGACCCGCCGTGTCGATGACCGCAAACGCAAGATCGCCGAGGCGCGCCCGGCCCTCGCGCCGGTCGCGGGTGACGCCGGGGGTGTCATCGACCAAAGCCAGGCGCTTGCCGACGAGACGATTGAACAGCGTCGACTTGCCCACATTCGGCCGACCCACAATGGCAACGGTGAAGCTCATGACCGGGCGCGGCGCGTGACAGGGGCGGCTGTGCCTTCCAGCGTTTGGCGCATCTTCCGTGAAGCGGATTCCGCTCCGTCGGAACACGCTCTATGCCCGGCGGCGGCAACTAGCACAATTGCAGCGTTATCCGGCAAACGCCAGCCGCGCGCCGGTCGTCCGCAGAAAGAGCGACCAGGCCAGCGGCTACCGCGCCGCCGGCGGGTCAGGCCAGGCGACGCCGCCCGAAGGCTGCGCGGAGGCGGGCCACCCGCCGCCCGACGACTGCTGTTGAGGAGCCGGCGGGTCGGGCCATTGCGTCTGCGGCTGCGCGCTGCGGCCGAGACGTGCCGGCCGCAGCGGTCGACTCTTCCTTCGGCTTGGCCACGACTTTCGGCTTCGGCTTGGGTTTGGGCTTTGCCTCCGCCGGTTGGGCCTGCTGTTGCGCGGCCGCTTGCGCCTGCGATTCGTCAGCTTGTTCGGGTGGCGGCTGATAACCCTTGACCAGTTCCTGTGGCACGCCCTGCGGCACGCCCGGAGTGCCCTCCGGAAACACCGCCCGCCGCTCCCCCGGCAGCTTCTTCTTGGTGTTGAAGATTTCCATATCGAAGACGGCGGTCGGATCAAAGCTCTCGCAGCCCGCGAGCACGAGGCCGAGCCCCAACACCGGCACGGTCAGCGTGATGCGTACAAAGCGGTTCATATGCGCCCCCTCAACTCCTGCTCTCCGTCGCGCCCAGCGCCATCACCCGCTCAACGCGGGAACGAGTGGCGGCCGGCGTCTGCGCATCGGTCATCAACATGTCCGACCAACGCTTTGCCGCCGCGGTATCGCCGGCGCGCCAGGCGGCAAGAACCAGGAATTCACGTGCAGTGTGACGGAAGGTGCGGTCCTCGGCCGCGAGCGGCTCAAGCCGCTGCCGCGCCTCGTCGAAAGCGCCCGCATCGATCAGGAGCGCGCCGACGCGCAGCGCGGCAAGATCGCGCATCACGGGACCGAACGAGCTATCGGAGGCGATCCTGTCATAGGCTGCGATGGCGGCTTTGGGATCGGTCTGGGCCAACTCGGCCGCTTCCCGCATGCGCGCAAGCTGGCGATAACCGGACGTCCCGTCGGCGGCGATCTTGGCGAACGCGGCCTCGGCTTCGCCGCGCTTGCCGGACTCGGCGAGCGAGGTCGCAGCCTCGAAGGCGGCTCCGGCCTCGGCCGCCTTCTTGTCCTGCCACCAGCCATAGGCGCGCCAGGCTGCGATCGCAGCGACCAGAAGGATCGCGGCCGCGACGACGTATGTGCCGTAGCGATCCCACAGCTGCTTGAGCCGTTCGCGTCGGACTTCCTCATCGACTTCCTGAAAAATGTCGGACACAACGTCCCCGTTCGCTCGGCGCCCACCGGCCCCCATCAGCGTGGAGCGACCGCGAATTACCCTATTGATGTGGCAGAGGCAAGGCAAAACAGCCTTGAGGCGCACGTTCAACCATTTGAACTTTCAGCCTATTTTCCCTTCGCCCGGAGGGGGTAGACGTGCTCCGGGCCCGGAAAGGCGCGGGCGCGGACGTCGGCTGCGTAGGCTGCCACCGCGCTTTCGATCGAGGGGCCGAGCTCGCCGTAGCGTTTGACGAATTTCGGCACTCGCGGCGACAGCCCGAGCATGTCCTCGAGCACGAGGATCTGGCCGTCACAGGCGACGCTGCCGCCGATCCCGATGGTCGGGATCGCGACCGCGGCGGTGATGCGCCGCGCGAGCGGCTCAGCCACCGCCTCGATCACCACCGAAAACGCGCCCGCCTCCGTGACCGCACGGGCATCATCCTCGATCGGACCCCAGTCCGCCTGGTCGCGTCCTTGCGCGCGGAACGAACCGATGGTGTTGATCGATTGCGGGGTGAGGCCGATATGGCCCATCACCGGCACGCCGCGTTCGACCAGAAAGGCGATGGTCTCGGCCATGCGCCGTCCGCCCTCGAGCTTGATCGCGCCACAACCGGTTTCTTTCATCACCCGTGCCGCCGAGTGGAACGCTTGTTCCTTGGAGGCTTCATAGGAGCCGAACGGCATGTCGACCACGACGAGCGCACGCTTGGAGCCGCGCATCACTGCGAGCCCCTGCAGGATCATCATGTCGAGCGTGACCGGCACGGTCGTTTCGAGCCCGTGCATCACCATACCGAGCGAATCTCCGACCAGGATGAGATCGCAATGGCGATCGAGCAGGCGCGCGGTATGGGCGTGGTAGGATGTGAGACTGACGATCGGCTCGCCGCCCTTGCGGGCGCGGATATCCGGCGCGGTCAGCCGCTTGATTTCGTCCTGTGCCGACATTGGTTGTGATCCTAGAACGCCGGCTTGCCGAACACCGGGACGCCGACAACGAGGGGATGGAAGACAAGGCCGAGCGCCAGATAGAGCAGCGTCCCGACCACCACCGCAATGATGTCGTTGCGGTGCCCCCGGACCGGGATCGCGGGCGCGCCCGGATCGGTTCGATGCTTCAACGTGATGCGATCATACACCGCCCAGGAGAGAAACGCGCCGAACAGCACGATCGAGCCGAGATCGCCGTTCGAGATGAGATGCGCTACGGCCCACGTCTTGACACCGACCAGCATGGGGTGCTTGAGCGCGCGCCAGATATTGCCGCGGATATAGGCTGCGACCACGAAGATGCTAGCAGGCCACATCAGAATTTGCGTGACGTAGTACGTCCATCGCGGCGGCGACCAGACGTTGATCCAACCGCTTGCCCGGTACTCTCCGAAGCCATAACCGATGAGAATGAGCCCGGCGAGGGAGACGAGCGACATCAGCCCCTTGTAGGGCCACTCCCCGATGCGGGAGACCACCGCGGCACGCGGGCCGCGCAGGCTCACGAAGACATGCGCCCCGATGAAGGCGACAAGTCCCGCCACCAGTATGGCCAGCCCCATGGCTCCTCCGCTGAAGAGGCCTCCGCGAAGTCCCCAGGCGCGACTCGACCCTGCGCCGGCTCTCTGGAACCACTCCAAACGGCGGCAGTAGAGGCCATGGCATCGCCGGAGGCAAGGCGGCGGCTTGGGCACGCAGGAACCGTCTGGCGCGCCCCGGCTACTCACGAAATCCCCGCTTGCGATGATCGCATCCCCCATGATTACTGGGCCGTCTGCCGGCCGCGAACGGTGACCGAGGGGACTCGCGCGTAGAGCGCGTAGAGCGCGTAGAGGAGAGAAAGCGAGCGATGACGACACGATTGGCGCTGGCACTGGCCGGATCGCTGCTGGTTCTGGCACCGGCCGCTGCGCAGGACTGGCCGACTAAGACCGTCAAGATCGTCGTGCCGTTCGGGCCCGGCTCGACCCCCGACATGGTGGCCAGACTGATCGCCGATCGCTTGCAGCAGAAGCTCGGAGAGAGCTTCGTGATCGAGAACAAGCCGGGCGCCAGCGGCAACCTCGGGACCGATGCCGTGGCCAAGGCGGAGCCCGATGGCGCCACGATCGGAATTTCAATCGGCGGACCCCTCGCCATCAACACCTTGCTGTTCTCGAAGCTTCCCTACGATCCCGGCAAGGACATCGCTCCGATCACGCAGCTGATCACCCAGCCGAGCGCGCTCGTGGTCAACACCAGCCTCAACGTGAATACGGTGGCGGACCTAGTCGCGCTCATCAAGCGCGAGCCCGGCAAGTACAATTTCGGCTCGATCGGAAACGGCTCGCTGTCGCATCTGGCCATGGAGGCGATCGCGCTCAAGAGCGGCACGCAGATGGTGCATATCCCGTATCCGGGTTCGCCGCAGGCGATGACCGCTGTGCTGCGCGGCGACGTGCAGATGGCCTGCCTGCCGGCGATCTCGGTGACGCCGCAGGTCGGCTCGGGCAAGGTCAGAATTCTGGCGGTGTCCACGGCGAGACGCTCCGCCCTGCTGCCGGAGATTCCGACGTTGAAGGAGGCCGGAATCGACGTCGAGGCCGACGCCTGGATGGGCCTGATCGCGCCTGCCAAGACGCCCGCGGCGGTGATCGCGCGCATTCACGACGAGGTGGTTGATGCGATCAGAACGCCCGAGATCCGCGGCAAGCTCGCGGTCCAGCTGATGGAGCCGATCGGCAATTCGCCGGCCGATTTCCGCGCCAACATCGACGCCGAGATCGTCCGCTGGGCGCCGGTCATCAAGGCAGCCGATATCAGGATCAACTAGCCGGCAAAGCAACGGGCGCGCGACGCCCGTTGTATTGCATCGCCATCGACCGTCTGCATGGCGAGATGAAGCGCATCATGTCGGCACCCGACATGACGAAGTTTCCCCGCCCGCCTTCGTCATTTTCGATTGGCTTTGAGTCCGTCTTCGCCGGATTAACCGTTGTCTCACACCACCGGCGAGCGCCCGCCATCGACGTTGATCGCCGTGCCGGTGATGTAGGAACCAGCCTCAGACGCGAGGAAGCAGGCAATGTTGGCGAATTCCTCTGCCCGTCCGATGCGTCCGAGCGGAATCTCCTTGGTGCGGGCGGCGACGTAATCCTTCAGAGCAATGCCCGCCTTTTCCGCGGCGCGCACGTGCTGGTCGGCTTCAATGAAGCCGACCAGCAGCGCATTGACGAGGACGTTATGGGGCGCGCCTTCGCCCGCAAGCACCTTCGTCAAGGCGAGACCGGCGGCGCGCGTGATCGAGGTGGGCGCGCTGCGCGCCCGCGGCGCCTTGGCACCGATATTGAGCGTGTTGATGATGCGTCCCCAGCGCCGCTCTTTCATCTGCGGCCACACGAGCCGCGTCAGGCGGATGGCGGCGAACAGCTTCTGATCGAAGTCGTCACGCCAGATTTCGTCGGTGATGTCCTCGAAGGCCCCGGTGCGGGAGGTGCCGGCATTGTTCACCACAATGTCGATCTTTCCGAATGCCGCCATGGCCTCGTCGTAGGCGCGCCGGATGTCAGCCGCAACGGCGACGTCACCCTGGACGGTGACGACGCGTCCCTTCCCGCTCGCGCCGATGCTCTTGACCGCCGCATCGAGCGCCTCGCGCCCGCGCGCAACGATGACGACATCGGCACCCGAGGCCGCGAAGCGGGAGGCGATGGCGAGCCCGATCCCTTTGCTGGCGCCGGTGATCACCGCAATCCGGCCGGCAAGGCTGATTTCCATTCCATCCCTCCCAACAGCAGAGAATGTCCCGAGACTTCCTACCGCCTCGGGAGCGGCACGGAAAGCCGCCGCGGCGGCGAGGTGGCGGCCGCGGACAGATGCCCTAGAATGGAAAACTTCTTTGCGAGTCGGGAGGGCGACCAATGGAATTCACGGCACTATTCCTGGCCATTACCCTCGTGATGCTGGTCGCCTGGTGGGCCTCGCGCGCGCTGGCGCTCGCGCTGTTCGTGGCCACGCTTGTCGCCTGCATCGCCATCTATCTGCACCATGCCAGCGATGCGCTCAAGCTGTCGTTCTGAGGCGCGCCATGAGCCGATCCTTCGCGATAGCGCTCAACACCCTGTCCCTCTACGGCATCGCGTTCGTGCTGGTTGCCGCCTTTGCCGCGCAGCTGTGGCTCGAGGAGCTTCCGTGTCCCCTGTGCCTGCTCCAGCGCATCCAATTCGCCATGCTCGCGGTGGGACCCATTCTCAATGTGCGCTTCGGTCCTCGCCCCAGCCACTATGCAGCAACGCTGCTCGCCGCCATCGTGGGGGCCGGTTTCGCCATGCGCCAGGTGCTGCTGCACATCATGCCCGGGGATCCCGGCTACGGCTCCGCGCTGCTCGGATATCACTATTATAGCTGGGCCTTCATCGGCTTTGCCGTCGCCATCGTCCTGATCGCGGTCGTGCTGCTGTTCGACGGACAGTTCGAGGACGATACCAAGGACGTACCGGTCCAGATCGGCCCGTTCGCGTCCATCGCGGTGTGGCTGGTGATCGCACTGACCGCGCTCAACGTGGTGTCGACATTGCTGGAGTGCGGCTTTGGCTCCTGCCCGGACGATCCGGTGGGCTACGAGCTGCTCAAACGGGGACCGTGAGCCCGAAGTCTGATCGCCGATCACGAATAGTGATCGAACCCGGGCGATCCAGCCGACGACTACCGGAGACGTGAGGTTTGTCACTCGTCCGTACGCAATATCGCTTATGCTGCACGTCATCGCTTATGCTGCACGTCAACTCCTGCCTTTCGACACGCCCCCGATGCAAGGAGGGTCCGCATGCGCGTCATGCAAGGTCAAGGCGACTTTCGAGCCAAGGCGATAGCGGGATCCCACACGGTACTGATCGCGCTCGACTGCGCGGAGGACAAGCGGGAAGGTCTCCTCGGCTTCGCCTTCAAGCGCGAAATTGTCGGAGCGCCGGGCGGGGCGCAGTGGCTGCAAGCCCAGAAGGTATTTCGCTCGATCGTGCCCGATCCGCGTGCCGAGCGTGACCCCGACGATCCCACTCAGCCCAGGCGTTACTACACCTCGGAGCATCCGATTCAGAGCTTCCTGTGGGGCGACTACACGGCGCAGCCCGACACCCGTTACAAGTTCACCGTCGTGCCGATGTACGGCAAACCGGGCGCGCTTGAGCCGCAGCCCGCCATCGAGCTCGAAGTTCATACCGAGAAGGAGTTCGAGAACGGCCATGGCGTCTGGTTCAACCGCGGCGCCATTGCGAGCCAGGCGTTCGCCCGCAAGTTCGGCAACAAGGCCCCGAGCCAGGAAGAAATCGACGATCCCGACAACGAGGAAACGCGCTGGCTTTCGCGCGGGCTGCTCGACGCCTGCCTGAAATTCATCCGGGAGACGCCGGCCGGCGACGGCTTGCGGGTCGCGGCCTACGAATTCACCTATCAGCCGGTGCTCAAAGAGCTCGGGCGGGCGCTCGAACGCGGCGTCGATGTGCGCATCGTCTATCACGACACGGCTAGCGCGGGGGGAAGCGATAAGCAGGCCAACGAGAGCGCGATCGAACAGGCGGGGCTGCCGCTCGACGACAAGCGCATCTTCTACCGCCGGACCAAGACCAAAATCCCGCACAACAAGTTTATCATCCGGCTCAAGGATAGCAGCGACCCGGTCAGCGTCTGGACCGGCTCGACCAACTTCACGCCCTCAGGCTTTCTCGGACAGACCAATGTCGGTCATCTCGTCGAGGACGCCGCCACCGCAAAGGGCTATCTCGCCTATTGGGAGCTGCTCAAGGGCGATCCGGATCTCGCCGATGCGCGCGCCGGGGCATTGAAGCTCACGCCGAACCCGCCGCCACTGATTGCGAAGCAGTCGATCGTGCGGGTGTTCTCCCCGCGCGCCAAGTCCGACCTTCTGCGGTGGTACGCCGACCGGATCGAGGATGGCGTCGCCTCGGTCATGTTCACGGCCGCCTTCGGCGTAGCCAAGGAGCTGGTGCCTTCTATCGTCGCCGACAGCGACTGCCTGCGCTTCATCCTGATGGAGAAGCCGCCCACCACGGCGCTGGAGGCGGAGCTGAGGAAGGATCGCCGCGATCTCAACTTTTCATACGGCGACGTGCTGGGCGAGATGTACACGTTCAAGAACGGCAAGCCGACGGCGCGCAAGAAGATCCAGGAATTTGGCCTCGACAAGTGGTTTCTCGAGGAAGAGCACTACCGCAAGGCCAATGAAGGATTCGTGTTCTTCATCCACACCAAGTTCCTGCTCATCGACCCGATGTCGGACGATCCGCTGATCTGTTCGGGTTCGGCGAATTTCTCGTCCAACTCGCTGTTGCAGAACGACGAGAACATGCTGCTCATACGCGGCGACGCGCGGGTCGCCGACATCTATCTCACGGAGTTCGACCGCATCTACCGTCACTTCTATTTCAGGAATGTCGCCAACCAGATCGAGGCCAAGGGCGGCGATGCCCAGGGCGCCTTCCTCGACGAGACCGGCACCTGGACGGATAGCTATTTCAACCCCAACAGCTTCAAGACGCGCCGGCGCGAGCTCTTCTTCGCCGATCCGAAAAAGTCCTGGGTCACGGCCGCAGGCGCGCGCACCGCGGCGGCGCCTGTGAAGCCGACCGGAAAGAAGCCGGCCGGAAAGAAGCCGGCAAAAAAGACGGCGAGCAAAAAGAAGACCGCTGGCAAGAAGACTGCTGGCAAGAAAGCCGCCAAGAAGAAGACGGCCAAAAAGAAGAAGACGGCTAGAAGGAAGGGTGCCAAAAGGAAGACGGCCAAGACGGCGAAGCGGAAGGCGGCACGCAAAACTCGCAGAAGAAAGACGGTCAAGAAGGCCGTTGGCAGCGGGAAGCGCAAGGCAGTACGCCGATGAAGGCCACGTCGCGGTCGGCCTGAAATACGGTTCCGGCCGTCCGTGTTTGCTGTGCGCCGATCGCCCCAGCGCGCACGCCGACCCTTGCCGCTTCCCACGAAAAATTATTGCAGACCGTGTCGGATCGCCGGTGGGCCGCCCGTCCTGGGGAGGTCGCAACCAGGAGAGAGCAGATGACCGCCACAGCGAACCCGACCTCGGATCGCGAGCTCGTGTTGACCCGTATCATCGACGCGCCGCGCGAAAAGCTGTTCAGGGCGTGGACCGACCCCGACCTGCTCAAGCAATGGTTCGCACCCCTGCCCTATACCACGCCGGTTGCGGAGCTCGACGTTCGGCCCGGCGGCGCCAATCTGGTCGTCATGCGCGACCCGCAGGGCAACGAATTTCCCAACCGCGGCGTCTACCTCGAAGTGGTCAAGAACGAGCGGCTGGTCTTCACCGATGCCTATAGCGGGGCGTGGGAGCCTTCGGAGAAGCCGTTCATGACCGTGATCCTTACCTTCGAGGATGACGGCGGCAGAACGCGCTACACCGCCCGTGTACGGCACTGGACGGCCGCTGACCGCGAGAAGCACGAGCAGATGGGCTTCCACGGTGGCTGGGGACTCTGCACCGACCAGCTTGCCGCGCTCGTCGCGAAGCTTTGACTCGGACTTAGCGCCGCGCACCGAACGTTTTCTCGTATTGCTCGGGCTTGAAGCCCACCAGCAGCCGGCCGCCGACGTCGAGCACGGGCCGCTTGATCATCGCGGGCTGCTCGAGCATCAGTGCGAGCGCCTTCTCCCCGGTAAGTCCGTCCTTGGCCTTCTCGGGGAGCTTGCGGAACGTCGTGCCGGCCCGGTTGAGCAGGGTCTCCCAGCCGACCTCGTGCGCCCAACGCTCGAGGCGGCTACGCTCGATGCCGGCGCCCTTGTAGTCATGGAAGTCATAAGGGATGCCCCGGTGGTCGAGCCAGGCGCGCGCTTTCTTCATGGTGTCGCAATTCTTGATGCCGTAAATAGTCACCGTGGCCTTCGACATCGGCCCTCGCTTCCACTCGATGATTCCGAGCTATGATATCACGCTCATCCACCAGCGCCGCAACGAACCACGATCCGCTGAGCTGCGGGCGGTGTTGTTCGTCACGCCGGAGAGTGTTCACGGGCGAGGAACGCGCGGCACCGCTCGATCTGGCGAACGCCGGACTAGGACCGGCGGGCAGCGCGTCGGCGGCTGGAGAGCAGCTTCAGCCAAGGCAACGAATGGAAGGCACTCATCAGCAGGTACATCGGGACCATTCCGCTCAGCGGTGACGCATCTTGCGCGGCCGAGCAGAGCATATCCTGCGGGCCGCTTAGGGTCAGATATCGGAACGATGGGAGTTACAAGTTTGGCGGGATTCCGATGGACTCGCTGATCACCGCTGCGGCCCGTGCACTCGCAGCGGGCGATCCCCTCGGCGCACTGAAGCGGGTCGCCCTGCGTGACGACGCGCCGGCGCTCGCACTGCGCGGCATCGCGATGGCGCAGCTCGGTGATCTCGTTCGAGCGAAGGCTCTCCTGCGAAGTGCGGCCCGCACGTTCGGTCCGAAAGAGGCGGTGGCCCGCGCGAGGTGCGTCGTCGCCGAGGCCGAGATCGCACTCGTCTCGCGCGACCTGGGCTGGCCTGCGAAGGCACTCGACGCAGCGCGGGCGACTCTCGAAGCGCACGGCGACCGCGTAAATGCCGCGCATGCGCGCAATCTCGAGGTCCGACGCCTGCTCCTGATCGGCCGCCTCGACGAGGCCGAGCATGCGCTCGCCGAGTTCGACCCCGCGCCCTTCCCGCCCGCGTTGAAGGCCGCCCACGAGCTGGCGATTGCGGGAATCGCAATTCGGCGCCTGCGGACGAAGGCGGCGCGCGCCGCGCTCACCCGGGCCGAGCACGCCGCGCGCGATGCAGATATCCCCGCGCTGACGGCGGAGGTCGAAAGCGCAACCCTCGTCCTGAACACGCCCGCGGCGCGCCTGATTGCGCGTGGCGACGAGCGACGCGTCCTGCTCGAGGATGTTGAAGCGCTACTGACGTCGAAGGCGCTCGTCGTGGACGCGTGCCGTCATGTCGTGCGTGACGCACGCACGGTGGTCTCGCTCGCGACGCGCCCGGTATTGTTCGCGCTTGCACGTGCGCTGGGCGAGGCGTGGCCTGGAGACGTGCCGAGGGGTACGCTCGTCACGCGGGCATTCCGAGCAAAGCACGCCGATGAATCGCATCGTGCACGGTTGCGAGTAGAGATCGGGCGGCTTCGCACGGCGCTTCGGACGCTGGCCAGCGTGACTGCGACGAAGCGAGGGTTTGCGTTGGCGTCGCGCGGCGCACGCGAGATCGTCGTGTTGGCGCGGCCCGTCGAAGAGGAGCATGCGGCGGTGCTGGCCTTCCTGGCCGACGGTGAATCGTGGTCGAGCTCCGCGCTGGCGCTCGCGCTGGGCGCCAGCCAGCGGACCGTGCAGCGGGCGCTCGACTCACTGGCGGCGGCAGGCAAAGTGCAGTCGTATGGTCGCGGGCGAGCGCGTCGCTGGATGACCCGGCCGGTGCCGGGATTCACGACAACCTTGTTACTCCCGGGTCCACTGCCGAGTGACTAGGATGGAGGCATGAAACAAGCTGCAGCCGAAATCCTCCGCGAATATGGACCCTTTCCGGGTGTCGACCACGTGCATGGGGTTACCTTTGACGGTCAGCACGTCTGGTTTGCTGCCGGAGACAAGCTGAACGCCTTCGATCCGGCGAGCGGCAAGGTGCTGCGCTCGATTGATGTCGCCGCGCACGCAGGAACGGCCTTCGACGGTCAGCACCTGTTTCAGATCGCCGAGGATCGCATCCAGAAGATCGATCCGAAGACCGGCCGTGTGCTGGCGACGATCCCGGCGCCTGGCGGCGGCGGTGACTCGGGGCTCGCGTGGGCCGAAGGGACGCTCTGGGTGGGGCAGCATCGGGGCCGGAAGATCCACCAAGTCGATCCCCAAACAGGGGCGATTCTGCGCACCATCGAATGCAACCGCGTCGTCACCGGGGTCACCTGGGTCGACGGCGAGCTCTGGCACGGCACCTGGGAAGGTGACGAGAGCGATTTGAGGCGAGTCGATCCTCGAACGGGAGAGGTCCTGGAACGGCTGGAGATGCCGTCCGGATCAGGCGTCTCGGGGCTCGAGTCCGATGGTGGCGATCAGTTCTTCTGCGGAGGCGGAAGCAGCGGGAAGGTGAGAACCGTCCGCCGACCCCGGCGACGCTCCGCGGGCGGCAGCGGCTCCCGCTCGAATCGAAAGACGTAGGATGGGTTGAGCGAAGCGAGACCCCTCGCTTTCCGACAGAAGCAATGCTCGCGGTCGATGGATTTCGCTGGCGCTCAACCCATCCTACGGAAGGCGTCTACTCCCATTCGATCGTGCCCGGCGGCTTCGATGTGACGTCGTACACCACGCGGTTGACGCCCTTGACCTCGTTGACGATGCGGGTGGCGACGTGGCCGATGAACTTCATGTCGAAGGGGTAGAAGTCGGCAGTCATGCCGTCGGTCGAGGTGACGGCGCGCAGGCCCACCACGTAATCGTAGGTGCGGTAGTCACCCATCACGCCGACCGTCCGCACCGGCAGCAGCACGGCGAAAGCCTGCCAGATGTCGTCGTAGAGACCGGCGCGGCGGATCTCCTCGATATAGATCTCGTCGGCGCGGCGCAGGATGTCGAGCTTCTCTCGCGTGATCTCGCCGGGGCAGCGGATGGCAAGCCCCGGTCCCGGGAACGGATGGCGGTCGACGAAGGCAGGCGGCAGCCGCAGCTCGCGGCCGAGCGCGCGCACCTCGTCCTTGAACAGCTCGCGCAACGGCTCGACCAGCTTCATGTTCATGCGCGCCGGGAGGCCGCCGACATTGTGGTGCGACTTGATGGTGACCGAGGGCCCGCCGGTGAACGACACGCTTTCGATCACGTCGGGATAGAGCGTGCCCTGCGCCAGAAATTCGGCGCCGCCGAGTTTCTTCGCTTCGGCCTCGAACACGTCGATGAACAGTTTGCCGATAGTCTTGCGCTTGGCCTCGGGGTCGGTGACGCCAGCGAGCGCGCCGAGAAACAGCGCCTCCGCCTCGACGTGGACGAGCGGAATGTTATAGCTGTCGCGGAACAACGCCACCACCTTCTCCGCCTCGGCGAGGCGGAGCAGACCGTGATCGACGAACACGCAGGTGAGCTGCTCGCCGATCGCCTCATGGATCAGCACCGCGGCGACGGCGGAGTTGACGCCGCCGGACAGCCCGCAAATCACCCGGCCGGCGCCGACTTGTGCGCGGATTTTCTCGATCGCCTCCTGCTTGAAGGCACGCATGGTCCAGTCGCCGGTGCAGCCGGCGATCTTGCGCACGAAGTTGCGTATGAGCGCGGCGCCGTGCGGCGTGTGCACGACCTCGAGGTGGAACTGGGTGGCGTAGAACTTCCGCCGCTCGTCCGCGATCATGGCGATCGGCGCATTCGGCGAGGTGCCCACCACGCGGAAACCCTCGGGCAGCCGCGTCACGCGGTCGCCATGGCTCATCCACACCGGATAGCGCTCACCCTTGCGCCACACGCCTTCGAACAACGGCGAATCCTCGGTCACCAGCACCTCGGCGCGGCCGAACTCGCGATGGTGCCCGCCCTCGACCACCCCGCCGAGCTGCTGCGCCATGGCCTGCTCGCCGTAGCAGATGCCGAGGACGGGCACGCCTGCCCGGTAGATGCCGCCCGGCGCGAGCGGCGCGTCCGGATCGAGCACCGAGGCGGGCCCGCCAGACAGGATCACACCCTTCGGCCGCATGGCCTCGAATGCCGCCTCGGCCTTCTGAAAAGGCACGATTTCGCAGTAAACCTTCTCTTCGCGCACGCGCCGCGCGATGAGCTGGGTCACCTGCGAGCCGAAGTCGACGATGAGAATCTTGTCGTGGCCGGCGACCCGGTCGGAGCCGGCGTCGCGCACGAGCGAGGAATCGAGCAGCGTCATTTAGTCCTATGTGCGGCCGGCGGCGCGTCCGGTCAAGGCCGCAGGCGGCCTTCACCACAGGGTTGAAGCCGGCCGCACCGACGGGGGCGTGGTGGGCGGCCGCACAGTGCGGAGGCTATCCAGCGGCATTCCGCACACCACCTGACCGTCGGCATTTCTAGATGAACGCGAAGTCGCTCGCATCGACGGCCGCGCCGTTCATGAACGTGATCACCTCATGCGAGGTGCCGCTGTTGTAGTTGAGCTGCCAATGCGTGGCGTCGATGGTGGTGAAGGTCGCATTGGCGCCATAGCCGACGAACCGCAGCGAATCCCCCGCCGCGGCGCCGTTGCCGGCGAAGTCCACGATGGTGTCGCCGCCTGCTTGCCCAACGTTGAACACGAACGTGTCGTTGCCGGCATTGCCGGTGAGCACGTCGGCATCGCCTTGGCCGTCGAGCACGTTGTCGCTTGAATCGCCGAAGATCGAGTTGGCGAGCGCATTGCCGGTGCCGTTCGCGTTGGCAGCGCCCTGCAGCACCAGGGTTTCCACATTCGCTGACAGGATGAAGTGGACCGTGGAAAACACCGCATCGGTGCCTTCGCCGGGGTTCTCCATTACCTGATCGAGGCCATTATCGACGAAGTAGGTGTCGTTCCCGATTCCGCCTGTCATGGTGTCGGCGCCGGCTCCGCCGTCGAGCAGATTATTGCCAGTATTTCCATAAAGCGTGTTCGCCTGGCCGTTGCCGTAGCCCTGCAAATCGTTGCTGCCTTGCAGGACCAGGGTTTCCACATTCGCCGACAGCCCGTAATGAGCCGTCGCAAGGACCACGTCGGCCCCCGCGCTGGCGTTCTCGACCACCACGTCGTCCGCATGGTCGACGACATAGGTGTCGTTGCCGGCGCCGCCGACCATGAGGTCGGCCCCCGCACCGCCGTCGAGGAGATTGTTCCCGCTGTTGCCGTAGATCGCGTTCGCCAGGCTGTTACCGTAACCCTGCAGGTCGGCGCCGCCCTGCATGATCAGGGCTTCCAGGTTCTCCGACAGCCCGAAGTTGGCCTTCGAATAGACCGTGTCGTTGCCTGCGCCCGCGTTCTCGAACACCTGGTCGCCGGCGTTGTCGACGAAATACGTATCGTCGCCGGCACCGCCGACCATGCCGTCAGCGCCCGCACCGCCGTCGAGGATATTGTTCCCGCTATTGCCGAACAGTGCGTTCGCCAGTCCATTGCCGATACCCTGCAGGTCGGCGCTGCCCTGGAGCACCAGGTTCTCCACGCCATGCATGTTAAACTGGAGTTCCAGACTCAGACTGATGGATGCGAAAATCGTGTCATTGCCCTGGTCGGGGTTGGTGTCCTCACTGACATGGTCGCCGACATCGTCGATGAAGTAAGTGTCATTGCCGGTTTTGCCGATCATGCGGTCGGCGCCGGCGCCGCCGTCGAGCAGATTGTTGCCGCCGTTGGCTTCGAGCTCGTTGTCAAGTTCGTTGCCGTAGAGCTGCAGGTCGCCGCTGCCTTGGGCGTGCCCAGTGCAGATTTCCACGTTTGCCGGTAACCGGAAGTGTGACCGATGCAAGAATTCTGTCAATGCCTTCGCCGGGGTTCTCGATCACCGTGTCGCCGGCACTGTCGATCATATACAGGTCGCCGCCGCCGCGCCGATCAGGACGTCGTCGCCCTCCCATATCAAGGTCATCGTTCCCAGCGCCGCCGATCAGGATGTCGTCGCCGCCCTGGTCGTCGAAGTTATTCGCTGGCGTTGCCGGTGATCAGGTTCGCTAGCTCGTTGCCCCAGCCGATCAGGGCGCTGCCCTGCAGGGTCAGATTTTCCGCGTACGGCTTCAACATAGAGATAGTCGACCGACGCGTAGATCGTGTCGACACCCTCGCTGAGCATACTCCTGCACCAGGTCGAGTCGTCGTCGACGAAATAAGTGTCGTTGCCCAAGCCGCCGTGCATGCTGTCACGGCCAACGCCGCCGTCGAGAACATCGTCCCCGTCACCGCCGAACAGCACATCAATACCGCCGAGGCCGGGGAGAAAATCGTTCCCGCTGGTCCCGTTGACGGTCTCGCCATTGTCGGTCGCGATGCACACGAACTGGCCGCGGATCTCGCCGCCGCCGTTGGCGACCGTGTGGACGTTGACGTAGAACGGCACGTCGGCACCGAGCGTGGCGGCCGCGAACGTGGCGGCGAAGGGGTGATGGATTGACGTCTGTGGTTTCCCAATTGCTGGTCAAGGTCCGCGAGCCGTCTGCCAGCACGCCGGACACGCCGAAGTCGTCCGCGTCGCCCCCGCTGGGCCAGTCGAGCACGATGCCGCCATTGGCCCCGCGCGTCGCGTTGTGGATGTGCACGCCGTTGACGTCATCCGCCGTGCCCGGGGTCTGCGACGCCTGGCCGAGCAAGGGCCCCCAATCCAGGCCCTGGATGTTGATGGTGATACCCATGCTGGTGGTCGCACTGTCGAAAATGGCGGTGCCGAGGCCCGACGCCGTGGTGAGCACGCCCGGAACCTGTTGCGCGCCATTGAGAGAGATGCGGTAAGCCCTCGACATGTCGTGTCCTCCGTTCTGATAGCGACCGAGTTACATGGTGCCGTTCTGCGCGACGTCTGGGCCTAAGGATGCCTGGGGCGCGCCCCCATACATGAAAGCATCGGGCCGGCCACGGAGCGGTGGAACCGCGAGATCGATCGCCATTGCCTGCGCCGCCATGACCTCTCGGAATGAGAGGCGCTCGGACCTTTGTTCGGGCCTGCAAGACGCCCAACCGCAAAATTGTTGCGGCCTGCGCAACTCCGCTCCCCTCGGTCCACGCGAAGGCGTGCAGGCCGCGGTTGCTTGCTGCTCGTGGGTGACCTGTGTGCGGTGCTCAGCCACTTAGGTGCCGGTGCTCCGAGGATGGAGCATGCCTGGTAGCAGCGGCGGGAACGCGATATCGCGGCCTCGTACGGTCCGCGGCGCGATTGATCAGGACCTCGCGCCGCTGGCGACCACAGGCTTGAGGTAATTCGAGGTTTTATTATACTCCTTACGTTACTTCTATATTAACTATTTATCAGCAAATTTTTACTGTAGATTTTTTGTGACAGTTATCTGTCTATCGGGGAGATCATTTTCGGCATGGCGGATTGGCAAACAAACCGTCCGCCGCACCCGAAACACCGGGCGGCCCGCCGACAGCACTTCCAATGGATGGCTCTTCCTCGAGTCTCTGTTCGATCACGTGCAATCAGTTGGCATACTTACACAAACACGAAGTCGGCCGCATCGATGGCCGCGCCGTTCATGAAAGTAATGATGTCGTGCGACGCTCCGCCGTTGTAGTTCACCTGCCAGCGGGTGGCGTCGATATCGGCGAAGGTTGCGCCCGGGCCGTAGCCGACGAACCGCAGCGAATCCCCCGCCCCGGCGCCGTTGCCGGCGAAGTCCACGATGGTGTCGCCGCCTGCTTGCCCAACGTTGAACACGAACGTGTCGTTGCCGGCATTGCCGGTGAGCACGTCGGCATCGCCTTGGCCGTCGAGCACGTTGTCCCCGGCATTGCCGAAGATGGCATTGGCGAGCGCATTGCCGGTGCCGGACAGATTGGCGGCGCCCTGCAGCACTAGGGTTTCCACGTTCGCCGACAGGGTAAAATCGACGGTGGCGAAGACCGCGTCAGTGCCCTCGTTCGCGTTTTCCACAACCTGGTCCGAGCCGTCGTCGACGAAGTAGGTGTCGTTGCCTAGCCCGCCCAACATGGTGTCGGCGCCGCTGCCGCCGTCGAGCAGATTGTTGCCGGAGTTGCCGTAGATCGTGTTCGCCTGCCCGTTGCCATAGCCCTGGAGGCCGGCGCTGCCCTGCAGCACCAGCGTTTCCACGTTTGCCGGCAGCCTGAAGTCGGCGGTGGCAAAGACCGCATCGCTACCCTCGCCGGCGTTCTCGCGCACTTGATCGGCGGCATTGTCGACGATGTAGACGTCGTTGCCATCGCCGCCGGCCATGACGTCCGCGCCGGCGTCGCCGTCGAGAAGGTTGATACCGACATTGCCGAAGAGCGTGTTCGGCAGGCTGTTGCCATAGCCTTGCAGATCGAAACTGCCCTGCAGGACGAGCGTCTCCACGTTGGCCGTCAGCCTGAGATGGGCGATCGAGAAGACCACGTCGTTGCCTTCGCCGGGGTTCTCGGTGACCTGATCGCCGGCGTCATCCACGAAATAGACATCGTTGCCGGTACCGCCGCTCATGGCATCCGCGCCGCCGGCGCCATCGAGGATGTTGCTTCCGGTATTTCCGATCAGCGTATTCGACTGTAAATTTCCGTAGCCCTGCAGATCGGCGCCGCCTTGTAGGACCAGGGTCTCCACGTTCGCCGCCAGCCTGAAATGGGCGCTCGAATAGACGGTGTCGGTTCCCTCGCCGGCATTCTCGATCGCCACATCGCCGGCGTTGTCGACGATGTAGATGTCGTTGCCGGCACCGCCGAACATGGTGTCGGCGCCCCCCGCGCCGTCGAGCGTGTCGGCGCCCCCCTGGCCATGGATCGAATCGTCAACCACGGTGCCGGTCAGCGTGTCGTTGGCGGCCGTACCGGCGAACAGCTTGCCGAGGATGGCGACGCCCCAGGCCTCGGCGTCGACGCGCGGATAGTTGCTGTTGGTGTTGAGGACGTTGTCGTTTTCGTTGTCGCCGTCGAAAATGACCGCGGCCGACGACACCATGGTTGCGCGAAGATCGTCGACCGACATGAGATGCCCGCTGGTGCGGACCGCGAGCTGCTGCATGTCGGCGACAAGACCAGCGATGTGTGGCGTCGCCTGACTGGTGCCGGAGAAAACCGAAACGCCGGGAAAGGGCACTCCGTCCCGCGCGGCGCCGCCGATCATTCCGCCGGGCGCGAAGATGGTGGTCATGGCGGTACTGCGTTGCGAGAACGAGATGAGCCGGTCGGGACCGGTCGAGAAATCGATGGCGCCGCTCGACCAGGCCACCCCGCTGCCGATGTCCCGATCCCACACCGCACCGACCGACCAGGCGTTCGGATCCGACGAGGGCGAGCCAACCCCTTGCGCCTGGTAGGCGTAATAGCTGTTTCCCGACGCGCAGACGACCGCAACATTTTCGTTCTTGAGCGCCGCGATCTCATCGCTCAGCAGGATCGCCGGCGTCGCACTGTTGCTGTTGGTCCCATCTCCGAATGACATGTTGACCGCAACGATATTGAAAGCGGCCTGGTTTGCGACGACCCATTGCAGCGCCTCCTCGATGTCGGCTCAACTCCCGCTGCCGGAATCATTGAGGACCTTGAGCGCGATGATATTGCAGCCCGGCGCCATGCCCGTGTACGTGGCATCCTGCGAACCGACGATGCTGGCGACGTTGGAACCGTGGCCGTTGGCGTCGTTTGCGTTGGCGCTGTTGGTGCCGGTGAAGTCGAATGAATAGACGACGCGGTCGGCGACGCCGTTGTGGTCGGCATCCGCTCCAAAGAACGGATGGTCGAGATTGACGCCGGTATCGAGGACGACGACCGTCTGTCCCTGCCCGTTGATGCCGGCAAATCGCGGATCCGCGCGAAACTGATCGAGACGGATCAGCGAGGCATCTTGCTGGGCAAGCGCCTGAACGGGCGTTGCAGCGTCCTCCGGATTGATCGCCGGCGTCGCCCCGAGCGGATTGGACGGCTCGCTCATGGAATGAGACAGATCCCGTTTGGTACGCCAGGGACGGCCCGACGATCATGATCGATTGGTGGACCCAAGGTATGCCCAGACCCTCAACGAAACAATCGACAAATGCCTCGGTAAGCTCGTTCATCTCCGCTCTTCGGCCCGGATTGCGTCACTTTCAGCCGAAAGTTTCAGGTTTGCCTCACCGGGCGACAAGACACGCGCATGACCTGCCAAGTCTCGCAGACGACGATTCGCGTCGCAGGATGCGGGCCGAAGCGCGCGCAGTGTATCAAGAAGACGCGGTGTTGCATCGATTCGATGTGCGATGCTAGGCCGTCGTTGCGAAGTGAATCCTGGACAAGCGTGCGTGGCCGGCAGGTCACACAGAAGAGAAATCTGTAACTATCCGCATCGAAAGCGCACCCGCGCCTTTGCTGCGCCACAGGCGAATGTCCGAATGCACGAGCAGCGGGGGGTGGCATGCCAAAGTGGGAGTTCCGGCGCTTCATCCGCAGGACTGCTGTGCGTTTGCACGGCGGCGCCCGCCGCTCCGGCTGTGCCCCTTTGGTTGAGATTTCCGCAGTGCTGCCGCAGCCTTCATTGGCGGATGAAGGTGGCGTAAGCTTCCGGATACCAGGTTTCTTCGGCAGCCTCGCCGCAACCCCTCTCCAACCCGGCTCCTCGTTCACGACCATCTATTATCACAGCTCCGTCAAGGCCGGCGGCGATGTTGCGTTCGCCCGCCAGGTTCCATTCGGCAACATCACGGCGAACTTCACCGGCAATCTGAATGCCCCAATCTGAATGCGGATGTGGATCTGATCATCGCGGTCCCCAGCTTTACCTTCGCGCAGCCGGTGCTCGGAGGACAGGCGAGGCCGACATCCGCCGGCCGTACTCCGGCCGGCACCTTCGTGACACCTGACGTAGCAGCGGAGAATACGATGCACCATGGGGCTCATCCCTCCAGCAGGCGCGCGATCCTGTCTGCGCTGCTCGTGGTCGGCCTCTGTGGGTTCGTCCACGGCGTCGGCCGCGCACATGCGCAGACGGACCCCCTGCCCTCCTGGAACGACGGCGCGGTAAAGAAGGCGATCATCGACTTCGTCCCCCGCGTGACGACACCGGGCGGCCCGGACTTCGTACCGGTCGATCAGCGCATCGCGACCTTTGACAACGACGGCACGCTATGGGCCGAGCAGCCGATGTATTTTCAGATCATGTTCGCGATGGATCGCGTGCGGGCGCTCGCGGCGCAGCACCCGGGTTGGAAGAAGCAGCAGCCATTCAAGGCCGTGCTGGGCGACGACCGCAAGGCGCTGGCGGCGCTCGGCGAGAAGGGATTTCTCCAGATCATGGCCGCGACCCATACCGGCATGACGAGCGAGGAATTCACCAGCATCGTCACCGAGTGGATCGCCACCGCGCGGCATCCGCGCTTCAACCGCCCCTATACGGATCTCGTCTATCAGCCGATGCTCGAGCTCCTGGCCTATATGCGCGGCAACGCCTTCAAGACCTTCATCGTCTCCGGCGGCGGCATCGAGTTCATGCGGCCCTGGACCGAGAAGACCTATGGCATCCCGCCCGAGCAGGTGGTCGGCTCCTCGGCCGTGACCAAGTACCAGATGCGGCCCGACGGCGTACCCGTACTCATTCGCGAAGCCAGGATCGAGTTCGTCGACGACAAAACCGGGAAGCCGGTCGGCATCAACCGCTTCATCGGACGGCGCCCGATCTTCTCCTTCGGCAATTCCGACGGCGACCAGCAGATGCTGGAATGGACCGCGGCAGGCAGCGGCGCGCGCTTCATGGGCCTCGTCCACCACACCGATGCCGTGCGCGAATGGGCCTACGACCGCGACTCCCCGGTCGGGCGGCTGGACAAGGCCTGGGACGAAGCGGTCAGGCGCGGCTGGACCGTGGTCGACATGAAACGCGACTGGAAGAAGGTGTTCCCGTTCGATCCTTGACGGCGACGGCTGCGTTGTGTTCCCGGCCGATCATCCGCGCGCTGACGCCGGCGAGACGGTCAATGATGCCTGACCGGGATCAGCGACGCGCCGCTCAGGTTGACCGGCAGGATTTCGAACAGCACGTGCACCATGGGCGCGTCGGTCTTGTTGAAAACGGTGTGGTTGATGTCGCCCGATTCGAAGAAGAAATCGCCCGGGCCATAGACGACTGTCTTGTCCGGAAGAACGTAGGTCATGTAGCCGGAGGTGACCTGGCGGATGCCGGGACCCTCGTGATTGTGCTCGCCCACATATCCGCCGGGCGCGAGCGTCAGCTCGGTGACACGCAGCTTGTACTTTCCATTGATTTCCTTGAGGAAGCCCTCGAGCGGCGCCTCGAACTTGATCTTGGCAACCAGGCCCTTGGTGTCGACCTTCACCGGACTCACCTGTGCCCGCGCTGTGCCGGCGTGTGCGAGCAGCGCCATGAACGGCGCGGCCGCGAGGGCCCCAAGCACATCGCGTCTGATGGGTTCGCGTTTCGCCATGACGGCTCTCCCGTTGCCAAGTGTGGACGTCCGTAGCCAGTCGACATCGTGGCCTGCTCGCCGCAGACCGGGCTAGTGCAGAAATTGAACTACTTGCCCGCCGGCACCGCGTGATACGCTCGCTCATGCACGGCTACGGCCAATACTGTCCGGTTGCGCGGGCGGCCGAGATTCTCGCAGACCGCTGGACGGTGCTCATCATTCGCGAGCTTCTTGCCGACGTGCAGCATTTCAACGAGATCGAGCGCGGTCTGCCGCACATGTCCCGCGCCCTGCTTGTGGAACGGCTGCGCCGGCTGGAGCGCGCCGGCGTGCTGGAGCGGCGTGCCGCCGCGCGCGGCAAGCGGACCGAATACCGTCTGACGTCGGCCGGTCGCGAACTGCAGCCGATCATCGATCTGTTCGGCGAATGGGGAGCGCGCTGGGCATTCGGCGACCCGCGCCCGAGCGAGCTCGACCCGATCGTTTTGCTGTGGTGGATGCGCCGCCGCGTGTGCGGCGAGAGAATCGGACGCCGCCGCGTCTTGATCCAGTTCGACTTCAGCGGCGGCCCGAAGCAGAGCTATTGGCTGCTGATCGAGCGTACGGACGTTTCCGTCTGTCTCAAGAATCCGGGCTTCGACGTCGATGTCACCGTCTCAGCAGACATCATGGTGTTTTATCGGGTCTGGCTCGGCCGTGCGAGCTGGTCCGAAGCCGTGCGCAGATCGCAGATACGCGTAGAGGGCGCGTCGTCCGATGTTCGCGCCTTCTCCTCCTGGTTTGCCTGGAGCCCGATGGCACCTGCGGTGCGCGCCGCCCGCTCCGTCCGACGGGCAGCACCCGACGATCGTCTGATGTCGAACTAGGCAAGGGGCGCGCCGAGCCGGCGCGAGGGCTGCAGTCCGGCCGCGGCACGCTCGCACCGATCACTGCTATTGAATCTGCCGCCTCTTATCGATCATCATTTCGGAAATTGGTCAGAACACCTGACGCACATTCGGCTGCGACAAGCTTTTGATGGATTCCGCGCATGGATCGGCGCAACATCCGCATGTGTCGTATCGTCGGCGGACGGGGTTGCCGTGTACGTCATGCGAGCAAAGTCATCTTGCACGAGTCCAAGACCGCCTCGCTGACAGCGGCAAGGCTGTTCCGTCGGTTCACGACCGTCGTGGATCGAGCCGAGCGTGCGAAGTGAAACGACGAGAAGGACGAGCGAGTCACCGGAAGACTGCTCGATGC
Source organism: uncultured Alphaproteobacteria bacterium (assembly GCA_963739385.1). Taxonomy (GTDB): domain Bacteria; phylum Pseudomonadota; class Alphaproteobacteria; order Rhizobiales; family Xanthobacteraceae; genus VAZQ01. The sequence goes on from CAVUAI010000010.1 coordinate 97,683, forward strand.
AAAGAGTACGCGCACGGCCCCGCAAAGGCATGGGGTGAGTGTCGCGGGACAGCGGCATCTTTCTGCAAGGGAAAGGCACTGCCATGGACATGCTCATCAATCTGATTATTCAACTGATCGCTGGAGCCGTCGGCGGGAACGCGGTCGGCGCGGCTCTGAAGGAGTACAATCTCGGCACTCTCGGCAACACCATCGCGGGCGCTATCGGCGGAGTGGGCGGAGGCCAACTTCTGCAAGCGGTCATTCCTGCGATCGCAAGCGCTGCGGCCGGAGGTGGTCTCGACGTCGGGGCCATTATCGGTCAGATCGTCGGCGGTGGCGCTGGCGGAGCGATCCTCACCGTCATCGCCGGGCTGGTGAAAAGCATGATGGCGAGCCAGCAGACGCGGTGAGCGCTTTGCGGTTCGGCGCCGCCTGAGGCTGCGCCATTCTTGCGTTGCGACCAGCCGCTATGGTGGAGGCGAAATCTGCCTGCGTGCGCATCTGTCGTGGTGTCGAGCCGGTCCAGCGTTTGAATGCGTGCGTGAATGCGCTGACTTCCTGATAACCAAGAAGCCATGCGATCTTGGAAATCGGCAGGTCGGCGTCGCGCACGTAGCGTCTGGCCAGGTCCGCTCTCAGGCTGTCCCGCACTTCGATGAAAGTGAGCCCTTCCGACGACAGCCGGCGGGTCAGCGTCCGCTGGCTCATGCCCAGCCTGCGGGCAACTTCGTCCGCCGCCGCTTGCCCGTGCGGCAACAACGGGGCGATCGCGTTCTCCACCCGCGAGCGCAGCTCGCCACCGCCTGCCCGGCGTTGGGACAACGCCTCCTCACAGTGCGCGATCAGCAGCTCGTTGAGATAAGGATCTGCGCTGGCAACGGGCATTTCCTTGACCGCCTTGGGAAATACGACCTCGTCCACATCGGCTCCGAACACCACGACGCCTCCCAGGAAGGCGTTGAATTTGGAGGATACCGCATCACGGCCGTGAACGAATCTGACGCAGACCGGCTGCAAGTCACGGCGCGTCAGCTGTCGGCATGTGCGGATCAGTGCGGTCATGAAACCTTCGATCTGCTGGCGATCCGAATGTCGCGCCACTCCCACATAGTTGAAAATGATCGCAATCTCTTTCCCTTCGACGCACTTGATTGCGACGGCTTCATTTCCAATCGAGCCGTAGCGCTCCGCCCGTCGCAGCGCGTCGCCCAGCATGTCCGAGGAAGCCAGGACATAGTAGAGCAGGCCCATCTCGCGCAGGTCGAAATCCCGCGCCAGATGGAATCCCAGCAAATCGTCGCCTAGCTCGTGGGCCGCAAGCTCAAGAAACCTGATCTGATCGCGGACCCTGACGCGCGCGCTCCGGTCTTCGATCTGCGCACCGGTCAGGCCCGCCCTTTTCAACAGGGGCTCGAGCTCGATCCCTGCCTTTTTTGCGCGCGCGCAGGCGAGCCGCGTCAACAGGCCCGCGGCCGTCGGAAGGCTGCTGAACTGCTTGGCTTCCGGACCGTGCACGGGCGGCATTCCCACATCGATGCCAGGACCGACGTTCGATACGCCGTGCGCTGGCGTGCCCAAACAACTCTTTGGCGAAGAATAACAAGACACGCGTGGAAAGTCGCCTATATGCACCCGGCCTGCGCTGGGTGACGGTTCGGTCGACCGGCGCGGACGCCGCCTACAAGCAACATCCCTCATTCGGGATCACGAGCTGCATCGCAGCCGATCCCGGATGCAATGCCGGGTAAAATCTTGCGCAAGAAGAACAGGCCGCGCCTGGGCCGGGTGAATCAGGCCTATATCAGCCTCATGCTCACTCCCGAAAGCGATGATGGCTCGAGAACCGTCTCGCTCGCACGCTACGGCGTTTACGAGGTGCAGCTGGTTGAAGTCCCGCATGTCGGGACCCGCGATGCCTCACCGCTCTGGATCAACCTGTATCGTCGCGACACTCGATGTTCGCTCGACAGCTGCCGCTGCGACGATCTGGACGATGCGGAGATGACCGTCCAGGACTTGCTTTCGCAGGCAAAGCGGCTTCACGAGGCAGAGGCCTGATCCTGCATGCCCCCACTGCCTCGCTGAGACAACTCCGCCCCCTTCACGCACCACGACCGAGCAAGGGTCGGGCTCGCCGGCAAGTTGGGGAATCTCTATGGGCGAGCCGCTCACTCAGGCGATGAGGATGGCTGGACCTGAAGGGCGATCGGGAACGGAAGCCGATTGATTGAGGACCGGGGGCGCCCATCTCGCAAGACGCCCTCACGTCATGGGAAGCGATGATGTCCGCTGCGCCTCTGAACAGGCACGTTTGTCGTTACAGCGCAACTCCCAATTGGGAGGTGACCGGCGCAATTCTGCTTAGCACTAGCTTGTATCAATGGAGGGGGTCAGGGATGCCTGACATGGCATTTCTTCGGTTCAAATTTGATCTGACGCCTGCGGAAGCACGCCTCGTTCTTCGTCTGGTGGAGGGAGACTCCCTGAAGAGCTCCGCGTCAGGCGCTCGGCATTGGATACGAGACGGCGCGTACCACGCTCAAGTCGGTTTTCCACAAGACCGGGACGCGGCGGCAGGCGGAACTGGTTATCGCCGTCATTCACGCCATGAATGGAAGGGGCTAACCTTATGCGCTATTGGCCGACTTATTGCAGCATGCCTCCCAAATGGGAGGTGACGGAATTCGGCCCGGTTCCGGCACGTTTGCCCGTTATTGGCCGTTGGAGCCGCGCATGCATGCGAGCGGACAGGCATTCGTTTGTGCAATCGTCGCAACACTGGTCACGTCAACTCCCGCGCTGTGCGGCGCAGGCGATGAATGGCCGGACGGACCACACAAGGAATGGTTTCAGAGTCTCCGGCGGCCGGACAACGATCAGCATCCGGAGCGGCAGCTCGATAGCAAATCGCTATTCTGCTGCGGAGCGGCGGACGTGGTGAAAACCCGGTTCAAGGTCGAAAGCGCCGGCGGCGAGCATCCTGAAGATACCTGGTACGCCTGGCTGGATGACGCATGGACCAGGATCCCCCCGCAGAAGATCGTTCAAGACTACGCGCCGAACGGGCAGCCGTACCTTTTCGTGCTGGCGGGTACCATCCAGTGCTTCGTGCGGCCCAAGGGCGGTCTCTGAGCGCGGTCCTGCTTCGCGTCCGGAGTACAGGAGTACCGCGCTCGAAGGGCCACCGCGATCGCAGCGGCAACGAGCAATCGCTCATTGCGACACGATAGCGGAGGACTATCACCGGACCGTCGTGCGAACCCGTTTATGATGGCAGCCACGGTTCAATGTCTTGTCCCCGCACGGGGTGGCATGTAAGCATCGCGAATGTAGTGCAAGTCATCTTCGGCAACTCGGGCAATTGCGTATCGTCACCAGACTTTGGACATTGAGCATGCCGGCGCCGTCGGCAAGTGGCGTTGGCATCGGCAGCATCACTGGCGTTATCAAGAAGGCTGGCATCAGGGCAGCTTACAGTCTCATTCTCGGCTAGCACTTCCAGCTCGCGCACCGACGGAAGCAGCATCGTGATCAGGCTTCTCTACATCGAAGATGACGACGACAACGTCTACATGCTCAAGATGCGCCTTGAGCTGCTTGGCGATTTCGAAGTGTTGGCGACGGGAGATGGCGAAAAAGGTTGCGAAATGGCCGTCGGCCACAGACCGGATATCATCCTGATGGACCTTGAAATGCCGGTCATCGACGGGTGGGAGGCCACGCGACGGCTCAAGGGCGATCCGCAAACTCGCGACATACCCGTCATCGCTCTGTCCGCGCATGCGCTGGCGGGCGAACGCGAGAAGGCGATGGCCGCCGGCTGCGACGAGTTCGACACCAAGCCGATCGATTTCGAGCGTCTGGTCGCAACCATCCGGCGCGTGATCGCGGATCGCTGACGCGAAATTTGGATTGTCATGGTCATCGGTATCCGACGCCCGTGCGGTGCGCCGCAATCATGACCGCGCGAGTCTCTATTCGGGCTGCCCGAGCATGCGGAACATCTCTTCCAGGTGCGGGCTCATCGGCAAATTCAGCGTCTCGCCGGTCGGCAGCCGGCGCAGGAACCACTTGTTGTAAAGCTCTGCCAGCCGTCGCTCGCTCGCCATTCGGGCAAAGCTGCGCTCCACCAGCGCGGCGAACGCCGGGTCATCGCGCCGATAGACGAGCCCGTAGGGATCGTAGGACAGATATTCGCCGACCACCTTCATCTCGCTTGCCGCCTTCGCCGTCGCGATGAAGCCGTAGAGCAGCACGTCGTCGGTGGCGAACGCGTCGGCCTTGCCGGCTGCCAGCGCCTCCAGCGATTGCGCGTGATCGGGTGCGGTGATGAACGTGATGCCGAGCTTCTGTTTGTCGGAGAGCGTGCGCAGCGCCGCCTCGTTGGTGGTGCCGGCGCTCACCACCACGGTCTTGCCGGCGAGGTCGCGGTAGGAGCGCACCGACGAGGACTTCTGCACCATCAGCTTGGTGCCGGCGACGAAGAAGATGGGCGAGAACGCGACCTCCTTGCGGCGCTGAACGTTGCCGGTGGTCGAGCCGCATTCGAGGTCGATCTCGCCGGACTCGACTTTCTGCAGGCGGTTGGCCGGCGTCACCGGCACGAATGCGATCTTGAGCTCCATGCCGTCGAGCACGGTGGAGACGTCCTCGACGATCTCGCGGCAGAGGTCGATGGCGTAGCCGATCGGCTGTTGCCGCCGGTTGAGATAGGAGAAGGGCAGCGAGCTCTCGCGATAGCCGAGCGTGATCGTGCCGGCAGCCTTGACCTTCTTGAGCGTCCCGGAGAGCGCCTCGACATCCGCGGCCTCCTGGCCGGCGGCCGGCGCCGCCAGCAGCAGGAGCGCGGCGGCGAGAGCCGCTGCCGCCAGGCCGGGGATGCCGCCCGCTCCGGCGGCGCGTCCGCTCGTGAGGCGGCCGCGCATCACGCGGCCTTCGGCACGAGCGCGGGCTCCGGTCCGGGCTGAGGATCCAGCTTCTCGCCCTCCCATTTGGCAACGACGGCGGTGGCGAGCGTGTTGCCGAGCACGTTGGTTGCGGAGCGGCCCATGTCGAGGAACTGGTCGATGCCAATGATCAGCAGCAGTCCAGCCTCGGGAATACCGAAGCTGACAAGGGTCGCGGCGATCACCACGAGCGAAGCGCGCGGCACACCGGCCATGCCCTTGCTGGTGAGCATCAGCAGCAGCAGCATGGTGATCTGCTCGCCCATGGAGAGCTCGATATTGTAGGCCTGCGCGATGAACAGCGTCGCGAAGGTGCAGTACATCATCGAGCCGTCGAGATTGAACGAATATCCCATCGGCAGCACGAAGCTGATAATCTTCTTGCTGATCGGAAACTTCTCGAGCTGCTCCATGGTCTTGGGATAGGCCGCCTCACTGCTGGCGGTCGAGAACGCAAGCAGGAATGGCTCTCGGATGAGACTGATCAGCCGCAAGCTGTGGCGCCCGAAGATCAGGGCACCGACGGCGATCAGCAGACACCACAGGATGGCGAGCCCGAAGTAGAACTGGACGATGAACTTCCCGTAGGTCACCAGGATGCCGAGGCCCTGGGTGGTCACGATCGCCGCCATCGACGCGAACACCGCGATCGGCGCCAGCGCCATGATGTATCCGGTGATCGTCAGGATTGCCTCGGAGAGCTGCTCGATGCCGTCGATCAGCAGCCGGGCGCGCTCGTCCAGCGATGCGCAGGCGACGCCGAAGAACAGCGAGAACACCACGATCTGCAGGATTTCGTTGGTCGCCATCGCCTCGACGACCGAGCGCGGCACGAGGTGCGCGACGAATTCCTTCATCGACAGTGAGGCGACCTTGAGATTGGTCGAGGCATCCGCGTCCGGAATCGGCAGGTTGAGGTTGTCGCCAGGCCTGAGCAGGTTGACGAGAATCATGCCGACCAGCAGCGAAACCAGCGAGGCGCCGACGAACCAGGCCATCGCCTTGACGCCGATGCGCCCGATCGACTTGGTGTCGCCCATATGCGCGACGCCCACGACGAGGGTCGAGAACACCAGCGGCGCGATGATCATCTTGATCAGGCGCAGAAAGATGTCGGTGAACAGCGAGATGTAGCCGGCGATGGTATTTGCGGTCTTCGGGTCGGGCCAGAGGATGTGGCAGGCATAGCCGACGAGAATGCCGAGCACCATGGCGATGAGGATGACGGCCGTGAGCTTCGAACGCATGGGTTCCTCCGCTCCGCTCTCCCAGACCATGAGATTAGCAGAAACGGCGTAGGCTTGAGCGCAACAAAATGCGGGACGGCGTTTGCGCAGGGACCGTTGCATCGTCGCGCGCTCAAACCACGTATTGCGAGCAGATCAGCGTCTGCAGCGGGGGGCGTCGACCCTCACCCCATCGTCGGGCGCATGTCTGGAGCGACGGATGGCCTTCCTCAGCCTTCGACATCGGTCTCCGGTCGATCGTCGCCGCGCGCCACCTCGCTGTGCCAGCGCCCGTCCTTGTCTTCGTACGAAATGCCGGTCGTCTCTCCTGGCACAACCTGCTCCTTCGCGGCCTGCTCCGCCGCCCTGCGGGCCATGTCATGGGACGGAAACGTCTCGGAATACACCCCGTTGACACGGTAGGCCCAGCCGCCGTCATGCTCGACGATCTCGTAGGTGATCTTGCTCATGTATGGCTCCTGACGCTGATGCTCGGTCTCATCGTTGACAGTCGTGGCTCTGTTTAACCCCTTCGTGCGGCGACGCTGCAGCTACGCCAACAAATTCCCGTGAAGACGCAGCGGGTTCTGCCTTCCATGCATTTGTCGGTCGCCCGGTTCGCGATTTGGCTATGATCGGGATCATTTCATCCGGAGCACGCGGATGCTAGTGGATCGGCGCAAGTTCTTACGCGGCACCGGCTTGACCGCCCTGTCGCTGGCAGCCCCCTCCGATCTGTTTGCGCAGGCAGGCGGGACACCGGCGCCGTCAGGCGTATGGGACGCGGGCGCGGTGCGCCATATGCTGCCGACGGTCAGCGACACGCGGATGCTGATCAAGGCGTCGTTCACCGCCCCACTCTCGCAGGCGCCGACGCTGAGGGTCGGCGACGCGTCCGTGCCCGGACGCATGAGCGATACGCGCGGCGAGTACTGGCAGTTCCTCGCGACCGGTCTCGGTTCGGGCCGTCCGTATCAACTCGCGCTCAGCGATGCGGACGGGCGTTCCCTCTGCCAGCCCTGGGAGCTCGCGACCTTTCCCGCTCCCGACGAGCGGCCGGCGCAGTTCCGTCTGCTCTTTCTCTCGTGCGTCGGTGGTCACGAAGCGATGAAGTATCTTGCGCCGGCGACGCGGAACCGGCTGCTCAGCCGCGCCTTGAGCTTCCGGCCGCAGGCGGCGATCGCCAATGGCGATCATGTCTATTGGGATTTGCTGTCGCCGCTGACCTCGAAGCGGCTCGGCGCCTCGCCGGAGGCCGCGTCGATCGCCGGCCGGTTCGACCGCGCCGGCGTGGTGCTCGGCGGCGACAACGAGACCGTGCTCAAGCGTGCCGTCGCGCCGCAGATTGCCGCCGTCTATGGCGGCTCGTTCCGTTCGACGCCGGTCTTCTTCATCCAGGACGATCACGATTACTTCGACAACGACGAAGCGACCGACGACATCATCACCTTCCCGCCAACGTATTTCATGCTGCAGCTCGCGCGCGCCACGCAGAGCATGTTTTACCCGGAGCACTTGCCGGACGTTGCTCGCCCGCGCGGACTGCCGTGGTCGTCGGCGGCGGACCGGTTCGACGGCGTGTCGGAAACCTTCGGCACTATCCGTTACGGCCGGCTGGCCGAGATCCTGCTGTACGATATCCGCCGCACGGCGACGCTCGCAGGCCCAAGCGCGGTCTATGTCGATGTCGAAGCGGAGAAGTGGCTGCTGTCCCGCATGGCGGCAACGGAGGTAGCGCACGTGGCGCATGCTCCCTCCAATCCACCGGGGTGGACCGCGGGCAAATGGGGTGAGTGGTATCCGGACGTTCTCGGGCCCGACAAGAAGCTCACGACCGCGGTTGCAAAGCCCTACTGGCAGCCGGGTTGGCTCAAGCAGCATGACCGGTTGATGACCGCAATGGCGGCCATGAAAGGTCGGGTGCCGCTGGTGGTGAGCGGCGACATGCATTCGATCGCTCTCGCGCAGATGCTGCGGACCGGGACGCACGATCTCAAGCACAATCCGATCAATGTCGCGCTGTCGGGAACGATCGGCACGTTTGCCGGCGGCTGGCCGTCATCCGGCATTCGCGGTGATCCCGGCCACGCCCTCGGCCGTGCTCGATCTCGATGAGAAGATAAAGCCGATCGAGCAGCATGGCTTTACGCTTGTCGATTTCACGCCCGACACGATCGTGCTGCGGATGTTCCGATGGGACATCAACACCCAGCCCGTCGAGGCGATCGATACGCTGCAGCCCTTCCACACTGCCGAGTTGGCTCGACCGGTGTAACCGGCGAGACCGGCTCGATCCGTCTCACGCGACACGCCGCGCGCCGCTATTCCGTGTCGCGCACGGATGCGCCCTCGCCCATTAAGGCTTTATTCACTACTTGGCGCCGTACATCGGGGTACCACGTGCCGACGACCGATGATGGGCGACCAAGGCCGAGCCTCACAGGATCGTGAGCCTTCGCCGGCGTCTGCGTCCGCGGCCGTCCCGTAGCTGCGGCGGACAAGGGTCTGCTAGAGGAACGGAGGACCGATGCCGGTGCCCGGCGGGAGTGGGACGTCAGCACGCGTCGCCAACATCGGCGAAGAGGCGGGCGAGTTCGAGGCGAGGCGCGGCCCGCTGCGGAACTTCTGGCAAAGTGCAAGCGGTTTCTGGGGCCCGCGCGGAACGCGGCTCGCATGGCTGCTCTCGGCAGCCCTTCTGCTCATCATCCTCCTGAACCTTGCCGCCTCCTATGGCATGAATGTCTGGCATCGCGTCGTTTTCGACGCGCTGCAGGAGAGCGACTCGGACACGGTGCTGGTGTTGTCCGCGCTCTATCTGCCGCTGCTGGCGGGAAGCGTGTTGCTGAGCGTCATGCTGATCTGCACGCGCATGACGATGCAGCGGCGCTGGCGCGAATGGCTCAATAATCTCCTCGTCGATCGCTGGCTCAGGAATGGCCGCCACTATCAGCTCGAGCTCATGGGCGGCGCTCGTAAGAATCCCGAATACCGCATCGCCGACGACGTGCGCATCGCAACCGAGGCGCCGGTGGAATTTGCGGCCGGCGTGACCGCGGCCGTGCTGTCCGCGGCGACCTTCATCGTCGTGCTGTGGACCATCGGCGGCTCCCTCACCCTCCATGTCCGCGGCATGACGCTCACCATTCCTGGCTTCCTCGTGCTTGCAGCCGTCATCTACGCGCTGGCCGCGAGCGGAACGATGCTCGTCATCGGGCGCCGCCTGATCGCGGTGTCCGAGAGCAAGAACCAGGCGGAGGCCGAGTATCGCTATCTGCTGACCCGCCTGCGCGAGAACGGAGAGGGTATTGCGCTCCTCAAGGGAGAGGGTGAAGAACGCCGCGGGGTCGACGCTTCCCTCAAAAACGTGCTTCGTTCATGGCGAGACGTCTGCATCCAAAGCATGCGCACCGCGGTCGTCTCGCAAACCAGCGGTTTCGTGGCGCCCGTCCTGCCGATTATTCTCTGTGCGCCCAAGTTCCTGGACAACACCATGAGCCTCGGTGAGGTCATGCAGGCGGCGTCGGCATTCGCGATCGTGCAATCGGCGCTCAACTGGCTCATCGACAACTACCCGCGGTTGGCCGACTGGGCCGCTTCCGCCCGACGGGTGGCGTCGCTCGAGGCATCGCTCAATGCGCTGGAGCGCGCGGAAACGCGCCAGGCCGGCAGGATCATCCGGCGGCATGGACAAGACGCGGCCCTGCGGCTGCGCAACGTTTCGGTCATGGTGGGCGATGGGACCACGGTCGTCGCCGGGGTGGATGTCGCAATCCTGCCGGGCGAGAAGGTCTTGCTCACGGGCGAATCTGGAGCCGGCAAGAGCACTCTCGTGCGCTCGCTGGCCGGTGTGTGGCCCTGGGGCGAGGGCGACATCGAGATCCGGGCGGGCGGAAAACTCCTGGTATTGCCGCAACGGCCTTACGTTCCCGTGGGCACGCTGCGAAGGGCCGTGACCTATCCGGACGCCGCGCTCAGCCGAAGCGCTGGCGAAATCGCACGGGTCCTGGACAAAGTCGGTTTAAGCCATCTGGCCGGGCGGCTCGAAGAGGACCTGCCCTGGGAGCAAATCCTCTCCGGCGGGGAGAAACAGCGGCTGGCGTTTGCACGTCTTCTGCTGCATCGCCCGGACATCATCGTGCTCGACGAGGCCACGGCAGCCCTCGACGCTGCGGGCCAGGACCGGTTGATGCAGCTCCTGTCGCGCGAGTTCAAAGACGCGACCGTCGTCAGCATCGGTCATCGCCCGGAGCTTGTGGACTTTCACGACCGCAGCATCGTCCTCAAGTCCGGCCGCAAGGGCGCACGACTCGCGAGTGACGTACGTCACGCTGCGAAGCCGGGCCGCTCTGGGCGTCTCCGCGACCATGCGGGGCAAAGTTCTTGGACCGGTGCGCACATGCATGTCGCGCATTGCGCCGCCAATGCCACGGTGATGAGCGGTCACGACCGGGAGCTGACGTTCGGATGAGCCGATGGCGCGGGTCGCCGCCAGCCGTGGCCCGCCCGCTCGCTTTGAGCCAAGCGCGGCACACCCGAAAGAAGAGGCCCCGCGACGGGAACGCGGAGCCCCAAGGCAAGAAGAAAACTTCAAGAAGAAGACTTCACTAGGCTTCTCAGCTTGCCCCAAAACGGCTTCCGGCCGCAAGATGATGTTTTGGCAAATGTGGGTTCCGAACTAGCCCGCCGTCGGCCGGCCGTTCTGGTGGCAGCAGAAGCGCAAGAGCGTCCGCAATCTCCTAGCTGCGATTCTTCGCGCCTCGCGCACTCCTCCTGAGAAGATACGTATCCATGATCCAGCCATGTCTCTGCCTGGCTTCGGTTCTGACCCGCGCGATGTCATGGGCGAGCTCTTTCAAATTGCCTGACATCAGGATCTCGTCCTCGGTCCCAATATACGCGCCCCAATAGATGTCGATATCGTTGCCATCGATACTGCTGAACGCACAGTCTCCCGTCCAGCATCACGACCACATCGTCGGCATCGGCGGGTAGCCCTTTGGCGAGCCGGCGTCCGGTGGTGATGTAAATCGACCCGCCGATCCGGTTGAGCGCGATGCGGTGCCTGGCGGCGAGGGCCTGGATGCTGCTGATCCCGGGAATGACTTCGTATTCGATATCCGCGGCCCCCCTGGCAACGATCTGCTCGATGATCCGCAACGTACTGTCGTAGATGGCCGGGTCTCCCCACACCAGGAACGCGCCGCATTGCCCATCGCGCAGTTCTTCGCCGATCGTTTTCTCGTAGAGCGCCGCTCGCTGCTCGTGCCAGGCCCTCACGCCCGCAAGATAGGACGGGTCGGTTCGATCGCGCTCGACGTCTTCGATCTCGACCGTCCGGTACGATCTGTTCGTGATGTAGCGTTCGCACATCTCCTTGCGGAGGCGCAGCAGGCTCTCTGTCTCGCGCCCTTTGTCGATCACGAAAAAGACGTCGACCTTGTTGAGCGCGTTGATCGCCTGCACCGTCAGGTGCTCGGGATCGCCCGCGCCAATGCCGATGAGGAAGATCTTTTTCACCTCGAGGGATTCTCCACAGGACGATTGTGGCCACTCTAGCAGACCCTCGGCGCGCGCCGAATGCGCAGCTCCTGAATAATCGTCTCTGCGAGCTCCCCGCTTCGCGAAGTGGACCTGCGCAGCCGCCAACGCTATGTAGAGCCTGCGCTGGTGTGCCGTCCGGTCATGACATGACCCGGTGAGAGCAGGAATACAGGACGAGGAATGACGGGCAGGGCAGGACGAGCGGCGACATCCGGCGGCGTGAAATCCCGGCAGAAGGCGTCCTTCAAGGCGCGGTACGCCGAAGCCGAGCGCCGCCGCGCGGATGTCATGCAACGATTGCGGAGACTGAACGAAAGAGCGCGCGCCCATCCGGGATACGGGCGCGCCGCGACGCTGCTAAATCAAACATTCCGCAAGGCGTCCGTCGCCCAGCGGCTTGCGACGGTGCAGGCCGCGGAGTGGCTGATCGACATTCTCGAGAACCTGACGATGCTGATATGACCGGCTCCGGAACGGCCCGCCCCCGGCGCGCGTGAGCGCTGCGTAAGTTCCGCTCTTGCCAAAATAATTCAATAGCTTACGCGGGAAGGACTACACCTTTGGTCTAAGACGACTTGCTCAAAGACCTGGCCCGCCCTCGGAACTAGTTTTCGGCAGGGCAGTCACGGTGCCGGACTACAGCTGGGCTGTTCCCCCACAATGGCATTGAGGGATGGACGCCCATGACCGCGATCACAGCTTCCGTAGATCAGGAAGGATCGATGACGGCCGAGGAACGGCTGGTCATCTTCGCCTCTTCGCTCGGTACCGTTTTTGAGTGGTACGATTTCTACATCTACGGCACGCTGGCGCCGATCCTCGCCGCGCAGTTCTTTGCCGGCGTCAATCCGTCGGCGGCCTTCATCTTTACGCTCCTGGCCTTTGCCGCCGGCTTTGCGGTGCGGCCGTTCGGTGCGCTGTTCTTCGGCCGGCTCGGCGATCTGATCGGCCGCAAGTACACCTTCCTGATCACCATGACGCTGATGGGCCTCGGCACGTTCTGCATCGGCCTGCTGCCCAATTATGCCGCTTGGGGAATCGCAGCGCCGATCACGCTCATCTGCCTGCGCCTGTTCCAGGGCCTGGCACTCGGCGGCGAATACGGCGGCGCCGCCATCTACGTCGCGGAGCATGCTCCGAAGAACAAGCGCGGCTTCTACACGTCGTGGATTCAGACCACCGCCACTCTTGGCCTGTTCATGGCGTTGCTCATCGTGCTCGGTATCCGGACCTGGATGGGCGAGACCGAATTCGCCGGCCACGGGTCGCTGACCGACGGCTGGCGCATTCCGTTCCTGCTCTCCGCGATCCTGCTTGGAGTATCGATCTGGATCCGGTTGAAGCTCAACGAGTTGCCGGTCTTCCTCAAGATGAAGGCGGAGGGCCGCGGCTCGACGCGCCCGCTGACCGAGGCCTTCGGCCAATGGGCCCATCTGAAAATCGCGATCCTGGCGCTGCTGGGCGCAACCGCAGGCGAAGCGGTCGTCTGGTATGGCGGTCAGTTCTATGCGTTGTTCTTCCTCACCCAGACGCTGAAGGTACCGGCGGTGACGGCGCAGATCCTGATCGCGGTCGCGCTGTTGATCGGTACGCCTTTCTTCATCATATTCGGATGGCTGTCGGACAAGGTCGGACGCAAGCCGATCATCCTGGCCGGCTTCCTGCTGGCGGCGCTGGCCTATTTTCCGATCTTCAAGGCGATCACCCACTACGCCAATCCCACGTTGGAAGCGGCACTGGCCTCATCGCCGGTAACCGTCGTCGCCGATCCGAGCGAGTGCTCTTTCCAGCTCAAGCTGACGGGGACGGAGACGTTCACCACGTCGTGCGATATCGCCAAGTCGGCGCTGGTGGCACGGTCGGTCAACTACGACAACCAGGAGGCGCCGAAAGGGACGGTGGCGCAGGTGAAGGTCGGCGAACAAACGATTCCCGCCAACACTCCAAACTTCGCCTCGGTGCTCGGTCAGGCGATCACTGCCCACGGCTATCCCGCCACCGCCGATCCCGCCAAGATCAACTACCCCATGACGGTGCTGCTGCTCACCATCCTCGTGATCTTCGTGACTCTCGTTTACGCGCCGATCGCCGCCTGGCTGGTGGAACTCTTCCCCACCCGCATTCGCTACAGCGGACTGTCGCTGCCCTACCACATCGGCAACGGCTGGTTCGGAGGCTTCCTGCCGGCGATCGTATTCGCGATCGTGGCGGCGACTGGGAATATCTACTCGGGCCTCTGGTATCCGATCGTCGTCGCGTTGATGAGTTTTGTCGTCGGCTTCTTCTTCTTGCCCGAGACGAAGGACGTCGACATCACCAAGTACTGACCGCGCACGAGCGCATGATCCCGAAAGGCCGTAGGCGGTTCGGATGAGATCATGCTGCTCGACGGATACCTGGAGCGGGATCGCGATTTGATCTGAAGGCGATTCCGCTCCAGGCCAGGCGGGGACCTTCCATCCCGCCTCCCATCCCTGCCCGCTCGGTTGCGCGCAGGGCCTCCCTCACTCGAAAGCCCCGACCAAACGGCCGGGGCTTTTTTTTCACCACACCGGAATCACCGGCTGAGGATGACGGCTGCCAACATTCCCGCGAGCTTGGTCGCGACCGCCATCTCCGTGTCACATCAGAGCTGCTCGGCCTTGAACGTGTCGCAGTCCTGGATGCGTCCCGATTTCAGCCCAGTCATGAACCAGCGCGTGCGCTGCGCCGATGAGCCGTGGGTGAAGGCGTCCGGCACCACATAGCCCTGGCTCTGCCGCTGCAGCCGGTCGTCGCCGATCGCCGAAGCGGTCTGCAGCGCCGCCTCCACGTCGCCGGGCTCGATGAAATGCCAGGTCTGCTGCGCATGGTTCGCCCACACCCCGGCGAGGCAGTCCGCCTGCAACTCCACCCGCACCTGGATGCGGTTGGCGTCGCCGCGGTCGAGGCCCTGCTGGAGCTGCTGCACCTTCGGCAGGATGCCGAGGAGATTCTGCACGTGATGGCCGATCTCGTGGGCGATCACATAGGCCTGCGAGAACTGGCACGCCTTGCTGCCGACGTCACAGGCACGGAAGCGGCGCTCGAGATCCGCAAAGAACGAGGTGTCGAGATAGACCTTGTGGTCGTTCGGGCAGTAGAACGGCCCCATCGCGGCCTGTGCGAAGCCGCAGGCGGAGCGGGTGGCGCCGGAGAACATGACCAAGGTCGGCGGCTCGTAGGTCTGGCCGTTCTGCTGGAAGATCGCCTTCCACTGCGCCTCCGTGCTCCCCAGCACGGCCGCGACGAACTGGCCGGTCTGGTCGGACGGGGCGCCGGTGGGCGCCTGCTGCTGCGTCTGCTGCTGCGAGCTGCCGCCACCGGTGAAGATCTCGGCACCGCCGATCAGGATGCTCGGATCGATGCCCAGCCACCAACCGAGGAGGCCGAGGAGCACCACCGTTCCAATGCCGAGGCCGCTGCGCCCGCCCGGCACCCGCATACCACGTCGATCTTCGACATTGTCGCTGCGCGGCAATTCATCGAGACGCATGATGGACCTCCTGTCGTCCGGGTGCCTGTCTTGCGCTTATCGGCCTCCACGTTTCGGCCTTCCAACTCCCTGGCAATGGCCGCGGGCTCGGAGGCCCGATCGTAGCCGAATGCGCCGATGGGCGCCATTCCTCAACCCGGTCCCCGGCGGCTCGTTCCCTGCCGAAGCGTCGGCGTGGCACCCTCGTGCCGGCACCCTGGAGCCCGCGCCCAGCTCACTTCTTGAGCAGGTCACGAATCTCGGTCAGCACCTTGACCTCCTCCGTCGGGCCGGGCTGCGGGGCCGGCGCCTCTTCTCGCTTGAGTTTGTTGATTCCCCGGATGGCGATGAACAGCACCCACGCGATGATGAGAAAGTTCAGCGCGGCGGTCAGAAATGCACCCCAGCCCAGCACGGCACCCTGTTTCTTGGCATCGGCATATGAGGCGCCCGGCTCCACCTTTGCCGACAGCGTGGTGTAATAGTTCGAGAAGTCGAGCCCGCCGGTGACCGCCCCGATGACCGGCATGATGAGGTCGTTGACCAGCGAGGCGACGATCGATCCGAATGCCGCGCCGATGATGACGCCGACAGCGAGATCGATCACGTTGCCGCGCAATGCGAATTTCTTGAATTCTTCGAGCATGGCTTCCTCCGCGTTCTGCTCTGATTCCCGACCGATCCTCGGCCGCATGCGGACGGCGCCGGCTTCACCCCGTCACGCATGGACCGACATTGCCTTGCGGATGGTCAGGCGGCTGTCGATGTTGGTGCCGGCGCTCTCAATTTTGCAGTCGCGTTCGGGCTGACAGCCCGTTTTCGCGCGCAGACCAACTGTATTTCAAAAAAATCCTCCTGATACGGAACCGCGCTCGACGACATTCGTTCATTGCGTAGGGAGGAACGGAACCGGAAAAACCGGCAGTTCGTCTCTCAAAGGCCACTCGGCTAACTCCCGGTGGCCTTTTGACTGTCCGCGCGTCTGCCCCGCCCACGAGCCGAACCGCGCGGGTTCAGGCGCGCCGCACCAGCAGCGATACGTAGAAACCATCGGTATCGGTGCGGCGTGGCGTCATCAGCAGCCCCTCCTCCGCCATCAGCACGGCGCGGCGAAAGAGATACGCGCGCTCACCCAGTGCGTTCGCCGCCTCCGCCGGCGGCACGACCGCGAAGCCTCCCTGGCGCGCGAGGAATGCGCGCACCTGATCACCGTTCTCCTCGGCCAGCACCGAGCAGGTGACGTAGGCGATACGGCCGCCGGGCTTGACGAGGTGTGCCGCGCGGTCGAGCACCGCGGCCTGCTCCTTGAGGCGCAGCTCGAGCGCGCCGGGGCGCACGCGCCACTTGGCGTCGGGATTGCGCCGCCAGGTGCCGATCCCGGTGCAGGGCGCGTCGATGAGCACGAGGTCGGCGCGGCCGGCAAGATCGGCGAGCTCGTTGCCGACGGATTTGGGGGTGCGGACCTGCACGTTGCGCGCGCCCGAGCGCGCGAGCCGCTCGTGGATGGGCGCGAGCCGGCGCTTGTCGGTGTCGGTGGCGTAAAGCTGCCCGTGATTCTCCATCGCCGCGGCGAGCGCGAGCGTCTTGCCGCCGGCGCCAGCGCAGAGATCGATCACCTGTCCGCCGGGCGCCGCGCCCGCGATCAGCGCGGCGAGTTGCGAGCCTTCGTCCTGCACCTCGACCAGCCCCTTGATGAAGGCGGGCTCGGCATGGAGCGCAGGATTCCTGGCGTCGGCGTCGAGCACGATGCGCAGGCCCGCCGGCGACCAGCGCGTCGGTGCAGGGCCGAGATCGGCGAGCGCCGCGGCAGCCGCTTCGCGGTCGCCCTTGAGCGTGTTGACGCGCAGGTCAAGCGGCGCGCGGCTCGCCAACGCCGCGCCCTCGGCGGCGCGCTCGTCACCAAAGCTGCGCTCGAGATGCGGATCGAGCCATTGCGGATAGTCGCCGGCCACCCAGGGCGGAGCACCGGCGAGATCGGCGGCGGCGAGCCTTGCCCGTTCGGCATCGCTCAGCGGCGCCGGCGCGAAGCGTGCGCCGCTGGCAAGGTCCGCGATCGCATCGAGCTCGAGCTTGCGCTCGAGCCGCAGCATGCCCAGGACGGCGGCGCGCGCTCCGCTGTCGCCCATCACATGGGCGCTCGAGGCCCGCCGGCGCAGCGCGTCGTAGACCAGGCCCGCGATCGCGGCGCGGTCGCCCGAGCCCGCGAAGCGGTGGCTGAGCCCCCAGTCCTTGAGCGCATCGGCCGCCGGCCGCCGCCGCGCCTCGATATCGGCGATGATGTCGATGGCGGCGGAAAGCCGCGCGGCGGGCGTCATCAGATGCCGAGCAGAATGCGGATCATGAAGATCGCCCACATGATCGACAGGACCACCGCGCCCAGGATGAAGGCCAGGCCGCGGCGGCGGACATAGTTGTCGGTGACGTGGATGTAGGCCTGGACGACGCGCAGGACCACGAAGATCCAGGCCAGCACCACGAACAGCAGATCGGCGTGGCGCGTGATGATCGAAAGAATGGTCAGGACATAGAACAGAACCGGCAGCTCGAGCTGGTTATGGTAAGCATTGGCGATCTGGGTCGCGCGCGGGGGCCAGTTCGGCTCGCGTAGCGCGATGTCGCGCGCTTTCACGGCGCCGCTGCTGAAGGCCTGCGTGCGCACATATCCCATCCAGTAGAGCAGCACGAAGGTCAGAGCGACATGCACGAACAGCGGGAGCAGCTGGGCCTGGATCGACATCGCGATTGTCCTCGATCGATGGTGGGCCAATTCGGGTCACCGCCCGCGCGGGCGGGCGGTCGCGGCAGGCGGGCGAACCGGCGCGGAACGTTAGGCCCGGCTCGGATAGTTCGGGCTCTCGCGCGTGATGGTGACGTCGTGGACATGGCTCTCGCGCATGCCGGCGCCCGAGATGCGAACGAACTCGGCCTTCTCGTGCAGCTCCTGCAGCGTACGCGCGCCGACATAGCCCATCGCCGCGCGCAGTCCGCCAGCGAGCTGGTGCAGCACGGTCGACACCGCACCCTTGTACGGCACCTGGCCCTCGATGCCCTCGGGCACCAGTTTGAGGGTGTCCTTGATGTCCTGCTGGAAGTAGCGATCGGCCGAGCCGCGCGCCATCGCCCCGACCGACCCCATGCCGCGGTAGGTCTTGTAGGAGCGGCCTTGATAGAGAAACACCTCGCCCGGGGTCTCGTCGGTGCCGGCGAGCAGCGAGCCCACCATGGCGCAGTCGGCGCCAGCGGCGAGCGCCTTGGCGAGATCGCCGGAATACTTGATGCCGCCGTCGGCGATGACCGGGGTGGCGCTTTTGCGCGCGACCTCGACCGCATCCATGATGGCGGTGAGCTGCGGGACGCCGACGCCGGCCACGATCCGCGTGGTGCAGATCGAGCCGGGGCCGATGCCGACCTTGATCGCGTCGGCGCCTGCGTCGATCAGGGCCTTGGCGCCCTCTGCCGTGGCGATGTTGCCGGCAACCACCTGCACCTTGTTGGAGAGCCGCTTGATGCGGGTCACCGCCTCGAGCACTGGACGCGAATGACCGTGGGCGGTATCGACGACGACGAGATCGACGCCGGCTTCGATCAGCCGCGCGGTGCGGTCGAAGCCCTTGTCGCCGACGGTGGTGGCGGCAGCGACGCGCAGCCGCCCCTGCTCGTCTTTGCAGGCGTGCGGATTGGCGACGGCCTTCTCGATATCCTTTACGGTGATCAGGCCGACGCAGCGGTACTGGTCGTCGACCACCAGCAGCTTCTCGATGCGGTGCTGGTGGAGGAGGCGCTTGGCCTCGTCCTGGCTTACCCCCTCGCGCACCGTGACGAGCCGCTCCTTGGTCATGAGCTCGTGGACCTTCTGGCGTGGGTCCGTCGCAAAGCGCACGTCGCGGTTGGTGAGGATTCCGACCAACCTGCCGGCGCGGCCGTTGCCCCCGCCCTCCACCACCGGGATGCCGGAGATATTGTGGTCCTGCATCAGGGCGAGTGCGTCGGCGAGCGTCGCATCGGGCGCGATGGTGACCGGGTTCACCACCATGCCCGATTCGAATTTCTTGACCTGGCGGACCTGCGCCGCCTGCGCCTCGGGCTCGAGGTTGCGGTGGATGACGCCGAGCCCGCCGGCCTGCGCCATGGCAATCGCCATTTTGGCCTCGGTCACGGTGTCCATGGCTGACGCCACGATCGGGATATTGAGGAGAATTTCGCGGGTGATGCGGGTGCGGATGTCGGCTTCAGACGGCAGGATCTCCGAGAGCCCCGGCCGCAGCAGGACATCGTCGAAGGTGAGCGCCTCGCGCAGGCTGCCGTTGGATTTCTGCTCCATCGCCACTCCAGTCGCCCGGTCAGCGGGCGCAATCGGCGCCGTCGGGAAGCGGGATAGCGCCCGCTCTGCGGCGAAACGACAGTCTCGCCCGCGACGCGACGGCCCGTTTTGGGTTGGCGCCGGTCGTTAGCACGCCTTGCCGGCAAATCCTAGCGCCCCCGGCGCGAATTCACCGGACGGCGCCCATGGCTGCCATTCCGCAGCGTCACGGCGGGTGGCAGCTCGCCGGGCTTCGCCCTTGCGGCGAATCAGGGGCGCCAGCCGGGCGGCGGCCCGTGCCGCTCGATCGCCTCGACCACCTCCCGGTGCTTGCGGTCCTCGCGCTTCATCGAGACCGCGATCACCGCATGCGCCGACGGAACCAGAAAAAGAATCGGGAAGATCAGCCCGAGCAGGAAGCAGGGCACGATCAGGATGAGATTCAAGATCGCCGAGATCGGCTGCCCGTTCAGCAGCAGACCGAGCGGCGGGAGAAAGATCGCGAGCAGGTAAATCACGGCCGGCCTCCTGTGCCCAATGTGCCCAATTTGCCCAGGATGTGGTGTCGCGTGCGGCCCAAGACAATGCCTCGCTTGGCCGTCCCCGCGGCAATTCTGCTAACGTGCTGGCGCAGATTTCGCGTCGAAAGGTCCAGCCCGCAGTCATGTTGGCAAAACGCATCGTGCCGCTGATCGTGGCGGTGGCCCTTTTCATGGAGAACCTCGACTCGACCGCGATCGCCACCTCGCTGCCGGCCATTGCCGCGGATATCGGCACCAACCCGCTCGCGCTCAAACTCGCGGTCACCTCCTACCTGCTCTCGCTCGCCGTGTTCATCCCGGTCAGCGGCTGGACCGCCGACCGCTTCGGAGCGCGCACGGTGTTCCGCGGCGCGATCGCGGTGTTCATGCTGGGATCGATCGGCTGCGCGCTCTCGGGCTCGCTCACCCAGTTCGTCGCCGCCCGCATCGTCGAGGGCATGGGCGGCGCGATGATGACGCCGGTCGCGCGCCTGATCCTGGTACGCAGCGTCGACCGGCGCGAGCTCATCAATGCCATGGTCTGGGTCACTCTGCCGGCGCTGATCGGCCCCCTGCTCGGGCCCGCGCTCGGCGGATTCATCACCACCTACATTTCCTGGCACTGGATCTTTCTGATCAACATCCCGATCGGACTCATGGGCATCGTCCTGGCGACGATCTTCATCGAGGACGTGCGGGCGGAGACGCCGGATCCCTTCGACGCCGTCGGCGCCCTGCTCTCCGGCATCGGCATCGGCGGCCTCGTTTTCGGCGGCTCGCTGCTGGGCCTCAATTTCTTTCCGCCCGGCGTGGTCCTCGTTCTCATCGTCGCCGGCGCCATCGCCACCTATGCCTATGTCCTTCACGCGCGGCGCACGCCTGCGCCCGTCCTCGACCTGTCGTTGCTCAAGCTGCCGACCATGCATGCCGCGGTGGTCGGCGGTTTCATCTACCGCTCGGGGATCGGCGCAATGCCGTTCCTCCTCCCGCTCCTGCTCCAGCTCGGCTTCGGCCTCACCGCATTCCAGTCGGGCCTGATCACCCTCTCCAACGTGGTGGGCGCGATGGGAATGAAAACGGTGATTCCCATCATCCTGCGGCGCCACGGCTTCCGCCGTGTGCTCACTTTCAATGCGCTGGTGAGCGCCGTTTTGGTGGCGGCCTGCGCGACCTTCACGCCGGGGGTGTCGTTCGCGTGGATCGTCGGTGTCCTGGTCGTCGGCGGCTTCTTTCGCTCGCTCGAATTCACCAGCCTCAACACCATCGCCTACGCCGACGTGGACAACCGCCGCATGAGCCGCGCCACCTCGCTGGTCGCGGTCTCCCAACAGGTGTCGATCTCGACCGGCGTCGCCATCGGGGCGCTGGTGGTGGATTTGACGCTGTGGGTGCGCGGCCATTCCACTATCACGGCCGCCGATTTCCAGCCGGCCTTCATCACCATCGCCGTCATCGCCGGCTGCGCCTTCTTTGTCTTTGTGCGCATGCCGGCGGACGCCGGCGCGGAACTGGCGCGGCGCTCCGACGCGCCGACCGCCGGCCCGACCGAAGCCGCCGATCAGAAGCTCTGATCGGTCCGTCAGGCGCCGGACGAGCGTTCCGACTGCCTGCGGAATCCCGTCGCCAGGAGATAGAGCTCGGCCGAATCGGCTCGGCTGGCCGAAGGCTTGACGTGTTTCACGGCGGCGAAATCCTTCTTGAGGGCAGCAAGCAGCGCCGTCTCGGTGCCACCTTGCAGCACCTTGCAGAGAAACGCGCCGCCGGGCGCCAACACCTCGCGCGCGAATTCGGCCGCCGCCTCCGCCAACGCCATGATCTTGAGATGATCGGTCTTGCGGTGTCCGGTGGCGTTGGCGGCCATGTCGGAAAGCACGACCTCGGCCGGTCCGCCGAGCAGCGCCTTGATCTCGTCGGGGGCGCGCGTATCGAGAAAGTCGCGCTGGATGAATTCCACTCCCGCGATCGGCGCCATCGCCAGGACGTCCACCGCGACCACTTTTCCCTTTCCCGCCGCCGCGCCGCCCCGCCTGGCTGCCACCTGGCTCCAGCCGCCGGGTGCGGCGCCGAGATCGACCACCCGCGCGCCGGGCTTGAGCAGGCGCTGCTTGTCGTCGATCTCCATCAGCTTGAACGCGGCGCGGCCGCGAAAGCCTTCGCGCTTGGCTCGCGCCACGTAGGGATCGTTGAGCTGGCGCTCGAGCCACAGCTTCGAGGAGAGCGAGCGGCTCTTACGCGTCTTGACCCGGACCTTGAGATCGCGCCCGCCGCCGCGCGCGGTCACGGCGCCCTCGCCTCGCCGCCCCACGCGCCGTCATCGCGCATCATCTGCACCAGCATGCCTTCGCGCAGCCCGCGGTCCGCCACCCGCAAGCGCTTGCAGGGAAAGGCGCGGCGGATCGCGTCCAGAATCGCACAGCCGGCGAGCACGAGATCGGCGCGCTCGGCCCCGATGCAGGCATTGGCGACACGGTCCTCGTAGCTCCAGGCCAGCAGCCGTTCGATCACCCGCGTCACTTCGTCGTCCACCATCCAGCAGCCGTCGACCCGGCGGCGCTCGTAACGCCTGAGCTCGAGGTGGACGCCGGCGATTGTCGTCACCGTGCCCGATGTGCCCAGCAGATGCACATGACCGGGGCCCATGCCGCCGTGCTCGGCTGCGAACCGGTCGACCAGAATCGCGACCTCGTCCGTCATCGCTGCGTAAGTGTCGGGCGTGACCTGGTGTCCCCCGTGGCGTTCGGCGAGCGTCACCACCCCGACCGGCAGCGATACCCAAGCCTCGA
Organism: uncultured Alphaproteobacteria bacterium; assembly: GCA_963739385.1. Classification (GTDB taxonomy): domain Bacteria; phylum Pseudomonadota; class Alphaproteobacteria; order Rhizobiales; family Xanthobacteraceae; genus VAZQ01. The sequence goes on from CAVUAI010000010.1 coordinate 120,475, forward strand.
TGTTCGGCAGCGGCGGGCCGCGGCGGGTGGGCGGCGAGCGGTCGAGCCGGACGAGCTCCGAGGAGCCGCCGCCGATATCGAACAGGACAACGCCGTCGGCCTGCGGATCGATGAGCGGCGTGCACCCGGTCGCCGCCAGCCTCGCCTCGGTCTCGCGATCGACGATTTCGAGCTCGAGCCCCACCTCCTCGGCGACGCGGGCGCGAAATTCAGCCCCGTTCGCCGCGGCACGGCACGCCTCGGTCGCGATCAGGCGCGCCCGCGTCACACCGCGGTGGCGCATCTTGTCGCGACAGATGGCAAGCGCCTCTACCGCACGGCCGATCGCGGCCTCGCTGATCCGGCCGGAGGTCGATATGCCCTCGCCGAGACGGATGATGCGGGAGAACGCATCGACCACACGGAAGCTGTCTCCGGTCGGACGGGCGACCAGCAGCCGACAATTGTTGGTGCCGAGATCGAGAGCGGCATAGGTGGGGCCCGCATGATCGGTTCCGCCCTGCGCGCCGTCGGGGCGAGGGTAGCCATAAGGTGACCGCCGACCCCACCGGGATCGCGGCCGCCGCGCCCTGTCATGGACGCGATCGAGGCCGCCGGTTGCCCGGCCCCCGTCCGTCATCGAATTCCTTCCTGCCGTGCCGAAGCCTTCCGGGCTCAACGGCGGCGGCCCTGTCCAAACCATAGATCAAGCAAAGTGTAACACGCAGATGGCTCGCGCAACAGATGCGCGTCGGGCGCATGGCGCGGGGCGGATGTTCTTGTCGAAGGGGTGAGCGTCCTTTATCTCAAGCCGTGACAGGCCCAATCAGCGCCGTCCGCCTGCCGGATAATGCCGGCCGGTGCAAGTCATGCGTGCACCCCCCGCCTGCGGCCGACCCGGCTTGCAGGCGGTATATTAATCAAGGCTTTGCTTCATGAATCTGCAAAACGACCCGCAAAGCTTCGCTTTAATGAAATTCGGCATCGGCCAGCCGGTCACGCGCACCGAGGATCCGATTCTGGTGCGCGGACAGGGTTGCTATACCGACGACATCAAGCTCGAGGGCGAAGTCTATGCGGTCATGGTCCGCAGCCGCGTTGCCCATGGCGTCATCAAGGGCATCGACACGACGGCGGCGCGCGCCATGCCGGGCGTCCTCGGCGTCTACACCGGCACCGACCTTTCCGACTACGGCACGCTCAAATGCATCGTAGCATTCAACAACCGCGACGGTTCACCTATGAAGCGCCCGCCGCGACCGGCGCTGGCGATCGACAAGGTGCGCTTCGTCGGCGACCCCGTGGCGTTCGTGGTTGCCGAGACGCCGCTGCAGGCGAAAGATGCCGCCGAAGCCGTCGAGGTCGATATCGATGGGCTTCCGGCCGTCGTCAGCCCGGAGGAGGCCGTGCGGCCGGGTGCACCGCTCATCCATGAGGACGCCCCGGGCAACGTCGCGCTCGATTATCACTTCGGCGACAGCGAGCAGGTTGCGGCGGCTTTCGCCAAGGCCACGCACGTCACGCGGCTCAAGCTCGTCAACAGCCGGGTCGTGGTCAATGCGATGGAGCCACGCGCCGCGATCGGCGTCCATGACGCAGCCAGTGGACGTTTCACGCTGCATGCCCCCTCCCAGGGCGTGTTCGGTCTCAAGGCCAACATGGCCGACATTCTCAAGGTCGAGCCGAAGCAGGTGCGCATCCTGACCGGCCATGTCGGCGGCTCGTTCGGCATGAAGTCGGCGCCCTTCCCCGAATACGTCTGCGTGCTGCACGCGGCACGCGCGGTCGGCCGTCCGGTCAAATGGACGGACGAGCGCTCGGGCAGCTTCGTGTCCGACAGCCACGGCCGCGACCACGAGCTCACCGCCGAGCTCGCGCTCGACGCCGACGGCAAGTTCCTGGCAGTGCGCATCACCAATTTCGGCAATATGGGCGGCTTCCTCGCCCAGGTGGCGCCGATGCCCTCGACGCTCAACACTGTCAAGAACGTGCAGAGCGTCTATCGCACGCCGTTGATCGAGGTTTCGACCAAGTGCGTGTTCACCAACACCTCACACGTCTCGGCCTATCGCGGGGCCGGCCGGCCCGAGGGCAACTATTACATGGAGCGGCTGATCGACGCCGCCGCCGCCGAGATGCAGATCGATCGCCTGGAGCTGCGCCGGCGCAATCAGATCAGGCCGAAGGAGATTCCGCTCAAGACGGCATCGGGAAGCAACTACGACAGCGGCGATTTCCCGGCCGTGTTCAAGCACGCGCTCGAGGCCGCCGACGCCAAGGGCTTCCCGCGCCGCAAGCGCGAGAGCCGCAAGCGCGGAAAGGTGCGCGGGCTCGGCATCGGCAGCTTTCTCGAAGTCACCGCGCCGCCCAGCAAGGAGATGGGGGGCATCCGCTTCGAGCCCGACGGCACCGTCACGATCATCACCGGCACGCTCGATTACGGTCAAGGTCATGCGGCGCCGTTCGCGCAGGTGCTGAGCGATAGGCTGGGCATTCCGTTCGAGCGCATCCGCCTGCTCCAGGGCGACAGCGACGAGCTGCTGGCCGGCGGCGGTACCGGCGGCTCGAAATCGATCATGCACAGCGGCACTGCGATCGTGGAGGCGTCGGCCAAGGTCATCGAGCAGGGCAAGCAGATCGCCTCGCACATACTGGAAGCCGCGGTCGCCGACATCGAATTCGCGCAGGGGCGCTTCGTCATCGCCGGGACCGACCGCGCGATCGGGATCATGGAACTCGCGGACAGGCTGCGCTCGGGCGTCAACCTTCCGGAGGGAGCGCCATCCACGCTCGATGTCCGCCATGTGAGCGACGGCCCGGGCGCCTCCACCTATCCCAACGGCTGCCATGTCTGTGAGATCGAGCTCGATCCCGATACCGGCGTGATCGAGGTCGTGAAGTATTCCTCGGTCAACGATTTCGGCACGGTCATCAACCCGTTGATCGTCGAGGGCCAGCTGCACGGCGGGGTGATCCAGGGCATCGGCCAGGCACTGATGGAAATGACCGTATACGACGCCGAGGGCCAATTCCTGACCGGCTCGTTCATGGACTACGCGCTCCCGCGCGCTTCTGACTCCCCGCAGGTTGCGGTGATCGATCATCCCGTGCCGGCGACCACCAACGTGCTGGGCGTCAAAGGCTGCGGCGAAGCAGGCTGCGCCGGCTCGCTGACCTCGGTCATGAACGCGATCGCCGATGCACTCTCCGAATTCGGCATCCGGCACATGGACATGCCGGCGACGCCATATCGGGTCTGGCGCGCCATCCAGGATGCCCGCGCCACGGGCACCGCCTGATGCCACTCAAGCGCTTGAACAACATAGAATGACGCAAGCCACTGGAGTCCTCGCTCCCACCCGCGCGAGTGAGACCAAGCTCATCGCCGGCGTCTGCCTCGCACACTTTGTCAGCCACTATTACATGGTGCTGCTGGCGCCGCTGTTCGTGTTCATCAGGGCGGACTACGGCGTGAGCTATACCGAGCTTGGCCTCGCGCTCACCGCCTTCAACGTGGTCTCGGCGGTGCTGCAGACGCCGGTCGGTTTCTTCGTCGACCGCACCGGCGCGCGCATCAACCTGATCGGCGGCCTGCTCCTGGGCTCGGCCGCCGTGGCGGTGGCGGGACTGGTCAATTCGTTCCTGGTCTTCGTCGCCATGTACGCGGTGCTGGGCCTCGCCAACACGGTCTATCATCCGGCGGACTACACGCTCTTGCTCGAGCGCGTGTCGCCGACGCGCACGACGCAGGTTTTCTCCTATCACACCTGCTCCGGAATGATTGGCTCGGCGGTCGCGCCGGTCACGCTCCTGTTTCTGCAGAGCATGGTGGGCTGGCGCGGCGCGTTTCTCTGCTCTGCCATCCTTGGGGTCATCGTCGCGCTAATCCTGGTCATGCAGGGCGAGGCGCCCGTCCATCGCCCCGCACAGGCGCCCAAGCCAAAGGACGACAAGACCGCGGCCGCGGCCGACGGCTGGCGGCTGCTGCTGTCGCCGCCGATCCTGCTCAACCTCGTGTTCTTCATCCTGCTGTCCATGGTCGGCGGCGGCCTCAACCAGTACCTGGTCGTCGGCCTCCAGGCGCTCTACGGCACGCCGCCCGCGCTCGGCAACACTGCCTTGACCGGCCTGCTCGCCATGAGCGCCATCGGCGTCCTGGTCGGCGGCTCGCTCGCGGCGCGCACGTCGCGCCACAACCTCGTCGCCGGCGCGGGCCTGTTGGCTACGGCTGCGGCCAGCGCCGTGATCGGCCTCGTCGATCTCGGCGCGGTCCTCCTGGTCCTGGTGGTCTCGTTGAGCGGCTTTGCCAGCGGCAGCGCGATGCCGTCGCGCGACATGATCGTGCGGGCGGCGGCGCCGCCCGGCTCGTTCGGCAAGGTGTTCGGCTTCGTAACCACCGGCTTCCATATCGGCGGCATGGTCGCGCCTCTCATCTTCGGGCAGTTCCTCGACCACGGCGAGCCCCGCCTGGTGTTTCTCTACATCGCCGCCTGCGCCGTCGTTGCCATCGGCACCGTCGCGTTCGGCATGTCGGGCCGACGACCGGCATAGGCGCATGCGGCGCATTGGCCGCATGTCGCGCCTCGCTTTCTTGTAAGATGATGTCCAATCGAACGGGGATACAGCGTCCGGGTGCCTGCCCATGTCTTCCGCTTCCTGGGGATCGCGCGCAGCACTTGCCGTAGCAGCCTGCCTGCTGAGCGCCCCGGCGCCGGCAGCGGATTTCTACGCCGGCAAGAGCATCGACTTTCTCATCGGCGGTGACGTCGGCGGCGGCTACGACATCTACGCCCGCGTCGTCGCCCGGCATCTGCCACGCTTCATCCCGGGCAGTCCAACGATCGTACCCCGGAACCAGCCGGGCGCCGGCAGCGGACGCGCGGCTTCCTTTCTCTACAGCGTGGCTCCCAAGGACGGCTCGATCATCGGCGCGGTATTTCCGGGCGCCATCATGGGCCCGCTGCTCGATGACCGCGCCCAGCCGCTGTACGATCCGACCAGGTTCCAGTATCTCGGCAGCGCCGATAACGCCACCCGCGTCTGCATCAGCCACGAGCGTTCCAAGGTCAGGAGCTTTGAGGACGCGCTCACGCAAAAGGCGATCATGGGTGCAAGCGCGGCTGGCGGCTCGACCCGCGACTACGTCAACATGCACAAGAAAACGACCGGAGCGATGTTCGAGCTGGTTGCCGGCTACAAGGGCACCGCGGACATCTTTCTCGCGATCGAACGCGGCGAGGTCGATGGCATGTGCGGCCTCGATTGGGCGAGCCTGAAATCGCAGCGCCCGGACTGGATCAGCAACAAGACCGCCAACATCCTCCTCCAGGTCAATATCGAGCCCGACGCCGAATTGACGAAGCTCGGCGTGCCGCAAGTCTGGAAATTCATCAAGACCGAGGAGGACAAGCGCGCTGTCGAGCTGATCCTCGCGCAACAGGTGTTCGGCCGGCCTTATCTCGCGCCGCCCGGGTTTGCGGCAGAACCGCTCAAGATCCTGCGCGCGGCGTTCAGCGCCACCATGCAGGACGCCGAGTTCCTCGCCGACGCGGAGCGCACGAGGATCGACGTCGTGCCGTCGTCAGGAGAGCGCGTTCAGCAGCTGGTGGAGCAGCTCTACGCCACGCCGAAGGCGACCGTCGAGCGGGCGAAGGATTTGATCAAGCCTTAGAATGCGAGAGGCGGAGCGGTATCGTGCTCCTCGACCTCAGGACAGTTTCCTCTTCAGCAGCCGCTCGGCATTGCCTGCGAAGATCTTGCGGCGGTCGCTTTCGGCGATATCGAGCCGCTTGATGGTGTCGATGGTGGGGGCGATCGGGCCGAGTGGCGTGTCGGTTGCGAACACGACATGGTCGCTGCCAAAAAACTCGAGACCGCAGCGCACCGCCTGGATGCCGCCGCCGAACAACGCGGTATCGCCGTAGAAGTCGTGCAGATAGTCGAGGTGCGGCCGCTTGAGCGACGGCAGGATGCTGGAATAGTCCTCGTCGCTGGTGCGGCTGCCCAGCACCTGCAAGCCCGGCCCGATCCGGCCGTCATAGTAGGGAATCATGCCGCCGAGATGATGGGTGATGATCTTGAGCTTGGGATAGCGGTCGAGCAGACCGTTGAACACCATGCGCACCATCGCCACCGAGGTGTCGTAGGGCCAGCCGAAACACCACCACATTTCGAACCGCGACTTCTGCTCCGCCGGATAGTCCGGCATGCTCGCCGTGCGCGCCGGGTGCAGCCAGACCGGGAGATCGAGTTCCGCCATGGTCGCGAACAACGGCTCGAAGGCCGGATCGTCGAGCGGACGGCCGGCGACGCTGGTGAAGATCTGCACCCCACCTGCACCCAGGTCCTCGACCGCACGCCTCGCCTCCCGGACCGAACCTTCGACGTCGGTCATCGAGAGTGCGGCGACGAAGCTCGGAAAACGCTCGGGGTGGCGCTGGCACAGCTCCGCCATGGCGTCGTTGCCGATCCGTGCGAGATTGAGGCCGACCTCGCCGGTGGCGAGGTCCTCGATCGGCGGGTTGGGCAGCGAGATGATCTGGCGATAGTCGCCGAACTGGTCCATCTCGCGGAAGCGCGCGTCGAGATCGAACAGCTTCTTCACGCCCCGCAGCCGCGCCGCGATGTTGCCGAGCCGCGGCGCGATGCGGTTCATTTCCTCGAAGAACTTCTCCGGGGCGATGTGGCAGTAGATATCGACGATCGTCTCACTTGGCATCGAACGCTACCCTGTTTCAGCAGCAACAGTTGTCATGCCCGCGTAAGCGGGCATCCAGTAAACACCAACGTACAAATGGCATGCGACGGTGTCCCTGCATTTCGTTGGGCGGTTACTGGATCGGCCGCCTGCGCGGGCGATGACTCCGGAGGGATTCCCCGCCGCTCCATCGGCATCAGAACTTGGTGCGATCCGGGCCCTTGAGCCCGAGCATCTCGCGCGCCTCTTTCGGCGTCGCTACCTGGTAGCCGAGCTCCTCGATCAGGCGGCGTGCCTTCGCGACCTGCTCGGCATTGCTCTTCGCGAGCTGACCGCGGCCGATGAACAGGCTGTCCTCGAGGCCCACGCGCACGTTGCCGCCCATCATCACCGCCTGCGTGGCGAAGGGCATCTGGAAGCGCCCCGCTCCCAGCACCGACCATTGATAGTCGTCGCCGAATAGCTTGTCGGCAGTGCGCTTCATGAACATGAGGTTTTCCATGTCGGCGCCGATGCCGCCGAGAATGCCGAAGATCAACTGCAGGAAGATCGGCGGCTTGAACCAGCCTTTGTCGACACCGTGGGCGAGATTGTAGAGATGTCCGATGTCGTAACACTCGTGCTCGAACTTGGTGCCGTGTCCCTCGCCCATCAGCTTCGAAATCTTCTCGATGTCGGCGAAGGTATTGCGGAAGATGGTCTCGTTGGTCCCGAGCAGATAGGGCTTTTCCCAATCGTGCTTCCAGCTCTTGTAGCGCGCGACCATCGGGTAGAGTCCGAAATTCATCGAGCCCATGTTGAGCGAGCACATCTCGGGCGAGAACTTCATGACGCCGGCCAGCCGCTCCTCGACCGCCATGGTCGGCGAGCCGCCGGTGGTGATGTTGATGACTGCGTCGGTCGCCTGTTTCACGCGCGGAAGGAACTGCATGAACACCGCAGGGTCGCCGGTCGGACGGCCATCGTCCGGGTTGCGCGCGTGCAGGTGGAGGATGGCGGCGCCCGCCTCGGCGGCGCCGATCGCCTGCTCGGCGATCTGGTCGGGCGTGACCGGCAGCGCCTCCGACATGGTGGGCGTGTGAATGGCGCCAGTGACGGCGCAGGTGATGATGACCTTGTCGGATCGCGCAGCCATGGTTCTCTCCCGGTCTGTTCGTGGATTGCTTGGTGTCACGTTGTGCGGGCATCCGCCGTAAAGCGCAAGCGCCGTTCCAGCGGCAGAAGCTGCCAGCCAAAACGGTCGGCGAGCAAGCCCCAGATCCCTTTGGGCGCGAACAGCATCACCGCGATGGCGACGGCGCCGAGCATCAGCAGATAAAGGCTGCCGAGATCGGCGAGCGTCTGTCGCAGCAGAAAAAACACGAGCGTGCCGATGATGGGCCCCTCGACCCGCCCGATCCCGCCGATCACCGTGATGAAGATGACGAAGGCCGTCCAGTCGTTGACGCTGAACGCGGTATCGGGAGAGATGCGCAACTTCTGCAGGAAGATCAGCGCGCCGATCATGGCGGTGCCGAAGGCGGTGAGAATATACACGACGAGCTTCGTGCGCGTCACGTCGACGCCGTTCGAGCGCGCCGCCAGCTCGTTGTCGCGGATGGCGGTGAGGGCCAGGCCGTAGCGCGAACGCAGCAGCAGCACGATGGCGGCGAGCACCACGACCACGAGCGCAAGCGCGACCCAGTAGATCAGGAACTCCCGCATCTGCCGGCTCGACGCCATCGCGGTGACGATCCCGGCCGGCAGGCTGATGCCGGAGCCGCCGCCGAGGGCGGAAATCTGCGACGCGATCAGGCGGAACACCTCCGCGACGACCCAGGTGCCGATGGCGAAGTAGTGCCCGCGCAGCCGAAACATGAGGCCCGCCACCGGCAACGCCACTACGGCTGCGATGACGCCCGCAACCGGCACCGCGACGAGGGGGTGGACCCCGGCGAGAATGGTCGAGGCGAACAGGACATACCCGCCCAGGCCGACATAGGCCTGCTGACCGACCGAGACGAGCCCAGCATAGCCCGCGAGCAGGTTCCACAGGCTGGCGAGCGCGACATAGGCGTAAATCTCGGAAAGAAGCCGCAGGTCGTCGCGCCCGCCCCAGGCCGGCGCGGCGGCGAGCGCGATGAGCGCGAGGGCAAACACCGCGCTGCCGACATGGCTCGAGCGGGTAGCATGCTCGACGCGAAAGGCCGTGCTCATCCCTGCACCTTCGGGAACAGGCCCTCCGGGCGTATCGCCAGAATGAGCAGGAAGGCCAGATGCCCGGCCAGCAGCTGCCAGCCCGGATTGATCTGCGCCCCGATCGCCTGCGAGACGCCGAGGATGATGCCGCCGGCGAGCGTGCCCCACATGCTGCCGAGCCCTCCTATGATGACGGCCTCGAAGCCGAAGATCAGCCGGGCAGGCCCGATCGCCGGATCAAAGTTGGTGCGCACCGCGAGGAAGACACCGGCGATCGCAATCACGGCCAGCGACAGCGCCATCGCGAGCGCAAACACATGGCGGTTGTCGAGGCCCATCAGTTGCGCCACCGACTGATCGTCGGAGGTTGCGCGGAACGCGCGGCCGAGCGCCGTGCGGTAAAACAGGAGTTGCAGGCCGGCAATGACGGCCACGGCGACGACGAATTGCAGCAGCGGCAGGACACCGATCCATACACCCTCCGCGAGCGGAAAGCTCGCGACCTCGATCGCCCCGGCCTTGAGCCTGCGGCTGTCGGCGGTGAACATTTCCAGCAGCGCGTTCTGGATGATCACCGACAGCCCGAACGTTACCAGCAGCGGCGGCAGCACGTCGTCGCCAAGCGTGCGGTTGAGCAGCGCGCGCTGGAGGCCATAGCCGATCGCGGCCATGATCGGCACGACGATGACGATGGCGAGCAGCGGGTTGATGCCGAGCGTATCCGTCGTCATCAAAGCGATGTAGGCGGCGAGCACAATCAGGTCGCCATGCGCGATGTTGACGAGCCGCATCACCCCGAAGATCAGTGCGAGCCCGGCGGCGAACATGGCGTAGAGTCCGCCGATCAACACGCCCTGGATGATGATGTTGACCCATTCCATGGGCGGTCACCAAAGCCTGCGCTCGCGACCTCTCCCCGCAAACGGGGAGAGGTGGAGCGCGCGGCGACCTGCGCTTGTCATCATCATCATCGTCACGCCCCGAAGTAGGCAGCCGAGATGGCGTCGCGCGTCAATGTTGCCGCGGGGCCGTTCAACGCGACGCGCCCTTCCTGCAGGCAATAGACCTGGTTCGCCGCCTTGAGTGCCTGCACGATGTCCTGCTCGACGATGACGAGGGAACTCCCTTCGGCCACGATCGACGGCAGGCGGGCATAGACCTCGCGCACTACGATGGGCGCAAGCCCGAGACTGATCTCGTCGCACAGTAAGAGCTTGGGGTTGGACATCAGCGCGCGCCCGATCGCGACCATCTGCTGCTGCCCGCCGGAGAGCGACGTGCTCGGCATGTGGCGACGTTCGGCGAGCACGGGGAACAGCTCGTAGATTCGCGCGACGCTCCACGGCCCCGGCCGGCCAAGCTGGCCGCCGATGAGCAGGTTCTCCTCAACCGATAGCGACGGAAACAACCGGCGGCCTTCGGGGACGAGCGCGATGCCACGGGCGACCACCGCATGCGCCGGTGCATCGCCAATCGGCCGGCCATCGAAACGGATAGCCTCATGGCGCGAGCCGATCGCTCCAGCGATGCATTTGAGCAAGGTCGACTTGCCGGCGCCGTTGGCGCCGATGACGGCCACCACCTCGCCGGCCGCGACGGTGAGGGATACGCCGAACAGCGCCTGGAAATCGCCGTAGAACGCATCGAGCGCGCGGACATCGAGGAGCGGCTCAGGCATCGGCCGGGATCCCCATATAGATTTCGCGCACCGCGGGCGACTAAATCACCGCCTTGGGCTCGCCCTCCCCGATCAAGCGACCGCCGTGTAAAACCACGAGACGGTCGACGATCGCAATAAGCGCATGCACCACGTGCTCGATCCAGATGATCGAGACGCCGCCGCGCCGAATGTCCCGGATCAATTCGACCAGCGCCGCGCATTCGTGCTCGGTGAGACCACCCGCGACCTCGTCGAGCAGAAGCACCCGCGGCTGCGTGGCGAGGGCTCGCGCCAGCTCGAGCCGCTTGCGGTCGAGCAGCGTCAGGCTGCCGGCCGGCCGGTTCGCTTTCTGCGCAAGCGCGCATTGCTCGAGCAGCTCGACGCAGCGCGGATAGACCTCACGCTCGGCGTGGCCGCCGCCGAATGCCGCCGCCACCACGAGGTTCTCGAACACGGTCATGCCGTTGAAGGGTTGCGGGATCTGAAACGAGCGGCCGATGCCCATGCGGCAGCGGCGCTCCGGCGCGAGACGCGTGATATCCGCGCCTGCGAAGACCACGCGCCCGGCGTCGGGCTGGGTGGTGCCGCTCGCGATGCCGAACAGGGTGGTCTTGCCGGCGCCGTTCGGCCCGATGATGCCGAGCGCCTCGCCCTCGGCGAGCGCGAGGTCGACCGCCTGCGCGACGATCACGGCGCCGAACCGTTTGGAGATTTTTTCGAATGCGAGAATGGGAGGCATGAGCATTTCGCCGCGGGAACATCCTTGATCCGTCATCCTGAGGTGCGAGCGCAGCGAGCCTCGAAGGATGACGGGCACTGCCGGCCGTCGCCCTTCGAGGCTCGCCCCAGAGGGCGAGCACCTCAGGGTGACGGATCGGAATATCCGCGCTGCGCTATTCCATCACGACAGCAGCTGCAGCTGTCCACCAACGGGAATCTCGGGCGCGGTCTTGTTGGTCGTGATGACCAGATCGAACTTGTCGTTCCGGCGTTGCCACTGTCCGGCGACGAGCGGCGTCTTGGTGACGTTCTTCACCGGCTGCCCGGTCCACTTCACGGGGCCGACGATGGATTTGTAGTCGGTGGCGACGATGGCATCGAGGATCGCCTTGGGTTCCACCGACTTGCTGCGCTTGAGCACGTCAATTGCGACCTCGAACAGGGCATGCTGGAAGCCGATCGGCTGCGTCCAGGGCCGCTTGGTCGCGTTGACATAGGCGTCGGTGAGTTCCTTCGCGCTCTGGCCAGTGAGGCCCGACTTGAACGGATGGTTCGGCGTCCACCAGAATCTCGCTGGTGAGCCCGTTGCCGCGAGCGCCGAGCGAGTCGATCACCGAGGGGAACAGCAGCGCCTTGCCGATGGTGACGATCTTCGGGCGGAAGCCCTGCTGCGCCGCCTGCGACCAAAAGGTGGCGAAGTCCGGCGGGATCATGTTGCCGGTGACGATCTCGGCGTTGACCGCCTTGAACGCCGAAATCTGCGACGTGAAATCGTTGTTCATGAGCTGGTAGCGACCGGGATCGGTAAGCTTGTAGCCGGCCTTGGCCAGCGCCGGCGGCAGGCCGCGCTGCGGATCGCCCCAGGCATTGCCGTCGGCGTCGTTGGGAAAAAGCCCGCCGACGACCTTGTTGGTCGGCGCCGAGTCCCACAGCGCGAGGAATACGCCGATCACGTCCTCGAGGCCCCAGAAGAAATGATAGGTCCAGGTAAAGCCTTTGGCGGGATCGCCCTTGCGTCCGAAAAAGTAAGGCTGCCATGGGCAATTGGTGGTGATGCAGGGAACCTCGTTGACCTCGGCCTGGTCGGCGACCGGATTGGTGGTGTCGGGCGTCGCCGATGCGACGATCAGATCGACCTTGTCGCCGAGGATCAGCTCGGAGGCGACCTCGGCGGCGCGGCTGCCGCTCGACTGGCTGTCCTTGCTGATGATCTGCACCGGATAGGTGCGCCCACCGCTCTGTAATCCATTGCCGAGAATGCCGCGCACCTGCTCGAGGATGAACCCGTCGGCCTCGCCGAAGCCGGCGAGCGGTCCGGTGCGCGGGCTGACGTGCCCGATCTTGATCGCGCGGCTCTGGGCGTTGGCGGGGATCACCCGCAACACCGCCGGCGCGGCCAGGGCGCCGAGGCCTCCGCCGACGAGCGTTCGGCGCGAAATACCGGATTGCAAATAGAGTGATGTGTCTTTCGGCATGTGGACCTCCCGGATTCTGTTCCTCGCTTTCGGCATGGCCGGGCTCGTCCGGCCATCCACGTCCTTTGGTGCCCCACGCTCCCCAGACGTGGATGCCCGCGCCAAGCGCGGGCATGACGGCAACATTGTCAGGCGTCGCTCGCGCGCGCCCGCTTGAGATGTTGGAGTACCTTGCTTCGCAGCGCCGCCTGCGCATCCGCGCTCCAGGTGCGGAAGCCTTCCCCCGACTTGAAGCCAAGCTTGCCCTTCACCACCAGCGCTTCGAGATAGGGCGACGGGCCCGGCCGGCGCTCGATGTCGGGAAGGACGGTCCGGTGGATGGCGAGCGTCAGGTCGGTGCCGACGAGGTCGGCGTTCTCGAGCGGCCCGAGCACAGCCAGCCGCCGGCCGAAGCTGGCTTTGATCACGGTGTCCACGGTTTCGGCATCGCAGATGCCGTGCTCGACCAGCGCGATGGCCTCCCGCCACAGCGCGTGCTGCAGGCGGTTGCCGACAAATCCGGGTACGTCCTTCTTCACGTGCACCGGCATTTTTCCCGCCGACTTGTGCAGATCGATGGTCCAGTCGATCGCCGCCTGCGACGTCCACTGCGTGCCGATCACCTCGACCAGCGGCACGAGATAGGGCGGGTTCCACCAGTGAGTGCCGAGCGCGCGTGTGCGGTCGCGCAGGCCTTCCATGATCCTGGTGATGGGAATCACCGAGGTATTGCTGGCGAGAATCGTCTCTGGCCGCACGTGCGCCTCGACCTCGGCGAACAGCGCCTGCTTCAACGGCAGATCTTCCAGCACCGCCTCGACAACATAGTCGGCGTCACGCACCGCGGCGGCGAGATCGGAGGACGGCCGCACGCGCTCGACCGCCGCCGGGTCGTCGCCGAGATCCTTGAGATTGGCAGCAATTCGTCCCTTGGCGCCGTCCAGCACGGCCGCGACCGAGTCGTAGATCGAGACCTCGTGGCCGGCGAGCGCGAACACCTGCGCGATGCCGTGGCCCATGAGGCCGGCACCGAGGACGGCGATGCGCGCCTTCGCCATTCATTACCCCGCGGTGTAGCCGCCGTCGGCGTAGAGGACGTGGCCGGTGTAGAAATCCGACGCCTTTGAGGCCAGGAACAGCAACGGTCCGGCGAGATCAGAGGGCTCGCCGAGCCGGCCTTTCGGAACCCTGGTAAGGAAGCCCTTGCGCACGTCCCGCGACCGGTCGCTGTCCTCGAACATCCACTGGGTGAGCGGCGAGCGAAACACGGTCGGGCCAAGCGCATTGACGGTAATGCCGGAATCGCCCCATTCGCAGCCCAACGCCTTGGTGATGCCGTCGACCGCCGACTTAGAGGCGCAATAGGCCGTGTACCCGGCGGGATGCCCGAGCAGCCCGCGCGCAGAAGACATCAGAATGACCTTGCCGCCCTGGCCCTGCTTGAGCATCTGCCGGCCGGCGGCGCGGGCCATCAGCCAGGACTGTGTCACGTTGGCGTCCATGACGTCGAGAAAGTCTTCCGGCTTCTGGTCGACGATCTTGGAGACCTTGTTCTGACCGGACGCCACCACCAGGATGTCGACATGGCCGAATTTGCCGACCGCCGCATCCACGATCGCATCGCAATTGGCTTCCGAGCTCGGGCGCCTGGCAACCGTTTCGACCTTGCCACCGAGCTCTTCGCATTCGGCGGCGACTTTTTTCAGCTCGCCCGCATTATTGGCACAGAGCACGACATTGGCGCCGGCACCTGCGAGCACCTTCGCCGCCAATGCGCCGAACGCCCCGGTGGCGCCGGTCACGATCGCGGTCTTGCCGCGGACGTCGAACAAGGAGAGAGGATTCTTCAAAAAGTCTTCGGACATGACGGACTCGCTAAACCGTTACATGTCCCGGATGCGGACAGCGCAAGCGGCAGCGAAGCGCTGCACTGCTGATCCGGGACCGTTGCGAAGGCGGTATGCGTAACGATCCCGGGTCTGCAACGCATCACTCCGCTTCGCTTCATGCTGCGTTGCGCCCGGGACACATTCTTGGAGTCAAGCCCGCGCACGACGGAACATAGTGTCCGGGCATGATCCCATTGGCGTCATTTCGCCGGCGTCGACACCGCGACCAGCATGGTCACGACGTCGTTGCCGCGATTGACGATCTCGCGGCTCTCGTTCGGACCGATGAAGCAGGAAATCGTTGGCCTTCAGCACGGTCTCCTTGCCTCCGGCGATGAGCGTAAGCTCGCCGGAGAGCACGTAGTAGACCTTTTCCGTCGGCGAGGCGTCGGGACCGGCGCCGCCGCCGGGAAGAAAGTGCGACAGCCCGACGGTGAATTGCTTGGGGCCGCCGGCGTCGAGGCCGAACAGGCGCAGCGAGCAATAGGCCCGGTGGTTGGGCGCCTCGTAGGGCTTGGCTTCGCTCAGATGTTTGACCTGCATCAGAACTTCTCCCCCTTCTCGATCCGGTAGGAGCCTTTGGGATCGACGATGGCGACGAGCCTTATGATGCAGCCGTCGCCGCGCTCCCAGTTCCACGGGAACAGAGCGAAGGTGCAGCGCTTGCCCGTCACCTTGTCGATGTCGCCGCCGACATTCTCGATACCGAGGATGCCGTTCTTGAACAGGATGCGGTGGACGGGCTCCCAGTCCGGAAAGTCGTCCTTCCAGTCGCGCCCGCCCGACCATTTCTTGTATTCGTCGGCGAGGTGCGGATGCAGCGGGCCGTTGCGCTGCGGACCGATGGCGGTGGCGAGGGGATGGTCGTTCGCCTGGGTATCATGGCCCACGACCTTGACCTTCTTCTCGACGAACCATTCGCCCGCCGACGATACGAAGCCCGGCGCTCGGCAGAAATAGTCCTCGTTGTCCTCGTAGAGCTTGTGCCAGCCGGTATTGACGATGACGACGTCGCGCGGGCGCACCACCTTGCCGGCGGCCTTTTCGAGATCGTCGTAGGTGATCTGCTCCCACTTCTTCTTCGGAATCGAGATGACGATTCCCGAGCCGAAAAAATGCGGCAGCGGAACCTCGTCGATGAATGGCGTGCCCTGCACCACGTGCGCGGGGGCGTCGATATGCGTCGTGTTGTGCATGCTGGTCGTGATGCGCTGTGACAGCACGCCCGACTTGGCGTGGTAGTGGATCCGCTCGATCTTGACGTCTTCGAAATAGGGCCAGTTCGGAGATTGGTAACCGAAGCGGTGCGAGAGGTTGTAGAACTCAAGCCCCATGCTGTTGTTCAGGTTCTCCTCGAACGTGACGCCGCGGATTTTCTTCGCCAAGCACGCCTCCCTTCGGGAGCGGCGTTCTTCGGCCGCATGTCCCGTAATATGGTACGTTTGTATCGGCTGAGCATACATTCGGAGCCGCCGGCAGCGCAAGCGAAGAGGGCGCGGCACGATTGTCGCGCGCATGGGGCGGGCCTAGGATCGCCATGCGTCGCCTGCTGTTCCCAACCCCGCCGGGACTCGTCGTGGAACGCTTCATTCTGATTTTCGTGCTGGCAACCGCGGGCGCGCTCGCCGGGGCACCGACATCGGCGAACGATTATCCGAGCCGGCCCATTCGTTTCCTGCAAGGCTTCGCGCCGGGCGGGAATGCCGACGTCGTGACGCGCGTACTGGGCGAGGAGCTGGCAAGAGGGCTGAAATACCCGGTCATTTCCGAGGCCCGGCCTGGGGCCGGTGGGAATCTTGCGTCCGAGCAGGCGGCCAGGGCCACGCCCGACGGCCACACCATCGTGCTGCTGACGACCGCGCACGTCATATCGGCTGCGCTCTACAAATCGCTGGCGTTCGATCCGGTCAAGGACTTCGAATTCATTTCGGTCGTATCGGAGTTTCCATTCTTTTTTGTCGTCAATGCGAAATCCCGCTTCAAGACGATGGCGGAGTTCGTCGCCGCAGCGCGCGCGGCACCGTCCGCGGTGACCTTCGCCACCGCCGGTGTCGGCACTGGTCAGCACATGGCGGGCGAACTGTTTGCCGCCACGATCGGCGCAAAGATGCTGCACGTTCCGCATCGCGGCGACTCGGCCGCCGTCACGGCGCTCCTTTCGGGCGACGTCGACATGGTGATTGCACCCGGCACCGCCCTCCTCAGCCTCATCGAGTCCGGAACGTTCCGCGCCCTGGCGATATCGGGCCGCCAGCGCTGGCCCAAGCTGCCCGGGATTCCAACCGTCGCTGAAGCCGTCGCGCCGGACTACGAGGTCATGGCCTGGATGGCGGTTGCGACCACCCGCGGCGTGCCGCGGCCGATCGTGGAGCGCCTGAATGCCGAGATTAGACGCGCGATCGCCGCGCCGGATGTCGACAAGCGGCTGCGCGAGCTCGGCGCCTTCCCGGGCTCCAGCACCCCCGAAGCGGCGGCCGATCGCACCAAGGCCGAAATCGCGCGCTGGAACCGGGTCATCGATACGGCGGGCATTGCGCGGCAATAGCGCGGCAAACGGCCACTCATCACAGCCGATACCGGAGACCATGATGGCAGACGAACCGAGCAGCGTTCATCCTCTGACCCACAAGTTCCTCGGCAAGGAGATGTATCTTGTCGTGACGCGCCCGGTGCGTTCGCCCGAGATCGAAAAGCGGTTGAGCGATCACCTCGCTCACCAGGTTGAACTGGAGCGCAAGGGAATCATGTTCGCCGCCGGGCCCCTCTATGCAAGAGGGTCGCAGGTTCCGGAGGCCGGCATGTTCGTGCTGCGTGCAAATTCGTTCGAAGAGGCCGAGGCGATCGCCAAGACCGATCCCTTGCATGCCGCGGGGCTGCGCACCTACACGATCCAGAAGTGGCGCGTCAACGAGGGCTGCATCACCCTCAAGGTGAACTATTCGGACCAGACCGTGCAGATCACCTGATACCGTGTCTGCCCGATCGGCCCTCCACCGAACAGCGTCACGCCGCCGCGGCCGCGAGATGCTGTTCCAACGATCGCCGCGTCGCCAGCAGCCGCTCGGCGATCAGCCGCTCCTGCGCATGGAAGCGCTGCGCCGGCACCGGCACCGATATCGCAAGGTCATTGCCGAGCAGGTCGCGCATCACGACCCCGGCCGCGCAGATTCCCAGCGTGTGCTCCTCGCGGTCGAATGCCACGCCCGACTTGCGCACGGACTTGAGCTCCTTGAGCAGGTCGTTGAGCCGCGTGATCGTGTTCGTGGTTCTCCGCTCGAAGCTGGTCCCGATGAGGCGGGCGACGGCCACCTCGTCGAGTTGGGCCAGATAGGCCTTGCCGTTGGCGGTGCAGTAGAGCGGAAAGGTTTCGCCGACGGCGGAGACCGCCCGCAGCCGGTGCGGGCCGATCACCTGGTCCACAAAGATGAGATGATCCTTCTTGATGGTCGCGAGATCGACGGTCTCGTTGAGCTCGCTCGAGAGCCGCACCAGGAACGGGCGCGCGAGCGCGACAAAGTCGGTGCGCGCGGAGGCCGCGAGCCGCAGGATGGTAGGGCCGAGGCGCACCCGGCCCGTGGGCGACGCCGCGATCAGAAGTTTCTCCGCCGCAAGCGCGGCGACGATGCGCTGCACGGTCGAGCGCGCAAGCTCGACCCGTTGCGCAATCTGCCCGAGGCTCAGGCCGGCGGGCTGCTCCTCGAGCGCGCGCAAGATCGCCGCGGCACGGGCGATGACCTGCACCTGGCTCTTGTCCTCGCGCTTGTCGCCGGCGCCGCGGCTCTTGTCGTTCACGGCGCGCGGCCCGCCTTGCTTTTGCACTTCTCTCTCCAGACATCGGATCAGCGCGGCACAAACTTGCCTGCTGGCTCACCCATTGATACGCTTCAACCAGAATACGGTACAGAAAACAAAGACGAGGAACAACCCAAGGGACGGCATGGTCGAGAAGATCGCACTCGAAGAACACTTCCTGTGCCCGGGCTTCGAGGACTATTGGCAACCCACGGTCGGCGACGTCGATCCCGCAATCTACCGCCAGGTCGTGGCCCGCCTCTCGGACTTCGGCGAGATGCGTCTTGCGGCGATGGACCAGGCCGGGATTGCGCGCGCGGTCCTCTCCCTCGCCGGCCCCGGCGTCCAGGCGGAACGCGATCCCCGGACCGCGTGCCGGAAGGCGCGGGAGGCAAACGACGCATTGGCGCGCGAGATTGAGAAGCGCCCTGACCGTTACAGCGGCTTCGCGCATCTGCCGGTGCAGGATCCCGCAACCGCCGCGGATGAGCTCGAACGGTGCGTGCGCGAGCTGAAATTCTGCGGCGCCATGATCAACGGCCACACCAATGGCCAGTATCTCGATGATCCATCGCTGCAGCCGCTCTGGGAGAGAGCGCAGGCGCTCGCTGCGCCGATCTACATTCATCCGACGGATCCGGTGACCCCCTCCCGCGCCCTCGACGGTTACAAGGGCTTGCGGCGCGCGACCTGGGAATGGGGGTTCGAAACTGGATCGCACGCGCTGCGTCTCGTCTTCGGCGGCCTGTTCGACCGTTTCCCGAATGCGAAGGTCATTCTTGGCCACCTCGGGGAAACCTTGCCGTATCTGCTGTGGCGTTTCGACAGCCGCGCCAAGCTCTACGGCATCAAGCTTGCCAAGCCGCCGTCGCAGTACATCAGGGAGAACATCGCGGTCACGACGTCAGGCATGTGCTCGGCGGAGCCGCTGGCATGCGCCATCAGCGCGCTCGGCCGCCAGCGCGTGATGTTCGCCGCCGACTACCCGTTCGAGTCGACGCACGAAGCCGCACACTTCATCGACGAGGTCGCGCTCGAGGACAACGTGCGCAAGGACATCTGCTTCAATAATGCCATGCGCTTGCTGAAGCTGGCGGACGGCTAGCGGACATATAAGAGCCGCCAAGAGCCGCGGAATACGCGGCCGAGCAAACCGGGGAGGACAAGATGGACGCCGTCAGCACCCGCCCGTCGGTCGACGACATCGTAGCGCGGCTTGAGCGTCTGCCCACGTCGTGGTGGCAGGTCAAGGCGCGCATCATCGTCGGCGTCGCGACTTTCTTCGATGCTTTCGACGCGCTCGCGATCGCATCGGTCCTTCCCGTCATCGTCCCGCTCTGGAAGCTCACGCCGCCGCAGATCGGCATCCTGATCTCGGCGGGTTTTCTCGGACAATTGCTGGGGGCACTGCTGTTCGGGTGGATCGCCGAGCGGCACGGGCGGATGACGGCGATGATCTGGTCGATCGCGCTGTTCGCCGTGATGAGCCTCGTCTGCGCGTTGGCGTGGGACTACAATTCGCTGCTGCTATTCCGCACCATCCAGGGCATCGGGCTCGGCGGCGAGGTGCCGGTGGCCGCCGTCTTCATCAGCGAACTCGCAAGAGCCCAGGGCCGCGGACGATTTGTCCTGTTGTACGAACTCGTGTTTCCGATCGGACTGGTGGCGGCGAGCCTCGTCGGATTATGGGTCGTGCCGCATTTCGGCTGGCAATACATGTTCGTCATCGGCGCGTTGCCGGCGCTGCTGGCGCTCGTGCTGCGGCGTCTGCTGCCGGAGTCCCCGCGCTGGCTCGCGGTGCGCGGCCGCCACGCCGAGGCGCAAGCCGCAATGGCGCTGATCGAGACCGAAACGCAAGCCGCGAGCGGGCAGCCGCTGCCACCGCCGAAGCCGGTCGTGTCCACCGTGGACAAACCCGCCTCGCTCGCCGACCTGTTCGGCCCGCTCTATCTGCGGCGCACGCTCGTGGTGTGGGTGATCTGGTTCTCGGCTTATTTCGTAAACTATGGGCTCGCGATCTGGCTGCCGACCGTCTACCGCACCGTGTTCAAGCTGCCGCTAGACGTCTCGCTGCGGTACGGACTGATCACGCAGGCCGTCGGCCTGCTCGGCACCTTGATCTGCGCTCTGACCATCGATCATGTCGGGCGGCGGCTGTGGTTTGCTCTCTCGTTCACCGCAGCGGCGCTTGCACTGGCCGCGCTGGCGCTGTTTCCCGAGCCCACTGCCGAGCAGGTGCTGACCTGCATGACCATCGCGTATTTCTTCATCAGCACCATCAATATCGGGGTCTATCTCTACACGCCCGAGCTATATCCCACCCGTGTGCGGGCGCTGGGCGTGGGGACCGCAACCGCATGGCTGCGCTTCGCCTCCATGATCGGACCGACCGTGGTCGGAATCATGCTGGCCGGCGGCCTGCCGACGGTGTTCGTGACCTTCGCGGTCGTCGCGGCGATCGCCGCCGTGGTCACTGGCCTGTTCGCGGTCGAGACCAAGGGCCGCGTGCTGGAGGAGGCCTCTCCGTGAGCCTCGAACCGGGCATGCGTCGCCGGACGTGCGCCAATTCGGCGCTTGCCAAGACCAGCGCCCCTCTGCAACGTGGCGCCAAATCGGGCGACCGCCAAAAACCATCACCTGGAGGAATGCGCATGCGTATCCTGAAATTGATGTTTGCGGGTGCCGCGGCCGCGGTGCTCTTGGGGGCAACCGCCGCGCACAGCGCCGACCCCGTGCGGATACGCGTCTCATGGGTGGCGCCGGTCTCGAACTGGGCTTCGATCCTCCTCGAGAAGAAGGACCTGGCGAAACACCTCGGCAAGTCCTACCTGCTCGAGCCGGTGCGCTACCAGGGCACGCCGCCGATGATTACGGCCATGGCCAACGGCGAGCTCGAGGTCGCCAACCTGGCCTATTCCACGCTCGGCATCGCGATCCAGAACGCCGGCCTCGACGACATCCGCGTGATCGCTGACGAGTTCCGTGACGGCATGCCGGGCCGCTACACGCAGGAATACCTCGTGCTCGCCGACGGACCGATCAAGAAGCCGGAGGACATGAAGGGCAAGATCGTCGGCACCAATGCCGCCGGCAGCGCGGTCGACGTCGCCACCCGTGCGATGCTGCGCAAGTTTGGGTTCGAGGACAAGCGTGACTACACCGTGGTGGAAGCGCCGTTCCCGACCATGCGGGCGATGCTGGCGGAGAAGAAGGTGGATCTGATTCCGGGCGTGTTGCCGTTCTCGCTCGATCCGGAGCTGCGCAAGATCGCCCGCAGCCTCTATACCCAGCGCGACGCGATCGGGGTTACCGAAATGATCGTGTGGACCGCGCGCAAGCCGTTCCTCGACAAGAACCGCGCGGCCATGGTCGATTTCATGGAAGACACGCTGCGCATCGTGCAATGGTATCTCGACCCTGCGAACCAGAAGGAGGCAGCCGAGATCGCCGCACGCGTCACCAAGCAGCCGGCCGCGAGCTTCAGCTGGCTGTTCACGGACAAGGACTACTATCGCGACCCGAACATGATTCCGGATCTCGATGCACTGCAGAAGAACGTCGACATGACGAAGGACCTGGGCTTCGTGCGGACGAGCCTCGACGTCAAGAAACACGCCGACCTGAGCATCGTACAGGAGGCGGCGAAGCGCCTGAAATAGCCGCAAGCACCAGGTGAGAAGAGCCCGGCCATTCGTCCGGCGTTTGCGTAGGCCCGGCCAGGTGCCGGGCTTTCGCTATTTTTGTCCGCCTTGCGGCACAATTGGCCTGCTGAATATCGTATGGCAGACCGACACGCGCCTCATGGCGCGCCCGCATTCCCGCGTGGTAGATTTACCGATCACCTGACGCGAACGATGTGATGCCGGAGGCGGCAAGGAAACGGCCATGACGGACTACTGGGTGAGCAAGCTGTTCTTCGACCTGCAGCACGATCCGCAGCTCGCGGCCGAATATCGTACTCGACATGGCGCCCGTGATCGATCGCTACGAGATCAAGCCCGAGGTTCGCAAGGCCCTGCTCGAAGACGACGTGGAAAAAATCGCGCCGCTGGTCAACGCCTACCTGCTGCGCTTCTACTTCCAGATCCGTGGCATGCCGGAGGCCGAATTCATCGCTCGCCTGCACGCGCTCAAGGCAAGGGAGGACGTCGTCAATGGCTAGCCTCGTCGGCGTCTTCGCAGCCAGCCATGGGCCGAT
This sequence comes from uncultured Alphaproteobacteria bacterium, assembly GCA_963739385.1. Lineage (GTDB taxonomy): Bacteria > Pseudomonadota > Alphaproteobacteria > Rhizobiales > Xanthobacteraceae > VAZQ01. The sequence continues at coordinate 143,042 of CAVUAI010000010.1, forward strand.
CATCGCGCGGGACTGGGAGACCATGCCGCCCGCGCACCGCGACAAGCTCGCGGCCGGCTTCGATGAAATCGGGCGGCGGCTCAAGGCCTGCCGGCCGGATCTGCTCGTGGTCGTCTCGCCGGATCACTGGGTCAATTTCTTCATCAGCAATCTGCCGGCGGTTTGCATCGGGATCGGTGAGGAGCACGACGGCCCGCCAGAGCCATTCATGAAGAAGGTGTTCCCGCGCGAACGGCTCAAGGGCCACGCCGCGTTCGGGCGTCATCTGCTCGAAACCGCGCTCGACGGCGACTTCGAGCCCGCACTGTCGCACCGGCTGAAGCTCGACCATGGCACCTGCATCCCGCTGTGGCGAATAGGCGTCGATCCCGGCCTGCCGATCGTGCCCATCATCGTCAACGACCTCGAGGAGCCGATGCCAAGCATCCGCCGCTGCCTCGCCTGGGGCCGGCTGTTGCGGCAGGCAATCGAGAGCTATCCCGCGCCATTGCGTGTCGCGGTCCTCGGGACCGGCGGCTTGAGTCACTCGATCGGCGAGCCGACGATGGGGTGGATCGATGAGGCCTTCGATCACGCCTGCATCCGGCACTTCGAGGACGGCGACGACGCACGGCTCGCCGCGTTCCTCACCGAAGCCCTGCCCCGCACCGGCAATGGCGCGCACGAAATCCGCGACTGGGTGGTCGCCCATGCCGCAGCCGGCAGCAGAGGGTTCGAGCTGATCGATTATTTCCCGAGTCCGCAGACTCTTGTCGGCGCGGGTTTTGCGTCGTGGAAGGTGGCGGCGGCCTGAGCCCGTGGTCACGTCTCTGCTTTTCCTGAGCAGCATTCAATGCCCTCGCTCACCACCAATTGGGACGATGACATCCGGGCAGCGCCGGAGGGTTTGATGGAGCGGATCAGCGCCATTGCTTGCGCCTTTGTGCTGGCGGCCGCCGTCTTCTCAGCACCCCCTGGCGTTGCCGAGCCGGCAAGCGGCGGCCAGTCGAAGGCGCCCGTGCCGAGCTATATCGAGGCCGACCCGTCGGCCGCCGAACAGACGCTGGGACGCACGGTCACGGGCGAGGTGTTCTCGGATCGGTACACGCCGTTGCGGGACCGGCTCGTTGCAGCATCGTTGCGCGCCAATCCGGCAGCGGGATGCGCTCGGCCGCCGGTCTTTGTCCTCGAAACCGTGGCTCCCATTCAGGCTGGCCGAGACGAAGCGGCATGGCTTGAACGATACCTCATCAAGTGTCAGCCGGAGGTACGACGGACGTTTCTGCTCGTTTCGGCAAAGGACGGCATGAAGAACGCGGAGCTGGCGCCGGGAGGTACGATCGCGGACATGACGCTGCAACGGGACGTCCTGCAGGGCGTGATGGCCGCGACGATCGGTCGAGCCCCCGCCAAGTGCAAGGCGGTGCGGGTCCGCGACACCCGCGTGAAGTCCATGACGCGCTTATCGGAGCCGTGGAGCGAGGTCTGGACGCTGGATGCCTGCGGTACCGCGATCGATGTCGACGTCGCCTTCACGCCGTCGCCAAAGGGCGGAACCGACTGGTCGATTCAGGCGCCCAAGTAAAGAAGTCGATTTGGGCTCGACCATCGACATCATCGTCGCCAGCTCAGCCTGGCTGGCTACAGCAACCTCGGAGCCTTTCGGCTCGAGGCGCGTCAATGCTTGCCCGCCAATGCTCGCCGACGGAAATTGGTGTGCAGTGTGTGCCCCGTTGTTGTTCGACGGACCGGATGACCTATATAGATTCGCACAGCTTACAACGATGGGTGCCCCACCTCCGTGTTCGGCCGAAAGCCACCTTTGAGCGAGCCCCCTGCCGATATGCCGGACGCGCGTCCGGGGAGAATCGCCTGGAACTACGACCGCGCTGAAATATTTGCCGATGGCATCGTGCATGCGATCGGCATCGGTCTGGGACTGATCGGCGCCATTGTGATCGTGATCGTTGCGGTGAGGATTCCGCGGATCGACGTGGCACCAATCCTAATCTATGTCGTCGGGCTGATCGCGATGCTCGTGCTTTCGGCCGCCTACAACATGTGGCCGGTTTCCGCCACGAAGTGGGTTCTGCGCCGCTTCGATCATTCCGCCATTTACCTGTTGATTGCCGGGACCTACATGCCATTCCTGGCGCAGATGAAGAGCGGGCTGATTTCGGCCGGTCTCGGTATCGGCGTCTGGGTGAGCGCGTCGATCGGAATTTTTCTGAAGCTCGCCCTGCCCGGACGCTTCGATCGTTTCGCCGTCGTCCTTTGCCTGCTGCTGGGTTGGAGCGGTGCGATAGCGTTTGATTCGATCGCGGCCGCGCTACCGCACGTGAGCATGTGGTTGCTGGCGACGGGCGGCGTTCTTTACTCGATCGGCACACTCTTTCATGTCTGGCGGCGCCTGCGCTTCCACAATGCAATCTGGCACGGTTTTGTGCTGCTTGCGGCGGGCTGCCACTATTCGGCGGTTCTGACCTCCATGACGTGGAGCTGAGCGGCGGGTGCGCGCGCGGCTGCTCGCCCGGGTCGCCACCGACGGGTCATCGGGCCAATCGGGCGCCGCAAGACTTTCCCAAGTCGCGCGCCCGAGTCCGGGCGCCCAAATCCGGGCGCCAGGTTCCGGTGCCTAAGTCACGCGCCCTCTACCGGCGCCAGCGTCCATTGTTCCGATGATTCGGATTTTCGAGCGCCGAGGGTGCGAAGCAGGCGCTCCGTCGTTGCCCGGTCCGCGCCAATTCCCTTCTCGAGTTGTCCAATCGATCTGAAGCCCTTGGTCGACCGCGGGTCTGTCAACATCTCGCGGAGTTTTCTTTTTTGGTGCCACTCATAGGCCGCGCGTCGCCCGTTCAGGACCGTGTTCCAAAGCATGTGCTTTCCTCCCATGGACCGGCGGTCACAAGCTATCCCAACTCGGTCAAAACAAAGGCGTGGCAATTTGCCATCACCGAATGATTCCGGGCGGCCGGCGCGAGGCATCGACCAGCACGTCGCCATGCAGGGGTTCCGCTTTCGGCCGATCAGCGGCGCGGGGATTAAAGCAGGTGCAGGGGGTAACGATACGCGCGGCCCCGCGATATGAGGTCTTTTCGAAAGACCCGGCAATGGCTTGTCACGGTGAGGGAGAACCCGCCTGGAGAGATTTGTCTAGTTCGGGACCTGCAAGGGGTGTATCGTTTCACCATCATCGGCATGCGAACCGCCCGTTGGGATCAACCAGGCGCCGATGGCCGAGAGACAATCGCGCTCCCGCCTGCAGGATAAGGAGAGCGCCGTGTCCGACGGATACGATCTGTCCAAGGCATTGCAACATCGCCGCCATGCGGCCGCATGCGGGCTTTTTGCGGCAAGTGCCCGCTCGGCAGCCGACCGTGAGCTGCTGCTGTGCATGCAACGATCTTCGCTTGAGCGCGCCTGGCGCGCAGACTGGCTTGGTAAGTTGCCCCCGACGCCGCCCGTGCAAGTGATCGCGCTCACGCCGCCGCGACGGTGGCCTGGACTGCGATCTGTCGGCCCGGCAACGGACGCCGGCGGACGACATGGACGGCTTTGATTACAGCGCACCGGCGGAGTTCTTCCCGGCCCGCCGACCCAAGGGAAAACGGCCGATAGGCTATCAGCGCTTCGCCAGGGCCTGCGACGCCATCAGATTTGCCGTCGAGGAGTTGGCGCCCGAACATCTGGTAGGGGCTCACCTGGAAGTCGAGGAAGACAGATTCGACGGCGACGGAATACGCCGGCTCTACGAGAGCGCCGATTACCCCCTTGCTCGACGCGCCACGCGCTCCAGTGATGACACCCGGGGCGGATGACCGAGCCATGCCCCTGTGGCGCCGGATGAGCGCGGTCGAAGATATGCCCGCAACATTGTGACCACGACAGGCAGACGCACGATGGCACTGCACTTTCCGAACCAATCCCGCTTTTACGACGCCACCCGGCGCGCCGTGCAGTTTTGGGGACACGACAGTGCGATGGAGGCTGTGTTCTTCGTCAGCGAGGATGCGTTGAAGCGCGTGCAGCCGGGCATGCCCTTCGATGAGCCTGGCCTCCTTGGCGCCTTTGATGCGAATCGCGACCTGATCCATGCCATCGCGGTCAAGGTCTACTCGCGCGGGCGCAAGGGGTCGTATCATCTCGTCAGCACGGACTTCTGAAGAACCGATGTGCCTCAGGCAATGCCGGCCCCGCATTGACCCTCGAGCGCGGCAATCGTACAAGAGCACTATCGTGTTCTCGTTCTGCCTTGCTCAGCCGCCATCGTTTCATTACGACGCCGTGACCAATCGCGGCAAGGAACTGGCCGACCGCTTCGGGGTCGGTTGAGCCGTTGACGTTGATGCGCTCCGTCGCACACGCGGCCGGCGGGACACGCCGCAGGCGGAGACGGCGCGTACGCGAGGGCCAACATCGTCGTCAACAACCGGGAGACATCATGACAGGCACCCCCGACAACACGGTCATTCTGCACTGGGATGAATCCCGGACCGAGTGGGAGAAACTGTCGTGGCGGGAGTGGGTTCGATTTCGCGGCCTCGACTACGGCGGCCTCAGCCTGCTGGCCGGCGCCGAGGCCGGCGAACATTACTTCCTGGTCTGCGTTCTGGGCGAACGCGGCGAACTGGCGAACGTGATTCCGCACCGTTACGTCCTGTCGACCGACGGGCGGCTCATGCACGGTTTCGATGGGCTCGAACAGGCCGAGCGGGAAGAATACGACCGAATTCAGGTCCTTCCCTGGCCCACGGTCGCAGACGCCGAGCGTCGTCAGGAACTCGACGGGCGCGGATTCACGGTCAACCTTCCCCCCGTCCATACGCTGCCGCCCCTGCTGATGGCGCTGCCCGGGCTTGCGGGTGCGCAGCCGAGTGCACCCTGCTGGGACTTCCTTTCGGCGATCGGTATCTGCCGGTCGAGCGCGCGCGCCAACTAATTGGTTTGCACGGCGTAGATCAGCGGTCGGCCTGCTGCGAGCATCGATTGCGGACGGCATGTTCTCTCTCAGGACATCACACCGTACTGGGCGCCACTGCTTCTTGATGCCACAACAGCAGTCGGCGGCGCACCAACGCCATGCCCTTGACCAGTGCATAGCCGATCACCGCGATCTCCACGATGCCGGCAAAGACGCCGCGCGAATCGGCAAAGCGCGAGGCAGTATTCATCGCGCCGCCGAGCCCATAGCCGCCCATGAACATCTCGGTGACGATCGCCACGATCAGCGCGATCGGCAACGCCACCTGCAGCCCGGTCATGATCTGCGGGAATGCCGCCGGCAGGCCGATCTGCCACAGGAGTTCGCGCTCCCCCGCGCCCATATTGCGCGCCGACCAGAGGATTTCGCGGTCGACGCCACGGATGCCGACGATGGTCGCCGTCACCACGGGAAAGATCGCTTCGACCGCGATCATCGTGATCTTGGACATGTCGTAGACCCCGAGCCACAGAATGACCACCGGCAAGAACGCGATCTTCGGCATCGGAAAGCCGACCGAGATGATGGGGTCGAAGAACCAGTTCGTCACCCGGTTTCGGGAGATGCTCATTCCGAGCAAGATGCCGGCGCTCGCGCCGATAAAAAAGCCGGCCAGGGCCCGGTACAGCGTTACGCCCGTGTTGAGCAGAAGATCGCCGCCGACCAGATCACTCCAGATCCGCTCCAGCACCGCGCTCAATGCCGGCAACATGAAGGGCGTGAACGCGCCCGAGCGGGCCGCGATCTCCCACGCGATGGCCAGGACGAGAATGGAAAAAACCCGCGCAAATCCCCATCCCGCCGTCCGCAGCCAGCGGTAGGCCGCGGGCGGCGACGGCTCGCGCGCCAATTCGGCGAGCGGTCCGCCCGGCGTCTCGTCGGTCAGGTCTGCCACCGCAGCATCCTTTGCATGACGACCATATAGATCCGGTCGGCCACGAAACCGAGCAACGCGACCGTGAGCACGACCGCGAACATCGCGTCGTAGGTGCCGCTGGCGCCGAGGAAGCCGATGAGATAGCCGAGCCCCTCGCGCGCCGCGATCAGCTCGGAGCTGACCAGCAGGATGAAGGACAGTGCGAGCGCGGTGCGGATACCGTTGAGCAGCTCGGGCATCGCGCTCGGCACCACCACGTCCCACAGCATGCGCAGCCGGTTTGCCCCCATGCTGCGCGCCGACCACACCAGCACCTGTTCGCTCGAGCGCGCACCGTTGAAGGCGCCGACCGTGACCGGCAGCATGCAGCCGAGAAAGATCAGCAGGATCTTCGAGCCGTTGCCGAAGCCCAGCCACAGCACCGTGACCGGGATCAGCGCGGATTTCGGCATCGGGTAGAACATCTCGACCAGCGGGCCGAGCAGCACGTTTACCGGCCGCCACCAGGCCATGAAAATGCCGAGGGCCGCTCCGATCACGACCGCCAGGAACAGGCCGGCGCCCGCTCGCCACAGCGACGCCGCACCGTTGACGACGAGCTCGCCGTCCTTGACGAGATCGACCCAGGCCACGACCACGGTGCTCAGAGGCGGCAGCGCGAGCGCGGAGACGAGGCCGGTGCGCGCGCAGATTTCCCACGCCAGCGCGAGCAGCAGGAGGGGCGAGTAGCGAAGGAGTGCCGACATCGCCCGGCCGGCAGGGATACTGGTCACGTCCGCACTCCCTGCGCCTTGATCGCCTCGATGCGCACCAGATTCCGAATCTCATCCACCTTGTCGATGAAGCGCTGGTTCTTGAAGATGGCGGGATCGCTCTTATCGAACCTGGTGTCGACGATCGCCTTGATGCGGCCCGGCCGCGCCGACATCACGGCGACGCGATCGGCGAGGTAGACCGCCTCCTGCACGTCGTGGGTCACGAAAATCACAGTCTTGGGAGTGCGCTGCCAGATGCCGAGCAGCTCCGACTGCATGAGGCTGCGAGTCTGCGCATCGAGCGCGCCGAACGGTTCGTCCATCAGCAGAATTTTCGGATCGAAAGCGAGCGTGCGCGCGATCGCCGTGCGCTGCCGCATTCCGCCCGAAAGCTGCGAGGGATAGCTGTCCTCGAAGCCGGCAAGCCCGACGAGATCGATGAAGGATTGCGCCCGTTTTTCGCGCTCGCTGCGCGGCAGTCGCATCCTCTCCAGGCCATAGAGGATGTTGGCGCGCACCGTCTTCCAGGGAAACAGGGCGAAGTGCTGAAAGACGATGCCGCGATCGGGGCCGGGCGCGCCGACCGGCTTGCCGTCGATCAGGATCTTGCCGGTCTCGGTCGGAAGAAAACCGCCGATGAGATAGAGCAGCGTCGACTTGCCGCAGCCGGAAGGTCCGAGCAGCGCAAGAAACTCGCGCGCACGCACGTCGATGGAGACCTCTTCGAGCGCAAGCACCGGACGCCCGCTCGGCGGACGGTAGAGATGATTTACGCCCGCGATGACGATCTGCGCCTGCGTCATGGACTGCTAGCCCCTCCCCTCCCGTCGCCCACGGGCGGCGGGGCAAGCTAGCGAAATCCCGATGACGCGGCAAAGCCCGCAGGCCGGCGCCTACGAGGCGGTACAGCGGCGCGCTCCGCTGGTCGCAAGGACGGCAGTCTCCGGTGCAGCGTCCGCTATTGATGCTGGCGCACGAATTTCCCGGACGCGCTCCCGTCCGGACGCAGCAGCGGCGCACCATCCAGGTCGACCTCGCCGAGGCCGGGCGCCACCTGCGGGCGGGATCGGCAGGGGTCGGCCCAGGCCGGATCATCGTCGAAGCGCTTGGCCAACAGATCGATGAAGCTGCGAACCTTTGCCGACAGGTGATGGCGGTGGGGGTAGATCGCGTTGATGGCGTGCTCGGTGCCAAGGAACTCGGCCAGCACCGGAACCAGCCGACCCGACTTGATCTCGTCGATGAGCAGAAAGCTCGGCGCCAGTGCCAGCCCCTGGCCGTGCACCGCCGCCAGTCGCAGCGCGTTGTCGCTGTTGGCGTAAAGATTTCCCGACACGGCGACCGACTCCTCGCCGTCGGGTCCGGCGAAGCGCCATTCATTGCCCCACGCCGACTGGGAATAGATCAGGCAATTATGGCCCGCCAGATCGGACGGCTGGCGCGGCGTTCCGCGCGCGGCGAGATAGCTCGGCGCGCCGCACACCACGAAACGGTAGGTCGCGACACGGCGAACGATCAGGCTCGAATCGGGGACCGACATGTTGCGAACCGCCAGATCGAAGCCCTCCTCCACCAGGTCGATCATCCGGTCAGTCATCGTCATGCTGATCGAAACGTCCGGATGCAGCGCCACGAACTCGGCGATGACGGGAGCGAGGAACGGCGGGATCGCCACCGAAGTATTGAGACGCAAGGTGCCGCGCGGCGTCGACTGCAACGCCTGCACGGCCTGATCGGCATCGTCCGCCTCCGCCAGGATCTGCAGGCAGCGCTCATAATAGGCGTGACCCGCCTCGGTCAGGCTCACCTTGCGCGTGCTGCGATTGAGAAGGCGGACGTCGAGGCGCTGCTCGAGGGCCTGAACGTGGGCGGTCACCATGCTGGGTGATATGCCGAGCTTCCTCGCTGCGGCGGAAAAGCCTCCGGCCTCCACCACTTTCACGAAGGTCGACATGCTGGTCATGCGGTCCATGGAATCACCTGACAATTTGGACAGGTTCGACATGTTCCGCGATTATTTTCTTATCAAGTTGTCGCCGATCACAACTCGCTCACGTTAATTTGTCGGGCGTGACCGCACGGCCGAGTTCGCATGAATTCCAAGGTAATGGGTGTCGTCTATCGAGGAATTACGAATGCGAATGGCATGCCACGACCGCAGCGTTACGTGCGCTTATATTCTCTCGGCCAGCATTTCGTCGGCCCCAGCGGGTATTGCGGCACGGTCACCGATCGCAGCAAGCCGCCCGTGCGCAGATCGGGGGTGGCCAGCGGACGGCCGTCGAAGAGCATGCATTCGATGATGATGGAACCGTCATCGGTCGGGTCCGATTCGTTGGTCATCCATCCCTCGTCCGGCACGCGGAAAGTCGCGAAGCGATCGGCTGGGCCAGTGGGGCCGCGATCTCCGGGTTGCGCTGCGGCGGGCACGGTGACCAGCGTCGTCATCGCCAGCGCCACGGCCACCGCGCCGCGGACGATAATCTTTCGCGTCCAGGCCTGTTCACGCATCGGTGTGCTCCGTCCTGCATCCCACGAATGCGGGCTGCTGTGATGAGATGGGATGACGAGGGCTGACCGATAATCGGCAGCGCTGCGAATGGACCGTTCGCCGGTTTCGCATAATTGTTCTCTTCGATCCGCGCACGCTCGTGCTGGACTCCCGCAAGACAACGGGGCCCGGCGCGGACGCCGGACCCCTTCGGTCAGCCGTTACACGAAGTCGTGAGCGACCGCGTGCTGTCCGATAGCTTTCAGCAATAGGGCGCCTTCTGCGCGCCTGAAGTGTCGTATTGCGGAACGCAGGCGCTGCCCTGGTTCTGGGCGAACGAAACGGTGGTCGCGGTCAACGCGAGCGCACTGGCAAGGCCGAGCGCCGCCACGAGCTTCGACATCGAGGTCTTCATAGCCAATCTCCATGCTTCCGGTACCAACGGGTACCTTGGTACTTTCGGCAGCCGGCGGAAGGCCTGGCCGCTCCCACGCGATGGAGATAGGCCCGGCAGCGTTGTTGATAATCGGAGAAGCTTCGAACGGCCTTTTCGCCGCCGACGAACAATCACGGCTGCGCGCAGGGACTGAGCGAAGCCCTTGGCGCATTATTGCCGGAAAGTCGCCTCGTTTATTCTATTGCCGCAACTCAAAGTCGCAGATCGCGGCTATGCGGAATTTACGAGATGCCCGCAATGAATTTATCGGCGCATGCACGCCGGCACTCTACCGGATCGGAGTGAGCAGCGGGCGTCCGGCGAAGTGGGCGCTGAGATTGTCGATCATGAGCTGCCCGATGGCGGTTCGGGTCTCGATCGTGGCGCTGCCGTGGTGCGGCTGGACGATCACGTTGGGAAGCCGCAGCAGCGCGGGCGACGGATCGGGCTCGCTCTCGAACACGTCGAGCGCGGCATGGCCGAGGCGGCCTTCGGCCAGCGCCGCAATCAGCGCGGCCTCGTCCACCACCGAGCCGCGGGCAACATTGATGAGCGTGCCGGCCGGGCCCAGTGCCGCGATGACGGCGGCGGAGACCAGGTGCCGCGTTTCCGGCCCGCCCTTGCAGGCCACCATCAGGTAGTCGCTCCGGCGCGCCAGCTCGACCGGATCGGCGACATATTCGTACGGCACATCGGATTTGCGGCGCGGTCCACTGTAGACGATGCGCATGCGCAAGGCAGCGCCGCGGTCGGCGATGGCGCGCCCGATGCCGCCGAGGCCGAGCACGCCCATGGTCTTGCCGCCCACGCTGCGTCCGAGCGGGATCGGACCCTTGCTGGCCCATAGCCCCTCGCGCACGTAGCGATCGGCAAACAGGATCTGCCGGGCGGAGGCGAGCATCAGGCCAATGGCGAGGTCGGCGACTTCGTCGGTCAGGATGCCCGGCGTATTGGTCACCGGCACATTGCGCTCGCGCGCGGCCGCAAGATCGACGGAGTCGGTACCAACCCCGAACACCGAGATCACTTCGAGCTTCGGCAGCGCCGCGATCAGCGCGCGGTCGGCGCCGCGGTTGGCCTCCGTCGCGATGCCGCGAATGCGGCTCCTCAACTCCGCGCTCAACGCCTCGGGTGCCGGGCGGTGGAAGTGCCGGTCGACCGCAAAGCGGTTGGCAAGCTCGGCATTGGTCGCCTCGGGGAACGAGCCGATGCTCAACACGTCGACCTTCATGCGCGCATCAAACCTCGAATACCTGCTTCGGGGTCTTGTGCAGGCACGCGCCAGGGCCGGTAGGCTCGATCAGGTAGTTGTCGCAGATCACGGCGAAGATCGACGGCGTCTCGTACCCTGGGTGGACCGCAAAGTTCATGTGCTCCTCGATCTGCATGGTCTCGTCGGCCCGCACCAACGGCCGCTCCACCAGATCGTAGCCCTGGCCGTGGCAATAGAGCCGCAGCTCCGCCGGCAGGCCGCGGCTGCGCATGTAGTCGTCGTGGCTGCGCGCGACGTCGGCGCAGGACGCGCCGGGCTTGAGCAGGCGGAGCGTATGGGACTGCGCCTCTTTCATCGACTCGAAGCCGTCGATCAGCTCGTTCGAGGCCTTGCCCAGCACGATGGTGCGGGCAATCTCGGTGTAGAAGCCGCCGGGTCCGCTGTTCTCGATCAGCAGGGTGAAATGCTCGCCCGGTTTGAGCGCACGCCCCTGCAGGTGGCGGTCGACGAACCGCGACGCCTGGCCGAGCGGCGCCGCCGAACCGAGAAACAATCCCTGCTCGCTGCCCAGCAGGCGGCCCTCGTACTGCGCCAGTGCGGTGACGTCATTGCCGGTCATGCCGGGCCGGATCTTCCCGCACACACGATCGAAGATCTCGTCTTGCATCTCGGCCGCCTTGCGGATGAGCTCGCGCTCCTCCTCGCTCTTGATCGCTTTCAGGCGGTCGATGAATTCGGTCGCGTCTACGAAGGCGGCCTTGCCGGCGAGCTCGCGCTCGATGCGCGCGACGAATTTGTGCGGCATGGCGCCGCTTGCGACCCATCCGATGGTACGATAGCCGCGCCGCTTGAGCTCATCGGCGACGATCTCGGCCTGGTATTCGTCTGTATAGGCAACGCTGGTGAACGCCGGCGTGAAGACCATCTCGCCCACCCCGCGGTCGAGCGGGTCGCTGCCGTCGAGCTTGCGACGGCCGCCGCGGGCGCCCATGTCGACCACCGTCATCAGGTCGGAGGCGGGAAAGATGACGCTGCGCGGATAGCCATTGCTCAGCGGCGTATCGGTGAACCAGCGCACATAGCCGCCAAGCCAGTCATTGTTGTTCTGCATCACCAGCGCGTCGATCTTGTGCTCGGCCATGCCCTTGCGCGCCGCCGCCCAGCGGCGCTCGAGCTCGCGGGTCGAAATCGGGTTGAGAAGTCTTTCGTCCATCATTCGTCGTCCAGGCTCGGGTGATTGACCGGCTCGCGCGGAAACGGCAGCCACGGTGATGCGGCGAAATCCCGCGACCCTCCTACCCGCATTCCGTTCCGCTTCATAGCCCGTACACGAAGGCTCTCCGTGCGCCGCGTCACGCGGTCGCCAGGCCGAAAAGCGGCGCGGCGTTGCCCGCCACGATTTGTTGTTTTTGCACGGCCGACAGGGTGTCGGTCCCGGTCACGAATTCGATCGGGCGCATTTCGCCCACGGGATAATCCGAGCCCAGCAGCACGCGCTCGGCGCCCACCTTGTCGACGAGGTGCTGCAGCACCGGGCGTTCGTAGACGCAGGAATCGAAATAGAGCATGCGCAGGTAGTCGATCGGCGGCTTGCTCATGTTGACGCGGGTATTGGCCTTCTCCGCGTAGTTCCGGTCGATGCGGCCCATGTAGAAGGGCATGTAGCCGCCGCCGTGCGAGATGCAGACCTTGAGCCGCGGGAAGGTTTCCAGCACGCCGTCGTACATGAGCGAGGAGATCGCCATCGCCTCCTCGAATGCCTGTCCGACGCTGTTCCAGAGATGGAAGCGCTTGAAGCGGCGATCGCGATTGCCGCCGGGATGGATATAGACCACGGCGCCGGTTTCTTCCGCCTTGGCCCAGAACGGCCGCAGCCCGGGATCGCCGAGCTCACTGCCCCCGGCGCTGGTCGATATCGCCACGCCCTTGAGCCGCAGGTCGCCCATGCAGCGCTCGAGCTCTCCGACCGCAAGCGCGGGCACATGCAGCGGCAGGGTGCCGAGGCCCATCAGGCGCGCGGGATGCGCGGCCACCGCCTGCGCGATCCAGTCGTTGGTGGTACGGGCAAGGCGCAGGCTCGTCTGCGCATCGGCCCATTCGAGCCCCTGATGGACGAGGCTTGCACTCAGCACCTGGACGTCGACACCCATCGCGTCCATGTTCGCGATGCGGTCGGTCAGGTCGCTCATGCGCGCGAGCACCGTACCGGCGCGCTCCTTGATCCTTCCGCGCATCTCATCGGTGACGCCGGGATCCGTGGGCAGCTCGGAAAAGATGTTGTGCTCCGCCGCCACCGCGTAGACCTCGGGCACGATGACGTGGGCATGGACGTCGATCGTGCGCAGGCGCGCAACGCCCGGTTGCTCACGGCCTGACGAGTTGCTGGTCATCCCCGGTCCCTGCCCATGGCGTTGTGTCCGGGCCCGCAACCGCGGCGCGGTCAACGCGTCCAAACGAGACCCGTGCCGTTCCGCACCGCCCAGGTCTACCAACCGATACGATCGTATCGTATCATGAGCCGGTTCAAAGAAAAGACGCGCGGCCAAGCTTCGCTACGGCGCGCTGTCAAATCCGGGAGGTTTCGTGCGCAGGTTGATTTGCGGATTGACGGCGGCGCTCGTGCTGCTCGCCGCCGCGGGCGAGGTTTCGGCACAAACCTGGCCGTCGCGGCCGATCAAGTTCATTGTATCGCAAGCCGCGGGCGGGACCCCCGACATCATCTGCCGGCTGATCACCGACAAGTTGTCGCGCGCGCTCGGCCAGCAGGTGGTGGTCGAGAACCGCCCCGGCGGCGGCAATGTCATCGGCGCGCAGGCCGCCGCGCGTTCGGCCCCCGACGGCTACACCTTCTTCTTCGCCACCGCGGCGGCGCTCGTCACCAATCCCTACACGTTCAAATCGCTGCCCTACGATCCGGCGCGCGATTTCGCGGCGGTGTCGATGGTCGCCAGCAATCCGTTCTTTCTGCTGGCCAATCCCGGTATCGGCGCCAGGACGCTGGCGGAGCTGATCGCGCTCGACAAGGCCGAGCCCGGCAAGCTGAGCGCGGCGACCGACGGATACCGAAACTTCTCTGGCATGCTGACGGCGTGGTTCAACAAGCGCGCCGGCACCAGCATCACGCAGGTGCCCTACGCCACCATGCCGCAGGGCGCGCAGGATACGCTTGCCGGGCGCGTGCAGCTCGTCGTGCTGGCGGTGCCGTCGGCCGCCCCGCTCATGGAGCAAGGGCAGCTGCGCGCACTGGGCGTGAGCTCGGCCAGGCGCCTGGCCGGCTTCGAAAACGTTCCCGCGATCTCCGAGACGCTGCCCGGCTTCGACTTCATCGGCTGGTTCGCGGTGGTGGCGCCGGCGGGCACGCCGGCCGACGTGATCCAGCGTATGAACCGCGAGCTCGACGCCGCACTCAAGGACGCCGAGATTGCGCGCCGCATGCGCGAGGTCGGCATGTATACCGAGGGAGCCGGCACGCCCGACGAGACCGCCGCCTACGTGCGCGCCCAGCTCGCCGCCTGGGGCAAGATCGTGCAGGAAATCGGCCTGCAGCCGGAATGAAACGCGCGGCCCGATCGGCCGCGCACCCTCACCCGAACTCGCACAGGACAACCGCGATGGCGCAGTACAAGCTCGCAACCTATCAGTCGCCGCAGGGCCCACGCGCGGGCCTCATCGTCGGCGAGACGATCGCGGACGTCGCTGCGGCCACGGGGCGCGCGGCCTACGTCACCATGCTCGACGTGCTGCGGGATTGGGACACGGCGCGCGGCCTGCTGCGCGCCGCCGCGGATGCCGGCGCGCCCGAGGCTCGTCCGCTCAAGGGCACGCAGCTGTTGCCTCCGGTGCCGACGCCTTCCGCGATGTTCTGCGCCGGCGCCAATTTCACCGACCACATGATGGAGATGGCGCGGGTGCAAAACATCGCGCCCGAGCCGGACCCGCACGAGGTCGGGCTCAAGCCCTGGCATTTCATCAAGACCGCGCACTGCCTCGCAGCACCGGACAGCACGGTGACCCTCCCGCCCTATTCGAAGATGGTGGACTGGGAGGCGGAGCTGACCGCGGTGATCGGCCGTCCCGCAAGAAATGTGTCGATCGAGGACGCGCTCGATCACGTTGCCGGCTATACCTTGGCCAACGATCTCTCCGCGCGCGATTTCACCAAGCGCCCCCATATCTCCGACACCTCGCCGTTCAAATACGACTGGTTGAGCCAGAAATGCTTCGAGGACGCCTGCCCGCTCGGGCCCTGGATGGTGCCGGCCGACAGCATCCCGGATCCGCAGAACGTCGGCATCAAGCTTTGGGTCAACGATGTGATCAAGCAGGATTCGCACACCAGCAAGATGATCTTTACCGTCGCCGAGCAGGTCGCCCATCTCTCGACGCGCGTGACCCTGCGGGCCGGAGACCTGATCCTGACCGGGACGCCCGCGGGCGTCGGGCTCGCGCGCAAGGAGTTCCTCAAGCCCGGCGACGTGGTGAAGGTGTGGGTTGAGGGCGTCGGCACGCTGGTCAATACCTGCGCGTAGGATGACACGCAGACGAGCGGGAGATGCGGATGGCAAAGCGCAGGCAAGCGGCTCGCAAGGGCGCCCGCGATGCCACGACCACGGGCAAAGCGCCGGCCAGGGCCAGCCCCGACGGTGCGGCGGAAAACCGGGCGTTTGAGGATCAGGTATCCGCCGGCGCGCTGTCGCTGCACCAATTGTTCGAGCAGCAGGCCCGGCAGATGCTCGATCGCACCGACCTCGATGAGGAGCAGAAGCAGAACGTGCTCGTCGCCATGAGCTGCCCGTGTTGCGGGGCGGGCGCCATGTCGTTCACGGTAAAGCTCAAGCGGTGAGGCCTGCCCGATCCTTCAGAAACAAAGAGCCCCGTATGGGGCTCTGAGTTTCGGATGAATGTTCTTGTTATTTGCCGCGGATCGTATCCTTCAATCCGCCGACCGTGTTCTGCACCTTCCCTTTGACCTGATCGGCTTTGCCTTCGGCTTCGGTCTTGGAATCGCCGGTGAGCTTGCCTGCCCACTCCTTCACCTTGCCCTTCGCCTGCTCGGCCGAGCCTTTGATCCTGTCCTTGTCCATGTCGGTCTCCTGTGAGGAATCTCGCCATCTCAACGTATACGTCGCGCTCGGGTTCCCTGCGCGGCGCTCCCGCGCTACGCGGGCATGCGTCCGCGAGAACGCGAAAATCCCTTGGTTGTCAGCGCGATGCGCAGCTGCGGCCGCCCATCTCTTATTTCCGTCGCGTTCTTCACAAACATGTTGAAGCCGTGTTTCCTGTCCTGGATTGGGCTCCGAGCCGGTCAATTCACCACCCCGCGGGCGCTATCGATGTGGCCTGTGGATCGGGAGCGCGGACGCCGGCTTCCGGCGCGCCACCGACGCCGTCCTTTTCCCGCTTGGAAAGCGGTCGCGGATGCCCTAGATGTGCTTGCGCCAACGTGGATATTCGGGGCGTGCCGCTTCGAGTCCCGGGCGGCAACGATATTCACCGCCCTGGTAAAGCCAGCGAATGCCGGCTTGCAAGTTGGGGGATAGTTCAATGGTAGAACAGCGGACTCTGACTCCGTCAATCTAGGTTCGAATCCTAGTCCCCCAGCCACCAACAAACACCGATGTTTCCTGCATTTTGAGGCCCTGTCGGGCACTCGGAAAAATCGGAATTCTGCGAACGGACCGCGCACATCGGCGGCACAAAAGCCGTCACAGGCGGGCGGTGCATCATGAGGCCCCGCCTCCGCTCGCGCTGTGCTCGCGCTCGTGCTGATCGCCCTTGCCATCCTGCTGACGGTGCGCTGCGAGGACGGCGGCAAAAGCCTCTATCTCGGCGACGTTCTCCACCTCGCGGGATGCGCGCGATGACGGCAGAGTGAGGGAGGGAGCGATGGTCGCCTATTCGTTCCAGCGGCGGTTTGTGGCGCCGATCTGCTTGGGCCTCGGCCGTCCCGTGCCGGCGGGCTTCAACCACGCGACCACCCCGAAGGTCCACACGATCCGCGCACATCGCAAGCGGCACGCGCGCCCCGGCGAAATGGTGCAGCTCTACTACGCGCAGCGCACCAAGCACTGTCTGAGCATCGGCGTGGCACGCTGCACCGAGGTCAAGCCCATCTTGCTCTATTTCGATCCGCACGAGCCGCGGTTCGGCATGTTCCGCGTCGGCAGAGAGTGGACACTGGACGACCAGGGCGAGCTAGACAAGTTCGCGCAGAGCGACGGCTTCGAGCACTGGCTTGAAATGCGCGAGTTCTGGCACGCGCAGCACGGCCCGACTGTCACCTTCCAGGGCGTCATCATCTATTGGGAGGCGGCGTGATGGCGATGACCGACGACGAGCTGATGGGATTCCTCGGCATCAAGCGGCTGTCCATGAAAGGCCGCGCCAAGATCATGGCGACGATCACGCCAGAGAAGCGCGCGCTGTACGAGCACATGGCCACCGTCGAGATGGAGGTGGAGCTTTGGCAGGAAGGGATCCGGCCCGAAGCCGGAGGGGGTGATTGTGTGCGGATGCGGCCGGTGTCGGCCGAGAGGGAGGAAGTGATGGGCGAGAACAGCGCAATCGAGTGGACGCATCACACTTGGTCGCCGTGGCTCGGCTGCACCAAGCTGGCGCATCCGACCGGCTCGGCCTGCGATTTCTGCTACGCCGCCGATTGGGCGAAGCGGTGGGGCCATGATGAATTGTCAATGGCGAGCGGCGCCGAACCAGTGAAGCATCTTGGAAAAACAGCTTGCGCGATGGGACCGCGCTGCGGCCGAAGCCGGCGAGCGGCATCGCGTGTTTCCGTCGATGTGCGATCCGTTCGACAATGGGGTGCCACCGCAGTGGCGCGCGGATATGTGGGCCGTCATCGCCAAGACGCCGCACCTCGACTACCTGCTGCTTTCAAAGCGCCCGCAGAACCTCCCGAAGATGCTGCCAGCGGATTGGCCGCGGCACGGCGGTTATCCGAACGTGTGGCTCGGCACCACCGCGGAGGATCAGCCGCGCTACGGGGAGCGGTACAGCCACCTTCAAAAGGTGCCGGCGCATCTGCATTTCATCAGCTACGAGCCCGCACTTGGGCCGCTGACTGAATTGCCGCTCAATGGCTACACGCCCGATTGGATCATTGCCGGCGGGGAGAGCGGGCCGCACCATCGAAAGCCTGACCCGCGGTGGTTCGAGGACGTGCGGGACGAGTGCGAGCGCTGCGATGTCCCGTTCCTGTTCAAGCAATGGGGCGGGCGCACGCCGAAGGCCGGCGGTCGCCTTCTCGGCGGTGTCGGGCACAACGGATTTCCACTAGCCATGAAACCGAGATTCGCCGAATGAACCGTCGGTCTCAAGTATGGATGGCAGTTAAACTGCTCCCTCACTATTAATCGCCTGCAAACGATATGGTGTGAGCGTGCGCATGACTGATTCGAGCCGGCCGCTTAGATACGATTGACTACAGCCGCCGAGATGGCATTGATCGCCGGGGCTCGCGATGCGAACCCAGTTAGGGGGCTCACCCACGGGTTCTATAAGTACCCTGCCCGCTTTTCACCTACCTTTGTCCGTGCTGCGATCTAGGCATGCACGCAGCCGGGCGATCTAGTACTGGACAATCATGTTGGCGGGGGCACAACGCTGGTTGAGGCGCTTGCGTTGGGTCGTCACGGCGTGGGCGTCGACGGTCGTGGCCTGTCTGCTGCTGCGTCATAAATGGCCTGCACAATGGCCTCGACTTGCGAGGACGGTAGCATCATATCGAACGCGTGCTCGATAGCGTCGCGGATCATACCAAAAATGCGGTCAGCATCAGTCGGCATTGAGATATGACTCGCGGAACTCTTAATCGCTCCGGTGCTTTTTAAATCCAGCAGGACAACAGGGAGCCGCCGCATGGCTACCGTCGACCGGGAATGCGTGGATTACGCCTGCGAATGTATCAGGCTTGCTGGACTGACCGACGACGCCGAAATTCGTGATCGACTTTTTATATGGCTCGTTCTTGGCTGGCTGTTGCGGAGCGACCTCATCCGTCGATGAACGCAGCCGCTTCCACCACGACATTGTTGGCGCCGGTGGACACATCTTGGACCGTAAATTCTACATTTAACGCTCTCACAAATGAACCCTACTTCGTGCGAATGGCGGTGAGCGGTAGCCTGCAAGGAGCAACAGGCGACTTCACAGCCTTCGTCGATCCGGTGTTTTCGATTGATGCGGGTCTATTTCCCGGATACTCGCTTATTTTCAGCGACGGCATCGGCAACGCCGCCCCCGTTCCCGGCCCCATCGTCGGCGCTGGCCTGCCCGGCCTGATGCTCGCCGCGCGCGTGATGCTCGGCTGGCGACGATGAAGCGCGCTCAATAATTACCCCCACTGGAGCTGAAACATATAATCTCGAAGACTGGTATCGCGGCCCAGCCACAGGCAGCGTTGAATAGGTAGATGGCGTCGGCGGAATTGGTGCGGAATATTCGGCTGGTTCCAGAGCACTTTGATCAATTCAAGATGCGGTGGATCTTCTCTGCCAAGTCCTCCATGACGAACGGCTTGGCGATGAAATTGACGCCGGCGTCAAGAGCGCCGTTGTGTACCACCGCGTTGCGCGAAAAGCCCGTGGTGTAGAGAACGCGCAGTCGGGCCTTCGCTTAATTGCTTCGTCCGCCAGCTGGCCTCCGCCCATGTCCGGCATGACGATATCGGTGAACAGCAAGCAAATTTCGGGATACTTGTCGATGAGATGGAGGGCTTCTTTTGCGCTACCTGCTGCAAGCACCGCATAGCCGAGCTCGGTCAAGGATCGACCGCGAGCTGGCGAAGCCTGCCTCGTCCTCAACCACCAGGATCACGTGGTGTGGCGAGCCGGCGAGCAGCGGACGCGCGTCGCTGCGAGGCTGTTTGAGCGCTGCCTCGCCGCAGTAACGGGGCAGATAAATCCGCACCGTAGTTCCGTGACCGGGTTCGGAATAGATTTTAATGTGGCCGTGGGACTGTTTCACGAAGCCGTAAACCTGCGACAACCCGAGCCCAGTGCCCATCCCGACCTTCTTGGTGGTGAAGAAGGGCTCGAAGGCGCTGGTGGCGACGTCGGCCGACATCCCGACCCCGGTATCGCTGACGGCGATGTTCACGTACTGGCCGGGACCGGCGCCGTCGTTGGCCTCGGAATAGGCCTCGTCCAGGAAGGCGTTGCCGGTCTCGATCGTGAGGCGGCCGCCCTCGGGCATCGCATCGCGCGCGTTGACGGCGAGATTGAGGATGGCGTTCTCGGTCTGCGCGGCGTCGGCATAGGTCTTCCACAGCCCGGCCGCCAGCACCGTCTCGATCCTGATCACCTCGCCCAGCGTGCGCTGCAGCAGCTCCGACATGCCGGCAACGAGTTGGTTAGCGTCGAGGACCTCCGGGGCGAGCGGTTGCTGGCGCGAGAACGCGAGCAGACGGCTGGTGAGGGCGGCGGCGCGATTGGCGCCCTCCATCGCCGACGCCACGAAGCGCTGGACATCGGTGTGGCCGCGCTCGAGCCGTCGCTGCAGCAGGTTGAGGCTCAGATCACGATCGAGAGCATGTTGTTGAAGTCGTGCGCAATGCCGCCGGTCAGCTGTCCCACCGCCTCCATCTTCTGCATCTGGCGGAGCTGGCTCTCCGCTTTCTCGCGCGCCGCCATCTGCGCGGTGAGCTCGGCATTGGCCTGTTCGAGCTCGCGCGTGCGCTCGGCTACCCTCGCCCCCAGCAGGTCGTTATGCGAGCGCACCTGCTCGTCCGCGGCGGAGAGCGCGTCCCGCAGGGCGGCGAATTCCCGCAGCGAGGTCTTGATCGGGATCGGACCCTGCATCTGTCCGACCTGGCGGCTCGCGACCGCCAAGCCTTCCAGCGGCCGCGCGACGAAGCGCCAGAGCCACAACGCGATCATCGACGCGACCAGCAGTGTCAGCGCGCCAAAGGCAACGAGCACATAGAGCGCTTCCGTCAGCGGCGCCTCTATCACCGACTGCTTGATATTCGCAGCGACTAGCCAGTTGGCGAGCCCCGATCGGGTGTAGCCGACCAGAACTTTTTCGCCGTACGCGTTCTCTCCGACGAATGTTCCTTCGGAACCCGACGCGCGCGCCAGGAACGCGGGGGCGCCCGGCTTTCCGGTAAACTCACGGTGGTTTTCGGAGCGGGTGACGTAGGTTCCCTGGCGATCGCCAATACCGATGAGCCAGTTGTCTGGCACCACGCTCGCGATTACGTCGTGGAAACGATCGGTATCGGCGCTGATGTGCAGCAGATATTGGGGCTCACCGCCCATCGTCACCGGCAGGATGATCGCGACGATTGGACGGTTGGCCACGGTACCTGTGAACACGTCCGAGACCAGCGGCTTACCGGTCGCGATTACCTGGGTATCGACGACAAGTGGTGTCGGAGGCAGTGCCGCGCCCCACGACAAACGGGTATTTACGAGCTGCTGCCCGTCGGGCCGTCGCAGCCCGATGTCGGCGCCGATGAAGTCCTTGACCCGCTCGGCCTGCCGGTGAAACCCTTCAAGGTCGCCAGCCGCGAGAAACGCCGAGGTGGAGAGCGTTTGCAGGGTCGTCTGCAAGCCGTTGAGGTAACGGTCGAGCGCGGTCGAGGCGGCGCGCGCAACGTCGACGCTTTCAAGCTGGTAGCGTGCGCGCTCAGAATGCGCATAGCGGGCGAGCAGCAATCCTGCGAACGCGATTCCCGGCACCACCAGAACCGCGACCAGGGCAAGGATGATCAGCTGCGTGGGAACGCTGTAGGATGGCGCGCCGGCACGCGCCATGCGAGGCCCCTCGTCAGGTTCTGAAGCTGCTTCCGCCGGCATCTCGTCGCGGCCGCTTGTTGCGGCACCCACTTGGTCGCGCGATCTTGTACTGCGTCGAAGCATCACCCTTGGCCCAGCAGCAGCCGGCGGCACACCGGCAGGCGCCCAGTACTATAGCCGCGGTTGGGCTTCGCTGGGGCTGTCGCGCCGTAGATTGCGCCGTCCCGGCAACAACCTCGAGCAGACGCCTCTCCAGGAAATCGCGCACCTCGCGGAAGGCTGCGCGCGGTTCCCCCGAAAAAGCGTGCGCGCCGAAGACGGCAGCAGCTGCAACGCATGCCACACCCCGAGGATTTTGCATCTCAAACGGTCATGCGAAATCGCGCGGGTCCTTTGGTTTCATGCCTAGCAAGATGTCGACGCTGCTCCGAGCAACTGACTGTAGGTTTGTGAGGTTTTTTGGTGCCAAGTTTCGCAATACCTGCTGAAGCTCGGCGATATTGCTCTCAGATCTATGCGGGTCGGGTAAGCGGCTCATCCCTTCGATTGCAAACGCTATCGCTTCGGCGACGACATTTGATTGCTCGACATTTGCGACTGGCATTGACCATTCTCCGACAGCCTGACTTTCGAAGCACAACGCATGTTGAGATAGGAAGGTTCATTCGACTATTTGGCGACGAGGCGGACAGGCGGCCTAGCTTAAAAAAGCCGCGCGGAGCGGAATCTCAAGCACTTCACAGATGATGTCAGCTGAATAATAGTCGCTCTTATTGTCCGCTTCATCCGTTAGAGGAACATGCGCTGTTCGCAGGTTGGAACAAATTGCGAGCGGAAACGTACCGTAGATCCACACTCGCCGTGGGTTGGTTACTCGGGACGCGCCGCCAGCAGCACCAGTGTCGCTGTCAACCAGAGTGCACCAGCGGCGGTAACATCGACCAGATAGCCGAGGGCTACTGAGGTTGCTGAGACCCCGATCATCGCCACGAACCACAACAGCGCCTTGCTGTTCATCTCACATGCACGCAGCAATATGCCTGTCTCCAAAGCGGCCCGCTAAAGACCTCAACTCCAATTCAAGCCAGCCAATTCTGATGCACCTAGCCCTTGGATCGACCGCTGCAGTGATCAGGGCAGGCTCGAAGGGGCAACGGAAGAACCGATTATCGCCTGCGCCACTCCGATTCATACTTGTACTCAGGCGCTGCCCTTAACTGATCCTTGTTCGCATTGACGGTTGCCTTCCAATTCTTCTCGTCTTGACGCGTCAAGGTTATAGCTTTGGGATCGAGCGCCACATATCGGGTTCCCATTCCTAGAAATCCACCGACGCTCACGATGTATGCTCGAATAGCGCCAGCCTCGGTCAGGACGACGTCGTAGATTTCGCCGATGTTTTCATCGTTGGGGTTTTGAATGTTAAGGCCAACAAGGCGTGAAGCAAAACGATCGCCTTCTTGCTGGGCAACAAATCCAGTGTTTGCCGGATTGCCAGGTGCTGCATTCTGGGCAAATGCAGCATTAAACAGCAAAATGAGGATGCCAGCCGCATAAACCACTTGCTTGTTCATCGTTCAGTCTCCACTGAATAATTGTTCAGTCTCCAGTGAATAGTTGGCCGCCACGGGCATTCAAACCAGTCACGGGTGGTTCAAGACAGTTCTTATTTAGTCCCCCCAATAAGGGGTGGCTCGATAATAGTCGTGAATACGCTGCTCATAAGCGCGGTCGCCCCACGCTGGGGTCTCGCTTGAGGCATAAGTCGGCCCCTGCTCTAGCTGTTCCTTACTGAGATTGACTACATAGCCGCTCTGTCCGGTATCGTACTTTAGCGTCGACCACGGAAGGGGATGATAGCGGTCGCCGATGCCAAGAAATCCACCAAATGACATGACAGCGTATGCTATCTGGCCAGAACGCTTGTCGATCATCACATCCGCAATCTCCCCGAGGGACTCCCGGGCGGCATTGTAGACATTCGTTCCTATGACCTTTTCTGCGGAGATGAGAGATGTAGTTTCATCACGAGGGTCCATTTTCAACTCCGTCCGCTGCGGGACTTCCGTTCGCCGAATTGATAAAACAAATGCACGCTTGACTTAAAGTTCCTCGCCTTTTTTCAAAAATTCGCTTTCGCGAAGGGCATCACGGCTGCGTCACGCCACTGTGCGAGAGATCTCGATTTACTTGTCACAGACGGGGGAACAATGGAGTTCGCAAGTACTTGAGGGCGTGGGTGATCCTCGAACAGAGGATGCCTTCAAAACTAAAGGAGACGAAATGAAAACGATGACCGCTCTAGTGTCGGCAGCCGCGCTTCTTTTGGGCGTGGCCGCTGCGAGCGCGCAGGGTGCGGGCGACGCGCAGGCCCCACGACAGCAACCGGGCGCGACTCAAGGCACCAATCCTTCCGGCAACCCCGCTATGGGCAATTCGACCAGCCCAACGTCGCCAACCACGAGCGGCGCAGCCAATCCGGGCAGCACGCGCAGCATGGACGAGCAGGCTAATGGCACCGGGCAGGCCGTCGAACGCAATCCCGACGGCTCGCCTGGTGGCTCGAAGGCCAACCCATCACCGCGGTAACCAGCGCAGTTCCGCTGACTATGGGAGAACGACGAAGGCCCTTCCCAGGCGGGGCCTTCGCAAAAAAACTCGCCAAGCCTGGCGAGCGGTGGCAGAAGCAGAGTGGCGCGCCCGCGAGGCTCTGCTCCCCACCTGCCCCAGGACCATCGCTGGAGCGGCAGCCCTTTGTCGGTATGTCGTGGAGTTCGGCCGGCAAGCCAGGAGAGGACGGCCTTTGGGGTGAGGCGTCCGGATACGATCTGTATCCGAACCTAGCCGTCGCGCTTGAGAGGATGAGTTAGCGTCGGGGCGACGCGGGGCCCGCCTAGGTTGGATTGGCGAGCCCCGCATGGAACCCCCTGCCCGCCATCAGGGGTCACAAACCCCATCCCCGTCCCACAACCGCTGGGGGTTTGCTTCACCGGGCGTCGCAGTCTACCTCAACATCGAATTGATCGGACTTGCCGAGAGCGCATTCTCAAGCGTCCTTGACCAACTCGGCCAATTTCTTCCGCGCGTAGAACATGCGGGTCTTCACGGTGGCGGCGGGGATGCCGAGGATTGTCGCGCACTCCTCGACCGACTTCTCGTGATAGTAAACGAGGTCGATGATTTCCCGATGTTCCAGGGATAGCCGGGTCAATGCTTGGCGCAGAAGCTCGCCACGGTTCTTCTCTTGCAAGACTGCTTCCGGGTCGTTTGCCGTGTCAGCGACAGTGGTCTCGATCTTCTCGTCCAACTCAGCGTCTGTCCGACGGCGACGTGCCGAGAGCGCCTTGAAGCGCGCAATCGAGATTAACCAAGTCGAGACGGAGGAGCGACCCTCGAAGCGGTCAGCCTGCCGCCACACGTCGAGGAACACCTCGCTCAACAGGTCTTCGGCGTTTGTCTCATTCCCGACAAACCGAAGAAGCCAGCGGTAGACCAGCGTCCGGTGCCGAGCGAACAGGGCCTGCATGGCGAGTTTGTCGCCAGTGGCAATGCGGCTAACCAGGGTGGCGTCTGATGAAGCGTCCTGCGCCGTGGCTGCGCCAGCAGACACTGCGGCAACGGCCGATTGCGGCCGACTGAACACGTTAAGCATTGGAAATCCCCTGAACTTGTCACGTCCCGCTGAACCAAGCCGGGGAGCGGCAAAAGGTTCAGGGATTTATTTCAATCCGATCGCAGGAACAACACGTCTCTCGAGGCATTATGGGCTTCTTTTGTCGGGTGGCCGACAGTCGACGGCCTAGGCATCACGTAGCATCCGCTCCAGCGCGAGCAGCACGAGGCGCCGGAGCCGGATGCGGGCGCGCGCCTGGGCGCCGCTCAAGACCTTTTCCCAGCGGGGTCCGGGAAGAAACGACGCGGGGCACCTGCTGGCGGCCGCAAGCCGCCATGACCAAGTCTAGCCCCAGGTTCACTGCGAAGTGCGAAGCAAGAATATGACGAAGTACTTCCTGGTCGTGCTGCTATTCACTGAGGGTGCGCAGGTTGGGCACCCGCCGGAGCGCATCGAAGTCGGACCGTTTGCCACCCTCGCGCAGTGCGAGCACGCCAGAACGGAGCCATGGGGGTGGCTTCCATCAGGTTTTCGCGGCAGGCACACGGCGCAGATGTGCGTGAGCAGGGCGTTGTGGCGGCGATGAATTCGGTGCCCCAAGCCAGAGTGTCACGAGACAGGTGTTATGGAACCTGCGTCGTATGGCAGGCGCTCGCACGCGGCCTTGGCGGCTTCCCGCGTCGACGCGCCGGTGATGTTCTCACCCCGATCGGAGGCGCGACGGCTGCGGTGCCAGCGCGCTGCATACCAAGGTGTGAGAAAACCGGCGACCCTGGCGACGCTGTAGCGGCCGCGCCCGAAGTCGGCATAGTAGGTTGCGTACCTTTCGT
>CAVUAI010000011.1:0-140033 GCA_963739385.1 uncultured Alphaproteobacteria bacterium
GCCGCATGAGGTACTCCGCCTCCGAGAAGCTTGAGATCATCCGGCTCGTCGAGGAGTCCGCCTTGCCAGTGCGGTGGACGCTGGAAAGGATTGGCATTCCGCGCGCCACCTTCTACCGCTGGTACGATCTCTACCAAGCCGGTGGGCCGGAAGCCTTGAACGACCGACATCCCAAACCAGATCGCGTCTGGAACCGCATTCCAGACGACATTCGTGAGCGCATCATCAAGCTGGCGCTGGATTACATCCGCATTGTCGCCGAGGGAATTGGCCGTACGGTTCACCAACTCCGAAGGCTATTTTGTCTCGGAGGCTTCGGTCTATCGGATCCTCAAGGCTCACGATCTGATCGCCAGCCCAGCCTTCATCGTGATGAAGGCCGCCGACGAGTTCAAGGACAAGACGACGGCGCCAAACGAACTCTGGCAGACGGACTTCACTTATCTCAAAGTCATCGGCTGGGGATGGTTCTACCTGTCCACGGTCCTCGACGACTTCTCCCGCTACATCATCGCCTGGAAACTGTGCACCACAATGAGGGCCGAGGACGTCACCGCTACGCTCGAAATGGCGCTGGATGCCGCGGGGCTCGACAAGGCCAGGGTCTTCCATCGGCCAGGCTGTTGTCCGACAACGGCTCCTCATACATCTCCGACGACCTGGCCAAATGGCTGGACGCCAACGACATGGACCATGTCCGCGGGGCTCCATATCACCCGATGACCCAGGGCAAGATCGAGCGCTGGCACCAGACGTTGAAAAACCGCATCCTGCTGGAGAACTACTATCTGCCGGGCGATCTGGAAAATCAGATCGAGGCCTTTGTGGCAGACTACAACCACCGCCGCTACCACGAGAGCATTGCTAACCTAACCCCGGCCGACGTCTACTTCGGACGCGGCCAGACAATCCTGCTGCAGAGAGAAAGGATCAAGCGCCAGACTATCGCTCTACGCCGCTTGCAGCACCAACGGCAAGCCGCGTAACCGTCGTCAACCAAATGAGCCAGAGCCTCTCTTAATCTGCACTGCTCGCGGTCTCAAAAACTCTGATGACGGACACAGCTTGCCGACAGGTCC
Source organism: uncultured Alphaproteobacteria bacterium (assembly GCA_963739385.1). Lineage (GTDB taxonomy): Bacteria > Pseudomonadota > Alphaproteobacteria > Rhizobiales > Xanthobacteraceae > VAZQ01. Next base: position 1,080 of record CAVUAI010000011.1, read on the forward strand.
CTGTCTTATTGAAGATATTCTTGAGTTCGGTGCGTGCCGTCTCATAGGTGATGCTCAGTTTGGCGGCCGCGGCCCGAAGTGTTTCACCTGCAACGAGCTGGAGTGCCAATCTGGCCTCAGCTGGCGTCAAGCCAAAATGACACCGCAGCAGATCATGGGCTCGCTCATATAAGGGCTCGCGACGTTTTAAGACGGCACCTAGTGCCAGTGCCGCTTCTTAGTCGCTTCGCCCCTCGCGCAAGATTTGTTACTCCGCGCCAATTATTTGCTGGTTCCTGCCATGACGGCGTCTGCTTGGGGGGCCCGGCGCAGCACACTGCATTTCGATGAGCCGATCACCCAACGAAAGTCGAACGACGCGACGGTGAACCCACACGGCAGTTCGCGTGACCAACGAATAATTGTTCACACCTAATTGGAGCCAGCCGGGACCGACAACACTGCGTCCTGGCTGGCCATTTAGTCGTACGGGCGCGTGTCCACAGAAAATGCAGCACGACCGAATTGGTCCCGGAGATACAATGACAAAGACTACGACGTGGGCGGACTGGCCGCCCCACCAGCCGATGACCCTCATGGACCTGGTCGCCGAAGCTCGCGCCGTCCATTGGGATTTCAGTCATTGGTGCTACGCGAGCGGGCATGATGCAGCGACCCAGACGCCCGTCTCATGTTTGACTGCTTGCTGGCTTACGCCAGGCTTGACGAGGGCCGCGCTGGATTGAACTGACCCGGTCCGCCGGGCTGCGGGCCTTTCTCGCATCCATCTTCAGCCCCGGAACCTCTACTCGTCGCGAAGTACGCTGCCGCCTCGATGGATTTTACATCGCGGCAGCGACCAACAAATCTTTGGCGCGAAGTAACAAGTCCCTCACATGCTCTACGGAGCATATGAGAACCGCGCGTCTCGAAACACAATTGAAACCGTTTCTCTGTCCCGACGAAACAATTTTCACGCCAACGTGTGCGCACCAGTTGAACTAGCTCCGTCACGGCAGGCGACCAATGGGCAGCGGCGCTACTCATGCAGACCGCGGCGCTCGAGATACACACCGGGACTGACCCGTGAACGAAAGTATGATTAGGCATCCCCAAATCTGCGATCATTGTGGCGGACGTTTCGGCATGGTGACGCATCGTTGGTGGGGCATCAAGTTCTGCAAGAGGACGTGCAAAGATGCATACCTCCGTGAACTTGCGCTCGGCCGCGATGAAATCCGTCGCTGGTACGGCTTCGGCCGCCGGCGATGGTTTCCTCTCCGCTCGGCAACTGTCCCGATGGCAGCCAAGACGACTTGAAGGGCGACTCAGAAATGAACCACCATGACTTGATTACGGCACCGCCGGCAAAATTTAGCTCGCAGGTGCCACCTCGCGGCAGACCAATAAAGTTTACGCCGGAAAGGATTCAGCAGATCAGGAATCTCGTCGAGCGAGGGAAAAGCCGAGAGGAGATCGCCGAGCTAATCGAAGTGACCGTTGGTTCCCTGCAAGTCACCTGCTCCAAGCTCGGAATCAGTCTGAGACGACCTAGGTTAGACAACGGAATTCGCTCTCTTCCGCGAGGCAAATCTGTTCCCAGTAATGGGAGGAGCACGTCTGATCCCAGCTGCGATGTGAGTGTGCCACTCCAACCGATAGGGGAAGGGTCTCGACAAGATTCGCAGCCAGGGCTGCCGGAGCGAACCTTGCACACAACGCGGCACCAACAGCGGCCGAAAGCAAACGAGGCGGACCTCGCGAACCTCACCCTCACGATGCATTACAAGGGTGAGGGGCGAACGACCAAGTTAGCCCTTACCCCGCTTGCGATCGGGCAACTAGCATTGGAGGCAGAGCTACGAGATATGAGGATTGGCGAGTTCGTCAGTGAACTGGTTACAGCGACGATACAGAAGAATCTTTTTCAACGGGTGCTCGATATTTCGTGAGCGTTTAGTTTTGCTTCGAGGATCAGCAACCGGCATCGACAAGCGCTCAGCAGGCTCTTGTCTGTCCGCGCTTTGTGCTCGCCTCCTCGCCGTCGCGCGTACGCAACGGCGGCCATCAAGGCTCGCGCGCTCGCCGTCCCAGGCAGCGTCCATGCCCCGCACAGAGGTTCGGCTAGCCTCTCGCCCCCACATCGGCGCGCAGCTCGCGCATCGCATCGCACATTGACCTGATGCAGTCGACAGTGCTTAGACGCAAGAGCTCAATCTCATTCTTCCGGATCTCGCGCAATGCGTCGGCAAAGATGCAGACGATGGCCGTCTGCGTGGGGTCAATTTGTTCTGCAATCTTCTTGTCAGCGTCCACCCGTGCAATCGTGGTCTCGGCTTGAATTTTGGCGACGATGGCGGGCAGCTGTCGCAGCCATGGCGTGCTCCTTGTCTTGGCGCCCCTGGCCTCTTATCGCTGGCGGGCAGGAGCACGGCCGGACCATCCCATTAACGGACATCGCCCCGATCGACCGTTCGCTAGACGGACAAAGTTCTCCTCATCGCTTATAGTTATGCCGGTCGCGACCAATGCCCACAGCTTTGATGGAAAAGCGCAGGTCAGCAACACTGTGAGGAGGACAATCATGATGAAGGCACGAATGGTTGTCTTGCTTTCCCTCGCGCTGGGAACCGCATCGGTTGCATTGGCCCAGGCGCCCGTCCAGTTGAAATTCAGCCGGGTGGTTGATCTGACATTGCCGATCGAGAGCAACATGGCTCCGATTCCCGGGCTGAAGCCCTATCTCGACAATCCTTCCCGCGTCAGCGTCATCTCGTCCATCACCGAGGCACAAAGGGAAACGTTGCGCGCCGAAGGCATGACGCTGAGCAACGATCACGCCGTCAACGGCCGGTCGATGATCTCGGTGCTCTCCATCCTGGTACACAACGGCACCCACATCGATGCGCCGCGCCACATGGTCGAGAAGGGACTTTCGGTCGACCAGATGCCCGTCGCGCAGTTCGTCAAAGAGGGCGCGCTGATCAACCTGCCCGGTAAGGGGCCGAATTCGGTCGTGGCGGTGGAGGACGTCGCGGAGAGCGGCGTGGAGATCCGTCCCAATACAATCGTCATGATCAACACCGGCTGGACCGACAAGATGTGGGGTAAGCCGGGCTTCTGGGAGCAGATGCCCTATATGGAGCGGGGCGTCGCCGAATACTTGGTGAAGAAGGGCGTGGCGGGGCTGGCGATCGACGTGTTTCCGGAGAAGCCACTGTGGCGCGGAGTGAAGCTCGATCCGGGCGAGGTCTGGATCGCCAATCACCTGGCGCTACTGGAAAAAAACCTTCCGCTGATCCAGTTCGTGACCAACCTGTCGCAGATCGGCAACAACCGTTTCACGGTGGTGGCCGTGCCACTCGCCATCAAAGGTGCGGACGCCAGTCCGGTGCGCGTGATCGCCCTGGTGGAATGAGCCAAGGCGGTTTCCAAGTTCGACCGCGTCGTCAACCTGACGACCGCCAAGATGCTCGACCTTGCCGTTCCGCTGTCGCTGCTCGCGATTGCAGCGAAGTGATCGAAAAAGCATTGCAACCACGGACAGTCGCTTGCCTCGGTGCATGAGTCCGGAAGTGGCACTTCTCAGCCGCCCATCGATGTCCGTTCTAGGGCCGCTTCCGGCGGCAATCCGGACATTGAGCGGACATCAGCAAAGGACCGGGTTTGACCCACAGCGGACCTCGCCCCCGCTAACCGGTTGCAAAATGCCCACGATACCGCTGACTGATCCCTGCCAATTCGATATGCTGATGTTCGGCTGGTGGCGGCGGCGACCGAAGATCGCCTGGACATCTCGCCCCGCGCGGGCCTTCGAGCGCATTATCGATTAGGGTGGTTTGTACTCAATTTGGAACTTAGCGATTATTAGCGATCTGGTAGGCTTGTCGCACTTAGCGGCTGATGTGTACGGCCTCGCGAGAAGGAGCATGATCATGCGCTGCACGCCCATTGTTGCAGGACTTGTCCTTTCTTCGATTGTTTTTGCACCGGTCTCGACTCAAGCTCAGGTCCGCATCGATGTCTCAAAGATCACTTGTGATGAATACGTGCATGACAAAATTCCGACTCCCGATTTCATCTCATTCTCAGCTGTCGGGTCGTTGTCGTTCGAGGCGCGCGCGATGCTCTCGCGCTGGCTAATCGCCAACTGGTTAAGTGGTTACTATCATGCCAAACGCAACAACTGGATTATTGATCTAGAGAGCTTCGAGAACAATGTCAGTAAGCTGAATAACTATTGCTACGATGAAAAGAATTTCAAAGTGCCAATTGCGGAGGCCATTGAAAGGGTACTGGGCAAGTAGCAATCTTATGGCCGTGTCTGACCCGACTTGGACATGGGCCGGAGGCGCAAGCGCCGCTCGATTTAAGTCTGCCCCCGGGACCTGCCCTGCGTCTTGCGATAGACTGCTTTAATCCCCGGGGAGGAAGTCCCCCATGTCGGTGAATCCGGGTCAGGACCAGCATCGACGCAATCGTCTCCTGGCCGCGCTGCAGCCGCCGGACTATGCATTGCTTGAGCCTAATCTGCAGATCGTCCCCATCGGCGAGGGCGAGTTCTTGCACTTGCCCGGAGACGAAATCGAACAGGTCTATTTCCTGCACAAGGGCATCGTTGCCCTGATGGCGATCTCCAAGGACGGGGATGCAATCGCCACGGCAAGCGTGGGAAGCGAGGGAGCTATCGGTACGATTGTAGGTACTGGCTTCGTGCGTGCCTTCACGCGAGCGATGGTCCAGGCGCCGGGGGTCGCCTCACGCATTGAGGCCTCGCACTTCCGCCGCGCCGTAAGGACGAGCGAGACGATCAATAGTCTCCTCACCCGCTATCACATGGCGCAGATGTGCCAGGTCCAACAAACCTCGTTGTGCAATTCGGTCCACGATGCGACCTCGCGCCTGAGCCGGTTGCTGTTACTACTGAGCGAGCAAAGCAAGGACGACGTCATCTCGTTCAGCCACGAACGGCTAGCCTATATGCTGGGACTGCGCCGATCGAGCGTAACACTGGTCGCACAGACGCTGCAGTCGCAGCACTTCATAAAATATCGACGCGGGCGAATCGAGATCGTCAACCGCAGGGGGCTGAAAGCAGCGGCGTGCGAATGCTACGACGTCATTAGCCGGACATTCGATCAAATTTTGGAGGACAAGCAGGTCGCGAGATAGATGCCTGAGAGTATCGTTTAGCGCCATGTCGACTCAAGTTTCGCTAACGAGGGTAAAGCGGACAACATATGCTCAATGAGTTCTTCGCATTTTGACCCCCAATGGACCTCAGGGCCGGAAAGACAACAATTTTCCCTGTTCCTAACGTGATCCAACCCGCACCGCAGCCGGGCCGCGATGCCCTTAGGCGCGGGGGCAATGAAACGCAGGGACTTCAACACGCTTGTCGGTGGCGCGACGGTGTGACCCGTTGTGCCGGTTGCTTTCCTGAGCCGTTCAAACATGTTGCTAGTTGCAAATCCCAGCTTCTCGGCCAGAACCGTTTCTGACATTGTTGCGATGGCGAAGCAGAAGCCCGGAGAACTGCAGTATGCACACGCCGGACTAGGTACGCCTCCCCATCTCGCTGCGCTCGCGTTCGCGCGGGCGACGGCGACTACAATGTCGTCCATCGCTTACAGAGGAGGGGCGCCAGCGGTAGTCGACATCGCGGCGGGGCGTGTTCCGATGATGTTCCTAGGTCTCAGCATATCCGGGCCGCAAGTGACTTCAGGAAAATTCCGCGCCCTTGCAGTGACTGGGACGGAGCGCGTGCCGACGTTTCCCGAAGTGCCGACCTTTACGGAAAGTGGAATTGACCTCGGAGCATCAGCGGCGGCACTTGGTTTGGAATAGTAGCGCCGGCCAGAACTCCCGCGTCCGTCATTGCAACGCTCAACGACGCAGTAAATCAAACACTCAAAGAACCGAAAACTCGCGCTGCATTTGAGGCCACTAGCCACACTGTCGTTGGCGGAACGTCACAGGAGTTTGGTGCCTTTTTCAGATCGCAACAGACATACTGGAGCACCACGCTGGAGGCTGCTGGAGCACGCCCGAACTAACATCAAAACTCATAGGAGCGTCTGTTCCTGGCACATTTCTGCCGTGCCACCCGCGCCAGCGAATGTCCGAAGTTGGGGAAGAGCGGACTTAACGCGGACATGCCGCCACGGCCGAGTCTTACCCATTTCGAACCTGCAAGGTCCTCGGCAATTCCCCTTAGGTGTGTCCACTTTGCAACAATTGGATCGAATTCGAATGATGCACCGATTAAATACAGTTTCTTTAATCTCGAGTAGGATTTAGTGGAGATCTACCGAGCGCAACGCCACAGGGGGCGAGATGGGAGTCACGTATGCCCGTGCTGGCAGCAATGCGGGCTGCGAGCCACCAAGATCATCCTACAGACGTTTAGGCGTGATCGCGCGCCGTTCGGCGATTTTGCTCAGCGGGACGGCTGCCATTGCCTTCACGCTCGTCAACCCCGCCAGCGCCATCGTCATCAATGATCAAGTGGCCGCGGCGGCCGGCGGCATCGAGAACTATTACGATGCAGGCAACCAGTTTTCCAATGTCGTTAGGTTGGCTCAATGCTGACGGCTCATTCTGCACGGGCTCTCTGATCAATTCTCGCACCATCCTGACGGCGGCGCATTGCTTCGCTCCAAATCAAAGCGTTTCCATATCGTTCTCGCCCATCGCTGGCCCTGGTGTTAGCACCACCAGTTTCGTCCGGCACCCGGACTTCGTCCCGGGGGCCATCCCGTCGGTCCAGAATGACATTGCCGTCATCTCGCTTGCCCAACCCGTGAACGTGACAAGCGTTGCGCCAGTCAAGCTGCTGACGTTGCAGCCGGGGCAACCCGGCTTCCCGACCCTGGGCACAACTATCACCATGGTCGGGTATGGCCTCCAGGGAACGGGCTCATCACAGCCGGCCGGTGTCTGGATTCCATTCCCGCTGAACTGGGCAACCCTCCCCCGGAAGGACTGCAAACGATGGCAGACGCCCGGCGCAGGGTGGGGGAGAGCTCGCTCGGCCTTAATGGCGTGCCCTTTTACTTGCCCGGGGTGAACCAGCCGTTCTTCGCTTCGCAGTTCCGTGACCCCCTTTCGCCAAATGATCCAAACTTTTTCAATTTGCCCAACCAGCCACCGCCGCTCGAGGGAGGCACGGCAGGGGGCGACAGTGGCGGCCCGCTCTTCGCCGTGATTGGCGGTCAACTCGTCCAGATTGGCGTCGTGCGGGGTGGCAATGAGGCGATCCTTCTCTACTGTGAGGGGCCGGGAGGCCCACAAGACCCGGTTGTTTGCCCCGACCAGAACAATCCGGTCGGGGCGACGGGTTTCGTGCTGGGCAATGTTTACGGTCAGTTCAGTGATTGGACGCCGATCAATCTGTTCCTGCAGTGGATCCAACAGAACGATCCGCTGCGGCAGGTCACCGCAGCGGCGGGCAATTTCAACTGGAGCAATCCCGGAGCCTGGATCGATGCATTTCCGGACCCGGCGAGGCCCAACGGTGCGGTGCCGGACAATACCCGCGGAAGCGTGGATTTCGCCGCCAATCAGGCCTCCCGCTACTACGACGTCACGCTAAGCAATCCAGGGACGATCACCCTGGATATGAATCCGCAGATCGACAATTTGTCGATCATGGGGCCGCAGTCGCAGCTCGTCATCGGCGGGCCTTTTACCCTGCAGGTGCTGTTGGACACCAGGCTGTCCGCCGGCGCCCTCACAATGCTGCCTGGCGGCATCCTGGCGACGGGTACCTACACGCAGACCGGCGGCCTGTTGCAGTTCCAGCTGGCGCCTAGCGGCAGCGGCAGGATCGAGGTTGTCAACACCGCGACCCTCGGCGGTACTTTGGGTGTCGCCGTGACACCGGGACTTTATGGTCTATCGACCCCGTACACGCTGCTGAGCGCCGGCACGATCAGCGGCCAGTTCGCGCAATTCATCTCCTCCCCGGCGCCTTCCGCATTTCTTTCGCTCTCCGGGCCTGTCTACAGTCCTACGTCCGTCGACGTGACGCTGAACCGAACTCCGTTCGGAGCCGTGGCCGGATTGAACGCGAACCAGCGGGCGGTCGGCAACGCGCTCGAAGGCGCTTATAGGACGACCCTCACCGGGCCGGCGGCGACGCTCTACACCAATCTGCTGATGACGGGCACACCCGACGCGCTCTCGCAGCTCTCCGGCGAAGGCACCAGTGCCGCGCAGAACACGGCCTTTGCGAGCGGCGCCATGTTCGGCGCGCTGCTCATGGACCAGGGCGCGTTCTGGCGCAACGGCGAGAGCGTCGACAGCAGCGGCGTCACGTACAGGACTACGCCACTCGCGTTTGCCGCAGAGAAGAAAAAGTCCGTGCCCGCCGCATTCAAGGCACTGAAGGAAAAGCCGCCGGCCTATGAGCCGCGGGGCTGGCGGGTGTGGACCGCCGGCTTCGGCGGCGTGCAGTCGTTCTCGGGCGATGTGGTCGTCGGCAGCGCGGATGCCCGCACCTCAGCGGCCGGCGGTTCCATGGGCTTTGATTATCAGATCGACCCTACGCGGCTCGTCGGCTTTGCAGTGGGGGGCAGCGACGGACACTTTTCCGTGCCCGGACGGGCGACGAGCGGCGACGTTCTCGGCGGCCATGTGGGTGCCTATGGGGTCGCCACTTGGGGAGCGCTCTACGCCGCCGGTGTCTTGAGCTACAGCCGGTTCGACAACGAGGTCCAGCGCACAATCGCGGGCGTCGGGGCGACCGAGACTGCAAGCGGGCGGTTTGCCAGCGACCTCTTTGGAGCCCGGCTCGAACTGGGCCGCAGCTATGCACTGCCATGGCTCAATGTCACGCCGTTCGCGGCGGTGCAGACCGCAACGCTTTGGCAGCGCGGCTTTAGCGAGACGACGACTGCCGGAGGCCTGCCGGGGATTCTCGGGCTGACGTATGGGTCGCAGACCACGACCTCACTGCCGACCTTCCTCGGCGTGCAGCTAGATGCTCGCTACTCGTGGGCGAACGGCATGATGTGGTCGCCCTTCGTGCGTGTGGCCTGGATGCACGAGTTCAACCGCGACCGCTCGATCACCGGATCGTTCGTGTCGGTCCCAGGTACCTTGTTCGGGGTCGATGGCGCCCGTGCCTGGAGCGACGCGTTGAAGATCAATGCCGGCTCGCGTGTCGCGCTCAATCAATACGCCTCGCTATTCGCCAGCTTCGACGGTGAGTTTGCGAACAACGGCTACAGCTATGGCGGCCGTGGAGGGATTAATTCAGCTGGTGAGGCGCGCCTGCCGCCGCCAGTGCGTCATTGTTACAGCTGCGGGCCGGGGCCTACGGTTTGCGCTTTGGCCGCATATGGCGTCAGCATGACCGCGGCCCGGTCGCGCGTAGCCAGAATGCAGGGCCGCCGCCGCCAAGTGAGCCGTTTGGCAAAAAAGGGCCATCAAGGCGATGTCTCTTCATGGCACTTTTCTGCCGTGCCGACCGCGCCAATCGTTGTCCGAAATTGATGCTGTGGACGGCTCCTCCACCGGCACGTGAGTGCCATGGATGTGGGCGCTGTTAAGGCTCCCACAATTCGGAGGAGCAAAACATGCAAACGGTTACGACAATCGGTCTCGACATCGCCAAGTCGGTCTTTCAAGTGCACGGCATTGATGCTGCCGGGCAAGTGGTCGTCCGCCGTCAGTTGAAGCGTCGCTACGTCCTAGCGTTCTTCCAGAAGTTGCCGCCATGCCTGATCGGCATCGAGGCTTGCGCCTCATCGCACCATTGGTCGCGTGAGCTCCAGGCACTTGGCCACACCGTGCGACTGATACCACCGGCCTACGTGAAGCCCTACGTCAAACGGCAGAAGAATGACGCCACTGACGCAGAGGCCATCTGCGAGGCGGTCACCAGGGCCAACATGCGGTTCGTATCAACCAAGACACCCGAGCAGCAGAGCGGCCTGGTGCTCCATCGCACGCGCCATCTATTCATCCGTCAGCAGACCGCGGTGATCAATGCGATCCGGGCCCATCTTGCCGAGTTCGGGATCATTGCACCGGTCGGGCGCCACGGTGTCGAGGAGCTGCTCAATGTCGTCGCCGATCCAAACGACAAGCGAGTTCCTGAGATAGCCCGTGCGTGTCTCTTGGCATTCGGGGCTCAATTGCGAAGGCTGAAGGAGCAGATTCTGGAGTTCGACCGTATGATCAGAGCCTGGCACCGATCCAGTGAGACGAGTAGGCGGCTTGATGATTGTCCCGGCGTCGGTCCGGCACTGGCGACCGCTCTGGTCGCTACCGTTGCTGACCCAAAATCCTTCCGGTCAGGGCGCAATTTCTCGGCCTGGATCGGGCTCGTGCCGAAGCAGCACTCGAGCGGGGGCAAGAACAGGCTCGGCAGTATCAGCAAGCAAGGCGATCGCTATCTGCGCGGCCTGTTCGTGGCCGGGGCGCTCGCCGTCATCCGCTATGCCAAGATCCATGGCACCAAGCATCGGCCCTGGCTCGCGGCATTGTTGGCGCGGCGACCGACGAAGGTTGCCGCCATCGCGCTCGCCAACAAGATCGCACGAATGGCCTGGGCGATGATGGCCAAGGGTGAGCGCTACAAGGAACCCGTCGCACTCGCGGCGTGAGCGAGATCGCGCTGACATCCGGCGTGATGTGAAGGTTGGGAGGGCGAACAGCACGTAATGCAGAGCCGGTCGATCCGGCGATCAGGACAACCCAGTTACCCCCGAGCATTGTCGAATGCGGGATATTGATCGGGACCTGATCCGCGGAGGGCATTATGGCCAGCGGTCATGTGAACCGCGCTAACAGGCCGAACACATGGGCGCACCGACCAATCTGCATAGGTGAAGAAAGTCCTTGCCAACTCGGAGCCGTCCACACATGGGGGTAGAACGGACTCAACGCGGACATGCCGCCACGGCCGAGTTTGACCCGGAGCCGACGTAAGCCGGATGGAATGCCGCAGCGCCGCATCGAGGTAACATTGCTATGCTGGCGGCGAACGCTGGAAGCGCGCCGACGGTGCGCCCGCCTTGAACTCATGGCTTGCGGCCTACCGACGAGATGACCGAATGAGACGACCGGAGTTCGTCACGCTGATTGCCGTTGTGGCGACCGACATGCCGATCATGTTCAATATGTTCCGATGACGGGTCGGGCCATAACGGCGAGAGTTTGTCGGGTTCTTGACGAGGCCATTCGGCCGCGACGCGCTATTGAGGCCGGCCACGACGCGATGGTCGATGCGCCAGGCGGGCTCACCGACGTGCTGTTGCAGGGATCGTGAGCATGGAGGAGACGATGACGAATGAGACCGGACAGACCCGCCGCATCGTGTTAGGCGGGTTGGCGGCGAGCGCGGGGTTGTTGAGCATGATCGAGGACACGACTGCGCAAACGCAGACAACGGGCAAGACCTTCGTGCTAGTGCACGGCGCCTGGCACGGCGGCTGGTGCTGGCGGAGGGTCTCAGACCTCCTGGAGAAGAAAGGGCACAAGGTGTTCACGCCCACCATGACGGGGCTCGGTGAGCGTTCACACCTGCTCGATGCCAAGATCAATCTTGCCACTCACGTCACCGACATCGTCAACGTGATCAAGTGGGAGAGCCTCAACGACATCGTGCTGGTCGGCCACTCCTATGGCGGTGCCGTGGTTTCCGGCGTCGCCGAGCAAGTGCCCGAGGCGATCGGCTCTTTTGTGTTCCTCGACGCCTTCGCGCCGGAGAACGGCGAGAGCGTGGCGAGCCTGACCACCCGCCGCCAGGCCATCGAGGAGCTCGTGCAGAAAGGTGAGACGTCGATGAAGCCGGTGCCAGCAGCGGTGTTCCAGGCGAATGAGAACGACCGCGCCTGGGTCGACCGGATGTGCACGCCCCATCCGCTCGCGACCTTCACCGACAAGCCGACCTTGACCGGTTCGCGCAACCGCGTCGCCAAGAAGGCCTACATCCGCGCTGTCGGCTATGCGAACCCGCCGTTCGACGCCGCTCGCGACAAGCTCAAGGCGACCGCCGGCTGGCGCATCTACGAGGTGCCGTGCGGCCACGACGTCATGGTCGACATGCCCGACCGCTTGACGGAGATCCTGCTCGAGGTCGCGTAGTTCGCCGCCCTCATCGCATGAGTTGCAACGGTGCCGAAGGCGGCAGGAATCATCCGGCGCGTCGCAGGTGTTGCAGCAGTTGTCCAATCCGGCACCACGCCGGCCAAATGTGGTGGTGACCTCATCTGATCTGCAAACAATTAGGAGAATAGGAAAAGACTTATACCGATCAATCTTCACTCCAGAGCAGCGCAGCGATGTGCGCTTTCGGACACATCTCCAAATGACCGAGTCTGACCCCACTTCGGACGTCGGTCGCCTGCGCAAGGCTAACAGGTTGTAAAATTGTTCCGTTACCTCCTGAGTCATCTTCGCCATTCGATATCCTGCAATTCGGCCCTGGCTGCAGCAAGGGGACCGAATGAAACTCGATCACCTGAAACGACGCGAGCTCATCACGCTGCTCGGTGGCGCGGCCGCCGCATAGCCGTTTGCGGTGCTCGCGCGCAGCAGCCTGCGGTGCCGGTGATCGGATTTCTCGACCCGCGCAGCCGCGGAGCGGGCCGACATGGGACTCGTGTGTTCAAGGTATTTTCGTACATCCTCAAGAGCGAAAGTGTTGTGATCCCTATGCCACACTCCAGGATTTTTGAAACAGGGTCACAGTTCCGGGCACATTGATTTGCACGTTGTTGCTCGCACGTACCGAATCGGGGGCTTCATCATGACAATCGGTAGCTTGGCACCGCTTCAAGGGCCAACGCCTTTAAACGAAAGGCTTCGCATCAACGATGTTTGCAGTCTCATTGCAAAACAGCTCGGCGTTGACGTTGAGTTCGTCACGAGTGAGACGCACTTCACCTACGATCTCGGTGCCGACTTACTCGATCGCGTTGAGTTGATGCTGGCGATTGAGGACCAATTCGCTGGCGTGGAAATCACGGACGACGATATCGAGGAGATACAAGTCGTAGGCGATCTAATCCGGCACCTGAATACAAGTCATGTAAGGCGATAGCTGTCGCAGTCACGGGAGCGGCTGCGAAAAACGGAACTTGGTGCAAGGTTGAGCATTGTTAAGCGTGCAAGATGTTCGGGGGGCGAAATCCGAACATTGATCGATGGGCGATGACCGCGGGCCGCTACTTAAGGCGCCATAGCGGAATAGGCCGTGCCGTCCCCAAGGTTGCTGCCCATCGATCGTTCTTTCTGCGCCGGGGATCATCTGGGGGCATCGTCATGAACACCGCAATGGCTCGTAGGTTAGCGTTAGGCGACCGCGTCATTTGGATGGGCAAGGACGATTGCCAGCCCAGCGGAACCGGCACGATTACCCGCATTACTGCTCATCAGGTTGAGGTGCTGTGGGAGGACGCAAGCGCGAGGCGCTATCGCCGCGCGCAACTGCAGAACCTTCTACATGTGAAACTCACCTCTGCGGCGGCGGAGCCTCGCGGCAAGCCGGATAACCGTCGCGAAAGCGACAGCTTCGTGGAAGTTTGCGTGGTACGTCCTGCAGCGAAACAGGATCAGGATATCCTGTTGAGGTAGGCCCCCGCGCTAACTCACGGGCAAATCTTATTCCTTATCGCCCTGGGCCAATCAGGAGAGGTCTTACGCGCAATGGCATGCATGGATTGGGATGATTATCTCCGGCACGAGGCGGCGATATATCGGCAACTTGCCAAAAGAACCGAAAATGTTGGCAAACAAGAACTCCTCGACTTGGCAGCGGTCTGCGAGGAGGTTGCCGACAGCATTGAGGATCGTCTGACAGGCGGGTAGCCCGCCGAGATGCGTTTGGAAAAGAGCGGAGGCCAACCAAGGTCGCCGCTCATCGCGCTCGCCAACAAAGATCTCGTGCAAGCGCATTGTCCGAATGCGCGGTTTTGACCGGGACCTAATCCGCGGAAGGGCATTATGGCCAGCGGTCATGTGAACGCACGAACAGGCCGAACACATGACCAGCGACGCGCCTGAAGATTCTCCTTGCTAACTCGGAGCCGTCCAGACATGGCACTTCTGAGACGTCCACCGATGTCCGCGTTGTCCGCCGATCTTGGAGCGTAAGCAGACGTAACTCAGACATCGCGGAATCGACGCGACTGACCCTAAGCGGTCATGCCGGTGCAGCCGACTCGTTCTGCGACGACGTTCGCGACATGGCCCGATGCCTCAACAGCGCGATGTGACCCACCGGTTTATGATCATGCGTTTCCGGTCTGGCGCGACTTCGATTGCAATTATTCCGAGGCGCTCAGCAAGCCTGATGGCGGCGCGCGCTTTGGCCCTGCCGACGTTGGCACGCTCGGCGATCCGTGCCACCGGTAGAGTACACTTTCCGTTCGCTGAAGCTTCGTTTCGAATAACGGCAAGTACGGCCATCGCATCAATATTCAGATGTTCACCCATTGAGGGTGGTACGACCACGATCGCAGCAAGAAATCGACGGCCCCACACTACACGTTGGACGATCTCCGACTTGTTGCGATTTTCTGCCATCAGGGTCTCGATCCTCGACTGAATTTTACGATCTCCGGGATCGAAGCGAGGGTGTCCAAAGTTCTCGCCCTTGCTGCGGAACACTGCGCGTGCCTTGCATCTCGATGAAACTGGCGAGCAGCAAGGCGAACGGGACATATTCGGCGAAGTTCGCATGAACTCGCATTTTGCGTTCCAGATGAACGTCACCTCTGGTGCCGATTGCCACCTTCGCGCTCCGCCGCGCTTGAATAACTCGTGCGGATAACACGATGTAGACGAAAGCGAGCACTGCCGCGTAAACCGGAACGATAGCCGGGACCATTAGACCCTCCCCAAGCATGGATGCCTGAATTGACCGGCGTTGACGGCCTCACCGTGAGGCTACATCACGCGCTTGGATGGAGGGAGGGGAAGCGCAACGCCACGCATCAAATGTCGGTTGTTGGCACAACTCGGACGAGCCGATCACCGCCGGATATGTCCGTTCATTGGGGTGAAGCAGTCATGCCGACTTCGTACTTGAAATGACGCGATTGACCCAACTCCGACTTGAGCGGGTCGCTTTTGCCGCAATGCACGGCCCTCACCTTTTGCTATACCTACCCCCTGATGTCGGCCTTGGGGTAAAGCCGATGAGACGGCGCGAATTCATCACGTGGCTCGGCGGCGCACTCACAAGCTGGCCAATTCCGGCAAATGCGCAACCGGCAGCTCGCGTGCCCACCGTGGGGGTGCTGATGGGGCTTGCCGACGATGCGGAAGCCCGGGGCCGCTCAATGGCTTTCGAGCAGGGTCTCGAAAGGGGGGTTGGTCCCTCGGCCAAAACCTTCGCATCGAGTACCGCTATGCCGAAGGCGATTCTGTGCGCATGCAGGCTCTTGCGAACGAGCTGGTCGAACTAGAGCCCGACTGCATCGTTGGCCACAGCACGCCTGTTGTGACGGCGCTCATGCAAGCTACCCGGACAATTCCAATCGTGTTCGTGTCCGTATCCGATCCCGTCGGCAGCGGGTTCGTTGCGAGCATGGCACGACCCGCCGGCAATATGACTGGGTTCACGATCCTTCGGGCCACCATTACCGGTAAATATCTATCGATGCTGAAAGAAATGGTGCCGCAGCTCGCCCGCGTAGCCATCCTCTACAATCCGGATTCCGCGCCAGCCGCGGGCACATTCTTTTTGACTCCATTCCAGGGCGCCGCAAGAGAATTCGAGGTCGAGCCGATCACAGCTCAAGTGCGCAACCCCGCGGAGATTGAAAGCACCATAGCGAAACTGGGCAGCGAGCCGAGAAGCGGCTTGATTGTCATGCCGGACAATTTCACCTCGCTGCATCGGAAGCTGATTATCTCGCTGGCAACGCAGTTCCGTATTCCCGCAATTTACCCCTATCGGTATTTTGCCGATGAAGGTGGCCTTTTATCCTATGGTGTGGACATCACCGACCCGTTCAGGCGTGCCGCGGAATATGTCAGTCGCATCCTCCGCGGTGCAAAACCGGCGGATCTTCCCGTTCAGGCGCCGACGAAAATCGAGCTTGTGATCAACCTTAGCGCGGCCAAGGCGCTGGGCCTCGTTATGCCGAGGGCCCTGCTCGCCAGCGCCGATCAGGTAATCGAGTGAAGCGCCGCGAGTTCATCGGACTGCTCGGCGGAGCGGCTGCTTGGCCGCTCACCGCAAGGGCGCAGCAGGCGGGAGGGAAAATAGTCACGATCGGTATCCTGGCGATCGAGCCCTGGCCACCCATCGACACGTTTCGACAGGCTCTCAATAATCTCGGGTATATCGAGGGTAAGAACGTTCGCTTCGAGTACCGCTACGCCAAGGGATACAACGAGCGACTTCCCGAGCTGGCGAATGACCTCGTCGGCCTCAACGTAGACGTCATTGTCACTTGGGGGACCGACGCCGTGCTCGCCGCAAAGCAGGCCACCACGACGATACCCATTGTCATGGGTGCCATCGGCGACCCCTTAGGCAGTGGTATCGTGACAAATCTGGCACGTCCGGGCGGGAACGTCACAGGATGCTCCTCGCGCGCTGCCGAGCTCGAGTCGAAGCGGTTGCAACTGTTGAAAGAGGCGGTCCCCGGACTGTCGCGGCTCGCCATCCTCTTCAACCCCACGAATCACTATATGCCGCGCGCGCTGCAGAACGCGCGAGAGGGCGCGCAAGAGCTGCATGTAACACTGGCCGTCTACGAAGTTCACGACACCACAACCCTCAATGCAGTGTTCGTTACGCTAACGAAAGATCGGCCGGATGCTGTCATGGTACCGGCGGATACTTTTCTGGTGAGCCAGCGCAACCGAATCGCGCAGTTTGCGATCGAGAACAAGCTCCCCTCGGTTTACACCTATCGCCAGCATATCGAGGCGGGTGGACTGCTCGCCTATACGCCGAATTACCATGACCTGTTTCGGCGGGCGGCGAGCTATGTGGACAAGATCCTGAAGGGTGCCAAGCCGGGAGAGCTTCCCATAGCGCAGCCGACGAAGTTCGAGTTGGTGATCAACCTCACGACCGCCAAGGCGCTGGGCCTCGTTATCCCGAGGAGCCTGCTCGCCAGCGCCGATCAGTTGATGGAATAACCGATAGCTGGGCTTGCTGCACCGCATATGGCAGCTTTCGGCACGTTTGAGATCTGCGCCGATGACGTGTGCAGGTCCGCTTACGGAGCAAGAGCGGTCGGTTGCGGGCCCCGGAACTTAGGCGCAGGTTTTAGTTGGCCGACAAATCGTAAGCGCCGAGCGCGTACTGAGGCTTGCCAGTCCATGGTCGGAAACCGCGCACGGTGAAGCGCGCGCCGGGGTGATCTATCCAAATGTTTATCTCTTGCTGCCCGATTTCCATCGTGCCGTCTTTGAATGGATAGTTGCCGGGGCCGTCAGGGCGCCCGAGCTCTTCCCAAGTGACTTTCATGGCGCCTCACAAGAAGAATCCCTGCCGACTCGGGTTCCGTATGCCTCGGCTTATCGACGCAGAAGTCGCGTTCTAGTTTTATCGAGGCCGGGCCCTTAACGGGGGCGATGACCGCATGGCGATCTGAGGATCGCCGCCTGCCGGACAGTTCTGAGGATGGAGCAATATGGTGTCCAAAGAGTTAATGAGGCGCGACCGTGAGGACACATGGGAGTGCGTCTATACTAGCCGAGGCCGAACTCTATGCGGATTGCAGTACAAGTATCAGGACCTGGTTGCCGGACGCTAAATGGTTCCATTGATCTGCAAGGCGTACCAGTTTCGACTATTCGGACATCAACTGAAGCGGCGCGCCATGCGCTGCCCTGGATTGAATAACCAAGACTCGCCCGCTCGGAACGTCTCATCCTGGCACGAACCTGCCGATCCGGAATCTCCGCTTTCACGGCGAGTCTTGGAGGGTAAGCGGACGTGTCATGGAGATCGCGAAAGCGACGTTGATGACCCAATGCGGACCTCGGGGGATATCTGAGTTTGAGTTCGCAAGGCTATCTCGTTCGCTGCGGAACCAACCCTGGTCGTCACCGCCGACGTAACGAGGTCTCCATGCCGATCAGGCACGGGGGACATATTGGCAAAGCGTGCTTAGACCTGGCCACGCGACCACTTTCTGCCGCAGCACGATTGCGCCACGATCATCGAGCCCAACGACGTGGAACGAGTTCTTACCGATATCAATGCCGATTACGGCAATCGCATTCTGTGCTGTCGCAGCCATGGCGTGCTCCTTGTCTTGGCGCCCCTGGCCAGCTTATCGCTGGCGGGACAGGAGCACGGCCGGACCATCCCATTAGCGGACATCAGGAAATCGCTATTGATCACCTGTCGACGCGCGCGAGCTTTATGGAACTTTGAACCTTTGCAGCGTCGGCCGACTCCAACGGGTGGATGGGACCAACCTGGGCAGGCGACGCCGCCCCCGCGGCCGTGCCATTGCTCACGGAAAAAGCCGCAATGGCCCCCGTCCCCGGCAACATCAACGTCGTTTCGCTCGCTGCGCCCCCGGACCTGAAGGTGTTCCGGCCCCCGAGCCCCTACGTTGCCCTGGGTCTGGCGGTGAACCACCTGATGACGAAGCCGGCTTTTGCCAATCTGCGCTTTGGCGGTTGGTCGCGCATCCTGGTCGGCCAGATCAATCGCAAGCATTACTACTTCGCGGACAGCAAGAACCAGATCCAGGGATTCATCGGCTGGGCCCTGACCTCGAAGGAAAACGCCGAGGCCTGGGTGGAAGGCCGCGGGGCATTCTCCTTCGCGGACAGCCTGGACGGCGATTGCGTGGTCTTCAACGCGTGGGCGGCGAACACGGGCAAGGTGAACCGCTTCCTGCTCGGCGAGGCGCGCAAGGTCATCGCAGGCAAGGACACGGTCTATTTCAAGCGCTTCTACAAGGACGGCAGCGTCCGGCCGGCGCGACTGCGCGTCAACGACTTCGTCGCGCAACACCTCAGGCGACCGAGCGGCGACGCGTGCCTCCATCAGACAAATCGATGCACCGGTGATCGACCCATTATGGAACTTAGCTCCTGACGAGCAAAGGAACGAGACATGGCCGATACGTCAACGGAACGAACAACTCCGAAAAGATCAATTGGTTGGATGGCGTCACCTTCGGCGACGACACCATTTACGGCTTCGGCGGCGATGACTCGATCTTCGGCGGCGGCGGCAACGACTATATCGTCGGCGGCGCCGGCGCCGATGCGCTCAACGGCGGGATAGGCACCGACACGGCGAGCTACTGGAACTCCACCGCTGGCATCGTTGTGAGCCTGGCCGCGGGAGAGGGGGTTGGCGGCGACGCGGAAGGCGACACTTATGCCAGCATCGAGACCGTCGTCGGCAGTCCGTATGCGGACTCGCTCGCCGGCAACGACGGCAGCAACGAACTGGGCGGACTGCAAGGCGACGACCTCCTTAACGGCCTGGGCGGTGACGACGCCCTGTGGGGTGGATTGGAAGATGACACGCTCAAGGGCGGAGGCGGTGCCGACTATCTCGACGGCGGCCCGGGGATCGATACGGCCTCTTACTATGAGTCACCCGAGGGCGTGACCGCCCTGCTTGGCATCGGCGGAGCAGGTGGCGACGCTGAAGGAGATATATTCCGTTTCATCGAGAACCTTACCGGTTCGACCTACGCCGACTCCTTGTGGGGAGACGACGGCGTCAACCAACTCATGGGCATGGACGGCAACGACAGGCTCAAGGGCTTCGGGGGCGCCGACAGCCTCCATGGCGGAAATGGCAATGACACGCTCGATGGCATGGACGGCGCGGACGTGCTGCGCGGCGACAGCGGCAACGACACGCTCGATGGCGGCGCCGGCGCCGATACGATGCTGGGCGGCACCAGCAGCGACACATACTACGTCGACAATGCGAACGACGAGGTCACCGAGGTCGCCGGCCAGGGCGTCAACGACCGGGTCCGGACCAGCACGAGCTACTCCCTCGCGGCCGGCTCGGAGGTCGAGATTCTCGAGACCACCGATCCGACCGCGATGACAGCGATCTCTCTGGCCGGCAACGAATACGCCAACACCATCATCGGCAACGCCGGCACCAATGTCATCGTTGGCGGCGCGGGCTTCGACACCATGGTCGGCGGCGCCGATGCGGACGTTTTCGTCTGGGGTTCGATCACCGAGATGGGCTCCACGCTCGGCGCCAACTCGGATACCATCGGCTCGGATTTCAACGCGGCGATCGGCGACCTGATCGTGCTCAATTTGATCGACGCCGACGGCAACGCCGGCAATGGCGACACCGCCTTCACGTTCATCGGCGACGCCAGCAACCAACTGTTCACCGCTGCAGGTCAGGTCAGTTGGTTCAACGAGCCCGGCAGCGACACCTACATCCTGCTCAACACCGACGGCGATGTCGCCGCCGATGGCGTGATCCGCGTGCTCGGCGTGCACTCAGTCGATGCCAGTTGGTTCGTTCTGTGACGGTTCGAGTCTCTCCTGGCTCGCCAGCGACGCAAGGCGCCTGGGTTTCCTAGGATCGGGATGTCGGTTGTTGGCACTTTTGAGACATGCGCCGATGTCTGCCAATGTGGCCGCTTTCAGGGCAATGCTGACATCAGCCTTAACGAGCGGGATAGCCCTGCGCCCTTACGCCCTGTTCACGACTGGGAGCACGGTCGCGCCTGCTGCCAATCGCAAGGGCCTCTACGGTGAACGCCCCGCCGCGTATCATTCAGCTTTGATGTTGGCCGCCCTGATGATTGGCCACCACTTCTCGATCTCAGCGCGTTGAAATGCCGCCAGCGCCTCTGGACGCTGACGGCCGCGCTCCGGAATCTCTTGGCCAAGTTCAATCAGGCGTTGCCGCAGCTTGACATCAGCCAAAGCTGCAACGGCCGCCCCGTTGAGCTTGGTGATCACCTCGCCGGACACACCCCGCGGAGCCCAGAACGCATGCCAGAATGGGATGTACAGACCCGGCAGACCCGCTTCATCAATGGTCGGCACATCAGGCGCCGCCGCCCACCTGCTTTTCGACAATACCGCATACGCCTTGACCCTCCCACCGCGCACCAGGGGCAGCGAATTAGACGCCTCGGGACAGAACAGATCGATCTGCCCTGCGATTAGGTCCTGGTTGGCTGGAGCGGCTCCACGATACGGCACGAACGAAAACCGAGTGGCAGTATGGTTTTGGAAGTAAAGCCCGCAAAGATGTGACGCGCTGCCCATCCCAATTGCTGCTGCGGTGGCAGTGTCGCCATTCGCCCTTAACCACGCTATCAGTTCATTGATGTTATTCGCAGGTAGACTACCCCGCCCAAGTATCCACATCGGCGCGGTAGTAAGTAGCGCAATTGGAGCGAAATCCTCTAGCAGATCATACGGCAGCTTATAAACGGCACCGTTAAAGCCGTTCGAGCTGACTTGGCCGATCCCAAACGTGTAGCCATCAGGGGCGGCGCGAGCCACACGCCCAACGCCAATAGAGCCTCCTGCTCCCGTGACATTCTCGATCACGATGGACTGGCCAAGGGACATTCTCATGTGATCGATCAGGATACGCGCGAGAGAATTTGTCGGTCCGCCAGGGGAGTATGGCACGATCAATGTGATCGGGCGTGACGGGTACATTTGGGAACTTGCCGTCGTCAGTCCTGCGAGAACGAATGCTCCGATTGTCAGGGCCCGCGTTAGGAATTGTCCGATGATCACGGTGTGCCCTCCACCGATCGCGAGTTGCTGCACGAAGACGAATGCAAAAGACAATGCGGACCCAAAATCCGCAATGCAGATGTTGATTGGTCGACTGCTCGCCTGCCGACGGCATGAACGCTGCCGCTTCAAGAGCAGGACCTCGGCACGCCCTGCTGGCAGCTCTTGGACGCCATGAATGTCCACAATTGTAAGCTACAACTTTTGCCCAATCGCTGGAAGAGCAACGGCAGTTCGCCGATACGTTAGCCAGTCCAGACCGAGCGATTTATTATCCGCTACGTGCAGAACACGTCCAAGGGAGGACTGGCCGCCCCCAGGCACCGCCCACGGTTTGGACCTAAGCGATGAGGGAGCTATTCCTCCAGCTTGATCCCCGCCTCCTTGATGACCTTGGCCCATTTGACGATATCGGATTTGAGGATGGTGGCCAGTTCTTCAGGGGAGCCACCAATCGTATCGAGGCCTAGATTGGCAAACTTCTCGCGTGTGTCGGGCTGTACGGCGATCTTCGAAATGTCCCGATGCAGTTTGCTCAAGATCGGCGCGGGCGTGCCCTGCGGGGCGAGCAACGCAAACCAAGAGATCGCCTCGAAGGCCGGATAACCTGATTCTGCTACAGTCGGCAGTTCGGGGATGACCGACGAGCGTTGGAGCGATGTGACTGCCAGCCCGCGCAATTTGCTCTCGCGAACCAGAGGTAGAATTGCGCCCATATTTTGAAAGGTCATCGGCACTCGTCCGCCAATCACGTCGGCAAGCACCGCGCCTCGATAAGGGACGTGAGTGATGTCGATGCCAGCCAAACTTTTGAGCAGCTCGCCACCAATGTGCTGAGGCGTGCCGACGCCTGGAGTGGCATACGAGAGCTTTCCAGGCTGCGCCTTGGCGAGCGCGACCAGCTCGTGGAAGCTTCTCACCGGCACGTCATTGTTGACTGCTACGATACTCGGCATCACGAGCACTTGCGAGATCGGTGCGAAGTCGCGCTCCGAATCATAAGGCAACTTGGCTTGCAGGGCAGGCGCGATCGTCAGGGCTCCATTGGCAATCCAGCCCAAGGTATAGCCATCTGGAGGGGCCTTTGCGGTTCTATCAGCCCCGACGACGCCACCGGAACCTGGAATGTTCTCGATCGTGACCGGAACCCCCCATGCCTCGCTGAGCTTCTGCGCAATGACTCGCCCCGTGACATCGGTAGCGCTGCCGGGCGCGAATGTAACGATGATGCGGACCGGTCTATTAGGATAAACCGACTGCGCGATAACCGGAGCTGCCGACAGCCAAATGATTATTGCAGCAAAGAAGGCAGTGATGATCTGCATGGAGCCTCGCTTCACGGCGTGATCATCACATGTGATTGAGCTTTGCTTAAGAACGCTTCTCGAGAGGGCGAATGTAGCGATTTTCGAGCCTCCTCAAAAGCAGAGTATCAAAAACTACGCTTTGAGACGACAGGGTCTTTCTTCGGACGCCTCCAATGCCCTCTACTGCGAAGGCTTTCAGTTTCAGTGTTGCACGACCAAAGTTGGGAAGCCGCAGGACGGCCCGGTCCAAAATTCCGATCTGAATTGGGCGCGTCCGGCGACCACCCCTAGCGGCTGCGGAGACGCATACTGCCGGCCTGAATTGAGAAAAACTGCGTCCTGGAAATTTGTAAAAATTTTTGGAGGTAAGGGCGAGCGATCCGAGAATTCTTGGGGCGGCGAATGCGCGTGCTAGGGCGGGCATTCCACACGCTCCCCGATTGAGAAATTCGAGGGGGGGGACGCCCCGGCTATCGCCACCTGGCGCGCATTGCTGATGGCGGCGCCGTCTGATTGCGATCCGTGCGTTTGCAAATCATAAAGCCGCGAGATGCGCCCCAACGAGGCGAGCATTGTTTCGTTCAGCAATGAGTTGAGAAAGCGTAGTGGTTCCGCGGTGGTTCCGAGAACATGTTCGCCAACACTTGAAGCAAACCCTCATAGTCAAAATCTGATGCTAAATCATTCATATAAGGTGACGGGGCAGGACGTATTCGAACCCCTGACCGTCTCATGCCAAATTTTGCGGTCTGGAGTGCGCCCCCCCAGCCCAGCGCGCGCCGTATCGTAACTCGGACGATCTGCCGCTTGGACTCACTCTTCCTTCTGCCTGGCTGGAGGCATGCCTTCCGCTGACCCCGACATTGGACGTGCCAACGAGGCTAGAAACGAAGTCAAGGCGTCAATTCGTTCCTCACGCAAATGCCTTTTGATTGGGTTGACGAGGTCACTGAGTATAGGCGCTTGTGCTAAACTCCGCATCCGCAATTAGTTCCGCCACGCGCAGGCCTGGTGAGCGGGGAAGGGGTGCGCAAGCGATCAATTTCTCTGCCTTCATCTTCAGAGGTGTTAGCTTCGGAAAGTTCGCTTTGGCGATCTCTGCCTTGATTGCATTCAACCGATCTTCCGCGGCATCGCGCTTCCTCAGCTCCTCAGCGATGTATGTGTTGCGCTTGATTTTCTTTGGCATTGGCCGTTGCGTAGCAAAGCGTTTTAGCCGCTGCATGTCTGAAGGATTTCTACGCACGTTGTCGGCAAGCCGATCGACGAGCTCATTGACGAATGGACGCCCCGTCTCTTCCTCAGTTTGCCCGGTTACCTGCCCGTGAAGTGCCTCCCGCTCAATGAGCTTGTGGGCCACCTCCATAGCGAGTGATTGAGCGTCCTGCTCAACTGCTTCAAGTTGCTTATCTGTCATCGCGTACAACCGTCGCCGCAGGCGGCTTTCAATCAAGTGTCTATTCATTGTTTCCCCCTCTCATTTGGGTTGGTTTCACCAATCCAAGTCGTCCGATGCCTGTTCGATCGCAGGCTTCGCCGTCGCATCGATTACCTGCGAAGCTGCGTTGGCCCTTCTGCTGGCCTCAATGGCTGCGGCCACAAACACGTGCCCGAAGTTTATGGATGGCGCTTCCCCGTTGGGCGCGTTTGGGTCGTCCCGAGGCAGCAAGTCCCGAAGCGACCTCCATGCCGCGAGTCCGCCTTCCTCGACCTCATTGGCAAGCGCGGCTACGTAGTCGCCCTTCCCTTTGGCCCTCCGCTGTTCAAGTTCGTCAATCACTTGGCCGACGATCGCGTGGATGCGCGCTTTGGTGATAGCCGCATGAACGGTCTTTTCTTTGAGCGTCCCCACCTGGCGGCCGGGCCTGCCTTCTAGAGCACGTGGCATAGAACACCTCCTAAGTCGAAAACGCGTCGGCATATTTTTGAGAAATTCTCCATCAGGTAGAAGACGTGATCAGGGGTCGCGACACACGACACCCTTATAAGGGGGTGTCGCGTGCGTCGCGGCCGTGCCCCGCGCGACAAACCTCCCATTGTCGCGCCATGTCGCGCCTGTCGCGTCATCATATTTTCACCCCAACTTTGTTGCCATAAACCTCGATAATTCCTTTCTTTTCGAGGCTCTTGCGCACCCGTTGCCATTGCCTCCTCCTTGTGTCGCGCGATTGTCCCGGTAGTAGATCGCCGCGCGACAAGATGGCTTCGCGCCAAGTGGGCAATTCCACGTATGCCGCATCGCTTTCGTGCAGCATCGTATTGAGAATTTCTAAGGCTTCCTGCTCCGTTTCAGTCAAAACCGGCTTCACGGTCGTGGCCTCAACGACGCACGACGTGACAGGCTTGCCCCGTGCGTTAGTCCCTAAGTCAACACGCTCGAGCTTGAAGGCGAAGCCCCGCCCAACCTCCAGGTCCCGCTGCTTGGTCACGGTCATCTCGATCACGCCGCGCGTCTCATCATGGCGCTTGATCTCGATTTCCGTATCCACGGCCCCCAGCAAGAGACTGTGGCCGCGTGCTCCCCTCGCGTGGTCCTTGCCGGCATGGTGCACAAGGGAAAGGTGGGCGCCGGTTGCCGTACGCACCCGATCGGCGCCGCGAACCAATGCACCCATGTCGGTGGAGGAATTCTCATCACCGCCCGCGAGAGCGCGACTGAGGGTGTCAACGATTATCCACCGCACGGGGATGCCAAGCCGTGTGGATATCTCCTTCACGATCTCGATCAGGCCCTCAATGCTCCGCTTGTCGCGAAAATCGACAGTGTAAGGGATCAACGCGAAAGGAACCCCTTTGGGTTGTTCGACCCCACGTTGCCGCAGAAACGCGGCAACACGG
This sequence comes from uncultured Alphaproteobacteria bacterium, assembly GCA_963739385.1. GTDB lineage: Bacteria > Pseudomonadota > Alphaproteobacteria > Rhizobiales > Xanthobacteraceae > VAZQ01. The sequence goes on from CAVUAI010000011.1 coordinate 26,894, forward strand.
CGTTTCATCCCGCCCCCACCCTCGGCGGCCAAGTAGACTACCGCCCCGCGTTCCACCTCTTTGCCAAACCATGTCCGGCCAAGCGCCACATGCAGTGCAAGGTCCAAGGCGAAGAAACTCTTGCCCGAATTGCCGGCACGATAGATGACTGAGCATAGGCCATGGCACAGTGTGGTCCTCCACGAAGTCGCGGGGCTCCGGCAAGGCATCCAGTTCATCAACCAAGAGGAACTTCGGATGGCTCACAGTCGTCGTCTGCTCTCTCGCTGTCAAAGCATCTAATTCGCTTGGTTCAATCGTTGATACCATTTCATGGAAACCAACGACTTCCTCATAGGCATCCGGCCAGCCACCGCGTAGCACAGCGAGATCAGCCACGATGGATGGTGACCTAATTTCCTTCGCTGAAAGAGATTGAAGCTTCTTGATATCAAACGGCGGGTCAGCGAAGTCACGTTGAATTTCTTCATCACGGAGCGCATCCCAATCGAGGCCAAGTCGATCCGCAAGCCAGCGGCAGGCATCCTGATGCGATAGCTTGCCTTGTGGTTTGGCAGCTTCATCGAACTCGGCTGGCTCTAGGTCACCGTCAGTGTTGATACCATCGAAGAATGCTTCGAGAAGATTGACGGGCGTGTATCCGACCGGTTCTCCCCATTCCTGTCCGAAGTCGCGAATGCCGTTGGGAGCGATCGAGAGGTCTTCCTCACACGTCCTTCCTAAAGCGTCTGGCTTCACGCGCCATGCCCCGGTGCCGTGCTTTTCGGCTCCGGGAAACGCATCCGGCACCCAATCGTCGATCCGCGCGAGAGCGCATTGGTTGAGATATTCAAGAGCTGTCAATTCGTCTCTGGGCCGATGTCTTCGAGGCGCGAGGCGACGCGTGCTCCCGCTCGCTCCTTTCTCTTCAATCCCGGCTAGCGCGGCCTGGAATTGCTGAAGCGTATACCGCCCCACATCATGCAGATTGCTGCTCACCACTGTATTGCTCCCCCGCCGCGCTTAGGTGAATGATCCTGGTCTGGAATGGTTCAGAGCGCTGGCCGTCTCGACGCACCTTCTGATGCCAAGCCCCGGGTAGACGAAGAATGCGGGGAAGATCACAAACGCTTGGGTCGCTATCGAACACTCTGGCGAGCTGCCGCTGGAGTGTCGCGAAGTCTTCTAGGCGTACCGATTTGTCCGACCGCCAATAGACGTGAAATTTGCCCGGACTGCTTTCAACCACGATGTGCGGAGGCAGTTTCCACTTCCACACCGGCTCGAGCGGCGCCCCGTCAAGATCAATGAATAGAGCGCGAACGCGCGTCACGTTGTCAGCAATCCGGCGGCCACGGCGGATCGAGTTCACCGTTACGTAAATGCCGGCGCCGCGCTGATTGAGACATTCTAGCTCGCCCGCAACCTCTTCGAGCGGACCGGACAGCCGCCTGTTAAGGCGGATGTCCTTGCGCGTCTGATCGTCATCCAATGTTTGGAAAGTGAACTGTTCGTCACCGTTGGCACCACAAGTCAACGTGTTGAGGAATTGTTTTGCTTCTTCACGATCGAGACGCAGTTGAGGTGCTAACATATTACTACACTCTGACCGCCTATGGAGTAGACAAGGGCCGGCAAGCTCAATGGAAAACTTTCAGCATTGCCGTCTGTACCAGACGCTCCGGGGCTGCAGCCATACTTGCTGCGCAACAGCGCCACTACCCCTTCGTTTTGAAGAACTTGCTCCGGACGCAAGTTCGTGCGCAGCCGTATGCGCGCTCGGTAAGGGTCTCCAGGTTGGTCACGACGAACCGCAATCGGCCACACTTCACCGGGTTGCGTAGTCGGTATCTCATCCGGGAATGCTGGTCGAATGAACGTGTGGCACTGCGGGTTGTCAGCCAGAACTTGGTCGTCGATAGCGGCTGCTGTGGCAATCGCCATGCATACCCGATGCCGCCTCTCGAAGGGCAAGTTGTCAATTTCCGCATCGCCAGTTACTGGAAGTTCTGTTTTCATCGCGATGCCTCCGACGCCGCACGTTTGACGCGCGCCTCTGCCCCTGAACGGGGGATGTCTGAGGTCGATCGCATCTTGTGCGAAAGCTTGGATGCCGCCCACGCGTCCAAGTCGCCTTTTTCATAGAGCGGAATTCGCCCCGCCTTTCTCACCAAAGGTCCGCCACCCATGGTCATGAGCTTGGCGAGGGTGCGGGGGGCGCACGGAATGCCCCAGTTTTCGCGAATGTACGTTGCGGCAGGCTTGCGTCTTAAAAGGGGAAGCTCGCGCGGCGTTGCCGCCAAAGCCGCGACGGCCTCGATCCTACTTGTCGATTTGCTGGCGTCCATTTGATCCTCACATCAGCGCCTAACGGGAAATCGTCACGGCGTGATGTGAAACTGCCAGAAAAACACGGCGAGCGATTATGGGGAAAAAGATGCCTTAGAGCTTTGATTTTGCGCCACTTTTCCGATGTTGCCTTGGGGGAGACTCAGCAACTTGCTTTGATCGCGGGCGCAGCGGCTTCGTGTTACATGCAACGTCGAGAGCATTAGAACGGTTGTTGAACGCCGGCAGCCGCCCCCAGATCAGTTTCTGGATTTCATGCTTCGAAAAATCCGTCGACTGTTCCCATCGCTCCGTTGCTTCGCGGAATGCATCTTCGCTTCCCTTCAGCCCAATTGCGTCGAAGCACGCCGTTGCAAATCTATAGAATGGGGAAGTCTTATCGCGTGCAAAGGTGTTCGCGCGATCAGTCGGCATTGCATCACTGCGAGTGATTTGTGTTGGCTTATGTTGCGTGTACTCTTGAAAAATTACAGCGAGCAACAACGCTGCATATCGCTCGAAATCAACACGTGGCCGACCCCTAGCACGGATAGTCGGTTCGTCGCCTTCTAAATCAACCGCATCGCGGGGGATGTTGCACATATAGGCGACGAGTTCGTCCAAGTCGTCTATTGGCACAAATTCCCTGCGCTTGCTTGCGTCTCGATCTTCTTTGACAAGGAATTTCCATCGCCTCATGGTGAATGCAAAATCAAACCGATCCTTCTCGGCATCGCCGGCCAACATATTTCGAAGTGTTCGCAGTGTGGCCGCGCCAAAGTTCACTGTCAGACCTCCGTTGCGAAAGACTGAAGGTTCTCCGCCACGCGCGCAATAATGCACACCGAACGATAGGCCATTTTTGCCTTTAGCTTCGCAACACCCACGCCACGTTTTCCACTGCCAGCCGATGGAAATGCCACAGCGCATTGTTGAGCGTCGAAGCGTTTTCCGGCGTCACGGGATTTCCGTCGTCATCGATGATGGCTGATACGCCGTGGTGTTCGTTCAGTTGAACGACCCATGTTCTTTTAGGTCGCCATGTTTGCGCCGCTTAAGGGACACCCGCAATTGTGTTCCGTTATTAGTTGCTTTCTCGACTACCATCGCATGACCTTTTGGGTGGACGAACTCACACCGCGTCCAGCCACTGGAGTCACCGAGGGATTCGCCAAGCGCCGCTGTAGTGCGGTCAAGATCGTCATCATCTGGCGCGGCTAGTTCCATTTTATTCTCCTGGGATCGCGCACAAATAAGGGGAACTACGCGAGGGAGCGGTGCACGCGTGCCATGCCACTGCGATCTGGGTTGAGAAAAACTGAGTGGGTCAATTTGCAAAAAAATTCTCCCAGGGTTCGGTGAGGGCGGGCATAGGCAATTAGGGGGCACCGCCGCCTCCTCCTCGGCCCGTCTTGCTTCAGCGCAGTGGCTTGCGTCTAGGTGTCGCTTGCATTTGAACGACTTCAGCGCGGGACCGCGGTTTCAGGTCGCCCATGGCCGCCGCAAGGTGACTACCAATGTGTTCGGAAGCGCGCCGAAGCGGGTCGGCATCTAGATGCGCGTAGCGTGCGGTGGTTGATGGCTGCGTATGTCCAAGCAGCTTGCCAATGATTGGGAGCCCAAGCCCCAAACCCGCCCCAACGCTCGCATGTGTGTGACGAAGGTCGTGAAGGCGCAGCCCGGTCAGGCCGGCTCGCTTCACGATAGCCCGCCACGGTCGGTTCAGGTCGGAGCGTGGCCTGTCCTGATCGCTGCCGGCAGCTTGCCCAGCGATCACGTATGCGCCCACGCGTGGCAAATTGGCGAGAATGTCGAGCGCAGGGGCATTCAGCACGATCGCTTTCTTGCCCGTCTTACTGTCGGCCAAGAGCAGTAGCCCACGTTCAAAGTCCACGTGCTTCCATTTCAGGTTCAAGATTTCGCGCAGACGCGCGCCCGTGAGTATGAGCAGCCGGACGGCCGCAGCAGCATAAGGGCCTATTTTTGTGCGCCGGCGGGCTTCCTTGGGCGCGTGCTTGGCAGTTGGTTTTGTTTCATCGATATCGTAGGGCAATCCCACTGTTTCGCCCTCGCGAACCGCGGCACCGAGACGAATCAACTCATCGGCGGTAAGGAAGCGTTCGCGCCCTTTTTCAGGAAATTGTTCGATGCCGCCGGCTGGATTGAATCCGACCGGCAATATCTTACGCTTAGCAGCGAAGGCATAGAGGCTTCCCACGACTGCCAGCATACGGTTTGCCTGATAGGGTCGATCCCGCATTTTCGAATGGAGCTTGGCAAGATCAGCGGTTGTAACCAGTTCGGCCTTCGACAATGAAAATGGCATTCAAGAGGTCAGGGGTTCGACTCCCCTTGGCTCCACCATCCCCATGCTGGTTACCATGAATGTCCGGGGACTAGTCGCAAGCGGCTTGCCCCGTGCCGGCTTGCGGATCAGTCATCATAGCGCAGTGCCGCTACCGGCGTTTGCGCAGCTGGTCGATTGAGGTCGCACTGCGATCGATCAAGCGCTGGAACAGGGCACGCAATACCTGCATGTCATCGGCCGTGACGCCCTCGAACAGATTACGGTTGATCTCGTCGAGCGTGGGGGCAAGCGACGTGAGCATGCTGTTTGCGCGCGAGGTGAGCTTCAGCACGACCGCGCGCGTATCCCGCGCATCGGTCAGCTTTTGCAGGTAACCCAGTTCGACCATCCGCGCCACCTCATCGGTGACGTGCGGCCCGGCCACATGCAGATGCCCCGCGATCCCTTTGATCCCGACGGGCCCCTCCTGCGCGAGCCGCCAGACCGCGAGCAGAACGGCGAGCTCCGCGCCGCCCAGACCGACGGAGCGCGCGATCGCGCGGCGTAGCGACTGCATTCCGGCCGCGGCCGCGAACAGCTCCGCAATGAATTCGCGGAAAGCCAGCTCCGGTGGTCCCGACGGCCGCCGAGCCGGCCGCCTCGTCGCAGCGCGTCTTGCGCCGGTGCGTTTACGCCCGGTCGCCTCACGGCCGGAGCTGCGTGATGTCGGCATTGCCTGCGTCCGCTGCCCGGACGCTACGGGTCGATGGTCCGGCATCGCCGTCTTAGACCGCGGTACAGAACGCTTCAAGGACACCCGCCCCATCAACCCCATCCGCGATCGCGCCCCGTTGCAATAGATAGGAAAGTTATGTAATTTACCGCCCCGCGGCGACTTCGGTACGGAGCGAGCCATGCTGCGAACAGGCGAAAACTATCTGGCGTCTCTGCGCGACGGCCGGCGCGTCTATGTCGGTGGCGAGCTCGTCGCCGATGTTACGCAACATCCTGCCTTCCGCAACACGGCACGATCGTTCGCACGCCTCTACGACCGCAAGCGCAACGGCGAGAATCTCGACGTGATGTCGTTCGCCGAGGGCGGCGAGCGCTTCACCTCATGGTTTCTGCTGCCGAAGACTCGGGGCGAACTCGACCAGCGCGCCGAATGCCACCGGCGGTTCGCCGAATGGTCGCACGGACTGCTCGGCCGCTCCCCCGATCACGTGCCGGCATTCGTCGGCGGCATGGCCATGGCGCCCGAGCTGTTCGACGCCAACCGAAACGGGTTCGGCCGGAACGTCGTCGACTACTTCGATTACCTGAAGCGGGGCGACTTGTTCGCGTGCTATCTCGTTCTCACCCCGCAGGGGTCCCGCGACCCCAAGATGTACAAGGACTCCGGCACGACCAATCCGGCGCTTACGGTTGTGGCGGAGGACGCCGAGGGAATCGTCGTCAGCGGCCTGAAGCTGCTCGGGACCTCGGCCGTGTTTTCCGACGAGGCCTGGATCGGCAGCATGATCCCGCTCGGACCGGACCAGATCGGCGAAGCGGTGACTTTTGCCATCCCGATCAATCATCCGGGCGTGCAGATCTGGGTGCGCGAATTGTTCGAGCTCAGAGCGGCCAACCGGATCGACCACTATTTTGCGTCGCAATTCGACGAGAGCGACGGCGTCCTGGTGTTCGACAATGTGCGCGTGCCCTGGAGCCGGGTGTTTTGCCACCGCGACGTCCCGCTCATGCGGGACATGTACTTCAAGACTCCCGCCCACGTGATGGGCAATCACCAGTCCAACTGGCGTTTCATCGAGAAGCTGAAACTGATGGTCGGCATCGCACACAAAGCCTGCGAAATGGCGGGCGTGATGAATATTCCGGCCATCCAGCAGACACTGGGCAGACTGGCGTCGGCGGAGGCATCGCTGCTGGGCCTGCTCGCCGGGCAGCTCGACCGCTTCGAGACGCTGCCGAACGGGTACGTGCACGTCAATCGGCGTTTCCTCTATGCGGCGCTGCAATGGTGCGCGACCAACTATCACCAGATAGCCGAAGAGGTGCGCGCGCTGCTGGGTGCGGGACCGTTTCTGTTGCCTGCCGATCCCTCGGTATTCGACAATCCCGAGACTCGACACACGTTCGAGAAATACTGGAGCCTTCCGACCGCCTCTGCCGATGAGCGCTACAAGTTCGTGAAGATGGCCTGGGATTTGCTCGGGTCGGATTTCGCCGGGCGTCACACCCAGTACGAAAAGTTTTACGGCGGCCCCCCGCACATCATGGATCTCTACAGCTTCTTCAATTGTCCCTGGGGCGAACGCCGGGCAGCGGTCGATCGAATCCTGGTGGACATGGCTGCCGATGTCGATGTGGCCCAGCGGCGACAATCCGCCGCCGAATAACGCGATAAAGTGATTTCGTTCTGCCTAGGCTTATTCGGCGCTCCGACAACACCCCATTCCGCTTCAAGCGCTGACGCGACGGAGGCCTGAGAGGACCAAAACCTGACGGACGGCAGGGGCGGACGTTCCGATCGGCCGTCCCTACAACGTTCTCGGTGGGCGCCTGACCGGCCTCCCCGTCAGACGTAGCGCAGGGTGGTGAACATCCCCGCGTCCAGGTGGTACAGCAGGTGGCAGTGCAGCGCCCAAAGTCCGGGATTGTTGGCGTCAAACGCGACCACGACCCGGCGGCCGGGGGGCACCAGCACCGTGTCACGCACCGCGCCGGCGAAGCGGGTGCCGTCGATTTCGACCACCTGAAATTCGTGCCCGTGCAAGTGCATCGGGTGCGGCATTGGCGTCCGGTTCACGAAGACAAGCTCGACACGCTCTCCTTTCGCGATAGGTAGCGGCGGGACATCCTTGTTCCAGGCGACGTTGTTGAGCGACCAGACGTAACCGGCCATCTCGCCGGTCAGGTCGAGGGTATGGACGCGGTCGGCCTTGCGCGTCTTGAGCGGCTGCAGCGCGCGCAGGCTGCGCTCCAGTTCGAGCGTCAGCGCCGGCGAGGCCGTGGCAGTCTTATCGGACACGCGCGCAACCGGTGCGCTTCCAGCACGCAGCACGATGCCGGTCTGTCTGTTCTCGCCTTCGAGTATCGCGAGCACGGGATGCGTGGCCGGGGTGCGGGGAATGGTTAGGCGGATATCCAACCGCTGCGCCACCGCAATTGGGAAGCGCCGCGCAACGACCGGCGCAACCCGGAATCCGTCCACCGCGATCAGCTCGCCGTCGAGTGCGCCGAGATCGATGTGAAACGCGCTCATCGAAGAGCTGTTGATGATCCGCAGCAGGACCCGCCCGCCGGGCTCGACCTTGATGACCTCGGGATCCGCAAGCGTGCGGTCGTTGGCCAGAAAGGCGTCGTAGGTCACATCGTTCAGGTCCGGCTTGGCGGGAGCAGCGCCCATAACCATGCCCGGCGCCATCGTCGTGCCGGCCCTGCTCATCCCGGTCATGCCCGCGGCGGCCGGTTCAGCCGGCGGCGCGCCGGCCATGCCCGGCATCCCACCGCGCTTTTTCTTCAGTCCGGCGAAAATCTCGTCCGGCGGCGTGAAACTGAAGTCAGCCAACGTCAGAATTATTTCCTGCTGGTCCGGACGGTCGCGCTGATCGTGGATGATCAGCGGCGCCGCCATCAAAAGCTGTTCCTGCAGTCCCTGATGGGAGTGCATCCAAAAGGTCCCGCCGAAGCGCAGCGGAAAATCGTAGTCTGCGCTTCCACCGGGCGGAATCGGGGGCCCCGAGACACCGGGCACGCCGTCCTGCTGCCACGGCGGCGTAAGGCCATGCCAGTGGATCAGGCTCGGCTCCTCGATCCCGTTCTCCAGCCGCACGCGGAAACGCTTTCCGACCTGCGTGCGGATGCCAAATGTGCCGTCCGGCTGCCGGATGCCATAGACCGATGCCGCTTTGCCGTTCACCTCGATGCTGCGGCGCTGCAACCGCAGCACCGTCTGCGGATTGCCATCCGGACCGGCCTTCGGCCGTGGCGCCGCCCGCGTCGTGACCGGCAATGTCGTCGCGACCGCAGCCGCGGCCAGCAGAAAGGCTCGACGTGACAGCATGGTCAGGCCTCCTCGTGCGATGCGGCGAGGGCCGGGTACCATGTGAGGTTATTACTTCCGGGTCTGGCCGTGAAGTTCGCAAACCGTCATTGTCATAATGGCCGCGCCAGCATTCCGATCGTTACTCCTCCGGCCAATACGGCGAATGACAGCAGCGTCATCACAGGCACCGGCGGCCAGGGCGCCTCGCCACCACCCATGGACATGCCGCCGTCGTGCCGCATGCCGCCCGTCGATGGAGCATTTCCCATGGCGCTCTGAGCATGCGCCGCGGTCAGCGGGCGCACCGTCATCATGCCGTGCTTGAGATGATTGGCGACCAACCACCAGTTCATGGGATAGGCGACGATGAAGCCAACCAAGAGGCCCATCGACATCACGAACCAGAAACTTGGCGTCAGGGGATCGGCTGCGGACGGAATTTGGGCCCTCAGCGTCATCACCGTCGGCACCATCCCCGCCATCAGCAGATTCATCGACAGCAGCTCCGACATGAACGTGCTGGCCAGCGCGCGTCGATAGGAGCCCCCCGCCATGTCGCGCATGAACAATGCCTGAAAGATCGTCCAGCCAAAGGCGAAACCCAGGACGTATTCGACCACGACCTCGACGAGCCCGCTGATACCGAAGACGCTTGAGAGCACGGCGCCCGCGAGAATGCCGACGCCGTCGCCCGCGACGCAATGCATCGTCGATCCTAAGGTCTGTCGCCAACGCGCAGCCACATATTGTTCATGCGTTCCCGGCAACGGCTCGCGGCAGCCCAACACGTACAGAAAGGCGCCCACCACGCCGGTATAGGCGGTGAGCAGCACGAATCCCCATTTCAGCACCGGGGATTCCGGTGTGCTGCGGATGTCTACCGCCACGAACAGCAGCGCTCCTGCCGTCAGCAAGAACCAGAGCAGCATCACGCCGTCCAGCATCGCGCCCTCCCTCGCATCCCGGCTCCCTCCTCTGCAGGCTGGTTTGCATCCTATCAAAACTGCCTCACCCCCAGTCGCCTGAATCGCGCAAACTCGGAACTGCCGAATGCGATATATTGCGGTGCTAACCCTGCATCCTTGTGGCGACTGAGACCTGCAGTGAACTCGCCCGGCGCGACCAACCGACCACTCATCGCCCTGACCGGAGCCACCGGCTTCATCGGGCAGCATCTGTTGCGCGAATTGCCCAAGCGCGGCTACCGGCTCCGGGTGCTCCTGCGTCGCCCGAGCGTCGTGCCGATGGAGTGTGCAAGTGCCGTCGTCGGCGATCTCGCCAAGCCGCAGAACATGGCGGCTGCGCTCGCCGATGTGGAGGGAGTCATTCATTCGGCCGGGCTTGCACACGCCATGTCCGGATTGCCGGAAGACGATTATCGCATGCTCAACACCGAGGCCACGATCGGCCTGGCGCGGGCGGCCCAACGGGCAGGCGCCAAGCGCTTCGTGTTTCTGTCCTCGATCCGCGCGCAGTCGGGGCCGACCGCGGATCGGGTCTTGACCGAGGACCTCCCTCCGGAGCCAACGGACGCGTACGGCCGCTCCAAGCTCGCAGCGGAGCAGGGTCTGGCAGAACTGGGCCTCGACTGGGTCGCGCTGCGGCTCGTCCTCGTCTACGGAGCCGGCGTCAAGGGCAACATGGCGGAGCTGCTGCGCTTCGCGCGCTCGCCTTACCCGCTGCCGCTGGGCTTGCTCCGGGCCCGGCGATCGCTGCTTTCGCTCGACAGCCTGGTATCGGCGATCGCCACCGTGCTCGCGGTCCCCGGGCCACTGCGGCGGCCGCTCATCGTGGCCGAACCCGAGGCTCCGACGATCCCGGAGATGATCGCAGCCGTCCGTCGCGGCCTCGGCCGCGGCCCAGGCCTTCTTCCGGTGCCGCCGGCGCTGCTCAAGGCGATGCTGAGCGCGGCCGGGCGAGGAGAGACCTACCAGCGCCTCTCCGGGTCGCTGGTGGCGGACCCTTCGGCGCTCGCGCGACTCGGCTGGACCCCGCCGGTGGCCACATCTGACGCGCTCGCGGCGCTCGCGCGCAACTGAGGCACTCAAAAGCACATGCCCGGCCAAGCGGCCGGGCATGTGTCGTTGCGGGGACCTTCGTGCGCTGACGTCAGCGCGTCAGGACGATAAAGTCGGTGCCCTTGCCGGTCTCCGGACCGAGCCCCTTGTCCGAGATGATCAGCGAGGCTCCGGGGGACATCAGCGCCGAGATCCGATCGAGCGCTTCCTGGGGGATGGTGACGCGGTTGAGTGCATCGCTGGCACTCGAGGCCGGCATCATCGTAGCCACCGGGATTTCCACCCGCTTGCCCTTTTCTGCTTTCTTCGCGGGCGCGGGAGAGGCGGCGCCGCCCGGCATCGTCATCACGTGCCAGCGCAGGGTCGCATTGTCGTCCTTGAAATCCAGCGCGGTGAAGACGTGGGTGCCCAGCGGTTGGTCGGGCTGCTCGAACGTCACGGGCACATCGAACACCGGGTCGAAGCCCTTGCGCACGAACAGCTTGCCTTCCTTGCGGCTGATGAAGACCGAGATCGGGCCGGGCTTGAGCGGCCGCAGCTCGTCCATCGTCGGATTGGCGTCGGACTTCGCGACCTTCGCCTTGCCTGTCTGGTCGGTCGACGCCGGATCCGGGAACGTCACCGCCGACTCGCGCGGCGCGCCGATCGCATAGGCCATGGCGTCGAGCGCGCCAGGCGCCGCCTTCGCGGCATCCGTTGCCGTCTTGGAGCCGTCCGTCGTCTCGGCCGGCTTGCCGGCGGCGAGCTGAGCGAGCTCAAGCGTGCCATAGGTCGCCTGGAACCGGTCTGCCGCGATCTCCGGCTTGGGTTCATCCGGCGGGCGCTTGAACGTGAACAGGCGGTCGTGAGAGATCGGCGCCGGGGTGACCTCGCCGCGCGCGATGACGACGCGAGCGCCCATCTTGGTGATGCCCCACATCTGGCGCGCGAATGCCTCCGGCAACCGGATGCAGCCATGTGATGCAGGATGGTTGGGGACGATGCCCTGATGCATGGCCACACCCGACCAGGTGATCCGCTGCATGAAGAACATCGGCGCATTGTAGTAGAGGTTGGAGCGGTGCCAGCGATCCTTCTGGATCACGCTGAACACGCCGGTCGGCGTCGGATGGCCCGGGACGCCGGTCGAGACACGCGAGCGCGTAACGGGATGGCCGTCCGAGTAGAGAGTGAGCTGCTGCTTGTCGAGCGAGATGACGACGGTCAGCACGCCTTTGGCCCTGGCGGCAACGTCCTCACTTTCCTTGGCCTTGGTCGAGGTTTTCTCGCGGGACGCAACCGTGGTGCCGTTCGGCCGGACGACGCGTGCGGATTCGGACCTCGGTCCGGCCGACGGCTGTACATTGAACGGAAGGGCATTGGCGGAGGTCGCAAGCCCGGCGAGCAGGGCCGCGGCTGCGGTCATCGCCAAAAGCATGTCCCGGTTGCGACGATAGCTGGAATGGCCCGCATCGGGCCGGTGAGACTTCTGCACGAAGGCCCCCCTTGTGCGCGTTAATATGAGACGGACCTCGGGATGAGGTCCGCACTAGGCTCTGAGAATTAGTCGCGCCGGGACGCAAAAGGTTCGACCGCCGAAATCCCTAATTCCAACAACGCAAAAGGGGGTATCGGGGTAGCCCCGAGCGAGCGTCAGGGTGGGGCGGCTCCAGGAGCTCCGTTCGAGCCCTTTAACCATTCGCCGCGCGATCGCAGGGCGTCGAGCGCCCAGGCGCCGCCGCCGTGGGCGAACAGCACCAGAAGCCCTCCCGCGATCGCCAGGTCTTTCTCGAAGTGGAGAAGCTGGTTGCGGTCGCCGAACCTGGTGTGGAACAGCACCGCGGCGGCCAGGCAGAAGCCGGAGAGCATCAGCGCCGCGAGCCGCGTATGATAGCCGAGGAGGACCAGAAGCCCACACCCGAGCTCGGCTGCGATGGCGAGCGGCAGTAGCTGCCCGGGGACGCCGAAAGCCTGCATGTAGGCCAGCGCTGCCGGGTAGCCGGTGAGCTTGCTCCAGGCCTCGTGCAGGAAAATTGCCGCCAGCAGGAGGCGGCCGGCCAGCGCCGCCGCCTCCGTCAAGAGTTTCATCGCCACGCTCAATTGACTTTGGGTGGCGCGGCAGTGATTGCGTGCTCGAGGTCGGCAAGCTCCTCGCAACCGCCGGGGCAGAGCCGCTTTAACTGCGCGAGGTTCTCCTTCGCCTTTTCGACCTGCCCGATTTCGACATAGAGCTCGCCGAGATATTCCAAGGCGCCCTTGTGGTCGGGGTCGAACTCGAGCGCCTTGCGGTAGAACGTGTAGGCCTGCTGGTAGTCTCCGGACTTGCGCAGGCTGAAGCCCATGAGGTTGTAGACGTCGGCGTGCTGATTGGTCTCCAGCATCGGGGTCAGCTCCGCAAGCGCAGCTTTGAAATCCTTCGCCTTGATCTTGGCGCGGACGGAGGTGAGGTCCGGTGCGTCCCGGGAGGTGACGTTATCAATGGCGTTGGCACCCGTCGCGGCAACAGACGCCGCGACGAGCAACGGGAAAAACCACAGCGCGGATGCTTTCATCTTGATCTCCATTGCCACGTGTCACGAGGCGAAAGCTAAATTCGACCTTCAGCTCTTCATCACTGTCAATGCATAGCCGGCGCCGTCCTTGGTGATGGTGCCTGCGCCCGGGAACGGGAAGTGATAGCCGCAGATCATGATCTTGTCGGCGATCACGCGATCGAGCAGCTTGCGGCGAGAGGCTTCGGCTGTCGCCCCGTCCTGATCGTATGCGCCGCGCCAGCCGGGATTGGCTACGACCAGCGCCGGCACGTAGGCGGTGTCGTTCGAAAGCATGAGCTGGCTCGCGCCGGAGGCAAGATGGAACGCGCGGTGACCGGGCGTGTGACCGGGGGAGCTGACGAAGCGAATGCCGGGAGCCACCTCGGGCTCGCCGTCGACCTGGCGAATGTTCTTCCAGGTCGGAAACACCGCCTGGATGCGGCGTGCCAATCCCTTCCTCGCCTCGGGCAGGCGATCGATCACCGAAGGGTCGGTCCAGAACTTATACTCCACGTCCGAAATGACGATCTCGGCGTTGGGGAACACCGCCTTGTTGGTATCCTTTTCCATCAGACCGAAAATGTGGTCGGGGTGGCAATGCGAGATGAGAATGGTGTCGATCCTGCCCGGATCGATGCCGGCGGCCTTCATATTGGCCATCATCTTGCCGGCGGTCGGCTGCACCTGCCCGCCGGTCCCGCTGTCGCACAGGATGGTCTTGCCGCCATTCCTGATGACGACGACGGTGAAAGGGATCGATACGAAGTCGGCCGGCAATCCAGCCTTCACCATCGCCGCCTTGACGTCTTCGACTGAAGCATTGGCGATGAAGGCGGGATCGTGCGGTTTCTCCCAGATGCCGTCATAAAGCGCAGTGACTTCTGCGCCGCCCACTTTGTAGGTCAGGAAACCTTGCGCCGGATCCGGCGTCTTCTGCGCGAAAGCTGGTGACACGACGAGTTGGGCATCGAGCCCGAGCGCGGCTGCAAGGCCGGCGGACACAACGAAATCGCGACGCGAAAGGTCGAGCATGGTCCATCTCCCTAAAACTCAGGCGTTCACGGCGCACATGCGCCGGTGGGACCAAGACTCGGGGTACGGCCGATTTATTCCCGGTCCCATCCTTGCTGAGAAAGCCTTAAACGGATGGGCCCGCCGCGCGTTTGACACATCTGCGCGAATTCGCGGCGATGACAGCAAGATGACAAGGGGCGGCGCCTGCACGCGCCGCCCCAGCCGCAATCGGGCAGTGATCAAGAAAATATGATCATCGATGCCGACTGGCTCGAAAGCCTACATCGGCTTGAAAGCGCGATCGAGCTCCACGTCGATCAACAGCGGACCGCTGCTGTTCAAACCCTGGGCGATGAGATCAGTCGCTTCGTGCACGGTCTTCGCCCGCTCCGCCCTGATGCCGAGCGACCGCGCCAGTCCGACGAAATCGATCTTCGGGTCGACGAGCTCCATGCCGACATAGCTGTCGGCCTGTTCGGCGAGTCCGCGCATGGCGTGCAGGCGCTGCTTGAGAATACGATACGACGTGTTGTTGAGGATGACGAACACGGCGTCGATACGATAACGCGCGGCGGTCCACAGCCCTTGACACGTGTACATCGCGCTGCCGTCGCCGATGAGACCGACGACCGGCCGCTCGGGCAGGGCGAGCTTGACACCGATCGTCGCCGGCAACCCCCAGCCGATGCCGCCGCCGCGCAATCCGAAGTAGCTCTGCGGATCGTCGCTGCGGATGAGCTGCCGGATACCCGGCGCGGACGAGAGCGCTTCTTCGATCACCACCGCGTCCTTCGGCAGCATCTCTCCGATCGCATGCAGCAGTGCCAACGGCTGCACCGGCGTCGCACCGGCCAGCGCGCGTGCTTTGGCGTTGAGAGCTTCGCGTTCAGCCGCGATCGCCTGCGTCGCGCTGGTATGCCGTTCGCGCGCCGCGCCGCGCGCGCCGCTGGTCATCCGTTCGCGCACAGCGGCGGTGATATCGGGCAGTGTTCCCTTCGGATCGCCGAGGATGGCGACGCTGGGCGGATAGTTCTTGCCGAGCTCCCACGGATCGATGTCGAGATGGATCAGCTTGATGTCAGGCGGCATGGGATCGACGTCTGACGGCAGCGACAATGTGAACAGATCGCCGCCGACCGAAAACAGCACGTCGTATTGATCGAGCACCTTGCGCACGTCGGGCGCGAGCCGGATCATGGAGCCGCGAAACAACGGATGCGAGGCCGGGAACGACGCCGTGCTCGGCACGAATTCGGTATACACCGGCGCGCCCAGCAGCTCCGCGAGCTCGACCAGTTCGGCGTGCGCACGGCTTTGCGCCACCGCGTCGCCGGCCATGATCACCGGGCGTTTGGCTTCCGCCAGCAGGACGGCCGCCGCGTCGACCGCCGCCCGGTCGCCGCGCAGCCGCGGCGCGACGCGGGTGGGAGCGAGCAGGTCGATGTCGCCGTCGGCGCGAAGGATGTCGCCCGGCAACGACAGGAATACCGGACCGCTCGGAGGTGCCAACGCGGTCTTGGCGGCGCGATGCACCAGGCGGGGCAGATCGGCGAGGCGATGGACCTCCGACGACCATTTGACCAGGGGGCGCGCAATGGTCGGCAGGTCCGCCCACAGAATGGGCTCGGTCGCGTTGAAGCTCTGCTCATGCTGGCCAGCGGTGACGAGAATGGGGGAGCCCGCCTTCTGGGCGTCGTAAAGCATGCCCATGGCGTTGCCGAGGCCGGGCGTCACGTGGAGATTAACAACGGCGAGCTTGCCCGAGGCTTGGGCGTAGCCATCCGCCATCGCCATGACGGCCGCCTCTTGCAGCCCGAGGATGTAGCGCAGTTCATTCTCAGTCGCGAATGCATCCATCAGCGGCAACTCGGTGGTGCCGGGATTGCCGAACATCATCTCGACGCCCTCCTGCTTGAGCAGATCGAGGAAGGCACGCTTTCCGGACATGACGGGCAAGAAGTCCTCCACCTTGTGGCTGAAGAAAAAGAGGGGGCGTCGGCGATGCTGTGTACGGATATTGGTCCAGCGGTCGAACAAATAGTGGCAGCTCGGATCGGCGGGGTCACGCGCCTCGCGGCATCGTAGAGGCCGCCCGCTTCTCTCACCAGTGTCCAGGAAAAGACCATGACCTCCATCGGCCAGGCTGCAGTCAGGGGGAGTGACGATGCGGCGGCGCATGGGCAGAACCGTCAACCGCGCTGCACGATCTGCACGGCCAGGTTCGTTGCTGGACCATCACACAACTTTTCGCCTGAATCGCAGCTAAGATTCACCCCTCATCGGCTCCGGGGGCGGGGTTATGGGCGCGATCAGCGGGCGTCATGGGGGGTGGGCGTTTGCCTTTGCCGCCCTTTCCATCGTCGCCTCGGTCAATGGATTTGCAACCGCGGCTTGGGCACAAGCGCAGCGGTCAGACGAACCAAAGGAACCCTTGCCGACGACCTTGAGCGGCGACTGGGGCGGCCTGCGGCCGTATCTCGAGCGCAAAGGCCTCGTCTTCACCCTCAGCTACACCAACGACTTTCTGTCGAATGTCCGTGGCGGTATCGGCCTTGGGACGGTCGGAATCGGAGCCTTTCAGCCCCAACTCGACATCGACTTGCAAAAGCTCCTGGGCTGGCAGGGTGGCCATTTACACACCCATGGTCTGGTTACCCATGGTCCGTTCTTCAGCCAGACCTATCTCGGCAACATTCTGGCGGTCTCGAATCTCGAGGCCGGACCGGTCGCGCGGCTCTATTCGCTTTGGTACGAGCAAAGCGCCTTCGATGGCCGCTTTTCCGTGCGCTTTGGTCTGATGTCAGCGGACAGCCAGTTTCTGCAAAGCAAGACCGCCGCGAACTTCATCAACAATGGCATCAGCTGGCCCACCTTTCTCGCCGCCAATCTTCCGGCCGGCGGACCGGCCTATCCGCTGCCGGATCCGGGCATTCGCGTTCGGATCAAACCTACCGATGAGGTGGCATTCCAGGCCGCAGTGTTCAGCGGCGATCCGAGCGGCGGCGACGGCTCCAATCAAAATCTGCCGCTGCCGACCGGCACCGTGTTCAGCTTTCGCGGCGGCGCCTTTTTCATCGCGGAAGCGAGCTATCTGCCCAACCAGGGCAAAGACGCCAAGGGACTTCCCGGCGCTTACAGGATCGGCGCGTGGTATCACACCAGTCCCCGCTTCGGGGATCAACGCTTCGACAATACCGGCCAGTCGCTTGCAAGCCCGACCTCCACTGGCATTCCCCTCGATCACAGCGGCGACCACGGCGTCTACGGCGTCGTCGATCAGATGCTCTATCGCGTTCCCGGCACCGACGACCAGGGACTGTCGGGGTTCTTCCGCGCCGGCGGCGTACCGAGCGACCGCAATCTGATCAGCTTCTATGCGGACGGCGGCTTGGTTTACAAAGGCCTCGTACCTCGCCGCCCGGATGACAAGATCGGGCTCGCCGCCGCCTACGCGCGCGTCGGGAACAATGCGCGCGGGCTCGATGTCGACACCGGATTGTTTGGAAACTTCTTTTATCCCGTGCGGAGCGGGGAAACCATGATCGAGCTGATGTACCAAGCCCAGCTCACGCCCTGGTGGATGCTGCAGCCCGAAATGCAATACATCATCCGTCCTGCTGGCGGTGTCTTGAACAGTGACGGAACCTTTCGACCGAATGCGTGGGTGATCGCCGTCCGATCGTCGCTCAATTTCTGAGTTGCGAGCGCCAGCCCGAGATCCTCCTCGCCCCTGGGTTTCGTCCACCGGCCCTGCGCGGCCGTTGCGGGCGATCGGCGGGACATTTCCCGCCGGCGAGCGCCAGCGCTAGGCTTGCGCCCGAATGATTCATAGAATGCCGACACTGGAAGCGCGACGCACCGCCCGTGCGAGGAGACGCATGCGATCGAAGCAACCAATGCGGTCCTTCACCGCTATCTCCCTGTCGCTGCTGCTCACAGGGGCGACACCCCTTGCAGCGCAGCCTGACGCACTCGCCGGCAAGGCGGTGCAGATGATCATCGGCTTCGGGCCAGGCGGCGGCTACGACCTTTGGGGCCGCACCGTCGGCCGGCATATCGGCAAGCACCTTCCCGGCAACCCGAACGTCGTTCCCCAGAACATGCCGGGAGCCGGCAGCTACACCGCGGCGAGCTACATCTTCAACATCGCGCCCAGGGACGGCACCGTACTCGGCATTATCGCGCGCGATGCTGCACTTGGTCCGCTGTCAGGCGCGACCGGTGCCCGCTTTGACCCAACCAAGCTGTCGTGGATCGGAACGCCGGCGAAGGAGACGAACGTCTGCATCGCCTATCACACTGCGCAGGTCAAAACGGCGCAGGACCTGCTCGACAAGCCGTTGATCGTCGGCGACACCGGCCCCGGTACCGGCACCCGCTCCTATCCGAAAGCGCTCAACGAGCTGCTCGGAATGAAATTCAAGCTCGTCGGAGGGTTTCCGGCCTCGTCCGACGTCTTTTTGGCCATGGAACGCGGGGAAGTCGAGGGCATCTGCGAAAGCCTCGACAGCATCAAGAATCCGACGGCCGGACTGGATTCCAACGAAGAAGATTTCGGTCCTGTTGCAGGCCGGCGCCGAGCCGAATCCCGAGCTCACCGGCGTTCCCTTCGTGCTCGACCTCGCGCGCGACAGCGAGCAAAGGCAGGCGATCGAGTTTCTCTATGCCGGGCAGGGCATCGGGCGTCCATTCGTGGCCCCGCCCTACCTTTCCCCGGATCGGCTGAAGATGTTGCGCGACGCGTTCAATGCCACCATGAAGGACGCGGAGTTCATGGCCGAGACCAAGAAGTCGAAGCTTGATCTCGAGCCGGAAGACGGCGAGCATCTGTCGGCCCTGATCGCGAAGATTTATGCGACGCCCAAGCCGATCGTGGACAAGGTCACCGCCCTGATCAAATAGGAGCACGGCGTTCGACCGGCTCGCCGGCGAAAAGGTCCAAACGAGAAAAACCCAGGGATCGACAGCGATGAAATATCGTAGACACGATGCCAAGGCATATGCCCGCGAGCATTTCAGGGGCATCTGGGCAGCGGCACTGACACCGTTTGCGCCCAACCTGGCGATTGACGAGGCCGGCCTGCGCAGGAATTTGCATCACTGGGTCGATGAGCTCGGCATCGACGGCGTCTTCGTCGCCGGCAAGCAGGGCGAGTTCTTCTCCATGTCGATCGCCGAGCGCAAGCGCAGTTTCGACATCGCGGTCGAGGAGATTGGCGGCCACCGCACCATCCTGTCGTGCTCCGATCAGAACATGGACGTGGTGATCGAGCTCGCCCGCCATGCGCAGGCGATCGGCGCCGACTACATCGTGGTGCACGCGCCGGTCCTGCACTTCCTGCACCGACAGGATGAGACGCTCTACGAATACTACCGAACGATCAGCGAACAGGTGGAGATCGGCATCGCGCTCTGGAGCCATCCCGACAGCGGCTACCTGATGAGCCCGGAACTGTGCGCGCGTCTCGCCGATATTCCGAACGTGGTCGCCATCAAATACAGCGTGCCACGCGAAATGTACGCGCGGCTCACGCGGCTCGCAGGCGACCGGCTCCTGGTCAGCACGGCTTCCGAGGAAGAATGGTTCGACAACATCGTCGAGCTGGGTTGGCAGCTCTATCTGTGCTCGTCGCCCCCATATCTGCTGCAGACCAAGACCGACCGCCGCATGCGCGAATATACCGATCTCGCGATGCGCGGCGAGGTCGCGCGCGCAAAAGCGGTGCGCGACAGTCTCAACCCGGTGCGTGAGGCGCTCCGGCGCACGCGGCCGCCGGAGAAATTCCACGCCCATTCGAAATGCTGGCAGGAGCTGCTGGGCCAGATCGGCGGCGCTGTCCGCCGACCCATGCTCGAATTGTCCGAGGCGGAAATGGACGGGACCCGCCGTGCCTTCGAGACCTGCGGCCTCAAGCTCACCGCGCCGGGCGCGCAGCCATCGGCGGCATAATACGGACGAGGAGCACACCATGGCGAGCGGACGCCTCCAGGCCTTCAACTTCCAGAACTGGATCAAGGAGCACCAGCACCTGCTCAAGCCGCCGGTCGGCAACAAGAAGGTGTTCGAGGACGGCCAGATGACCGTGCAGGTCGTGGGTGGGCCGAACGCACGCACCGACTACCACGACGACCCGGTGGAGGAGTTCTTCTACCAGCTCAAGGGCGACATGGTGCTCAAGGTCGTCGACAATGGCGAGTTCTACGACATCCCGATTCGGGAGGGAGAGGTCTTTCTGCTGCCGCCACACGTTCGCCATTGCCCGCAACGGCCACAGGAGGGCTCTGTCGGCCTTGTGGTCGAAGCGGCGCGGCCGAACGAACCCGACGCCTTTGAGTGGTATTGCTTCGAGTGTCACGCGCTCCTTCACCGCATCGAGGTTAAGGTCCAGCACCTCGTGAAGGACCTGCCGCCCCTCTACGAGGCGTTCTATGCCGATGAAAAGGCGCGGACATGCAGGCAATGCGGCGCCGTTCATCCCGGCCGGAAGCCGCCGGACGGATGGGTCAAGATTTGACCCGACCGACCGCCTGTGCTGGCGAGACCGATGGATGGACGACGGCCGCGAGGCAGACGCCCTGAACCAACCAAGCAGCTAAAGCTCGATCCTGTATTTCGCCACTGCCTGCCGATTCCATGTCATGCCGTTGCCTGCTCGTTCCGGGACGACGGCAAACCCGTCGACGATCGCAAGCGGCTCCTCCAGGATCTTGTCCGCCCAGTCAACGTATTCGAGGAAATGACAGGTGGGAGTGGCCGCAAGCAGATGTGCGCTCACCTCCGGGAACAGATGCGATGACATCTCGATCCGGTGGGTGGCGGCGAGCGCGGCGGCGCGCAGCCAGCCGGTAACGCCGCCGATGCGCTCGAGATCGGGCATGACGTAGTCGGCGGCGCCCGCGGCCAGCGCAACGGCCATGCTCGCGCTCTCGGAGAAGTTCTCCCCGATCTGGACCGGCGTCGCCAGCTCGCGCACGAGCGCGGCGTAGCCTGCATAGTCGTCGTGGCGGATCGGCTCTTCCAGCCAATAGACGCCGCCTTCGCGGTCGAGAGCACGTCCGCGTTCACGCGCCTCGACCCTGCTGAGCGCCTGATTATAGTCGACCATCACGGCGACCTTCGCGCCGACGCGTTTGTGCACGGCACGCAGGGCCGCAAGGTCGTCCTCGATCGTCGGATAGCCAAGCCGGAGCTTGATCGCGCGAAACCCGCCGGCAAGAAGGCTTTCCGCCTCGTCCGCGACCTTCTCCGGCGCCATCAGACCGAGGCCACACGAATTGTAGGCGGGAATGCGCTTCGGCGTACTGCCCATGAGGGTCGCGAGCGGCACGCCAGCAGCAATCGCTAGCGCGTCCCAGGCGGCGATATCGAGCCCGGCCATGGCCATGCGCACAATGCCCTGCACCCCGATCAGCGCAAAGCGCTCGGCCAGCGTGTTCCAGAGGTCGATCGGGGCAACGCGCGCGCCCATCGTGACGCGCTCGGCCTCCCGGAGGATTTTGGTGACCGCCGCCATCGCTGCCGGGAAATAGCACCAGAGATAGGCGCGCCCGGTGACGCCTTCTTCGGTCTCCAGGTCGATCAGGAGCAGGGGAGCCTTGGTGATGGTGCCACGGCTGGTACCGAGGGCGTAGGTCATGGGCACTTCCACCCCGACACAATGCACTCCTCGAAGCGTCAGTCGTGGCGTCGCTGGCGTACGGTTCATGGTCGAAATCCTAGTCGCCGCGGCCGCCGCCGGGAAGCCGACCCAGCTTATGATGCTGACAAAGGGTGTCGCGGCGGCGCATATAGTGCGGTCCGCACACGGACGACACGCGCATCACGGTGATTTCGGGAAAACACATGCAGGGCAAGGTTACGCTGGAAGACCATTTTGCGATCGAGGCGACGCTGGGCGACTCGCAGCCCTTCGGCGCCCATGTCTGGCCGGAGCTGCGGCATCGTCTGCTGGACTTTCAGGACCAGCGTCTTCGCCTGATGGACGAATCCGGTGTCGCGATCATGATAGCATCGCTGAACGCACCGGCCATTCAGGGGATCGCAAACACCAAGCAGGCTGCGGAGCTTGCGCGCCAGGCGAACGACGTCCTCGCGGGCGAAGTCGCGAAGCGTCCTGACCGTTTTGTCGGTGTTGCCGCACTGCCGATGCAGGATCCGGAGATCGCGATCAAGGAACTGGAGCGCTGCATCAAGGACCTGGGCTTCAAGGGCGCGCTGGTCAACGGCTATTCGCAGGTTGGCGAGCCCCCGAAAGCCGTGCATTACGACCTGCCGCAATATCGCCCGTTCTGGCGAACGGTGGAGAACCTCGGCATCCCGTTCTATTTGCATCCGCGGCCGCCCTTGGCGGGCCTATCGCCTCTCTACGAGGGTCATTCGTGGCTGTTCGGACCAACCTGGAGCTTCGCCGCCGAGACCTCCCTGCACGCCCTGCGCCTGATCGGCAGCGGCCTGTTCGACGAGTGCCCGCGACTGCAGATCATTCTCGGTCACCTCGGCGAAGGCCTCCCGTACTACCTGTGGCGCATCGACAACCGTAACAATTGGATGAAGGCGCCACACAAATACGCCGCGCGCAAACCCGTGGCGGATTACGTGCGTGCCAACTTTCACCTCACCACGTCGGGGCATTTCAGTACGCCCGCCCTCATCGACGCAATCGCCGAGGTCGGATCCGAGCGCGTGATGTTTTCAGTCGACTATCCATTCGAAGATTTCAGCGACGCCGCCGACTGGTTCGACAAGGCGGAGATCGACGAAGCCGATCGCCGCAAGATCGGGCGCACCAATGCAATGAAGCTGTTCAAGCTGCCGGAGACGTGACGCGTCAGTGGACCGGCCTTGCCGCGTCGCGGCCCTCTGCGTGCAGGATCAGCAGATCGCGCACGGCGCGATTCATGGGGGTCGGCACGCCGACCTGGGCGCCGAGATCCACCACGCCGCCGGAAAGCCAACGCACCTCCAGCGGCCTGCCGGCCTGCAGATCGTGATGCATCGATGTCGTCATTTCCGGCGGCCAGCCATCGAAGAACGGAATGCGCTGCTCGGCATAATCCGCGGGCAGTGCGACCCCATGCGCCAAGCCGACCGCCACGACTTCCTTGGCGAGATCGAGCAGAAATTGTCGCGTGAGCGGGTTGGCGCGAATGGGCCCGATCGTCTGGCGCATGGCCGTGGTGGCACCGGACATGGCAACCAGCACCACGTATTTCTCCCAGATCGAGCGCCGGACATCGTCGCTGATCTCGGCATTGATACCGCCGCGCTTGCAGGCCTCGTGGAACGCCTCGAGACGCGCCGACCGGCGGCCGTCGTATTCGCCGAACACCAGCCGTTGCAGCGGACCGGTCTGCGCGATCACGCCTGGCCGACCGATGCTGGTCCCGACATAGGCGACGCCGCCCATCAATGCCTTGTCGCCGAAGATCGGCCGCAACATATCGTCCTTCTGCACACCGTTTTGAAACGAGATGACGCCGGTCTCCGGCTTCATGATCGGCAGCAGCTGACGCGCGGCGTCCCCGGTGTCCCACAGCTTGACGCAGAACATCACCATGTCGACCGGGCCGATGGTCCTGGGATCGTCGGTGACATTGACCTTGGGCAAGTGGATCGCTTCGGGGCCACCTTCAACCGCGAGACCGTGCTCGCGCATGGCGGCAAAATGCGATCCACGGGCAATGAAGTGGACATCGGCCCCGCCCTTGGCGAGCCGCGCGCCGAAATATCCGCCGACGCCCCCGGAACCCATGACCGCAATCCGCACGCTGCACTCCTGTGGCCGACCCGTAGAGGCTGACCAATACTGTGCCCGCGTCCGCCGCTCAATCAGCCCGGGTGAGCGACGCTTACCCCGGTAAAATCCGCCTCCGGCAGGGTTTTGGCCTGCATTCTTGCGGCGTTAACCTATGATCCCCATATTGCTCAGGACCGGGCGGCGAGCGTAAACCGCCTGCCGGTCGGTCGAGGGGGTGCCGCGAGGGCCCCGTCAAAGTCGCTTGCGAGGGCTTTGAGACCATGTCCCGAGTTCCGTCGCTGTCCAGCCCCTTCCTGCTCGGGTTCGACGAGATCGAGCGCGTGCTTGATCGCGTCGCGAAGGCCTCCGACGGCTATCCGCCCTACAATATCGAGCGGATCGCCCGGGCCAACGGCCAGCCCGAGCGCCTGCGGATCACGCTGGCGCTCGCGGGATTCACCCGCGAGCAGCTCGACGTGACGGTCGAGGAGAACCAGCTCGTCATCCGCGGGCGGCAGCAGGACGACAAGGAGCGCCAATACCTCCACCGCGGCATCGCCGCGCGCCAGTTCCAGCGCACCTTCGTGCTGGCCGACGGCATCGAGGTCTTGGGCGCGGACCTGAAGAACGGGCTGCTGTCGATCGATCTGGCCCGGCCGGAGCCGGAACGGATCGTGAAGACGATCAGCATCACCGACAGTGAATGAACCCGAACAGGGCTCGACGCGTTGAATGGAAAGGAGTCGAGTGCCATGACCAACGACAACATCATCTCCCGAGGCCCCCTGATCTCACCGGAAGCGCTTGCGCTTCTGGGCGGCGGCAAGATCGCCTATGTGAAGATGATCCGCTCTGAGGACGTGCAGAAGCAGTTTCCGCAAGCACCGGAGCTTGCGCCGGGCGCGCTGCTCTATGCCCTGCATGCAGCCGACGGGACGCCGATCATGCTGACGGACAGCCGCGAGGCGGCAATCGCCAATGCCTGGAGCCAGGAGCTCGAGACGGTCAGCGTCCACTGAGACCGGACGGATAAAGCCGGATGGAGTGCTTTCAGCGCTGACTGTGTGATTTCGGACACAGTAAAACAGCCTGATTTCCGGCGATTAAGTTCCCTCACCCGCACATTGGTACCGGCTGTGTGATCTGCAACACAGCCATACCGTCCCGACTCGAACATACTGCTGCTTGCGCGATCAAGCGCGAGGAGCAGGTGTCATGTTCGATCCGTCAGAAATGCACCGCGCGGCACGGTCACCCGAGACGTTGGCAAGCCTCGGGGAAAATCGCCTGGCTTACATCAAGGCGATCCGCTCGGAGGAGGTTCCGTTCCTGTGCGCCGAAGCGCCGCTGCTCCCGCCTGGCCTTCAGGTTTTCGTACTGCACGCAGCGAATGGCGCTCCGATCCTGCTCGCAGACAGCCGTGAGGCCGTGCTCGCGGACGCAGCGCACAACCAGATCGAAACCCTCAGCCTGCATTGAGCGGGCGCGAACCGGCTGCGCGATCGGCGCAGCCGCGTCAAACGGATCGCAATCGTCAAGCAGCGCTCGCCGAGGGCATTGCCAGCACCGCATAGAGCGCCTCGGCGTCGCGTGACTCGCGAAGCTTGCGGGCAACCTCGGGATCGCGCAGCAGCCGCGCGACGCGTGCGAGGGCCTTGAGATGGTCGGCGCCTGCGGCTTCCGGCGCCAGCAGCAAAAACACGAGATCAACCGGCTGGCCGTCGAGCGCCTCGAAATCTACAGGTCTCTCGAGCCGTGCAAACAGGCCAAACAGCTTGTTGAGCTTCGGCAGTTTGCCGTGCGGAATGGCGATCCCGTTGCCGACACCGGTCGAACCGAGCTTCTCGCGCTGCTGCAAAATCTCGAGGATCGTACGCTCGCTCTGACCACAGAGCTCGGCGGCCTTGGCAGCCAGCTCCTGCAGGATCTGCTTCTTGTTGTTGACCTTCAACGCCGGAATGATGGCATTGGGCGCGACGAGATCGGTGAGCAGCATGGAGATGTTCCAGAAATCTGGGAGCTCAACAGGGCCCGGCGCCGCAAAGGCCGCGGACCATAGGTACCCGGCAGTTGCCCGTCAATGGGCGTCCTTTTCGGCCGCCGGCAGATCAATCCAGCCGATGTGGCCGTCCGCGCGGCGGTAAACCAGATTGACGCGACCATGTCCAGCGTGACGGAACACGACGACCGGCGCGCCGGCTGTGTCCAGCTCCACAACGGCATCGCTGACTGAGAGGCGTTTCAAAGCCGTTGCCTGCTCGGCAATGATGACGGGGTTCCACTCGGTTTCCTCCCTCTCGTCGTCGGGCGCGGCGGGGGCTTCGATGTCGCCACGCCGAGCCGCGAGCGCCTCGCGCGCCTGCCCATCAACGCGCGCGACTTGATGATCCTTGAGTCGATGCTTGTAACGACGCAGCCGTCGTTCAAGCCGCAACGCCGCGTGATCCGCGCTCGCATAGGCATCGGCTGCCAGCGCGTCGGCTTCGAGCACGATGCCCGAATCGAGGTGAACCACGCATTCAGTTCGGAAGCCGAACCCCTCTTTGCCGATGGTGACATGCCCGGAAAAGCCGCCATCGAAATACTTGGCGGCGGCTTCCGCCACGCGCGCCTCGATGCGTGTGCGAAGCACCTCGCCGACATCGATGTTCTTGCCCGAGATGCGAAATGGCATGATCGACCTCCGATTTCCGCTGGTCGACGATCCTGGCCATGCACCAACCGGCTCATGTCACCTGTGCATGGTAACGCATTTTCCCGTACAATGGAGATTGGTTCGATGCAGGCTGCGCGTCAACACCGTAACGCAGAACGTGCGTCACGAGGCCGCGCCGGCAGGCGTCTGCTTCTCTCGCCTGCGCTGCACCGAGGACGCGATCCGCATCGCCTCGCGATACTTGGCGACCGTGCGACGGGCGATGTCGATGCCCGCCTCACGCAGCTTTTCCACGATCGAGTCATCGGACAGCACCTGATTGGGCTCTTCGGCGTCGATCAACTGCTTGATCCGGTGGCGCACGGCTTCCGCCGAATGGGCTTCGCCGCCGTCCGCCGCTGCGATCGCCGAGGTGAAAAAATACTTCAGTTCGAAGATGCCGCGGTTGGTCGCCATGTACTTGTTGGCGGTGACACGCGAGACGGTCAATTCGTGCATATCGATCGCATCGGCGATGGTCTTGAGATTGAGCGGCCGCAGGTGCTGGACACCATGGGCGAAAAACGCCTCCTGCTGCCGTACGATTTCGGTCGACACTTTCAGGATGGTCTTGGCGCGCTGGTCGAGTGCGCGAATGAGCCAGGTCGCGGTCTGCAGACAGTCGGCGAGATAAGTCTTGTCCTTGTCGTTCTTCGCGGTCCTCGCGACTTCAGCATGGTAGCTCTGGTTGACCAGCACCTTGGGCAAGGTATCGGAGTTGAGCTCGATGACGAACCCGTCATCGGGGCCGGGGCGCACGAACACGTCCGGCACGATCGGCTGCACCAGAGTGGACCCGAAGGCGAGACCGGGCTTGGGGTTGAGCTGGCGAATCTCGGCGATCATGTCCGCCAAATCCTCCTCGCTCACGCCGCAGAGTCGGCGCAAGGCTGCGAGATCGCGCTTGGCGAGCAGATCGAGACGGGCGACCAGCGCCTGCATGGCGGGATCAAAACGGTTGCGTTCCCTGAGCTGGATGGCGAGGCATTCGGTGAGATTGCGGGCGCACACGCCCGGAGGGTCGAAACCTTGCAGGATCATCAGCACGGCTTCGACCTCGGCCGGCGGCGCGCCGAGCTTCTCGCCGACCACAGCCAGATCGCCATTGAGGTAACCGGCTTCATCGACGAGGTCGATGAGGTACTGGCCAATCATGCGCCGCGCGGGATCAGCCACGGTGAGCGCGAGTTGCTCGGCCAGATGATCAGCCAGCGTCGTCTCGACCGAGACGAAAGCCTCGAGATTGTAATCGCCGTTCTCGCGACCGCCCGCCCCGGTGCCGGCCCATTCAGAGTAGCCCGGTGCCCCCTCGCCGTTCGAGCGCGAGGTTGCGGCGTCGGCGTCGGCGGGAGGTACATCGTCCAGTTCCGCGGCCGGCCGCTCCGGGGCAGGTCCGCTGCCGTTCCGAGCGCCCTCGCCGACCCAATCGGGAGCAGCGCCGTGAGGAGCCTGGGGTGCGTCCTGGCCCGCCGGCGGTCCGTCCGCGTCCCCGGTACCATCTCCCGTTCGCTCCAGCAGCGGATTGCGCTCGAGTTCTCCCTCCACATAGGCGGCGAGGTCCAGATTGGACAGTTGCAGCAGCTTGATGGCCTGCATCAGCTGCGGCGTCATCACGAGCGCATGGCTCTGCCGGATTTCGAGTTTTTGGGTCAGCGCCATGTATCCGCTACGACTCCCTTACTGGGCGCGCTCCGACCTCGGCCATCGCGCAAATCCTCGGTGATGCGCCCATGCGAGCGTGCCGACCCGGATCAATCGCGCCGAAAGCGTGCCTTCAACTGGTCCGATTCTTGCTTATCCGGTTCTTGGCCCGGTGTACACAGCCGCCGTGACGTTGGGGCCGGGGGCTGATGGGGCAGGCCAGAATTGCGGGGAGAACGCCTAGATACGGAAATCCTCGCCGAGATACAGGCGGCGGACCTCGGGGTCGTTCACGATGTCATCCTGGCGGCCCTCCATCAGGACCTGCCCGGAATAGATGATGTATGAACGGTCGGTGAGGGCGAGGGTTTCGCGGACATTGTGGTCCGTGATGAGCACGCCGATGCCGCGATTGGTCAGGCGCCGCACCAACCGCTGGATCTCGATCACCGCCTTGGGATCGATGCCGGCAAACGGCTCGTCCAGCAGCATGTAGTTTGGCCGGCTCGCAAGCGCGCGTGCAATTTCGACGCGACGGCGCTCGCCGCCCGACAGCGCAATCGACGGCGTCTTGCGATGCCGCGTAATCTCGAACTCATCGAGCAACGAGTTGAGATCGGCTTCCCGCCGGCGGCGGTCCGGCTCCACCACCTCGAGCACCGCGCGGATGTTTTCCTCGACATTGAGGCCACGGAAGATCGACGCTTCCTGCGGCAGATAGCCGATGCCTAGCCGCGCGCGCTGATACATCGGGAGATGAGTGACGTCATAGCCGTCGAGCTCGATCTGGCCCCGCTCGGCCTTGATCAGGCCCGTGATCATGTAGAAGGCCGTCGTCTTGCCGGCGCCGTTCGGCCCCAGCAGGCCGACTGCCTCGCCGCGACGCACGTACAGGCTCACGCCGTTGACCACTCGCCTTCCGCCATACGTCTTCTCAAGGCTCTGGGCCGCCAGATAGCCCTGTGCGGCCTCCCGGCGAACCGGCGCGCCTTTCTTGCGCCCCGGGGGCCGCGTGGGCGACGGCCTTGCTGTCTCACCGCGGGAAGTGATCGACCCGCCCAGGGAGGTCAGGTCCATGTTCTGCCAGCCGCCATTGGCCGCCGGCCGTTTGCGCTGAGGTGCACGGCGGCCTTGGAACAACGCGAGGAGATTGAGCACGCCTGTGTCCTCGAAGCCCCGGGTTCAGCTGGGGTCGTCCGGTGTTGCACCGCCGATTGAAGGGGCCCGAACGAGCTTGTCAACCCCACGATACCGTTGGGGTCCCAGCCTCGCCGATTAAGGTTTAGTCCGTGCCGCCGGTGGTCGCGCGTGAGAGAGACGATCCTGCCACAGGAAGTGCGTCAATTGTCGGGCGTCAACTTCTTTTCAGCCGGAGGGCGCGGGCCCATCGGATTTCCCAATGGACTTTCCGCGGGGGCGCGCGACCCCGACTGAATGAGGGCCTCGACCCGGCCTTGATCCATCTTTGACACGCCGCTGGTCAGATCGACGACCAGCCGCTGGCCGCGCAAGATATCGGCACCGCGGGTCACGACCACGTTGCCGGAGAGTATGACCGTATTCTCGCGCATATTGAAGTTGGCGGCGTCTCCGGTCGCAGTCTGATCCTTCTGGGTCACGACTACGCTGCCTTTCGCCTCGATCCTGCGGATTTGCTTGTCGCCACCCGGACCTGGGTCTGCTGCCTTGACGGGACGCGGACCAGATTCCTCCTCGTAGAAGACGATCAACACCTTGCTGCGCATCTCGGTGTCGCCTTGCACCACATGCACGTCGCCGGTGAAGGTCGCCATCTTGTCCTTCTCGCGAACTTCCAGCGCCCCCGCCCGGATCTTCACGGGCTCGTCGCGGTTCTGCGAAAAACCTTGCAGCGCGTTGGCCGGACCCTGAGCCTGAGGTTTCTGCTGCGCGTTGGCCGGACCCTGAGCCTGAGGCTTCTGCTGCGCGATTGCGTCCGATCCGCAGAGCACGGCGGCCAGCACCGCGCCGGCGACAAGCTCCCGCCAACGTTTCGTTGGCTGAGAACTCATTTGCGCACCTCAGCCACGGCCCCGGGCGTAGGTCCCTCCAGCAGCAAGCTGACGAACACCCCGCGCTCGAAACGCATGATGTCCCCGGACTCCACAATCTCCATACGGTTGGCGTTGATGGTCCACGTTGCCGTCTTCACCTCCACCGGCTTCTCGGAGACGACGTTCCCGCCCCGCACATCCAGTAACGCCTCGCTGAGATAAGCCTGGTAGCCGCTCGAGGAGGTCACGACGATGTTCTGGCTCAGCGTGAGCTGTTCCGTTTTGCTGTTGTAGAACCCGGTCTTCGCCGTGGTTTCGAACACGGTCTTGTCTTTCATTTCCATGGTCGCCTGGATGCCGTGCAGCTCGACCATATCGGGCTTGGTCAGATCCTGGGCTGCGGCCTGGGCAACCATGTCGTAGCGCCGGTTGTCACGGGTGAATCCGGCAAGGCGCGGCTGCTGCATCATGATCTTGGTGCCGGACACAACCAGCGATCCGACATCGACGGGCACGCCCGAAAGCGCAGCCAACGGCTTGATCACGGCGGTAAACACCACGCCGCCGATCAAAGCGACGGCCACGCAGGCCGGAACCGCCACGCGCAGGATGCGGACATGCCGGCTGTGGCGCACAGCGGCGCGGAACGCCCGGTCGCCGTCGCGAGCGGATCGCACCAAGGGTCGCTGCCCTCGCTGCGTTATGTTGGAAGCAGCCGCTGAAGAGTTCATCCCCGAACCCCATCCGCCCGCGCGAGAATCGGGCAGTCCCCACTCGATAGTATCCCCTCTTGTGCGTGATAGTCGCTCTTAAATATGGCCCGGACGCGGCAGCTTCGCTCAAAATAAGGCAGAAAATGGAGGCCCGGAACCGGCGCCGATGCAGGGGATAACGCGGATAACGCGCCTATCCCTCCGGGTTCCCGTCCTCAATCCCTACGAATGGGCAAAAATATCCTCCGCAGCCCAGCCGGCGAGATCCAGGCGCACCCGATCCGGCAGGAAGCGAAAACAAGCCGCCGCCAGGTCCGTGCGCCCCTCGCGGGCGAGCATGGTGTCGAGCTTCTCTTTCAGAGCGTGCAAGTGAAGCACGTCGGAGGCCGCGTAGGCGACCTGCGCATCGGTGAGCATTTCGGCGCCCCAATCGGAAAGCTGCTGCTGCTTCGAGAGATCGACGCCCAGCACCTCGCGCACCAGATCCTTGAGGCCGTGCTTGTCGGTATAGGTGCGCGCCAGCCGCGAGGCGATCTTGGTGCAATAGACCGGGCCCGCCATGATGCCCATTCGCTTCTGCAGGACGCCGAGATCGAAGCGGGCGAAATGAAAGATCTTCAGGACACCGCCGTCGGTCAGAAGTCTCGCGAGATTTGGCGCCGCAACGGCGCCGGGCGAGATCTGGACCACATCGGCGGAACCGTCGCCCGGCGAGAGCTGCACCACACACAGCCGATCGCGGTTCGGATCAAGCCCCATGGTCTCGGTATCGATCGCAATCGCGCGGACGCCGTAGCGCGACAGATCGGGCAGGTCGCCGCGGTGCAGGCGGATGGTCATGACGCCTCGTGGAGCGGCGACGGCATGAAACTGGTGCCCAGGAGAGGACTCGAACCTCCACGCCTCGCGGCGCTAGTACCTGAAACTAGTGCGTCTACCAATTCCGCCACCTGGGCCTTTGCGGCGATAGGTACGGAGCGGGTTGGGGGTTGTCAAATGGCTGCAGGAGGCGTTGTTTCGGCTTGTCAGGCCGCGGCAACCGGCCCTGTACAGCATCACACCGATCCTGTATTCGGCACACCCGTCCTGTATTCGGCGAACGACCGGACGTGACCCATGACCGCCATCCCCCTCGAAACGCTTGTTACCGTCTTCGGCGGCTCGGGCTTTCTCGGTCGACATGTCGTGCGCGCGCTGGCCAAGCTCGGCTACCGCATTCGCGTTGCCGTCAGACGCCCCGAACTGGCCGGCTATCTGCAACCGCTCGGACGGGTCGGCCAGATCCACGCGGTGCAGGCCAATCTGCGCTATCCGGCATCGGTCGAGGCGGCCACGCGCGGCGCGGACGTGGTGATCAATCTGGTCGGCATCCTGTTCGAACGCGGGCGGCAAAGATTCGATGCAGTGCAGGCCTTCGGGGCCGAGGCGGTCGCGCTGGCGGCAGCGGCCTTCGGCGCACGCATGATCCACGTATCGGCGATCGGCGCCGATGAACAATCGCCCTCGCATTACGCGCGCTCGAAGGCCGCCGGCGAAAGGCTGGTGCTGGCGGCCGTGCCGTCAGCGGTGATCCTGCGCCCGTCGGTCCTGTTCGGACCGGAAGATGATTTCTTCAACAAGTTCGCAGCCATCGCCCGGTTTTCACCTGCGCTCCCGTTGATCGGCGGCGGCCACACCCGGTTCCAGCCGGTCTTCGCCGGCGACGTTGCGAGCGCCGCGGTTGCCGCAATCGAGGGCCGTGCCCAAGACGGCCAGATCTACGAGCTCGGCGGCCCTGAAGTGCGCAGTTTCAAGGAGCTCATGCAGTTCATGCTTGCGATCGTGGAGCGCCGGCGCCTGCTGGTGCCGCTTCCGTTCGCGCTCGCCAAGTTCCAGGCCGGCTTCCTCCAGTTCATGCCCACGCCGTTGCTGACCCCCGACCAGGTCGAGCTTCTGCGGCGGGACGTCGTGGTCACGGATGCGGCACAGAGCGAGCGGCGCACGCTCGAAGCCCTCGGCGTCGAACCAGTCGCCATGGCGACCATCGTGCCCACCTACCTGTGGCGATTCCGCAAGACTGGGCAGTTCCAGGCGACGTTGGCCGGCAATCAGTGATCGTCGCCGAGCGGCCTGGCGAGGCCTCACGGTCATCGCGCCGATGACCGTGCGCTGATCCCGTGGTCACCATCTGCGTGGGCGCGTGACTGCTGGCGCCTAATAGCCCAATCCCAGAGCGATCAGCCCGAGCGATCCGACGATGACACGCCACCAGGCAAACAGTGAAAAGCCGTGGCGTGTCACGTAATCGAGGAGCGTTCGCACCACGAACCAGGCGCAGACGAACGAGGTGACGAAGCCGATCGCGACCAGCACGATGTTGTCGGCGGTCAACTGCGAATGACTCTTGTAGAGGTCATACGTGAAGGCACCCGCCATGGTCGGAATGGCGAGAAAAAACGAAAAATCCGCCGCCGCGCGCTTGTCGGCGCCGAGCAGCATGGCCGAGACGATGGTCGTGCCCGAGCGCGACACTCCCGGAATCATCGCCAGACATTGCGCCAAGCCGATGATGAGATACATCGGCAGCGAAAATCGCGTGGCATCATGATAGCGCGTGGACAGGTTGAGGTAGTCGACCCACAGCAGGATCACGCCGCCAACGATCAGCGTAGAACAGACTACCCAGACATTGAACAGCACCCCCTTGATGAATCCGTGGGCCGCCGCTCCGATGATCGCCGCCGGCAGGAACGCAATCAGCACACCAATCACGAAGCGGCGCGCGGCGGGATCGGAAAACATGTCGACGGCAATGCGCCACAGCCGTCCAAAATAAATCGACAGAATGGCCAGGATCGCACCGAGTTGGATCAACACCACGAAGGTCTTGCCAAAGGCATCATCGTCGAAGCCGAAGAAGTGCTCGATCAGCAGCAGGTGCCCGGTCGAGGATACCGGCAGGAACTCCGTGAGACCCTCGACCACGCCGAGGACGAAGGCCTTGAAAAAATCCAGCGACATGAGGTCTCCGCGGGAAGGACGAGGAAATGCCCGGCACGACACCGGGCGCGGGACGATCGTGAAAACCGCTTTTCCCGCATCATTAACCCCGGAGCAACGGGGGCGGGCCAACATTGCACAGGTTGCGCCGGGGCTCTATCCAGAGCGACCGGCGCCACCTAACGTGTCGGCCCCCCGCGGGGCCACGCCGCCCCGAGATCGTCGCAATCATTAAAGCCGCATGCTGACGTTGTTTCACCACCCGTTCTGCCCACACTCGCGCTTCGTACGGCTGGCGCTCGGCGAATATGGCATCAGCGCACGGACGGTCGAGGAGCGCGTGTGGGAGCGCCGCCAGGAATTCCTTATTCTCAACCCCGCCTGCACGACCCCGGTGCTGGTGGAGGAGGGTCATCCGGCGGTGCCGGGTGCGGCGGTCATCGCTGAATACCTCGACGACACGCGGGGCGACGAATTTGGCGACCAGCGGCTGCTGCCGCGCGAGGCCGGGTCACGTGTCGAGGTGCGCCGCCTCACGAGCTGGTTCAACGACAAGTTCTTCACCGAGGTCAGCGGGCCGCTCACGATGGAGCGCCTGTACAAGCGTCAGATGCCGCCGAGCGCCGGCGGCGGATCGCCGGACACCGAGGCGATCCGTGCGGCGCGCCACAACATGCGGTATCATTTGGCCTATATCGGCTGGCTGGCGCGCACGCGCGATTGGCTTGCGGGCGGGCGGATGAGCTATGCCGATCTCGCGGCAGCCGCGCACCTGTCGGCGGCCGACTATCTGGGCGATGTGCCATGGAACGAAGACGAGGCCGCGAAGACCTGGTACGCGCGGGTGAAATCGCGTCCCTCGTTCCGCCCCATCCTGGCCGAGACGCTGGCGGGGATTCCACCGTCGGAGACCTACGCCGACCTCGACTTCTGAGCGATCCGGCAGAGCTGAGGGCGGCACTCGTCGAAGCCGCGCGCGACCTCGGTTTCGACGCCGTCGGCATCACACGGCCGGACGCCATTCCGCAAGCGCCCGAGCGGCTGCAGCAGTTCCTGGCCGAAGGCGCCCATGGCGACATGGATTGGATGGCAGCAACCGCGGAACGGCGCGGCGACCCGCAGGTGCTGTGGCCGCAGGCGCGTTCCGTCATCATGCTGGGGCTCAACTACGGCCAGCACCGCGACGACGATGACGGTCGTGGCGGTGACCCGCTGGCGATCCTGCACGAGCGCGACCGCGGGGCGATCTCGGTCTATGCACAGGCCGACGACTATCACGACATCATCAAGCCACGACTCAAGGCATTGGCGCGTTGGCTGACGGCGCAGGCGGGCGGCGATGTGAAGGTCTTTGTCGATACCGCCGCGGTCATGGAGAAGCCGCTGGCCGCCGCGGCGGGGCTGGGCTGGCAGGGCAAACATACCAATCTGGTTTCGCGCCAGTTCGGGTCATGGCTGTTCCTGGGCGCGATCTTCACCACCCTCGACCTGCCGCCGGACGCGCCCGAGGTCGATCACTGCGGCAGCTGCCGCACCTGCCTCGACGTCTGTCCGACGGCAGCATTTCCAGCGCCCTATCAACTCGATGCGCGCCGCTGCATTTCCTATCTCACCATCGAGCACAAGGGACCGATCCCGCGCGAACTGCGCTCCGCCATCGGCAACCGTATCTACGGCTGCGACGATTGCCTGGCCGTGTGTCCGTGGAACAAGTTCGCACAGGTCGGCCATGAGTCGAGGCTGGCAGCGCGTGACCAGCTCAAGGCACCGTCCCTTGCCGAGCTTGCTCGTCTGGACGACGCAGCGTTTCGAAAGCTGTTTGCGAAATCCCCGGTCAAACGCACCGGCCGCGATCGCTTCGTGCGCAACGTGTTGATCGCGGTCGGCAACTCAGGCGATCCAGCGCTCGCGACCGAAGCGGCGCAGCTACTGGCCGATCCCTCGCCGCTGGTGCGCGGTGCCGCGGTGTGGGCTCTGAGCCGGCTTCTCCCGGCCGAGCAGGTCGCCGCACTTGCCGAAGCGAATCGCTTGCGGGAACGAGAACCGCTGGTCGCAGATGAATGGACGGCGGCGCTCGGGGCGCCAGCGGCTTGATGCCTGCACTCGTTTGTCTCGGCCTGGGCTACTGCGCGCGGCATTATGTCGGCGAATTCGGCACGCGTTTCGACCGCATCATAGGAACGACGCGTCGGGCCGAGCCGACGCCGGGCCGGGTTTCGGCCGGCGGCCGCACGGTCGAGATGCTCGCGTTCGATTCGACGTCCCGCGACCTCGTGGCCGCCGTTCGGCAGGCCGATGCCCTGCTCGTCTCGGCAGCGCCGGCCGAGGGGCACGACCCCGTGCTCGCCGCCTTCGAAAACGAGATTGCCGCGGCGCCACGGCTTCGAGCCGTGGTCTACCTGTCGACGATCGGTGTCTACGGCGACAGTGGCGGCCGATGGATCGATGAAGCGGCTCCGACCATGCTCACCGGCCGCGGGCGCGCGCGCACCGATGCGGAGCTCGCCTGGCGGACGCTGGGACAACAACGCAACGTGCCGGTCGCGATCCTCCGCCTCGGCGGGATTTACGGTCCGGGACAGAACGGGCTGGTGCGGCTTTTGCGTGGCACCGCGCACCGTGTCGCCAAGCCGGGGCACGTCTCCAACCGCATCCACGTCCACGACATCGCCCAGGCGATCGACGCGGCATTGGCGCGACAAGCCGACGGCGTATTCAACGTGGTGGACGACGAGCCGGCGTCGCCGAGCGAGCAGATCGCGTTTGCGGCACAGCTTCTCGGCATCGATCCGCCGCCCGAAATCCCTTTTGCAGACGCCGGCCGACTGCTTTCGCCCATGGCGCTGAGCTTCTATGACGGCTGCATTCGTGCGCGCAACGACAAGCTCAAGAACCAGCTCGGGGTGCACTTGCGCTATCCAACGTACCGCGAAGGCCTGCGCGCGCTCTACCAGGCAGGAGATCATCTGGCCGCCGGCAAGCCCGGTTCATCCGCCTAGAGTCCACCACCACTTCTTTTACGCAGGAGCGAACGCTTCTCGGCGATTGAGGTGAGCGGCTACGCGGGCGTTGATGTACGCTGGTGCAGGTCAGTGTGCTTGATGAGAGGTGCTTGAATGATCGCTGTCATCTTCGAGGTGTGGCCCCGGCCAGGTCACAAGAAGCAATATCTCGATCTGGCCGCCGAGCTGCGCCCTCTGCTGGACACCATCGACGGGTTCATCTCGGTCGAAAGGTTCGAGAGCATTTATGAGCCCGGCAAGATGCTCTCGCTGTCGTTCTTTCGCGACGAAGCCGCCCTGAACGCGTGGCGTAATGTCGAAGCCCATCGTGCTGCGCAGGCCATCGGCCGCGCCGAGGCATTCTCCGACTATCGATTGCGGATTGCCGGCGTGATCAGGGACTACGGCATGTCGGAGCGCACCCAGGTGCCGGATGACAGCCGCGCGAAGCATGGCTAGCTCGAGCGGCCTCGCGCGCGGCAAAGTTGCCAAGCCGGCTCACCGTGGACGCCGATTGCGACACCGATGCCGAGGGGCGGGCAGCACATTAGCGCGGACGGTTGGTTCACCGCGCCTGAACGCGCTGCCGCTACTGGAACTCCGCCACTGCCACGATCAGCCGCTCGATGTCTTCCGGACGGGACAGGCGGTGGTCGCCGTCCTTGACCAGCGTGAGCACGACATCGTCCTGCGCAAACCGCGCCGAAAGTTCAACGGCGTGCTGCCACGGCACGTCGGGATCCTGCACCCCCTGGAGAATTCGGACAGGACAACCGGTCTCGATCATGCCGTCGAGCAGGAGGTGCCGACGCCCCTCTTCAATCAGGCCACGGGTAATGGGATAGGGCTGCTCGGAATATTGTGAGGGCCGTTGCCAGACGCCGATCTGCTCAATCTCGCGCTTGACCTCCGGCGGGAAGCGCTTCCACATCAGCTCTTCCGTGAAATCGACCGCCGGAGCAATCAGCACGAGGGACGCCACGCGGGGGGTTGGTTGCGTGCTCTGCGCCAGTTCGCGTGCCAGCAGGAGCGCCAGCCACCCGCCCATGGACGAGCCGATGACCACCTGCGGCCCCTGGCAGAACGCATTGAACACGGCCCTGCTTTCGTCGAGCCATCGGCCGATCGTGCCGTCGGTGAACTCGCCTTCCAACTCGCCGTGGCCGGAATAGTCGAAACGCGTTATAGCCCGGCCATGGTCCTGCGCCCATTGATCGAGCGCCTCTGCCTTGGTGCCCTTCATGTCGGACTTGAATCCGCCCAGCCAGAACAGCCCCGGGCCTGCCCCGTCGCGCCATCGCACCGCGATGCGCCGTGCGGCAATACCGGTTCCAACATTCAATGATTTCAGGCAAGGATCGATCATTTGAGGCGTCCGGCGAGGGGTCTATTTGCATTGGGCTTCGGGACGTGCCTGTTTCGCCGGATGTCGCCGTTGAATGCAAGAGCGCACTAGCGGGTCCGGCGCGGGTCGAGAAATGAGTTCGGTGAACGACGACCACGAGCACACGCACGTTTCCCCGCACACAGTGGCCGGCGCTACCATTCTGCAGATCGTGCCGGCCCTGCGCGAGGAGCCGACTGCGCGCATGGCCGTGAACGTGGCCTCCGCGCTGGTGCAGGCGGGCGCGCGTGCACTGGTGGCAGGCGCAGATGGTCCGCTCGTTGCGGAACTCCAGGGGTTCGGTGGCGAGTGGATTGCGCTCACCAACGACACCGCCAATCCGATCACGCTCTGGCGTGGCGCACGTCAGCTCGAACGGCTGATCGCATCCGAGCAGGTCGACATCGCGCATGCCCAGAGTCCCGGCGGAGCTTGGATGGCCAACATGGCGGCAGCGCAGATCCCGGTCCAACTCGTGACGACCCTGCCCGACCTGCCGGCTGCGGGGTTCCGCACTTACTGGATGGCGGGCCTTGCACGCGGCGACTGGATCATCACCCCATCGAATTTCGCCGCCGCGCCGACCTTGGCACGTCACGCCCTTCCGCGTGAGCGGATCACCGTCATCCCGCCCACCATCGACACCGCAGCATTCGATCCCGCCGCGGTGGATACCGCCCGTGTCGAAGCGCTGCGGGCCGCGTGGCGAATTCCGTCGGACGCACGAATTCTCCTGGTGCCCGGGCGCGTCAGCCCATGGAACGGCCAACGCATCCTGCCCGACGTGGCGCGCATCCTGCGTGATGAAGGTGTGCGCGGCTTCGTCTTCGTGCTCGCGGGTGAGTACCGAACCCATCGCAAGCATGCGCGCTCCATTGCCCGGGAGGCGAAAGCCAAGGGCGTACAGGCGCTGGTCCGGCTGACCGGTCATTGCCGCGACATGCCGGCGGCGTTCGCCGCCGCGGACACCGTGGTGGTGCCTGCAATCAAGGCCCCGGTATTCGGTCGCGTGGTCGCTCAAGCGCAGGCCATGGGACGGCCGGTCGTCACGTCGGAGCTCGGGATTCTGTCTGAACATGTAGCGACACCACCGGAGATGCCGGAGGAGGTGCGCACGGGTTGGCTGGCGAAGCCAGGCGATGCGACGGAATTTGCCCGTGCGATCAGCGCCTCGTTCTCCCTCGATGAGGTCGCCTATCGCACAATGGCGGCTCGCGCCCGGCAGTTTGCGGAATACATGTTTTCTCCCGCCAGCGCGGTGACGGCGACGCATGCGGTCTATAACGCGTTG
The DNA here is from genome assembly GCA_963739385.1 of uncultured Alphaproteobacteria bacterium. Classification (GTDB taxonomy): domain Bacteria; phylum Pseudomonadota; class Alphaproteobacteria; order Rhizobiales; family Xanthobacteraceae; genus VAZQ01. The sequence continues at coordinate 66,538 of CAVUAI010000011.1, forward strand.
TTGGCACGCGACATCTAGCGGGCGGCAAGTTTCCGCGGCGAGGCCGCCGCGTGAATCGAGCCGATTAGCCGTTGACTTATGCGCGGTTTGTACTGATCTTTTACCAGCCTGCGGCAGCGGGCCCCGTTGCAACGACATGAGGAGAGCAGAGCCATTCGTCGCCCAATGAGACCCGCGCAGCCCGCCCCCAAGGACGGCCCGCGCATCAACGAGGAGATCCGCGTCCGTCAAGTCCAATTGATCGACCAGACCGGCCACAATCACGGGCCTGTTGAAATTCAGTTCGCTTTGGACAGGGCCCAAGAGGCCGGGCTTGATCTCGTCGAGATCGCCCCAAATTCGTCCCCGCCGGTCTGCAAGATTCTCGATTACGGCAAATACAAATATCAGGCGCAGAAGAAGGCGGCGGAGGCGCGCAAGAAACAGAAGGTCGTGGAGGTCAAGGAGATCAAGCTCCGGCCGATGATCGACGACCACGATTACGACGTGAAGATGCGCTCGATGCAGCGCTTCTTCGAAGAGGGCGACAAGGTGAAAGTCACGCTGCGTTTCCGCGGCCGCGAGATGGCCCACCAGGAACTCGGCTATCAGCTCCTCAATCGCGTCAAGGACGACACCTCCAAACTCGCCAAGGTCGAGCAGGAACCGCGCTTCGAAGGCCGGCAGGTGGTGATGGTGCTGGCGCCGCGGTAGCCGACCTCATCAGCCGACATAAGCTACGCATCCTTGCGGCCGGAAATTTCGTCCCTGTCGAAGGCACGGCTGACTGCCGGCGGCGCAGACGCGTCACTGCGGCTCGATGCCGAGTTCTGCGACGAGATTGCGCCAGCGCTCCTGATCCTTTCGGATGAATGCGTCCGCGGCATCCGGCGTGCCCGCGTCGCTTGGCGCAAGGCCGAACGCCAGGATGCGCTGGCGCACATCCGGGGCTTGCAGAAACCGCACGATCTCTCGATTGACGCGCGCGATAACAGGCGCCGGCGTGGCCGCCGGCGCCACCACCGCAAACCAGCCGTCGACCACAAATCCGGGCAGCGTCTCGCCGATGGTCGGCAGATCCTCCATGCCGGGAAAACGCCGTTCGGAACTGATCGCGATGCGGCGCAATTTCCCTGCCTTCACGAATGCGTCTGAGGCGGCGACCGAAGAGATCATGAGCTGGACCGTCCCGGTCGCCGCGTCCTGCAGCATCTGGGCCGTGGTACGGTAAGGGACCTCCACCATCTGCATGCCGGACCGCTTGTTGAGAAGTTTGCCTGCGACGACGCCGAAACCGCTCGAGGCGTCGACCGCATACGACAGCTTGCCGGGCTGCGCCTTGCCATAGGCGATCAGTTCGGCGAGCGTCGTCGCGGGTATGTCCGGCTGCACAGCAACGACAAAGGGGCCGCTGTCGCAGACCATGGCTACCGCCGCATAGTCACGCGTTGGATCGTAGGGAAGCGACTTGAGCGTGAACATGTTCGAGGTCAGGCCGGATGCATTGGCGAAAAAGAGCGTGTAGCCGTCGGGCTCCGCCCGAGCCGCCGCTTGCGCCCCGATGATTCCGGATGCACCGGGCATGTTTTCCACGAATACCTGCTGTCCCAGTGCCCGCGAGAGTCCTTCGCTGAGGAGCCGCGCCATGATGTCGGTGGCAAGACCCGGGCCGGTCGCCACGATCAACTTGATCGGCCGCGCCGGCCAATTCTGCGCAGATGCCTGCCGGGAACTTGTTTCGCCTGCTGCGACCAACGCCAGTACGCAGAAGAGTGCGCGCAGAACGCACGACATGCTGTCCTCCCATGAGCGGCGTTCCTTCGCCGGCATGCGGCTTGACGGCGCCGTCCCGCGACCATCATGTTAACAGCGAGCAGCAGCGCAATCGACCCGCGCGGTGATCAGGACAGACGTCGGTGAGTGATCAGCTTCTGCTGGTGGGCAGCATTCCATTCGACACGCCGAAAGAGGTTTTCGAGACCTTCGGCACGCCGCTCGGACGTTTCCTGGGGGCGGTTCCGGACGGCGAAGTCGGGCCGCGCAGCCACTGGATCAGCCGCATCCACTATCAGGTATTCGCAGGCCATCCGGAGCTCGAGATTCTCGCCCGCCCGCGCCCCGACAATGGCGTCGAGCGTCTGAACCCCCACGACAATTCCGACCGGTGGCAGTTCAAGGTCCGTGATGGCGTCGCGCAGGTACGTTTCGGAGACCCGGGCTGGCGCCTCGGCTTTGCACGCGACGCGATCAACTCCTACTTCGTTTTCCAGACGCTGAAGGACAAGGGCGTGCTGGCCCCGCATCTGCGTTTTCAAGTCTCGCTGCCCATGGTCAACAGCGCAGTGCCGCCGCGGGTGTTCCCGGTCGCCGGCGACCTCGACAAGATCAAGCCGGGGTTCGAAGCAGCGTTGCGCGCCGAGCTTGCCAAGATCATCGAAAAGATTCCCGCCAAGGACCTCGCCATTCAGTGGGACTGCGCCACCGAAGTCCAGGACGCCTACGGCGCCATCCCGCAATTACCACCCGAGGGCGCGATCGAGCGAAACGTGGCGCAGGTGCGCAGTCTGTCTCCCCGGATCCCGGAAGAGGTCGCGCTGGGTTATCACCTGTGCTTCGGTACGTTGGGAGGCTGGCCGCGCTTTCAACCGGAGACGCTGAGCGAAACCGTGAAACTCGCGAATGCATTCCTGGCAGCGTCGGGCCGGCGTGTCGACTGGATCCATATCCCGCTGCTGGACACCGACGACGACGCCTTCTTCGCACCGCTGAAGGAGCTTGAGCCGCGCGGCGCGCGCGTCTATCTCGGCGCGGTCCACAACATGGACGGGTTTGAGAAGCGCGTGGCGATGGCGCGCAAATACCTGCCGAACTTCGGCCTCGCGGCCTATTGCGGCTTCGGACGCAACCCGGCCTCCGAATTGCCGGGCATCCTCGCAGACCATTTGCAGGCGGCCGGCGCGGCCCGCTGAACCGGCAGCGCGGACAGCGGCTGGGGAGCCAGGCGACCGCGCCATCGCCAATGTCCCGTGCGGCGGCTTTAGGCCGCGGCGCACGATTTGTCCCCCGCGGCAGCCCGACGAGGTCCCCGGCCGGTCCGTGAAGCCCTCGCCAAGGCCGATTCGACTGATAAATCCGAGTCCTGGTTGTATTTCGTTCCGGCCTCTGCCATAACGCCGCCCTCCCGTCGCCCGGCCGAAAGGGCTGCCGTGGCGACGGCGAAGTGCAAAATCCGCACGCTCAAATGAGCAAATCCGGCCAGCCGGGCACCTGCCCTTGGCTGCGGCCGCAAGAGGAGAGCCAAATGCCCAAGCTCAAGACCAAGTCGGGCGCCAAGAAGCGCTTCAAGGTCACCGCGACCGGGAAGGTGCTGTACCAGCAGTCCGGCAAGCGTCACGGCATGATCAAACGGACCAAGAAACAGATCCGCCAGTTGCGCGGCACCAATGTGCTGTTCAAAACCGACGGCGACAAGATCAAGAAATACTATTTGGCCGGCAGCTAATCATTCGACGGGCGCCGCTGGCGGCCGTTTTCATCCTATCGTGGTTACACGCAATTCGTCAGGAGATCAGCGATGGCACGCGTCAAACGCGGCGTCACCGGACACGCCAAGCACAAGAAAATCCTCAAAGCCGCCAAGGGCTATTACGGCCGGCGCAAGAATACCATTCGCGTCGCCAAGCAGGCGGTGGAGAAGGCGAACCAATATGCCTACCGCGACCGCAAGCGTCGCAAGCGTACCTTCCGCGCGTTGTGGATCCAGCGTCTCAACGCGGCGGTGCGCCCGTTTGGCCTGAACTACAGCCGCTTCATCGACGGACTCGGCAAGGCCGGACTTCTGGTCGACCGCAAGGTGCTGTCCGACCTTGCGATCCGCGAGCCTGTGGCATTCGCGGCGATCGTCGAGAAGGCCAAGGCCGCGATCGCGGCGTGAGCATCGGAGGGCAGACGGCCGGCGACGGGGACGAACTCGTTCGGACTGCGTCGTCGGGCGCGAGGCGATGATCGACCCCGGCTATGTCCAACGCATGGCGCACTATAACCAGTGGCAGAACGACAACCTGTTTGGCGCGGCCGACGGACTGTCCGATGCCGAGCGCCGGCGTGACCGCGGGGCGTTCTTCGGCTCCATTCACGCCACGCTCAACCATCTGCTCTGGGCCGATCGGATTTGGATGAGTTGGCTTGCCGGCACCCCGCGCCCGGCCGGCGGTATTGCCCAGTCGGTGTGCTTGCACGATGACTGGCGCGACTTGAAGCGCGAGCGGTCGGCCTTCGATGCGGTCATGCTCGATTGGGCGAACCGACTCGATCCGGCCGCGCTCACCGGCGAGCTCACGTGGTATTCCGACGCGATGAAGGCTGAACTGCACAGGCCGAAATGGCTGCTCGTGGCGCATATGTTCAATCATCAGACCCATCACCGCGGCCAGGTTCATTGCATGCTGACGCAGGCGGGCTGCAAGCCCGGCGATACCGACTTGCCGTTCGCGCCGACGTAGACCGGGGTGCCTCGGCACCCGGGGATGAGACCATGCACGATCTCAAAGCCGAACTTCTGCGCGGGTTGTGGTACGTCGCGCTAGTAGGGGCCGATCTACGGCCGGGCCGGATCGTGCACAAGACGTTGCTCGGGGAGCCGGTGCTCATCGGCCGCGGACGCGACGGCAGGGTGTTCGCCTTGCGCGACATCTGTCCGCACCGCGGGATTCCATTGCACTACGGCCGGTTCGATGGCGAGACTATCGTCTGCTGCTATCACGGTTGGCGCTTCGATCGGAACGGCACCTGTATCGAGATTCCCTCGCTGCGCGAGGGCCAGGAGGTCGATCTCGGCAAGATCCGGTGCGGCGGCTATCCCTGCGTGGAACGGCAGGGTCTGGTTTGGATCTATTTCCCGCGCCCGGACGAGGCTGCGGCCGAGCCGCCACCGCCCCCGCGCATGCCGGTGTTTTCCGACGATGCCGCGCCCGCAGCCGCAATCAAGCAGCCCTTCCCGTGCTCGACCGACCACGCCGCATTCGGCCTCATGGATCCGACCCATGCCGCCTTCGTGCACACTTCATGGTGGTTCAAGCACGAGGCAACCAAGCTGCGCCCGAAGGAAAAGCAGTTCGAGCCGATCGAGCTCGGCTGGCGGATGGTCCGTCACCGGCTGCCACCCCAGAACCTGATCTACAAACTGCTCGGACGCAACGTCGAGACCGAGATCTCCTACAAGCTCCCAGGACTGCGTATCGAGGAAGTGCACGGCGACCGCCACGCTGTCGTGGGGCTCACCGCCATTACACCGATAACCGACGAGACGACTGAAGTTCACCAGATCTTTTGGGCCTCGCCCGGCTGGATTGCGCCCTTGGCGATGCTGATCAAGCCATTCATGCACATCTTCCTCGATCAGGACCGGCAAGTGGTCGTGAAGCAGCGCGAAGGCCTCGTGCATAAACCCCGGCTCATGCTCATCAACGACGCGGATACCCAGGCGCGCTGGTGGATGCGCGTCAAGGACGAATGGATCGCGGCGCAAGCCCAGCGCCGGCCCTTCGTCAATCCGCTCGAACCCAAGATCCTGCGCTGGCGCAGCTGAGCGAAACCATGACCGACCTGCACGCACTCGAGACCGAGCTCCTTGCCGCCATCGCCGCCGCCGACGACGAGGGCGCGCTCGAAGCCGTGCGGGTGGCGGCGCTTGGCAAGAGCGGCTCGCTGTCCGCACTGCTGAAGACCCTCGGCACGATGGCGCCGGAGGCGCGCAAGGAGCAGGGGCTGCTCATCAACGGTGTCAAGGACCGCGTGACCGCTGCGATCGCTGCGCGCAGGGACGCGCTCAAGCAGCTGGCGCTCGATCAACGGCTCAACACCGAGATGGTCGACGTCACATTGCCGGTGCGCGAGACGCCGGCCGAGGCCGGCCGCATCCATCCGATCAGTCAGGTCGTGGACGAATTGACCGCGATCTTCGCCGACATGGGCTTCGCGGTCGCCGAAGGCCCCGACATCGAGACCGACGATTACAACTTCACCAAGCTCAATTTCCCGGAGGGCCATCCGGCCCGCGAGATGCATGACACGTTCTATTTCAATCCGAAGCCGGACGGCTCGCGGCTTCTCCTGCGTACCCACACTTCGCCGGTGCAGATCCGGACCATGCTGGCGCAGAAGCCGCCGATCCGCGTCATCATTCCCGGACGCACCTATCGCAGCGACAGCGACCAGACCCACACCCCCATGTTCCATCAGGTCGAAGGGCTGGTCATCGACAAGGGCTCCCATCTCGGCCACCTGAAATGGATCCTGCAGGAGTTCTGCAAGGCCTTCTTCGAGGTCGACCAGGTCAAGATGCGGTTCCGGCCGTCCTTCTTTCCGTTCACGGAGCCCTCGCTCGAGGTCGACATTCAATGCCGGCGCGACAAGGGCGAGATCAGGTTCGGCGAGGGCGAGGACTGGCTGGAGATTCTCGGCTGCGGCATGGTGCACCCGAACGTGCTGCGCAATTGCGGGCTCGATCCCGATGAATATCAAGGCTTCGCCTGGGGCATGGGGATCGATCGCATCGCCATGCTCAAATACGGCATGCCGGATCTGCGCGCCTTCTTCGAGGCCGACGTGCGCTGGCTCGCCCATTACGGTTTTCGCCCCCTCGATTTCCCCACCCTCGCCGGGGGACTGAGCACGTGACCGATCGCGCTACCGGTGCATGGCGAAAGCAGGGCCTGAACCGACTGCTGTTTGCCGCGGTCACCTTTGGATGGTCGCGCGCGCGCATTGAGAACTACGTCGAAGTCCTGCAGGTCGATGACGCCCAAAGCGCGCTGCCCAACGTGATCAGCCGCACATTTCAGATCATCGACACCAAGGCGACCGGACTGCTTACGCATACCTCGATGATGATTGCCGCTCTCGGCCTCTCCGGTCGCCTGGTGTCGAACAGCTATTTCGAAGATGGCGTGATCGTTGCCGAAATCATGCCCTACCTGCTGGTTGCGGTCGCGTGTCTCCGCTGCATGGCGATTTTCAACGAGCACTCCATTGCTCGCGATCCATCGCAGGTGAGCGTTGCCGTGCGAAACGAGCTGATCTTGCGCCGCGAGCTGTACACTCTCTGCAACCGCACGACCATCGTCATGACCATGCTGATCTTTTTCAGCCTGCCGATCCTCTACCTGTATAACCCGTGATGACGATTATCGCAGGGATTGCTGACTTGACGCCGAGATTCCGGGCCATGCCAGAAACACGATCTCATGCCGCCTTCCCCGCCGGAGACGGGCAAGACGGAAGTCTTGCTTGCGCAGCGGCTTTGCAGGCGCGAGCAATGCGCGCCCGAGGGGCCTGCCCATGAAGTTCACCCTGGCCTGGCTCAAGGAGCACCTGGAAACGGACGCGCCGCTCGCGGCGATCGTCGACAAGCTCACCATGATCGGACTCGAGGTCGAGAGCGTCGCGGACCGGGGCAAGGTGCTGGCACCGTTCGCCATTGCGCGGGTGATCTCGGCCGAGCAGCATCCGAATGCCGATCGTCTGCGCGTCTGCATGGTCGACACCGGTGCGGGCGAGCCGGTGCAGGTCGTGTGCGGCGCACCCAATGCGCGCGCTGGCATGAAGGGCGTGTTCGTGCCACCGGGAGCCTTCATTCCGGGCAAGAACATGACGCTCGGCATCGGCACGATTCGCGGCGTCGAGAGCCGCGGCATGCTGGTCTCCGAGTTCGAGCTGCAGATCTCCGAGGATCACGAGGGCATCATCGACCTTCCAGAGGATGCACCGGTTGGAGCGAACTACGCAAAGTGGGCCGGGCTCGATGACCCCATGATCGAGATCAATCTCACGCCCAACCGCGCCGACTGCACGGCCGTTCACGGCATCGCCCGCGACCTCGCCGCCGCCGATATGGGCGAGCTCAAGAACGCGGCCGTTACGCCGGTCCCGGGGCGCTTTCCTTGCCCGGTCAAGGTGACTCTCGACTTCGGTGCAACTCCGCCACTCTGTCCGGCGTTCGCGCTGCGGCTGGTGCGCGGCGTCAGGAACGGACCGTCGCCCGAGTGGTTGCAACGCCGGCTGATCGCGATCGGGCTGCGCCCCATCAACGCCCTCGTCGACATCACCAATTTCATCACCTACGACCGCGGCCGCCCGCTCCACGTGTTCGATGCCGGGAAGGTGCGTGGCAATTTGACGGTCCGGCGTGCACGCGCGGGCGAAAGCCTCGTCGCACTCGACGGCAAGCGTTACTCCCTCGACGAGACGATGTGCGTGATCGCGGACGAAGCCGGCGTCGAATCCCTCGCCGGCATCATGGGCGGTGAAGCCACCGGCTGCTCCGAAGCAACGACCGACGTGCTGATCGAGTCGGCACTCTGGGTACCGACCAATATTGCGCAGACGGGCCGCAAGCTCGGCATCAATTCCGACGCGCGCTACCGTTTCGAGCGCGGCGTTGATCCCGCCTTCATGCTGCCGGGCCTCGAGCTCGCGACCCGGATGGTGCTCGACGTCTGCGGCGGCGAGCCATCGGACATTACGGTGGCGGGGACACCGGACGTACCCGAGCGCATCATCGAGTTTCCGCTGCGTGAAGTGCCGCGGCTGGCCGGGCTCGAGGTCGGTCTGCCCGAGCTCAAGCGCGTGCTCGGCCGTCTCGGTTTCTCCGTCGCCGGCGAGGGCCCAAGCCTGAGGATCGCGGTGCCGTCATGGCGCGCCGACGTGGAAGGCAAGGCCGATATCGTCGAGGAGATCGTGCGCATTATTGGCGTCGACCGTATCCCTTCGACGCCGTTCGAGCGCGGCGAGGCCCCGCGCCGGCCGGTGCTCACGCCAATCCAGATGCGCACTCGCAAGGCCAAGCGCGCGCTCGCCACACGCGGTATGGTGGAGGCGGTCGCCTGGTCGTTCATCGCCAAACCGCAGGCCGAGCTGTTCGGCGGCGGCAGTCCCGATCTGGCCCTCGCCAATCCCATTGCCTCGGATCTTTCCGATATGCGACCAAGCCTCATTCCCGGGCTCGTGGCCGCCGCGCAGATGAATGCCGACCGTGGCGTTGCCGACGCCGCGGTGTTCGAGGTCGGGCAGATATTCCGCGGCGACCGTCCGCAGGATCAGTTGACCGCGGCCGGCGGCGTCCGCCGCGGGCTCGCCAAAGCGACGGGGAGTGGCCGCCACTGGTCGGCGGCCGCCGCCGAGGTCGATACGTTCGACGCCAAAGCCGATGCGTTTGCCGTGCTGACGGCGGCCGGCGCACCGGCGCAGGCTCTGCAGGTGGTACCGGGCGCGCCGCCCTGGTTTCATCCCGGGCGCTCCGGCACGATCCAGATCGGACCGCAGAACGTACTCGGATATTTCGGCGAGCTGCACCCTCGCACCCTCGAAGCGCTCGATGCCGAAGGCCCGCTGGTCGCGTTCGAGGTGATCCTGGAAAAGATCCCGGAGCCCAAGGCCAAGGCGACGCGAGCAAAGCCGGTATTGGAGCTGTCTGCGTTCCAGCCCGTCGAGCGCGACTTCGCCTTCGTGGTTGACCGCGCGGTGAAGGCGGCCGATATCGTGCGCGCGACGCAAAGCGTCGACCGCAAGCTCATCACCAACGTCACGGTGTTCGACGTCTACCAGGGCCCCGGCATTCCGCCAGACAAGAAATCCCTCGCCATCGCGGTCACATTGCAGCCGCGGGAGAGGACGATGACCGACGAGGAGATCGAGGCAGTTGCTGCCAAGATCGTGGCCGAGGTCGGCAAGCGCACCGGCGGCAGCTTGCGGACTTGACCTGTTCCGGTCGTTGCCCGCGGGTACCGCCGAGATCGCTTCGGACTGAAACGCCGATTTCCGCTCCAATCACGTGTGCGGACGCGTCATCGTACGCGACAGCCCTGCAACTTTGCGGACGCAGGCTCTAGCGCCGCCCGATCAGCTTGAGAACCGCTTCGGCCGCACGTTCGCCCGATTCCCAGGCGCCGCTGACGGTGCCCCACTGGGTTTCGTGGGTTGCCTCGCCGGCGAAGAAAATGCGACCGCTCAGTGGCTCGGTCAGGGCCTTGCGGGCAGATTGGCCGCCGGGCGCTGCCGACGACCACGCCCCAAGCACCCATGGCTCGTTGTTCCAACGCGTGGCGCTGCGACGCTTGACCATGCTCTTCATGTCGAGGCCGTAAAGGCCGCCAAGCCAGGTCATCGCGAAGTCGACCATCGCCGCTTCGCCCTTGGCGGACAGGTCGCGTCCAAAATTTCCGCCGATATCGACAACGCAGATCGTCGAGCCACCGACGTTGCCGAGGATGGAGGCAGTCTGCCTGCTCTCGCTCTTGTCGAAGACGAGTTCGTCGGCGCGCAACCCGAGCGGATTGCCAGCCAATTCCAGCGCCACATGATCGTGGCTTCCGAGCTTGAGTTTTGCTGCGGCCTCGAGATATCGCTTGGGCAACTCGGGCGCGAACCTGATCTTCCCGGCCGCGAGCACATTGGTCGAGACCGTGACGATGACGGCGCTCGTCAGGTATTGACCCTTGCCCGTGTCGACCTCGAGGCGCGAACGGCTCCAGTATTCGATGCCCTTCACCGGTGTCGAGAGCAGGAGCGGGAGTGCGCCCGCGAGCTTCGCCAACACCGCACCGAGCCCCTGACGGCAAAACGCACCGTTGTCGCGTTCCCCCCCGCGGGCAAGGTCGGTTGTCGAAACCTCCGCAAGTTCCTTACCGCAGCCGTAAGGCCCGAGCACGAAGTCGATCGTCGGGCGCCATTCGCCCAGATCCTTCGGCAGCACCTGGGCACACGCGACATCGCTTTTGCGCGCCGCATCGGCAATCGCCGTGTTGGCGCGCACCATAGTGGCCAGAAAGTCCTCCATCTCGCCTTCGCGCGCGTAGCGGCGGCCGATGCGAACGCGCTGTCCGGGCGGCGTCTGATAGATGTCAAACCCGGCTTGCATCGCAAGCTTGGTCAATGGATTGGTGTCGGCGGTGTAAAGCCAATGGGCGCCGCGGTCGTACGGCACACCGAAGGTCTTGGTATCGGTAATGCACCGCCCGCCGACCTGATCCGACGCCTCGAGCAGGACAAAGCGCTTGCCGACCGCGGCAAGTCGCCGCGCGGCGGCGATTCCGGCAGCGCCGGCGCCCACGACGACGGCATCGACCCAACCGGAGCGCGGCACCTCGGGGGCGGAAGTCGGGCGCGGCGCGGCGAGCGCAGGCCCCGCCGCGACGACGGCGGCGGAAGCGAGGAACGAACGACGACTCAGACGTTTCATGACGCGTACAGGAACCTGGATTCGGCGAGGTCTACCATGGAATGCGCGCACGGGCGCGCCAAATTTTTTCCGGACTTACCGCACTTGCCGTCTTGCGACGGGGGTGCCTTATTCGGAACGGACAGCCACGGGTTCCACATTTCGCTCCGCCCGGAACATCGACCACCACACGACCGGCAATGACGGGGATGACGTCAATGATCGCCGCCGCCATCAAAGCGCTCTCCCAGATGTTCTCGCCGCCATTCCGCATGGTGCTGCTGAAATCCACGAGCCTTGCGCTCATCGTTATCGTGCTCATGGGCATCGGCCTTCATCGCCTGCTGGTCTGGTTCACAACTGCGGGCGCAAACTGGGCCGAGGGCTTGCTCGGCGACGGAGCGCACACACTGATGTGGGCGCTCGAATGGATCGCTTCGGTTGCGGCGGGCCTTGGCATCATCGTCGGATCGATCTTCCTGATGCCGGCTGCAACGGCGCTGGTCGGGAGCTTCTTCGTCGATGAAATCGCGCTTGAAGTGGAACGCACCTATTATCCAGAACACCCGATCGGCAGGCCGCTCCCGCTCATGCGCGCGCTCGTCGAGGGTGTGAAGACGGCCCTGCTCGCGATCCTGATCTATCTCATCGCGGTGCCGTTCCTGCTGTTTGCCGGGTTCGGCGCTGTCATCTTTTTCGTGGCAACAGCCTATGTGCTGGGTCGCGAATATTTCGAGCTGGCAGCCATGCGCCACGTCTCCGTCGCCCAAGCCAAGGAACTGCGCAAAGCGCACCACGGGACGGTTCTCGTCGGCGGCATCTTCATCGCAGCGTTCGTGTCGATCCCCGTCGTCAACCTCGCCACGCCGTTATTCGGCATGGCTTTCATGGTGCACGTCTACAAAATGGTTGCAGGCGGCGGGAAATACCCAAGGCAGACGCGATAATCCGAGCTTTCCGTCGGCTCAAGGCAGCTTTGTCACCGCAACACGGACGGTGCCGTCGGCCTCCGCGATCACGCGCAGGGTCTTGGCGTCAAACTCGATGCCGACGAGGCGCAAATCGGTGACGGCGGCGTCGACGCGAACACCGTCGGCGCTTTTGCGGAAGTCCGAGATCGCCGCCTCGATGCTGGTGCGGGCGTTGGCGGCGAGCGGCACGAGATCGACCACGGCGTTTTCCGCCACCGACTGCTCCAGATACGGCACCGCCGCCCGCGCCGCAGCCCCGAGCAATCCAAAAGCGGCCTCCGATTCGACATCGAGCGCGACGTCTTCAAGCCGTACCATTTGGCGCGTGCGATCAAGCACCGGCCGGCCCCAGACATGGATGACCGCGTCGGCGCCGAGCCCGAACCAACTCCTGGTTTCGTTGGCCTGGATCCCCAGGGTGATCAGCAACCGGTCTCCGGATGCCGCAAGCTTGACACTGCGGACCGTGGCCGTGAACGCGCTGCCTTTGGCATCCGGGAACGTCTTTCCCTTCAGCTGCGCCTCGAGCAGCCGATTCACTTCGGTGAACGGGATATCGATCGGCACCGCGATATTGACCCGGCCCTGCTCGGCCTGCGGGACCAGTTCCAATTGCGCCGGGAACGGACAATCGGGCTTGGTCTCATTGGGCACGATCCGGGTCTGCGCCTCGACACCGATGGTCAACGTGAGCGCGGTGTCGCTCACACGTGGCTGCGCCGCGAAGGCCCGGGTCGGGCGAAGCTCCAGCCACAGATTGGGCATGCCGGCCGCGGCTTGTCCGAGGGAAATCGACCGGCACATTTTTGTCCATTCACGCCGCGCCGCCACTTCGAGGAACGGATCGGCCCGCAGCCGCGCCTCCAGTGCCGCCACCTGCTCGTCGACAGTGCGATCGAGAAGCGGCTTGACCTCGTTCGGCACGCTCAGCTTGACGCCGAAAACAGGCAGGGATGCATCGGCGATAGCGACCTGGGACGCCAGATGCGGCTCCACCCGCCAGCCCGTCGCCAGGGCCGGCCGCGCAGTCACGGTGACGTTGCCGCGGATATCGGCACGCTGGTCGAACGCCTTGCCCTGCAGGTTTTGCACGTTTTGCCCCAGCCGGCCGCCGAGCAGGTTGCCGAGCGCGCCCGCGAGATTGCCCGCGTCGCCGGCGACTTGACCGGTCGCGCGGAACGTTCCCGTCAGCGCGGTCGACACCACAATGGCATCCGAGCGGCCGCTAACCGCGAGCGGTCCGCGCGCGACCGTCCACGCGACCTCGGCATTGGACAGCAACTGCGGCAGCGGATTGTCGCGTTTGCCGGCGAGATTACGGGGGGCGGCCGTCTCCATGGCATCCCGGATCGCGGTCAGCGCGATGGCGGCGGGCGTGACGATCACGGAGGTGCGGGCGATCGGCGCCAGCGGCGGCACATCGACCAGCGCGGGCTGGCGGTGCCTCGCCCCCGGCCAAAGGGCGTTGAACGCCCAGACGCCACCCCCGATGGAGATGACGGCAACCAGCCCGCCAACGACAATCTTGCCCCAGTGCATGGGGGAGCAGTCCCTCACAATCGCGGCGAAATTTTAGTTGGCAACCCAGCGTGGCGGCCTTCAACCGGTCATTTCACTATCCGGGGGGTATTTGAAGTTCCCGCCGATCCCCCTGACTGCAGGGTATCAATGCGTGAGCACCGTTTTTCCCGGCCATTTGCAGAGATCGGCAATCAAGCACCGCTCGCAGAGCGGGCGGCGCGCGAGGCAGACATAGCGCCCGTGCAGAATCAGCCAATGGTGGGCATGACGCTTGTATTTGTCCGGGACGACCTGTTCGAGCTTCGTTTCGACCTCGAACGGCGTCTTGCCGGTTGCCATGCCGGTGCGGTTGCCCACCCGGAAGATGTGGGTATCGACCGCGATCGTCGGCTCGCCGAAAGCGATATTGAGCACGACATTTGCGGTCTTGCGCCCGACGCCCGGCAAGGCCTCCAGCGCCTCGCGGGTGCGCGGGACCTCGCCCCTGTGCTCTGTCACGAGCTTCTTGGACAGGGCAACCACATTCTTTGCCTTGGTCCGAAAGAGGCCGATGGTCTTGATCAGATCCTGTACTTGCTCCTCGCCGAGCGCCGCCATCTTCTCCGGCGTATCGGCGGCCTTGAACAGCGCCGGCGTCGCCTTGTTGACCCCGGCGTCGGTTGCCTGCGCGGACAGCACCACCGCCACCAGGAGGGTAAACGGGTTGATGTGCTTGAGCTCGCCCTGAGGCTCCGGGTTGGCGGCTGCGAAACGGCGGAACGCTTCCTCGATTTCGGCGGGTGACATCTGCGGCACGTTGCCAGCGGCGGCTTTGACGTCGGCAATGACGCGCTTGTGCGGGCCTTTGACCTGAGCCGCCTTCGCCGCCCGCGCCTTGCGCAGGCCCTGCGCCGTCCTGCGCGGCGCCTTTCGGGCGGTTCCGCGGGCAACCCTGCGAAGTGTTTTGCGAGCCATTGTTCCGGTATAGTCAGCACCATGACAGTCGACAACGACCAGCCCCAGGAACCCCCGATCTTTTCGGCGGTGCTCACCCCGCACCGCTCGCTCAGCCGCAAGGGTTTCGCGATCCTGATGATGGTGCTGGGAGTGATCAGCTTCGTGACCGGCACGGTCTTCTTCCTGGCCGGCGCTTGGCCCGTGCTCGGATTCTGCGGCCTCGATGTTCTGCTGATCTACTGGGCATTCCGGGTCAGCTACCGCCGCGCCAACGCCTATGAACAGGTAACCGTGACTCCGTCAGAACTCACCGTGCGCAAGGTCAGCCACCAGGGCCGCATCCGCGAATGGACGCTCAACCCGCTGTGGGTGAAGCTCGACCGGGTCGTGCACGCGGAGTTCGGCATCGAGCGCCTGTTCCTGGTCTCGCACGGGCGGCGGCTGGCGATTGCCGGCTTCCTCGGGCCGCAGGAGAAGGAAAGCTTCGCCGTCGCGCTTTCGGCGGCGCTCGGGGAAGCGAGGCGCGGCCCGACGCGGACGGTGTTCGACTAGCGCTTGGAGCATGCAGAAATCGGGTGGGCGGCGCGGGCCGTGCGGCCTACATGGAGAGCTTGTCGATGGAGTCAGCCATGCTCTCGCCCGATCGCGTCTCCGATCCTGGACCGCTCGCACATGCTGCCGCGGACTATGACGTTGTGCGCCGCGCCATTGCGTTTCTCTCCGAGAACTGGCGCATACAGCCGGAGATCGAGGCGGTCGCGTCGGCGACCGGTGTGAGCGCCAGCGAGCTGCATCACCTGTTCCGCCGCTGGGCCGGCATTACGCCGAAGGCGTTTCTGCAGGCGATCACCCTCGACCACGCGCGCCGGCTCTTGCGCGATTCCGCAAGCGTGCTCGACGCCTCGTTCGAGGTCGGCCTGTCAGGACCAGGACGGCTGCACGACCTTTTCGTCACCCACGAAGCGATGTCGCCGGGTGAGTGGAAATCGGGCGGCGCCGGCTTGACCGTGGCCTATGGCTTCCACCCCTCCCCCTTCGGTACCGCACTGGTGATGACGACGGAGCGCGGACTGGCAGGGCTCGCCTTCGCCGACGCCGGCGGGGAACAGGCTGCGCTCGCCGATATGCGCAGCCGTTGGCCGCAGGCGTGCATCGTCGAGAACGCCGCACGCACGGCCGATCTCGCGCGCCGCATCTTCGAGCCCAAGCTGTGGCGAGCCGAGCGGCCGCTGCGCGTCGTGCTCATCGGGACCGACTTCGAAGTGCGGGTGTGGGAGACGCTGCTCAAAATTCCCATCGGCCGGGCGACGACCTATTCCGATATCGCCGTGAAGATCGGCGCCGGCAAGGCGGCACGCGCGGTGGGCGCCGCGGTCGGCAAGAACCCGATCTCATTCGTGGTGCCTTGCCACCGTGTCTTGGGGAAGAGCGGCGGCATCACCGGCTATCACTGGGGCCTCACCCGCAAGCGCGCCATGCTGGGATGGGAAGCGGGAAAGACCGCCGTGTAGGCCGCCGGCCTTGCGGGAGACGCTCGCCGCGTATTCTCCGCCACGTCCAACGCCGGCGTCGCGGCGCGAGCGAAGTCGCCCTTGCGATAGGCCGCAAGGGTTTCGGCGTTTTGCCGGTCCATGAAATCGGCGAGCTTGGCATAGGTCACGCACCGCACCTCCGGCAGGCCGCAGACTGCGCGCGCAAAGGCCTTGAGTGCCTCGTTGTAAGCGCCGCCCCCGTAGGCCGTGAAGTGATGTCCGATGTGCAGCGGCGCACGGTTTCCAGCGTAATTGGTCTTGAAGTAGTGAAGGTAGGTCTGCAGCGTCTGCTCGCGGGCGGCTTCGTATCGCCTCGGATCCATGCCGCCGCGCGATTGCGCCACAAAGAAATTGTAGTCCATCGACAGGGTGCCCCTGCCGGAACCCTGAATGCGCAGCATGGCAAGGTTGAACCGCCAGATGCCATCGATCTTCTCCGGCCATGCGTCGGCATGGCCGACACCGCTGGTGTCGTAACGGAAGCCGTTGGTCTTGAGCGTCCCGTAGAGGCCGGCCCCCTTGGCGAGGTAGGGAGCGCGAAAACCGATCACTTCGCTTGCCGGAAACGCCAGCCTCGACTCGGCGAGCCCGTTGTTGGGACCGACATTCGTCAGGATTTCCGCGAACGAGCGAAACTCCTTCTCCCAGTCGCCATGCGACCATGCGGCGCCGTTGAAATGACCGACAGCGTGCGACGCGATTTCATGGCCGTTGCGATAAAGGCCGTTCACGTAGTCCACGCGCCTGCGGACCTGCTCGGCCGTGCCGCCGAAGCTGATGCGGGAATAGCCCCGGCGCTGGTGCGGACCTTCGTAGATGCCCCGGTGAGCATCGGCGATGAAATTGCTGCCGCTCACGAAGAACGTGAAGTGGATGCGGTCGCCATCCTTATTCAGTTCGGCGGCAAAATCGGTGAGTTCCTGCCAGCGTTCGAGCTCGGTGCAATTGTCGAATGCCATCACGATGAATTGCGGCGGACGATCCACGCCGGCCTGCATCGGCGCGGCCTGAGTCAATAGCAATCCCATCGCGGCAATAAGTTTCCGCGCGGTCAATTCCAGCCCCCCGACCGAATGATGACAGCGAATCGATTCTAACAGATCGGGCGGTCGAAATGATCGTGACCGGCAGCGGTAACCATGTTTGCGCAACAGAATTGGTCGCGGTGTGACACGAAAGGCACGTTCGGGTGGCTATGCCACTGGTCGCGCAAGCTGCGTCTGCGGCATGGAACGCACCCGGCTCCGGTTGACGGCAACGCGGCAATCCCACACAAGCGTCTTCACACATGCGTCGTCATCGGGCGCGGCCCCAATGCCTCGCCGCACAGTGGCGCAAGAGGTTGGATGATGCAGCAGCGCCGTCCCGTGATGCTGGTCGTGCTCGACGGCTGGGGCTGGCGCGAGGACGCAGCCGACAACGCCGTCCGTCAGGCCCGCACGCCGACCTTCGACCGCCTATGGACCACCTGCCCGCACGCCTTCCTGCACACCTCGGGTAAGGACGTCGGGCTGCCGCCGGGACAGATGGGCAATTCGGAGGTCGGACACCTCAATATCGGCGCCGGCCGCCTGGTGCTGCAGGATCTGCCGCGTATCAACACGGCGATCGCGGATGGCGAGATCGCAACGGCGCCTGCGCTGCGCACCTTCATCGAGACGCTGCGACAATCGGGTGGCACCTGCCATCTCATGGGCCTGGTCTCGCCCGGGGGAGTGCACTCGCACCAGGACCATGCCGCCGCACTCGCCCGCCTTCTGGCCACGGCCGGAGTGCCGACCGTGGTGCATGCCTTCACCGACGGTCGCGATACGCCGCCGCGATCGGCGGGCGAAGACATTGCGCGCCTGCTCGCAGCCCTGCCGCCATCGGTCCCGATTGCGAGCGTCAGCGGCCGGTACTACGCCATGGATCGCGATCACCGCTGGGAGCGAGTGGCCAAAGCCTATCGTGCGATCGTAGATGCGGAGGGGCCGCAGTTCGCGGACGCGCGGGCGGTCATCGCCGACGCATATGCACACGATACCAACGACGAGTTCGTCGTGCCGGCGGTGGTCGCCGGCTATGACGGCATGCAGGACGGCGACGGGGTGCTCTGCTTCAACTTCCGCGCCGACCGCGTGCGCGAGATCCTGTCGGCCGTGCTCGATCCGGCGTTTGCCGGTTTTCCCCGCCGGCGCATGATCCGCATAGCGATCGCCGCCGGCATGACGCAGTACAGCGAGCAGCTGGATGCGTTCCTGCAAACGATCTTTCCGTCGCAGGGTCTCGACAAGGTCCTGGGCCAGGTCGTCGCCGATGCAGGCCGCACGCAACTGCGCATGGCCGAGACAGAGAAGTATCCCCACGTGACCTACTTCCTCAATGGCGGCGAGGAGGAGCCCTATGCGGGCGAAGGCCGCATCATGGTGCCGTCGCCCAAGGTGGCGACCTACGACCTGCAGCCGGAGATGTCGGCGCCCGAGCTCACGGACAAGGCGGTGGAGGCGATCCGCTCCGGTAAATACGACCTGATCGTCTTGAACTACGCCAATCCCGACATGGTCGGGCACACCGGCAGCCTGGTGGCGGCGATCAAGGCGGTGGAGACGGTCGATGCCGGGCTCGGCCGCATTGCCGAGGCGATACGCCATGCCGGCGGCGCACTCCTGGTCACCGCCGACCATGGCAACTGCGAATTGATGCGCGATCCTGACACCGGCGGCCCGCACACCTCGCACACCACGAATCCGGTGCCCGTCCTGCTCATGGGAGGCGGCGACGTCGAGTTGCGGGAAGGGCGGCTCGCCGATGTCGCTCCCACCCTTCTCGAACTGATGGAGCTGCCGCAGCCGGCCGAGATGACCGGTGTCTCGCTCCTGCACGGCGCGCGGCCGGGCGATCAGGTCTCGCTCAAGCCCAGCACGTCCGCCATCGAATAGAGCCCCGGCTTCTGTTCACGCGCCCACAGCGCCGCCCGCACCGCGCCGCGGGCAAAGATCATGCGATCCTCGGCCTTGTGCGTGAGTTCGATCCGCTCGGCCGGTCCGGCAAAGATCACGGTATGATCGCCCACCACCGAGCCGCCGCGCAGGGAAGCGAAGCCGATGTCACCTGCGGAGCGCGCACCTGTATGGCCATCGCGGCCGCGCACCGAGCGCTGGCCGAGATCGACACGGCGGCCGTCGGCCGCTGCCTGGCCGAGCATCAACGCGGTGCCCGACGGCGCGTCGATCTTCCTGTTGTGGTGCATTTCGAGGATCTCGATGTCGAAGGACTCATCGAGCGTCTTTGCCACGCGCTTGACCAGGGCCGCCAGCACGTTGACGCCCATGCTCATGTTGCCGGATTTGACGATGACCGCGCGCTTCGCCGCTTGCGCGATCAGCTTCTCGTTTTCGCCGCTGAGGCCTGTGGTGCCGATAACATGGACCAGCCCGCGCCTCGCCGTCAGCTCGGCCAGCGCGAGCGTCGCCGCCGGCACGGTGAAGTCGAGCAACCCGTCCGCCTGGGCGAGCAGCGGCTCGACCTCCGCCGCGACGACAACGCCATTCCTGCCGAGCCCTGCGAGCTCGCCGGCATCGCGTCCGATCACGGCCGATCCGGGCGCCTCGACTGCACCGGCGAGGGTCGCCCCGTCCATTGCTGCAATGGCATGGATGAGCGTGCGCCCCATGCGCCCGCCGGCGCCGGCTACGATCAGCCGCATGTCCGCCATGGATATTCTCCCGCTCGCTTGTCAGGTCTGCGGACCGTCATAGCCCTCGACGATGAGGAGGTCGTACTCCGCCTTGCCTCGGCGCAGCGCGGCCGCGGCTTGGTATTCCGGCGATCGATAGCAATCGAGCGCCGCGCGGTAGCTCGGGAATTCGAGCACCACGGTGCGTGCACGGACCTTGCCTTCGACCACCTCGCGGGCTCCCCCGCGCACGAGGAACAGTCCACCAAATTTTCCGATCGCCGCGCCGTTCGCGGCGACATAGGCCTTGTAACCTTCCGGCTCCGTCAGGTCGCCATGGGCGATCCAATACCCTTTGCGCGCAGCCGGTGCAGGCGGCGTGCCCGGGTGTGGTGGCTGCGCACCGTCGTAGCCCTCGACGATCACGAAGTCCGCTCGCGAATGAGGAAGGCGGAGGGGCTTCGCGCGCTGGTATTCCGGCGAGCGGTAGCAAGCGAGCGCGGTGGCATAGTCCGGAAATTCGCGCAGGACGCTACGCGAGCGCGCGGTGCCTTCCACCACCTCCTGGGCTCCGCCGCGCACCAGGGCGCGGCCGCCGTACTTGTGGTGGGCCTCCGGCGTGGCGGCCATGTATGCCTTGTAGCCTTCCGCGTCACTCACATCGATGTGCGGGATCCAGTATCCCTTCGCCATCTCCATCTCCCTGTCGCGTTGCGCTCATGGGCGCGCCGTTGCCGCGATCTCCGCCACGATCGCGTCTGCGGCAGCCTTCGGGTCGGATGCCGCGACGATCGGGCGGCCGACCACGAGGTGGTCCGCCCCGGCGGCCACCGCGGCGGCCGGGGTCATGATGCGCTTCTGATCGCCGGTCTCCGCGCCGAGCGGCCGAATGCCGGGCGTCACCAACACCATGCCGGAGCCGACGATCGGGCGCAGCATCGCCGCTTCCTCGCCCGAGCAGACAAGGCCATCGATACCAACGTCGCGGGCTTGGGCCGCGCGTTCGCCGACCAGTTCGGAGACGGTGAAATCGTAACCTGCCGCAGCCAGGTCGGCGTCGTCGTAGGAGGTGAGCACGGTGACTGCAAGCAGTCGCAGATTCGATCCTCCGCGCGCGTCGACCGCCGCATGCATGGTCTGCGGATAGGCATGGACGGTGAGAAACGATGCGCCGAGCCGCGCCACGCTTTCGACTCCCCGGGCAACGGTATTGCCGATATCGTGAAGCTTGAGATCGAGGAAGATGCTTTTGCCGGCGCCGGCAAGCACGCGCGCGAAGTCGATGCCGCCCGCGAATGCCAGCTGATAGCCGATCTTGTAGAACGAGACGCTGTCGCCGAGCCGCACCACCAGTGCCTCGGCCTCGGCCACGGACGGAACGTCGAGCGCGACGATCAACCGCTCGCGTGGCTCGAGGCTCATGGCGCATGCCCTCCCGTTGTTTCCTGCGCTAACTGTTCGCATGCCCGAGTATATGCCGTTTGGCCCCTCGGGGCGCGCAACGCGGGAGGGGCTCACGCCACAAGCCGGGCGATATCGACGAGCTTGCGCACGACGACCCTGAGTTGCTCGGCCACGCGCGCATCCCTGAGTTCGTCCATCTCGTCGAACGCCTGTTCGGCACTCGCAATCGAAATCTGCTCTGCGATCACCAGTGCCCGGCACCCGACCGCCAGCACCTGGCGCAGGGCCAGCAGCGAACATGCCGCGCCGGAACGTCCCGGCGAAGCGCCGCCCAACGCAAACACCCGGTTCTGGAAAGCGGCAAGCGGCGGGTCGCCGCGTTCGCGGACCGCCGAGATCCAGTCGATTGCATTCTTGAGAAGCGGCGAGATCGAGGCGTTGTATTCCGGGCTGGCGATGAACACGCCCTGGTGCGCGGACATCATCTGCTTGAGCTTGACGGCGTTCTGCGGCGGCGCGGATGTCTCTGCGCTGTCGGCGTCATAGATCGGCAGCGGATAGTCCACGAGCGAGACGCAGGTGACATCGGCGTCGGCGCGGACCGCTTCCTTGCCCGCGAGCGCCGCCAGCCGCGCATTGTACGACTTCGCCCCCAGCGAGCCGGGGATGACGAGTATTTTGGGGACAGGCATGTCTGACGACGCACGACGGAGGGATGTCGACGGATCGCGACGACATCATACCCGTGGTTCTGACATCGGTCGTCAGCTTCTTCGATAAACCCAGACCCGCGCCGGCGGAATATTCAGCCATATCCGCTCGGACGCTTCAGCGGTCACGCGGTCGAGCCGGCTCGGGATCGGCGGAACCGCGTTGTAGGTGAACTGGACGAAAGGCGCACCCGGCGACATCAGGGCGAACGCCTCGAACAAGAGGCGCAGGCGCATACGCAGTGGCTTGGTGAAGAGCGGCAGACCCGAAACCACTCCGGCCGCCGGCTCTTTCAGAAGGCCGGCGAGCAACCGTTGCAGACCATAGGCATCACCCTGCACCACGGTCGCCCCCGGATAGCGCTTGCGCAACAGCCGGCTGAAGGTCGGATCGAACTCGACGAGGACGAGCCGCGACGGATCGATCCCTTGCGCGACGAGAGCCTCGGTGACCGGCCCCGTGCCGGGACCGAGCTCGATGATGGGACCGGGCCTGCTCGGATTGATGTAGGCCGCCATGGTGCGCGCCAAAGCCCGGCTCGAGGGAGTCACGGCGCCGAGGGTCAGCGGCTTCTCGATCCAGGTTCGGATGAAGCGCACCTCGTCGTCGAGACGGATGCCGTTCTTTTCCTCGAAACGACGAATTTGGATCTCGATCTTCTTTTTCTGCAGCTCGAATGTCTGTTCGAACTTTCTTCGCTGCGTCTCGAACTGGCGTTCGATCCTCCGTTCGAGCGCGCCCTTCCTTTGTTCGAAGCGCTGGACGTGTCGTTCGATTTCTCGTTCGAACTCGCCCCGCTTCAACTCGAAAAGCCGCCTATGGTGCTCGAATTTTTTTTCAAGGAGCTGGAGGGCTGGGAGCGGCATTGGGTCTAACGCTGCGCAATGATTACAAATTTGTGACATTCACGGGTAAAGCCCGCGACCCCGGGGGTCAAGCGGCAAATTCGTCAGGCCGAGCCGGAACGACCCAGGAACTCCTTGACCTTACCGAAGAATCCAGCCGCCTCGGGATGCGTATCCTTGGACGACAGGCGCTCGAACTCGTTCAGCAATTCACGCTGCCGCTTGGTCAGTTTTTGCGGCGTCTCGACCAGAACCTGAACGTACATGTCACCGGTCTGCTTCGAGCGCAGCACCGGCATACCTTTGCCCTGAAGGCGAAAACGCCGCCCGGACTGGGTGCCTTCCGGTACCTTCAGGCGGCTGTTGCTGCCCTCGATGGTCGGCACCTCGAATTCGCCGCCGAGCGCGGCGGTCACCATGGAGATCGGTACGCGGCAGTGAAGGTCGGCGCCCTCGCGCTGGAAGAAGGGATGGGAGCCGAGCGAAAGGAAAATATAGAGGTCGCCGGCGGGCCCGCCGCGCACGCCGGCCTCGCCTTCACCTGCAAGCCGGATGCGGGTCCCGTCCTCCACGCCGGCGGGAATGTTGACGGACAGGACGCGCTCGCGCGTTACCCGTCCGGACCCGGAGCAGGAAGGGCAGGGATTGTCGATGACCTGCCCGCGCCCCTGACAGCCCGGGCAGGTGCGCTCGAGCGTGAAGAACCCCTGGGCGTGGCGGATGCGTCCCTGGCCTCCGCAGGTCGGACAGGCGGTGGGTCTGGTCCCGGTCTTGGCGCCCGATCCTGAACAGGCCTCGCAGGTCACCGAGGTCGGGATACGGATCTGCGCCGCCTTGCCGGAATAGGCTTCCTCCAGGCTGATCTCCATGTTGTAGCGGAGATCAGCACCACGCTCGCGGCCGCCACCACGACCGCGCCGGGCGCCGCCCATGCCGAACAGGTCGTCGAAAATATCGGCAAACGCCGAAGCAACGTCGCCGAAGCCTCCGGCCGGTCCTGCGCCGCCATTGTGCTCGAAGGCGGCGTGGCCGAAGCGGTCATAGGCCGCGCGCTTGTCCGGGTCTTTCAGGATCTCGTAGGCCTCGTTGATCTCCTTGAAGCGGACCTCGCAGCTCTTGTCGCCGGGA
Source organism: uncultured Alphaproteobacteria bacterium (assembly GCA_963739385.1). Classification (GTDB taxonomy): domain Bacteria; phylum Pseudomonadota; class Alphaproteobacteria; order Rhizobiales; family Xanthobacteraceae; genus VAZQ01. Next base: position 90,438 of record CAVUAI010000011.1, read on the forward strand.
TTGCGATCGGGATGCCACTTCATCGCCAGCTTGCGGAATGCAGCCTTCAACTGCGGATCAGCCGCAGTGCGCTCGACCTCGAGAACTTCGTAATAGCAGCGTTTGGCCATGCCCGCGTCCCACCCCGTCATTGCTGCCGTAGCGTCATCGCCGGATCTTACTTGCTCACTCATGGCGGTTCAAAAAACGTACACCCCCGGATCTCAGGATCCGGGGGTGCTGGTTGGAATAGCGGACGGGCATGGAGTGGCGCCTCGCCGACGTCAGGCCGATTTCTTCTTGTCGTCGTCGACCTCGGTGAATTCCGCGTCGACCACGTCCTCGTTCTTACCGCCGGCGCCATCGCCGGGAGCTGCGCCGCCTGGGCCACCCGGGCCGCCGCCCGCGGCGCCTTCCTGCGTCTGCTTGTACATGGCCTCGCCGAGCTTCATCGAGGCCTGCGCCAGTGCGTTGGTCTTGGCGGTGATCGCTTCGGCGTCGGTGCCCTTGAGAGCCTCCTTGAGGTCAGCCATCGCATTCTCGATGGCGCGCCGGTCGCCGTCGCCGATCTTTCCGCCGTGCTCAGCGAGCGCCTTCTCGGTGGAATGAACCAGTGCTTCGGCGTGGTTCTTGGCCTCGACCTCGGCCTTGCGCTTCTTGTCCTCCTCGGCGTGGGATTCCGCGTCCTTCACCATGCGCTGAATGTCGGCCTCGGACAGGCCGCCAGACGCCTGGATGCGGATCTGCTGCTCCTTGCCGGTGCCCTTGTCCTTGGCCTGCACGTTGACGATGCCGTTGGCGTCGATGTCGAAGGTGACCTCGATCTGCGGTACGCCGCGCGGCGCCGGCGGCAGCCCGACCAGGTCGAACTGGCCGAGCAGCTTGTTGTCGGACGCCATTTCGCGCTCGCCCTGGAACACGCGGATCGTCACGGCATTCTGATTGTCCTCGGCGGTCGAGAACACCTGGCTCTTCTTGGTCGGGATCGTGGTGTTGCGGTCGATCAACCGCGTGAACACGCCACCGAGCGTCTCGATGCCCAGTGAGAGCGGCGTGACGTCGAGCAGCAGCACGTCCTTGACGTCGCCCTGCAGCACGCCGGCCTGGATCGCTGCGCCGACCGCAACCACCTCATCGGGGTTGACGCCCTTGTGCGGCTCCTTGCCGAACAACTGCTTCACGACCTCCTGCACCTTCGGCATGCGCGTCATGCCGCCGACCAGGACGACCTCGTTGATCTCCGCCGCGGAAAGCCCCGCGTCCTTGAGCGCCTGCCGGCACGGCTCGACTGTCTTCTGGATGAGATCATCCACCAGCGCCTCGAACTTGGCGCGGGTGAGCTTCATGGTCAGGTGCTTGGGACCCGACGCATCCGCGGTGATGAACGGCAGGTTGATCTCGGTCTGGGTGGTGGAGGAGAGCTCGATCTTGGCCTTCTCCGCGGCTTCCTTCAGGCGCTGCAGCGCGAGCTTGTCGCGGCGCAGGTCGATGCCCTGCTCCTTCTGAAACTCGTCGGCGAGATAGTTGACCAGACGCATGTCGAAGTCCTCGCCGCCGAGGAAAGTGTCGCCGTTGGTCGACTTCACTTCGAACACGCCGTCGCCGATTTCCAGAATCGAAACGTCGAAGGTGCCACCGCCGAGGTCATAGACCGCAATGGTGCCGCTCTTCTGCTTGTCGAGACCATAGGCCAGTGCGGCTGCGGTGGGCTCGTTGATGATGCGCAGAACCTCCAGGCCGGCAATCTTGCCGGCGTCCTTGGTGGCCTGGCGCTGGGCGTCGTTGAAATAGGCGGGAACGGTGATGACGGCCTGCTCGACCTTTTGACCGAGATAGGCCTCTGCCGTCTCCTTCATCTTCTGCAGGATGAAGGCGGAAATCTGCGACGGTGAATAGGTCTTGCCTTCGACCTCGACCCAGGCGTCGCCGTTCGAGGCGCGCACGATCTTGTAGGGGACGAGCTTCTTGTCCTTCTCCACCATCGGGTCGTCGTAGCGGCGGCCGATCAGGCGCTTGACCGCGAAGATGGTGCGCTCGGGGTTGGTGACCGCCTGACGCTTGGCCGGCTGTCCGACCAGGCGTTCACCATCGTCGGTGAACGCGACGATCGAGGGCGTGGTGCGCATGCCCTCTGCATTTTCAATAACCTTCGGCGTCTTGCCTTCCATTACGGCGACGCACGAATTGGTGGTGCCGAGGTCGATGCCGATGACCTTGCCCATGTTCTCGCTTCCTCTTTGCTGCGGCAGGTCGGCCGGGTCCTTTCGGCACCCGAACGGGAGATTCCGCGAGACCCGCGGCCCCCCTTGTCCGACCCCCTAAAACTACATCAATGCCGCCCCCTGCGGCGTCTTGGCTCATATAGGAGAGCGGGTTTGGGCCGCAAGACATAGGATCACGGATTCGCGAGCGGGGCACCAGCCCCGCACAGGGCCGTTGACATCGCGACCCGATTGCCGCCGACGCCGCGGCAATGCCAGCCGCACAACCCCATATTGCCAGGGTGGAGGACCACGGACGGACCAGTGAAATGACGACCTCGCCTTGCGGCCTGCGCGTCGTACCGGGCTATCTCGATCGTCCGGCCCAGGAGGCACTGCTGGCCGCGCTGCGCGCGGTGCTGGCGCGCGCGCCCGCCTATACCCCGCGGATGCCGCGAAGCGGCAAGCCGCTCTCCGTGCGGATGAGCAATTGCGGCCCGCTCGGCTGGGTCACGGATGAAGCCGGCTATCGCTACCAGCCGCTGCATCCGGAAACCGGGGAGCCGTGGCCGCAGATGCCGGCGATGGTGCTCGACGCCTGGAAGGCGTTGGCGGACTATCCGCACCCGCCGGAAAGTTGCCTGATCAACTACTACGCTGCGGCGGCGAAGATGGGATTGCACCAGGACCGTGACGAACGTGATTTCGCAGCACCCGTAGTCTCCCTTTCGCTCGGCGACACCTGTCTGTTCCGGATCGGAGGGACGAAGCGAAGCGACCCGACCCGCACCTTGCGCCTTGCCTCCGGCGATGCGTTGGTGCTTGCTGGGGCGGCGCGACTGGCCTTTCACGGCGTGGATCGGATCATGTCCGGCACGTCGACCCTGTTGCCGGAGGGCGGGCGCATCAACCTCACCCTGCGGCGGGTGACCGTTCCAGCGGCAGCGGCCAGTGCGGGGTGATTGGAACCCTGCGCGCGCGGCGACCCATGTCCTGACGCGCAGGCACGGCGCATCTGCACAAGTTAGGCACGGCACATTTGCCGCATTTTTGCTGCTCCATCGCGCTAACATGACCCTCGCCATGATATTCATCCGCTCAGTTCTCGTTGTTCTCGCGCTTGCGCTTGGCGCCCCGCCTGGGCACGCCGCCGAGGCCACCTACCCTCCCGGTTCGCGCATCGGACTGGTGCCGCCGGGCGCAATGGTCCCCAGCAAGAATTTCTTCGGCTACGAGGACCCTGACAATAACGTGGCCATCATCTTGGTCGCGCTCCCGCCGCAGGCCTACCCGGATCTGGAAACGTCGGTCACCGCCGACGCGCTCAAGCGGCAAGGTCTCACGCTGGAAGCACGCGAAGCGGTGGCGCTCCCGAGCGGCCAGGCCTTTCTGGTGATCGGGCGCCAGGAGACCGAGAAGGCAATCGTTCGCAAGTGGATTTTGGTGGCGTCTTCGCCGGCGCTGACGGCGCTCGTCACGGTGCAGATCCCGGACGCTGCCAGGCCGCTCTATCCTGACGCCGCCATCCGGGACGCGCTCGCCACAGTGGCCGTCCGTGTCTCCGTTCCGATGGACGAGCAGCTCGGCCTCGTTCCATTCAAGGTCGGCGAGCTCGCGGGATTTCGGATCGGGGGGGTCCTCCCCGGACGCGCGGTGGTCTTGAGCGACGGCCCCGCGAACCTGCCGGGATCGCCGGACGTGACGATCGAGCCCCACATCGTCGTTGCCGTCGCGCCGGGCGGACCGACGCAGAGCGGGGAGCGCGACGCCTTCGCACGCGACGTCTTCGCGACCGTGCCCAACCTGAAAGAGATACGCGTCACGACGTCTGAATCCCTGCGACTGGGCGGCCAGCAGGGCCACCAGATCATCGCCACTGCCAAGGACGCTGCCGGCACCTCCCCATTGACGGTGGTGCAGTGGCTTCGCTTCGGCAGCGGCGCCTTCCTGCAAATGGTCGGGATCGCGCGAACGGAGGCCTGGAAGGGCGCCTATCCTCGCTTCCGCTTGGTCCGTGACGGCATTGATGCGCGGTAGTGACGGCCGGTCCGGCATACCGGACCCGGAGATGAGCCGCCGGTCACTGCCAGAATTCCCGTGAGGCAATCCGGGCGCCTTCGGTCAGCGCCGCAAGCTTCGCCCACACCACATCGGGGTCGACCGCGGCCTGCCCAACCCAGGTGCCATAACCGCAATCGCTGCCGGCGACGACGTTTTCGCGGCCGACAAGGCGGGCATAGCGCCCGATGCGCTGGGCGATCAGTTCCGGATGCTCGATGAAGTTGGACTTGGATTCGATGACGCCGGGAATGAGCACCTTGCCGGCGGGCAGCTTGATGCGCTCGAACAGCGTCCACTCATGCCCGTGGCGGGGATTGGCAGCCTCGAACGAGATCGCACTCGGCCGCGCCGCGAACACGATGTCGATGATGTCGGCGAGCGGTACGTCGAAATGGTGCGGGCCTTCATAGTTGCCCCAGCACAGATGCATGCGCAGGCGCTCCGGCGGGATGTTGGCAAGCGCGTGGTTGAGCGCCTCGACATGCATTGCGGCCCGCTTGCGGAATTCCGCCAGAGTGAGCGCGGCATATTGGATGTGCCGGCCCATGGCGAGGTCGGGGCAATCGATCTGCAGCACGATGCCGGCGGCGGCCACGGTCTCATATTCGTGGCGCATCGCCTCGGCGATGGCGAACAGGTACGCCTCCTGATCGGCGTAGTGGTCGTTGCGGAAAAACAGCGAGACAACGCCGGGCGAAGCCGCGCTCATGAATGCATCGCGTCCGCCCACGGCGGCGAGCGCGGCCTGGAGATTGTCGACGTCTATCCGCGCCGCCCCGGGGTCATGCACGGAGATTGCAGCATTGCAGGCCGGCGTCTTTCGACGCGACCGACCGGGATCGCCGAAGACGCGCTTGGCCAGGTTGGGAAAATCGGCGAGATCCTGGTACACGAAGGTGTTGCCGGTGCCGCCAAAGCCGGCGAGCCGGTCCTTGACGTAGGTGGCATAGCTCGGCTTCGACATCTCGCCGTCGTTGACGAGATCGATGCCGGCATCGATCTGCTTCTTCACCACCTCGGCTACGGCCCGTTGCACGTGCGCCGCCAGCGCCGCGCCCTCGACCGGCACGCCTTCTTCCCTGGCATACATCAGGCGGATGAGATCGTCGGGACGCGGCAAGCTGCCGGTATGCGTCGTGAGAAAGCGGTCCGTGCTGCGCATCATCCACCCCAATGACCTTCGGGTCCGGGGCGCAGACGAACATCCGCTCGCCGGATACAGGGAGTGATACCCGCGGCGCGGCGACCCGATCGTTCCAGTCTATAGCGGATGCAATAACGGCGTCAGCCGGCGCCGTGGGGACCGCGCGATGGTGAGCCCGCATTGTCGTTGGCCGGCGCTTCCGATGCCGGCTTGGGGCCACCTTTGGCGACGGCGACCAGCGCGGGGCGCAACACGCGCTCGCCGATCATGTAGCCGGGCTGCACGACCTGGGCGACGGTGCCGGCGGGGCGGGACGCATCGGGCAACTCAAACATCGCCTGATGCACATTGGGATCGAACTTCTCACCCAGCGGCTCGAACTTCTTGACGCCGTGCTTTTCCAGCACCTTCAAAAGCTCGCGCTCGGTCAATTCGACGCCGTCGAGCAGCGCCTTGGTTCCGGCATCGGCCTTTTCACGCAATTCGGCATCGAGCGCGCCGAGCGCACGGTCCATGTTGTCGGCGACCGCGACAATGTCGCGCGCGAAGTTGGAGATGCCATAGGCCCGCGTATCGGCGATCTCGCGGTCGGTCCGCCGCCGCAGGTTCTCCATCTCGGCGAGCACGCGCAGGAGCTTGTCCTTGTACTCGGCGGCGACCTGGGCGTGGTCGGTCGGATCGATCGTGTTCTGCCCCGTCCGCTGGCCGAATTCGTCGATATCGGGCTCGGCGGCCGTATCGACGGACGGGCGCGCATTCGGATCCGTCATCACATGGTTCCCATTTGCCGTTCGGGTCGCCCCGGATATCAGCGCTCGCGCGCAAAAAATCAAGCCAGCGCAAGCAGTGATCGGACGCCCTTACCCCCCGATCAGCCTGCTCACGACTTTGGCGGTGTAGTCCACCATGGGGATCACCCGCGCATAGTTGAGCCGGGTCGGGCCGATGACGCCGATGACCCCGACGATGCTGCCCGCACCGTCCCGATAGGGCGCGACGATGGTCGAGGAGCCCGAGAGCGAGAACAGCTTGTTCTCGGAACCGATGAAGATGCGGGCGCCATCGGCGCGCTCGGCCCGGCCGAGAAGATCGACCAGGCCGCGCTTGGTCTCGAGATCGTCGAACAGAAGCCGCACGCGCTCGAGGTCCTCGAGCGCTCGGAGGTCGTCGAGCAGGTGCGCGGCCCCGCGCACGATCAGCTTGCGCTCGTCGCTCTCTCCACCGGACCAGCTCGCGAGCCCGGCGGCGACGATCTTCTGCGTGAGCTGATCAAGCTCTTCCTTGCCCGCTTGCAGCGCCTTCTCGAGCTCGGTCTTGGCCTCGGCGAGGGTGAGGCCCCGCACATGGGCATTGAGGAAGTTCGACGCCTCGATCAGAGCCGACACCGGCAGACCGAGCGGAACATTGATAATACGATTCTCGACCTGCCCGTCCTCCGCGACCAGGACGACCAGCGCGCGCTCGGGCTCCAGCCGCACGAATTCGATGTGCTTGAGGCGCACGTTCGATTTCGCCGCCAGCACGACGCCGGCGGCGCGCGTAAGGCCGGACAGCATGCCGGAGGCTTCGCTCAGGACGCCTTCCATGGAGCGGCCGGCGGCGGCGACCTTGGCCTCCATCTCGCGCCGGTCGGCTTCGCCGAGATCGCCGATCTCCATCAGCGCGTCCACGAAGAAGCGCAGTCCCGTCTCCGTCGGCAGCCGGCCGGCCGAGGTATGGGGCGCATAGATCAGTCCGAGCTGCTCCAGGTCCGACATCACGTTGCGGACCGAGGCGGGTGAAAGCGGCGTGGTGATCAGGCGCGAGATGTTGCGCGAGCCGACGGGCTCGCCGGTGGCGAGATAGCTCTCCACGATCTGCCGAAAAATGTCGCGCGAGCGCTCACTGAGCTGAGCGAGGCTCACCTGTGTCGCGCCGATCGGAACGTCCTGAGCCAATAGTCCCTCCGTTCCACCGCAGCAGAATTGTCCATTCCGGCTGCGAAGCGCAAGCCTGCACGCCCTTTGCCCCGTTTGCCCGCGCTGTTAGCCTGCGGGACAAGACAAAGCTCAGCGCGGGAGGATCCGGAATGACGACGTTGCATGCGTTTCTCGTTGCGGCAATCGCCGCGGCCGGCCTGGTCTCGGGCCCGTGCGCGGACGCGCAGGGCCAGACCGTCATCGAGGAGTGGGCCAACGCCAAGCTTCCCGCCCCGCCCGCGCTCAAACCGGCCACGATCGTGCCCAACGAAACGGCCGTGCTGGTGATGGACTTCACCAACCAGACCTGCACCAATGAGCGCCGTCCACGCTGCGCGCGCTCGGTACCGAAAGTGCTCGAATTGGTGACGCAGGCACGCGCCAAGGGCGCGCACATCATCTACAGCGTGGCGGTGCCGGGCTCGGTTGCAACCGACATTCTCAAGGAGCTGACGCCGGCGGCGGGCGAGCCGGTCCTGCCGCCGCTCGGGCCGGACAAGTTCATCGGCAGCGACCTCGAGAAGACGCTCAAGGACAGGGGCATCAAGACGGTGGTAGCGATGGGCACGCAGGCCCAGACCTCGGTGTTGCACACCGCCGGCGCGGCGGCGCTGCGGGGCTTCAAGGTCATCGTGCCGGTCGACGGCATGTCCGCCGACGACGTGTTTCCCGAGCTCTACACTGCCTGGCACCTCGCAACGGCTGCACGCATCAGCCCGCAGGTGACGTTGACCAAATTCGACCTGATCGGGTTCTGATTACCCCTGGTCCGGGAATCCGTAGAGCTGCCGGGGATTGGTGACCAGGATGCGATGCCGGATCGCGGCATCCGGCGTCCACTCGAACATCAGATCGAGCAGGTGACCCACATCCGGCATGTCACCGTCCATGCGCGGATGCGGCCAATCCCCTCCCCACACCAGCCGGTCGGGGTTTTCGGCGACCAACGCCTGATGGAACATCCGCGCATCCGGATAGTCCGGCGCCCGGCGGCTGATGCGATGCGCCCCTGACAGTTTCACCCAGCAGTCGCCGGCGCCGACCAGGCGCAGCAGGCTTTGAAATCCGGCGGTGGTCGTACCAGCACTCGCGTCGCTGCGTCCCATGTGGTCGATCACCACTGGCAGTGCGAGCGATTTCAGCTCGGCGATGGTATCGGGCAGATCCTTCACGTCGATCCAGAGCTGCAGGTGCCAGCCGAGCTCCCGCATCAGCGGCGCCAGCGCGTGCGCCGCACGAAGCGGCACTCCGCCGCGGTAGTGCAATTGCCCATCGCGGAAGAAATGATTGAACCGCAGTCCGCGCACGCCGAGTGTGTGCCAGTGCCGAAGCTCCGCCGCCGGCACGTGCTCGTCGGCGACTGCGACCCCGCGTAACCGGTCGGGCTGCCGTGCGAGCGCATCAAGCATGGCCGAATTGTCGGACCCGTGCGCGCTTCCTTGCACCAGAACCCCGCGGGCAAAACCCAGCGTGTCGAGCATGGCGAGATAGCTTTTGAGCGGCGCATCAGGCGGGGTGTAGCTGCGGTCGGCCGCATAGGGGAAACGCTCGGCCGGCCCGAACACATGCGCGTGGGTGTCGCAGGCACCAGGCGGCAGAGGGACCTTGGGCCGGCTCGGAGGGCGCGGCGCGGGACACATCGGGATCATGCGCGGGCTTTCAGTACGACGAACCTGCCGAGTCGTCCAAATCTGCTATCCTCCGGCGAAACGGGTCAAGACGATGCTGGCGGTGCGCGCCGCCACGCCATCGCACCGTGACAGGGAAGGACGACGTACGAGCCGGGAGGCACATGCATGAGAAATCTGCTTCGCGTTCTGTTCGCGACCGGTGCGGCGCTGCTCGCCGCAGCGACGAGTGCCCAGGGTCAGGTCCAAACCTATCCCAGCAAGCCGATCACCCTCATCGTTCCGTTCGGCCCCGGCAGCGCCACTGACACCATCACGCGCATCATCGCTCAGCACCTCGGCTACGCATTCAGCCAAAGCATCGTGATCGAGAACAAGCCCGGCGCGAACGGCGCCATCGCGGCGGCCTATGTCGCGCGCGCAGCGCCGGACGGTTATACGCTGCTGATGAGCACCAACAGCCCGCATTCGGCGGCGCCCAGTCTCAACAAGACCATCGCCTACGATCCGGTGAAGGACTTCACTCCGGTCGCGCGCGTCGGAAGCTTCACACTGATGCTGGTGCTCAACCCGCATGTGCCGGCCAGATCGATCCCGGAGCTGATCGCCTATGCCAAGGCCAACCCCGGCAAGCTGTCGTTCGCGAGCGGAAATTCCTCGGGGGTCGTGGCCGGCGAGACGCTCAAGGCCTGGGCCGGCATCAATCTCGTGCACGTGCCGTACCGGAGCACGCCCCCTGCCCTCAACGATGTGCTCGGCGGCCGCGTCTCGATGATGTTCGTCGATCTCACCAGCGGTCTCCCCCACGTGCAGGCTAATGCGTTGCGCGCGCTGGCGGTGACGCGCATGCAACGCAGCACCTTGTTTCCGGAGCTGCCCTCCCTGCACGAGGCCGGGGTCGCCAACTTCGACATGGATTCGTGGATGGCAGTCTTTGCGCCGGCGAACACGCCGCCGGAGATCGTGACACGGCTCAATGCCGAGCTGCGCAAGATCATCGACGATCGGGAGATAAGGGCGCGGATCGCGGCAGTAGGATTCGAGGCGTTTTCGAGCACGCCGGAGGAACTCGGCGACTTCGTCAAGGTCCAGCTCGTCAAATGGACGAAAATGATCAAGGATGCCGGCATCGAGCCCGAGTGATCATTCGCCCCCTTGTCGGTCCCTGCCCTCGCCCCTAAAAGCTTGCCCGGTACGCCAACGGCGAGCAGGAGACCAGCATGCGGCCGAGCCGCCGACAGCCCGACGAGCTGCGCGCCATATCGCTCGAGCGCGGCGTGGTGAAATACGCCGAAGGTTCCTGCTTCGTAAAGTTTGGCGATACTCACGTCCTGGTGACGGCGACGCTCGAGGATCGGCTGCCGCCTTGGCTCAAGGGACAGGCGCGCGGCTGGGTCACGGCCGAATACGGCATGCTGCCGCGTGCCACGTCGGAACGCACGCGCCGCGAGGCCTCCGCCGGCAAGCAGAGCGGACGCACCATCGAGATCCAGCGCCTGATCGGACGAAGCCTGCGTGCCGTGCTCGATCTTCCCGCGCTGGGCGAGCGTCAGGTCACCATCGATTGCGATGTCATCCAGGCCGACGGCGGAACGCGCACGGCGGCCATCACCGGCGCCTGGGTCGCGCTGCATGATTGCGTCACCTGGATGAAGACGCGCGACATGGTGAAGGGTGAGCCGCTGCGTGACCACGTCGCGGCGATCTCCTGCGGCATCTGCAACGGCACGCCGGTGCTCGATCTCGACTATGCCGAGGATTCGGAAGCCGACACCGACGCCAATTTCGTCATGACCGGGGCGGGACGGATCGTGGAGGTGCAGGGCACCGCGGAGAAGATCCCTTTCACCGAGGAGCAGTTCCTCAACCTGCTGGCGCTTGCCAGGAAGGGCGTGATGAAACTGGTCGACCTGCAGAAAATGGCGGTGATGTGAGCCTGTCACCTGCCAACGCCGGCACGGCCACCACCGACGCTCCGTGTCGGCAGCTCTCCGGCCGGCTGGTAATCGCGACGCACAATCCGGGCAAGCTGCGGGAGATGCGCGAGCTCCTGCGGTCCTACGGCATCGACGCGGTATCGGCCGGCGAGCTTGGGCTGCCCGAGCCCGAGGAGACCGGCACGAGCTTTGCGGCGAACGCCCGCATCAAGGCGAGCGCTGCGGCGCAGGCGTCACGCCTGCCGGCCTTCGCCGACGATTCCGGGCTGGCGGTGGACGCGCTCGATGGCGATCCCGGTATCTATTCGGCACGCTGGGCCGGCCCCGACAAGGACTTCGGGCACGCCATGCGAACGGTTGAAGACAAACTACGCGAACGCGGCGCGCTTGCGCCAGGCGAGCGTCGCGCGCATTTCGTCTCCGCGCTCTGCGTCGCCTGGCCGGACGGCCACCTCGCGGAATTCGAGGCCAAGGTCGATGGCACGCTGGTCTGGCCGCCACGCGGCGACAAGGGCTTCGGCTACGACCCGATGTTCCTGCCCGACGGTCACGCGCTGACCTTCGGGGAGATGCCGGCCGAGGACAAGCACGGCCTGCCGCCCCGGGGCAAAGGCTTATCTCATCGCGCCCGCGCCTTCCTCAAGCTGGCGGAGGCGTGCCTTGGACGGCGCTGAGCACAGCGGCGAGCCCGCCTTCGGCGTCTACATCCATTGGCCGTTCTGCCTGTCGAAGTGCCCGTATTGCGACTTCAACAGCCACGTCCGCCATGCCGCGATCGACGAGTCCCGCTTCGCGCGCGCCTTTGCGGCCGAAATCGCCGCGACCGCCGCGCGCGTGCCGGGACGCACGGTCGCGACCATCTTCTTCGGCGGCGGAACGCCCTCCCTGATGCAGCCGGAGACCGTCGGGACGATCCTCGATGCCGTCGCACGGCATTGGCCGGTCGCAGCGGACGTGGAAGTGACCCTCGAAGCCAATCCGACCAGCGTCGAGGCTGCGCGCTTTCGCGGGTATCGCGCAGCCGGGGTCAACCGGGTATCGCTCGGCGTGCAGGCGCTCGACGATGGTGCGCTCAAGGCGCTCGGCCGACTGCATTCGGCCGACGAGGCGCTTGCCGCGGTCGCGATCGCGCGCGAGACCTTCGATCGCACGTCGTTCGATCTCATCTATGCGCGCCCAGGCCAGACGCCCGACGCCTGGGCGGCGGAACTCAGGCGCGCCATCGCCCAGGCGGGCGAGCATCTCTCCCTCTATCAGCTCACCATCGAGCAGGAGACCCCGTTCGCCACACTGCACGCGGCCGGCAAGCTCATCGTGCCCGATGACGATAGCGCGCGTGCGCTCTACGACACGACGCAGGCGATCTGCGCCGACGCCGGCCTGCCGGCCTACGAGATTTCCAATCACGCGCGGCCGGGCGCCGAATGCCGGCACAATCTCGTCTATTGGCGCGCGCGCGAATATGCCGGCATCGGGCCGGGCGCCCACGGGCGCCTCAACACGGAAAGCGGACGCCGCGCCGTTGCAACCGCCAGGCGGCCGGAAACCTGGCTGTCGTACGTGGAATCGCTCGGACATGGCGTCGTAACCGACGAGGCGCTCACGCGGGAGCAGATCGCGGATGAATTTCTCCTGATGGGATTGCGGCTCGCCGAAGGCGTCGACCCCGCCCGCTATACGCGGCTGGCCGGGCGGCCGCTCGACGCGCGGCGCATCGCGAGCCTGCGCGAGCAAGGCATGGTGGAGACAACGGCGGCGGGCCGGCTGCGCGTGACGCTGGCGGGCTTTCCCGTGCTCGACGCCGTGGTGGCCGATCTCGCGGCGTGAGGCCGTCACAAGGATCGCGCGCGTGTTCTCGTACAGCGTCGATGCGGAGGACGCTTACGTTCCCGAGCCGCCAAAACCCTTCGGCGGCGGGCTGATGAGCTGGCCGCCGGTGGGCGACACGCTCAACACCGCAAGGCCGCGCTGATTGGTACCGTCGGGCCGGAAGCGGAACAGGCCGTCGATGCCGGTAAAGCCCGAGGCATTGGTCAGCACCGCTTCCGAGAAGCGCTGCTTGCCCTGGGTCTTGACCAGCGCCGCAACCAGCGCGACGGCGTCGTAGGCGAGCGAGGCGGTGCGGACGGGATCCTGGCCGTAGCGGCTGCGGTAGCGGCCGGAAAAATTGCGGAAGCCGGTCGCATCGGGTCCCGCATACCAGGCACCTTCGAGCTGCGGATTGGAGAAGATCTGTGCGTCCTCCCACAGTCCGGTGCCGAGCAGCTGCACGCGCTTGGTGTCGATGCCGCTCGCGACCAGCGTCTGCACGATCGGGGACACGGCAGCAGCGCCGTCCGGAAGGAAGATGGCGTCGGCCCGGCTCGCCGACCGCGCCACGTTGCGCACCGGGGCCTGCATCTGCGCCCGGTCGGCCGGATAGCGCTCGAGCGCGACCACACGGCCGCCGCGGCGCTCCACAACCTGCTTGAACGCCGCCTCGACCACGCTGCCATAGGCGTTGTCGGGGACGAGCGCGGCGATCGATCGTTTGTTCTGGGTGGTGGCATAGCCGATGATGCGGTCGACGTCGGACTCCGGCAGGAAGCTCAACAGGTACACGCCGCGGGCAGCCACGTTGCTGTCGGTCGAGAACGCGATCACCGGGACATTGCGCGCACGCGCGGCCCTCCCGACCGGACCGACCGTGAGCGCGAACAGCGGGCCGAGGATGATCTCTGCGCCTTCATCGAGCGTCTGCTGCGCGGCCTGCTGCGCGCCGGCGGCATTGCCGCCGTCGTCCTTCACCAGCAGTTGGATGTCCGGATTGTTGAATTCCGCCAGCGCCATCTCGGCCGCGTTGCGCATGGACTGCGCGGCCACCGCCGCGTTGCCGCTGCCGGACAACGGCAGGATGAGACCGACCTTGACCTTGCCTTCCCCGATATTGGTCGAGGGCGGGGCCGCGCCGCCCGGCGCGGCGCCCGAGCCGAGGTCCCCGAGCGGCAAGCTCCCGGAACACCCTGCCAGCAAGGCGATGGAGGTCAGGGTGGCGAGCCACCGGGACGGCGCGCGCGCAGGCCGCGAGCCACAGGCCTGCATTGCTCGAAACATGACGCCCGTCTCCTCCACCGCGGCGGATCATGTCGCCGCCGGCGCGCGCCCGCAACCCGGCATTTTGGCGAGAAGTACTTAACCGAATGAAAAGGATAAGGATTTTATTACGTTTGCGATGACGCCGGAGGGGCGCGGCGGTAGAGTGACGGGCATGGCAAGTACCCGATCCGCGGCTTCGCCCGACCCGCCGGAGCGCGACCGTGCCGCGCGCCGCTACGTCCTCAACGGCCAGCCGGTTGCCGCCCCCGCGCTGGCGCCAGGGCTCTATCTGGTCGCAACGCCGATCGGCAACCTGCGCGACATCACGGTGCGGGCGCTCGAGGTGCTGGCGGCCGCCGACCAGATCGCCTGCGAAGATACGCGCGTCACCCGCAAGCTCCTCGACCACTACGGCATCGCGACCCCGCTCTCGCCCTATCACGACCACAACGCCGCCGAGGCGCGGCCGCGGCTGCTGGAACGGCTCGCCGACGGTGCCGTGATCGCGCTCGTCTCCGATGCCGGAACGCCGCTCATCTCCGATCCCGGCTACAAGCTCGTGCGGGCGGCGCGCGAGCAAGGTGTTCCAGTCACGGCGTTGCCGGGAGCTTCCGCGGTGCTCGCCGCGCTCAATGTGGGCGGGCTGCCGACCGACCGATTCTTCTTCGAAGGATTCCTGCCGGCCAGGGAAGGCGCACGGCGCGCACGCATCAGCGAGCTCAAGCACATCCCCGCCACCCTGGTTCTGTTCGAGACCGGGGGACGGCTCGCCGCCGCACTCGCCGACCTTGCCACCGGGCTCGGGCCGCGCGTAGCGGCGATCTGCCGCGAACTCACCAAGCTCTACGAGGAGGTGCGCAGCGGCGACCTCGCGGCGCTCGCGCGCGAATTTGCCGCGGCGGAGCCCAAGGGCGAGATCGTGGTCGTCGTGGCGCCGCCGGCCGCGGAGGACAAACTGGAAGCGACCGATATCGACGCGCTGCTGCGCGCAGCGATCGACCGCCTGTCGGTCAAGGACGCGGTGGCCGAGATCGCTGCCGCCACCGGCGAGCCGCGCCGCGAGGTCTACCGGCGCGCCCTCGCGCTCATCCAGGACCGCGGCCATGACCGATGAGCGGCGGCGCCCGAGCCCGATCCCGGCGCCGCAACAGGCTCCGCGCCTGGAGCGCCAGATTGCGTTTCGGACCGGGATTTCGGCCGAGAGCCGGGCGGCCGCGTTTCTCATCGCCAAGGGCTTTCGCATCCTGGCGCGGCGATGGCGCTCCCCGGTCGGCGAAATCGACATCATCGCGCGCCGCCGCGGCCTGCTGGTCTTCGTCGAGGTCAAGGCGCGCGAAAACCTCGATGATGCCGCCTGGTCGGTCACCGAACGCCAGCGCGGCCGCATCGCCGCCGCCGCCGAGGCCTGGCTGGCGCGATATCCCGACGATCGCATCCGCGATATCCGCTTCGATGCGATGCTGGTGGCGCCGGGGCGCATTCCGCGCCATATCATCGCCGCGTTCGACGCCAGCCGCTGACCACCGACGTCCGGTTTGGGTCGCGGACACAGGTTTCCGGGGGAGTGATGAACCTCAACGTCGCGGTGCAGATGGACCCGATCGAGCGGATCAACATCCGCGGCAACTCCACCTTCGCCCTGCTGCTGGAGGCGCAGAAGCGCGGCCATGCGCTTGCCTATTACACGCCGGACCGGCTGGCGCTGCAGGGCGGCGAGGTGTTCGCAGCGGTGCAGCCGCTCAAGGTTCGCGACGAAGTCGGCGACCATTTCACCCTCGGCGAGCCTCGGCGCACCAAGCTGACCGATTTCGACGTGGTGCTGCTGCGGCAGGACCCGCCGTTCGACCTCGCCTACATCACGAGCACGCACCTGCTCGAGCGCATCCATCCGGCGACGCTGGTGGTCAACGACCCGGCGCAGGTCCGCAACGCTCCGGAAAAAATGTTCGTGATGGAGTTTCCCGAGCTGATGCCGCCCACGCTGATCACGCGCGACCTCGCCGAGATCAAGGCGTTCCGCGCCGAGCACGGCGACATCGTGATGAAGCCGCTCTACGGCAAGGGCGGCGAGGCGGTGTTCCGCCTGGCGCGGGAGGATCTCAATTTCGGGTCGCTCTACGATCTCTTCTCCGTGACCTTCCGCGAGCAATGGGTGGTGCAGAAATTCCTGCCGGCGGTGAAGGAGGGCGACAAGCGCATCATCCTGGTCGACGGCGAGTTCGCCGGCGCGATCAACCGCGTGCCGGCCGCGGACGATCTGCGCTCCAACATGGTGCGCGGCGGCACGCCGAAGGAGACCGACCTCACCGCGCGTGAGCGGGACATCTGCGCCCGCCTCGGGCCGTCGCTGCGCGAGCGCGGGCTTCTGTTCGTCGGCATCGACGTGATCGACGGCTATCTGACCGAGATCAACGTCACCTCGCCCACCGGCATCCGCGCGGTGAAGAATCTCGGCGGCCCCGACGTGGCTGCCATGATCTGGGACAAGATCGAGGCCAAGCGCCGCCGATGAGCGTGATGTGGCGCACACGGACTGAGAGCGGAGAGGAAAGGCAAGCCGCGCACCTTTGCGCGCCCTTGGCCAACTGCTTCGCCGGTGCCTCCCACTCACGGATGTCATTCCGGGGCGCCGCGCAGCGGCGAACCCGGAATCCAGTACTCGCCGGCGGTGATTACTGGATTCCGGGTGCCCTCACTCCGTTCGGGCCCAGGAATGACAGCGGAGTGATGCCTCGTCCGGCCGCCTGTCGTTGCCGACTCGTCGTGCCCGGGCTTGACCCGGGCACCCATCGAAACATTCTCCATAGCGGAGAAGCGATCGCCGCAATCAGCCGGGCAATCGGTGAGCGCTATTGGTCCTTCACCGGCCGTTGCCGTTCCAGCGCCTGCCGGTCCCAGTGGGCACGGTCGGCGCACGCCTCGTAGGTGCTCTGCAGGAACGCCAGCAACAGTTCGTCCGGGTCGTCCGCGCTGCGCACGGCATCGTACGGCAGAAGGAACTGCCCGGCATTCTTGTCGTAGGCCGCCGGCGGCGGAACGGGTGCGTCTCCGAATCCCGCGGGCTCGGGATAGGCGTAGGCATAGAACGCCGCCTTGCCGTAGCCGCCGTTTCCCGGCCAGAACCCGCAACTGCTGACCTCGTGCGAATAGGCTTCGCGCATCACCCAGTCGCCGAGGTTGGGGCTGTGGCTCGACAGCGGCGGCGCGGCGCGGCCGGAGAAGCGGGTGACGGCGAGGTCGAAGCTGCCCCAGAAGAAATGCACCGGGCTGCACTTCCCGAGGAAGCGCCCGCGAAAGACATTCATCACCCGGTCGGCTTGCACGAGCTGGCGCCAGAACCGCTGCGCGGCCGCGGCGTCGTAGGCATGGTGCTCGCGGTCGCGCTCGAACGGGATCGCATTCTCGATCTCGGACGGCATGGTCCAGATGTGAACGTCGATCCCAAGCGCTCGCAGCCGCTGCATGACCTCGGTGTAGAAGTCGGCCACCGAGCAGGCCGTCAGCGGGAACTGGTCGCGCCGGCCGTCGCTGGTCCGCAGGACCAATCGATGATCGAGAAAGTCGAAGTCGATCTGCACGAAGCGGTCCTGGTACGGCATCGCCGACGTGGTCAGCCCGCGCGCGGTGACGTAGAGCGTGACCTGCCACCATTGATTGACCATGGGCGCGAGCTTAAGCCGGATCTTGCCGACCACCTGGGTCCACAGCTGCAGCGTTTCGCAGGTGTCCTTCCAGTCCTCGAATGCGAGGCTCGGCCAGATGTCGGCGCGGCCGGACTCGGTCTGATCATGGATGCCAGGCATCGCGGTCTCCGCACTGCCGCCCGCGTTTCGCTGTCAGCGCGGCGACGACGACGCCGAACCCGCGCCCTTCTCCTGCTCCGCCTTGAGCTTCGCGATTGCGGCGCGGATCGGCGCGAACGGGCCGTATTTATGTTGCTGCTCGCTGAAACCGTCGGCATAGGGGCCGTAGGGCACGTCGACCGGCTTGCTCAGGAGATCGGGAAAGTCCTTGTCGAGACCGGCCTTGCGCGGCCGGGGCTGCGAGACGACGTAGGCGGCGATGTCCCAGGCCTGTTCCGGCGTGAGCTGCGGGTGCAGGTAATCGGCACCGTGCGGCATATTGAAGTGGATGAAGTTCGCCGCCTTGATCAGGCGCGCCATGCCGGCGCCGTCGTTGAAGCTGTCGCTGCCCCAGAGTGGCGGCATGACGTAGCCGAGATCGGTCGTGGGCAGGCTGCGGCGAAGGCCGCTCCCGTCGGGACCGTGACACGTCAGGCAGGCGCTGGCGTAGCCGGCCTTGCCGCGCTCGGGATCGGCCGCACGATCGAGCTCGGGCATCTTGCCGACGCCGAGGCCAGGCAAATGCTCGCCCGGCGGCACGCCGGTGGAGAGAAACCTGATGTAGGCGACGAGGGCGTCCATCTCCGGCGAGCCTGCCGGCAGCGGTCGACCGTTCATGCTGCGGGTCATGCAGGCGTTGAGGCGATCCTCGAGGGTGATCTCCTCCCCCTGCCGGGCGTTGTATTGCGGGAATTCGCCGTAGACGCCGAACAGCGGAATGCCGAACTTCTTGGTCCCGGCCTGCAGGTGGCAATTGGCGCAGGCGAGATTGTTGCCGGCATAACGCTTGGCGGGGTCGGAGACCTCCGGGCCGATATGGGCATAGGTTGCGGTCACGAGATCGCGTCCGAACCGCACCTGACGGCCGTAGGCGTCGTCCGGCAATGCTCCGATCTCGGGCACGGTCCAGATCGGCGCAGTGGTGGATGCTTGCTGCGCCGGGCTTAAGCCCACGCCCACTCCGGCCATTAGCCCGAGACACCAGAGTGACACCGAGACGGCGGCGCCCATGACGCTGCGCCGCGTGCAACAAGCAACTCGCATCCCACCGGTCTCCTTTTTCGTCGTGCCGGCACAATGGCGGTCCGGCAGCCGAAGCCAGCGGTCTTCTACCACATCAGCCCTACAGCGGCGTTGTCGTGGGAGCATGAGCGCCCGCGCGTCAAAGATGCCTTGTGTGTTGCCGGACGGCGACAGGCAGGCGCGACGGCAACGTGTATGATGTGATGTCGACAATCGACCGGGGCAGACGCGGGGCGGGCGATGAGACATTTCATAGTTGCGGGTATGGCGCTTGCCGGCATGATCGCGGCGCCGGCAATGGCGGCGGACATGCCGATCGCGGCACCGCCGCCGCCAGTGGCGCCGTATTACAATTGGTCCGGCGCCTATATCGGCTTCAACGCCGGCGGCACCTGGTACGACGTCACGCACATTTTCGTGACGCCGGGCGCGATCACGCCCAACGTCACCACCAACGGCAGCGACGGCATCGTCGGATTTCATGCCGGGGCGCAATGGCAGTGGGGCGCGTGGGTCCTCGGCGCCGAAGCCGCACTGAGCGGATGCTTCCAGGAATGCCGCAGCACGAGCGGCGTGCTTCCGGTTTCCCAAGGCTTCGAGCCCAACATCTTCGGCGAGCACAAGATCACCAACCTGTTCACCGCGGGTCCGCGGCTGGGCTATGCCTGGGACCGGTGGATGATCTTTGCGACCGGCGGCTGGGCGTCGGCCAATCTCAAGAACGCCCATTGCAATCCCATCACCAATCTCTGCGGCGGCGGGCCCTCCGGCGCATCGCGCAACAACAACGGCTGGTACGCGGGCGGTGGCTTCGACGTCATGGTCCACCGGGGCGCGCTCGTGGACGTGATCCTCGGCGTCGAATACCAGCACTTCGAGCTCAGCGGGGAGCGGGCGTTCTGCGTCAATCCGGGCTGCGTCGTGCCGGCGGTGCGCGATTACGATCTGAGCGCGCGGGGCGACCTCGTGCGCGCCCGGCTGACGATCAAGACCCAGGGATACGGCTTCCTTTAAAGCGCTGGTCGGCGCTGTGTGGGCAAAATCGCGCACGCGCGTGCATCCTCGCCCCGGGGTCGGAGTCCGCGGGAGGCCGTGTCACCCTATTCACGATGTCAAACAGCGCAACCGTCCGGCGCCGGGTCACCCGGCCCCATCGCTTGACACACACCTCCATTCCGCGCGGCGCATGCGCGCCCCGCTTCGCCTCTGTCCTCTTGCGCCATCCGCCCGAGAGAGCCGAAGGGGATGGCGGAGCGCCGACCGGCGCCTCTTCCTTATTTTTTGTGCCGCGCTGTTGAGGCGCGGCGCGCACCTTGCGATCGGTGCGCTCGCCCATCGGCGCTCCACCGCGACGGTTTTGGGCCCGGGAAGCCCGCGCCAGCCGTCTCCGGCATTGCCGCCGGATCCGCCGCGCGGGGCTCGCCGTCCAGGCCATCAGCCCTGACCGGCGGCACGCCGGACCTCCCGGGCTCGCAGTTCGCCCGGGACGCCACGCCCGCTCCGTCATCAGGATCGTCTCCGGAGACGCCCCCTTGTTGAGCAGGATGAAGGACCCTAATCGGTATTCGATTCGTAGTCAATCATATTATTCGGTTCGTAGTCACGAGGCTTGAGGGACTCGTCAGGAGCGAATCGTGTGCCGACGATCAAGACCCATGGATACGGTTCCTCTAAGATGCCCCCCGCCGGGCTATGGATCTGAGGCAGCCTCAGCGGATCGCTCTTGTGGGCGCACATCGTGGAAAAAACATTGCGCCTTTTCGGCAGTTCCTTTCCGTTCTCGTTCCTGAAATCCTAAATTCGGCCTCTTAATGTGAGGCACTTCACATTTGAGAAGCAATGGATTCTCATAAGCTCTCTCGAACACAGATAAAAAATGTCGCCCTCAGTGGCAGTGGGGCGCCTGGCTCCCCGGCGCGGAAGCGGCACTCAACGGATGCTTCCAGGAGTGCCGCAGCACGATTCCTGGAGGCGAACATCAAGCAAAGGGTTGTGGTATACAATTAGGGAGTGGACTGGACTCGGTGCTGGCGTCATTGTTTTTTTCATCTCGGCCGCGGCTTTTGCGAAAAGTAGCATGCAACAAGATGAAGTCCGCGCGTTGTTTGCGCTCGGCAAGACACTTCGCTGACCCGTTTGTTTTAGTCCCTACGATGTTCTCTTCAAAAGCATGGCGTTGCTCAATCTGGAGCAGAAGGACCTGATGAAATAGGGATCCGGGAGGGACGCCGACATGGCCGTCATAGTCAACTTCAACTTTCCGCGCGAGATCCGTTCCGCCCAACCAAGGCGGCTGGTCAGGTCCTCGGACGGGGACACGACCGTCATCGAACAGCCGATCCGGATGGTCTCGTGCGACACCCCGGAGAAGTCTGGATACGCCGGCAAGCCGGAGGTCAGCCAGCCGAAGCTCGACAAGTGCCGCCAGCGCCTCCAGGGCGGGTTTTACAACGCGCTGCCGCAGGCACTTCGCGACTATCTTGTCGCGAGGCTCACCAACACTGCGGCGCAGCGGCACATCGAGGCCGGGGAGCGCGCGAGCGAGGCGTTCGGCCAGCTTCTTGCGACCCGCCTCACCCGCCCCAATGGCACCACACGAAGCGTAGCGACAATTCCGACCGGCGAGATCATCGACTCCCACGGCCGGATGCTCGCGTATATCGCTCCCTGGTTCACCGGGTCGCAGTCCGATCCGCTGCCGCCGCCGAACGACCCCGGGCGGCGAACGCTCAACCTCGACATGATCGCCACGGGCTGGGCCGCCTTCTTCCCGATCTACCCGTCGCTGCCAAAGAACAGCGACATGAATGTCGCGATCGCCGAAGCCCAGGCCGCGTGGGACGGCAACAGGGGGGCGTGGACGCTGCCGAGCGGCCGCAACCTCTTGCTGGGCTACGAGTACCGCATGTGCATCAAGCTCGGGGAGGTGAAGAAGGATGCGGCGGGAACCATCGTGCCGGACCAGAACCTGAATCCGCGGGATTTCATCGACGAAGCGTTCCAGAGAAGCTGCGTGAACCTGCAGACAATGACGGAGGTGGGCCTGTTCGGATTCCACGCCGTGCCGCCGTGGGCGCGATTGTGGTTCTGGTGGACGGACCGCAAGCTGGCGCGGCAACACCTCGGTCTTCCCGCGGTCAACGACTGAGCGCGCTTCTATAATCTCTTGTGCCTGGCCTATGGTGCCGACCCGGTGATGCACACAAGAGGGCGCGCTCACGATCTGAGCGCGAGGGGCGACCTCGTGCGCGCCCGGCTGACGATCAAGACCCAGGGCTACGGCGTCATGTAAGCGGCCCGTGCCCGGAGCGGCATGAATGGCGTGTGCGGGCCAAGCATTGATTGCGAGTTGTGCAACGGACGGCGGTCGCTGGCCGCGTGACAGGGCCAACTCGCTTGGCGAGGCACCGTCTCAAGCAGCCTGCGGGGGGCGCCACCGGAGGTAAGGTCGAGGGTGCCTCGCTATCTTTGTACTTAGACGAGACTCGAAGCGACATGGGGGAAGGATGTGCGACAGATCTATCCCGACTTGTGGCAGACAACGCCGGAGCATCCGCTTCCGGGCTTTCCCAACTCAGTCTGCCATGCCTATCTGCTGGTGAGGAAATCGGGCAACGTCCTGTTCTACAGCACCGGTCGCGAGGCGATCGGCCAGGTCGACGATCGGGCCGATCACGACCGCATGGAAGAGCTTGGCGGTGTTGGTCACATGCTTCTCTGCCATTGGCACGAGGCGTCGCGCTCGGTTCGCACGATCAAAGAACGCTTCGCCGCCACGATCCTCAGTCACGCCCGCGATGCGCCACCGATCGAGAGGGAGAGTGGAGCTGCACCGGACCTGATATTCTGGGACCGTCAGATGCTCCTCGGCGATATCGAAGCGATTCCGACGCCAGGGCACACGGTCGGTAGCGCCTGCTACCAATACTGTTCGCCGCACGGCAAAAACTATCTCTTCACGGGCGATACGATCTGGCCGGCGCGAGGGAGCTGGACTTCGGTCACGTTCGAGGACGATGCGAAGCAGTCGTCGCATAGAGCGAGCCTGGACCTGCTCGCGACGCTGGAGCCCGATGTGGTGCTCTCGGCTATCGCGCCCGGTGACACGTTCCAAGAGATTGCGCCCTCCAAATGGCCGGCCGCGACGGCGGCCGCAAAGGCGAGTTTGGGCTAGTCAGCGCTCTGATCAAGGCACTCATCTCGATGCCGTCGCCGATGCGCTGCGCCAGCCGCTTGAGACGGGCGAGGTCGCGATCACGCGCGCGCGAATCATCGCGTGACCTATCCCGCGCGCTTCATGCTGGTGGCCGCCATGAACCCCTGCCGCTGCGGACGCGCCAACGAAGCGGGCTTCACCTGGAAGCGCTACGCCAAACGCGCGCTGCGCCGCCGCCGATCAGGGTGCTGGCCCACGCATGATCCCCCGGTTTGTTCTCTAATTGTTCTTGATGGCGTGCGAGCCTTCCGCTACCTTTCCACCGAGCAGGGGCATTCATGGTCCAGCGGGTCGCGACAGTGGCGTTCGAGGGCATCGAGGCGCGCGCCGTCGATGTCCAAGTGCAGGTCGCCCCCGGTCTGCCTGCCTTTAAGCTCGTTGGCTGTCAATGACAAGAGCGTCGCACCCCGGCGGGCACAGCCACGGGCCCCTTCGGCCAGCCAATTTCAAAAGCGAGACCCACCGGCCACTTTCAAAATCCCGCTAAAGAGCCCAAGCGTTGTTTGACCCCGTCAAGTAGTGTCCGGTCCTTGGTAATCACTTGAGGTCGCTGTATCGGGACCCCCACAATAGAAATCCGCGGAAGCAACGGTATCGTGACGTCATTCTCGCAAACCGGTTGAGTTACGGACGACCCACGGAGCCTCTCAGGAAAATCTTTACCTGTATACTCGACGCGGTCGCACAGCATCGAAAGCCCGGGCTTCCTCGTACAAGGAGCGTCTTGCTTGTTCCTGCTCAGCGGTCAGCGGTCTTAACGGCCCGGCCGCGTCGCATTCGATCAATCTTATCAGGGAAAGTGCAAGCTCGGCTTGTCGGCGCTTAAGCCTTAGGTACGGAGCGAGAAGAAGCAGCGGTTCCCGGGCGCCTTCATTCACAGCTTCCCACATGTGCCACTCTGTTTGCTTTCGGTTCTTGGCCTTGTATTGTGAGCGTCGAGCAGGAAAGACTGCTTGCAATAGATCTGGAATGACCGGAGACGCGTCTGATAGCGCAATTGTAGCGAAGTAATAGGTCATGTCACGTCCGTCAGTACGGCGGCGGTATCCTACCCTCGGTCTAATACCAATATAACCGGCGATATCGATCACACCAGCCAAGTAAGCGTGCATCGTTTCGGTTGATCCAGGCATCTAGCGAGCTAGTTTAGAGCTGGCCGTGCTGCAAAAGTAAAAGCCCTCAGCGGGGGGTCAATCCTGCCGAGGGCCTGGAGCAACTGGAACCTGGGGGGTTCATTCGCTCCTAATAGATCAACTAGGCGGCGCTCATCTGAGGGCAAACCAGCCGTAGCCCTGGCTCTTGATGGTCAGGCGGGCGCGAACGAGGTCGCCCTTGGCTGACAGATCGTAGTTGGCAACGTTCGGGACGTTACAGCCGGGCTGGGCGCAGAATGCCCGCTCGCTGCCGACATCGAAGTGCTGGTATTCGACACCGAGGAGGACGTCGACCAGGGCGCCCTTGTGCACCATGAAGTCGAGGCCACCGCCGGCATACCAGCCGTCGTTGCGCGAGGCGCCGTCCTGGATGCCGTTTTGGATAGGCGAGGCCGTGGGGCCGCAGACGCCAGTGACGGTGTTGCAATACGAGTTCTTGAGGTTGGCCGAAGCCCAGCCGCCCGTGGCGAAGATCATCCAACGGTCCCAGGCATAGCCGATCTTGCCGCCAGCCGTGAACAGATTGGTCATCTTGTGCTCGACGCCGGTATTGTTGGTGAAGCCAGGAGCCAGCGCGCCGGTTAGACTGCGGCACTCATTCCAGCATCCGCTCAGAGCCGCTTCGGCGCCCAGAACCCAGGCGCCCCATTGCCACTGTGCGCCGGCATGGAAGCCGTAGATGCCTTCGTTGTTGTTGGTGTTGATGTCGTTGGCGACCTGACCCGCCACCGGGCCCAAACCGCCAAACTGGCCGAAGCCGGTCACGCCCGGGTCGCGATAATGCTGATCAATCTGGGTCCACACGCCACCAGCGTTGAAGCCGACATAGGCACCGGACCAATCGTAGTACACCACCGGCGGCGGAGGCGGCGCGACCCGCATATCCGCAGCCATTGCAGGCCCTGCGAACATCGCCGCAAGCGCCACGCTTCCCAGGAAGAACTTTTTCATAGCTGAGCCCCCCAATGTCATCCCCTTGACGATGGCCAACCCTACATCGCCGGCCTCAGAATTGCTGTAGCATTAGGGCAACAGTCGTCGGGATTTGCGAAGCAGCCAAGCCACGCGGACAGGCCGCGTTATCGCCAAGCCGTCAGCATAACCACCGCGCTCGCCGGGTGACGCGGCGGCTGAGTTGAAATGAGCCACTCCTGACGCGCTGTGTGTGGGGCCCGGAGTATGCTTCAAATTCCCGGTAAACCCCCCCGTTGTTAGTTTGACTTTGTGCTAATCGCCTTTGTGAACGCGGTCGAGCCCTGCCCCCTTTGTTACCATGGGTAACCGTAGGGGAACCCTCTGCAGCGCAAGCACTTCCCGCCGTTGACCTGCCACAGACAGTTCTAGTTTAGGTAGTATGGTGGGTTGCCAATAGACTGCACCGTGCAGCCATCGGTACGTGCAGTCAGAACTCCGCCGCCTTCCGCCTCGCGCTGCCCAAGAGCTCGAGCGCCTTCCGTAGGGCTCTCTCGGCCTCGTCCCCCTCGTCGCTCTCCACTGCCCCAGCTTCTCCGAGCAGCACCTCCCACACCAGCTCTTCCCATTCCGCAATAAGTGCCGGTGGGAGCGCCTCGCTGATCATGTGGAGCGCAATTGCTGTGATGTCGGGGTTAGCAGTCAGGTTCGTGCCGACTGCGGACATGATCTGATCCGCCAGCCTGCGCGCTTGCTCACTGCGAAACTCGTCGCTCCCTGGCTGGTAGTCCGCTTTTTCGTCCAGTGCCTTCCGCTGCATCTCTCCCCAAGACCAATTGCGCGCTTCGGGGGTCTTCAACAGCGCCGTCTTCAGCATCTTCTGCATCTTGTAGACGACCCGATCACTGACAACGGCACGCCCCGCTATGTCCTCGCAGGACATCGTGATCCCGTCGAGAACTCTACGCTTCACGAGCTTGAACGCAGCCTCGTACTTATCTTGCCGTGTGATTGGCAGCTTGTCGCGCACGTTAGCATCGAGCGACTTCAGCCATGCCGCTTCCAAGTCGCCCTTGAAGTGGATGACAGGAACCGACTTCTTTCCAAGTGCTGCATACGCGGCCAGTCTGTGGTGGCCATCGACGAGGTAGGGTTTGTCGCCAAGCGTAAACACTGTCACGGCTTGAAGGTCGCGTATCTCAAGTCCTCGCATCAACTCGCGCATGTGCAGCTCTTCAGCCTGAAGGCTTGAGTGCTCCCCACGCCATTGGAAGACCTTCTCTGCGACGACTACTTCGTTGACGGGTACTCTCTTCCGATTGTCCACCACCTACTTCGTCGTCTCACTCTCGATCTGCGCCAAGTCCTCAAAGGTCTCCGGTGACCGCAGCGCGTCGAGCGCTTCACGCCACTTGCGCACCTTGCGGTCTCTCAAGGCTCTCCGGGGCTCGTTCCGTGCCTCAGCTTCCTCAACCAGCGCCATGTCTGCATAGAAGGTGTCGCCGCTGGGGCTAGGCTTTCGCCTTTTCGTCTGCTTCCGCGCTGCCATCAATGTTCCTTGAAACGTGATCTTTCTGGACGCACTCGCGCCCTAGCGGTCACTCAGGGCTCTCCAGGTCGCTAAAGATGGTCGAGTGACGCGAGTGTACGAACACGTACCCCACAACATCTGCGTCACGCCAATAAACGTCCAGCCGTGCCTGCTTAGGATCAAGGACAAGCATCTCAATAGTGTCCTTCATTGCCCTATTCGCTTCAACGACGTCTAAGGGTTTGGCCGTGAGCGCCGCGCGAAGCGCTTCCAGACGCCGCATCACGAAGGGCTGCGCAAGGCGGTCCCGTCGCTCTCGCGCTTCTCGCAGACGCTTAGTCGCCTCTTCCCACTCCAACTCTTTATCCCGCTGCTTGCGACGAACGGAGGGGCTTCGAGTTTCCAGCCACTCATCCAAAAGCGTCTGGGCCTCTTCACCCAAGTTGTCTGCATGTACCTCAAGCCCACGCAGTCGCCGGTTGTCGGCCTCGCTGTCGCTGCCTCTGGGAGCCTCCTCTATGAGCAAGTCGACGTTACTCGTGAATGCCTGCTCTACGGCCTTATAGGGAACAGCCATGTACTCGCAGTCCCCTTTTGCGTGGGCCTTGGAGCAGACGAGGTAGACGTAATCACCCTTTGATAGCCGCGTCACAGTACCACTACAGTGGGCGCATTTGATCAGCCCCGCGAAAATCGACGTGGTCACTCTGCCCGCGTTGCGTCCTCTGGGGGCCGTGACACTCGTGCGGGCTCGCACCCTCTCGAATAGGTCGCGATCTACGACAGACGGATAGTAGTTATGTGCAGGGTCCAGGGGCACATCACGACGGGCTCCGGTCAGTTCATCGTGTTCGGTGCGTCGCGGTATGAACGTGCCAATCGCGGCAGCACTCTTCGTGATCTTGAGAATGTACGAACCGCGCCAGTGGGTCGCCTGCCGCTTGCCTCCGCCCCAAGTGGGCGTCCGTTGGGTGTTGAGCCAACGTGCAATCCGATCATGCGACCAACCCTGATCAGCTTTCTCGTAGATGGCGCGAACTATCGCTGCTCTCTCCTCAAGGACAACGAACTTGCACGCTTCCTCGCTCCATTTGAGCCACGCGGGACATTGTCGCGAGTATGGCTTCGGAACGCCTTTCCAGAGGTCCTGGCGCTTCTTCTCGCGCGCCGCTGCGATCAATGCCCCCTTCCGTGCGCTCTCCTGGTTGGCCCGGATCAACTCCAGCACGATAAAGAAAATGGTGTTCGGGTCTTTGATAAGACTATCGCGGGAGAAGGCTTGTCGGTTGGTCAACGTCACCACCACGATCCCGCTGGGATCAGTGACAAAGCTGGTGATCAGTGACAAGAAAAGTGTCATGGCATCGGGGATGTCGGCGCGGGTCAGCCGGTCGATGTTCTCAACCAACAGATAGCTGTTGCGCGGCACCCGACCCTCGTTCACAGCGTTAAAAAACAGGCCAAGGGCACCTGTCCGTGCGTTCTTCTTCCGATACCCTGAGACCCCCAGGTCCTTGAGGTTCAGCTCGGTATCGAGTTCAAGGCCATGCTCTGCAGCATATTCCGCTGCCTTGACTGTCTGACGTTCGAGCGAATGCCCCTCCCGCTGTCGGGGCGTCGAGAACCTGATGTAACTGTATGCCTTTGGTTTTGCGGGAATTACCGCGTGCTTTTCGTCGTTCACTCGTACACTCCGGGGTCGCTCGCGGTTACAATAGTTGTTTGTCATTGTCCATATACGATCAACGTGGTCGGTCTGCCCGACAAGGCCGTGTCCGAAGCGCGCGAGCGAGTGCGGGCGGCGCTGGTCGCGTCCGGGCTGGCGCTGCCGGCGCGCCGTATCACCGTCAATCTCGCCCCCGCCGACCTGCCGAAGGAAGGCAGCCACTACGACCTGCCGATCGCGCTCGGCCTGATGGCGGCCATCGGAGCGATCCCGGCGGACGCGCTCGGCGGCTTTACGGTGCTGGGCGAGCTTGGCCTCGACGGCTCGATCGCGGCGGTCGCGGGCGTATTGCCGGCCGCCATCGGCGCCAACGCCCGTAGCGAAGGCCTCATCTGCCCGGCCGCCTGCGGCGCCGAAGCCGCCTGGGCCAGTCCCGAGATGGAGATCATCGCCGCCGGCTCCCTCATCCAGCTCGCCAACCATTTCCGCGGCAGCCAGGTGCTGGCACGTCCGCAGCCCAGGATCCGCGAAGCCCCCGGCGCTCTCGTCGACCTCAAGGACATCAAGGGCCAGGAGAGCGCCAAGCGCGCGCTCGAGGTCGCGGCCGCTGGCGGGCACAATCTGCTCATGGTGGGACCGCCCGGCGCCGGCAAGTCGATGCTGGCGGCGCGGCTCGCCACCGTTCTTCCGCCGCTGACGCCGGCCGAGCTGCTCGAAGTCTCCATGATCGCCTCGGTCGCGGGCGAGATCGAAGGCGGCGCGCTCACCAACTGCCGTCCGTTCCGCGCCCCGCACCATTCCGCCAGCATGCCCGCGCTGGTCGGCGGCGGATTGCGCGCGCGCCCGGGCGAGGTCTCGCTCGCGCATCACGGCGTGCTCTTTCTCGACGAGCTGCCGGAATTCCAGCCGCAGGCGCTCGACGCGCTGCGCCAGCCGCTCGAGATCGGCGAGGTCGCAATCGCGCGCGCGAACCACCGCGTGACCTACCCCGCGCGATTCATGCGGTGGCCGCCATGAACCCGTGCCGTTGCGGGCGCGCCAGCGAACCCGGCTTCACCTGCAAGCGCGGCGCCAATGCCCGCTGCGCCGCCGACTACCAGGGACGGCTGTCGGGCCCGCTCATCGACCGCATCGATCTGCACATCGACGTGCCGGCGGTAACCGCCGCCGATCTGATCCTGCCGCCGCCGACCGAAGGCAGCCGCGAGGTCGCGGAGCGCGTGGCGCGCGCGCGGGCGATGCAGGCCGAACGCTATGCCGCCATTGGACTGCCGCAGGTGCGCACCAATTCGGCCGCCAACGGGCCGGTGCTCGAGGACGTGGCGCGGCCGGATGCCGCCGGGCTTGCACTGCTGCGCGACGCCGCCGACGCCATGCGGCTTTCCGCGCGCGGCTACCACCGCGTTCTGCGGGTGGCGCGCACGCTCGCTGATCTCGATGGCGCCGAGCGGGTCGGCCGCGTGCATCTCGCCGAGGCGCTGTCCTATCGCGCGCTCGCCGACGAGGTGCGGCGGGCGGCGTAAGGTGCCGTGACGAAGGTAGTCGCGGACGCCAAGCGATTTTTCGCACTACGGTGGGAAGAGAAAGCTGCTTTAGCTACAAATTTATCTGCCCAAGTCGCCTTATTATTTCCGCAGGATCTTCTCCATTGCTTTTCCCTTTGCCAGCTCATCGATTAATTTATCCAGGTAGCGAATTTCCTGCATAGTTGGTTCTTTGATGTCTTCCACTCGGACACCGCAAATCACGCCTTTAATCAAAGTCCGCGAAGGATTCAGCAGAGGAGCCTCCGCAACGAAGGTCTCAAAGTCTGTTTGTTTTTCCAGTTGCGCTTCCAACTCTTCCCGACTGTATCCCGTCAACCAACGAATGATTTCATCGACTTCTGTTTTCGTGCGTCCTTTTTTCTCTGCCTTAGCGACGTAAAGTGGATAGACACTTGCGAAGCTCATTGTATAGATCCGATGTTTTGTCATGACACCTTCTTGTTTCTGCGATTTTCTTTATGTAGGGCGTGTGCTCATAAACGCGGCATCGGCCGGATATCCGCTCTTGGGGCGAACTGGACCATGGCGGGCCAGCGTGGTCTGCCAGAGCGGACGTGCAGCCGCGCAACATCAACCTGACTGCCTGATCGATTTCGAAGCTGCGTGACAGAATAAAGCAGATTTATGAGTACACATCCTAGATTTTGGCGCACTTAATCCGGTTGCGTTGTTCAAATTCGCATGCGGCCGACATGGCCTGGCCTTCGTGCGGACATGCATCGTGTGAAGCCTATTGCCGTCGAAACGGCTACACTGGGCATGGCAACGGCGGCTCCCCCTGATGATCGCGTGCAGAGCGGGAGGAGCCGCGCAAACGACGGAGGCACGAGATGAAGTACCGGCTGAACATCATCGCCAGCGGCCTCGCTTGCATCGCCTTTCCCGCCTCGATCCTGCCCGCCGGCGCACAGAGCGCGCTGCCCGCCCCGGTCGACGCGTTTGTCGTCAGCGCCAACAGCCTGGCGAAAGCGGCGTCCGAACGCGCGGATCTCGGCCGCGCGACGGCGCGCCTCAATCAAATCCGCCAGGAGGTGACCGACAAGCTGCTTGCCGCCCGGACGGGCGAGCCGATCCGCCTGGCGATCGTGCACGAAACGCTGCTGTGCGAGCCGCGCGCCGCCAATGTCGAGGTGGCGGTACGACGCAACTACATCCAGACCGTTGCCGCCAATTTCCAGCAGGTGGGCAGGCCGTCCAGGATCGACAATCTGTCGTCGGCGATAAGCTCGCTGTTCGCGAGCCAGAGCCTCGACATCCGGGCGGAAATTCCGTCGGCCAGCGAGCTCGAGGACGCCAAGAGAAAAGTGCGCGACCGCTGCCAGACCGACGTCAAGAGTTTTGATCGCGCCTATTACGGCCGCAACCTCACGTCGCCCGCCCCGCCCGCCCCGCGCGACGTCATCGGCCTAGAAGCGGTGCCGGTCTTCGGCGCGATCGGCGCGCTCATCGATACGATCGTGAGCGTGATCACCCCGGTCGTCGTCGAAGGGGCGAAGATGGTCGACGAGGAGCGGCGCCGCCAGGCCGTGCTCGGCTTCCTCAGCGATCCGGCGCAGGTGAAGCGAATTCAGGATTCCGGACTCGCACTGGCAACCGAAGTGTCCGCGTTCACCTGGGACAAGCGGCTCAAGCTCGCCGGCGCGTTCATCGAACGGACGGCCATCCTCCGCGCCAGCGCCATCGACCCGTCGAGGAACGAGAGCTGCAAGCGATACATGGCTGCAGGCAAGCCGACGGACGCGGCCGGAACCAGCGTGACCGACGATTTCATCCTGTGCTGGCGGTTCGTCTGGGAGCAGCTCGAGCCGGACGTGGGCGCAACCCTGAAAGCGGCCGAGGACTACGACGGCATCGCCGACGCCGGCGACACCGACAATGCCTACAACGCATTCAAGCCGCTCGGAGAGTCGCTCGCCGCGGTGTCGACCACGAACGAAGGCGACATCAGGAAGTTCTGGAACTGGGCGACCCGGCTGCTGGCGTTCGCGCAAAAGCTCGAATCCGGCCACAACGAGAACCGGCAGAAGGTTCAGAAATCGATCGACGATCTGGTCAAGGCGTTCTAGCGCTGCCGCATGCGGCCGGCTTCCGTCGCGCGACCAGCGCGCCCGCGCCGGCATCACCACGTCCGCCGCCTTCGCCGGGCGAGGGTCGACTGTCATTGCCCTGAGCAACACGTGTGATCACCGCGCAGGCCAGAACCAACATGCAAGGCGGCGATCGCGGTCAGCACGAGACTGGACGTTTTGTGTATTCTCCGGCTATCACATTGAGTTAACGCCTTAATCATCGGGAATTCGTCAGCTATAGGCGAGAGCGATTGCCAGCCACCGTCTCGCTATTTGCAAGAACGCATGGGTGCAGTAATCACCTTCAGCCAATTGCAAGGAAGGCGCCGCGATTTGCGGCGCTTTTCTCTTATGCGCCGCAGCGCTGTGAGAATGCTTAGACGTTGACACGCGCCTCAGGCGCGGCGAGCGAGGGCTCTGCTGTTTAGCCCAGAGCGCAGGGTGGACTGCTTGCTCGACCGGCAGTCATTCGATAGCGGCGCTGCATGGGGGCTTAGAGTTGGTAATCTCCACGCCGCGTTGCCAGTCGGGACGGTCCCGCGCGCCCGAGGCCTGAAGTTTCACGCTTTGGCACGTCAGCTTCATCAGGTGCCCAGATTTGTAGATAAAGAATAGGTCGCCGGTGTAGTGAAAATACTCACCCTCGAAGTCTCTTGTCCTGAACTTGAGTTGGATCTTGTTGTCGCTCACTTTGCGGGCGTTCACCACGCCTCGCCCGAGATCCAACGTAACCTTTTGCGCTGGTCCGAGGGTCAACATCACGGTCTCGGGCGATTGGGACATCGCGCTTGGCTCGATCATCATTCCGGTACACGTCAACTGCCGCGCCTCTTCGGCAAATGCGGCAATGCTGGTGCAGCCGAAGATCAGTGACGCTAGCGTGCTTGTCCGGAACATCGATGCCGCTCCCAACCATTTCGTACCCGACGCGACGCGGCGTAAACCGCGTGCACCAAGCGTCTTATCCCTTGATCGTGAAATCAGCAACTGCGACAGGTAGAGGTGCAGGGTAGAGGTCATGCGATCCGTGCCACGCGCGTGGCGAGTGAGCTCGCCGCTGAAGAAATTGACTCCAGTTAGCTTCCCCTCCGGGCGGGCGAGCCCAGCGACCAAACCTAACCTGACCGGGTCATCGGCGACGACGAAAACTATGGGGATCGTCGTGGTTGCCGCCTTTGCCGCGATCGCCGAAGCGAAACCTCCGGGCGTGACGATCACAGCAACCTGCCGGCGAACTAAGTCGACCGCTAGCTCTCGCAACAGATCCATTCGATTCTCGGCCCATCGGTATTCGATCGCCGCATTCTGGCCCTCGACGAGGCCTGCGTCCCTTCAGTCCCTGACGAAATCCGCGCAGGAGATCCGCCAACGCATCAAGCGACCTCGGGTCCAAAAGGGCCGATCACCGGCACCGCTGCCTGCTGCGCGGCCACGCAACCGCCGCGCCGCCGAGCAGCGTGATGAAGGTGCGCCGCCTCACTCGATCACCTCGTCGGCGCGGGCGAGCAGCGCGTGCGGCACGTCGAGACCGAATGCCTTCGCGGTCTTGAAATTAACGACCAGCTCGAATTTGGTCGGGAGCTGGACGGGAAGGTCCGCAGGTTTTGCGCCCTTGAAGATGAGATCGATATAAGCCGCGGCGCGGTGGAACAGACCAGCCGTATTGTTGCCGAAGGATAGCAAGCCTCCGCTCTCAGCAAAGTAACGATCACTGTAGACCGCCGGAAGGCGGTGGCGTGCGGCCAGGTCGATGATGAGCTTTCGATTTCCCAGTGTCACGGCATGAGGCGCGACGATAAGACCGCAGTCGGGCTCGGCCGCGAACGCCGTGACGTCTTGTTCGATGTCGATGGCGTCACGAACCGGAAGGCCGGTCAACTTTATCGCGAGCGGCGGAGCGGCGGCTTCAGCGGCGTGGAAGAAACCCACATTGGGGGCTGCGTCCGGATTGAAGATGAATCCGACGTGTCCGGCGCGGGGTGCGATCTCTTTGAATAGCTCAAGCCATTTGCCTCCGATCGAATTCTCAAAATTGGCGAATCCGGTGACGTTCCTGCCGGGCCGTGCCAGGCTCGCGACGAAGCCACTGCCAACTGGATCGCCGACAAAGACGAATACGATCGGTATAGTGCGCGTTTCCTGCTGAACGATCCGCGTCACTTGGTTGGTACTGGGCACGATCACGTCCGGCGTCATGCCGATCAGCTCTCTTGCAAAGGTGCGAGCCTTGTCGGAGTCGCCGCCAGCCCAACGATACTCGATCTGGACATTGCGCCCCTCGATCCAGCTCAGGTCGTGGAGGCCTTGCCGCAGCACCGTGACATTGGCTTGAGCTTGCGGATCATCTTCGGGGTATCCCATCAGCACGCCGATGCGGCGCTTCCCCTCGGACTGCTGCGCGTGAGCGGCGAGCGGCCAAGCGGCCGCCGTACCGCCCAGCATCGTGATGAACTCTCACCGCCTCATATCGAGCATTGGGAATCTCTCCCTCCCGGGGCTATGCCGGCGCCGCCATGATAGCGGCAAGCGAACACCGAAGGCGGGCGGTTTGCCCGCGTCCAGCTGGCGTTGCCGCCCGGTGGTTTCCGATCCAAGTCGGGTGAGATGCTGGCCTTCCACCGCGAGTTAGGCATCGAAGCCCGCTGAGGCAGGGGACGCAACGACGAAGGTCAGTTCTATGTGCGCTATTGCTTCACCGACCCTGCACACGCCGATGCTTTCCGTCATCGGTTTGAGGGCGCTCGGTTGACGCATCCGCTGCGCGTGGGTGATTAGTCGGCGGCGCTACATTGCGTTCGGCTACAATTCGATAGCCTTCAGCTCGAAGTGCCCTCAGAAGTGCCGCCGCGCGCTCATCCCCCAATTTTTCATAGAAAGGCGCCCCGTTCTCAAAAACATATCCCGTCTGCAAACGCATTTCAGCGAGTTGTTGAATTTCCATTTTACGCTCCACCCACTCACCAACGATTACCGCCATACCGCTAGTACAACCTAAACGGCGTGGCCGCATCTGCATTCATTGGTGTTGAACCCTTGTCCAAAAAATGACGCGGGAAGTCGTATCGGGCGCGCGGCGTATTATTGTCCAAAAAATGATGGGCATCCACTGAGTGCGGGGGCGCTAACCTTGTCGGTCGGGGGCGCATCGAGGGTGAACCATTGTCCAGCAATAAGGCGCGTAGTCGGCAAGTGCATGTGAACTTGACGCTGCGGGTGTCTGAAGAATTTCTTGAACGGCTCGATCAGTGGCGCGCCCAGCATCTTCCAGGGCGCTCGCGCAACGCAACGGTCGTCGCCTTTGTCGAGGAGCGGATTAGCGGGAAGGCGCCATGGTCACCGCGCGGAAAAGCAAAAAGGCCATCCGGGAGCTTAGCCGAATGACCCTTAAGCCGAACTGCCGGTTTTGCTCCGGTTCCGTTCACCCTCTTGAGATTCTTGGCGGGCCCCGGCCGGTGGATCAGCCGGAGCCCTGACGGCTTAGGAACGCGCAACAGTTAGTTCCGCTAACCGCTCCTTTGAATGTGTGCAGGGGGGCGCGGCAATTTCCAGTATCAAATTTTGGAATCCAGTTTTTGTTGTTTGCACAACTTCCGGCCATGCAACTGGGATCCGCCTACCGACCAACTCCGCTGGCGGGCAAGTGGGATTGGGCGTCAAGCCCCCGCCCCAGGTTCATGATCCTGGTGGCGGGGTGCGCAGCATTGCCTTGAAGTATTTGAGCCTCGGCGTCCCCCGACATCCCGTACCGAGGTTCTGGACCCCGCTGGCGGCGCCCCCTCCGGCGGGGTTCGCATTTCTGATCACCACTCCGCGCTGGCTGCGTGATGCACTTTTCCAGCTACTATGACGACCTCGACGTGAAATGCGAGGTTCATATCAAGGGACAGTAGAACAGTTGGATTCGCCTGAAGTACGGCATGATCGATGGACAGGTGAACCGCTCGAGATTGACGATGAGATTGCGTGCGCAACCTCAAGGCCGCCGTTCGGTGGTCTGCGGGGGTGGTTCGTATGTCTACGCTTGAACCGAAGGGTGCGCTGTACCCGCTGGGCGGCCGCCACTTACCGGCTCGCCTACGCTTCCCAGCGAGAGATCAGTCCATGATAGAGCGATGCGGCCCACTCGTAAGATGTGCGTGAGACTCGATCCAGCCGATGACAGCTACCTAGACAAGCCGAAGCGGATGCGCTGGGACGACGTACATCTGCTGATGGACAAGCTTGCTGCAGCAAATGATGTTGTCGACGAGAAGCTGGTCATGCTCGCGGCCCGATTGCTTGAGCAATAGCAACCATTCGGTGCTGCAAGGTCCACCCCTTGATGGCACAGCCGCCATTTGCGGGCGGTTGCGATTCGCTATTGCAATCCGGGTCGGCCGTGGTGGTGGTCGAGGCGCGCCGATCTTGTGGCGGCCGCGGCAATCGACCGCCGCGGTGGTCGCTTGCTGGTATGATCGGCGGCTTTCTGGGAGAGAGCCCACCCATGGTGGACATGAGGCGGCGCGAGGTCATCACCCTTCTGGCGGCGCGGCAGTGGCGCGGCGCCCACGCAGCAGCCGGCGAAACTCCCTGGCATCGAAATTCTTTGGCCAAACCCCCTGGCTGCGAAATTCCACCCGGCTTGCTCGCTAATCGCCGACAAGATGAGCGAGTGAGGCGCCACGAGTTCATTACGCTGCTCGGTCGCTTACCGCACGAACTCGAGCGGCTGATCAGTCGATCGTTGAGATAGTGTGGCTGTTTCGCTAGTGACGCTCACGACGTTTGATAGTATAGTGGCTGTGCGGTGCCGGACAGACGCCAATCCATTCGAGCGCGACGCCGCGCTGGATATGTTTCAGCAAACGGACATGTGACGACGGGGGACGACATAGACGGGAATGTCTTAGGTAGGTGTGCGATGGACCGATCGGATCCGTTGGAAAGGACTCACCTTTCGACACGGGCGCTAGAGTTCCTCCTCGATCTACAGGACTTTGATGCGTCCCAGGAGGAATCGATAGGCACATTGTGCGTGTTGGCCGAAGAGCTCCAGCCCGGCGCCGTCGTGGGCGGCACCATCATCGACGGCCGCTCGGCTACATTGGACAGGGTCGTGTTTCCCAGCCTGCCTCCCTCCTCTTTCCGCACGATCTGTCACAGTCGCATTAGCCCTCCCTATATCGGAACCTGCGCACAGGCGGTGTGTGAGGAAAGAATTGTCGTCTGCTCAGATGTAGCGACCGACACCCGTTTTGATGCCGGGTGGCGTCGTCTGTACATCGACCTTGGCCTCCAATCGGTGCAATCCGCTCCCGTATTCAGCTTAAAGGGAAGGGCTCTTGGTACCTTCGTCGTGGCGTTCAGGCAGCCACGGGCTTCCTTCGATCTGGAGATGGCTGGGTTCGGCGTGTATGGCATGCGCACCATTCTTCAAAAACCGTCATGCTATAAGTCCGGGCCCCGCACGCTTTAACCCCGCGTGGCACGAAACGTCGGCTTTGTTGAGTCGCACTGCTCATATGTCTAAGTCGTCCGGCGAGGCCTCGCGCTAGGGTGTTGGAGTTTGCCTGCTTTCCCATTCGGAGCAATTGCATTGATTGTTGATTTTCAGCACCACTATACACCGCCGGAGTTGATGGAGAGCGGCCAGGGCGCCGGTAGCCTTCGGCTCGACGAAAACGGCAATCCAAATTACCGGTTCAATCCGCTGCTCGCCGATCTTCCTGCGCATGTGCGAATGATGGACAAGGCGGGCATCGACGTTGCGGTGCTCTCCTGCGGCTCGGGCTTCGATCAGCCGAACGTTGCTACCTGCCGCCTGATCAACGACCGCATGCACCAGGCCGAACAGGATCATCCCGGCCGCTTCATCGGACTCGCGCACGTCCCGGCGCTCCATCCGCGAGAGGCAGGGGCCGAGCTCAAGCGCTGCGCCATCGAGCTCGGCTTCCCCGGGATCGTCATCGCCTCTGAGGTTCAAGGACAGCCTCTGGACGCGCCTAGCTTACGCCCCTTTTGGAGGACGGCTGCCGACCTCGGGCTCTATGTCTTCATCCACCCCCCGCCGCAACTCATAGGCTGGGCGTACATGGATGCGGACGACCTCTGGCGTATGCTCGGCTGGGAATTTTCGCTGATGGTGGCGACGGTGCGGCTGATCAATAGCGGCCTCCTCGATGAGCTTCCCTCATTAAAGGTTCAGGTCTCGCATTTCGGCGGCGGCATCGCTCGTTACCTCCCGCGCATCAGGGGGCTTCAGGATCGTGAGAAAAGTGGTACAGCGCAAATTCCGCGGCATTCCCGGATGCCACGAGAGCCGTTTGATCATTATCTACAGCATCGATTGTTTTACGATTGTGCCGGCTGGTCAGGCCCCGATCATGTCGCCGAGCGAGGCGCCGAATGGATGCGCCTCGGCCTAGCGGAGCTGCCGTCCTCGCAAGTCGTATTCGCAACCGACTATCCTCAGGCCGTGCGTCACGACGATGAGGTTGTCGCATACGTTAAGGCCGTGGGCACGCTCGGGTGGGGAGCTCGGAATGTTCTCGATGGCGCAAACGCGGAGAAGCTCATTCCGAATCTAGTCGAACGGCTGAACTGTGTGGTTTAATAGGGAAAAGGGCGTCCTTACCGATCCCGTGGCACGGATCGCATTTCCTCTATTCCGCACTTCTCGCAGCGGTAGGCCCGCTTCATCTACCCTGCGGCCCGGGGTGTTAGTCTTGTTTAGCCGTTCAGCCCTCGTCAGCCAGCTTGGTCCACCTTTCCTTCATGGAAACCAGCAGAGGCCGCACGCGCTGATCACCGCCGTCTCTGCGAGCGTTTGGCAGCGCACAGCTTGCTGGCGACACGCGCCTGGGGTGGCAAGCAGGTGCATGAGTATCCCTCAGCCACGGCAGGACTGCGCATGCGAGGATGTGATGGAGCGGAAGGAGGCGCCAAGATTCTTCGGGGTATAGAGAACCTCCACGTGACTCAGCAGACGTGCGTCTGATACACCTACCCACTACCCTCCCAGCAACGTGAAGCCGAACCGCACCAGCAGATTCTGGTGCAATTTGGTAGGCCCCGACCCCCAGAGGAAATGTCGGTGAGCCGGGCCCTACGGCCTAGGAATGGCTGTCCATGACGCCAATCCACCCCCGGCCGCGTCCTCCATCATGCGGCGGGCGGGCCTCTCAAGAGGGTGCTACTTTTTGGACGGCACTACGCCGTCAAAATGCGCCTGGTCGTCGCCCTCTGCTGAAACTTTGGGAAGCCTGATCGTGTTGTTCCTTCGAGTAACAACAAGGGGGTGACCTGATGGCAGAGGATCATCGCGACCTTCCAGCCGCGCGGCGGTTTGTAGTCCCCGGTTCACGACACCCCTCATGCTCCCATTGTTTTCTTTGAATGGGCGCCCTTGTCGGGATGCGCAAATGGCATGATCAGTGTAACTCTCGGCGGCACCTGCTCCGCGGTGCGTCCAACATGGTGCATTAGCGAGGGAAGCTGTCGTTGTTGCGCAGTTGAAGTGTAGCATCCAGGCAGCGCTCAACCTTCGAGCCGCGCTTGACCAGGCCTTGTCACAGGCTAGCGGTGAAGGGCGTCGTCCAGCGGCTAGAAAGAACTAGTGGTGAGCTGGCGTGTGATGATTAGCGTGTTGAGTTTTGTAGAAGAGCATGAACGCATATTCGGCGGCTGTTGCCCGAGGTGGAGCAGTTGCTCGACCCGCAAAGTTGACCGCGACGAAGCATCTGAAGCCTGGGTGGACGGTTACAGCGCTGCGGAACATGCGGCCCACGTCAAACTGGGGCCCCGGCACTAAGGGCTCTGATGCTTCGACCCACGAGGCTAGCGTCCGAGCGGGCGGTGGCTGGATCCAGCCGGCCGCGAACTCAACGCATCGCGACGCAAACTGTCGCCACCCACCCGAAGAGCCCTAGCGTCTCTCCACGAATCGCGCTGTACGCGCCTCGCTGAGTCACGGCGGGGTATCCTATTGGCCTCCTTGAGGCCGTTTCGGAACGCCGCCGTGCCCGCTTGCAATGTGGCGGGGGTCGGCCCCGCGCACGCTGGGGACAATTTCGATTTTGGCCGGTCGGTGATGCTCGGCACGCTCATCGGACGGCGCGTATAGCATCGCTTCATCCAGCTCGACGAACGTCGCTGCGCTTCCACGAAACATAATTGAAACCATTTTTTGCCCTCGATGAAACCATTTTCACGAGAGCGTGTGCGCTTCAGTTGAACTCGCTGCGACACAGCAAGCGACCCATGGGCGATGGGCACCACTCATGCTGAGCGGGACTCCTGTCAGTCTACGGGAGCCTCCGCTAATGAGTGACTTCGCGTTCGAAGTGAACATCATTGCTGTGGTACGAGTGCGTGCCGCTGACGAGAACGTTGCACTTAAAGTCGTTCCTACAGTCCTCGGAGCGCCCGCCGACGTTGAAATCAGACTGGCCAATGAGAACAATGCTGCATTGGGGCATCACGCAATCATATCCAACGTTGATTTCTCCTTTAAAGACGGCTCGATCACCCTTTTTGAGATCGACGGGAGTTGTGTTCCATCAAATCCTGCCATTCGCTCTCCCCGACTGCCCACAGCTCGTCGGATCTCGCGACTGACAGCCGGCGGCGGCCGCGAATCGACTCCCAAGTGAATTTCCACACAGCAGACGCGGCGCGCCACGTCGGCAATGATTCGCGAAAACTGCGCGAGATGCAAAAAAGTCCCGCCTCAGTCAGGGCGGGGCGCGGACTGAGACTGCGCATATTCAAAAAAATGATGAGTTGGTCGCAAATCCCCCGGGGGTTATGAAACCCGCCCGCTCTCTCTAGCTCGACCGGGTTCTCCTTCACTGGCCTGTTCGGCCTGATGCTCGCAAGTCTTGGCTGGCTCGGCTGGCGACGCAGTCGTCCCCCAACGGCAGGGCGCGGGTGATTGAGAATAGTCGACGAAGGCGGATGGCCTAAGGCCGCTCGGGTCAGCAGTACCGCGTCGACATTTCCGCATCGGCGCAAGCACAGGCGGCGGCTTCGGCAACGCTGCCGAACTGGCCCATGCTGGCAGAACCGTTGATATCGTAAGCCTCGACCGACCCGTCTGGATTGACGAAGAGGATGGCGATCATACCGTCGCAATGGTCGTAGACGTGTAATTCTTTGGTCATCCTCACCCTCGCCAGAGGGTCAAATTTTTCTGAAGTCTACTTACAGGAGGTCGAACCTAAACAAAGTAAGTTTCGTATAAAATGCCGGAAGGATGTGCGTGGGCAACGTGCGGACGTTATCCCGATCTCTCAATGCCTTATGCCGCAATCTTATGCGGCGAGTGGCTTTTACGCGAGCAGTGACAGAACGCCGCGGTGACAAGCCCATCCAGTTGTATCGGCCTCGGCCTACGCCGCTCGCATCCATACCAACCCTTTACCGATGCTGCCTGGAGGTTGGTTCATGCGCCCTCATGCCATGAAATCCCATTCGGGCGGGAGCAACTCTCCTGTGGCGGCGCCCCCTCCCGGCGGGGTTCGCATTTCAGATCACCACACGTAGCAAGCGGACTGCGCTGCAGTCGAAGAGTTCAATCTGAGCGATGGGCAGCGCAAGCGGCTGGGTGCGGGAACGGGATTAGTCCGCCCTCAGTGAGGCCGGACTTCACTTCTTGGCTCGACGGCGGCGACCCGGTTTTTTGCGGGCAGTTCCTTGGCCGCCAACAGCAAAATCTTCGAGCTTGGCACCGGCTTTCAACCGCTCTCTCAGCCAGACGGGTTGTGCCCCTCTTCCGGCCCATGCGTTGCCTGCGTTGTCGCGGTATTTGATAGCAACTTTTCGGCCTTTCAACGCGCTCCGACCCACCACCTTTTTCCTGGAGCCACTTTCGTCACTCAGCCTCGAAAGTTGGGTCCTTAACTGTTCGGCCTTGCGCGTGAGAACATTTTCTACGTCATCGCGAAGCTTCAAAAGAGCTTCAACCGACATTGAGGCAAGGTTCCTTCTTTGAGCCATTAGCGTCTCCTAACTATGAATTACGACATATAGCAACCTAAATCACATTAGAGAATAGATATCAGCTGCTTTTTTGGATGCTTCTTCTTGTGGTGCAGGAGCGGGATTAATCCACTTCAGTCATGAGCCGACGTAAAGGCGAAGTCTCTTCCGGCATGAATGAGCGGGATTCCCGTACATCGTTGAGCTGCCGCTCCCATCAGGCGGCTTTCGATCACAGTCAGACGACATACTCGCCTTCCACGCGAA
This sequence comes from uncultured Alphaproteobacteria bacterium, assembly GCA_963739385.1. Lineage (GTDB taxonomy): Bacteria > Pseudomonadota > Alphaproteobacteria > Rhizobiales > Xanthobacteraceae > VAZQ01. Next base: position 132,605 of record CAVUAI010000011.1, read on the forward strand.
TGCGGCATCGAGCCTCGTCGTGGCCACGGATGGCACAACCGAGCAGTATTATGTGCGGCTACTGCTTTGCAGATCCTGCACACGCCGGCGCCTTCCGTCACCAGTTCGGCGGTGAGAGGATTACATCGCCCCCACGTCGCGGCAGGGCGCGCGCGTGATTGAGGATAACCGGCAGAGACGGAGCCTCGGTCGTCAAATCACAAATTCGGCTTTGCCGTCGCTCTCGGTCGGAACTCCTAGCTAACGCTGCGGAATGCGAGCGCCTATCAATAGTTCGCGGCACACAGACAGCGTCTTGGCGGCCGTGACCTTCTTCGGTTGGGCTTTTTTTCAGTGGAGGAGTGCGCTGCCCGTCGCGAGTGCAAGGTTCAGCCCGCCATACGCAGACATTACGCTGACGGCGGCGAACATCAGATTTACGACGCAAGTCCCGGCCAGTTCGCTCCAGTGATAGCCCATGATAGCCCCCTCTTCCCCGTACTAAGATTTCGAGGGGCTTTGCGGCGGTATGCGGGCCGCGCGGCTGATTTCGCCGCAGTGTGGCGCGGCCGCCACACCTGACCCACGGTCTATGCCCCGCGACCACTCACGAAAACGTCATGTTTCTTGCGAGGTGTTAACCCACAAATCCCGAACCATCTTTTCCAGCCGCTCGACTAATCCTCACTCGTGCAGGAGGAGTTCGTCATGGAGCGGCTGTAGTGCGCGAATATTACCAATGAGCCTTCGTGGCCAGAGATTGCGCCGAACGCTCCAGCTGCCCGCAAACGCGGGTCCTATTTGCTTGCACTTGAACAACTTTGGCTTTCCCAAGCTCGCAGGCACGAGCCCCCGAACTGCAGTGTTGAGGCTAGGATGAGGCTGCCTCAACTCTGCGATCAATGTGGAGGACGTTTCGGCTTGGTGACCCATCGTTGGTTGCGTGCCAAGTTCTGCAGAAGGACGTGCAAGGATGCTTACCTCCGTGAACTTGCGCTGCGCCGAGATAAAATCCAAAAAATGAAGGGCAGGAGGTGTGGACACCCAAATACCACGGTCCATAATCATACCGGGCAAGGACGACGTTCGCGGTGGGAGATCAGTCGGGACTTCTCGTCGTTGATTCTTTTTGCGAAGGAGCCATCGATGCTTCGAGGACCCCGTGCGATGTTGGGCCTACTGGTGGTCGGCGCTGCGGTCGCCTGGACAATGGTATTGCTGACCTGAGCTTATCGGCAACAGGCATAACCTCTCACGAAAGTGCCGCTGGCTCTGGCATCGGATGCGAAACGGACGCAACGCTGCTCGTTGGCCGGAGTTCGATGCGAGCCTCATTTAAGGCCGCTCGATACGCTCCCCTTTGAACCCGAACCGAATTGCGGGCGACATAGATGTGGGCGGCTTGGGGGTCGCGTATGCCAATCCGCTGGGGGTCCTCGGTGCTGCATGGCCGCAACCACCGGGGACCTCCTCTCACACCAGCCGCCCACGGCCGGCATATTGCGTTATCCCTCTCGGAATGAGAATTCAGCTTTTTTGGATTCACTTTGGATTTATCGACGCTGCACTGGGCCGCCAGGCGACATCTCCGTCCAAAAAATGATGGAGCGCACTCCCTCAATTGGGAGTTGCGCGCTCCACGGGACTGACAAACGCTTCGCACTTCCATGAGACTCGGCGCCATGAGGGGCGCCCTTCTTTTCAGCATATTAGGCTCAGTGTGTTCCCCGAAGTACGCCTGCGCAGGATGGATGGAGCAGGGTTATGGCAGACTATTTCGTATTCTGGAATAAGCTCATGCGGCGGGCCCGCATCCACCGCGGGACTTGCGTCGCCTGCAACCATGGTGAAGGCCGAAGCGGGGTGGGACTTCGAAGCACCCACGAATGGATACCCGCCGATAGCTACATTGAGGCGCGGAGCATTGCCAATGCCTTGGGGCGGCGGAAGGACTTCAAGCTGAACTGCGTCGTCTGCCAGCCGCAGAGGGAAATAGCCCAACCCTCATCACGCCAATCTTTGATACCCAATACAACTTAGATGGATAACACACCGCTTCCACCACACGAGCCTCGCCGGGGGCGATTAGTTGAGCTTGTCGGTGTAAGACCCTAGTAGCACGTGGTGGTGCGAAAACGGTCAGTGTAGCAGTTCAGGCGCCGCCGGCCGATTGTGCCGGTGATATTACCTGAACGGTCTGCCTGGAAATTGACGCGATCTCTGCCAATGGTGCCGGTCGTGTTGCCGTAGCCGTCTTCGTACGTGTTTATACGCTTATTGCCAATCGTGCCCGTCGTCCCGCCGTACCCGTCGCTATAAGTGCTAGTGTAGTTACCGCCGATCCAGCCTGTCGTATTGCCGTACCGATCAGTGTAGGTGTTTACGCTGCGACTGCCGACAGTACCTGTCGTATAGCCTGATTGATCCGTTTGAAGGCTGCTTTCGGCATATGACGGAACAATAGATATCGCCAGCACAAGCCATGAAAGAATGAGGCGTGCCATGAGGGTACCTCCTGCCGTTAGTGTGTCGCCGTGACGGGGCGAATTAGCGCAATTCTTGCCCGGAGGATGATTGTCCAAAATATATAGGACCCGAATGTCCCAATTGGGAGTGGCCGACTTCACGATCTTCAATTACGCGACATCGAACGCCAGGGGCCTAAGCGTATCACCGCTCATCTTCGGAGGGCGAGCGACAGTGCGTTCATCACGGAATGCCTGGGCTATCATTCACAACATCCACAACACCGTCATGCAGCCCTTGGGCGCTCCTAATCGCTGGATCGGCGTTTTTGCTTCCCTCCATATCTCACAAATGCGGGAGGCTCGTGCCGTAGCCGAGCACAACGGGTGCAAGAAATTTCCGAACAGAACAAATTCTATCGCGAGAAATGCACGAAGTCACGAACACCTAATCTGTATGATGGACCTACATCATATTCGAACGGAGATCGACCAGCGCATCGCTGACGACAGCCGTTTTTAGTAAGCGCCCTCTCCCTTGTAGGCACATGCCTTGAGAACATCAAGGACGGCGGCGTCCAAAAATCACCGTTCCGGGATGGCGGACAGCCCTAGTAGGATAGGGTCGGAGTATCGCCGTGGCGGTGATGCTCCCTGATAGCAACCAGCCTTTGGGCCGCTCTCTCTCTCTCTCTCTCTCTCTCTCTCTCTCTCTCTCTCAGAGGCGGCCCTTTTTTATGAGGTGACGGCTCATGGTTAAGCGCGATGCCGTAGACCTCATTGAGATGCGCGCGTGCCTGCACACGTTACGACAGATAACCAACCCGGACAAATACCGTGACGATCTTGCAAAGATGGGCCTAACCGAAGAGCAGGCCAACTATCTTTTAAGCGAAGACCCGAAGGCGTTTGAAGCCTTCGAGAAGTGGCTGTGGAGGCGTCGAGGGCAGATGCGCCGAAGCACCCGACATGATCGAGAAACGAAGAACTCCTCTTCGCCCCTGCCCCCCAATGAGGGTTGCCCTCTGCGATACATAGCAATGGCGTTCCAGGTGCCAACGCCCTTGAACAAGATGGCGGAAGGATCAACCTGCGGCCGACCGTTCATGCGGCGTCCAGGGCGGCGAACGCCGCCGGCAAAGGTGGGACGATCAGCATCGAAGATCTAGGACTATTGCTGGAGCATGATCTTTTCCGAAAACCGGTGCCCACCCCGGATCAAGTCCGGGGCAGGCTTTTTCGGGATCATGCTCTAGTAGCAGCGACGGCATGCGCGGCGGACCGATGGTCGCGCGGCCGCGTGAAAACCCCGGACCGACGTAGCCGCCGGTCCGGGACGATCGTCATCCAGCGCCGCTGGCGGTGTCACGCAATCGACCGTTCAGCGGCGCACGACGTTTACTGCACCGGTTGCTTGACGCCGGACTGGGCGAGCCACCGCTCCCAGGTCATCATCTGGAATCCGAGGCGGTCGTAGTTGACCAGCAGATAGCCGTTGCTGCCGCGCGCAACCGCGGTCGGCATGACGGTCTGCACCTCCTGGGCCATCACGCCGACATAGGCGGTGTGATCGTCACCCTTGTAGCTGAAGCGATAGAGGCCGATGCCGTTGTCCAGCTTGCCGACCTGGACGACGTCCTGCTTGAGATCGACGTCGGAGTACCGCCAGCGCCAGTGGCGACGCCAGCCCCAACGCCGACAGCCCCAGCAACGCCGCCAGCCCCAACGCCGCCAGCGAGTCTCCTGCACGATCGCGTTGTCGGCGATGGCGGCGGCCAAGCTGCCGGGCGCCGAGAGCGGCACCGCGTCGGCCCGGTTCGGCAGCAGCAGCCCGGCGCCGAGAAGCGTCAGCGCGGCAAGGGTCGCGATGATCAGTCGTCGCATTCATTCCTCTCCTGGATGGGTAAGAAGGGACTCGGGGAGTGTCCCTGTCCGGCATCGCCCTTGCCGGACAGCTTGCCGCATTCGTCGCCTGTGCTCAACAAGGGGCGTGACAGCAGACCGGGGAACTTGCGGTTACAATCGTCGCAGCGCCACTTCTTCGACCAGGTGGCTCTCCACCTTCTTCAGGATGAGATCCGCCCGCTGCCGGGTTGGCAGGATATTCTCGTGAAGGTTGAGGAGATTGATTCGCGTCCAGATCGAGCTCGCGGTCGCCACGGCCTCATCGTCGGACAAGGTCGCGTAGCGGTGAAAGAACGATTTCGGATCGCGGAAAGCGGTGCTCTGCGCGCGGGTGAACTCCGGTAGCGCCACAACGCGTCTACAGCCGCCTCTCTGCCGACTCACTTACCAATAGAAGGGTCCAGCTGCCTTGCTTTGGCGATATCCGCGCCGCCACCGCGTTGGTCGCCCTTTCTTTGCTTTGCCAGTCCCCGGTTGTATAGGCCCCAGGCTTCTTTGGAATCCAGTTTGATCACCTCGCTATAGTCGGCGATAGCTCTGTCGAACTCATTTTTATGGAAGTAGGCGTTGCCTCGACTTAAGAACGTCTGAACATTTGTGGGATTCAGCTTGATCGCCTCGCTATAGTCGGCAATAGCCCTGCCGAAATCTTTCTTGGCGTTGTACGCGTGACCCCGACCGCTGAACGCAAAAACCGATGTCGGATTCAGCTTGATCGCCTCGCTAAAGTCGGCAATGGCCCGGTCGAAATCATTCTTAGCCGCGTAGGCCCTGCCTCGGTTGTTGAGCACAAAAACGGATGTGGGAGTCAGCCTGATCGCCTCGCTATAGTCGGCAATGGCCCGGTCGAAATCCTTCTTGTTGAAGTAGGCCCAGCCCCGGCTGTTGAACACCAGAGAGTCTTTCGGGTTCAGCTTGATCGCCTCGCTATAGTCGGCAATAGCCCGGTCGAAATCCTTCTTGTTGAAGTAGGCCCAGCCCCGGCCGTTGAACACAAGAGAGTCTTTCGGATTCAGCTTGATCGCCTCGCTATAGTCGGCAATGGCCCGGTCGAAATCATTCTTAGCCGCGTAGGCCCTGCCGCGGTTGTTGAACGCATAAACGGATGTGGGATTCAGCCTGATCGCCTCGCCAAAGTCGGCAATGGCCATGTCGAAATCCTTCTTGCTGAAGTAGGCCCAGCCCCGGCTGTTGAACGCATGAACTGATGTGGGAGTCAGCCTGATCGCCTCGCCAAAGTCGGCAATGGCCATGTCGAAATCATTCTTAGTGGCGTAGGCCCTGCCGCGATTGTTGAACGCATGAACTGATGTGGGTTTCAGCCTGATCGCCTCGTTATAGTCGGCAATGGCCCTCTCGAAATCTTTCTTTTCGAAGTAGGTGAGGCCTCGATTTTGGAACGCACCAGCATGGGCGGGATCGAGCCTGATCGCCTCGTCACAGTCGGCCATGGCCTTATCGAGATCCTTCTTTACTAAGTAGGCGTAGCACCGGTTAGAGAACGCAGTAGCATATTTTGCATCCAGTTTGATTGCCTCGTTATAGTCGGCGATGGCCCTATCGAAATCGTTCTTGTTTTTATAGGTGAAGCCCCGGTTGTTGAACGCACCCGCCCATCGGGGATTGAGCCTCGTCACCTCGCTATAATCGACGATGGCTCTATCGAAATCCCCTTTGTCGTTGTAAGCCATTCCCCGGTGGTTGAACGCAGCAACACTTTTGGGATCGAGCCGGATCGCCTCGTTCAGGTCGGCGATGGCTCTGTCGAGATCCCCCTTCTGGTATGCCGCTCTTCCCTGTTCGAGGGCTATCTGGCTCCTCTCCGCCGCACCCGGATTCGCCTGCAGTGGCGGCGGAGGCGGCACGACGCCGCCCGGCGATGTCTTGAAGTAGACCCGACTAGTCAGCGACGAATGCTCCCACGGCACCTGCCTGCGCTGTGTCTCGCGCATCACGTCATTGCGCACGGCGATCAGGATTGCACTCAAGTCGTCATTCGAAGACGCCATGTGTTTGACGAGTGCGCTTGAATAAGGTGAGTTGCGACCCGTTCCATCCAAAGCGATGTTTCCAGGCTGCGTTGAGAAGCTGATGAGGGTGCCATAGCCGGACTTTACCGGAGCGAGCCCGCGGCCAATCGCGGTGGAACGTGTTCCCATCGCCTGCGCGAGATTTCGTACCATGGGATTGTCTCGACAGGCGTCGAGAAACAAAATATTGGTTCGGTCCTCGCTTTCCATGATCTGCTGTATGATTTCGATGCGCATCATTTCCAATTCAAGTGCCGCTGGGCTCGACAGTTGGGCATCGGTGGGTACGATGTAGTTTTGCCCCGCCACTTGCAGGCCATGCCCGGCGTAGAAAAACAGACCCACTTCAGAGCCCCGCAAGGCCCGTTCGAACTCGCGAATTTTTTGATCCAAGCCGGCTTTGTTGAGGTCAAGCCCAGAGATAACGATAAAGCCGTGCCTCTCCAGCGCCGCTGTGACATCGGCAGCATCGTTCTTTGGATTAGTTAGTTCAGACGCGTATCGATAGCCCGAGTTGCCGATGACAAGCGCAACGCGCTTTCCCGCGTGCGCGGCGGAAGACACTAGCAACGCTAAAAAGAAGAAGACGACCCGTAACACCACGATGCGCCTCCTCAAAAAGCACACCCATAAGGGCCTGTCGCCCATTATATCCGCTTCGGGCCTGTCGCTACAGCCCAGAACGCGTTATCGCACTGCCCAAGTATACGTGTATGAATTACCTCACATGCTGGCGGTGGCAGCATCGCCGCCGGGCTGGTCCCACCGCCTTGTGGACCAGCTCCGGCCATAGCTCATCGATCACCGCGCGCATCTCGTCGGACACCGCTTCGATGCGCTCGAAGCCGAGTATCTCCCTGTGGACTTGCTCAAGATCGGCTGGGTCATTACCCGGCCCTCGAAGATTTGGGGCTCGTATTTCCGCTTCTTCGCCATGCAACGAGCATAGGCGACATGAAGACGGACAAGCCTTATCTCTTCATGCTCGCCGGCACGATTCAGTGTTCGTGCGGCCCTTGCCGAACAGCTTTGGGCGCGACGCAGACTTCC
>CAVUAI010000012.1:0-44239 GCA_963739385.1 uncultured Alphaproteobacteria bacterium
ATCTGCTCGGTGCGATGCTCCTGTGCGCGACGGAATTCTTTGCCGCGAACGGCCGAATGACCGCACGCTATCTCGTGCAGGTCGTGATGCGCTCTGCGGCGGTCGTCGGCATCGGCTGGATGACCGCAATTGCGCTCTGGCCCTGGCTGCAGATCGGCAATCCATTGCAGCAATTCAAGACTGCCCTGGTGCACTTTGCAAATATGCCGATGGTGTTCGAATTCTCGCATTGGGGGGAGCGAGTCTAAAGCAACGCCTTACCGCGCTCCTACATCCCGAATGAGCTGCTGGCCCGGCTTCCCGAGGCATTCCTGGTACTGCTGGCGGTTGCTCTCGTCCATGCCGTCGGCCTTGCGGTAACTCTTCTGCGTGAAACGCGTTGGCGGCCTGATCGCAAAGCTGCCGTGCGGGCGGCGATGCTGACCCTGGCGCGCGAGCGCGGGATTTTCCTCGTGTGCCTGGCAGTCATCTTGCCGCTGGCATTTCTCATCGTCCAACGTGCCACCATTTACGACGGAGTGCGGCACGTGCTGTTCGTCATTCCCATGCTGGCGCTCCTGGCCGGGGTCGGGCTGGCGACAATCCTGCCCTCCTGCGTCGCGCACCGCTGGCTGCAGCCCTCATTGCTGGGACCTATGCCGGCGTCGTAGTGGTCCACTTAGCCAGGCTGCACCCGCTCGAATACGTCGCGATCAACGCGTTCGCGGGTGGCACTCGGGAGGCCTACGACAAATTCGAACAGGATTATTGGTCGGCGGCTGCTACCGAGGGCTTGCGTCGGTCAGCGCCGGCTCGACTACGACCCATCCTTTCGAAATACCGAAACGCCACCGAGCATCCTGATCTGCATCCCGTGGCGCGAATGGTTGGTCGGGCCGATGTTGCAGCGGCCCTGGGTGCTTGAAACCGATCCGGACAAGGCTGATTTCATCATCGCGACGCAGCGATGGCGCTGTGCCGACGACAAGCCGTTGGTCTTGATCGACGAGGTCAAACGGTTCGACCGCGCGTTTGCCTGGGTTTACGCGCGGCCGGCCGAGGACAATTGAAGCCGGGAACCGGCTTGGCGGGCCAGGCGACCCGCGCTGATTAGGAACTCCGGTCGACAGTGAGGGTTTCTAACGTAAGCTCAACGTGCGCAAGTCATCGCCGTCGAGGAAATCTGAACTCATGGGCAGATACTGTCCGGGAGGAAACATCATGCAACGACATCTGACTGCATCGCTGCTCGCCGGCACCTTGGCGATGGCCACGGTTGCCACGCCTACACCGGCGCACGCTTGGCGGGGGGGCTGGGGTTGGGGCCTCGGTGGCTTGGCGCTGGGCTTGTTCATTGGCGCTGCGCTATCACGTCCGGCCTACTCCTATGGCTATGGCTACCCAGCCTACTCTTATGGCTATGGCTACCCAGCGTACTCCTATGGCTACGGTTACCCTGCCTACAGCTACGCCAGCTATGGTTACGGATATCCTGCATACTCCTACGGCTACGGCGGCTACGGCTACGGCGGCGGCTACCGACCAATCTACCGCTCCGCCTACTCCTATGGCGGATACCGGCCGCGTCCCGCCGTCTACGGAGGCTATCGGGTCGCCCGGGGGGTAGCGGTCCATCGCGCCCGCTGGCGTTGAGCGTCCTGTCAGAAAGCACGTAGGCGACGATAGGGTCGGCAGCCTGTGGTCGAGGCCGTCCCTGCCTTGCAGCAAGCGGAATGTTTCTTGAAGACGGCGCACAGATCAGGCGTGCGAGGAGGGCATCTCTCAGGGTTCATCGGTGTGCAGCCGGTTAGGTCGGGACGCCGTTCTGCCGGAACGATTTAAGCTGCGGATGGTTTTCCTCGCGACCATCATCACACACCGGAGTTCGAAAATGGACTGGGATCGCGTCGAGGGTAACTGGAAGCAGGTGAAGGGAAAGGTCAAGGAGAAGTGGGGAAATCTAACCGACGACGACCTTACCGCCATAAACGGTCAGCGAGATCAGCTGGAGGGCAAGATCCAGGAACGCTACGGCCTCGCCAAGGATAAGGTCCGAAAGGACGTTGACGACTGGTATAACGCTCAAACTTGGTAGTTGCGCGAGCCACTCGTAGAAGCAGAACCCCACGAGCTCTGAGCGGGTTTGTTGACGCGCGTCGACGCCGTATGAACGCGCACGGCGGGGTGGCCGCAGAACCACGGTGCCATGGTTTCCCAAAGCAGCGATCGCTAGGTTTTCAGGAGGGAAGCAGCCGCTGATGTTGCCCTCGTCCTTAAATCGAAGTACCGAGACACGCGGTACAAGCTGAAGAGGGTGCAACGGATGAGACGCCCCAGACCACGATCAAAGCTTGGGCCTACCATCGCTTCCGCCGCGCTTATAAGCGCTGCGCTCGCATTGACAGCTGCACCTATCGCTGCGCAGCAATGGACCCCGGAGCAACGTGCGGCCTGCGAACCGGACGCCATGCGGCTCTGCAATCAATACGTCCCGGATGTTCAACGCGTTTCGGCCTGTATGTCGGCGAGGAGTTGTTATTTGAGCCCCGCGTGTCGCGCCGTTTTTCGGGGCGGTGTAAAGCGACGCTCACGATCCAGATAATGAGCGTCTACTGAAAATTGCAGACTGTTCCGCGTCTAGCATGCCACTCGGCGTCTATATCAGCAGAAGGATTCCGAGATAAAATGAGCGGCGAGAGTTCGCCGGTCTCCTGTCGCGGTGCGGGAGAAATACGGTCGAGGGCGCTGCCTCGTGACCTGCTCTCGACCCGTCAATTGAGCGTGGTCCATCACCCGGTTCACGCCGCGGAGACTTGCCGCCCGCCTGACCCGTTTCATAAAATCTCCGGCCGCTTTGTTTGGGAAATGCGCCCGTCCATGGGAATCACGACGAACCCCACCTTAGGCAGGGAGGCTGCTTGGGGCGGGGTTCGCGGGACTCGTGTGCCAGACATGGGTCCGGCCGTTGAACACCTACCTATGGCCAAAGTTCCCTAAGGCTGGCGGGGCGGCCACTAATTCGATTTGTCCTTCTTCGTTTCCCGCCCATCAGCAGCCTCCTCGGCCGCCTCTTGTTGGGGTTTCATCGCGGAAAGGGCAGTGCCGACTGCAGCCAAGCCTGCGGCCACGGCTGCTTCCTTAGCTACTCGCTTCAAGGTCGAAGTCTTAGGAAGGACCGACTTTTTCGATTTCGCTGGTCGTTTGGCTTTTGTCGTTCTTCTGGTCTTCGACTTGCTGCCGGCACGCTTTAGAGTCGTCTTCGACTTAACGCGTCGTTTCGATGAAGTCTTGGATTTGGTGCGCTTCTTTGCCTTTTTCATGATTGGCCCCATTCGATTCAACTTAGCTCACATTGAGCCTCAATCCGTTTGCTGGCAAGCAGGCGGGGATGGTTTCCTGCCTCTTATCCCGGTCGAATCAATCCGGAGGGCGCAGCGGCGCGAACTGCCTGCTGGGATCGCAGTGAAATCGCGCGCGACCCCACCGCGTGGGCTTGGCTACCGCGCGAGTAGAACGAGCAGGAGGATGATCGGGCCGTCTGTCCGCTACCCGACGTTCGACAATCGAGGTCGGCCTGAGGCTGCCGGAATGTTCATGCGGCGAATGGTTTTCCTCGCGACCATCACGCCGATGTGCCCGGAATGCTCGGATCGTTCGCCAAGCCGACGCGCCGCTCCCGCTGCTGCGCGTGAGCCGCGAGCGGCCAGCCCGCCGCCGCTCCGCCGATCAGCGTGATGACTCGCGCCGTCTCATTCGATCACCTCGTCGGCGCGCGCGCGGCCGTCGGCTGTCGGTCGAATCTCGATGATCTTCGCACCCCTGCTTTGAACATGCTTCCAGGTCGGATTTCTGATAGCCGCCGCCTATTCAAGAACTTCGAGCTCCTCCAACCATCGCAAGAAGGAGTGCGCCGCCGCATGGGCCTCTTCTTGACTCTCCGCGCGTTCGATTCTGTGCAAGATTTCGTCGCGTTGGTCGACTCCGGGTCGAACCTCCTGTTCGCGAGCAAAACTCGCAGCGTCCGCAAGATCGCGGATGATGCGTCCATCCTTGAGATGCAGCTCAGGCGTGAAATAGAACTCGATCGCCATACTACAAAAACGTGAAGCGCCGGCCAGGGTTCCGAGCTCGAATGAGCATCGTCATGCCCGCGAAGGCGGGCATCCAGTGCGCACCGACGTCGCGTCGGGCGCCGAGCACCGATCCTGCAATGGGCCCCGGCGTTTACTGGATTCCGGCTCTCGCCTCGCTGCGCTCGCTCGGCCGGAATGACGGAGAGGTGTGGGCAGAATGGGTGCGGTCTTCATTGGAGGCCTTATACTCGTTACATGACGAAGAGGCGGAAGTACGAGCCCTGGATCTTCGACGGCCGGGTGATGACCCCAGCCGATCTTAGGCGGGTGCAAAAGGAGCTGCTCGGCTTCGAGCGCATCGAAGGTATCCGACGAGATGCGCGCGGTGATCGAGGAACTGTGGCCGGAGTTGACGCACAAGCTGCCGCCGAAAGAAGAGGCACCGGGGCGACGCTAAATCTCGCTTCTTATGCTTCCCGTCAGCGGATCGTCTAACGCGCGCGTTCGCACCAATCTTCCGCCTCCTGTACGTTTGGGATCAAAGCAGGAGCCGCCATGTCGGAAAGACGAGAACTCTACCGTAGCCCAAATGGGGACTCATGGTTCCTCGGGCGCGAACCAACGAACGGTTATGCCTTCATCATTCACCAGCCCAACGCCCCATCCGGGGGCCGGCTCTCCCACATCGAACTGGGCGAGTTTCTGCGAAGTGGCAAGGGGCCGGAACAGCAGGCATTGCTGCGCCTGATCGGAACTCTGGTGGAGGTGCCGCCATATGCCTAGGCGGTTGTTGGAAGGCGGCCAGGTGTTGCCCGCGAAAGCGCATCCCCGTACGCACCGGCGTCGGGACGGGCACTGTTCCGACAACTGGCTGCGGCGTGACTGGATTCCGGCTCTCGCTTCGCTGCGCTCACTCGGACGGAATGACCGGAGAGGAAGACGCGCGACGCATCACCTGCGAGGAATGGCCATCACCCGCCCCGGACTGACCCGCATGCCCGTTGCCGCGATTGTCATGCCCGCGAAAGCGGGCATCCAGTACGCACCGGCATCGCGGGCGGCGCCCATCTCCCAATAGAGCGCGGCCCTGTACTGGATTCCGGCTCTCGCTCGCTACGCTCGCTCGGCTGGAACGACCGGAGAGACATGGAACTGGAGGCTTGAATGGCCGACCATTTGTCAGCCGCCCCGCTGACGGAGCGAACGGTGCACCTCTGCATCGACATGCAGCGCATCTTCTCGTCCGAGGGACCGTGGGCCACGCCCTGGATGGAGAAGGTGTTGCCGGTGATCGTGGCGCTGGCGGAACGTTTCCCCGAACGCACGGTGTTCACGCGTTTCATAACCCCCGAAAAGCCCCCGGATATGCCGGGCGTCTGGCGACACTATTACGAGCACTGGCCGGAGGCGACGCGGGCGCACCTCGATCCCCGGCTGCTCGACCTGGTGCCGCCGCTCGCCCGTCTGGCGCCGCCGGCCACCGTGATCGACAAGACCCGTTACTCGGCCTTCTTCGGAAGCGCGCTCCTGGACCATCTGCTCGCCCGCGGCGCCGACGGCCTGATCGTCACCGGGTCCGAAACCGATGTGTGCGTGCTCTCGACGATCCTGGGGGCGGTGGATCACGGTTTTCGCGTGATCGTGGTTCGCGACGGCATCTGCAGCTCGTCCGACCAGGGACACGAGGCGCTTCTGCGGGTCTACCACCAGCGCTTCACGTTCCAGATCGAGACTACGGATGCGGAAACGGTGCTTTCGCGATGGAGCTGAGGTTTTGCACGAGCGTTACGCGAGGTCGCCACCTAGACAGGGAATTCCAGACCCAGAATCAGGTCGGCATCTCTGAACGGTTCCTTCATCTGAGCTTCAGCTCTCGGACATTAGTTTTTGTCGGCTGCGGGGGGCATGCCGGGATGTCTGGTTTGATCAGAATTTCGCTCATCTGCGATAGTTGTGGCGTCGTCATTGCCCATGGAATAAGCGCAAATGCAGTTCTCCTCGAAGCACAGCCCTTGTACCACCGGCGGGGTGGCAAAGTTCTCTGCTTGACGTGCCATGCCCTTGCGCTCCGCGGTTCGAGATCCGACGAAAAGAGGCCATTAGTGAACGAGCTATATTTCACTTGCCCGAGGACAGGGCGGCAGACGGCGACCGGAATTGGGACGGACGCGGAAAGTCTTCGCGCCGCGTGGAAAAGAATGCTGAAACTCGATTGCCCACATTGCGGCGAGTCGCACGAAGTGTCAGTACGAGAGACGTATCTCAATAGCGCTCTGAAGGACGCGAATGACAGAACCATATGAGCGGCGCTGACCCACTGCCCTTTCCGGGGGAGCTTGTCGTGAACAATTCGCGCTCCCTTCGTTAGCCTCGGCGCGATACTCTTCGCCTCCGTCACCACAGCAGCGCCCCGTCTGTCTGTGCGCTGGGTGGCAAACGTGGGCAGACAAAACCGTTCCCGGAACTTGGGGACAGTCCGAAATCTACCCCTCGTTACGGGTTGGGGTATCCCGCAATCGCGCCGGGTCCTGCGCCCACGGCGGGCGAATTTCCTCCAGCACTCGCTCGCACAGCAAGTCGGGATTTCGCTCGCCAGCCTTGGCAAGCTCGATGAGCTTGGTGGCGATGGCTTGCTTGACCCCGTCGTCGCAGTCCCCAACGCGCAGAGCGATGCACGCCATTTCGAGCGCAATCCCCAGGACGCGCTTGGTCTCCGGGTCAAACCGAACGCCATTCAAAAAAGGGGTAATGGGCATGGCCTTCACCACTCCCGTAGAGTGTCATAATCGAGCGAGTACGTGCCGGCACGCCCGCACGCGGGGCATCGAACCACGAAAACCCGTTGGCCTCCCTCGAATGCGGGCGCTACGACGGTCGTGACGCCGCACGTAACGCATGGCGGCGGAGGTGGTTTAAATAGCGGCGGTGCTTCGAATCGAAGTGACATGACGAGTGGCTTCCTGGTTGTCAGGCGGAGCGCGACCTGTCTCTCTGCCACCTGGCGCAGGGCCGTTGCCGATGATGTCCTACACTATGACTAGCAAGGACACTTAGCGATTCAAATTAGGACAGCTGGCTCGGAATGACTGGTCATCAAGCGAAGGGGCAGTCGGCCAAGCCAAGGGACGAGGCGACCAAGCTGCCCCTTCTTGCTCTTGCCAGTGAAGCTCCACTCCTTGGCATGAGCTTCGCTGATTATAGCCTGCTCCTGGCACTTTTCCCTATACTGGCAAGGTGGTGCCCTTTGCCGCATGCCCGGTGACTTCGCCTTTCCGCCTACTCATTGAGAGTTCGCCGCAGCGGCTACTCCCGCTGCTGCATCACGACGCGCTTGCGCTGATCGTCGCTCAGCTTGAACTCGACAGCCGCGACGGCTTCGGCAGCCTTCTCGTCGGGTGCCCGTACATCACCAGGTAGTGAGAGCGGTTGCGGAGGATGGCGACGCGCCAGGAGCGCAGCTTGGCGGCTTTAGCCTTCTTGGGGCGTATCTTTCTCCGCTCGTGCTCCCAAGCCGGCGGCCGCTGGTGGTGAAGTAACCGGCCGAACGTCGAAATTCAGAACGATTCAGGTCTGCCCCAAGGACCGGCTGACCCTTCCCCGGCAGGCTCCTGATGCGTCAAACCGCCTGCGTCCGGCGGTCCCTAGTTGGTATGATCGGCGGCGGCACCCGGGGAGGGAGCCCCCATGTTCCATATGAGGCGGCGGGACTTCGTAACGCTGCTCGGCGGCGCTGCGATGGCTTGGCCGCTCGCGGCGCGCGCGCAAGAGCGCCTGCGGCGCGTCGGTGCACTGATGAACCTACCGGCCGACGATCAAGAAGCGCAACTCTATATGGCGGCGTTTCAGCAGGGATTGCAGGGGTTAGGCTGGAGCATCGGGCGCAACCTGCGGCTCGATCACCGTTGGGGCCCGCTTGATCCTGAGCGCCTTCGCCAGAGGGCGCAGGAACTGATCGCGCTCGCTCCGGACGTTATGATTGTCGCTGGAGGCGGAGCCGCGGAGGCGGTGCAACGGGCGAACCGGACGGTGCCGGTCGTGCTCGCACAGTCCATCGACCCGGTCGGTGCCGGCTACGTCACCAGCCTGGCGCGGCCGGGCGGCAACGTCACAGGCTTCACGCAATTCGAATACAGCTTGAGTGGAAAATGGCTGCAGCTACTCAAGGAGCTCACACCCAGCGTAACAAGCGTGGCCGTGCTTCGCGATCTGGGCGTTGGCTCCGCAGGCATCGGGCAATGGGCTGTCATTCAAGCTATGTCAGAGCAAATCGGAGTGGAGTTGACTCCGATTTCAATTCGCGACGTCAACGAGATGGAGCGCGCTATTGCCGCATTCGCGCGCGGCTCGAATGGCGGCCTGATCGTGTCTTTTAGCTCGTCGGCGACCATTCACCGGCAGGCGATCATTGCGAGCGCAGCACGGCATCGCTTGCCGGCGATCTACCCGTTTCGCTACTTCGCCGCCGCCGGCGGGCTGATCTCCTATGGTGCCGATCTGACCGACCAATACCGGCGCGCGGCCGGATACGTCGATCGCATCCTCAAGGGCGAGAAGCCGGCCGATTTACCGGTGCAGCGGCCAACGAAGTACGTTCTCGCGATCAACCTCAAGACCGCGAAAACACTGGGCCTTGACATCCCGGCAACCGTACTCGCTCGCGCCGACGAGGTGATCGAATGAGGCGGCGAGAGTTCATCACGCTGCTCGGCGGCGCGGCCGCGGCGTGGCCAGGTGTGGCGCGCGCGCAGCAGCCGGCGATGCCGGTGGTCGGGTATCTCAGCAGCAGGTCGCCCAACGAGGCGTCCCACATGATCGCAGCGGCCCGCCGCGGCCTGGCTCAAGCCGGCCATGTCGAGGGGAAGAACCTCACAATCGAGCAACGCTGGGCAGAGGGTCACTATGACCGACTGCCGGAGTTTGCCGCCGACCTGGTCCGCCGCCAGGTGGCGGTTATCCTCGCGGTCTCCCTCAACGCGGCACTCGCAGCCAGGTCCGCAACCGCGACGATTCCGATCATCTTCACGATCGGCGGCGACCCAGTTACAGCGGGACTCGTGACCAGTCTCAACCGGCCGGGCGGCAATGTAACCGGATTGACCTTGTTCTCCGGCACATTGTTTCCGAAACGGCTGGAGCTGCTGCGCGAGTTCCTTTCTGCGACCGCCAAGATCGCCGTGCTCGTCAACCCGGACAATCGAAACGCCGAGACGCGGCTGAGCGACGTGCAGGAGGCGGCGCGCGTTTTGGGGCAGCCAATCCATGTCGTGGGTGCCAGCAGCGAAACGCGACTTCGCGGCGGCGTTCGCAGATGCCGCTCGACAGGAGGCGGCCGCGCTGCTCATCAGTGACGATCCGTACTTCAGCAGCCGGCGCGAGCAGTTGGTCGCGCTGACGGCCCGGCACGCGCTGCCGGCGATTTACTCAAGTCGCGAGTTTGCCGATGCCGGCGGCCTGATGAGCTACGGAACGAGCTATGCGGATGTGCAGCGGCAGGCCGGTATCTATGCCGGACAAATCCTCAAGGGTGAGAAGCCCGCCGACCTGCCGGTTATGCTCCCCACCAAGTTTGAGCTGGTGGTCAACCTCAAGACCGCCAAGGCGGCAGGCATCGCCATGCCGACATCGATCCTTTTGCGTGCCGACGAGGTGATCGAGTGAAACGCCGCGAGTTCATCACGCTGCTCGGCGGCGCGGCCGCGGCGTGGCCAGTTGCGGCGCGCGCGCAGCAGGCCAAGGCCCCGGTTCGGATCGGTGTCCTGCCTCTCGGATCACAATCCAACGCGTATGACATGTCGCTGGTCGAGGCGCTTCGGCGCGGGTTACGTCTGGTCGGCTTGATCGAGAATCGCGACGTCGTGCTCGATGTCCGCTGGATCACCGGCGACGCTGATCAGGCCGTGGCCGAAGTGATCCAGCGCGGTGCGGACATGTTGATACCGTGCGGGACCAACGCGTCGCTGGCGGTGAAACGTCAGACGTCGACGATCCCGATAGTATTCATAAGTGTCGGTAACCCCATTGGCATCGGGCTGGTCGAGAGCCTCTCGCATCCGGGCGGCAATGCGACCGGATTCAGCGACATCCTTGCAGACCTGGGCGGCAAGCAGGTTGATCTTGCCAGCGAGTTGCAAAGAGGACGCGGCCCGGTCGACTACTTCTGGCACACCGGATGGGCAGACGCGAAAAATCGGCTGCAAGGCGCCGAAGATGCGGCACAATCGGTCGGTCTGGCGTTTCGATCACGGGGTATTGCCGACGCCGCGGAGCTCGACGACGTTGTCGCAGGCGCAAAGGCCAGTGGAGCGTTGGCGCTGATCATTCAGCCGAGCCCGTTCACATACCAACACCGTGAACGGATCATTGACGTCGCTAACAAACAGAGTTTGCCGACGATATTTGCTTTCCCGCCGGCGGCGCGGGAGGGGGCGCTGGTCGCGTATGGTCCCGACTACCTGCACCTGTATCGCCGGGCTCCATTCTACGTCGAGCGCATCCTGAAAGGCACGAAGCCGGCCGACCTTCCTGTCGAGCAGCCGACCAAGCTGGAATTAGTCGTCAACCTCAAGACCGCAAAGGCGCTTGGTTTCGAAATGCCAATATCTCTCCTTGTTCGCGCGGACGAGCTCATCGAATGAAGCGCCGCGAGTTCATCACGCTGCTCGGGGGCGCGGCAGTCGCGTGGCCGCTAGCGGCGTGGGCGCAGCAGGGGACGATGCCGGTAATAGGATTTCTCCATGCGGCGTCGGCCGACACGTTCGCGGACCGCCTGCGCGCATTCCGCCAGGGTCTGACGGAGACCGGCCATGTCGAAGGCGCGAACGTGGCGATCGAATATCGCTGGGCCGAGAATCAGCTTGATAAACTTCCGGCACTGGCGGCCGAATTGGTTCGTCGCCAGGTCACCATGATCGTCGCGGCCGGAGGTGCCGTTGCCACCTTGGCGGCTAAGGCGGCGACCACCACGATCCCCATCGTGTTCGCGGCCGGAGAAGACCCTGTTTCGCGCGGGCTTGTCGCCAGCATCGCCCGCCCTGGCGGGAATGTGACGGGGATCAATTTCCTGAATACCGAACTGACCTCCAAAGCGGCTGGGACTTCTGCGCGAGCTGGTGCCCAAGGGCGTTCGGATTGCCGTGCTGGTCAATCCGGCCAATGCTCCGATCACTGAGTCCACCTTACGAGAAATGGCGGAAGCTGCTCGCGCCGTTGGACTGCAAATCCAGGTCTTCAACGCTGGCAACAGTCGCGAGATTGACGCGGCTTTCGCAGCCTTCGTGCGCGAACAGCCCGATGCGCTCTTCGTCAGTGCCGACCCTTTTTTCAACAACCGGCGCAAGCAACTTGTGCTCCAGGCGATGCGGCATGGCCTCCCCGCGGCTTATGCCTCGCGGGAACATGCCGAAGCCGGCGGGCTGATGAGTTACGGCACAGACTTTCTGGACACGTATCGCCAGGTCGGCGCCTATGCCGGGCGCATCCTCAGGGGCGCAAAGCCGACGGACTTGCCGGTCGTTCAATCGGCCAAGTTCGAGCTGGTGATCAATCAGATGACGGCCAGAATTCTCGGCCTCGAAATTCCGCCGTCGCTGCTCGCCCGCGCCGACGAGGTGATCGAGTAACGCCTGACGTCGCGAACGACTTTTGGCAAAGGAAACGCTGAGGGCAGCGTGAGCCGGATATTGCGCTATGCCGTCGCGCACGCGGCCAACAATTAAGAGAAGCCCCGACCGTTACCCGGCGATCGGGGCTTCCCGGGAGGTTGAGCCACACTTCGCCCCGACGAAAGCGTGGCGCGCGCATAGATTAGAACGTTCATGCGTGCCCGACAATTGATGCGCCGTGAAATTTGCTGACTCTGTGATATTTTTGCAAACGTTGATTGGCCCAGGTGCATTTTGGGGGAATTGAGCGCACGATGTCTGGATGGCCAGACCACAGGCAAAATCACGCTGCTCCCCGATCCGTCAAGTTTGGGCCTCAGTGGCACGTTGTCGGCACGCACCCGAGCGGACAGCAGGAACACATCACCGGCTTCAAGACTGAGGCCGACGCGCTCGATTGGATCGCGAACGATTTTGTCGCTTGGTTAGAAAAACAATCGGTTCGGTGAAGCCGGCGCGATAGCGAGGCCGCCAACTGAGGCGGCCTACTCGGGCTTTCTCTTGCCCTCACTGCCTACACTGATTTCTAATCGTCTCAGTTGGCTAGCCAGCAAAAGCCAACCTTCAGCGGCAGTGATGAGGCGTCTGCGATGCTGGTGGTCATCCTCCGCCTGCGCCAGCTTCGCTTCGGCCTGCGCCCGGCATTCATCAGACGTGAGCACTGCAACGCTCCGGATCATCTCGCAGATACATTTATACCGGAACGGCCTAGTGGGGGTCTGTGCAATACAGCACACAGGATTCCATTAAACCTGTGGCGGCGTGCGCGAAGATCGATCAACGCGCGCTCACAGAGCAGGTCCCGGCTGCGCTCGCCTGCTTTTGCAAGTTCGATGATTTCTTGGCGACTATTTCGACAACCGGATCGGACCGATCTGCAAGCCGCAGAGCGGCATATGTCATTTTTCGAATGCGAGCACCATGACGGCGTTAGGCCGCAGTCGGCGCGGCGGTCTCGCCAAAACTCAAATCGAAATGCCCGAGGACCATCTTTTGCTTGCGGGCGGGAACAACTCGGCGCGAGACGACGTTGCCGGAACAGGGACGACACCGCCATGCCAACTGGGCGAGAATATAGGCAACGCGCCGAAGACTGCGTAAAACTCGCGAAAGAGACTATCGATCTCTACGCGAGAATGGCCCTGCTCGAAAGGGCAGCGGAGTTCCGGGCGCGGGCTCAGCAATTAGAGTTTCGCGAGCGGCGGGATCGGCAGCGTTTTTCTGCACCCCCGCCATCAAAATTTGCGGCTCGTTACTGAGTACTCCGGGTCAAACAAACCCCGCCGAGTGGCCGAGGCGGGGCTTGGACCCCCTCCCAATCCCCTTGGAAGCGAAGGTCCGAAATCAATTCGGCCGACATCCTAGAGTTCCATTGGCGGTGTCAAAAAACTCCGCCGAGTTGCCTCGGCGGAGTTCGACCTAAGCCCCGACTTGAGTGAGCGCGGGCAGGGTCCCTTTTGCCCGATGTCGGTTCGGACCCAGACTTACAGGATGATCGAAGCTTAGCGCCGGTTCGGATTTGGGCTCTGTGTCGTGGGAGCCCCGCCGGCCTCGGGGACCTCACGGGGAGTTTGGTACCCCGCACCACCGCCACCGGCCTGTGGATTGGTGCTGCTCGGCGCGCCGGTCATCCCGGGACCGCGCGGGTCGGCCTGGCTTCCGCTGCCTTGGCCGGCGGTCGCGGGCGGAGCGGTCGCCCCAGGCGGCCGTTCCTGGCCCATCGGGGTCTGGCTTTGTGCCAATGCCACCCCGCCTGACACGAACAGCACGGCCGCGGCCAACAACGCTGAATGCTTTCTCATCAGATTTCCTTGGTTGCGCCCCCATACTCAACGTTGCCAAAAGACGAGTGTTCCGACAGTTCCAGGGTTGGCGGTTGCCGGAAATTGTCGCACGTTATAGGCCCGCCATCTTCCCGCGCGGACAGAATCAAACACTTCCCTAACCTCGCAAGCGGTTTGGAAACCTCGTTTCGTTGTTTGCATGAGCAAGATGATCAGCCGCCTCGCACCGCCGCACATGCCTGTTCGCCGGCAATCAGCACATTGAGCGCCTGCCACGGCTTTGGCATGTAGCCGACCCCAAGTGGCAGTTCTCCGACGCGGTCGCGCGGAAGACCGGATGTGAGGATCACAGGAAGCAACGGCCAATGTTTCTTCACCTCCCAACCAGATCAACTCCGTCCATGACACCGGGAAGCCGAACGTCCGCGAATTTTCGAGGGCCGGGGTGACCCCAGCCGATCTTGAGCGCGTGCACATGGAGATACTCGGCTTCGAGCGCATAGAGGCGGTGTCCGATGAGATGCGAGCACTGATCGAGAGCGAATGGCCAGAGCTGGTGCACAAGCTGCCGCCGAAGGAGTTCCCTGATGCGGAGTCCGTACCCGAGAGATCAGTCGCTCTGCTTCTCTTGATAGTCGGCCAAGGCCCGCCAGTGCTTCGCTAGCTCGATCAGCTGTTGTTTGACGAACATATCGCGCGTCCGGTCGGCGCGCTCTTCGCACTCCTTGGCCTTGAGGCGATACTCTTCCGCCTTCGTCACCACAGCGCCGCCCTCTGCACACTAGATTACATGCGCGACGGCGGATAACCGTTCCATAAAATAGGATAGTTCAGAACTGGAAACCCTACGGCCCGTTGCCCGCCGAGAGCGCTCCTGGATAGCGCTCGGCTTCGTGCGCCAGGCGTTCCCAGTGGCCAGCGAGCTGCAACCAGCTTTTCTTATGGTTTGGCTCGGCGGCCGCCCGGGTTTCTCCGCAGATCGCTGCGTTCTTGCGGAACTCGCTAGCTCTCATGGAACCAGCCCCCCTTTGTTGCGGGGCGACCACTCGCCCCTTCTCGCAAGGCGGCATCCATCTTGTCAGCCGCCTGCATCCATAGCTCCGCAATGTCGAGAAATTGCTTGCGAATGTCGTCGGATGCAGCGGAGCGGGCGCTTTCGACGCATTCTGTGGCCAATTTGCGATATTCGGCGGCTGTGGTCACGGCAAACTCCCTCCGTTCAGGCGGGAGCGCTACCGTCTCTCAGCCACCGACGCCTAGCTCTGGGCCGCTGCCGGTGATGTCAATCAACGTATCAGCTTTGGGGTCGTTCCGCCCCAAACAGGAAGGGCTTGCAGAGCTTTTGTGACTTGCCCCTGCGCGTCGCCCTACGTCTCTTCGAAGGGTGGAAAAATTCGTTCGCCGACGGGCATCTATCGCGGCGATATCTAATGCCCCTCGTTTACGGATTGGGCTGTCCGGCCCACGGCGTGCGAATTTCCTCCAGCACTCGCTCGCACAGCAAGTCGGGATTTTGCTCGCCAGCCTTGGCAAGTTCGATGAGCTTGGTGGCTATGGCTTGCTTGACTCCGTCGTCGCAGTCCCCAACGCGCAGAGCGATGCACGCCATTTCGAGCGCGACACCCAGGACGCGCCTGGTCTCCGGGTCAAACCGAACGCCATTCAGAAAGGGGGTGATGGGCACCGATCCCTCCCGCTCAGCTACAGGCGGGAGCGCGATCGGTCTCTCAGCCACCGACGCTTGGCTCAGGGCCGCTGCCGGTGATGAATTCAACGTACCAGCTTAGGGAACGTTCGGCTAGCTACTCCCGCTGCTGCACTACGACGCGTCTGCGCTGGTCGTCGCTCAGATTGAACTCCACGACCGCCGCGGCTTCGGCCGCCTTCTCGTCAGGCACCTGGACATCGCCAAGTAGTGAGAGCGGTTGCGGAGGATAGCGGCGGAACAGGATTGGGGGAGGAGGCGCTGATGTTGGCGGATACGGCGTGTCCGATCTGCGGTGAGGCTTGCAAGCTGTTGCTCCCCATAACAGCCGGCAACTACGCTTTTAGCTGCATCATTCATCATGACTTCGAAGTGTCGAAAGCGGGCATGAAGAAGAAGGGCAGAAAACTGAGGGTGATGCGCTGGGAAGCCGCCCTGGGCAAAGCCAAGAACCGCGCTGGAACTGGCCGACCATGCATTGAAGTCGAGGCGGGATCCTAGCCTCTGGCGGACTGCTGTTGCCGCCAATATGTGCTCGGTCTGCACCGCAGCTTGCGTCCATGCGCATGCAAGCTTGATGAGGGCAGCCAACTGAGCCGCGGGCCACTTGGCGTTCGGGGATACTGTGTTTATTTCTCTGCAATGGGTCGGCGTCCAAAAGAGCCAGTTGTGATCTGTCCACGCTGTCGGCGCCGGATGGCCACGAAAGAACACAAACCGATGGGCCCGAAGCAGCGCAAGGCAATAAGGTTCACCGATAGCCTGGTTGAGGTGGCTTACGTCTGTGAGAGCTGCGGCACGGAAATCAAACGCACGATAAGAGAAAGTAGGCCGCTTAGTTGACGGCCTCGTCCCGATCCAGATCGATGCCTGCTTTCACGCGATATCAGTACAGGGCGGCCGCATCGCTGATCGTCCCCGTTCCGGACCGTAAGGTGACCCCGAGCTTTGCAGAACCAACCGAATGAACGTCACGTCACATTCAGGAAACGGAACGCAAACCGGCGGCGTCATTTGCTGCCCGCTCAAAGCGGCAAGTGCGGCTCGCCCCGAGCCGAAGCGTTCTCAAAAACGCGCAATAGAAGCTATTAGAGGAATCTCGCGCTGGCCCGAGTTGAAGCCCTGTCCGGCGATGTGATCGGCGAAGAACTACTGACCATTATTTCAGATCGATGTCCTTGGACCTAGGAACGACGTAGGAGAGTTTGCCGCGGTGATGGCAGGGGGGTTGTCCGGATGTGGTACTTGTGAGACGTCCACGATGTCCGCTGTTAGGTCCGCTTCCGGGGGCAAATCGGAAACACTTGCTCACTTCGAGACTTACCTGTTTTGACCGATGCTGTTGAAGAACGATTTTTAGGGGGTTCAGCGAGCAACATTGAGGACCTCCACCATTGCGGTGCACAATTTCGCATTGCAGACCCGACTGAGCAATTTTGCTCAGACTCCCGCTAGCAACGGGCGCAGGCTTCGCAGCTAAGGGGCGTTGTCCACGGAGGGTGGCGCAGCTAAGGGGGCGTTGTCCACGGAGGGTGGCAATGTCGAAAGCTGAGGAGTTTCGGCGATATGCCGAGGAAGCCGTGCGCTGGGCCCGCAAATCCAAGACCGAACAAGAGAAACAAGCCTTTATGGACCTTGTGCGTACATGGACGCAGGCTGCGGTGCACAGCGAGCAAATTGTTGTCAACAGCAGTCCGCCAGAAGCCAGGGCCCCGTGAGGCCGCCTAAGCCTTAAGGCACTGGCAAGAGGTGCGCGCCTTCAAAAGGATCGCGCAGATGTGGGTTTTTATGCCTGCTGGAGCGTCCGAAGCAATCATTTCCAACTGTCGTTGGGCGGCAGTCGCTACGCGGTGGCCTGTAGTTCTTCCTTGCGAGGAGAGAGCTATGGTCGGCCAAGTCGAAGGTGATTGGTAGGAATTCTGAAGAAGCGAGTTCCATCACGTGCAGAGGTGCCATCCCGAATACGGGGCGCGCATCGACCTCGAGCTATTGCAACCTCAGTTCATAGATCACCAGCGACTCGATGACGATAGAGCGCTTAGCAACGAGCCGCGTTCGAAACCCTGCATCGCCAATGAAATTTCCGAGCAGTTCCAGATCGGAATCCGTCGAGAGGAGCACATATAGGCGGCCGCCGGGTGCGAGCCTGTCGCGGGCCTCATTGAACAGCGAGGCAATATCCCTGTAGTTCGGCCCGCCATGCCAGGCCCGGTCGGCTAAATCGCGCGGTTCGCCGGCAAACGAGGGAGGACTCGATAGAATAACGTCAAACAGCGGGCGCGGAGCAAGAGCCGAGAGCAGGTCCGACCCCACTGCCATGATCCGACTGCCGAGGCCATTGGCGTGTGCGTTTTCAGCGGCAGCCTCCGCGGCGTTCGGGTTGATGTCGATGGCAACTACGTTCGCTGCCCCCGCCCGGGCCGCCGCAAGGGCGAGGATGCCTGATCCCGTTCCCACGTCGGCCACCCGTTTGCCGGTCAGGTCAAGAGTTGCGAGAAAGTTCGCAAAGAATGCGCTCGTAAGAAAATATCTCGGGTGGAACACTGTCGGTCGGACCGTCAGACGGAAACCGGCCACGCGCGCCACCGTTGTCCTGCGACGTTTGAGGATGAAATGATAAGACAGAAGGTGAATGGTCTTGCGCAGAAGCTGCTTTGAGCGGCTCTGCGGAAGCGTAGCACGACCCAGACCGTTGGTTTCCTTGTAAAGGGCTTTCACGTTGTCTCGGGCACGCTACATCATCCAATGCACAGACTTTACTTTGACCTGGTGGGCTGGTCCATGCATTTGCGCGCCGCGAGAATGCGCTTTTTTGCGAGGCCGCTCCAAGGAGCGCTGCAGCCGCAGCCAATGAACAGCTCCGGTGACTGACAGTGTCACCAGCGCGCCCATGACTCCGCCCGAAAATATCCCGTCTCTCATCCCTAGGCCGACAAATTCGCTCCCCGTCGCTTCAGGGACGGCTTCGTTGCCGGTGATTTCGGAAAAATAGCAGAACCGTAGTTGAGTGTCGGTCGGCAACCGTACCCACGGTAGCCGCCGCGCAAATTAGATACTGGAGGCCCCGGAGACCTTTCGCTATCCGGGGCCCAGTGGCGCCCGGCGAGGGAGCCACCAGTTTGGACCGTCTTTCTTTGAGCGGTTTAGATCGTCCAAGAGCAGTGCCTCGGATGTCGCTCGACGGCGTTCGATCCCATCGAATGACCAGACTTCATTGAGTGCCCCATATTAAATGTTGGTTGAGCGATCGATTGAATCAATGAGATAAATTCCCTACCAACCGCAGTCGTCCGCACCCTTGTGCATCGTCGGCTGCGGCGCCAGCTCACGCGGCCACCAGGGAGGCAACCTCATGAACGGCGCCGCCGTCATCGCCGAAATTCTCAGGCGCGAGGGCACCGAGTTTCTCTCGTGCTATCCGCGCAACCCGCTGATCGAGGCCTGCGCCGCGCTCGACATCCGCCCCATCCTGTGCCGGCAGGAGCGCGTCGGCGTGGGTTTGGCCGACGGGTACACCCGCATCAAGCGCGGCAAGCGCAACGGCGTGTTCGCGGCCCAGGCCGGCCCCGGCATCGAGAACGCATTCCCCGGCATCGCCCAGGCGTTCTCCGAGAACGTCCCGCTGCTGGTGATTCCGTCGGGGTTGCCGCTGGCGCGGCAATACGTGCATCCGGTGTTCCGCGCCGCCGACGTCTATCGTCCCGTCACCAAATGGTCGGCGGTGGCGCATGCGGTGGAGGAACTGCCCGACCTCATGCGCCGCGCCTATCAGGCCATGCGTAGCGGCAAGGGCGGCCCGGTGCTGGTCGAGGTCCCGGCCGAGGTGTGGGAGGCCGACTACCGCGGCGAGCTCGACTACACGCCGGTGCCGGTGCAGCGCACCGCGCCCGATCCCGACGCGATCAAGGCCGCGGCGCGCATGCTGCTCGCCGCCAAGAATCCGCTGCTGTGGGCGGGGCAGGGCGTGCTCTACGCCGAGGCGAGTGAGCGGCTGGCGGTGCTGGCCGAGCTCATCCCCGCGCCGGTCGTCACCACCAATCCCGGCAAAAGCGCCATTCCCGAGAGCCATCCGCTCGCGCTCGGCGCCTCCACCCGCTCGCGGCCGCGCATGTTCACCGAGTTCATGGCGAAGGCGGATCTCGTCTTCGCCGTCGGCTCGAGTCTCACCCGCACGCCGTTCGGGCCCGGCGTGCCGCCCGGCAAGGCCATCATCCACGCCACCAACGATGCTGCCGACGTCAACAAGGAGTACCGCGTCGATCATGCCGTGGTCGGCGACGCCGCGCTGGTGCTCGAGGGCCTGATCGCGGAGGTCGGCCGTCAGAAGGGCGCGGGCGGCGGCAATGCGCTCGCCTCGCTCAAGGAGGAAGTGGCCGCGGCCAAGGCGGCCTGGCAGGCGGAATGGTCGAAGCATCTCGATTCCGACGAGACGCCGATCAACCAGTACCGCGTGATCCGCGATCTCATGCGCACCGTCGACCGCGACAACGTCATCATCACCCACGATTCCGGTAGTCCGCGCGAACAGCTCTTGCCGTTCTGGGAGACCACAGCGCCGGGCTCGTATATGGGCTGGGGCAAGTCGACCCAGCTCGGCTACGGGCTCGGCATCACCATGGGCGCCAAGCTCGCCGCGCCGGAAAAGCTGTGCGTCAACGTCATGGGCGACGCCGCCATCGGCATGACCGGCATGGATATCGAGACCGCGGCGCGCAACCGCATCGCCATTCTCACCGTGGTGTTCAACAACGGGGTGATGGCGGCCGAGCGCGACGTGCTCGCGCTCTCGACCAAAAAGTACGGCGCGCTCACCGTCGGCGGCAACTACGCCAAGGTGGCCGAGGGGCTCAACGTCGCGGCGACGCGGGTCGAAAAGCCGGCCGCCATCGTGCCGGCGATCAAGGAGGCCGTGCGCGTGACCGAATCCGGCGCGCCGTTTCTGCTCGAGATCGTGGTCAAGGAAGGCTACGAGTTCTCGCGCTATCCGCTGGCGGGGCTGTAGCAGCGGCCGCTGGCCGTGACGCAGGACGGGTTGAGCCTCTTTTAAGCCCGTCTTCGCGGGCTATGGCGATCTCCGTCGTCGTCGGCAGGCTCGATGCTCGTTTTCCACGGATTTCGCCGACTGGATCGCCTGTCAAAAAATTCGCTACGATGCGAATTTTATTATTGACTACATATCGAAGATGATATATGAATGCGCATCCTGCTCGACGAGGGGCGTCTCCGGAGACGATCCTGACGGCGGAGCGGGGTGTGGCGTCGACCGCGGCTCGTAACCGCGGATACGAGACGCCCGGGGCCGCGGCCGGGCGGAATCGCCCGACGGCGTGGAGCCTTCGCACCGGATCCGGCGGCAATGCCGGAGATGGGGCGGACCCTGGGCCGACAACGCCACGGTGGAGCGCCGCGAGGCGGCGTCCCGGTTGCGCGGGACGGCCCATGCCTCGCAAGCGTGGCGTCGCGCCCTACGAGCGCGACTTGTTTCAAGGCTGGCGCCTCCCGGCGCTCCGCCGCCCCTCGGTTCGGGGTGGGCTGCAAGAATAGACCCGGGGCGGAAGGCGCAAACGCGCAAGCCGCAACGAGAGGGAAAGCTGGTTACGAGTTAGCAGTGCCGCGCAAGCGGCATGCGGCTGGGCTGTTTGATATTGTGAATAGGGGTAGCACGGCCTCCCGGAGACTCGCGTCCCGGGCCGAAGACGCGTGCACTTGTGATGCGTGTCCCGGGCGCAGCGCAGCACGAAGCCATAAGGGCGCTTACGCCCGTCTTCGCGGGCTATGCGGAGTGATGCGCTGGACACATCCCGACCGGACCGTTCCACACACCACCTCCGCGACGGTCCCGGCTCAGCGGTGCACCGTTCCGCGCTGACGCGCTCCACGCTGCACCGCGTCCGGGACACGCTGGCCTTCAAGGCGCCGCCGCTACTCCGTCTTCCAGGGAATGGCCTTGCGCTCGATCTCTTGGAACAGCACCGACGTGATCAGGCCGAGGATGCCGATCGTCACGATGCCCACGAACATGATGTCGACCTGCAGCAGCTCCCACGAGTTCCAGATCAGGTAGCCGATCCCGCTCTTGGTGGCGACGAACTCGGACGCCACCAGCACGATGAAGGAGACCGCGAGCGCGATGCGCAAGCCCGCGAAGATCATCGGCAGCGCCCCGAAGAACACGACGCGGGTGAACATCACCATCTGGCTCGCGCCGTAGTTCTTGGCCACGTCCCAGTAGATCCTGTCGATATTGGCGGCGCCGACATAGGTATTCACGATCACCGGGAAGAACACCGCGATCGCCACCAGCGCGATCTTGGAGGCGTCGCCGAAGCCGAAGGCGAGCAGCAGCAGGGGCATCAGCGCGATCTTGGGGATCGGAAACAGCGCGGCGATCAGCGGATCGAAGAACACCCGCACCGGCTTGAACATGGCCATGAGCAGCCCGATCGCGACGGCGGGAATGGCGCCGATCACGTAGCCGATGCACACCCGGTAGAGGGTGACCGCGGTGTGCCATTCCAGCTCGCCGCTGGCCGCGAGCGTGACGAAGCGCTGCGCGATGTCGGTCGGCGCCGGAATGAAGCGGCGGTCGCCGATCCCCATCATCAGGAGAAGCTGCCAGATGATGATGAGCCCGAGTGGCGAGATCAGGTAGAGGAGCCGCTCGCGCGCCTTGCCGGACAATCCCGTCATTTTTCCTCCTCGGCGCGTGCGCGCGTGACCTCGTCCTCCAGCACCTGCCAGATGTCGAGCTTGAGCCGGCCGAATTCCGGCGAGGCCGACAGCGTGATCAGGTCGCGCGGGCGGGGAAACGGCACGTCGATGATCCGTTTGATGCGGCCGGGCTGCGCGGTCATGATCACCGTGCGGTCGCCCAGCAGCAATGCTTCCTCGATCGAGTGGGTGATGTAGATCACGGTCTTGCGGGTCTCTTCCCAGATGCGGAGGAGCTCGGCCTGCAGGATGACGCGGTTCTGCGCATCGAGCGCGGCCAGCGGCTCGTCCATGAGCAGCATGGCGGGATCGGTCACGAAGGCGCGCGCGATCGCGCTGCGCTGGCGCATTCCGCCGGAGAGCTGGTGCGGATAGTGCCGCCGGAAGCGGGTGAGGCCGACGAGCTTCAAGCCGGCATCGATCCTCGCCGCCGCCTCGGCCGCCGGCACGCCGCGGGTCATCAGGCCGAAGCCGACATTGGCCTCGACGCTCATCCAGGGAAACAGCCCGTGCTCCTGGAACACCATCGCATTCTCGATCGCCCAGCCCGGGGCCGCGATCCTGATGGTGCCGCCCGTTGCCTGCGTGAGACCGGCGAGGATGCGCAGCAGCGTCGATTTCCCGCAGCCCGAGGGCCCGACGATGCAGACGAACTCGCCCGGCGCGATGTTGAGATTGATGTCCTCGAGCGCCACCACGCGCCCGGCGCCGCTGACATAATCCTTGTGCAGTTCGACGATGTCGATCGCCGCGCCGCGCCGCTCAACGGCCATTGCCATCCTCCCGGCGGGCGCGGTGCGTCAGCGGCAGCCGTCGAGCTTGCTGTCCTTGTTCTCGAGCACGAAGGGGCCGAGCTTGCCCAGGGCATAGTCGACGTAGCTCTTGTCCACGATCCGGTCGGCGGGGAATTCGGAATTGCTCATCTTGCTCTTCACGAACCAGGACTGCATGTCGAGCATGCTGGCGACGTTGATGGCGCCGTTGGGGCTGCGCGCCGGCCAGGGATATTTGTGCAGCAGCTCCGAGCGGGTTTCGGTGCCGGTGCGGATCGTGAGATCGATGAAGGCCGGGCGGATGGCGCCGCCGTGATAGGCCTGGCAGTAGTCGCGGATGCCGCGCAGGTAGGCGACGTAGTAATTGCGCATCAGGTCGTGGTTGGCCTTGGCGAAATCGGTGTTGACCATGCTCACCGCGATGGTGAGGGGGTGCGGCTTGACGATGTCGTCGGGGTCCTTGAAGTTCACGGCGTGCCCGCCGTCGAGCAATTGCGCGGTGAAGGGCGGGATGGTGATCGCGGCGTCGATCGCCTTGTTGTTGAACGCGACCGCATATTGCGTGAACGGAATGACCTTGATCTCGACGTCGTTGAGGGTGAGCCCGTCGCTTTCGAGCAGCTTGCCGACCTCGTAGGTCGACACCGCGCCCTGGCCGTTGGTGGCGATGGTCTTGCCCTTGAGCTGCCGCAGCTGGGTGATCTGGCCCTTGAGGTCGGGGCGCAGCATCAGGTTGTGCCCGAGCGGGCTCGAGACCCGATCGAGCACCATGGTGATCGGCAGGTTCTTTTCCAGCGCGTTGAAATAGCCGGCGGAAATTCCGCCCTCTACCAGCTGCAGCTGGTTCTGCGCGAGCAGCGCGATCGAGTTGGCGGCGGTGTCGAGCGTCTCGGTCACCACCTTGATGCCGTGCTCCTTGAAGTAGCCCTTCTCGGCCGCCCACAGGATCGTGGCGGTGGAAATCGAGCGCACGGTGCCGACCTTGACCGTGACCTCCTGGGTGTGAGCGGCGCTCATGCCGACGACGACGGCAAGGCAGGCGAGCACGGTGGACCGGAGCTGCATTCGTTCTCTCCCCTGGTGCGCGCGCACGGCGCGCTATTTGGATTTGATCAGATAGCGTCCCTCGCCGTCGCGATCGAGGCCTTTCTGCCGCAACGCATCGAGCGCGCGCACGACCTCGCGGCCATCGCGGCTGCCCACCGCCGCCATCAGCTCCTCGAAGAATTTGGGGCCATGGGCGAGCGCGGCGTCGACCGAGGGAAAGCGCTCCCCGGCATAGCGCGGCGGCTCGGGCACGCGGGTCTCGATGCGCGCATTGGTTCCGAACGGCCAGGTCAGGTCGAAGCCGGCCTTGGCGCCGGTGCGGCCGCCGGCGAGCGACGGATCGAGCGGCAGGGTGCGCATGCCGTCGAGCACCACGAGGTCGCGATCAGGCTGGAACCGGGTGGCGAGCGCCCAGTCCATCTGCTCGTCGGAGAAGATGTCGACGTCGGGGTCGACGACGAACACGTTCTTGACGTTCACCAGCGCACCGAAGCAGGCGGCGATCGCGTTGCGCGCCTCGCCCGGCACGCGCTGGCGCAAGGCCACGCGCAGGTTGAACATGCCGCCGCTCGAGGCGGTCGCATGCACGGCCACCGGCTCGCGCACGGCGGTCTCGAGCGCCCGCCAGATCATGACCTCGGTGCGCAGCGCGTTGAGCAGCGCGGTGTCGGTGCGTGCCAGCGACCAGCCGCCGATGGTCGAGGTCTGGAACAGGGCGTCGCGGCGGCGCGTGATCGCGGTGAGGTGAAAGACCGGGTTGCGCTTGAGCGCACCGTAATAGCCGAGGAACTCGCCGTAAGGTCCCTCGGGTTCGACGTGCCCGCGCGGGTCGAGATAGCCCTCCAGCACCCATTCGGCGTCGGCAGGTACGCGGATGTCATTGCTGACACATTTCACGACCGGCAGCGTCGCGCCGCGCAGCGACGCGACCAGCCCGAGCTCGTCGACCGGCAACCGCATCACCGCGGCAAGGTGATCGATCGGGTGCGCGCCGACCACGAAGCTCACCGGCAATGGCTTGCCGGCTGCGGCGCTCGCTTCGTAGATCGCACGCAGGTCGCTTGGGGACACCAGATCGATGCCGGCCTCCTGGCGGCCGCGCAGCATCAGGCGGCGCACGCCCACATTGGTCCAGCCCGACTTGGGATCGACCACGAAATCGATCGAGGAGGAGATGTAGGGCCCCCCATCGGCGCCGTGGCCGAGGTGAACGGGAAGGGCGGTGAGATCGGCGTCGTCGCCGGTGAGCACGACCTCCTGCACCGGGGCTTCGGCGCGCGAAACATCGACGATGTCCGGCTTGTTGCGCAGCCGGCGCAGCAGCTCGGGCAGCAGCTCGCCCGGCGCGACCCCGAAGGCGCGAGCGATGCGCGCGCGGCTGCCGGTCACATTGCCGACGAGCTCCTGGCGCTCCGGGCCAACCGCGCGGAACAGCACGGCCTTGGGGTTGCCTTCGAGGATCATCGCCACGTCGGCAAGGTCGGTAGCCTCGCGCACAGTCGCGAGTTCGTCGTCCGCCAGGCCCTCGACGAAGCGGCGCAGGCGGAAACGATCGAAATCTGCGGTGGCCGCCGGCGCCGTTGTGTGGGTCTTTTCGACGATGCCCATGCGGTGATGTCTCTTGGGGCGATGTGTCTCGGCCGTTTTTGGCACGATCGATTATAGCGGAAGGCGTCGATCCGATCATAAACGATGGCCGCGGCCAATTGGCAATGACGTTCGCCCTAGCCGTCATGCCCGGGCTTGACCCGGGCATCCATCGCGAAAAGAGTCTTGGTAAAGGTCAGTGACGGAGTGTTGCACGGAATGAATCGCATTTCAGGTCAGCCGGGCGCGCAGCGCGGTCCCTTCATCGGCCGCCCGCTGCCGCGGTTCGAGGATCTGCGTCTGGTCCGCGGCGCCGGCCGCTATACCGACGACGTATCGGTCGCGGGTCAGGCCTTCGCGGTATTCGTGCGCACGCCCCACGCCCATGCGGCGATCAAAGCCATCGACACGTCGGCGGCGCGCGGACGGGCGGGCGTCCTGACGGTTCTCACCGGTGAGGACTATGTCGCGGACGGCCACGTCGGCATGGCGCACTTTCCCAATCCGGCCGATGCCGTCGACATCCGCGTTCCGAGCTTCGTGCCCAGGCCCGAACGGAAGATCCTCGACGAGCTGCAACTGCCGCTCGCGGTCTCCCGGGTGCGCTATGTCGGGGAGGCGGTCGCAGTCGTGGTGGCGGAGACGCTCCTTGCCGCGCGTGATGCTGCCGAGCAGGTCGAGGTCGAATACGAGGTCCTGCCCGCCGTGACCGACGTCATGGAGGCGCTCGCGCCCGGCGCGCCGGCGGTTTCGCCCGACGCTCCGGACAACCTCGCGCTCGACGGCGAGTTCGGCGATCGCGCCGCGGTCGAGGCTGCGATCGACGGTGCCCATGTCGTGATCGAACAGACCATCCGTTGCCAGCGCACGGCGAGCGCGTTCCTGGAGCCGCGCGCGGCCATCGGCAGCTACGACGAGGCGGACAGCCGCTACACCCTGATCTCGGGGTGCCAGGGCGTTCACCGCGTGCGGCATCCGCTGGCGGGCTGCCTGGATGTGCCGCAGGAGCGCGTGCGGGTGATCTGCCCCGACGTCGGCGGCGGATTCGGATCGCGCACCAATCTCTATCCCGAGCAGGTGGTGGTGGTGTGGGCGGCGCGCCGGGTCGGACGGCCGGTGAAGTGGACCGGTGACCGCACCGAGGCGTTCCTGACCGACTACACCGCGCGCGACGTGGTGACGGCGGCGCGGCTCGCATTCGACCGCCGCGGCCGCATGGTCGCGCTTGCGCTCGAGCTCACCGCCAATACCGGCGCGCATACCGTATCGTATGTCCCGCTCAGCAACGGCTACCGCGTCGCGCCGACCGTGTACGACGTGCCGATGGCATGGGTTCGCCTGCGCGGCGTGATGACCAACACCGTGCCGACTGCGCCGTTCCGCGGCGCGGGACGGCCGGAAGCCACCGCGGTGATGGAGCGGCTCATCGACATCGCGGCGCGACGCCTGAAGATCGACCGCGTGGAGCTGCGCCGCCGCAACCTGATCCGGCATGACAAGCTGCCGCATCGCACGGCGACCGGGCTCACCTACGACAGCGGCGACTTCGCCGGCAACCTGGCGCGTGCGCTCGAATGCGCGGACTGGAACGGCTTCCCGGCCCGCCGCAAGGAGGCGAAGAAGCGCGGCCGGCTGCTCGGGATCGGCGTCGCCAATTACGTCGAGACCCCGGTCGGCATGCCGCACGAGCGCGTGGCTCTCAAAGTACGGCCCGAAGGCAGCGTCGATCTCCTGGTCGGAACGCAGTCGAGCGGGCAGGGGCATGAGACGAGCTTCCGGCAGGTCATGGCCGATCAGCTCGGCGTCGAGCCCGAGGCCATCAATTTCCTCGGCGGCGACAGCACGATGCTGGCGTCGGGCGGCGGCACGCATTCCGACCGTTCCATGCGGCTGGCCGGGTCGCTGATGGTCGAAACCTCGCGCACGGTGATCGACAAGGCGCGCCGGGTCGCCGCCATCATGCTCGACGTTCCCGAGGCGGACATTTCATTTGCGGACGGGCTGTTCAGGGCGCCGAACAGCAACCGGCGCCTTACCGTGTTCGATATCGCACGCGCCGTCGACGAGTTGGCGCTGCCGGACGACCTGCGCGGCCCGCTCACGGCGGAGGCCACCTTCACCGGACGCATCCCGGCCTATCCGACCGGGGCCGCGGTCTGCGAGGCCGAGGTCGATCCGGAGACCGGAACCATCGAGCTGCGCCGCTATACCTCGATCGATGACGGCGGGCAGCCGATCAATCCGCTCATTCTGCACGGCCAGGTGCACGGCGGCGTGGCGCAAGGGATGGGCCAGGCGATGATCGAGGCGGCGGTCTACGAGCCCGGGTCGGGTCAGCTTCTGTCCGCCAGCTTTCTCGATTACGGCATGCCGCGCGCCGATCACTTTCCCCCTCAGCTCGAGGTCGAGCTGACCGAAGATCCGACCAGGGGCAACGCGCTGCGCGTCAAGGGCGGCGGTGAAGCCGGCATCACGCCGAGCTCGGCCGTGCTGATCAATGCCGTCATGGACGCGCTCTCCGGCATCGGCATCGAGCACATCGACATGCCGGCAACACCGCAGCGGGTCTGGGCGGCGATCCGCGACGCGCGCAACGGCTCGGCGAAGACCGGCAAGCGTTGACCGCCGCCGCGCGTTTGCTTTTCATCGCTGGGTGGATGTAGCGGTGCGCGCAAGTCTGCACACAGGCCCGCGGGTCGCGCGTCCGACAGCACGTATTATTCCGGCTTGATGCCGGCCTTTTCCGCCACCTCGCGCCAGCGGGCGGTCTCGGACTTGATCAGCGCGGCCGTCTGGCTCGAATCCAGATAGACCGGCGTGAGCCCCTGCTTCTGGAAGTTCTCGCGCACGTCGGGCAAGGCCGTGATCGCCGCCAGCTCCTGCTCCCACCTGGCTACGATCGCGGACGGCAGGGTGGCCGGTGCGAGAAACCCGAACCATAGATCGAAGTCGAGCGTGGGGTGGCCGAGCTCGTGCAGGCTCGGCACCTCGGGCGCCATCGGCGATCGCCTCGAGCTCGCGACCGCCAGCATGCGCAGTTTTCCGCTCTGCACCTGCGGCAGGGCGGTGTTGACCGGGAGATAGGTGAAGTGCACCTGCCCGGTGAGAAAGTCGGTCAGCGCGACGGAGGCGCCGCGATACGGCACGTGCAAGACGTCGAGCCCGAGTTGCTGCTTGAACAGCTCCATCCCGAGATGCTGCAGGGTGCCGATGCCGGGCGAAGAATAATTGAGCTTGCCCGGTTGGGCCCTGGCCGCCGCGATCAGCTCGGCCACGGAATTGACCGGCAGCACGGCGGGATTGACGGTCAGCGCGACGCTGCCGGTCGCGACCACGCCGATCGGCGTGAAGCTCGCAAGCGGATCGAAGCGCAGGGTCTTGAGCAGGCTCGAATAGACCGTGTGCGGGGCGCCGCTCACCAGCATGGTGTAGCCGTCGGGCGCGGCGTTGGCGACGATCTCGGTGCCGAGCGTGCCGCTTGCGCCCGGCTTGTTGTCGACCACCACCGCCTGTCCCCAGCGCTCGGCGAGCTTCTGTCCCACCGTGCGGGCGACGATGTCGAAGCCGCTGCCCGGCGTATAGGGAACGATCAGCGTGATGCGTTGGGAGGGATAGGGCTGCGCGGCGACCGGTGCGGAAAGGAGGACCGTCAGCAGCGATAACGCGAGCAGCCGCGCGAGCGGTCGTCCCCCCATGCCGATTTCTCCCTCCTGTGTCCTCGCGTCAGGGATGCCGGGTTCCAGCACCCGCTGTCAATGGAGGGGGCGGCGATGCTGCATTCTCACGCCACCCATGGGGCTTGCCGGCATGGTAGGATCAGCGGCGAGGAGCAAAGCCATGCCCGAATGCTTCGTTGCCAAGGCCACTGAAATGCAGGATGGCGACCGCCGCATCGTCGTCGCGGGCGCCGCAGAAATCGGCGTGTTCTACAAGGATGGCGCCTATTTCGCCTACAGCAACTTCTGCGTCCATTCCGGCGGGCCGGCCTGCGAGGGCCTCATGATCAACCGCGTCGTCGACGTGATCGCGGCCGACCGCACCTATCAGGGCCAGACCTTTTCGGACGACGTTCATTTCGTCTGCCCCTGGCACGGCTACGAATACGAGCTCAAGACCGGCGAATGCGTCGGCGACCGAAAGCTGCGTTTGAAAAAGTTCGACGTCGTCCAGCGCGGCGACGACATCTTCGTCGTCGCCTGAAATTCGTCGTTGCCGATAAGGAGAGGGCGCCCATGGATATGGCCCGCAGTGAAGTGCGCAAGCTTGCCGCCGAGGATTATTCGACGGTGCAGCACCTGGAGCACGCCTCCCAGCAGGCACGCGAACGCAACTACCAGGATTTTCTCATCGTCGACGTGGATGCGCACCACTACGAGAGCGAATCCTACAAGGACGTATTCGAGTATATCGAGAGTCCGGTGATCCGCCGCCAGGCGGTGGAGTTGGCCAAGCGCGGCGGCCGCGCGTCGATGCTGGGCGGGCAGATCGGTTACCAGGACATCGGCGGACGCATCACCCGTCATGAGCTGCGCCGGCACGACATCCGCCGGCATGACAAGCTCGGCGCCCCCAATCATCGCGACGTCGGCATGACGCTGGAATGGATGGACGCAATGGGCGTCGACTATTCCTGCCTGTTTCCCACTCCCATGCTGTTCCTCGGGCTACATCCGCAGGTCGAGGTCGAGGTGGCGATGTGCCGCGCCTACAATCGCTGGCTCTGCGAGCGCATCCTTGCGGTCGAGCCCCGCATCATCTCGATGCTGTACCTGCCCTTCAACGATCCCGACGCCGCCTACAGGACGGTCAAGGATTTCGGCGACCAGAAGGGCGTGGTCGGCTTCATGGTGACGTCGCCGCGCTACAAGCCCGTGCACGACAACGCCTACGTCAAGACCTACGCGCTGCTCGAGGAGATGGGCAAGCCGATCGCCTTCCATGCCGCCTACAATTGGCACGACCAGTCGTTGTCACTCGCCAACCGCTTCATCTCGGTGCACGCGCTGGGTTTCATGTGGTTCAACATGGTCCACATGACCAACTGGGTGGTCAACGGGCTGCCCGAGCGCTTCCCCAAACTCAAGGTGATGTGGATCGAGAGCGGCCTGACCTGGGCCTATTGCCTGATGCAGCGGCTCGATCACTCCTACCTGATGCGCACGTCCGATTGCCCATCGCTCAGGCGCAAGCCGAGCGAATACATGCGGGAGATGTACTATTCCTCGCAGCCGATGGAAAAGCCGCGCGACCGCGCGATCCTGGAGGCGACGTTCAAGATGATCAACGCCGAGACCCAGCTGATGTGGTCGTCGGACTATCCGCACTGGGATTTCGATCTGCCGAGCGTGATCTACGACCTGCCGTTCCTGAGCGAGAGCGGCCGCCGCAACATCCTCGGCGGTACCGCGGCCAGGGTGTTCGGGCTTGATCCCAAGCCGGTGAAGAAAATTTCCTGAGCCGCCGGCGATCCCGACCACCGCCGCCGTTCCGGCGCCCAATTCGCGCCGGGTCGATCCGGGACAATTGCCCCCGGAACGGCGCGGGGGGCATGGATGGCGTTGAGCACCCTCTGCCGCAATTCAAACAATTGAAACAATTCAAACAATTGAAAACGAAAGTGACGCGGGACCCCCCGGAATGATGCTGGACGGCCTTGAGATTTCCGCTGAGCAAAATATGATCCCGCCCGTAAATCACCATGAGTCAGAGGCAACAAATGTATCGCATCCTCGCCGCCTTCTTTCTTCTGGTCGCATCGGTCGCGACGTCCTCGGCCCAAGGCCTCCTGCCGGCTGTCTGGCAAAACCAGCAAGGCTCGCTCCTGAAGGTATTGGCGTCCGACCCGGCGACGGGACGGTTCGCCGGCGTTTACATCAATTATGGCGGGATCTGCCCCGGCGCACCCTATGACGTCGCCGGCGCCACCCGGGGCGTCCGCATCGGATTCCAAGCCTGGCGGGCCTACTCCCCGTTCTGCAAAAGCACCACCGTCTGGCACGGCCGCATGGTCAACCCCACGACCATCGTCGCGACCTGGGTCATGACCTATGTCGACTCATCCGGAGTCACGCGACGCGTGCGTGGCGCGGATACCTTCCGACGCATCTGACGACCAGCGCGCGGCGACGCCGCGCGGTCGGAAACTGCCGCCCGAGCCCCGCTCCCTTGCGGAGTGGGGTTCGGCTGCCGTTGGCGACTTGCCGACCGCTGCGGCCGTTGCTGCCCGAGCCTCAGCCGGAACGACGTGCCCGAGGCCCTGTCATTGGCACCTGGGATCCGGTTTGATCTCACCGAGCGCGCGCACGGTGACGAGGTCGCGTCCCTTGGTCCTGGCCAGGAACATGTTCATGGTCGCATGGTGATTTTTTTCAATCGTGACCGGCCCCGTAGGTGACTTGATCGACAGCCCTTCGAGGGCGTCGATCATCGCTTCCTTGTCGACTTTGCCCGCCTTCTCGAGCGCTGCCTTCATGGCAATGAGCGCGTTGTAATGGGTCATGACATAGTTCGACACGGTCACGTCGGCACTGGCGTTCGCCTTGACCTTGGCGACAAACGCCTTGACCGCCGGCATGTCGCTTGCGGCGACAAACGGCACGACGACGAACATGTTCTGGCCCTTGCCGCCGAAAAGGCCAAGGTCGGTCTCGGACAATCCGAGAAAAGCGATGGTCGTCTGCTGCAACAGTCCGAGGTCGTCCGCCTGCGGGATGAAATTGAGCCCATCGCCTTTCAGCGCGAAAAGCAGAACCTTCGCCTTGCTCGCAGCGATCCGGCCGATCAACGGGGCGAAGTCCGTTTCCGTGCCGGTCGTGTACTCCTTGCCGACGACACGGCCCCCAAGCTTGCGGATGATCGGCTCCGCAGCCTCGAACATCTTGTGCGGCCACGCGCGGTCGGCGCCGAGCAAGAAATAGGTTTTGCCGAAGGTCCGGTTCATGTAGGGCAGGAGCTGGGCGAGCTCCTGATTGGGAACGGTACTGAATGAGAAGACGTACCGGCTGCACTTGCCTCCCTCGTAGTTGGTGGCATAGAGCAACGGCGTCTTCATGCTCTCGGCCACCGGCGCGATCGCATTCAGGTTTCGCGAGGTGATCGGCCCGACGACCGCCAGCACGCCATCCCGCTCGATCAACTTGCGCGCCGCATTCACCGCGACGTCTGGATCGGTCTTGTCGTCCTCGTAAACCATCTCCACCGGTCTGCCGAGGATGCCGCCCCCGGCATTTATCTCCTTGGCGGCCAGGTCGAGCCCGAGTTTCGCCTGTTGCCCGTAGAGCTCGACGCCGCCCGAGAACGGCAATACCGCGCCGATCTTGATCGGCTCCGCGGAGTTCACCGCTGTTGGATACGTCGTCCAGGCGCAACAAACAGACGCAACGACGAAGATGCATCTGAACATCGATGCAACGAGGTCTTTCATGGCGAGGCGGATTCCCTCATTGCATTAGCTCCGGTGGTGGCCGTCCGTTCGCGTCGGCCCTACTCCGACCCCGCGAGCCCCGCCTGCTCGATGACCTTGCCCCAGCGCACGATCTCGCGTTCGACGAACGTTCTCATTTCATCCGGCGACGGGCTGACCTGCGGGATGGCGCCGTCCCGGACCAGCGCCTCCGTGACGGACGGATCGGCCATGATCTCGCGGATATGGCCGTAGAGCTTGTCGACGACCGGCTTCGGCACGTTGGCCGTCGTGGTCACGGTATGCCACGACGCGGTGTCGTAGCCGGGAACGCCCACCTCGGCCAGCGGCGGGATGTCGGCCACCGCCGGTACGCGCTCGCGGGTGGTGACGCCGAGGGCGCGAATCTTTCCAGCCTGGATCAGCGACATTGCGGGCGGCACGTCGCAGAACATCATCTGGATGTGGCCACCGACGAGATCATTGAGCGCCGGCGCCGAGCCTTTGTACGGCACATGCACCAGGTCGAGCCCGAAAATTCCTTTGAACATCTCGCCATTGAGATGATGGAATGTCCCGGGTCCGGGGGTGCCGAACGCGATCTGGCCCGGTTTCTCCTTGGCGAGCTTGACCAGGTCCGCCACCGATTGGATCGGGAGCGCCGGGTTGACCACCAGCACGAACGGTACGCGCGCGAGCAACGCAATCGGTGTGAGGTCCTTGCGCGGATCGTAGGGCAGGCTCTTGCGCATGGTGACGTTGATCGCGAGCACGGTGCTCGACGCCATCATGATGGTGTAGCCGTCCGGCTGTGCCTGCGCGACCGCTGCCGCCGCCGTCACCCCGCCGCCACCCGGCCGGTTTTCCACGATGAATGGCTTCCCGAGGCGTTGCTCGAGCTTCTGGCCAAGAACGCGAGCAAACAGGCTGGTCACGCCGCCGGGCGCAAAAGGCACGATGAAGCTGACCGGTCGGCTCGGGTAGTCGGACGCCTGCGCCTCCGCGCGGTCGAGGGATGCGCCGAAAAGCATCGCGATCGGCGCCAGAACCACAACACGGCGCGGCAGCGGTATCATCGCCAGTTCCTCAATCCCTTCGTGCGCGTGTTCGACGCCCCAGTGCGTCCCACGACGCAGGGTGTAGTGCGTTGGTCGCGCAAACGAGTCAATCGCTTCCATTGCGCCGTCGTTTCTACCGAAGCACGGCCGGGCGCGCGACGATAGCGCCTGCCAAGCTTGCTCGGCAACACGCGATAACCTCTGGTCGGCGGACTTCGGCCGTGACCGCGTGTGTCCTAAGGTCGCGACGCGATCGCCTTTGCATGCGCCGGGATTATTCGTCATTCTCGCTGCAAACGAGATCATGCGGCGCGCCCAAGCGCCGCGCGGGGAGGGCGATGCAGGATTCGGTCATCGAAGTCGCGGGCACGAAGCTGCGGTATGCGCAAGCCGGCGCGGGCCCGATCGTTGTGTTTCTGCACGGCGCCGCCGGTGCCTCGTGGGACCCGTTGCTCGAGCAGCTCGGCGAGGGCTGGCGCGTCATCGCGCCGGAGCATCCGGGGTTCGGGCGCGGGCCAATCCCGGACTGGATGATGAGCGTCGGCGACGTCGCGTTCTTCTACCTCGATGTGTTGCAGGCATTGGACGCCCACGACGTGCACCTGGTCGGTCACGGGCTCGGCGGATGGATCGCGGCCGAGATCGCGATCCGCAGCACCTCGCGGCTCGCCTCGCTCAGCCTGCTCGCGCCGGCCGGGGTCGAAACCCCGGAGGCAATGTTCGACGACATCTTTGCGTGGACGGCCGAGGAATTCGCGCGCCGGCAGTTTCATGATCCGAAACTGGCGCAGGAATGGCAGCAGGCCCAGGCCAAGCTCGACATCGATATCGGACTGCAAAACCGCACGGCGCTGGCGCGGCTCGCCTGGAACCCGCGCATGCACAATCCGCAACTGCCCTATTGGCTGCATCGCATCGATGTTCCAACATTGCTGGTCTGGGGCGAGGACGATCAGGTGGTCCCGTTCGCGTGTCACAGACCGTTCAAGCGCGCGATCCGGCACTCGGAGTTGCTGGCGCTGCCGAAGTCCGGGCATGCGCTGCCGATCGAGCGTGCGCGCGAGATCGGTCCCCGGCTCGAAGCGTTCTTCCGAGGAGCAAAGGGATGAAGACCTTCTTTTTCCACCTCATGCCCTACGCGGATCTGGACCTGTCCTACACCGATCGCCACAACTCGGCATGGGTCACGCTGCCCAACTCCTATTTCGACCCCGCAGTCGGACAGAAGCTTTACGACCGCTACATCGGCGAGTTGGAACTGGCAGATCGGCTCGGCTTCGACGGCATCTGCGTGAACGAGCACCATCAGACCGCATACGGCCTGATGCCGGCGCCGAATCTCATTGCGGCGGCGCTCGCGCGCTCGACCAGGCAGGCCAAGATTGCGATTCTCGGCCGGGCGCTTCCGCTGGTGAGCAATCCGGTGGCAGTCGCCGAGGAATTCGCCATGCTCGATCAGATGAGCGGCGGACGGATCATCACTGGCTTCGTGCGCGGTATCGGCACCGAGTACTTCGCCAGCGGCACCAATCCCACACACTCGCACGGCCGCTATTACGAGGCGCACGAATTGATCCTGCGCGCCTGGACCGAGATCGGGCCGTTCCGCTATCACGGCCGGCACTACCAGTTCGACTATGTGAACCTCTGGCCGCGACCGCTGCAGCAGCCGCATCCGCCGGTCTGGATCCCTTCGCAGGGAAGCTCCGAGACCGTCGAATGGTGCGCATCAGCCAAGCGCAAATACACCTATCTGCAGACCTTCAGCCCGGTGAAGTCGGCCAAGAAGGCGTTCGACCTCTATCGCCAGGTGGCGGAGCGCGAGGGATATGAATCACAGCCTTCGCAGCTCGGCTGGGCCATCCCGACCTATGTCGCCGAGAGCGACGAGATCGCCCGGCGCGAGCTCAAGCCACATATCGAAGCATTTTTCAACAAATTCCTGCACTATCCGCTCGAGATGCGGATGCCGCCCGGCTACTCCTCGATCGCCTCGACGAAGTCGCTGATCGAAAGCAAGTTCGCGTTTCGGATGATGGAAATGACCGCTGAGAATCTGATTGAGCTCGGCATGGTCGTCGCCGGCAGCGCCGCCACGGTGCGCGAGCGGCTTGCGTCCTATGCGCGCGAGCTGGGAGTCGGCAATCTGATCGCGATGCTGCAGATTGCGACGCTTCCCGCCGATCTCACGGAAAAGAACCTGCGGCTGTTTGCGAGCGACGTCATGCCGTACCTGCGCGAGCAGACGCCGCCTGCAACGCGCCAGCCGATCGAAGCGGTGGCACCGTGAACGGCCGGGCTCCGTCCGCGCGTCCAAAAAGAGGACGCATGAACAAATTCAGCCTGCTCGCGTTGCTGGCCGCGATCGTCGCGACGGCGACCCCGCAGGGTCTCAGCGCCGAGACGCTCAAGATCGCCTCGCCGATCCGCGGCAGCTGGGAAGGGGCGATCCCCGAGCTTGGCAAGCAGGCCGGCATTTTCCAGAAGCACGGGCTCGATCTCGACATCCTCTATACCCAAGGAGGCGGCGAGACGATGCAGGTCGTCGTTTCCGGCGCGGTCGACGTCGGGTTGAGCGCCGGCATGCTCGGCACTTACGGCGCCTACAGCAAGGGTGCGCCGGTGCGCATCATTGGCGCAAGCTCGACCGGCTCGCAGGAACTTTTCTGGTGGGTCGCCGGCCGGTCACCGCTGCAGTCGATGCGCGACGTGAACGG
Source organism: uncultured Alphaproteobacteria bacterium (assembly GCA_963739385.1). Lineage (GTDB taxonomy): Bacteria > Pseudomonadota > Alphaproteobacteria > Rhizobiales > Xanthobacteraceae > VAZQ01. The sequence continues at coordinate 36,498 of CAVUAI010000012.1, forward strand.
CCAGACGCTCGCCTATTCGACCACGGGCGCGTCGTCCCATGTGGTCGTCCTCCGCTTCATCAGCGAATATGGCCTCAAGGCGCGACCGGTCGCGACTGGGGACAGCTCCGGCACCATCACCCAGGTCATGTCGGGCCAGGTCGACGTCGGCTGGTCGGTCGCGCCGTTCGTCCTCGACATGCTCGCCAAGGGCGAGGCCCGGATGATCGCGCGCGCCAGCGACATCGCCGCCGTTCGCAGCCAGACCATCCGCGTGCAGATCATCAACGCGCAGACCCTTGCTTCCAAAAAGGACGCGATCGCGCGCTACCTGAAGGCGTACAACGAAACCGTCGACTGGATGTATGCCAGCGCCGACGCCGTATCACGTTATCTCGCCTTCTCCGGCCTGTCCGAACCGGCGGTCCGCCTCATGCTCAGGGAGTTCATCCCGAAGGAAAGCCTGCAGACCGGAAAGATCATGGGCATCGACGAGAGCATGAAAGATGCCATGCAGTTCAAGTTCATCCCGGCGCTGCTCACGGACGCGCAGCTCAAGGAACTGATCCAGATCGTGCCGGGCTCGTAGCGGCGTGATCGCGGAGCCGCGATCCAAGCCATGAACTCAAACAGCAGACGCATCGGCGACATCGACGTCACGGCGCTGAGCGACGGCGTGCTGGCGGCTCCGCTCGACGTGGTGCTGGGCATGGACCGGGGCGAGGCCGAACGGCTCGCCGGCCGCCAGCCGGGCGAGCCCGAACCCATCGCCGTCAATGCGTTTCTTCTCAAGCTCGCAGGCAAATGGGCGCTCGTCGATACCGGATCCGGCAACACCATGGGACCGACGCTCGGGAAGCTGCCCGACAACCTTCGCGCCCTCGGCGTGGCGCCGGATGAAATCGGGACGATTTTTCTTACCCATCTCCATCCCGATCACTCCAATGGCCTGGTCGACGATGCCGGCCGCGCGCTTTATCCGAATGCTGAGGTCGTCCTGCACGAGCGCGAGGCGCAATTCTGGCTCGACCGCGACGCCGCGACCGGGGCGACCGAGCGCATCCGCCGCAACATCGCCAAGGCTGCGGTGACCACCGCGCCTTATCGCGAACGCATGCGCACCGTGCGCGACGGCGAGGGGGCGCCGGGCGTGTCGGCGGTTCTGCTCGCCGGCCACACGCCGGGCCATACCGGCTGGCTCGTCGCTGCAGAGGGCCAAAGCGTGCTGATCTGGGGTGACCTCGTTCATCTCGCATCGATCCAGGTGGCGCGGCCTGATACCGGTCTTGTCTACGACGTCGATCCGCAGGCCGCCTGTCAGACGCGCCGGCGCATGTTCGACCGGATCGCCGCCGACAAGCTCGCGGTGGCGGGCGCCCATCTCGATTTTCCCGGCTTCGGCACCATCGTGCGGCGCGGCAACGGCTTCGCCTTCGAGCGGGATGCCTGACGAGGCCGCGGGTTGCCCCGGCGGGAATGTCAAACGTTCTCGCCCAACATGGCTCGGTTCGCGTAGTCTGATTCGAACTCCGCGAATGTCCCGGCTCGTCCGCGGGCCGCTTCTCGAACGGGAAAGGATCCCATGGCACACAGCACACGCACGGCATTGCTGCTTTTCATCGCCGCACTGATTGCAGCGTGCTCACCAAGTCAATCGGAGCTCGAATCCATCGCGAATCAATTGAGCGACGCGGCCAATCGATGTGTAACAGATGTCCGGGACAAGAGTATGAAATACGAGAACTCCGAACATTGTCGGTCACTTGGAAAAATAGCGCAGCAGTACACAAACGCCGGAGGGCTCAAGGATGGTGCTCCTCCCCAGGCTGACCGTATCGCCGAGAGAGCCAGGGCAAGGGCTTGGATGGCGCTCGCAATTTCGAAGAGCGGCGATCCGGGACTGACCATCTGGTAACCCGATGGGTCTTGGCAAGAGAGGGGAGAGTTGCAGCCGCGCGGTGTCAATAAAAGAAGGAGGAAAACATGACCGGATTTCAAAAGCGCGCCATTACGGTGGCGATGTCGATGCCACTTCTGTGCGGGCTGGGTGTCGCGCAAGCGCAGGAGCGCCGTCCGCTCGCGCTCGCCGCGGCCAGCTATTTCTTCATCGGCGGCAAAATCGACAACACGGCGGAAGGTAGCCCGATGCTCGGCCACATGTACGTCGAGTACATGATCCCCGCGCGGCGCAGCCAGCCTTATCCCATCGTGATGGTGCATGGCGGCAGCCAGACCGGCACCAACTTCACCGGCACGCCCGACGGCCGCGAGGGGTGGGCGCAGTATTTCGTGCGCCGAGGCTATGCCGTCTACGTGGTCGACCAGGTGGCGCGCGGGCGTTCCGCCCATTGGTCGGGGCTGCAGGGCGCGGTGCAGCCGTCGCGCTTCGATTTCACCGAGCGGCGCTTCGTCGCACCAGAGCGCTACAAGCAATGGCCGCAGGCGCACCTGCACACCCAGTGGCCGGGAACAGGCAAGGCGGGCGATCCCGCCTTCGATCAGTTCTACGCCTCGCAGTTTCCCTCACTGGTAAGCTTTCCCAAGCAGCAGGAGCTCAACCGCGATGCGCTCGTCGCCTTGTTCGACAAGATTGGCCCGGCGATCCTGCTCACGCATTCCCAGTCCGGCGCGTTCAGCTGGGCAGTCGCCGACGCGCGGCCGAACCTGGTGAAGGCGCTGGTGGACGTCGAGCCGAGCGGCCCGCCGGTGCACGACGTCGAGAACACCGGCGAACCCGACTGGTTCAAAGACGCGGAGCGCACGAAGGTCTCCGGTCTCAACGACGTGCCGCTCACCTACGATCCGCCGCTCACGGCGGCGCCAAGCTCGAGTTCGTCCGCCAGGACAAGGCGGACAAGCCGGACCTCGTGCGCTGCTGGCTACAGCGCGACCCCGCGCGGCAACTGCCGAACCTGAAGGGCATTCCGGTCGTCATCATCGTAGGCGAGGCGTCGTATCACGCCGCCTACGACCACTGCACCGCGGCCTATCTCGAGCAGGCGGGCGTGCGCAACACGCTCATCCGTCTCGCCGATGTGGGCGTGCGCGGCAACGGCCACATGATGATGATCGAGAAGAACAATGCCGCCATCGCGGGCGTGATTGCGCAATGGCTCGAGCGTCAGCATCTGCGCGAGCGCCAGCGGCAAGCGGGGCGATAACGCGCGGATGAAACGATTGCGACGCGCCGCCTGCGATGCAGCAGGCGGCTACTCCGATGCTTGCGCCGAGCGGCGTTGCGACAGTCCTGCGGCCGCGCCGCCGTCAGCTTCCGCGCTTCGGCCAGAGTGAGCCCTGCTCGCCGGCCGGCACGCTGCCAATGCCCTTGAAGACGAATTTCTGAATGCGTTTACCCTCGTAGGTCTCGGTCGTGTAGATGTTGCCTTTGGAATCGACCGCGATGCTGTGCACGCCGTAGAACTGTCCCGGCTGCCGCCCGCCGCGGCCGAACGAAGCCAGCTCGGTCATGGTGTCGCGCTTGACGATGCGAACGCGCTCGTTCTGGCCGTCGGTCAGGTAGATGAAGCGCTGCTCCGGGTCGCGGGAGAAGGCGATCTCCCAGGTCGATCCCGATGCCAGCGTGTTCTTGGCAAAGAATACCTCTTTGATGAAGGTGCCGTCGGGCTTGAAAATCTGCACGCGGTCGCTCTGCCGGTCGCAGACGTAGAGCAGATCGTCATTCGACAGCGCGACGCAGTGCACCGGGCTGCGGTACTGCTGAGCGGGCGCCGCGTTCGGATCGTATGGACCGTGCGCGGTGTCGTCGGGCTTCTTTCCGTAGGCGCCCCAGTATCGCTTGATCTTGCCGGTGTCGCCATCCACCACCGCCACCCGCCTGTTGCGGTAGCCATCGGCCACGTAGCCTTCATTGGTCTTCGGATCGACGTAGATCTGCGCCACACGCCCGAAATTCTCGGTATCGTTGCTGCCGGCATTCTTGCCCTGTTGGCCGGACTGCAGCACGAACTTGCCGTCCTGGCTGAATTTGAGGATTTGCGCATCCTTCGCGCCATTGCCGCCGAGCCAGACATTGCCCTTGTGGTCGACAAAGACGCCGTGCATCAATTCCGGCCATTCGTAGCCTTCGCCTGGTCCGCCCCATGCGCGGATGGTGTCGCCGTCCTGATTGAACGCGAGCACCGGCGGCGCGCCACGACAGCACGCCGCGATCGGCGGATTGAGCTCGGCGCCTTTTTCGTTGTTGTGCAGCGTCTGGCTGCTGCGGTGGACCATCCAGACGTTGTCCTGGGCATCGACCGATACCCCGATCGCCATGCCGAGCAGCCCTTCGTTGGGCAGCGGTTTCGGCCAAAGCGGATCGACCTCGAAGATCGGGACCTCCACCGTGGCATGCTGGGCGGTCGCGACGTTGAGCAGCATGGCGCCGCCGACGCCCATGCCGGTGACGATGGCCGCCAGCGCCGCCGCTTGCAGAAGTTGCCGTCCCATTCTCGTCATCATCGCCTCCCTTGGATTGTTTTTGAGCAGCGTACAAAATCCGCCACGCTCATGCCGCCGCGCTGACAGCCATCACCAGTCGCGGCGCACGAACTCCAGACCGAGCTCCTTCTTGGCCCAAAGCACCATCGGGCCGCTGTTGAGAAACCCCATCACTGACGGGCTCCGCGACTCCCGGGTCGCCCTCGCCGAGCACGGCCAGCGCGACCACGACGTCGCATTCATCGTTGGCGGCGACCGACAGCAGGCTGCCGCGCACCGGTGTCTCCCGCGCCTGATAGCGCCGGCTGAGACCATTCATCCACCCGATCCTGATCGGACGACCTGCGTCGACGGCCCGCGCTTTCGCGTCCACCATGTCGGTATCGCCGACCCGCTCGAGCTCGGCGTCATCGGACACCCCGGTCGCGCAATTGCAGAAGCCGATCTTGGGACGCACGTAGATCTCAATCCTTGTCCCGCAGTCGGCCGGAGCGCATACGAAGGCGCGCCCGACGCCCCATTGATCGAGCGCGAACGGCCACTTCGCTTCAGCCCAAATCGGCTCGATGACAGCTGGGTTCGCGGACGTTCGCGCGCCTGGCACAGGCAGAGACCCGGCAACAGCTCCGGTTCCGACGACCGCGAGCACGAGTGCAAGCGTCCTGCGCATTCCCCGACCCGCCCCGGCTCTAGCCAGCGAGTTGCATTGTTCGCGGGATGCGAACCTGGACGCAGCTTAGCACCCGCGCCGCGCCGATGCCGCCAATTCCGGCATATCAGCCCTCCGGGGCGGGCATAGAGCCCTGCTCGGGCGGGCGTGAAGCTGGATGCGCCGCCGGGCGCGAGCCGTGGCTGCGGGAAGCTGCGCCAGTCGATCGCTCCTAGCGCTGGCGCAGGGGTGTCATCGCGGGTGGCGGCGTGGTGGTGACGGTGCGCGGATCGGTCGACTGCAGCGCCTTGAGCGGATCGATCAGGCCGGAGCCGAAATTGTCGTCGCGGTCGCCGGTTCCGAGCCGCTTGGCGCTCGAGGTCAGGATGCGGCGGATGTCGGCCGGGGTGAGCTTGGGATTGCGCTCGAGCAGGAGCGCCACGATGCCGCTGACCTCGGCGGCCGCAACCGAGGTGCCGGTCGTGAGCTGGTAGCTGTTCTCCGGCGCCGGCACCAAAATATCGACGCCGGGTGCCGCAACCGAGATGTACTTGCCGCGGTTGGCGCCGCTGAACAGCTTGTCCTCCACGTCGGTCGCCGTCACCGCGATCACGTTGGGATCGGCGCCGGGGAAGAGCGGGGGCGATTTCGGGCCGGCATTGCCGGCCGCGGCGATCAGCACGATACCCCGGTCATAGGCGAGTTTGAGCGCGCGTTCGAGCGAGGGGTCCTTCGGACCGGCGAAGCTCATATTGATGATGCGCACGCCCTGGTTCACCGACCAGTCCATGCCCTTGAGGATATTGAAGGTGGTGCTTTCGGCGTTGGCTGCATTGGTGGAGAACGCGTGCACCGCCAGGATGCGCGCGGCGGGCGCGGTTCCGATCAGGCGCTGGTGGGAGCCGATGGCGCCGGCCATGCCGGTGCCGTGCGGGTGCGGCTTCTCCTGCGCGCCGCCGACGGCGCTGAAGCGTTTGGCGATCACCCCTTCGAGATCGGGATGCGCAGCGTCGATCTCCGAATCGATCACGGCGATCAGCACGTTGGTCCCGCGCACCACGCGGTGCACGTCGGAGATCTTGAGCTTCTCGAGAATGTACTGGGCGGGATCGCCCTGCTGACCGGTGTCGCCGCGCGAGGCGGGCGCCGGATCGGGGGCCGGCTGCTGCAGGCTGTAGACGTAGTTCGGCTGCACAATCGCGGCCATGCCGACGCGGGCGAGGGAGCGGATGGCGTCGGCCGGGCTGCGTCCGTCGGTGATGCGCAGGCGCACTGCGATCGATCCCGTGCTGGTGAGAGCCTGCAACTCAACGACGGTCAGCCCCAGGGTGCGGATTGCCGCCTGCAGCCGGTCCAGGCTGGCGGCGATCTGCACCACCACCTCGTCCGCAATCATGCGGGTCTCGCCGAGAGGCGGAATATCGATGATGCGGCGGTCGAGACCCGGCAGGATCTGCCGCCCGGCGGCGGCGGTGCCTGGCGTCGGAACCGGCGGCTGCGGCGGAAGGCGGATGCCGTCCTGGACGTTGTTGACCAGCGGCGGATTGCCGGTGGTGTTGAGCGCGACGAGCTGCGTGTTCTGGACGAGATTGCCGATGATCAGCGCCTGCACCGGAAGCGAGGCGAAGAAATCGTCCGACAGCGTCAACACCGGCGAGGCAGCGGCGACGACCGGCGACACGCGGCCCCAGCTGCGCCCCGGGCGGCGGCAACCTGCCGGTGTCGACGAACCTGCACAGGGCATCGCTGCAGCCGGCGAGGATCAGGGGAACGCCGGCGGGTTGGAGGCGGAGGTGGGGTTGTTGATGCCAATGAAGGGTCTGACGGTGCTGCCCGGACCGCCGGACGCGGTGCCGGTGGCGGATGAGTTCGTGATCGTGCCGACCGGGAAGCTCGATGGCGGAATCGAGTCGGGCGGGAAATTGACGAACTGGGCGTTGGTCCCGGCGAAGCCGCCGACCGTGCTGTTGGCCCTGCTCGTGGCGTTGCCGGCCGAGGTCGAGGAATCGATGCGGCCGAAATTGGCCCCGACGAAGCCACCGACAATGTTGCCGCTTCCGGTGCCGGTGACGGTCGCGGAGGGCGCGTCGTGGACGGGCCCGGATGGCGCCAAGGTTCACGCCGGCGAAGCCGCCGAGATAGCTGTCGCTGGTGCCGGTGACGGTCCGGACGAGGTCGAGGCGAAGATCGTGCCGCCGGTCAGGCCGGCGAAGCCGCCGACGGTGCTGTTGGGTCCGGTGCTGGTCACCGGTCCGGAGGCTGTGGACGCGATCACCAGCCCGGGCCCATCGTCGAAGCTCAGCGCGCCGACGAAGCCGCCCACGACGCTGTTGCCGCCGGCGGTCACCGCGCCGGTGGCGCTGTTTGAGACGAACGTGCCGTTGCCGGTGCCGGCAAATCCGCCGGCGGCACTTGCCGCGCCGGCGGTGACGTTGCCGCTCGCCTGCGAGCCGATGATCGTGGCGGCGTTGAAGAACCCCACGCCATCGCCGAAGAGGCAATTGGGGCACGAGAAGTTCCGGAACGTGGCATTGGACGCGGCGAAACCGCCGGCGTTGCTGCCAGCGCCGGTCTGCACGGTGCCGCTGGCGACGGAAGACAGGATCGTGCCGGCATTGTCGCCGACGAATCCGCCGGCCTGCAGGTTCGCGACATTGGGACCCCCGACATTGCC
>CAVUAI010000013.1:0-104723 GCA_963739385.1 uncultured Alphaproteobacteria bacterium
CGCGTCAAGCTTGCGACGAGACCCGATCCAACCGCGTCGCCGCCAGTGGCCATGACGATCGGGATGCGGATGTTGCTTGCTTCGCAGCGCGCGCCGCCGGGGTCGACTCGGTCACGATCACATCGACATTGACGCGCACGAGATCAGCCGCCAATTCGGGCAAACGGCTCAGGTCTCCAGCGGCATAGCGCCGTTCGATCACTAGGTTGCCGCGCTCTAGATATCCGAGATCGGCCAACGCGGTATCGAACGCCCGATGGGCGGCGGCGGGGCCGGAGCCCGTCGTAAGAAAGCCAAGCCGATAGACTTTTGCCGGCTGCTGCTGCGCGCGCGCCGCGAGCGGCCACCCGGCGGCAGCGCCGCCGATGAGCATCATGAACTCGCGCCGCCTCAAGTCGGACATGCGACCTTCCTCCCCAGTGGCGAACGACGACTTTCGCGCGCGGGTCTGCGGCACACTCAGCCTGCCATAGGCAGGCCCGCCCGTCCTTGGGGCAGACCTAAATTGTTCTAAATCGGCTTGGGCGCTGCCGGACCGGCCCCAAAGGATAGCACGCCGGCAGGAGACTGCTGCACTGCGGGGTTTCGATCGAGCCTATGACCGCAGTGGGTCATTTGCGTCATTTCAGGCGCGAAGTCGGCATGACCGCTTGACCCCAATGAACGGACATATCCGGCGGTGATCGGCTCGTCCAAGTCGCGCCCAGTAGCGGCCATTGCCGCCATTCGCGGAACGGGCGGTTACGGAATATTCGGCCGGGATCGCGCGGATCACTCCGCCTTGATATTGGCCGCCCGGATCACCTTGCCCCACTTCTCGGTCTCGGCGGCGATATAAGCGCCGAACTCGTCGGGCGTGAAGACCATCGGGATGGTGCCGATATCAGCAAGCCTCGCCCGGATCGTCGGATTTGCCAGCCCATCGTTTATCTCGCGGTTGAGCCTCAGGATGATATCAGTCGGCGTGCCCTTAGGGATACCAACGCCCGCCCAGGTCCTTGCCTCGTAGCCCGCAACCGTCTCAGCAATGCTCGGCACATCCGGCAGTCCCTCATAGCGCTTGGTGTTCGTCACGCCCAGCGCCCGCAGCGCGCCGTGCGGATGTGCGGAATTGAGGTCGTCATCACATCAAAGCCGACCTGTACCTGGCCGCCGACCAGGTCGGTGATCATCGCAGCGCCGCCACGATAGGGGACGTGCACGAGTTCGACACCGGCCGTCATCTTGAACAGCTCGCCCGCGAGGTGTGAGGCCGAGCCGCTGCCGAACGAGGCCATACTGATCTTCCGGGGATTGGCCTTGGCGTAGGTGATGAACTCGGCGATGGTTTTCGCCGGGACCAATGGGTGCGCAACCATCACCATGGGATAATCAATGAGCCCAGATACGGGTGCGATATCGCGCTGCAGATTGAAGGGCAGGTTTTCATACATGCTGGTGTTGACGATGGCGGAAGCGCCGAGAAACAGCAGCGTGTATCCATCGGGCGGCGAGCTGACCACCGCTTGCACCGCAATGTTGGTGCCTGCGCCGGGCCGGTTCTCAATGATGACGGGCTGCCTAAGCCGCTCCGAGAGCCAGGGCCCCATGACCCGCGCGACGGTGTCGGCACCACCGCCTGGTGGAAATCCGACGATCCAACGCAGGGGCTTGTACGGATAGGTTTGCGCTCTCGCAATACGCGATAGGGCCGGCAACGCGGCAGCGACCGCTGCGAGATGCAGAAATTGCCGACGGGGAAGTTTCATTTTGAACCTCCCTTCACATCATTCAATCACCTCGTCGGCGCGGGCGAGTACGGTGGGGGGCACGTCGAGCCCAAGCGCCTTAGCAGCTTTGAGATTGAACACAAGCCTCAACTTGGTGGGTCGTTGCACCGGCAGCTCCGCAGGCTTCGCGCCTTTCAGCATCTGCCCAGTGTAAATCCCTACTTGATGGAAAGCGTCGGGAATGCTCGATCCGTAATTCATGAGACCGCCGGCCGCCGTGAACTCGCGCCACGGGTAGATGGTCGGCACTTTGTGGCGGGCGGCGAGAGCCACAAGTTGGTCGACGTGATTGCCGAACAAAGGGTCGACGCCGATCTGGAGCGCCTCGACCCGATCTTGTACGAGTGCCGCGAAAGCGTCTTCTATCTGCAGCGCGTTGCTTGCATTCACGACTAGGAGGTGCAGCCCGAGAGAGCTGACGACCGCCTGCAACTGTTTTGCCTCCGCCCCCGCCGCGACTGGATTGGCTGGATTGACTAGCAGTGCAATCAACTTGGCTGCTGGAAGAAGCTCGTGCAGCAATTCCAACCGCTTTGGAGCCACTTCGGCATTGAGGTAGGCGAAGCCCGTGAGATTGCCGCCCGGATGATTGAGGCTTGCGACTAGACCCATTTCAACCGGATCGGAACCGATCATAAAAACCACCGGGATGTCACTCATTGCCGCCTTGGCAGGCAATGCTACCGGGCTGCCGGCTGCAACGAGCACAGCTACGCGGCGGCGAACCAACTCCAGTGCCAGCTTTGGCAACCGCTCGTATTGGTCATCCGCCCAGCGGTATTCGATCCTGATATTGCGATCCTCGATGTAGCCGGTCTCGGCTAGGCCTTTTTTGAACCAGAGGAGAGAACTTCCGGCCGACCTCTCGAAGGACGACGCACCTAGATAGCCGATCACCGGTACCGCAGTCTGCTGCGCTTGCGCAGCCAGCGGCCACGCGGCCGCCGCGCCGCCGAGCGTGGCTAAGAATTTTCGTCGTCCGATGTGGCTTGCCATGTGACCCTCCGGTTAGGGGTCATTCATGCAATGCAGGGGACGATATCACGCTTTAGCGAAGGACGAACGATGTTTTTGCGCTGCGAAAGTCGGGAGCCGCCCAGGTTCTTGTGGGTCATAAGCAGACTTGCGCCGTCGCTTACCCAAGTCCGCTTCGCCTCTCAAAGCGGACGTGCACGAGGTCACCTCGATACGTCCGTTAAGTGCCAGGAACGAACTCATGCGCGTGGCGAGGCGGCACTGGCATATCACAGTCGCATTTCATTTCATTTCAATTCCTTGGCCTGTCGGACAGCGCAGGCAATCTCTCCATTTCATCGCTCGAGTGCACCACGAGCTTCCGCAATCTGAAAATCCGTAAACTCTGTGGCCCACCCCGGATTCCGATGCACGCTCCATAGCCGATTGTTGCCGAGCGTCTGATCCAAAAACTGACGGAAGCGGACGACGCGTTGATAGGCATTTATTTGCACAGCTTCGACGCTCGGAAATTGTTCTATTGTAAGCTCCGGAGGAGCTTGAACCTCTATGCGGGAAATTTGTTGCATACGATGGCGAACAATATCCCGATCGACGAGATTCATTGTTGGGAGCAAACTCAAATGGTCAGCATAGTTCGCTCGATCCCGCTGAACAACGTCAAGGAGTGCCGGTGGTGCAGGGCACGAAAAAAAGGATCAGCCCTGAAGTGGACGTCTGTCTCTATAATTTTGCGATACCACTCGTGCTCGCGGCTGCGCCCTTTTTTAAAACTACAAACAAATCCGCCATTTTCTAGTCGAACGTGCACCATCCAACGAAGGTGGAATAGCTGATAGTGTCCCAGTAAATGAGCCAAGCCGCTAAACGTGTAATGCGTGGCATAATAGCCGCAGACAGTCGACCATAATGCGCTCTCACGGCTGATAGCGATCGAGATCAACAGGCTGTGGACCGCACGGTGCCAGATTTCAATAGCAGCGGTCGCGAAATATTTCGCAGTGCCCGGATTGAGGTGCACCTCGATGCTTCTAGGTTGAGGTCCCGAGGGTATCAGTTTCTCAAGTTGCATAGTCAAAGTTGTTGGCGCCGGGAAGGCGCTAGCGGCGGCAGCTGGATGCCAAGCCGCAAACATCCTTTTCAATGATTGAATAGTAGGATCGTCATTCATTGGTCAGTTCGCGCCGCGCGCGCCCGCGATGTTCTTCAGCTAATCGGGCGCGACGCTCGGAGGACAGTCTGGCAATGCTGCGGGTGCTAGCAGATGACGCCCATAAAGTATCGCGAAAGCGTGCGAGGCCGCCGCTACCCAAGAAACCTTTTTCTCTGAATTGGCTCTTGGGAATGAAGCGGTTTCGTTCTAACAAGCCCGCACGAAGAAGCAACCGACGAAGCCATTTGATGAGAACATTTTTGGATTTGTTGGATATCAGCGGGGACTTCTTCGCCTTTAACAGTCCAATGAAAGCTGGAACCAGAGTCAAAAACGAAACGAGTGCCCGCCCCTGTAGGCAACATTTTCGGGGTCAAGGCCCTCAGAACCGGTGACCTGTTCCTTGCGCCCGGTAGCCTCGAGCCATGCATCGAGACACTGGCCGAGAAACTCAGCTTGCTCATCCAAGCTCGTGAGTCTCGCGGCCACTAGATCGTCTAGCACGTCTTCAATGGCTGAATTCAGGGTCACTACGTCTGCCACTCCATATTTGATCCCGGGGATCTGAATCATTCCCACGAGGGGACCTGTTTCCAACATGAGCCGACGACCGAGGTCTTGAGCTCGCTCCTTTTCGTCAAGCGGGCCACGACGTCCTCGGGCTGTTGGAAATAAATCAGCAACTAAAGAGCGGTCGACCTTCTTCTGATCAAAATTAACGTCTATAAATATTTGTGCCTGATGCTGTGGCGCTTCGCCAGGCTTGTCGAGATCGACAAAGATCTCTGCGGGAATTTCCCAATGTTCGTTGCTACCTTCGTCGCGCAACATGCACACAGCGAGGTACGCACCATTAATTCGATGCTGGCCGTCAATAACTGAGAAATTCAACTTATCGCTGCGTTCATCAAACGTGAGTGTCGCTGTCTTGCCCTCGTGGTCCGGATCAGGATTGATTTGTGCACCGTTTACATGAATTAGGACGTTGGAGAAGATCGGAAAATCACTTCGTTCAAATCCGACGACGCGCGGTACTCTCGGCGGCCACTCTCGTCCTGGTTCTAAAGCCTTGGGTTCATAGACGCTTTCGAAATGTCTCTTGAGAAGATCACGAGGGTTAATGATCTCTCTTTGCAGTAAATACGCAGCAATCTGCGCAACACGCTTCCAATCCAGAGACCTCTGTATTGCTCTTACCTTCGCCGGATTTCTGTGAGGAAAATGGGGCTTGCCGGGCCACCATCTCATCAAGTCTTCAACGTTGAGGGCAGCCAGACATTGCCCGCCTGTCGCAACTCCGGCTTTACGAAGGGGCTTTTCGGAACGATGACCGAAATTGTCTGTATTTTTTTAGGTCCATTGTTCATTGCAATATCACCATGCCCCATTTTGGAACAGGATAGCAGCTATCGGACGACCTTCCCTAACTGGTGGATGCCCATGAATGCCGGCAAGGTAGCATCAAGAGCTTGTGCGGCGTCTAAACAGAACGCCGTTCGGGACGATTTGAGCCAGTCGCCTTGTAGCACAAGCGATGCCGAGTTCACCCCGGATCACAGCCGACAGTCAACGACGGATCTTCTATGAAGTTTCCCTAGGCGATCGACTTTTCCAATTTCGAGTTATGCCCCGACCGCCCAAGACTCGGATAGACCATGATTTTCAAGATCCGTACCAATTCCGCCAAGTACAGAGCTCGGGAGAATTTAGGGTGGAGAGAAGCAATCTGGGGGCCGTATCCGAACCGGCAAGTCCAGAGCCCTGTCTGAAGAATCCCGGCATTACTCAACATCGTTGCAGCGCCGGACCGTACGGAGAATCTTCGACCCGAGGAGAACTGGCGGAGGGAGTGGGATTCGAACCCACGATACGGTTTCCCGTATACACGCTTTCCAAGCGTGCGCCTTAAGCCACTCGGCCATCCCTCCGCGATGATTGCGGCGCCGGCAATATAGTCGGGCGCGCCCGAGTGACAACCCGTCGCTTGGCCGGAACACGCCGGGTCGCGGGGCGGATGGACGCAATCAATTGACCCCGCGCACGTCCCCCGTCTCGCTGGTGTCATAGCCGGCAAGCTCGGCGGCCCGCTCCCGGAAGGTCGAGGACCGGGCGAACTTGAACAGCGCCTGCAGGCCGGGCTGAAAATAGTCGCGCTGGCGCAGCGCGAGGTCGAAGTGTTCCCAGGTGAGCGGCACGAAATCGAGCCCGGCCGCCTGTGCCACCGCGCGCGTCGCAATCCCGCAATCGGCGCGGCCCGCGCGCACCGCCTGGGCGACATCGGCGCCGGTCGGGCAGACTGGCCTGACCAGGACGAGGTCCTCGAGCGCCACACCGGCACGGGCGGTGAGCGCGAGCAGGAGGAGCTGCGCGCCTGCCCCTTGCGGCCGTAACGCCAGTCGCGCCCGCTTGGCGGCGATCCCGGGGACGTCGCGCAATCGCAGCGGATTGCCTGCGGCGACGACCAGGCCCTGCTCACGGCGGGCGAACGCGATCAGCACGGTATCGTGAAGGCCCGGCACGCCAGCGAGGGCATCGCGGTTGGCGAGTTCGTCATCGCCATCGAGCCGATGCAGATGGATCGCGGCGGCCACGACCTCGCCGCGCACCAGCCGCAGCAGCCCGGCCTCGCTTCCTTCCGGCAGGCTCGCGAGCGCGCAGCCGCTCTCGCGCAGCGTCCATTCCAGCAGGGGATCGTGACTGCCGCCGACGATCGGGGGCGCCGGCGTGTGCGCATGGTCCGGCGCGGCAAGCCCGGCCGTCAGCCAACGATTGAGCGCAGCCTTGGGGAACAGCCACCTGCCCGTCACCTTGGTGCACGGCACCGCGCCATTCGCCACCAACTCGTACAGCTTGCGCTCGGACAGGCGCAGGTAGGCGGCAGCCTCGTCGGTGGTCAACAGATCTGACATGAACAGACATGAATAGACATGCGGATATTACGCACATTGACCCTTTTCGGTCGAAATGCAACATCCCCGCGGCAACGAGGTGCGGCGATGCCGTCCGGGATTTCGGCGCTTGATCTGGTGCTCACAGGCGACCCGGCACTGCTTGCGATCGTGCGGTTGTCGATCATGGTGAGCCTCTCGGCGGTGGCTCTGGCCGGCATCATCGGCATACCCGTCGGCGCCGCCATCGCACTGACCCGCTTCCCCGGCCGCCAAGGCGCGATCGTCATCCTCAACGCGCTGATGGGACTGCCCCCGGTCGTCGTCGGCCTCGCCGTCTATCTCCTGCTGTCGCGTGCCGGGCCGCTCGGCTCGTGGGGGGTGCTGTTCACGCCGCAGGCGATGATCATTGCGCAGACCGTGCTCATCGCACCCATCATCGCCGCGCTGGCGCGTCAGACCATCGAGGACCTCTGGAGCGAATATCGCGACGAGCTCGCGGCGCTGGATGTCGGTCCGCTCCGCCGTATTGGAACGTTGATCTGGGACGGCCGCTTCAGTCTGGTCACCGCGCTGCTTGCCGGCTTTGGGCGCGCCGCGGCCGAGGTCGGCGCCGTCATCATCGTGGGCGGCAACATCGACGGCTTCACCCGCGTGATGACCACGGCGATCGCGCTGGAGACGTCGAAGGGTGACCTGCCGCTGGCAATCGGGCTCGGCATCGTGCTGATGGCTCTCGTCGTCGCCGTCAACGCCGTCGCGTGGGGGCTGCGCCACGCGGGTGAACGATTTGCGGGATGAACATGCGCGCGCCCGTCAACGACCTGCCCGTCGTGCTCGAGAATGCAGGCTTCGTCGCTGGAGGTGTGGCCGTCCTCGAGCCGACCTCGCTGGCGTTGACGGCAGGATCGCCCACGGTCCTCATCGGGCCCAATGGTGCGGGCAAGACCACGCTCCTCCGGCTCGCCATGGGGCTCATTCCGCCCTCGCGCGGACGCGTGACCTGGGGCGGGCGGGAGAACGTCCCGCCCACTCACCGCGCCATCATGTTTCAGCGTCCGGTCATGCTTCGCCGCTCTGCCGACGGCAACATCCGATATGCGCTGGCAGCAGCAGGCGTGCCCCGCGGCGAACACGATGCCCGCGTGCGCGAACTCTGCGCACTGGTCGGGCTTGGCGCACTCGGCGAAAGGCCGGCGCGCAAACTCTCCGGCGGCGAGCAGCAGCGGCTGGCGCTCGCACGCGCGCTCGCCAAGGAGCCGCGCATCCTGTTTCTCGACGAGCCGACCGCGAGCCTGGACCCGGCGGCCACCAAGGCGATCGAGGACGTCATCCGCGCCGTCGCGACGCGCGGCATCAAGGTGGTGATGTCGACGCACGACCTCGGGGAGGCGAAGCGCCTCGCCGGGGATATCGTGCTCCTGCACCGCGGCCGCGTGGTCGAGAGTGGACCAGCAGATCCCTTCTTTTCAGCTCCAAAGACCGAGGAGGCGCGCCGCTTTCTCGCCGGCGAACTGCTCATCTGACATGCCCGAAATAACGATCAAGGAGAACCCACGATGTTCACCCGCCGCGCCGTTCTCGCCTTAGCCGCGATCATCGTCGTTGCTGCGCCCTCGCTTGCGCAGGACAAATCGATCGTGGTCGCCTCCACCACCTCGACGCAGGACTCCGGCCTGTTCGGTCATATCCTGCCGCTGTTCAAGGCCAAGACCGGAATCGACGCGAAGGTGGTGGCGCAGGGAACCGGTCAGGCGCTCGACACGGGCCGGCGCGGCGACGCCGACGTGGTATTCGTGCACGCCAAGGCGCAGGAAGAAAAATTTGTTGCCGACGGCGCAGGCGTGAAGCGCAACCCCGTCATGTACAACGATTTCGTCCTGATCGGCCCGAAGAGCGACCCCGCAGGGATCAAGGGCATGACCGACGTCGCCGAGGCATTGAAAGCCATCAAGGCCAAGGGCGCACCGTTCATTTCGCGCGGCGACCGCTCAGGAACGCACATCGCCGAGCTCGATCTCTGGAAAGCCGCGGGCATCGACATCGGCAAGGACAAAGGGCCCTGGTACAAGGAGATCGGCCAGGGCATGGGCGCGGCGCTCAACACCGCCTCGGCCGCCAACGCCTATGTGCTCGCCGACCGCGGCACGTGGCTGTCGTTCAAGAACCGCGGCGATCTCGACATCCTGCTGGCGGGCGACAAGCGCATGTTCAACCAGTATGGCGTCATCCTGGTGAATCCCGACAAACACCCGCACGTGAAGCAGGAGTTCGGCCAGGCCTTCATCGACTGGCTGGTCTCGCCGGAGGGACAGAAGGCGATCGCCGATTACAAGATCGAGGGGCAGCAACTGTTCTTCCCCAACGCCAACGCACCGGGGGCGTGATGGTCGTCCGTATCGCCCTCGCTCTGGTGGCGGCCATGATGAACGTCCCAGCCGTGGCCGCCGAACCCGTCATTCTCTATGCCGCCGGCAGCCTGCGCAGCGCCCTGACCGAAGCCGCAGGCGCATTCGAAGCCGCGTCGGGACAAAAGGTGCAGCCGAAATTCGGACCTTCCGGCACGTTGAAGGACGACATCGCTGGTGGCGCGCGGGCCGACGTTTTCGCCTCCGCCAACATGGAGCATCCGCAGGCGCTGGCGGCCGCAAGGAAAAGCGGCCCCGTGGTGCTGTTCGCGCGCAACCGGCTGTGCGCACTGGCGCGGCCTGGGCTCAACGTCGAACCGGCGACGGTGCTCGACCGCATGCTTGACCCCAACGTCAAGCTCGGCACATCGACGCCGCGTGCGGACCCGTCCGGCGACTACGCCTGGGAGGTGTTCCGCAAGGCCGACCGGCTCAGGCCCGGTGCGTTCGCCGCGCTGGAGCAGAAGGCGCTGCAACTGGCGGGTGCTCCCAACAGCCCCACCGCTCCGCCCGGGCGCGCGCTCTACGGCGTGCTGGTCGCGGACGGCAGGGCCGATCTCTTTCTCACCTATTGCACCAACGCGCGCGAAGCCAAGGCACAGAATCCGGGACAACAGATCGTGGCGTTGCCGGACGAACTCGCGATCGGCGCCGACTACGGACTCACCGTGGTCACCGACGCCTCGCCGCAGGCCTTCCAGTTTGCCATGTTCATCCTATCGGTGGATGGCCAGCGCGTGCTCGCGAAGCATGGCTTCGCCGCACCCGCACTGCCGCAATGAGCGGCACGCCCACGATCAAGGCGTGCGTGACGGAGGGCGTCGACTTGACCGATACGCGTGTCGATCGCCGCGCCCTGATCGCCGGACTGTCGGCTGCGATTCTTGCGCCGAGCCGCGCGCGCGCCGCCACAGTGGCCGACGGCGCCGGCCGCGCCGTAGCGGTGCCGGAGCGGGTGGCGCGCGTATTTCCGGCGGGGCCGCCGGCGGCGATCTTTCTCTACACGCTGGCGCCCGAACTGCTCATCGGCTGGCCGCGCGCCAACCGGCCCGAGGAGCGCGAGTTCCTGTTGCCCGACATAGGCGGCCGTCCGGAAGTGGGGCGCATCACCGGGCGCGGCAACACCGCCAATCTCGAGGTCGTGCTGGGGCTCAAGCCCGACCTCATTCTCGACGTCGGCAGCGTGAACGCGACCTACATTTCGCTGGCCGACCGCGTCCAGGAGCAGACCGGCATCCCCTACGCCCTGCTCGACGGCCGCTTCGAGAGCATTGCGCAGGCTTACCGGACGCTCGGCGCCTTGATCGCGCGTCCCACGCAGGGCGAAGACTTCGCGCGCCGCTCCGAGGACACGATCCGAACCATCACCCAGCGCGTCGGAACGGTGGCGCCGGACCGGCGGCCGCGGGTCTATTACGCCCGCGGTCCGCGCGGGCTCGAGACCGGGCTCGGCGGTTCGATCAACGTCGAGACGATCGAGCTTTTGGCGCGCAACGTCGCCGGCGGCACGCGCGGCGGGCTTGCCACCGTCTCGATCGAGCAGGTGCTGCTGTGGAATCCCGACGTCATCATCACCATCGATCAGGATTTCGCGGCCAGCGTGCCGAGCGATCCCGCCTGGGCGTCGATTGCGGCCGTGCGCGCCCGCCGCGTGCATCTCTCGCCCAAGCTGCCGTTCGGCTGGGTCGATTTCCCGCCCAGCGTCAACCGGTTGATCGGCTTGTGGTGGCTGGCGAAGATCCTCTACCCGGATTTGTTCCCGGAGGATCTGCGGGCACTGACGCGGGATTTCTACGCGCGCTTCTATCACGTGACGCCGAGCGACGCCCAGATCGACCGCGTACTGGCAGGACGGGATTGACGTCGTGTCCTGAGGGAATAGCGGGCGCCTCTGCTGGTTCCAGACGTCACAGCGCTGTGCCAGCCCTACGCAGGGCATCAGCAATAACGTACAAATCATTGCACGATGACCCGCCCGTTCCTTCCTGGTCTCATCGTCGCGATCGGCGTGCTCGCGCTCGGGCTAGTCGTCGCTTTCACCGTCGGGCGCTATCCGGTCACGCTCGCCGAGCTCGGTGACGTCATCATCGCGCGGCTGACCGGCCGTCCGAGCACGGTACCTGCGGCGGTCGAGAACGTCGTGCTGCTGGTACGGGGACCGCGCGTGGTCGCCGCCGTGTTGGTTGGCGCGGCCCTGGCGGTCGCCGGCACCGCGTTCCAGGGTCTGTTTCGCAATCCGCTGGTCTCGCCCGACATCCTCGGCGCCTCGTCCGGGGCCGCGCTCGGCGCCGTGCTCGGCATCTATTTCTCGCTCGGCGTGCTCGGCATCGAGGGTCTCGCGTTCGTCGGCGGCCTGGTCGCGGTCGCCGCCGTCTACGTTATCGGCTCGTTCCTGCAGTCGCGCGACCCAATTCTGGTGTTGGTGCTCACCGGGGTTGTCGTCGGCGCGCTGCTCGGTGCCGGCGTCGGTCTCGTCAAATATCTTGCCGATCCCTACAACCAGCTGCCGGCCATGACGTTCTGGCTGCTGGGTAGCCTCGCCGCCACCACCGTGTCCGACCTGCTTCCGCTCATCGGCCCGGTCGCGCTCGGGACCGTCGTGCTCCTTGCCCTGCGCTGGCGGTTGAACGTGATGTCGCTGCCCGAGGACGAAGCGCGCGCGCTCGGGCTCGCCACCGGCCCCTTCCGCATCGCCGTCGTCGCCGCTGCGACGCTGGTGACCTCGGCGAGCGTCGCCACCTCGGGCATCATCGGCTGGGTCGGCCTCGTGGTGCCGCACCTTGCGCGCGCGCTGGTCGGCCCCGATTTTCCCCGACTCGTCCCGACCGCGGCGCTCCTGGGCGGCGGCTATCTCCTCTTCATCGACACGCTCGCGCGCACCGCCGCGCCGGTCGAGATTCCGCTCGGCATCCTCACGGCCGTCATCGGCACGCCGTTCTTCATCTGGCTGCTCGCCGGCATGCAGAAGAACTGGTCATGAGCCTCGCCGGCCAGAATCTCACCATCGGCTACAGCGACCGCGTGGTCGGACGCGGCCTCGACGTCGCGCTGGAACGGGGCGAGGTGCTGGCGCTGCTCGGCCCCAACGGCGGCGGCAAGACCACCTTGCTCAAGACTCTGCTCGGCATCCTCGCGCCGCAGGCGGGCGAGGTCGCGATCGGCGGCCGCTCGCTTGCCCGCATTTCGATCCGCGAACGCGCCAGGCTGATCGCCTATGTCCCGCAGGTGCACGTCCCGACCTTTGCCTTCACGGTCGAGAGCGTGGTCCTGATGGGTCGCACGGCGCACGGCAATCTGTTCAGCCGCCCCTCGGCGCACGACCGCACGGTCGCCGCGCGCGCGCTCGAGCAGTTCGGCATCGCGCATCTGGCGCTGCGGCCCTATACGATGATCTCCGGCGGCGAGCGCCAGCTCGTGTTGCTGGCACGCGCGCTGGCGCAGGAGCCGCAGTTCGTCGTGCTCGACGAGCCGACCGCGAGCCTCGATTTCGGCAACCAGGGCAAGGTCATGAACGAGATCCGCGCGCTTGCCCGCGCCGGCCACGGCATCCTCTTCACCACCCATGATCCCAACCACGCACTGCGGGCCGCCGATCGCGCCTACCTGCTGCGCGAGGGCGAGCGTATTGCAGAGGGCGCCGTGGACACCGTGCTCACACGCGAGCGGCTCGAGGATCTCTACCGGGCGCCGGTGGAAAAGCTGCTCGATTCTGCGACCGGCCACGCGGCCTTTCTGCCGGGGTGAATGCCCCTCGCCGGCTTTCGCTGGCGGCGGCGATTACCTACATTATGCGGCGACATGACCGCTCCCGACGACGACTACCTCATCCGGCCCGACCCGCTCGACCCGCGGCTGACCGAACGCGTTACCGGGGTCGACCAGACCGGGCAGCGGATCGAGACCCGGGTCACGGTCGAGCGCGCGCTCACGATCTTCCTCAACGGGCAGGAGATCGTGACCGCAATGACCATCAACGATTATCCGGATTATCTCGCGCTCGGCTATCTGCTCAACCAGCACATGCTGCGTCCCGATGACGTCGTCACCGGCGTCGACTACGACGAGGAGCTCGCGGTCGTGGTCGTGCGCACCAAGCGCAAGACCAACTATGAGAAAAAACTGAAGAAGAAGGTGCAGACTTCGGGCTGCGCCCAAGGCACCGTGTTCGGCGACCTGATGGAGGCGCTGGAGAACGTCACGCTGCCGCCGGCGGAGCTGCGCACGTCATGGCTCTATGCGCTTACCCACAAGATCAACACCACGCCCTCGCTCTACCTCGAAGCCGGCGCCATTCACGGCTGCGTGCTCGCGCAGGAGGACAGGCCGGTGATCTATATGGAGGACGTCGGCCGTCACAACGCCGTCGACAAGATCGCGGGCTATATGTTCAGACACGGCATCTCCGCCCACGACAAGATTTTCTACACCACCGGCCGCCTGACCTCTGAGATGGTGATCAAGACCGTGCGCATGGGCATCCCGATCCTGGTGTCGCGCTCGGGCTTCACCGCCTGGGGCGTCGAGCTTGCGCGCAAGGCCAATCTCACGCTCGTCGGCCGCGCCCGCGGCAAGCGCTTCGTCGCGCTCGCGGGCGAGGACCGCATCGTGTTCGACCAGGACCTCAGCTTCGTCGAGGAAGAAAGCGCCAAGCATCGGCGCAAGGCGGCGGTGCATGATGATTGACCCCCTTGGCAGCTCGAACGCAGACGCGCCGCTGGGTGACCGCGTGCGCGGCGGTCATGGATGGTAACTTTCATGCCGCGTCCCCTCGGCCTCGTGCTCGCGGGCGGCCTGGCGCGGCGCATGGGGGGCGGCGACAAGGCGCGCATCCGCATCGGCGGCAAGACCATCCTCGCGCGCGTGCTGACGCGGCTGACGCCGCAATGTGACGCGGTGATCCTCAACGCCAACGGCGATCCCTCGCGCTTCGTCGATACCGGGTTGCCGGTCGTGCCCGACAGCGTGCCGGATTTCGCCGGCCCGCTCGCCGGCATTCTGGCCGGGCTCGACTGGGCGGCAGCGCATGCCCCCCACCTCACCGACGTCGTCAGCGTGCCCGGCGACTGTCCGTTTCTGCCCGCGGACCTGGTGGCGCGTCTCGACGCGGCCCGCGCGGCGTCTGGCCTGCCGCTCGCCTGCGCGCGCTCGGGCGACTGGCGCCATCCCGTGCTGGGACTGTGGCCGGTGGCGCTGCGAACGGACCTGCGCAAGGCGCTGGTTGACGAGCAATTGCGCAAGATCGAGGCCTGGACAGCGCGCTATGGCGTCGCCATCGCCGACTGGCCGGTGAGGCCGGTCGACCCTTTCTTCAACGTCAATACGCCGGAAGATGCCGCCCAGGCGCAACGCATGGCAGCCCAGGAATGCGACCTTTGAACGCTTGATCCCGGGCGCCCTCAGTTCATAATTGATCTAAAATCACCCCTGACCTGAGGGACAGTCGCCCATGCGCGCCTTCGTCGTTGCCTGCATCGCAGCCGTCGTAATCGCGGTCTGCGCGGTCGTGGTCCTCAACCGCGTGCAAGAGCCGGTCGATGTCGCGTATGCGACCTCGGCGGTGCGGATCTGATATCTAACTGGCCAGCGCCGCGTAGGAGAGAAATCCGACGGTCGCGCCCGGCGCGACCGTCGTCATGTCCTCGGTCAACTCGACGAGCCCGTCGGTCTCGGTGAGCGAGGTGATGATGCCGGCGCCTTCCTGCGGGTGCTTCATCGCTTCAACGGCACCATCGGCCCCGCGCATCAGCTTGACCCGCACATATTCCCGCCGCCCGGCCTTTTTGCGATAGCCGAACGCGGAGCGCACCGGCAGCGCCACCAGCGGCACCGCCTCCGCGCCGGCGAGGCGCAGCAGCAGCGGGCGCACCACGCGTGCGAAGGTGACGTAGACCGCGGCGGGGTTGCCCGGCAGACCGATGAAGGCCGTGCCGGCGTCAGGATTCGCACCCGGGATCACGCCCATAGCCACCGGACGTCCGGGCTTGATCGCGACCCGCCAGAACACCAGCCGCCCGATCGTCTCGACCGCGCGCCGGACGTGGTCGGCTTCCCCGGTCGACACCCCGCCCGAGGTGATCACGAGATCATGGCTGTGCGCCGCCGCCGCGATCGCGCGCGCAAGCCGCTCGGGATCGTCGGGCAGGATACCGAGATCGGTTGCCGCCGCACCGAGGCGCTCGATCAACCCGGCGAGCAGATAGCGATTGGCGTCGAACAAAGCCGGAGCCGGACGCCGCGTGCCGGGCTCGACGATCTCGTCACCGGTCGAGAACACGGCAACGCGGACGCGGCGGAATACCTCGAGGGCGGTCAGGCCGACCGCGGCGGCGAGCGCGACGTGCTGCGCCGACAGCCGCCGGCCGGCCGGCAGCACGATCGACCCGGCGCGCACGTCCTCGCCGGCGCGTCGGCGGTTGGCCCCGGGCTTGAGTCCCGGCGGAACGGTCACGGCTTCGCCCTCGGCGCGCACATCCTCCTGCATGAAGACAGTGTCGGCCCCCGCCGGCATCGGCGCCCCGGTGAAGATGCGCGCCGCCGCGCCGGCCGCGAGCGGGCGGGTGGCCGCATGGCCTGCCGCGACGCGCTCCACCACGGCGAGCCGCGTCTCGCCCTTTGCATCGAGATCGGCGTGGCGCACGGCGTAGCCGTCGACCGCGGAATTATCGAATGGGGGCAGGTCGATGGGCGCGACCACGTCGGTCGCGATCACCCGGCCGCCCGCGGCATGGAGCGTGACGGTTTCGATCTCGGCCACCGGTATCACGCGCTCGCGGATGATGCGCTCGGCCTCGTCGACCGGCAGCAGCGGGCCCGAGAACGCGAAGCAGTCGTCGGTGAGCTGCGCCATCAGCGCTGTCCCGCGGTCGCCCGCACGGCATCGATCGGCGCGGCGTGGGCGAGCAGCGTGTCGACAACGCGCTCCACATCGTCGAGATCGATCACCGGAACACGCGCCGCCGGCAGCGGCTCGTCCGACGCGATGGCGACGATCGCGGGATCGCCGGGATGCAGCAGCGGCTTGCCGACCGCGGCGCGATAGA
The DNA here is from genome assembly GCA_963739385.1 of uncultured Alphaproteobacteria bacterium. Lineage (GTDB taxonomy): Bacteria > Pseudomonadota > Alphaproteobacteria > Rhizobiales > Xanthobacteraceae > VAZQ01. Next base: position 16,234 of record CAVUAI010000013.1, read on the forward strand.
CTTCCAGCTTGGGATGCGGCTCGCGCTTGTAGCCTTCGATCAGCACGAGATCGACCGGGCTGAGCTTGCCGAGGAGCGTGCCGAGCGTGGGCTCGGCGTCTCCGCGCAACTCGTGGACCAGCGCCCAGCGGTTGGCCGAGCCGACCAGCACCTCGGTGGCGCCGGCCATGCGGTGGGTGTGGGAATCCTTGCCCGGCTGGTCGAGGTCGAAAGCATGATGGGCGTGTTTGAGGGTCGAGACTTTGAGCCCGCGCGCCACGATGCGTGGGATGACCCTGGCCAGCAGCGTGGTCTTGCCCGAGCCGCTCCAGCCGGCGAGGCCGATGATGCGCATGGCGGCACTATAGCAGGCCGGAGCCGTCCCCGGCGTAGCGCGCGGCGGACGTGACGATGCCTCGGGACCGGACGCTCGAGGCGTAGCTTGCGTTCCAAAAAAAGCGTCCGGCGGACTCCGCCGGACGCCTCGAAATGACTGCTGGTGACGGCTATTCGGCCGGCTGCATCTTGCCCGCGGGCGGGGATGGCTTGGCCTCGCCCTTCGCCAGTTCCTCCTGTGCCCACAGACTGTGATGCTCCTTCGCCCAGTTGACGTCGACGGTGCCGTCCCACATCGCCTCGAACGCGCCCTGCATCCCGATGGTGCCGATATAGATATGGCCCAGCATAGCGGCAACGAAGAGCAGCGCCACCACGCCGTGGACGACCTGCGCCACCTGCATGTCCGCGATGTTGGTGCCGTAGAACGGGAACATCAGGAGGTAGCCGCTGATCGCGACCGCCGAGCCGCCCAGCACCACGATCCAGTAGATCACCTTCTGCCCGGCGTTGAAGCGTTCGGCCGGCGGATGCTTGTGGCCGACGATGCCGCCGCCTTCCTTCACCCATTCGACGTCGACGCAATTCGGGATGTTCCAGGCGATCCACATCAGGAAGATCAGGAACACACCGAACGTGAACGGGAAGCTGAGGTAGTTGTGGGCGTACTTCGCCCACTGCGACCACTCGGCGAACGCGTCAGGCCCAATCAGCGGCAGCAGCAGCGGCTTGCCGAACGTGATGTTGAGGCCCGAGATCGCGAGGATGATGAAGCAGGTCGCGGTCATCCAGTGCACCAGGCGCTCGAAGCCGGAAAAGCGCGTTAGCACGCGCCCGGACCGCCCCGCTTCGATCTTGACCATGCCGCGGGTGAGATAGAACACGACCAGCAGGACGAGCATGCCGAGGATCGAGATGGCCCCGATCCAGCGCAGCGTCACCTGGTGGAAATGCCGCCAGTCCCGTCCGGCGGGCTGCTCGATGGTGCAGGCCTTCTGGTCGGGCAAGGTGCAGCGGCCGGAAATCCGGCTGAGCTCGTTGAGGAGCTGATCCTCCTTCACCGAGCTCGCCGTCGGATTGACCGAGTTGTCGGGATTGCGCTGCTGGGCGCTCGCGGGGACCGCGCAGGCGACGATGAGCGCGAGCGCCAGCGCACCGACGATGAAGCGCAGGCGCGCAATGACTGTTCCCATGTTCTCCTCCTTCATTCTTCTTGGCCGAGTCTTGTGCGCGACCGTCCCGGATCGCCCGCGCAGCCGCCGCCACGCGGGTGGATGCCGTCGCGAGCTGCCCGCCCGACGGCGCGGACTACGACGCGATGGTCTCGCGATACGCAGTCTTCCAGCCCCAGGCGCCGGAGCCGTATCCGCGCTTTACGACGCGCTCCTTGTAGATCTGCGCGATGATCTCGCCGTCGCCCGCCAGCAGCGACTTGGTCGAGCACATCTCCGCGCACAGCGGCAGCTTGCCTTCGGCGAGGCGGTTGGCGCCGTATTTTTCGTACTCCGCCACCGAGCCGTCCGCTTCCGGCCCGCCTGCGCAATACGTGCATTTGTCCATTTTGCCGCGCGAGCCGAAATTGCCGACCTTGGGATATTGCGGCGCGCCGAACGGACAGGCGTAGAAGCAGTAGCCGCAGCCGATGCAGAGGTCCTTGGAGTGCAGCACCACGGCGTCGGCCGTGGTGTAGAAGCAGTTCACCGGACAGACCGCCGCACAGGGCGCGTCGGTGCAATGCATGCAGGCCATGGAGACCGAACGCTCGCCCGGCTTGCCGTCGTTGATGGTGACGACGCGTCGGCGGTTGATGCCCCAGGGGACTTCATTCTCGTTCTTGCAGGCGGTGACGCAGGCGTTGCACTCGATGCAACGGTCGGCGTCGCACAGAAATTTCATCCGAGCCATTGTCGAGCCTCCTTAAGCGGCCTTGATCTGGCAAAGCGTGGCTTTGGGTTCTTGCATGCCGGTGACCGGATCGAACCCGTAGGTCGTGATCGTGTTCACGCTCTCACCGAGCACGATCGGATCGGCACCCTGCGGATATTTCCAGCGCTGGTCGGCGGACTGGAACCAGCCGGCGAAGTGGAACGGCATCCAGGCGACCCCCTTGCCGACGCGCTCGGTGACGAGCGCCTTCATCCGGCTCACCTTGCCGGTCTCCATCTCCGGGCCCCAGACCAGCACCCAGGCGCCATCCTTGATGCCGCGCTCCGCCGCATCCGAGGGATTGATCTCCACGAACATGTCCTGCTGCAGCTCCGCGAGCCATTTGTTGGAGCGCGTTTCCTCGCCGCCGCCTTCGTACTCGACCAGGCGGCCGGAGGTCAGGATGATCGGGAAGTTCTTCGCGATGCCCTTTTCGACCGCGGTCTTCTGCACCGTGAAGCCGGTGTTGGGAACGCGGAACTGCTTGGCGTCCGGCAAGGTCGGATATTTGGCGACCAGGTCGGGGCGAGGCGTGTAGATCGGCTCGCGGTGCACCGGGATCGGATCGGGCAGGTTCCACGCATTCGCGCGCGCCTTGCCGTTGCCGTAGTGGATGCAGCCGTGCTTCATCGCCACGCGCTGGATGCCGCCGGAAAGATCGGTCGCCCAGGACACACCGTCGGCGTTGTTGCCGCCGATGCGTTCGATCACCGCCTTCTCCGCCGGCGTGAGATCACCATCCCAGCCAAGCTTCTTGAGCACCCCGTAGGTGAACTCGGGGTAGCCGTCCTTGATCTCCGAGCCGAGCGAGTAGGAACCCTCGGCCAGAAGATTGTCTTTGCGCGTGGTGCCGTCCGGCAGCTTGACCTCGCGCTCCACCCCGAACCGGGCTCGGAACGTTCCGCCGCCATCCATCACGTTCAGGTTGGTGTTGTAGAGCGTGTGGGTGCCGGGATGCTTGAGTTCCGGCGTGCCCCAGCACGGCCATGGCAGGCCGTAGTAGTCGCCCTTGGCCGGCCCGTCCTTGGCGCGCAAGGTGACGAGATCGAAGTCCTTCTGGTTGGCCATGTGAAGCTTGAGACGTTCCGGCGATTGGCCGCAATAACCGGTCGACCAGCCACCGCGGTTGATCTCGCGCAGAATGTCCTCGGCCAGGACCGCGCCGTTCTCCACCTTGATGTTCTTGAACATCCGGTCGGCGAAGCCGAGCCGCTGGGCCAGCATGTACATCACGTCGTAGTCGTTCTTCGATTCGAAGATCGGCTTGACGACCTGCTCGCCCCATTGCAGCGAGCGGTTCGACGCGGTGCGCGAGCCGCTGCACTCGAACTGTGTGCAGATGGGCAGCAGGTAGGTGCCGTTCTTGCGCTCGCCGAGTACCGCCCAGGTGGTCGGATGCGGATCGGCGACGACCAGGAGTTCGAGCTGCTCGAGTCCCTTGGCCGCTTGCGGCATGCGGGTGACGGTGTTGCCACCATGACCCATCACGAACATGGCCTTGAGGTTGTCCTTCTGGCCGACCTGATCCTTCGGCAACATGGTCGCGTCGAACCAGCGCGTCGACGGAATGCCGGGTGCCTCCATCATCTGCTTCGAGTCGAAGCGCGACAGCATCCAGTCGTAGTCGACCTCCCAGACCCGGCACCAATGCTTCCAGGCGCCTTCCGCGAGGCCGTAGTAGAGCGGCAGCGTCACGATATCGAGACCGAGATCGGTCGCGCCCTGCACGTTGCAGTGGCCGCGGAAGATGTTGGCGCCGTTGCCGAACCCTCCGACATTGCCGGTGGCGAGCAGGAGCGTGCAGAACGCGCGCACATTGGCGGTGCCGACGGTGTGCTGGGTGGCGCCCATGCACCAGATCAGCGTGGAAGGCTTCTGCTTGGAAAAGATCTCGGCGACGCGCTTGAGCTGCGCCTCCGGAACGCCGGTGACACGCTCGACCTCGTCGGGCGGCCACTTGTCGACCTCCTTGCGGACGTCGTCCATGCCGTAGACGCGCTGCTTGATGAACTCCTTGTCCTCCCAGTCATTCTTGAAGATGTGCCAGAGCATGCCCCAGATGATCGGGATGTCGGTGCCGGAGCGGATGCGCACATATTCGGTGGCATGCGCGGCCGTACGGGTGAGCCGCGGTTCGATGACGATGAAGTTCGCCCGATTGAGTTCCTTGCCTTCGATCAGATGCTGCAACGACACCGGGTGTGCTTCTGCCGGATTGCCGCCCATGATGACCATGGTCTTGGCGTTGCGGATGTCGTTGTAGCTGTTGGTCATCGCGCCGTAGCCCCAGGTATTGGCTACGCCGGCGACCGTCGTCGAATGGCAGATGCGCGCCTGGTGATCGGAGTTGTTGGTTCCCCAAAACGCCGCGAGCTTGCGGTTGAGGTATGCGCCCTCGTTGGAGAACTTGGCGGAACCCAGCCAGTAGACCAATTCCGGCCCGGACTTCTCACGAATCTCAAGGAGCTTGGCGCCGATCTCGTCGATGGCCTGATCCCAGCTCAGCCGGGTCCATTGGCCGTTGACGAGCTTCATCGGATATTTCAAGCGCCGGTCGCCGTGGACGAGTTCGCGCACGGAGGCGCCTTTGGCGCAATGGGAACCGCGGTTCAGCGGCGAGTCCCAGCCCGGCTCCTGGCCGATCCACACGCCGTTCGCAACTTCGGCGATGACCGTGCAGCCGACCGAGCAATGGGTGCAGATGTTCTTGCGGATGGTGACCTGCGCACCGGCAGGCGGCGGCGGACCTGCCTCCGCCTTGCGTACGCTCGCGAGCGGCAGCGCTCCCAGGGCGGCGAGACCGCCGGCGGCGAGGCCGGAGCGGCGCAGGAATGTGCGGCGATCGAGGCCGCCGTTCAATTGGCTTGGCAGCGCGCCGGCAAGCGTGCCGCAGCGGGCCTGACGTTCTGTTCTCTTGATCAGCACGGATGCCTCCCTCAGCTCGGATACCGGTTGACCCGATAGAACGTTTTCACTTCCTCGGTTTCGCGGTAGCGGGCTTTGCGCTTCTCGTCGTTGCTCTCGGTATCGGCGCGCGCTGCGCTTGCGAGCGGCGCGGCACTCGCGGCCGCAACCGTCGCGCCAGCGCCGAGCGTGCGAAGAAACTCACGACGGCCGAGCGCTGCCTTGGGTTCTTTCTTCATCGCGGTTACCTCCTGTGTTCCCCTTGTCCTCACGCAAGTCGTCAGGCCACTTGCTGTTCTCGTTACAGACATCGCTCTGCCGTCATGTCGGCAGGGCGAAAGCATTGGTCTCAATCTCTATGAACACCCGGCCGAGCGTTCCAATCCGCCGGTAGAAATCGGCCGCCTCGGCGCGTTCGAGGTCGCTGAAGAAGCGGCCGATCCACGGCGCAAGATGCTGCTCGAACAGCGCGCGTTCGGCGCCGTCGGGCCCCGGGAAGCGACCGCCTGCGAGCCCGGCCATGATCTCGCAGAGGATCGCCGCGTGATCCTCAGGTTCGGCCTGGCCGGCCGCGCGCGCGATCCCGAGCTTGTCGAGCTCCGCGCGCAGGCGCGCCAGCGGCCGCTCGTGCAGGAATCCTGTGAGGTAATATGATCCGTACGGCAGCAACTCTCCGCGTCCGAGCCCGATGAAGAGATCGAAATATTCGCGCTCCGCGCGCTCGGCGCTGGTCTGCTGCGCCGCCTCCGCGAGCGCGGCATGCGCCACACCGAGCGGGCTCGCATCGCCGCGGAGCCCGGCCAGGCGCTCGAGCAACCCGGCGTCGGGGGCGCGCGCGAGCAGCACCGACAGCAGCGCATATTCCTGCGCACGGGCGGCGTCCACGTCGTCCACGTCGTCCACGTCGCCGGCCGCGCCGGGAGATTCATTGTAGAGGTCGGGACGCAGGACGGTGCGGCTCACGCCGGTCGCGGCCTCGACCGTGAGCACGCGCTCGGCCGGAATGCGCGACCAGTTCGAGACCGACGGCTGCGAGATGCCAATTTTTCGGGCAAGCGCGCCGACGCCGCCGGCAACGCGGATTGCCTCATCAAGGCCTGTATCTCTCATAAGCGTCGGGCTTTTCTTTTTTTATTTCAATTCCAGCCTAGAGAGATACCTCCCGCGTCAAGTTCCGGTCAATAGCCCGAGGCTATGAGTCGCCTCATCACTTGGGCAAAGCCCGCCCGCGGGGCCTCAGCGGGGCAGATGGACCGTTATCGGGTTTGGATTGATTATATTGCGCCGCAATATGATCTTCATCGCGCTGCGGGAGGGGCTGGGAATTGTAGTCTTTATTATCCGAAGGCCCCTGCTCTTCGGTTGATGGCCCACAAGTACTTTCACTCTGCTGTGTGGGCAGCGCAACGGTTGCGGCTGTCGATTCACGTGGTGTTTCAGCCTCGCCCGGGCCGGGTTGGCCTTCAGCCGGAGACGGACCGGATAGCTCGGCGTCGTGGGACGGGAGACTTCGCCCAACCATGCGCGCGACCTCGCGGCGCAGTTCGTCGGTCATTTCAAGCGAGCCGAATCCCGTGATGGCGCCCGGCGCGTTGAAGTCCCAGTCGTAGTCGGCAAGGCCGACGAAATCCCGGATCTTGGGATCCGCGGACCACGCGCGACGAAGGGCCGCACGGGTCAGCTCGGCCGGAACGCCGGGCGCGAGAAACGCGCGGATATCGCTTTCGGCGGTGATGGTTTCAATCGGCGGAAGCGTCGAAGCATCGAACAGAGGCTGCTGCGATTCGCGCGCAGCGCTGCCGCCGGCTGGAACATTGCTCTGCGGGCGATCCGCTTCGTCGGCACGCGCGCTTTCGGCCTCAACCTCGGGCGCGGGAGAGGTCGCTTCGACGTCCTCCGCCGCGGCGCGCTTGCGCCGGGACCAGCGGGCGATGAAGCCTTCAGGCTCGCTCATCCGCGCCCTTTCGATATCGGCCCGCGCCGCGCCAGCGCCTCCGGATCGGCGGGGTCGCGTTTGCGCTTGTGGAACGTACGCTCGACGTGATGCTCGGCGATAAACGCATCGATCACCGCGCGCATCGCATCCGGCATTGCCACGACGTCGACGAGATCGGCGCCCGACTCCGTCCAGGCTTCACCCTCGGAGGGATCCGCGGTCACGGCGAACAGCTCGTATGGCGGCTCGACGCCGGTGGGGCGCAGCGCCACCCATAGCCGCGGCGCGCCCGAGGCGAGATTGTCGCGATAGTTCGAAGTCTCGGTGCGGTAGAGCGCGATCTCGGCGGCGCCCGCATAGAACGTTGCACCGGAGTCGTCCTGCGACAACACGGTCCAAGGCGACGTCTCCGGGAGACCGGCCAGCGCCGCCACCGGCTTCCAGGTGAAGTCGATCCACGGGCTCTGCGCCTTGCGGCGCTCGACCACGATGCCGACCGCCAACGTCGCGAGCGCGGGCGTCCCGCTCACGACGCCGTCTCCATGCGCGCGATCGGGAGGCCGGTCACGAGATTTTGCGGCTTCATGCGGAGCATCCGTTCGGGCGTCATCGCCAGTATAAGATAGATGGGCTCGCCCTGCGCTTTATCCAAGACGGCCGCGGGGTTGCGGAACGTGAGGCGGTAGAGGCCGATGATGCGCTCGCGCGCGGCCTGGTCGATCTCCTCGTCGTTCCACAGCGCATCCCCGATCGCGGTCGCATCCGCGTCGAGCCCGACATACCAGACGAGGCTGACATCGGCGGCTTCGACCAGCGGCTCGATCGCGACGTCGACCGCAAGCAGATGCGTGATCCAGCGCGCAATCACGGTCCCAAGCGCGTCGAGCCCGCGCCGCCCGGCGGTGAGATCGAGTGCCATGTCGAACAGGTCGCTGCGCTCCCAGTAGGTGGTGGCATTGCCGTCATTGAGCACGTCGATCTCGCCCGCGGCCGGCAAGCCCAGCATGGCGACCAGCGGCGAGACCGGCTGGGGCTGCACCCCCGCGACCGTCTCCTCGTCGGCCGCGATCAGCGATCCCTCGTGCACGGTCAGGCGTTGCGGCCGAAAGAACAGCTCGGCCGCCCGCAACACGAAAACGTCCTCGCAGCCGTCCAGGATGTTGCGCAGGATCACATGCACGAGCTGGTTCATGAACAGCGGCGGAGTCCCACCGATGCCGCGGCGCACGAGATCGAGGTAAGCGGCTTCCACGGTCCGGTGCGCAACGAGATGGTCGCGAAACGCCGCCATCAGGCTCCAGTTCTCGCGCGCATCGGGATCGGCGATCGCCGCAATCTCGGAAGCGGCAACCCGGCGGCGCGGATTGGTCAGCAAGGCCGCATGCAAGGTGCGCTCGGCGATGCAGGCGTCCGGTGGCGGCGCAAGCTCCGGTCGCGCGAGATACGCCTTGAGAAATTCCTCGGTGACGAGAAGCCCGCCGCCGTCGTCGCGATCGAGCAGATGATGCCCGCAGGAAAGCCAGAAATCTGTCATACCGTCACGCCTGCGATCCCAGGTCCGGGCGCAGCGCGGCGCGAAGCCACACACGCGTCCACGAGTCCACCGCGATAACATTTGCATCGAGCGGATTCATTTCCGATCCTCGCGCGCGAGTTTCGCCAGGTTTACGTCTTCGCCCGGCTCCTCCTCGCCCTCCACTTCCAGGAACGAGAACGCCCGCATGGGCTTGCGCGTGCCGCGCGGGCGCAGCGTCCGGAACGCTTCGCGGATGGCTCCGTCCTCGAACGTCCGGTGCACGGCGACGAGCGTGTCGAGGGGATGATCGCAGAGCGAGTTGGCGAAGGCGACCTCCTCTTCAGCCGCAGCGCGCGCAGCCGGCAAGTCGGGAGCGCCGACATGATCCTGCAGTTGCCGGCCCAGCAAGTCGACGAGTGCGGCGCGCTCCTCTTCGCTTGCCTCCACGATCTGCACCAGGGTCGACCAGCCGAGCAATTCCACGCCCAGGAAGCCGCTGCGGAACGCGGCGCGCGGCTTGCCGTCAAGCTCGTCGGGATCCGCCGCGGCAAACATGAAAGCGCCCGACACCGCCCATTCTCCCGGCGCAGCGGCGCGCTCGAATACGAACGTATCCGAGGGGTCGAGCCGGATGGTGCGAAGGAGCTTCATCGTCGCGGCCCACCGGTCGCGGGATCGAGCCACGCGGGTTCGGCGAGGGCGCGCACGAGCGAGCGTTGCTCGGCCGCAGCCTTGCCCATCCGCCGCACCAGCAGATCGCCGTTCTCGGCGATCTCGCGACGCACGCCGCTCTCGGGAGCAAGCCGGGCGAGATAGTTCTTGGCAATCTCGCCGAACCCTTTTTCCTGCCAGGTGTCCACTGCGACCATGAGATGGCGGGCGAAGCTCTCCACCAGACCTCCAGAACCGAGATCCTCGAAGCCTTCTTCCTCGAGCGCCGCCGAAAGCGGACGCAAGCCCGGCTCCTCGTCTCCCATCGCTACGGTCCGGATCATCGCGCCGAACACGATCCACGCTGGCGGCTCGTGCTCCTTGGCATCCGGCGGCCATGCGAGGCGCGCCCCGCCGACCAACCCGGCATTGACGCGCACGGCGTCGGGCCAGTCGAAGGCGATCGGCCGTTCGGGCGGCGCATGGACGGCGAGCGCATCGGCGAGCGCGACCAGGCCGGCATAGAGCGCGCGGCGTGCCGTGTTGAGTGGCTCCTCGGGCTCCAGCACCACGGCGAATTCCGCGAGGTCGAAGCGGCCCACATAGACCAGCGTCCCCGCCCCCTCCTCGGCGGCGATGCTGACCGCATGGGCAAAGGCATCGCCGACCTCACGCAGGGTCACCAGCCGAAATGGCGGCGGCAGGTCGAGCGCGGGCTTCGACGATATGCGCGGGTGCGTACGCTCTCCGAGCGGCATTGGGGTCCCCGGACTCGCGATAGTTGTTTGTAGTGATTATAACCTGTACTAGGCCAATGCCAGTCCGGTACTGGACGGATTCCAGCCGCTTCGCCGCAGTGAGCGCCGGATGGGCCCGCTGCGTTGGAAGCCGGACTCAAGCAATGCCGGAGTACGAATGGCCGATCGGCCGCCCGACATCTTGATCTGCTCGTGCGAGGACACGATGCCGCTCGACGGCGCCGCGGTGAAACGCGGCTGTCGCGGCGCCCAGGTGTCGACCGCGCACCAGCTCTGCCGCGCCGAGCTCGAGATATTTCGCACCGCCGCAGCGGGCGAAACGCCGGTGATCGTGGGCTGCACGCAGGAGGCGCCGCTGTTCGCGGAAGCGGCGCCGGCCGGCGGTGCCGACATCACCTACGTCAACATCCGCGAGACTGCCGGCTGGTCGAAGGATGCGAACGCGGCGGGACCCAAGATGGCGGCCTTGCTCGCGGCCGCGGCGGAGCCCACACCCGATATTCCCTTCGTCAATCTCTCCAGCGAAGGCGTGATCCTGATCTATGGACGCGACGAGCAGGCGATCGAGGCCGGCAGGCTGCTCGCGGATCATCTCGACGTGACGGTGCTGATCGCCCCGCCTGCCGCCATAACGCCACCGCGCGTGACCGATTTCCCGGTGGTCAAAGGGACGATCCGCGCGGCCAAGGGCCATCTCGGCGCGTTCGAGCTCACGGTCGACGGCTACGCGCAGCCCGCGCCTTCCTCGCGCGACACTCTGAGTTTCCCCGCGCCCCGCGACGGCGCGGTGTCGCACTGCGACCTCCTGCTCGACATTTCCGGCGGCTCACCGTTGTTCACCGCCTCCGACCTGCGTGACGGCTACCTGCGCGCCGATCCCGGCGATCCGGCGGCTGTGCTCCAGGCGGTGCTCAAGGCGCGCGACCTCGTCGGCAGTTTCGACAAGCCGCGCTATGTCGCCTTCAGCGAGGATCTCTGCGCCCATTCGCGCTCGAACATCGTGGGCTGCACCCGCTGCCTCGATCTCTGCCCGACCGGCGCCATCGCGCCCGCCGGCGACCACGTGGTCATCGATGCATATGTCTGCGCCGGCTGCGGCCAGTGCGCCGCGGTCTGCCCGACGGGTGCCGCCGCCTATGCGCTGCCGCCCGCCGATGTCCTGATGCGCCGCTTGCGCGCGCTTTTGACCACATACCGGAATGCCGGCGGGCGAACGTCGCCCGTCATTCTGATGTATGACGACGCACACGGGGTCCCGCTGATCGATGCGCTGGCGCGCTTCGGCGATGGCCTGCCCGCGCATGTGCTGCCGCTCGCCGTCAACGAAACGACCCAGGTCGGCCTCGAGGCCATCGCCGCCGCATTCGCCTACGGCGCCACGGCAGTGCGCCTCCTGTTGCGCGCGAAGCCGCGGCATGACGTGAGCGGCCTGCGCAAGACGCTCGCGCTGGCCGAGCCAATTCTGTCGGGCCTCGGTTTCGGCAACGGGCGCGTGGCAACGATCGAGACCGACGATCCCGACGCGCTCGGCGCGGCATTGCGTGCCATCGACGGCGGCGCGGCGACGTCGCACCCCGCGAGTTTTTTGCCCACGGGAGGCAAGCGCGACGTCATGCGGCTGGCATTGCGCGAGCTGCAACGCGCGGCGCCCACGCCGGTCGACGTCATCGCACTGCCGCCGGGCTCGCCCTTTGGCGCGGTTGAGCTCAACGTCGAGGGCTGCACGCTCTGCCTCGCCTGCGTCTCAGCCTGCCCGACCGGCGCGCTCACCGACAATGCCGAACGGCCGATGCTGCGCTTTGCGGAAGACGCCTGCGTGCAGTGCGGGCTGTGCAAGGCGACCTGCCCCGAGAAGGTGATCACACTTGTGCCCCAGCTCGATTTCCGCGCCGCCACCGCGACCGCGCGCGTGCTCAAGGAGGAGGAGCCGTTCCACTGCATCCGCTGCAACAAGCCGTTCGGCGTCAAGAGCACGATCGAGCGCGTCGCCGCCAAGCTTGAGGGCAAGCACTGGATGTTCCGCAACTCCGCGCAGCGCCTCGACGTCATCCGGATGTGCGAGGACTGCCGGGTGGTGGCGATCACCGAGCAGGGACTGGATCCATACGCCGCTCCGCCGCGGCCGAACGTGCGCACGACCGAGGACTATCTACGCGAGCGTGAGGAGCGCGAGCGCTCGGGCAAGCCCGAGACGTGAGCGCGGCCGACATGCCGCCGCCACCCGCGCCCGAACCTCCCACGCTCAACAGGCCCGCCACGCTCAGGCATGTCCTCACCGGCACGCTGGAGACCGCCTACGAGGAGAGCGGTGCTGGCGACGGCGTTCCGGTCTTTCTCATGCACGGCTTTCCGTACGACCCCCGCACCTATGACGCGATGGTGCCGGCGCTGGTCGCGGCCGGATGCCGGGTGATCGTGCCGTATCTGCGCGGCTATGGCCCGACCCGATTTCTCGCGCCCGAAACGCCGCGCTCGGGCCAGCAGGCCGCGCTCGGCAACGACCTCAAGGAGCTCATCGACGCGCTCGGCGTGAAACGCCCCGTGCTCGCCGGCTACGACTGGGGCGGGCGCGCGGCCTGCATCGTCGCCGCCTTGTGGCCCGAGACCGTGCGCGGCTTGGTCACCGCCAACGGCTACAACATCCAGGACATCGCCGGGTCGGGCAAGCCGGCGCCGCCCGAGCAGGAGCACCGGCTGTGGTACCAGTATTATCTCCACACCGAACGCGGACGCGCCGGACTGACCGCCAATCGCCGCGAATTCTGCAAGCTGTTGTGGCGGCTGTGGTCACCGAACTGGCGCTTCGACGACGCGACCTTCGAGCGCACCGCCGGCTCGTTCGATAATCCCGACTTCGTCGACGTCGTGCTCCAGTCGTACCGCCACCGCTTCGGTTATGCCCCCGGCGATCCCGCGCTGGAAGCGATCGAGCAGCGGCTTGCCGCCAAGCCGCGCATTTCGGTGCCGACCATCGTGCTGCACGGCGACGGCAGCGGTCTGTCGCCGCCGGAAAGCTCGATCGCGCACCGCACCTTCTTCACCGGCCCCTATCAGCATCGTGTCATTCCGACCGCCGGTCACAACCTGCCGCAGGAAGCGCCGGCGGCAGTGACCGATGCCGTGCTGGAACTGGTGCGTATGACGCAATGAAGCCTTTCTGACGCCGTGCGCCGCGCCCTCACGGCGTCTTCGTCGCCTTTTCCAGAAACTTCATCAACGCCGCGCGGTCCTCGGCCGAGCCAATCTGCTGCTCCGGCATCTTGGTGCCGGGCGTATAGGCCATGGGGCCGACCTCGAACAGTTTCGAGACCGTCTCCGGGGTCCACACGATGTCCATGTGCTTGAGCGCTTCGGAGAAGTTGTAGCCCGGCAGGGTCGCGATCCGGCGCCCGAAAATGCCGGCCAATGTTGGACCGGCGCGGACGCCCTCGTCGGCGTGCAAGGTGTGGCAGGCGACGCAGGCGCGAAACACCTCGGCGCCGGGATCCCCGGCGAAGGCGGCGAGCGGATCCTCGGGTGCGCCCATCACCACGTTGCCGATCGGCTCGCCGGTCACCGCGTCCCAGCGCCGGATCATGCGGTCGGTGCCGCCGGTGAGGAGGGTGCGGCTGTCGGGGAAGAAGGCCACCGACCAGACCGGCAGCCCCGGCCCGACCAGAGTGCGTTCCAGCCTGCGCGCCGCGCGATCGATGATCGCGACCGATCCGCGAATGCCGGCGGCGGCAATGAGCTTGCCGTCCGGCGACAGCGCCACCGCGATCACCGGCGTCTGCGCCGCCTCGACCTCGCCGATGGTCTCGCCGGCGGGCGACAGGACATAGACTTTGCCGTCGGCACCGGCGGTGACGGTCTCGCCGTCCGCCGCGACCGCGACCGCGTTGAGCGGCGTCGGCAAGGTGGTGATGACCGCCGCGCCGTTGTCGAGCGGCGAGATGCGCAGCGTGGCGTCGTAGCCCGCACTGACGAGCGCGCGTCCGTCAGGCGTGAAGGCGACGCCGTTGACGTTCTGTGCATGGCCCTCGATCACGCGCGGTTCGCCACCGGCGAGCGGCCATAACCGCGCGGTATGGTCCCACGACGCCGAGGCGAGCGTGCTTCCGTCAGGTGATACCGCGAGCGCGACCACCGGCCCCTGGTGGCCTTCGAGCACCATCGACGGGCGCGGCTCGCCCGGCCGCCAGATCGCGATGCGGGCATCCTCGCCGCTGGTGGCGATCTTCCCATCGGGAAGCAAGGCCACCGCGTTGACCGCGCCGTCGTGAAAGCGCAGTACCTGCTCGGCCGTGTTCCCTTGCAGCGACCAGCGGATCGCGGACGTGTCGAAGCTGCCGGAAACCGCCTGCGTGCCGTCGGGCGAGATCGCCAGCGCGCGCACCGGGCCGCCATGGCCGCGCAATTGTGCCTGCGCCTGCCCGCACGCAACGACCAGAAGGAGAAGGACGCGAACAAGGACGCGGACCATCGTGACCAATCCAATCAGGCGTCCGCGGGCTGCATGCCGAGCGCGCGGATTTTTTCGCGCACGGCCTCGTCGCGCAGCGCGGCAAGAAAAGCCTTGACCGCCGGCCGCGTGCGACGGCTCTCGACCAAAAGAAAGTCGTAGTCCTCGGGCGCGATGGGAAGGAAACCCAGCCCGTATAGCCGGGCAACCAATTCGATGGCGATACCCCAGTCGGCGCGGCCCTGCGCCACCGCGGCGGCGACCGCGTTATGCGAGCGCGGCTGGTTGCTGTAGCCCGCGGGCCGCGCTCCTTTGAGCAGCTGGTCGATCAGCACCCGGGTCCCGGCGCCGGCATTGCGGTTGACCATGAGGCAGCGGGGATCCGCGAGCGCCTTTGCAATCGCCTCGGCCGCGCTGCCTCCGGCAAAGCGGCGGTCGTCGGGGCGGTACACGAACCCCTGCATGCGCTGCCAGCCCTTCACCAGCGCGAGCCCGGGGCGCAGCAGATGCGCGTTGTAGACGCCGCTGGCGGGATCGACGAGGTGCACCGGAGCGAGATCGCATTCGCCGCGCTCGGCCGCCGTCACGCCGCCCATGCTGCCGACCGCAATGGTGCGGGTGGCGAACGCCTGTTCCGCCAAGGCGCCGAGCACCGCGTCGAGCGCGATGCAGTGGCTGCCCATGACCACAAGATCGGGCAGCGCCGCACTCTCACCGATCAAGGTCACGCGCGCGCGGCTGCCGGCGTCGAGCGCGCCCGCGAGCGCCTCGATCTCGAGAAAGCCGTCGGCCTGGGAGAAGCTCGTCACCGCGCCGGAGCCCTTGGCGATCGGAAATGCCACTGGGCCCTCGTCGCCGGCCACCAGGGCCACCAGCGCGAATTCCTTGCGCCCGAGTTCGGAGGCGATGCGCACCGGGACATCGGCCTCGATGCTGCGCGCGGCTTCCGGCGGCAGGCCGGCGCGGGCGCGGATCACCGGCGCGACGAAGGCATGGAAGGTGAAGATCGCGGAGGTGGGAAATCCTGGCAGCACCACAAGCGGCTTGCCGTCGACCACGGCAAGGCAAAGCGGCTTGCCCGGCTTGAGCGCGACGCCGTGCACCAGAATGTCACCGAGCTTCGAGACGATGCGGTGGGACAGATCGCCCGCGCCCTTGGAGGTGCCGCCGGAGAGCACCACCATGTCGCAGGCGGCGAGCGCCGCGCGCATCGCCGGCTCAAGCGCCGCTTCATCGTCTGCAAACGCGCCAAACGGGACCGGCTCGCCGCCCGCTTCCGCCACCGCGGCGGCGATGATCGCCCCGTTGCTGTCGTAGACCCGCGCCGGGGCGAGCGTGCCCCCCGGCGCCACCAGCTCATCGCCGGTGGAGAGCACGGCCACTTTGGGCCGCCGCACCACCTCGACTGCGGCGATGCCGCAGGCCGCCAGCATGCCGATCTCGCGCGACGAGATGCGGGTGTTCCGCCGCAGCACGACCTCGCCGCGCGCAATGTCGGAGCCGGCATAGGAGACGAACTGCCCGGGCGCGACGGCGCGCCGCAGGTCGATCGCCGGCGCGCCGGCGTCGTCGACGAGCTCGGTGTGCTCGATCATGACCACGGCGTCGGCGCCGCGCGGCACCACGCCACCGGTCGCGATGGTGGTGGCGGAGCCCGCGCTGACTTCGATCGCCGGGGCGTGCCCGCACACGATCACTTCGCCGTTGAGCGTAAAGCGGCGCGGCGCGGTATCGCTCGCGCCCGTCGTGTCGGTGGAGCGCACCGCAAAGCCATCGACATTGGCGCGATCGAACGGCGGTACATCGATCGGCGCGGTGACATCACGCGCCAGCACGCGGCCGAGCGATGCGGCAAGGTCGACGGTCTCGGCCGGCAGCGGCGCGAGCTCGATGCGGCGGGTGAAGCGCGCGTGCGCCTCCTCGGCGGAGACCACCTCGAGGAATTGCTCCTGCCGCGCAGCACGGCGTATGGCAGCGATGAGATCGGATGCGTGATCGCGCGCGGCCGATGCGGGTTCGAAACGGGCAGTCATGGCCAGGGTCTTATCACGACCTCGCTGTGCGCCGGATAGCCCTCGCTTTCGGGCTTGATCAAAATCCATCCATCGGTCTGCGCCAGCGCGGAGAGCGGTACATAGCCCGAGGCTATGGGCGTGGCGGAGGCGCCATCGCTTCGCACCGGCACGAGCTCGGCGAGGCCAACCATGGACGTCACCTTGTGCGTGAGGACAGCCCGGCGCGTCCGCAATTCCTCCGTGCCGCCCGCGAGCCGCGCGAGCATGACTTGACCCAGCACGTGCCAGGCCGCCAGCGCCGCATCGAGTCGCCCCGCCACGGCCAACACCGGGCGGGCGCCCAGGGTTCCGAATGCCGTCGTCTCTGCGGGCAACAGCGCAACCCCGTGCACGTGCACCTGGCCCAGCGATGCGAGTGTACGCACCGTGGCGTCGCTGCCGCCGGTACCGGTCCCGCCCACGACAACGACCGCATCTGCCTCCGCTGATGCGTCTGCGAGCTCGCTCGAGGCGCTCATGACGGGATCTCCGCCCCTGTGTTCGACCGCATCGGCGATGCATGCGACCGCGGCATCGATCACGGCGTCCCGGCCCGGCCGGGCGCGCACGATACGCACGCGCGGCACGCGAATGCGCACCTCGCCGACCCCGATCGCCCCCAGCAGCGCGACCGCCACGGCGTCGAGGCGCCGACCCGCGCGCAGCAGCGTCGCGCCCGCGGCACAATCGGCGCCCGCGGGTAGCACGCCATCGCCGGGGCCGACCGTGGCCAGCGCGTAAGGCATGCCGGCGCGGATCATCATCGCATCGACGGGCGCGACTGCGTCGGCATCGGGCGGAAGCGGCTCCCCAACCCCGATGCGCATGGCGGTGGAGATGGGCGCCGGCGCATAGGCGCCGGCGTCGCTGGTCAACTCCGACCGCACAGCCCAGCCGTCGCGCAGGGCGCGCGCTACCGCCGGCACCGGAGTTTCGATGACGATGTCGTCCGCCAGGACGCGGCCAGTCGCGGCGTTGCGGTCGCTCGCGCGCGCCGCCACCGGCTTGACCAGCTCATCGATGCGGGCGAGCACCTCCGCGAGCGGCGTCAGCCGCGCGATTCGCTGCTCTGTGTCGGACTCCACGGCCATGGCTCGCATGACTATTATATAGTGGCGTCGCACGGAACCCGCCCCCGGCAGCGCAGGCGGACCTAAAGGCGACGAGATCACATGGCCGAAAAGACCATCGATTTGCGCGGGCTCAAATGTCCCCTGCCGACCCTGCGCGTGCACAAGGCGCTGTCCGGTCTCACAGCGGGTGACGTGCTCGTCGCGGAATGCACGGATCCCCTGACGGCCATCGATATCCCGAACCTCATCAACCAGACCGGCCACAAGCTCGAGTCGAGCTCGCACGAGGGCGACGTCCTGGTGTTTCGAATCCGCAAGAGCTGACGCTGCATCGGGTGAGGCAAAGCGAAGCGTGCCCACCACATATCTTGACTACTTCTCCACCAGGCCCGCGCGTTCGATCACCGGCCGGAAGCGCAGACCTTCATCCTCGATGAATTTGCGGAAGGCGGCCGCGTCCATGCTCCGGATCAGCATGCCGTCCTCGCGCATGCGCTGCTGGCTCTCCGGCCGTTCCATGGCGACGTTGATCTCGCGATTGACCTTACGCACGATGTCGGCGGGAAGCCCGGCCGGCCCGGCGAGCGCGAACCAGTTGGTGGCGACCACGTCGTAACCGAGCTCGCGGAAGGTCGGAATGTCGGGATAGTCGGGCAGCCGCTGCTCGGTCGAAACCGCAAGGCCCGTCATTGCGCCGCCGCGCAACTGTCCCGCCGCCGACGTCACCGTGGGCGTCGCGAAGTCGATGTGATTTGCCACGACGTCGATGATGCTCTGGGCGGCGCCCTTGTAGGGGATGATCTCGAACTTGAGGCCGGCCTGAGTCGCGAACGACGCGGCCACCACCTGCCCCGCGCTCGACAGGCCCGAGGAGCCGTAGCTCAGCGGTCTGGCGCTCGCCTTGGCCTTGGCGACGAAGTCTTTGAGCGTCTTGATGTCGCTCTTCGCACTCACGGCGAACAGGATCGGGGTGCCGGCGATGTAGCCGACATGGGTCAGATCCTTGATCGGATCATAGCCGATCTTGGGATTGATGAAGGGCGCGATGATGGTGAGCGAGAGCGTGGTGATGACGAAATTGTAACCGTCGGGCTCCGCGCTCGCCACCGTCTGCACGCCGATGACGCCGCCCGCGCCGGCGCGCGTCTCGACGAAGAACTGCTGCTTGAACGCGCTGGAGAGATGATCGGCGACGATGCGGGCCAGGATGTCGGCTGCCCCGCCGGGGGCGAAGGTGTTGACGATCCGCACCGGCCGCGAGGGCCAGTCCTGCGCTCCTGCCGGGACCGCGGCGAGCGCCGCGCTGGCAATTGCAAGGAGCACACTACAAAGACGGTTCATGTGTCTTCCTCGACCTCGCATACGATAGTCGATCCTGGGGGCAGCACATCTCGGTTCGTAAACCGGGCACATATTCCGGCTACCTCCACCAAATGCGGTCATTGCCGGGCTTGACCCGGCAATCCATCTCCTTCGCAAAGTCTTGCGAGGAGCGATGGACCCGCGGGTCAAGCCCCGCGGGAGACGCCGTCGACTCCGAATCCACTCTATATCCTGAACTCGTCGCGTTTGCGTCCCTCGGAAACGTCGAGAAACAATTCGTCGAGCGGGAGGCGGCGCTTGATCGCGCCCTGCTCGTGCGAATAGGCCACCAGCCGTTCGAAGTTTTTGCTGTTGCGTTCCCCCAGCCCATATTCCCAGGGGTCCTTGCCGAGAATCTGCTCCTGCTCCTCCCAGGTCTCGCGGTACCAGGCAAGCGGGACGATGCGTGGATTTTCCATGCGCTCCATGGCAAGGCTCTTCGCCTGCTCGAAAGCCTTGTACATGTTGGTGGCGACCCAGGGGTGGCGCTCGACGATCTCCTGCTTGATGCCGACCACGTGCATGATCGGGAAGATGCCGGTCTTGCGGTAGAACGCCATCTCCTCCGCCTTGTAGTTCGGGAACAGCCGCCCTACCCGCTTGTCGCCGGTGGTGAGCGGCCGGATCAGGTCGGGCGAGAGCAACGCGTCGATCTCGCCCGCGACCAGCATGTCCTCGAGCGATTTGTCCTGCGGCACCTGCGTGATGTTGAGGCCGGGCGGCGGCGTGAAATCGACGTCCTCGTCGAGCTCGCTCAGCCATTCGATCGACTTGTGCGGCACGCCGTAATCGTGCTCGAGGATGCCGCGCATCCACAGCCCGGCGGTGAACAGATAGCCCTTGGTGCCGACCTTGCGGCCGATCAGGTCGGTCGGCTTGGAGATGCCTTTCGACGTGTTGACGAAGATGAAGCCGTGACGGAAGCGGCGATGGGGAAAGACCGGGATCGCCCGGAACGGAAGGTCCTGGTCGCGCGCCGCGACGTAACCTGAGCCCGACACCTCGGCGATGTCGAACTCGCGCCCGCGCAGGAAACGCCAGTGCCGCGGCGACGGCGCCATGTCGGTCAGCACCGTGAGCTCGATCCCTTCCGGGCGGACGATGCCTTCCTTCAGGGCGCGCATGATCTCGTAATCGCCGCACGCGAAGGTGAGCTCGAGCTTGCGGGACATATGAACCTTTCGGGGGGCAGAGAGGAATGTCCAGCTTGAAGAAGATTTGCCCCGGGATCAACTCGCGGCGGCGCGACGCACGCCCCTCGCCAAACGGTTGACAATTTTGGGTTGAAACGCTCCTTTGGCCGCGCTTCAACCGCGGCCTCGCCGGTGAAGTATCGAGGACGTCATGGTCATGATCACGCGCCGCTCGCTGCTGATCGCCGGCAGCTCGCTGGTTCCGTTGGCGACGCCGCTCGTCGCCGCGCGGGTGGCGCATGCCCAGGGCGCCGCTGCGCCCGCCACGGCATGGCCGACGCGTCCGGTGGCGCTGATCATCCCGTTCCCCGCCGGCGGCGCGATGGACCTGCTGGGACGCGCGGTGGCACAGGATCTGGGCGACAAGCTCGGCCAGCAATTCGTTGTCGACAACCGCGCCGGCGCCGCCGGCAATATCGGCGCCATGGCCGCCGCCAAGGCAGCGCCCGACGGCTACACCATCCTGATGGCCGGCGCCGCCTCGCTTGCCCTCAACAAGTTCATGTTCGGCAACATGCAATACGATCCGGAGCAGGAGCTCACGCCGATCGTGATCGTCTCCCGGCTGCCGCACATTTTCGTGGTGAACCCGAAAGTCGAAGCGACGACGCTCAAGCAACTCGTCGACAACGCCAGGGCCAATCCCGGCAAGCTCAATGCCGGCGTACCCGGCACCGGCACCACGGCCCACATCACGCTTGAGGCCTTCATGGCGGAGACCGGCGCCAGGATGACGGTGGTGACGTATCGCGCCGAGCCGCAGATGCTCACCGACCTCGTCGGCGGACAGCTCGACTTCGCCTGTACCCTGACCACGAGTCCGGGGCCGCACGTGCAGGCAGGCCGGTTGCGCGCGCTGGCCGTGACCAGCGCCACGCGCACCCAGCAATTGCCCGATGTCCCGACGGTGGAGCAGGCGGGCTTTCCCGGCTTCGAGGCGACCGCCTGGTTCGCTCTGGCCGCCCCCACCGGGACGCCCGTCGACATCATCGACCGGATCAACGCTGTCGCCAATGCCTTCATCCGCAGCGACAAGGGCAAGCAGGATCTCGCCAGGCTCGACTCGTTGCCGGCGGGCGGGACGCCGGAAGAGACCAGGGCGTTCATCGCTGCCGAGGTCCGCAAGTGGGGGCCCATCATCAAGGCGGCCAACATCAAGATGTGACTCGGCCGGCCTCATGCCGAGGTGCACTACAGCGTTCCGATACAGCGTCGTTGACAGCAACCATCCGTCGTCATTGCCGGGCGTGTCCCGGCAATCCATCCGCTTGCATCAAGCGTCCTTCGATGGATGCCCGGGTCAAGCCCGGGCATGACGAGTCGAGAGTTCTGCGCCGCGTACGGTCACGGCGCGTTCAACTGCCGCAGCCGGTCGATGACAGCCGGCGGGCTTTGGTATGCGCGCTCGACCACGTCCCGGATTTGCTCTCCGCCGCGTGGCGCGTTGATCTCGAGGCCCAGTTTTTCTCCCTCCGCCAGGAATGCCGGATCGGCGATGGTGGCGACGAACGCCTGGCGCAGCGCAGCCACGCGCTCGGCCGGAACACCCGGCGGCGCCACGAACGGCCGGCCGAGCGCGAGCGGCGCAAGCCCGGCCTGCATGACGAGTCGGTTCTCGTCGTCTGCCACGAGATCGAGAGCGAACGGAACGTCGCCGAGCTCGGCAAGCCTGCCGGCGCCATATTGCACGATCGCCTTTGCGGTCTTGTCGCGCAGCCATGTCGGCCGCGTCGATCGCACCGAGCTGACGAAGGCGCTGGGATGGCCGTCGACCTCGCCCCGTTCCATCGCCAGCAGCACGTCGTTCTGCCCGGGATAGCCGTTGATCGCTTTCATCTTCGTGCCCAGCGTCGCATTCAGGAGCCGGGCGAAGAACGCCGGCGTCGAATTGGCGCCGGAGACGCCAACCGCGACCTCGCGCGTTCTGAGCTCGGTGACGGAGTTGACGGGCACCGCGTGCCAGAGCAGCACCATGGCGGTCTCAGCACTCGGAGATCCCAGCCAGTTGAACCTGACTGGGTCGTAGCGCGCCTCCTTGGTGCCGAACAACGGCTCGAACGGCGTGTTGTTCTGCACGAGCCCGATCACGCCGCCGTCCTTCTCGGCGTTGCTGTAGAGAAAGTTGGTGGCCGTCATGCCGCCGGCACCGGGCATGTTGCGCACGATGAAGCCCGGGTTGCCCGGCATGTGCTTGCCGATATGGCGCGCCACCGCGCGGGCCACGGTGTCGTAGCCGCCCGCCGCCGCCGAGCTCACCACGATCGTCACGGTCCGGCCGGCGTAGAAGTCGGTGACCGCGTCGGCCCTGGCCGCCGTCGCGTCGGCGAGAGCGCAAAGCGCCAGCACAAGCAGGCGTGGTAGCGTCATTTAGCAAGCCTCAGGTCGGACGCCGGAATGCAACGCTGGTATCCATGAGTCATCGCGCAAACCGCGATTGGCCGGCAAAGTGCGGCGGTATAGTCTGGAACCATATCAGCGGAGCTAGCGATGGTCATGCCGCGCGTGCCGGCGGTGGTTGTGGCGCTCTGCGCCGTCGCGCTGGCGGCGCCGCCGGCGGCGGCGGACGAGCCGTACTACCGGGGCAAGCGACTCACGCTCATCATCAACTTTGCCGCCGGCGGCCCGACCGACATCGAAGGCCGGCTGCTCGCCAAGCACCTCGTCAAGCACGTCGCGGGCAATCCCGGGATCATCGTCCAGAACATGGACGGCGCGGGCGGAATGATCGGCGCCGGCTACCTCGGCGAGGTCGCCCCCAAGGACGGCACCACGCTCGGCTACTTCACCGGCTCGGCGTGGCGCTACGCCAGCAATCCCGAGCGTTTTCGCGTCGATTTCCGCAGCTACGAATTCGTCGCCTACCAGCCCGGCACCAGCATCGCGTATATGCGCACCGACGTGCCGCCGGGCATCAAGGAGCCGGCCGACATCGTCCGCGCGAAGGGCGTGGTGGCGGGGGGACTGGGCGCCGAGAACTCCAAGGATCTCCTGCTACGGCTCGCGCTCGACATGCTCGGCGTGCCGTACAAATACGTCACCTCCTACCGCGGCAGCCAGGCGGCGCGGCTGGCCTTGCAGCAGAACGAGATCAACTTGTATGCGGAATCGCCGCCGAGCTATCGCGCCGTGGTCGAGCCGAGCCTGGTGAAGGAAGGCTCCGCCATCGGGCTGTGGTACGACGCCGATCCGGGCGCCGAGCTCGGGCGGCCGGCGCGCCAGGTCGAGGGGCTTCCGCTGGTCTCGTTCCCCGCGCTCTACCGCAGGATCAAGGGCGAGCCGCCGTCGGGACAGTTGTGGGACGCCTATCGCACCGTGCTGACCATCAACGGCGCGATGCAGCGGCAGATCGTGCTTCCGCCTGGTGCGCCGCCGCCGGCGCTCGCCGCCCTGCGGGCAGCCGTGCTCAGGCTCAACGACGACAGGGAGCATGCCGAGGAGACTGCGCGGACCATCGGCTTCGTGCCGGAATGGGTTGCAGGCCCCGACACCAACAACGAGGTGCGGGCGGCGATCACCATCTTGCCGGAGATGCGCGCGTTCATCGCCGACTATGTGCGGCGCGGGGTGAAGTGATTGAGAGCGTTGCGGGCGCCTGTGCCGGCGCGCCGGTCGTCGACCGATCCCCCGACGTCTCGCGGTGCGATGCGCAACTTTCACGCGCTTTGTCGCGTGGCGATCTCAGACGAACACGAAATCCCCGGCATGCACCACGGCGTGGTTCGAGAGCGTGATCGTCTCGTCCTGAAAATCGAGGCCGGAATGGATCCGCCACTGGTCGGTGCTGCCGATCTGGGTGAAGGTCGCGCCCTGCGCCTCTGTACCGAAGCCGCTGAACACCAGGAAATCCCACTCGTTCACCTGGTCGCGGTTGAAATCGGTAACGGTCGCGCCGTTGGCGCTGCCGGCGAAGAACACGAAGGTGTCGTTGCCGTCGTTGCCGGTGAGCGTGTTCGCGCCGACGGTGACCAGCGTGTTGGCGTCGCCGTTGCCGGCACCGGTCAGCCCGGAGCCCGTCAGGTACAACGCCTCGACATTGGCCGGCAGAGCGAAGCTCAACGAAGCCATCACCGAATCGAAACCGCCGTTCGCCGCTTCGACCACCACGTCGGCGGCATTGTTGACGTAATAGAGGTCATCGCCGCCGAGCCCTTCCAGCGTGTTGGGCCCGCCACTGCTCAGCAGACTGTCGGCATTGTTCGTGCCGGTGCCGGTCAGGCCGGAGCCCATCATGTAGAGCGCTTCGGCGTCGGCCGGCATCGTGTAGTCGACGCTCGCAAGCACGGTGTCGACGCCGCCGCCGGGCACCTCGATCACGACATCGGCGGCGTTGTTGACGTAATAGAGGTCGTCGCCGCCGAGCCCTTCCAGCGTGTTGGGTCCGCCGCTGCTGAGCAGCGTCTCGGCGCCATTCGAGCCGATGCCGGTCAGCCCGGAGCCGAGCATGTAAAGCGCCTCGACAGTGTTGCCGGCCGACAGCGTATAGCTGACGGTCGCCTGCACGGTGTCGATACCGCCGCTCGCATCTTCGATCACCACGTCGCCGGCGCTGTTGACGTAATAGACGTCGTTGCCGCCGAGTCCGATCAGCGTGTTGGGTCCACTGCTGCTGATCAGGGTCTCGGCGCCATTCGAGCCCGTGCCGGTCAACCCGGCGCCGAGCATGTTGATCACCTCGACGGTGTTGCTGGCCGGCAACATGTAGTCGACGCTCGCGGCCACCGTGTCGAAGCCGGCGCCCGCCGCCTCGGTCACCACGTCGCCGGTGTTGCTGACGTAGTAGACGTCATCGCCGATACCGCCCGTCAGGCTATCGATGCCGGCGCTGTCGTACAGCACGTCGTTGCTGTCGACGCCGCCGACGGTCACCGTGACCGTCGCCGTATCCCCGCCCGTGATGGTGTAGCTGAAGGCATCGGTGATGGTCAGGTTGGACGCGCCGGAGCCGGGCGCCGGCAGGTAGTCGAACAGGTGGTTGGGGTCGTAGCTAAACGTGCCGTTGACGTTGACCGTCAGCAGCGCGCCCGACGGCAGCGCGAACTGCGTGCCGAGCGTGCCGCCCGCTACCGCAGTCACTAAGAAGAGCAGGCTGTCAGGATCGGCGTCGGCCCCCGAGCCGTTGTCGGTGAGCACGTTCCCGGTCGCGATCGCGCTGTTCTCGGTCGTGGTGACGGCATCGTCCTGCGCCACCGCCGGATCGTCGATGGCGCTGATGACGATCTCGGTCGCTTGCGGGGCGGCACTGTAGTTATTGCCGTCAGACAAACCCCACCTCAGCGTGCGCGTCGGATTGGCGCCGAAGTTGGTCGGATTCTCGCTGGTTGACGAGAATTGGACCGCCTGCATGAAAGCCTGGTAATCCGCGACCGACGCCGGGCGAGTGAACAGAAGGGCGCGCAAGCTGGCATCGTAAGAAAAGTCGATGCCGGAGAAGGTGCCGCTCTGCAACCCATTCACGGTCAGGACGTCGCCATCAAACCCGCCATCAGCGATTCTGACCAAGCCTGCGACCAGGTTGACGTCGTCGATGTCGCTCGCCGTAGCGCCCGGCGAGATCGTCACCGGCGGGTTGTTCTCGGTATACGCAGCGTTTGCGTCAGCCGTCTCCTGCGGGGCGTCGTTCACGGCGGCGATAACGACCGTCGTCGTCGCGGCCGTGGCGTCCGTGCCATCCGAGACGGTCCATGTCAGGGTCCGTTGCGGGCTTGTGCCGAAGTCCGTGGGATTGTCGCTCGTCGACTGGAATCCGACCGTCTGCAGCAGCGCCTGGTAGTTCGCGACCGAGCTCCCACCGTTGAAGACCAGCGCGTGCAGCGTCGCGTCCCAGGTGAACGTGATGCCGGTCACGGTGCCGCTGGTGAGGCCGCCGACGGTCAGGACGTCGCCGTCGCCGGAAAACGAGCCGTCCGTGATCTGCACGCTTGCGAACTCGAGGTCGGTATCGTCGAGGTCGGAGAGGTTCACCGACGGCGACAGCAGCACCGGGAGCGCGTTCTCGACGAAGCCGACGTTCGGCGCAACGATGACCGCCGGGGCGTCGTTCACCGGATTGACGGTGATCGCGATCGTGTCGGTGTCGATGGCGGTCCCGTCGCTGGTCGCGACCGTGAGCGTGTCGGCGCCGTTGAAGTTGAGGTTTCCGGTATAGGCGAGGCCCCCCAGCGCCGCGTTGATCTGCGCGGCTGTGCCGATGATGGTTACGCTGCCGGTGCCGTTGCCGGCAATGCCGGCGCCGCCGCCGGCGATCACGTTGAGCGTGCCGCTCGACACGTTGAGCGTGGTGGTGAGCGCGCTGCTGTCGACGTCCGCCACCGACACGCCGGCGATCGGCAGGCTGATGTCCTCGGCGACGCTCTGCGCGCCCGGCACCGTATTGACCGGGGCGTCGTTCACCGGATTGACGGTGATCGCGATCGTGTCGGTGTCGATGGCGGTCCCGTCGCTGGTCGCGACCGTGAGCGTGTCGGCGCCGTTGAAGTTGAGGTTTCCGGTATAGGCGAGGCCCCCCAGCGCCGCGTTGATCTGCGCGGCCGTGCCGGTGATGGTCACGCTGGCAGTGCCGTTGCCGCTGACGCCGGCACCGGCGATCACGGTGAGCGTACCGCTCGACACGTTGAGCGTGGTGGTGAGCGCGCTGCTGTCGCTGTCCGCCACTGAGACGCCGGCGATCGGCAGGGCGGTGTCCTCGGCGACGCTCTGCGCGCCCGCCACGGTATTGATCGGGGCGTCGTTCTCGGCGGTGATATCGAGGATCGTCGTTGTGGTCGTAAAGGCCGCGCCATCCGATATGGACCAGGTCAGTGTCCGTTGCGGACTCGCATTGAAGTCGGTGGGATTGTCGCTCGTCGATTGGAATGCGACGGTCTGCAGCAGCGCCTGATAGTTCGCGACCGAACTCGCACCTGTCAGGACCAACGCATGCAGCGTCGGGTTCCAGGTGAACGTGATGCCGTTCTCGGTGCCGCTGGTGGCGCCGTTGGCGGTCAGGGTATCGCCGTCGCCGGGAAACGAGCCGTCGGTGATCTGCACGGCAGCGAAGTTGAGCTCGGTGTCGTCCGCGTCGGTGAGGCTGGCTGATGGCGAAAGCAATACCGGGGCGGCATTCTCCTGGTAGGTGGCGTCTGTAACCACGAGCGCGGGCGCGTCGTTCACTGCCGCGACGCCGATCACTGCCGCCGCCACGTTGCTGTCGTTCGCCCCGTCGTTGACTACGACCTCGATGAGGCGATCTTCCGTGGCGGGATCGTCGCCGCTGTTGCTGTAGAAAATCTGCTGCAGCGCGGCTTCGTATTCAGCCGGGGTGGCTGAACCGGTGAGCGTGAGGACGCCGGTAAGGGGATTGTAGGCACTCGCGGTGATCGCTCCCGGCAGGGCCCCGCTGACCGTGAGCAGATCGCCGGGGTGCGGGTTCGTCAGCGTGATCGTCGCGGAAGCGAGCGTGGGGCTGTCGGCATCGGTGACGCTGACATCGGTATCGGCGATTGGCACAGCGGCGCCGTTCTCCGTGAATGCCGTCCGGAAAGTGCTGCGAACCGAGCCGCCCGAGTCGTCGGGGTCGAGGTCCACCACCGGCCCGTTGTTCACGACCGCGACCTGGACGAAGGCCTTTGCCGTGTTGCTGTTACCGGCGCCGTCGTTGACGACGACGTCGATGACGCGGGTGGTGGTCGACGGGTTGACGCTGCCGTTGCTGAATTCGATCTGCTGCAGCGCCGCCTGATAGTCGGCCTGGGACGAGGCGCCCGTGAGGGTGATTGTGTTGGTCCCGGAGCCCGATACCACGATGCTGCCGGGGGCTGCGCCGTTGAACGTCAGAGTGTCGAGCGCCTGCGGGTTGGTCAGCGTGATCGTCGCCGAGGCGAGGTCAGGACTGTCGCTGTCGATGATCGAAGCATCGTTATCCGCGATGGCGACTGCCGGTCCGCCTTCCGTGAACTCGGTGAGATAGTTTGCGCCGGGCGTCGTCGAACTGTTCGCGTCGAGATCGAGCGCCGGGGCGTCGTTCACCGGATTGACGGTGACCGCGATCGTGTCGGTGTCGATGGCGGTCCCGTCGCTGGTCGCGACCGTGAGCGTGTCGGCGCCGTTGAAGTTGGGGTTGCCGGTATAGGCGAGGCCCGCCAGCGCCGCGTTGATCTGCGCGGCTGTGCCGGTGATGGTTACGCTGCCGGTGCCGTTGCCGGCAATGCCGGCGCCGCCGCCGGCGATCACGTTGAGCGTGCCGCTCGACACGTTGAGCGTGGTGGTGAGCGCGCTGCTGTCGATGTCCGCCACCGACACGCCGGCGATCGGCAGGGCGGTATCCTCGGCGACGCTCTGCGCGCCCGGCACGGTATTGACCGGGGCGTCGTTCACCGGATTGACGGTGATCGCGATCGTGTCGGTGTCGATGGCGGTCCCGTCGCTGGTCGCGACCGTGAGCGTGTCGGCGCCGTTGAAGTTGAGGTTTCCGGTATAGGCGAGGCCCCCCAGCGCCGCGTTGATCTGCGCGGCTGTGCCGGTGATGGTCACGCTGGCGGTGCCGTTGCCGGTGACGCCGGCACCGGCGATCACGGTGAGCGTACCGCTCGACACGTTGAGCGTGGTGGTGAGCGCGCTGCTGTCGATGTCCGCCACCGAGACGCCGGCGATCGGCAGGGCGGTGTCCTCGGCGACGCTCTGCGCGCCCGGCACGGTATTGACCGGGGCGTCGTTCACCGGATTGACGGTGATCGCAATCGTGTCGGTGTCGATGGCGGTCCCGTCGCTGGTCGCGACCGTGAGCGTGTCGGCGCCGTTGAAGTTGAGGTTTCCGGTATAGGCGAGGCCCCCCAGCGCCGCGTTGATCTGCGCGGCCGTGCCGGTGATGGTCACGCTGGCGCTGCCGTTGCCGGTGACGGCGGCGCCGCCCCCGGCGATCACGTTGAGCGTGCCGCTCGATACGTTGAGCGTGGTGGTGAGCGCGCTGCTGTCGCTGTCCGCCACCGAGACGCCGGCGATCGGCAGGGCGGTGTCCTCGGCGACGCTCTGCGCGCCCGGCACGGTATTGACCGGCGGGGCGTTCGGCGGCGGGGCAACGACGTGCATGTAGGTCGTCGCCGTGTTGCTGTTGAAGGTGCCGTCGTTGACCGTCACCGTGATGATGCGGTCGCCGGTGAACGGCGTCGTATCGGGGCTGCTGTAGACCACCTGGCGCAACGCGGTCTGATAGCTCGCGAGCGAGGCCGCACCGCTGAGCGTGATGACACCGGTGCTTGAATTGTAGCTCGAAGCCGTGATGCCGGACGGCAATGTGCCGGCGATGGAGAGCAGGTCGTCCGGCTGCCGGTTGATTCCGATCGTGATCCTGGCCGACTGGATCGTCGTGCTGTCGGCGTCGGTAATCGTAACGTCGGTGTCGGCAATCGGAATGCCCGGCCCGCCGCCGGTGGCTGTCGCCGTATAGTCCGCTCCGCCGCCGTTGGAGTTGTTGGCGTCCAGATCGAGGACCGGAGGAGCGGCAGCACTCGTTACCGTGATGATCGCGCTTGCTTCGTTGCTCCACTCCCGGCCGTCGAATACGTGGACGTCGATCGTCTTCACGGTGCCGGCTGGCCGGGTCGTGCTGAACTCGACCTGCCGGATCGCGGCCTCATAGGCGGCATGCGAGGCCGACCCGAACAGCGTGAGGGTGCCGTCAAAGGAATTGAAAGACGTGGCGAAAATTCCAAACGGCAACGTGCCGTTGATCGCAAGCAGGTCGCCGGGATCCGTACCCCTGATGTCGATCTCCGCCTGGGAGATCAGGAAGTCGTCGATGTCGTCGATGTCGACGTCGGTATCGGCAATCCTCACGGCCGGACCGCCTGATGTGACCTCTGCCCGATAGTCGTCGCCAAAAGACGTCGAGTTGTTGCGGTCGAGATCGAGCTCCGGCCGGAAGTTAAAGGTGAAGAGCGTGGGCGACGCGACGCTGCTGATCCAGTTGGCCGAGTTGTTGATGGCGGCGAACACCTCGGTGGGGGATCCGCTGTTCGGTCCAGCATAGATCGCATTGTCGAAGGCGACCGCGGCCGCGTTGAGATCCAGCGTGAAGCCGGGCGGCAAGGCGGTGGTGTTGTCATTGGTCGCGTCGCCGGCGACCGTGTTGTTGCCGTCCGCAAGATCGACGACGTGCAGGATGGTCGGGGTCGCCGGATCGCCCTGATAGGCGATGATCTGGTCGCCGGCGTCATCGAGATTGAGGCCGCGTCAGCGTGACGGTCGTGCCGGCGGTAATTGCGGCGCCGCCGTGTAGGTGACCGTGTCTTCGCCCGACCGGAAGCCGCCGGGGGCCTGCCAGCCGTTGTCGGTGAAATTGACGACGGTGCCCGCCTCGACGTCGCGCAGGAAGACGAACGTGAACGAGTCAGTGGTGCCGCTGTTATATTGAACGATGGCGATGTCGCCGGCGGAGAGAACGGTGGCCATGACGGCCTCCTTCCGGTCGGATCAAGTCGCCCGCAAGCGCCGCGCGGAAATCCGCGCAGGTTCGTCAGGAAGGCGCCGCGGTCTTCTCCGGTGATTTATCGAGCCCAGTACGCGACAGCGATTGCGCCATCGCTGGAATGGGCATCAAGCTCCCAAGAAGGCCAACGACGATGCGCACAACCAAGCGCATGGCTCGCCTCCAACTCGAACAAACCAGTGCCGATGGTATCACACGCGGCAACGGTGTGAAATTGGCCGTGTGACAACCAGCTCGACGGTCATGCAAGAGCCGCGACGGCTGAGAGGAGGTACTGATGCCCCTCTCACATCGTCAGCACGATCTTCCCGAAATGCTTGTTGTCGCGCATGTGCGCCTGCGCCTCCACCGCCTGATCGAGCGGGAAGACACGGTCGATCGGCAGCGAAAGCTTGCCCGCCGTCACCGCGTCCCAGAGATCGGCGCGCATGCGGCGGCCGATCTCGCGCACCTCGTCGAGGGTGCGGGTGCGGAAGGTCACGCCGATATAGTCGATGCGGCGCAGCGCATGCAGGTCGAAATCGAATTCCGCTTTGGTGCCGGCGAGGCGGCCGACATTGACGATGCGGCCGAGCAGCGCCATCGCCTTCATCGTCTGCGCCACCACCGGCCCCGACAGCATGTCGACGACGAGATCAACGCCCTTGCCGTCCGTCGCCTTCATCACGGCTTCAGGCCAGGCGGGATCGCGGGTGTCGATGGCAAGGTCGGCGCCGAATTCCTTCAGGCGCGGGCGGCGCGCGTCATTGGTCGAGGTGCCGATCACCAGCCTTGCGCCCTTGAGCTTGGCGATCTGCAGGCCCATCAGCCCGACCCCGGAGCTGGCGCCTTGGATCATCACGCTCTCGCCCGCCTTGAGGCGGCCGGCGGTGACGAGGGCATTGTGCAGGGTGAGGAGCGCGACCGGCAAGGTTGCCGCCTGCTCGAAGCTCATGCCACCTGGGATCGGATTGACGCGTCCCCAGTCGCTGACCGCGTATTCGGCGTAGCCGCCGTTGCCCGAGCACATCACGCGGTCGCCGGGCTTGAATCCACCCTCGACCTCGGCGCCGGTTTCGATCACCTCGCCCGCCCAGTCGATGCCGACTGCCGCGCCGACGCCGCCGTGGCTGCCATGGGGCAGCCCGCGCGCGGTGGTGAGGTCGGCGCGATTGAGGCTCGCGGCCCGCACCTTGACCAGCACCTCGTTCGGCTTCGGGCGCGGCTGCGGGATGTCGCGCAGCACCAGTCCCTTTTCACTTGCAACCCCAGCCTTCATCTCGTTCTCCGTTGATTGCAGCGAGCTAACCGTATCCCGGACGCAGCGCAGTGTGAGCGAAGCGAGGGCTTCGCGCCGCGCCGCATCCGGACCTTGATTGCGTTTAGTCCAGCGCCACGCCCGCCTGCCTGGCGATGTTGGCCCATTTGCGCGTCTCGCCGGCCAGGAATACGCCGAACTCCTGCGGCGAGCCGATGCGCGCCTCGGAGCCGAAGCGCACCACCAGATCCTTCATGTCGGGAGCCTTGAGGCTTTCGTTGATCACGCTGTTGAGCTTGCCGACGATCGGCACGGGCGTGCCGGCCGGAGCCACGACGCCGGTCAGCAGCGTCGCCACGAAGCCGGTGATGCCGCCCTCGACCATGGTCGGGACATCGGCGATTTCCGCCTGACGCCTGGCGCTGGTAACGGCGAGCGCCCTGAGCTTTCCTTCCTTGATCAGCGGCAGCAGGATGACCGGGCTTTCAAGCGCGAAGTCGACCTGCTGGCCGAGCACGCCCTGCACGGACTCGTTGCCGCCCTTGTGCGGCACGTTGACGAAATCGATCCCCGCCAGCGTGCGGAACATCTCGCCGGTGAGATGGGTCACGTTACCCGCGCCGGCATGGGCGTAATTGAGCTTCCCCGGATTCGCCTTCGCGTATGCCACGAATTCCTGCAGCGTCTGGGCCGGAAACGACGGATGCACGACCAGGATCATGTAGCTTTCCGACACGCTCGCCACCGGCGCGTAGTTCTTGACCGGATCGTAGCCGGGGTTTTTGGACACCGCGGGGATTACGGCGAGCGTGCTGGTGTTGCCGTAGAACAGCGTATAGCCGTCGGGATCCGCGGTCGCCGCGGCCCGTGCTCCGAGCGCGCCGCCGGCGCCGGCGCGGTTCTCGATGATCACGCTCTGGCCGAGCGATTGCTGCATCTTCTGCGTCATCAGCCGCGCCATCACGTCGGTCTGGCCGCCGGCCGGCGACGGCACGATCATCTTGATCACCCGTTCCGGATAGACGGTCTGCGCTTGCGCCGGCGGGGCGATCATGGCTGCAAGACCGATGGCGGCCAGGGCCGGCCACAGGATTTGTCGCGTCGTCATCGTTCCCTCCCCGCCGGCCCGTGCAGCGCGGCGTGCGTTTGTCAGCACCCACATGCACGGCGGCGGCGCAGTGTACATGACATGGGACCGGCGCCGGAAGCCGTGTGTCGTGTGCTATCGTCAATCGCGACGCGTCAATGGGCCGCCGCCCCGGAGACAATGATGCTGGAACGCACGACGCCCCCCTTCCGCGCCGACCATGTCGGCAGCCTGATCCGGCCGGCCGAACTCATCGCGGCACGCGAGCGGGCGGAAAAGAAAGAGATCGCGGATGCGGAGCTCAAGCGCGTGCAGCAGGCCGCGATCCGCGACGTGGTCCGCCTGCAGGAGGATCTCGGGCTCAAGCTCGTCACCGACGGCGAATACAACCGCCACTCCTGGCACCGCGACTTCATGCTGAAATTCAAGAACGTGCGGATGATCCCTTCCCGGCTCACCGTGCGCTTCCACTCCGCGGAAGGCGACCGCCTGCACAGCCCGCCGACCATGCAGGTGACCGGCAAGCTCGCGCGCCCGGACGGCGGCGGGATCTTCATCGACGATTTCAAGTTCCTGGCCTCGATCGCGCGCGCGACGCCGAAGATCACGCTCCCTTCGCCGACGGTGATGCATTTCCGCGGCGGCCGCGAGGCCATCGACGAGGCGGCCTATCCCGACATCGCCGACTTCTACGACGATCTCGCCCGGCTCTACCGCGACGAAATCCGCGACCTCGCCGACGCCGGCTGCCGCTACCTGCAGATCGACGAAGTCAACCTCGCCTATCTCTGCGACGCGGAGCTGCGCAAACAGGTGGCCAATATCGGCGAGGACCCCGCCACCTTGCCGCAAACATACGCCAGGCTGCTCAACGACACGATCAGGGATCGCCCCAGGGACATGACGGTCTGCATGCACCTGTGCCGCGGCAATTTCGCCGGCGCCTGGGTGGCGGAAGGCGGCTACGAGCCGATCGCCGAACTCATCTTCAATGCGGTCGACGTCGACGGCTATTTTCTCGAATACGACAGCGTACGCGCCGGCGGATTCGAGCCGCTGCGATTCCTGCCCAAGGGCAAGGTTGCCGTGCTCGGGCTCGTCACCACCAAGAGCGGCGCGCTCGAGTCGAAGGACGACCTCAAGCGCCGCATCGACGCCGCCAGCAGGCATGTTCCGCTGGAGCAGCTCGCACTCAGCCCGCAATGCGGATTCTCCAGCGGCATCGGCGGCAACACCATGGATGTCGAGGGCGAGATCGCTAAGCTGCGCCTTGTGGTGGAGACTGCGCGCGAGGTGTGGGGCTCGGCGTGACAGCGCGCGCATAGCCGTGCGTCCCGCGCTCTGCTAGCCTTCGTCGTGGGACGGAAACGCAGAGGCAAAGCCCGATGAAACGCTTGCTGTTGGCAGCCGCGCTGCTGCTGGGCGCACATACGCTGGCGCAGGCCGCGGACTATCCGACGAAACCGATCCGCATCGTGGTTCCCTACGGGCCAGGCGGCGCAACCGATATCGTCGCCCGCATCGTGGGCGAGCACCTGAAGGACAAATTCCACCAGCCGGTGGTGGTGGAAAACAAGCCCGGCGGCAACGGCGTGGTGGCGTTGCAGGAGACCGTGCGCGCAAAACCCGACGGCTACACTTTTCTGATCGGCAACATCACCACCAACCTGCTCACGCCGCTGATCGGCGATCCGCCGATGGCGTTCGATCCGTTCAAGGATCTGGTTCCGGTGGCGCGGCTCGCCGATGTCCCCGGCGTGTTCCTCGCGACCAAGATCAATTTCCCGCCCAACACGGTGCAGGAGGTGGTCGACTACGCCAGGGCGCGGCCGGGCGAGGTCAATCACAACACCGCCGGCATCCTCGCCTATTCGCACATCGACTTCCTCATGCTGCAGAAGCGCACCGGCATCAAGCTGGTGGCGATTCCGCTACGCGCGGGCGCCGGCGGCGGACAGATCGACCTCATGAACGGCGCGGTGCAGATCGCCTTGCAGAACGCCGCGACGGTGACGCCCCTGGTCAAGGCGGGGAAGCTCAAGGCGCTGGCGGTGACCAGCGAGCAGCGGCTGCCGGTTCTGCCCGATGTGCCCACCCTCAAGGAGGCCGGCTTCGACGGCATCGGCACCAACGCCTGGAACGCCATGTTCGCGCCGCGCGCGGTGCCCAAGGAGATCCTCGAAACCATGACGACGGCAATCGCCGGGATTCTCAGCTCCGGGCCGGCCGTGAAGCAGCTCGAAGACCTGCAGTTCACGGTGCAGCCGACGCGCTCGCTGGACGAGGCGCGGGCGTGGCTGCAGCACGACGTACAGCACTGGACGCCGATCGTCGCCGATGCCAAGTCGATGGTCGACAAGACGCAATAGCGAGCGGGGGCACGCCTATCACAGCGCGGCGCGGTCGGGGGATCAACGTGCGCGTGCGCAATCCGCAGGATTTCGTCGCCGGACTGTTCTTTCTGGCGCTCGCCTGCGGCGCGCTGTGGGTAGCCTGGGACTATCCCACCGGCACCGCGGTGCGCATGAGCTCGGGCTATTTTCCCCGCCTGCTCTGCCTGCTGCTCGGCGTGATCGGGCTGTTCGTCGCATTGCGATCGCTCGCGGTCGACGGGCCCGCGCTCAGCGCCATCCGCCTTCGCGCGGTGCTGCTGGTGACCACCGCCGTCGTCGTCTTCGCCTATTCCGTTCACACGCTGGGGCTCGTGATCGCGGCCGCCCTCATCACGCTCATCGGCGGCCTGGCGAGCCCGCAGATGCGCCCACTGGAAATGGTCGCGGCCGCCGTGGTGCTCGCCGGCATGACCACGGCGATCTTCGTCTGGGGCATCGGGCTGCCGATCCCGATCTGGCCGGAGTTCTGAGGTGGACATCTTCGCCAATCTGGCGCTCGGGATGGCGACCGCGCTCAAGCCGGCCAATCTCGCATTCGCG
This sequence comes from uncultured Alphaproteobacteria bacterium, assembly GCA_963739385.1. Taxonomy (GTDB): domain Bacteria; phylum Pseudomonadota; class Alphaproteobacteria; order Rhizobiales; family Xanthobacteraceae; genus VAZQ01. The sequence goes on from CAVUAI010000013.1 coordinate 52,082, forward strand.
CTGATCGGAAGCCTGATCGGCACGCTCATCGGCGTGCTGCCCGGCATCGGGCCGCTGGCGACGCTCTCGATGCTGCTGCCGATCACGTTCTATCTCGAACCGATCACCGCGCTGATCATGCTCTCCGCCATCTACTACGGCGCGCAATATGGCGGCTCGACCACGGCCATCCTGGTCAACCTGCCGGGTGAAAGCTCCTCCGTCGTCACCTGCATCGACGGCCACGAGATGGCGCGCCAGGGACGTGCCGGATCGGCGCTGGCGGTGGCGGCGCTGTGCTCGTTCTTTGCCGGCACCGTCGCCACCCTGGTGATCGCCGTGCTGGTCACACCGCTCACCGCCCTCGCCATCACCTTCACCGCCGCGGAATACTTCTCGCTGATGGTGCTCGGGCTGGTCGCGGCGGTGGTGATGGCGCGGGGATCGGTCGCCAAGGCCCTCGCCATGATCGTGATCGGATTGCTGCTCGGCCTCGTCGGCACCGACATCCATACGGGACTGCAGCGCTTCACTTTTGGCGCGGCCGACCTGTTCGACGGCATCGACTTCGTCGTCGTCGCCGTCGGCATATTCGGCTTCGGCAGCATCATCGCCAGTCTGGAGAAGCGCGAAGACGCGCAGACCGTGTCGGTTCTGCAGGAGAGAATCCAGCGCCTGTGGCCGACGCGCGAAGACTTCCGCCTCGCCTGGCCTGCATCGCTGCGCGGAACTCTGCTGGGCTGCGTCCTCGGCGTGCTGCCGGGCGGCGGCGCGGTGCTGAGCGCCTTTGCCGCCTATTCGCTCGAGCGCAAGCTGGCGAAGGATCCGACACGCTTCGGCAAGGGCGCGATCGAAGGCGTCGCCGGACCGGAATCCGCGAACAATGCCGGAGCGCAAACCGCGTTCATTCCGATGCTGACGCTCGGTATTCCGCCCAATGCCGTCATGGCGGTCATGATCGGCGCCATGATGATTCACGGGATCCGGCCGGGCCCCGAGGTGCTGGATCAGCGGCCCGACCTGTTCTGGGGGCTCATCGCCAGCATGTGGCTCGGCAATGCCATGCTCGTCATCATCAACCTGCCGCTGATCGGCGTCTGGGTGCGGCTGCTGCGCGTGCCCTACCGCCTGCTGTTCCCAGCTATCCTCCTGTTCAGCAGCATCGGCATCTACAGCGTGCACAACAGCAGCTTCGAAGTGGTGCTGGCGGCAGGCTTCGGCGTATTCGGCTACGGGCTCTACAAGCTCGGCTGCGAGCCGGCGCCGCTCGCGCTCGGCTTCGTGCTGGGGCCGATGCTGGAGGAGAAGCTGCGCACCGCCATGCTGCTGGCGCGCGGCAATCCGCTGACCTTCCTGCAGCGGCCGATCAGCGCCGCCTTGCTGCTGACTGCCGCCGTCCTGCTCGCCGCCGTGCTGCTGCCGAAGATCCGCAAGGGCCGCGAAGAGGCGTTCCAGGATTAGGTTCGCTGCGTCGAATCCCAAGATCAGCTCGCCGTTTCCGGCAGAAACCGCACCCTCGGGTGTCATGCCCGCGAACGCGGGCATCCAGTATTCACCAGCATCTCGTTGGACATGGCCCAATGCACACCGCCAAGCCGGCGCTTACTGGATTCCGGCTCTCACTCGCTGTGCTCGCTCGGCCGGAACGAAGTCGCGATGGTGGTGGCAATGCTGCACCGGGTTTCGCTCACAGCGAGACGATCGGGTTCCGCAGCGCACGCTACGCGCTGCGCCGCGCCCGGACACGGAGACCTACTCCGCCTTGATTCCGGTGCGGGTCACCACGTCGACCCACTTGTCCCGTTCCCGGGCGAGAAAGGCGCCGAATTCCTCGGGCGATCCAGTTCGCACCTCGGCGCCGAGCTTGCCAAGCGCTGCGACCACTTCCGGCGGCTTGAGCGCTTCGTTGATGGCGGCGTTGACCTTGTTGACGATGGCGGCCGGCGTGCCGGCCGGAGCCACCACGCCGGTGAAGGTCAGCGCGATGAAATCGGGCAGCCCGCCCTCGATCATGGTCGGGAGCTCGGGCGCGAGCGCATTGCGGGTCGCGCTCGAGACGCCGAGCGCGCGGATTTTTCCCTCGCGCACCAGCGGCAGCAGGCCCGCGACCTCCCCGAACAGGATATGCGTCTGGCCGGCGACGATCCCTGCAACCGCGTCGGGAGAACCTTTGTAGGGAACGTGGACGAAATCGGTCCCGGTCTGCAGCTTGAACAGCTCTCCGACCAGATGGGTGAGATTGCCGTAGCCCATGGAGCCGAAGTTGAGCTTGCCCGGATGGGCCCTGGCATAGGCAATGAGCTCCTGGACGTTCCTGGCCGGGAAGTCGGGCGCGACCACCAGCACCTCGTAACCTTCCGTGACTTTCGCGATCGGGGTGAACTGCTTGACCGTGTCGTAGTCGCGGAAGCGATAGACCGCCGGGCCGACGACGAACGCGCTGGCGTTGCCGAACAGCAGCGTGTAGCCGTCGGGCTCGGCAGCCGCCACCGCCTTGGTGCCGAGCGCGCCGCCGGCGCCGCCGCGGTTCTCGACAATGACGGTCTGGCCGAGGATCGGCCCGAGGCGCTGCACGACGAGGCGCGCGGTGATGTCGATCGGCCCGCCGGCGGGATACGGCACCACCATCCTGATCAGCCGGTCGGGATATGTTTGCGCCTGCGCGCTGGCGATAAAGCCCGCAGCGGCGGCGAGCGCGGCCAGAGCGCACAGAACAACGCGGCAAGCGGCCACGGATGTCCTCCCGGTATTTTTTCTCGTTGCCGCTATCATCGTCGCAAACTTTGCCCTTGGCTAGGTGGCCGACCGAGGGCCGCCTGCTATAACCGTCGCCACCGCAGCGGCGGCCAAAAAAGCAAGAGGACGTTTCGTTCATGGTGAAATCGACCAAGCGGCGCAGGCAGCCGGCGCGCGCATCCAAGCGGCCCATCCGCGCCAAGTCGCGCAAGCCCGCGCGCCGCGCGGCCAAACCGGAGCGGACGCGAGGTCCCACGCCCAAGCCGACGGTGATCGACGTGCATGCGCACGTGCTGGTCCCCGAGGTGCTGGAGCGAACCTACCAGCAGTCGCAGTATTCGCGCGCGGTCGGCGGTCCCGGCGGCGTGCCCGAGCCGCTGCTCAAGCGCATGACCGAGGTGCCGCTGCGGCTCAAGGAGATGGACGCGACCGGCGTCGACATCCAGGTCATCAGCCCCAGCATCATGCAGCAATGCACCTATGGGATGGAGCCGGAGGACGCGCTCAAGACCGATCGGCTGGGTAATGACCGCGTGGCGGAGGAGGTGGCGAGGCATCCCGACCGGCTGGTGGGGCTCGGCTCGCTGCCGCTGCACGACGTCGGGCTCTCGACCGGCGAGCTCGAGCGTTGCGTGCGCGACCTCAAACTGCGCGGCGTGATCGTCTCGTCGCATGTGAACGGGATCGAGCTCGGAGACGAACGCCTGCGGCCGTTCTGGGCCAAGGCGGAAGAGCTCGGCGCGGTCATCTTCATTCATCCCGCCGGCAGCACCGAGAAGCGCATGCTCCGCAACCGCCTGATGATCACCGTCGGGCAGCCGCTGGAGGAGGCCTATGCGCTGTCGTCGCTGATCTACGAAGGCGTGATGGACGAATTCCCCGCGCTCAAGATCATGGTCGCGCACGGCGGCGGATATCTGCCGTTCTATGCCGGCCGGCACGACAACGAGTACCGCTACGGCCGCACGCCCCATCTCAAGGGCGACTTGAGCAGCTACCTGCCGCGCTTCTTCTACGATACCGTGCTGTTCAATCCCGACATGCTGGAGTTCCTGGTGACCAAGGTGCCGGCGAGCCATGTGATGCTCGCGTCCGACTATCCGTTCGCGGAGAAGCAGCCGGTCGACTATGTGCGCCGTGCCCGGCGCATCGGGAAGAAGGAGCAGGACGCGATCCTCGGCGCCAATGCCGCGCAGCTGTTCGGCATTTCCATCTGAGCGCGGACGGCCGCGATCCGATTGCACGGCGGAGACAACAGCATGCCAGCCAATCCTGTAGCCTCGTCCCGGCACAAAGCGTCGGCGCACCCGGACGTCGAGATCGTACTGCATCCGATCCCGAGCCCGGACAGCAAGCCCTACATCATCGTGTTCGGGCCCGACCGGCGCCTCTGGTTCTGCGAAAGCGGCACGGGAAAGATCGGGCGTCTCGATCCTGCCGACGGCAGCTTCGTCGAGTTCGACACCCCGACGCGCGACAGCCGGCCGATCGGGATTACGCCCGCCGCCGACGGCGCGCTGTGGTTCTGCGAAAATGCCGGCAACAAAATCGGGCGAATCACGACGGCGGGCGCCATCGCGGAATTTCCCGTGCCGACCGCAGGCGCCGGGCCGGATGGAATCGTGGCGGGCCCCGACGGCAATCTGTGGTTCTCGGAGGCGCATCTGAGCCGCGTCGGCCGCATCACGCCGCGCGGCGAGGTGACCGAATTCTCCGCGGGGCTCACCCCGGGCTGCCGGCCGCTCTCGCCGGTCGTGCGCGACGGCGACATCTGGTTCAGCGAATACGAAGCCGGGCAGATCGGCCGCATCACCATGGACGGCCATGTCACCGAATATGCAATTCCAACGCCGAACTGCGAGCCGCGGGCAATGGTCGTGCATCCCGACGGCCATATCTGGTTCGTCGAGACCAAGGCCAACGCGCTCGGGCGCATCGACGCGCACGGCCGCATCACCGAGTGGCCGGTCGAGACGCCGGACGCTTCGCTGCGCGGCGTGACGGTGGCGCCCGACGGCGACCTCTGGTTCACCGAGAATTTTTCCAACAAGATCGGCCGCATGGCGCCGGACGGCACCGTCATCGGCGAATATGCGATATCGGTGGCGGGTTGCGGCGCGCGCGCGATCATCGCCATCCCCGATGGCCGCCTGTTCTTCTCCGCTCACGACGCCGGCGCGATCGGCGAGGTCATTCCGCGGCGTTGAGACGCGCTTCCATCACCGACGCGAAGACATAAAGACATCAGCATGTCTTGAAGTGCCGGCCGCACCACGCCGCGGCCGGGACATGGCCACCCGGAGAGCTCCCGCATGACCACCACCGGCAGCCTCGAAGATCGCATCCGCGCGATCGAAGACCGCCTCGAAATCTACAATCTCATCGCCAGCCATCCGCCGAGCGCCGACACCGGGGGCAAGGATCATATCGCGGCGAGCTGGATCGAAGACGGCGTGTTCGATCGCGGCGAGCATCTCTCGAGCCCGCGCGGGCGCGATACCATCGCCGATCACGTGCTGACCGCCGAGCACCAGGCCGCGATCGCGGGCGGCCTCGCGCACTTCACCGGCCTCCCGCATGTGGCGATCGACGGCGATACCGCCGTCGTCACGTCCTATCTGCAGATCCTGGTGCCGCAGACCCAAGGCGATGCGGTCGAGGTCCCCAACCACGGCAGCTCCAAGGGCTTCCGCGTCCATCGCATGACGGCGAACCGCTGGGAGCTCGTGCGCACGCCGCAAGGCTGGAAGATCAAGCAGCGCACCCTGCGCCAGCTCGACGGCTCCGAAGGCGCGCGCAAGATCCTGCGGCAGGCGATCGCGCGATAGCGTTTCACACCGGAATCGGCCGTCCCACGCCGGCCGCGAGCGCGCGCTGATAGACGACCTCGGCAAAGGCCACGTCCTCGAGCGCGATGCCGAGCGATTTGAACAGCGTGAGGTCGGACGGCGAGGTGCGGCCTTTGGCCTTTCCGGTGACGAATTCGCCGAGCTCGCGGATATCGGACCAGGCGAGCTTGCCGGCCGCCACCAGATCGCGAAACTCGCCCGCCTCCACCTTGGCCTGCTCGACCTGGTCGGTCGCCTTCACAGCGGCGCGCAACACCGTTTCGGCGTCGACCTCGCGCCGGTCGCCGGAATTGGCGCCGGCGGCGTTGACATGCGCGCCCTTGGCGAGCCATTCGGCGCGGCACACCGGCTCGGCCGACTTGGTGATGGTGACGACGACCTGGGCATCGCCGACACAGGCTTCCGCCGACGGCACCGGCCGCGCCTCGATCCCGAGCTCCTTTTCCAGCGCACGGGCATAGGTCTCGCGGTGCTCGGGCGTGCGTGCGAACACGTTGATGCGCTTGATCGGCCGCACCGCGCACACCGCCACGACCTGCGTGCGCGATTGCCGGCCGGTGCCGATCACCCCAAGCGTGTGCGCATCCGGATTGGCCAACAGCTTGGTGGCGAGGCCGCTCGCCGCACCGGTGCGCGTCTGTCCGAACAGGTCAGCCTCGATCATGGCTTTGAGCCTGCCGTCGGATGAAGAATACAGCAGCGTGTGGTACTGGCCGCCCTTCAGCCCGGCATAGGCCTTGAGCCCGTGCACGCCCTTGGCGCCATAGGCCGCGCCCATCAGGTTGAACGCACCGCCCGCAAGACGTGCGCGTTGCCGCGGCAGATTGACGGTGGCGGGCTGGCCCCAGGTGGCAAACAGCTCCTCGAGCGTCGCAATGGCGTCCTTCACCGTGACCAGACGGGCGACGTCGGCTTCAGTGAGGTAGATGGGAGATGTGGTCATGGTGATGTCCAATCGATATTCCGAGAGCGGTTACGTTCCAGGCTTCAGCACGTCCTCGATCCAGTCCCACATCGCGTGCAACCCGATGGTGACGTTGTCGACCTGGCAGTGGTGAAAGCCACCCTCCTCGCGCGTGAAGACCTTGAGCGTCTTCTGCTTCGAGCCGACGGCAGCAAAGCATTTTTCCGCAAGCGCGAGCGGAATCTGCTCGTCGCCGGCGCCATGCAGCAGCAGGAACGGGCACCGCATCTTCTGCACGATGCCGTCGAGGCGGAAACCTTCGAGCTTCTTGAGCGCCTCGGCCTGGCTCGATACGCCGAGAACCCATTGCAGATGCTCCGGCGGCACCGACAGCGACAACACCTTGCCGGAGGCAAGCTCGTCGAGCCGCTTCGCCCAGATCGCGTGATAATCCCATTGCGCGCCCCAGGCGACGCAGCAGGCGAAGCGCGGCTCGAGCGCCGCGGCGCGCGGCGCATAGTAGCCGCCCAGGCTGAGCGCCATCACGCCGATGCGACGCGGATCGAATTCTCTCCGCCCGGCGAGATATTCATAGGCCGCGGTGCCGTAACGCTCGGTCTCGGCGATGAGGGGAAGATTGCGGAAGCGCACGCTTTCGCCGTTGCCGGGTCCGTCGACGATCAGGCAGCCGACGCCGCGCGCGGCGAGATCCGGCACGCCATAGCCGTATTGCAATTCCTTGGTGACGTCGAAACCGTCGAAGAACACCATGCACGGCGCAGGCTTCGATCCGGCCGCGGCCGGATCGGGATGCACCAGCAGCGCCGGCAGGCTCGTGCCGTCGTACGGCACCTCGACCGATTCGATGCGGGGATGGCGGATGATGGCGGCCGCATCGCGGAAGGCTTTCACCGAATTGGCGTACACCTTCATGCTGTGCTCGGAACGCGGATGGATGAAGCGCTCGCCGGTCTGGTAGAAGCGGCTCGCGCGCATGTAGCAGGACGCCGCGGTGAGCCTGTGGCCGCTCTTCTCCGCCGCGCGGCCGCGCGCCTCGATCAACTCGCCCATGCGGGTCCATTCGTCGAACCAGGCCTGGTCGTCGCCCACCCGGTCTTCGAGCGCACGCCCGACGCGATGCACTTCGTCGATCTCGATGCCGGTCCAGGGCGCCGCGCTCAGGCAAATGAGCAGTCCCATGGACCAGCGGTAGTTGGTGGGAAAGTAGAGGAAGGCGGGGTCGTCTTTACGGCCGATCACGTTCATGCTCCAGGTTGCTTGAGGTCGTCGTCCCCGCGAAAGCGGGGACCCCGGTATCCGCCGCTGTAACTTGGTCACACACAAGCGTGTCACCCGTTGCGCAGCGAGTACTGGATCATCCGCTTACGCGGATGATGACGGCGGAGAGTGCGGCTACACCGGCTTCTCGCCCAGTATGGTCACCCGGCGCATCAGGCGTCGCTCGTCGGGGCTGAAATCGGTGCGGGCATGCAAGGTGCAGCGGTTGTCCCACATCAGGAGATCGCCGGGACGCCAGACGTGCTCGTAGACGAACTCGCGGCGTTCCTGGTGCTCGAACAGCAGGTCCAGCAGTTCGTCGCTTTCGTCGGCCGGCAGCCCTTCGATCCGCACGGTCATCAGCCGGTTGACGTAGAGCGCCTTGCGGCCGGTCGCCGGATGGGTGCGCACGACCGGATGCACGCAGGAGGGCACGCCGTCCGCCAGCCGCGTGCCGCGCTTGGTCGATGCTGTGTCGTAGTCGTAGGCATTGAGCGCCTTACGCCCGTCGATGCGCCGCTTGATGGCATCCGGCAAGCGTCGCATAGGCCTTGTAGCCGTTGGCGAACAGCGTGTTGCCTCCCGCGCTCGGCACCTCGAGCGCGTAGAGCATGGAGGCCATGGCCGGCCGCTCCTGGTGACACTGGTCGGTATGGAAATGCATCTCGCCGTCGGGCAGGGCGCCGATCGGCTTGCCGTCCTCGCGGATGTTCGAGATCAGCATGACGGCGGGGTGATTGCGCACGAACTGCTTGGTATGGATCACCGCCGGCGGTCCGAACTTCTCGGCGAAGCGAACCTCGTCCTCCTCGCTCAGCTCCTGGTCGCGCAGCAGAATCACGAGATGGTCGTGCCAGGCGTCGCGGATTTGCGCGAAGGTGAGATCGTCGATCTCCTTGCTGAGGTCGATCCCCACGATTTCGGCGCCCAACGCCGGCGACAACGGGCGCACCACGCATGCGGGGGGCCGATGCGCCGCCTCCGATTGAGTATGTTTCGTTGCCATCTCGGCCGCTCTCTTTGTTGCCGCGGCTGTCGGTGGGAGGCGCCGTGGCTCGTTGCTCGGATTATGGTCCGCGAGCGCGCCTGTGCTCAAGGCTCCTTCGAATCGATAAGCACGAAGGCGATGCGGCACGGCTCGCTGCCGCGATTGACCCAGGCATGATTGGTGCCCTGCTGCACCAGGACGTCGCCGGCCTTGAGATGGACCTCTGAATCGTCGAGCAGCATGTCGATCTCGCCGGACATGACGATGGCGTAGTCGACCGTGCGGGTGCGGTGCATCGCCGGATGGCGCGGCGGCAGGCCGCGCTTGGGCGCGCTGTCGCCGAGGCTCTGGTGCATGGTGCTGGGATCGAGGTTGCGCATCTCGGCGGTCTCCGGGGGAAATTCCACGATGCGGAACACCGAGCCGTTGCGCGGCGGCTGGATGCCGATGTCGACCGCGGCGCGGTCGGCGGTGCCGGAGAGATCCGCCGGACTCTGATCCGTCACCCAGATCACGCGCGAGACCGTCTGGGCGTGCGGCCGCACTTTCTTGTGCGGGTTGGGGCCGTCGAACAGCACCACCGCCTTGTCCTTGTTGTCGACCGTCGTGACCACGCGACGAACGTCTGCACTCAAAGCCATGATTGCGTTTCTCCCATACCTGGTTTGGCTGATGCGAAGGCGACCGGTCGCCGATCATGCAACAGCGCGCGGTCGGTCTACCAGCCGGTGGCGGTCATGGCCGGCGTGCGCGGCGACCTAGTGTGGCTTTGGTTCAGAAGTCCCCATTTCGGACTTGCCGCGGGAATAACGCGGACTTCTGAACCGCCACATTAGGGGTGCACGCTGCCGTCAGGCATGTGGGCCCCCCTGAAATTGGCGCCCGTGAGATTGGCCCCGGTCAGAACCGCGCGCGACAAGCGCGCCTCCGACAGGTCGGCGCCTGCGAGATCGGCGCCACTGAGGTCAGCGCCGAGCAGGTCGGCGCCGGAAAGATTTGCGCCCGTGAGGTTGGCCTCGCGCAACGCGGCGTCCACCAGCCCGGCATTGCTGAGATCGGCGCCTGCGAGATTGGCCCGGCGCAGCGTCGCCTCCACCAGGTTGGCGGCGCTGAGATTTGTCCCTCGCAGCGACGCCTCGTCGAGGCGGGCGCCGGTGAGGATGGCTTCCGACAGCCGCGCGCCGTCGAGGCGGGCGCGGACCAGGCGCGCCTTCTGCAGTTTGGCGTCGGAGAGGTCGGCGCCGGTGAGGTCCGCCGCGCTCAGATCGGATTCATAGAGCAATGCGCGAACAAGCTTGGCGCGCGCCAGCGAGGCGTTTTTCAGATCGGTCTTGTTGAGATTGGCGTCGCTCAGGTCGGCGCCGGTCAAGTTCGCACGCAGAAGGCGCGCCCGATGCAGCACCCCGCCCGCAAGATTGGCGCCCGACAGGTCGGCGTCTGCCAGATCGCGTCGCTTCAGCGCCGCCCGCTCGAGCGCGCAGTTCGGACAGACCTTGGTGTTGCCGGCGAGAAAGTCGCTCTCGCCCAACGCCCACGACCCCGAGCCGACCAGCCACAGGCTGAAAGCCAGCGCGGCCGAGATGGCCAACCAGCGATGCCGGATCATTGCGCGCGCGTACCTCGTGCGCATCATGGCATGTTTCGCAAGCGACGCCAGAGACCGCTGCATCTACCTCGCTCTCGCCAGCGGCTTCGCGACCTCGCGCGCGCAGTCGATGAAGAGCTGCGCCACGGGACTAAGCAGGCGCGTCTTCAAGGTGAAGACTCCGATCGGGCCGCTGCTGATCGGCAGATGCACCGGCAGCATCTTGATCGACGGGTGCCTGGTGGGGAAACGGAGCAAGGAATTCGTGAGAATGGTCAGAAAGCGCCCGGTCGCCAACAGGCTATTACGCACTTCAAACGGAAACGTGACCACGGTCGAGCGCGGAAGATCGAGTCCGCTGGCTCGAAAAGCCTTCACCGCGAACGATCCGACCAGGCTGTCCGGCGGCGGCAGCACCCAGGTTTCGTTCACCAAGTCGGCAAGCTCGACCCGCCGTCGTCGAGCCCATGGATTTTGCACGCCCGCCGCTACGACATAGGGGTCATCGTAAAGGGCTTCAAAGTTCAGCAGTTCGTCCGTGACGGGGCCAAATTTTCGCGCGATCAAGAGATCGACGTTGCGCGCGCTCAATTCGAGGTGCAGCGTTTCCGTCTGCGTGGCCACCACGTTGAAGGTGATGCGCGGATTACGTCTAGACAGCCGGTCGATCACGGCGGTGACGAAGCTCGCAGATATGGGGATCGTGCTTCCGACACGTACCTCCCCCGCCGTCGGATCGGCGAGGAACTCGATGTCTCTTACGCCTTGTCTCAACTCGTCGAAGGCGGCAAGGCTGCGGCCGAGAAGCGCACGCCCATAGATCGTGGGCTCCACCCCTTGCGGATTCCGGTCGAGAAGGCGAACGCCGACTGCGCGCTCGAGGTCGGCGATGGCCTTGGACACCACTGGCACCGAAACTGCCAGAGCGCCGGCCGCTTTCGTCATGCTCCCCGATTGGATGACGGCATGAAGCACGTGCAGATCCCGCAACTTGATGCGGCGCCCAATGCGGTCTGCCCACGTCATGCCATGCCACTTAGCCAAACGGGTAAAGGGAATGCCAAAAATAGAGATTCCCAGAAATACCAAACAGGGGCAATGTTTCAAAGTCCATTTCGACGCCCGCCGGGAGAACAACCGTCATGGTCAAGCGCCTGCTCTCAGTGATGGCCGGCGTGAGTTTGGTGATTAACGGTGTCGCTTCGGCAACAGCCCAGTTGTATCCGCAGCGGCCGATCAAGCTCATCGTGGCCTTCGTGCCGGGCAGCCCCGTCGATCTCGTTGCGCGCGCGGTCGTCGACAAATTATCGACGGGCCTCAGGCAGACCATCGTCGTCGAGAACCGGCCCGGCGCCGCCGGCAATCTCGGCGCTGAAGTCGCCGCACGAGCGGCTCCCGATGGCTACACGTTGCTGGCGACGCTCGACACCACATTCACGGTGAACCCGAGCGTCTACAAGAAGCTGCCCTACGATCCGGAAACGGACTTGCGGCCCATTTCGATCATGGCGGCGACCAGCACCTTGCTGGTCGTGCACCCGTCCGTTCCAGTCAACTCGGCGCGCGAACTCGTGGCCTTCGCGCGGCACGAGCCCATGAGCTATGCCCATGGCGGACACGGCAGCCCCGGCCACCTGTCCATGGAGTATTTCCGCCTGCAGGCCGGTTTCCCCGCCACGCCCGTGCCGTACAAGGGCAACGCACCGCTGGTAACCGACTTGCTGGCGGGTCAGATCAAGCTGGGTTTCGTGGGAACCGGCGGCGTGATCCAGCACGTCGTCGCAGGACGGCTGAAAGGCCTCGCAATATCGACCGGCAAACGCTCGCCGCTCGCGCCGGACGTGCCGACCGCGGCGGAGGCCGGCTTTCCCGATTTCAAGGTGGAGACCTACTACGTGATGTCGGCGCCCGCGGGCATTCCGGAGGAAATCGCCGCCCGATTGGAGAACGAGGTGCGCCGCGCACTGGCATCTCCCGATCTGCAGGAAAAGCTTCGTCTTCAAAATAGCGAGGTCGTCGCCATCACCGGCGCTGAAGCCAAAGCCAAGCTCAAGGCCCAACGTGATCTCTGGGCCAAGGTCGTCAAGGCGACCGACATGCGGGTCGATTGAAAGCGCGCGGCGTCATGCGCAAGCCCCGTCGTCCGTAAGCACGACCCCTGTTCACAGGTAGCCCACCACCATGTCAGCAACTCACGAAGCGATGGATTGGGATGGCTCGACGCACGTGATCATGCTCGGGACGGGCACCCCGCGGCCTGATCCCAGCCGCTCCGGACCGGCGACGGCGATCGTGGTCAACGGCACGCCGTATCTTGTCGACTTCGGACCCGGGATCGTCCGTCAGGCGGCGGCGGCCTATCAGCGAGGCGTCAAGGCGTTCGGTCCCGGCGTGGTCAACATCGTGACGGCGTTTCTGACCCATCTGCACTCCGATCATACGACCGGCTATCCCGACCTCATCTTCACGCCATGGGTCATGGGCAGGAAGTTGCCGCTCGAGGTCTACGGTCCGAGGGGGATCAAGGCCATGACCGACCATATCCTCAAGGCGTGGCAGATCGACATCGACGCACGCGTCAACGGCTTGAACGGACACAATTCGACCGGCTGCAAGGTCCAGGCGCACGAAATCACGCCTGGCGTCGTCTACCGGGACCGCCATCTCACTGTCACGGCGTTTCCCGTCCGGCACGAGGAAATGGTCAATTCCTTCGGCTACCGGTTCGACACACCGGATCGCACCATCGTAATCTCAGGCGACACCGCGCCGACTCAGGCCATCATCGACAACAGCCGGGGCTGCGACGTGCTGATTCACGAAGCCTATTCCATGCAGACCTATCGAAAGGTCTCGCCGCGCTCGCAGGAGTTTCGCCGCACGCACCATACGTCGTCGGTCGAATTGGCCGAGATCGCAAACGCCGTGAAGCCGGACTTGCTCGTGCTCTATCACCGCTCGAATGCCGGCGGCTCGCTGTCGGTCCCGGATTCGGAAGAGGAATTGATTGCGGAGATACGGCAGACCTACAAGGGCAAGGTCGTGGCCGGCCACGATTTGGATATCTATTAGAGCTCAATCACGCGCCTGATCACCGGGCCGCCGGGAACGCGCGCGCGGAGCGGGCGTCACACCTGCCGCTCGACCATCATGCGCTTCACGCGGGCGATGGCCTCGGCCGGGTTGAGGCTCTTGGGACAGGCCTTGGCGCAGTTCATGATGGTGTGGCAGCGGTAGAGCCGGAACGGATCCTCGAGATTGTCGAGCCGGTGGCCGGCCGCCTCGTCGCGGCTGTCCTCCAGCCAGCGGTCGGCCTGCAGCAGCGCAGCCGGGCCGAGGAAGCGCTCGCTGTTCCACCAATAGCTCGGGCACGAGGTCGAGCAGCACGCGCACAGAATGCATTCGTAGAGCCCGTCGAGCTTCTGGCGATCCTCGTGGCTCTGCCGCCATTCCTTCTGCGGCGGCGGCGATATGGTCTGCAGCCACGGCTCGATGGAGGCATGCTGGGCGTAGAAGTTGGTGAGATCAGGCACCAGGTCCTTCACCACCGGCTCGTGCGGCAACGGATAGATCTTCACCACGCCCTTGATGTCCGACATCGCCTTGGTGCAGGCGAGCGTATTGGTGGCGTCGATGTTCATCGCGCACGACCCGCATACGCCCTCGCGGCACGACCGGCGGAAGGTCAGCGTCGGATCGACGTTGTTCTTGATCCAGATCAGCGCGTCGAGCACCATCGGTCCGCAATCGCCGCAGTCGACGTAATAGGTATCCATGCGGGGATTCTTGCCCTCGTCCGGATCCCAGCGATAGATCTTGTACTCGCGCACGTGATGCGCGCCGGTCGGGTACGCCCAGGTCTTGCCTTCGGTGACCTTGGAGTTCTTGGGCAGTGTGAGTTGGACCATGAGCCTGACTTGCCTTTGCGCGCCGTGTTTCGTGTCGCTCAGTAGACCCGCGGCCGGGGCTCGATATACGACACCTCGTTGGTGAGGGTGTAGGCGTGCACCGGCCGGTAGTCGATGGTGACGACGCCCTTGGGGTCGATCCACGCCAGCGTATGCTTCATCCAGTTCTTGTCGTCGCGCTCGGGGAAGTCCTCGCGCGCGTGCGCGCCGCGACTCTCGGTGCGATTGCGCGCCGAGTCCATGGTGACGATCGCCTGCACGATCAGATTGTCGAACTCGAGGGTCTCGATCAGGTCCGAATTCCAGATCAGCGACCGATCGGTGACCTTGATGTCGGCCACGCCGGAATAGACCTCGTGAATGAGCTTGTGGCCTTCCTCCAGGACCTCGGCGGTGCGGAACACCGCGCAATTGTTCTGCATCACCTTCTGCATCTTGAGGCGCAGCTGCGCGGTCGGCGTCTTGCCGGCGGCATGACGGAACTTGTCGAGGCGCGCGAGCGCGCGGTCGGCGGAGTCCTTGGGCAGATCGGGATGACTGTCGCCGGGGTGCAGAATCTCGGCGCAGCGCCGCGCCGCGGCGCGTCCGAAGACCACCAGATCGATCAGCGAGTTCGAGCCCAGGCGGTTGGCGCCGTGCACCGACACGCAGGCGGCCTCGCCGAGCGACATCAGGCCGGGCACCACGCAGTCGTCGTTGCCGTTCTTCTTGGTCAGCGCCTCGCCGTGATAGTTAGTCGGGATGCCCCCCATGTTGTAGTGCACGGTCGGCACGATCGGGATCGGGTCGCAGGTGAGATCGACACCGGCGAAAATGCGCGCGGATTCCGAAATCCCGGGCAGGCGCTCGTGCAGCACCGCCGGATCGAGATGATCGAGGTGCAGGTAGATGTGGTCCTTGAGCTTGCCGACCCCGCGACCCTCGCGGATCTCGATGGTCATCGCGCGCGAGACCACGTCGCGCGAGGCCAGATCCTTGGCCGAGGGCGCGTAGCGCTCCATGAAGCGCTCGCCTTCGGAATTGACGAGATAAGCGCCTTCCCCGCGCGCGCCCTCGGTGATCAGGCAGCCGGCGCCGTAGATGCCGGTCGGATGGAATTGCACGAACTCCATGTCCTGCAGGGGTAGCCCGGCGCGCAGCAGCATGGCGTTGCCGTCGCCGGTGCAGGTATGCGCCGAGGTGCAGGAAAAATAGGCGCGCCCATAACCGCCGGTGGCGAGGATGGTCATGTGGGCGCCGAAGCGATGAATCGAGCCGTCGTCGAGCTTGATGGCGACCACGCCGCGGCAGCGGCCTTCCTCGTCGACAATCAGGTCGATGGCGAAGAACTCGATGAAGAACTCGGAGCCGTGGCGCAGCGCCTGGCCATACATCGTGTGCAGCATGGCGTGGCCGGTGCGGTCGGCAGCGGCGCAGGTGCGCTGCGCGATTCCCTTGCCGTAATGGGTGGTCATGCCGCCGAACGGACGCTGATAGATCTTGCCGTCCTCCCGGCGCGAGAACGGCAGGCCCCAGTGCTCGAGCTCGTAGACCGCATCGGGCGCGCTGCGGCACATGTACTCGATGGCGTCCTGGTCGCCGAGCCAGTCGGCACCCTTGACGGTATCGAACATGTGCCAGCGCCAGTTGTCCTCGCCCATATTGCCGAGCGCGGCGGCGATGCCGCCCTGCGCCGCGACCGTGTGCGAGCGGGTCGGAAACACCTTGGTGATGCAGGCGGTCTTGAGTCCTGCCTCGCTGCAGCCGACGAGCGCGCGCAAGCCCGCGCCGCCAGCGCCGACCACGACCACGTCGTAGCTGTGATCCTCGATCGGATAGGCACGGCCGTTGGTGGCGGGATTGGGTGTTCCGTTGGTGGCCACGGCAATCAGACCTTGAAGCTGAGCATGAGGATGGCGAAAGCCGAAGCCAGCCCGACGGCGACGGCGAAGAAGGTGTTCGCCATCAGCATCGCCAGTTTCGCTTTCTCGTCGTGGACGTAGTCTTCGATGATGACCTGCATGCCGATGCGCATATGCGTGGTGATCGACAGGATGAACAGCAGCATGATCACGGCAACCAGTGGCGAGCCGAGAATCTGAACGACGGCGGCATGGTTGCGGCCGAGCAATCCCATCACGATGAAGATGAAGGCGATGGTCAGCGGCACATTCGCGACCGCGGTCAGGCGCTGGCGCCAGAATTGCTGGGTGCCGGATTTGGCAGGACCGAGGCCCAGCACACGCGCGAGCGGCGTACTCATCTTTCCCGCAACCATCAGCGCGGCCCTCCCATGAACAGGTAGCCCACGACCCAGATTATGATGGTCAGGCTGATCGAACCGGCAAGGTTGGCAACCGTGAGCCATTCCCGCTCATGCGGACCGAAGCCGTGCCCGGTGTCCCAGATCAGGTGCTTGATGCCGCCGAGCATGTGGTGAATGAGCGCCCAGGTGTAGCCGAACAGGATGAGCCGGCCGAACAGCGAGCTCATGAACGCGCCGATGCCGGCATAGGCATTCGGGCTGGAGGCCGCCGCGATCAACCACCACACCACCAGCAGCGTGCCGAAATAGAGGCTGGCGCCGGTGATCCGATGGACGATGGACATCGTCATCGTCAGCGTCGGTTTGTAGATGAACAGGTGAGGCGAGAGCGGGCGCTCAACGGGCGCCTTGGTGTCCGCCATCGTTCCTCTCCGTTTCGCCCGCGCCCATTGGGCCACCGTTCCTATCCAATGTTGCAATGCCGTGCAATGCGCCGGAACCGGCGCCAAACGCCGGGGCCGGCATTCGCAGGCTACGAATATGGCTCCCAAGGACTTGGCCGACAATAGGTATTTGGCGTAGTTTTCCTTCGTCAAATTCGAAGGCTGGTCCCGACCGAGAGCCACGCTCACATCAACCAACCCATGCGTTTCGACCTCACCGATCTCAGCCTGTTTCGTCATGTCGTGGAGGCCGGCAGCATCACCGGCGGGGCCGAGCGCGCCCACCTCGCGCTCGCTGCCGCTTCCACGCGCATTCGTCACATGGAGGAGGCGCTGGGGGCCGCGCTGCTGGTGCGCCGGCGCCAGGGCGTGACGCCGACCCAGGCCGGCCGCACCCTGTTGCAGCATGCGCGCGCGATCCTGCGGCAGGCCGAGCGGCTGCGCGAGGATCTCGGTGCCTATGCCGGCGGGCTCGCCGGCCAGATCAGGGTGCTCTCCAACACCAATGCGCTGACCGAGTTCCTGCCCGAGGCGCTGAGCTCGTTCCTGGCGACGCACCCGAATGTGAGCGTTGACCTCGAAGAGCGGCTAAGCGACGAGATCGTTGGTTTGATCGCAGAAGGCGTCGCCGATCTCGGCATCGTCGCCGCCACCGTCGATACGAGCGCACTCGAAACCTATCCCTTCCGCAAGGACCGCTTCGTGCTGGTGGTGGCGCGTAATCATCCCCTCGCCAAGCGTGCGAAGATCGCCTTCGCGGAGGTGCTGGACCACGATTTCGTCGGCCTCGATCGCGCCAGCGCACTGCAGCGCTTCCTCGCCGACAAGGCCTCGCGCATCGGCCAGCCGCTGCGGCTGCGCGTGCAATTGCGCAGCTTCGATGCCGTCTGCCGTATGGTCGAATGCAATGTCGGGATCGGCATCGTGCCCGAGACCACCGCGCGCCGCGTGGCCACGGCCATGGCGATCGTGCCGGTGGCCCTGACCGATCCATGGGCGGTGCGCGAGCTCACGATCTGCATCCGCAACTTCGACGAGCTGCCGCCGTACGCCCGCCAGCTGGTCGAGCATTTGCGGACGCCGGCATAGCCGCCTGACCGGCCACGGCGCGCGGTTTTCGCGCGGAACCGAACCGCGGCGTGGGCCGTTTCCCAAGGTGATGGCCTGCAATCGCCACGCGGGCTGGGAAACATGCAACGATGCTACGGAGTTCATTCATGACGATTTTGAAATCTATGGGAATGACTGGCATTGCCGCGCTGCTGACGGCCGGACTCTCGTTGCCGGCGGCAGCGCAATCGGCCAAGGCCGCGCTCAAGGACAAGAGCGGCAAGGATGTCGGCGTCGTCGATCTGACGCAAACTCCAGGCGGCGTCTTGATCAAACTCTCGCTCAAGGGCATGCCGAACGGCGAGCACGCTTTCCACATCCACAATGTCGGCAAGTGTGAAGCGCCGTCGTTCGAGTCGGCAGGGCCGCATTTCAACCCCGACAACAAGCACCATGGCATTCTGTCGGGCGAAGGGCATGCCGGCGACATGCCGAACCTGCACATCCCGTCGGACGGGACGCTGGAAGTCGAGGTGGTCAATACCGCCGTCACGCTCGACAAGGGCAAGCCGAATTCCGTCTTCCATCCCGGCGGCACGTCGGTCGTGATCCACGTCGGCAAGGACGATTACAAGAGCGATCCGGCCGGCAATGCCGGCGACCGCGTTGCCTGTGGCGTGATCAGCGAGGCGACGCCGACGACAGTCGGCGGCGCGCCCGCGCGTTAGTGCGACGCGACGCCACTTCTATCCGGGACGTCATTCCGGCCGAGCGAGCGCAGCGAGCGAGAGCCGGAATCCAGTAAACACCGGACGTGGTTGTCTGACACAGTGCCCACAGGAGGGCTGGCGAGTACTGGATGCCCGCATGCGCGGGCATGACAGCGGAGGGTGCGGCTCTGCCGAAATCGCGACTAATGTTTGTGGCGCCTGCCGCCGCCTCCATGCGGATGTCATTCCGGCCGAGCAAGCGAAGCGAGCGAGAGCCGGAATCCAGTAAGCACCGACCTTCACCGTGTGTGCATTGGTCGATGCCCGAGGCTGGCGAGTACTGGATGCCCGCATGCGCGGGCATGACCGGGTTTGCGGCTTCTGCAGGAATCATTCGCGGGCGGGCAGCCAGTGCGGATCTCAGCGCGGCATCAGCACCCAGTAGTCGAGATCGAGCAGGACCGACGGGTCGTCCTCGTCGCCGGCCTTGAGCGGGAAGTCGGCGCCGGGATGATCCTTGGTCGCGACAGTACGCAGCCGCAGCGCGCCGACATCGTCGCGTCCGGGAAGGTCCGCCTTTGCCAGCACCTCGGACCAGGCGAACACGGTCGCCCCGGCGAACAGCGGCGATACGTGCCGCCCGCCATTGATCGCGGCGATGTGGAAGGCGTTGGCCAGCCCGTTGAAAGACAATGCGCGAGCGAGCGAGATCACGTGTCCGCCGTAGATCAGGCGGCGCCCGAACCTGCCCTGTGCCGCCGAGTGCTGGTCGAAATGAATGCGGGCGGTGTTCTGATAGAGTCGCGTGGCGATCTGGTGCTCGGCCTCCTCCACCGTCACGCCGTCGACGTGATCGATCCGCTCGCCGACCGCATAGTCGCCAAGACGATACGGGCTGCCGGCGAGCGTGACGTCATAGGCGGCGACGTCGATGGGCGGGCAGGCGTCGCCGAGCGCACTGGGGAGCACCTCCTCGGGCAAGCGCGGTATGTGATCGGCGGGCGCCGGCGCCGCCGGGTCGCGCTTGAGCAGCATGACCCAACGGACATATTCGAGCACCTTGGCCCCGTCCTGCTTGAGGCCCGTGGTCCGGACGAACACGATGCCGGTCTTGCGGCTGGAGTTCTCCTTGAGCCCGATCACCTCGGAGACGGCATTGAGCGTGTCGCCCGGATAGACCGGCGCGAGCATGCGGCACGCGGCATAGCCGAGATTGGCGACGGCGTTGAGCGAGATATCCGGCACCGTCTTGCCGAACACCACGTGGAACACGAGCAGGTCGTCGACCGGCGCGCGCGGATAACCGATCGCCTGCGCGAAAACGTCCGACGACTGCACGGCAAAGCGCGGACCGAACAGGCCATTGTACAGCGCCACGTCGCCGACCGTGATGGTGCGCGGGGTGGCATGCTTGATCGTCTGGCCGAGGCGGAAGTCCTCGAAGAAATTGCCGGTGCCGGTCTTCGCCATGGTTGGTCCTGACTGCTGGCCCCGACCGCACCGGTGTGCGTCCAACGGCCGTTTCCTGTCGTAACTCAATTGCGCCATCGGCGGCACGGGAACGTGAAGCCACCGTTCGGCCGAAGTTTGCTATAGATCACCCGTCGCCACTTGCAAAAGTGCACTCGCAAAAGTTGGACTTGCAAAAGCCGCGCCATGTCGATCGAAGCCACCCATGATCATGCCCTGACCTCAGCTACGCCGGGGCGGGCCGTCATTCATCCGGTATGGGTGCGGGTCACGCATTGGATCAATGTCGTGGCCATGGTGGTGATGATCGGCTCGGGATGGGAGATCTACAACGCCTCCCCGCTGTTCCCGTTCAGGTTTCCGCGCAGCATTACGCTCGGCGGCTGGCTCGCGGGCGCCCTGCTCTGGCACTTTGCGGCGATGTGGCTCCTGGCGGTGAACGGCCTCGTCTATGTCGTGCTCGGGATCGTGACCGGGCGTTTCCGGCGCAAGCTCGTTCCGATCCGCCCCGGCGACGTCCTGGCCGATGCCAGGGCCGCACTCACCGGCAAGCTCGCCCATGACGATCTCGCCGTCTACAACGCCGTGCAGAAGCTGCTCTATCTCGGCGTGATCCTGGCCGGCATCGTCATCGTCCTGTCGGGCGTCGCGATCTGGAAGCCGGTGCAACTGCAGGAATTGACCGCGCTGTTCGGCGGATACGACGCCGCGCGCTACGTCCACTTCTTCGCCATGGCGGCAATCGTCGGCTTTCTCGTCGTGCACGTGATCATGGCGGTGCTGGTGCCGAAATCGCTGCGCGCCATGATCAGCGGGCGCTAGGTTTGCGCGCGATCGCGTGAGCGCAGCTTCAGGAGAGATCGAGATGTCTCGCATTCGCAGGAATCCACCGGGGGTCGATTCCAGGCTCCTGATCAAGGATGCGGCGAAGCTGATGCCGGAACCGACCCGGCGCCTGTTCCTGCGCGGCGGCGCCAGTCTCGGCGCGCTCGCCTTCCTCGCGGGCTGCGACATCGTCGACGGTCCGTCGGCGGAGCACGCTTTGACCAAGATCTCGTATTTCAACGACGGCGTGCAGGCGTGGCTGTTCAACCCCAACCGGCTCGCGCCGACCTATCCGGAAAGCGCGGTGACGCGTCCCTTCCCTTTCAACGGCTATTACCCCGAGGACGAGGCGCCCGAGGTCGACAAGGACGACTACAAGTTCGAGGTCGGCGGCATGGTCGACGACAAGAAATCGTGGACGCTCGATGAGCTCTACGCGCTGCCGCAGGAAACCCAGATCACCCGCCATATCTGCGTGGAGGGCTGGAGCGCGATCGGCAAGTGGACCGGCACGCCGCTGCGCGAATTCCTGCGCCGCGTCGGCGCCGATACGCGGGCGAAATACGTCTGGTTCCGCTGCGCCGAGGGCTATTCCACCTCGATCGACATGCCGACGGCGCTGCACCCGCAGACCCAGATGACCTTCCAGTTCGACGGCGCGATCCTGCCGCGCAAGTACGGCTTCCCGATGAAGGTGCGCATCCCGACCAAGCTCGGCTTCAAGAATCCCAAATACGTGATGGAGATGGCCGTGACCGACAAGTATCTCGGGGGCTACTGGGAGGACCAGGGATACAACTGGTTCAGCGGGAGTTGAGTACTACAAACTTGCCAAGCAATATTCATGAATGTGGTTCAAACACATCATGGATGACACTAGACAGGGATCAGATTATCAATAGCGACTATGGCAACAGGCTGGCAACGAGCGTGCGGAGACGCAAGGTAGAAACAGCACGACGTTCGAGTCGAGCCTAGCGCAGTGCCGCCACTCTAGCGCCGCCTCTTGTCGGGAACCGCACCCCGTCCGCATGAAGGACAAGGCGTGACCAAACCGGCCTGCCACGCGCGCTCGAACTGCTCGCCGCCAAAAGATCGCAGCTCAGCATCGCGCGGAACATAGCGATCCGCTATCGCACGATTATGTCGGCAGTCGACTGCGGCCAGCCATCCGTGGGCGCCGTTGGCTCACAGCACAACAAATAGTCTGCTGACACGTAGCATTAAATGATGTATTCTATCTAGGGTTGTTGAGAGTATTCGGACTATGCACAGACATTTCTGGCCCGTTGTCGCACTCGTCCTCATTTGTCCCATCCTTTGCCGCGGCGCCGAACCTTCGTTTTCGGAAGCCGTAGGGCTGTTAAGCCAGGAGCGAAGCTACGCCGAATCGGGCGCGGCATTGGTTAAGCAGTACGCGCCGGGCGACATAGAAGCCCGGCGGCTCTATGCGGACGCCAAGGGCGCCTTTGACGGCTTGATCGAGCAGCTGCTGGCGGACCTCGCGCAAAACAACGATCCGGAACTCTCCGCGGCATTTCGCGAGCGGATCGACGCCGCGGCGATGAAGCGCGTTGCGTTCAGTAAGCGCGCAGACGAGGTCCTGAAAGCCAATGTGCCAGAGGGGGCCAAGAACGCCATTCTGGTTGCGATTGCAGAATCGTTAGCAAAAACTCCCGTCGAGATAGTGAAAGAGCTGTTCGGGGGCGGAATGACCATCTGGAAAGAATGGCGGGGTGTTAGCACCGAACGCCGCAAGCAGATAACCACGCGGATTGAGGCACAGCGATGGAAACCTTTTGCCGAGATCCCTCCCGCGCTTTGAACGCGACCAGGATTGTTGCCCTGCTAATCGGGCTGCTTTTGCCCGCAGAAGTCCTCCGCGCGCAGGAAGTCGACAAGGACGGCCTCTACAGCCAGCCGTTTTTGGTCCTTGACCCTGAGATGCACGCCGACGCTATCACGGCCACGGCTGTGGACGCAGGAGGCCGCTATATCGTAACCGGCTCATACGATAAGACGGTGCGCGTCTGGTCGGGCAACGATGGACGTCTCTTGCGCACCATCCGGATGCCGAGCGGTCCGGAGTACGCAGGCCAAGTTAATACGGTCGCGTTATCGCCTGATGGCAATACGATTGCAGCTGCCGGCGGGAGCCCGCACATCTTTCTATTTGACCGCGCCACGGGACGTCAAGTCTTGCGCATGGGACTCCCAACAAACGACTCCATCATTAATAAGCTGGCATTATCGCACGATGGCCGCAGGATTGCCGCGGGTATCCAAAATCCATTTAGCCTCCGTCTGTTTGACCTGGATGGCCCGAATGAAATTGCCTTCGATGACGAATATAAGGAGTCAATATACGGGATCTCCTTCGACGCCGCCGGGCGCATTGCGACCGCATCTGAAGACCACAAACTTCGGCTTTATGACCGTCATCTTAAGCTAATACGCAGCGCCCGTGCGCCGGGTCGCCCTCCGCTGCAGCCGTTCCAAATTGCCTTCTCGCCCGACGGCAAACGCCTCGCTGTTGGATATGGTCCCGAAACGTCCACACCGCGTGTGGATGTTGTGGACGGCCGTACCCTAGCCGCGATTTTTGTGCCGCCCATGAAAGGTTACAGCAGCGGGCGGTTAACTCGCATTGCGTGGTCCAAGGATGGCAGCATCCTCTATGCCGGCGGAACTACTACGTCGCGGGACGGTGTCAGCAAGCTAGTTTTCGCGTGGAAAAACGGTGGTCGCGGTCCCGCTCAGGTTTTTCCAGCGGGATCAGAAACCATTTCAGAGATTCGGGAACTCTCCGGAGGCCGCATCGTCGTTGCGTCTATGCGTCCTAGCCTGTCCATTTTTGATCGGGGAGGCACGGTCCTACGGCAAATCGACCCGACGACTGGGGACTTCCGACAACAAGCAAAGGCCTTGAAAGTCAGTCCAGACGGAAACACAGTCCTGTTTAATTTCGCGGGTGCAGACGACAAGTCAATAGCTGCTTTCGACATAAGCAGGCGAGCACTTGACATCGCTCCAAACCCGCGTTCGGGGCTCGTGGCTCCCCGCATTGAGGGACTTCCAATCACTGACTGGGAGAATAAAACAAACCCAAAACTTGGAGGGCGCCCTCTCACAGATGATAATTTTACCTCCCGCAGCTTGGCCATTGCGCGTGACGCTAGCAGTTTCTGGCTCGCGAGGGATTGGGATCTTCGCCACCTCGACGCCGACGGCAATTTGATCCGGCAAATCAATGCCGTAACCATTCCGTGGGCCGTGAACCTCGCGGCCGACGATCGGTTGGTGATCGCAGCGCATGGTGACGGCACGATCCGCTGGTATCGGAGCGCAGATGGCGTGGAAATCCTGACGTTTTATCCTCACGCAGACCGCAAGCGATGGGTTGCGTGGACACCCCTCGGCCATTACGCGGCCTCGCCAGGAGCCGAGGATTTTATCCAATGGCAGGTTAACCGCGGCCTCGATCAGGAACCTATTACATATTCTGCGTCGCGATTTCGCGATCAGTTCTACCGGCCGGACGTGATCGAGCGCGTGCTCGAAACGCTCGATCCTAAGGCGGCGCTCGAGGCGGCTGACGCCGCCGCGGGTCGCACACGCAGTATTGTCAAGTCAATCACCGAATACACCCCACCTCGTGTCGCCATTGTCGATCCAGCGGACGCAACATTCGTCCAACGGCCGGAACTCGTTGTGGCATATACGATTGAGGACCGTCCAGGCACTGCGATTAGACGGATCAGATTAATGCTCGATGGAAGCGTAGTCGCGGAAGAAAAAAATCGGACGGTTGCCCAAGATGGCCGGATGGCGGGTGAGTTCAAGGTTTCGCTTCAAAGCGATCAATCTTTAGTAACATTGATATTGCTCGCCGAGAATGAACATGGCACCAGCGATCCGTCCAGTGTACGCCTCCGCCGCAATGTTACCACTGATGACCACAAACCGACGCTCTATGTACTTGCGGTTGGCGTCGGGGAGTTCAAAAACCATCCACACCTCAAGCTCAATTTTGCCCACGCTGACGCGAACGCCTTTGTGGAGCGCGTTGTGAGACAGGAACATGGGCTTTACAGTCGGGTTTTGGCACAAACCCTAGTGAACGAGCAGGCGACGGCAGAGGCAATTCTGAAGGGCCTCGAATGGTTGGAGCGAAGTATGAGCTCCCGTGACGTGGCGGCTGTGTTCTTCTCTAGTCATGGGGCGAATGACACAAACCGACAGTTCTACCTGCTGCCACATGACGTGAACGTTCTAGACGAGATTACCCTCCGCCGCAGCGCCCTCAAATATGTAGACCTACGTGACACTCTGGTACGCCTCGCAGAACGAGGCAAAACTTTGCTCTTCCTCGATGCGTGCTATTCCGGCAACGTTCTCCCCGGTGCAAAACAAGTAGCGCCACCGGACATAGATATGGTGGCGGCTGATCTGGCGAGCACCGAGGGCGGCGTGGTCGTCTTCAGCTCTTCTACAGGTAAACAGTTTTCAATGGAGTATCCGGAACTTGGCCACGGGGCATTCACGGCGGCACTCCTGGAGGCTTTCGACGGCAAGTCCGACCGGCCCCCACCCTGGCTCCGTGTCAGTGACCTTGAAATCTGGCTCACAACGCGTGTCAAGGAATTGACGAAGGGCGCGCAGACACCGCGGACAACAGTCCCCGGCGAGCGCTTCATTAACCCGCGCGTTTTCATGATGCAGCACCAGACACGCTGAGGAGACCATGAAGCCAAAGTGCCTCGCACTGGGCCGCTTGCAAGCTGGCAGCGGGGTCGCCTGCCGCGCACCGATGTGCCGCCACCGATCCTGACTGTCTGGCAATAAAGCCGCGCTCGCTCTTGGACCGTACTAGGTCGGCTTTGCGGGGATGCCGTCGTCGCTCATCCGTTGTTCCACTCTTTCTGTTAGATGTGCATGGGAGCGGGAGTTGAGGGGAGGATAAGAATTTTCCGCCGCCGGCGATGGGACTTCGGTAATAAGCCGCGCGCCGCGATGGAACGTGATGTAGTCCCACAGCCAGGTGAACGCCACGATGAAGCGGTTCTTGAGCCCGATCAGGAAATAGATGTGGGCCACGCTCCAGAACAGCCATCCCACGAAACCCTTGAGCTGCAGGCGGCCGAACTTCACCACGGCGGCGCGCCGTCCGATGGTCGCGAGATCTCCGAGATGGCGATAGCGAAACGGCGGCAACGATCGCTTTGAGACGCGTGCGGCAATGAGCCGCCCGACATAGTGGCCCATCTGCTTGGCGGCCGGCGCGACCCCGGGAACCGGCTGCCCCTTCGGATCGCGGACGGCAGCAACGTCGCCGATCACGAACACGTCGGGATGGCCCGGAACCGACAGGTCCGGACCCACGATCACGCGCCCGGCGCGATCGGGCTCCACCCCGAGCCAGCGCGCGACCGGCGAGGCGACGACGCCCGCGGCCCAGATGACGGTGCTGGCGTCGATGCGGCCGGGATCGAGATCGACGCCGCGCGCGTCCACGCTCGTGACACGGGTGGAGGTCCGCACGTCGACGCCCATGCGCGTGAGCGCGCGCCGGGCATAGTCGGACAGATCGTCAGGCAGCGTGGGCAATATGCGCGGACCTGCTTCGAGCAGGATGATGCGCGAACTGCGGGGGTCGATGCGCCGGAAGTCCTTGGCGAGCGTCTGGCGCGCGATCTCGGCGATGGCTCCGGCCATTTCCACGCCGGTGGCGCCGCCACCCACGATAACGAAGGTGAGCAGGCGCTCACGCTCGGCCTGGTCGCGGGCAAGCTCGGCATGCTCGAACGCCAGCAGGATGCTGCGGCGGATGCGGGTGCCGTCCTCGATGCGCTTAAGTCCGGGTGCGAACTCAGCCCAGGCGTCATGTCCGAAATAGGAGTGCGTCGCTCCGGTGGCGATCACGAGATAATCGTAGGAGATCGGACCGGCACCGGTCAGAACGCGCCGGCCCTCGGCGTCGACGCCGACGACCTCCGCCATCAGGACCGTGGCGTTCGACTGCCCGCGCAGGATGTGCCGGATCGGCCAGGCGATCTCGGCCGGCGAGAGCGCGGCGGTCGCGACCTGGTAGAGCAGCGGCTGAAAGCAATGATGGTTCTGGCGATCGATCACGGTGACGTCGACGGCGGCGCGGGCCAGCGCCCTCGTGGCTTCAAGCCCGCCGAAGCCGGCACCGACGATCACGACGTTGGGACGCTTCTGTGACATGCGCGTTCCTTTCGGGCCGACTTTACCCCGCGATGAGCGATGCGACACCTGCGCTTGTGCCAAATCCGAGCCTGCAAGTTCCGCCGCTCGCGCGTTGCGGTCCGGTGGCGACGGCGGCGGAGCACCCGATCCGGCGGTCTCCTTGCCAAGCCCGGCGCGGGCCTTTAGCAATCCGCACGGAAACGCATCGAGCGAGGCACCGTGCAATGGCGACCCACAAGCTCCTCCTTCTCGCCGGCGACGGCATCGGTCCCGAGGTGATGGCCGAAGTCAAAAAGCTCATCGCCTGGATGAATGCGCATGGGCTCGGCACCTTCGAGACCGAAGACGCGCTGGTCGGCGGCTCCTGCTACGACGCCCACAAGGTCGCGATCACCGACGAGACCATGGCCAAGGCGCATGCGGCCGACGCCGTCATCTTCGGCGCGGTCGGCGGACCGAAGTGGGATGCCGTGCCCTATGACGTGCGGCCGGAGGCGGGGCTGCTGCGCCTGCGCAAGGATCTCGGCCTGTTCGCCAACATCCGCCCCGCCATCTGCTATCCCGCGCTGGCGGAATCCTCGAGCCTCAAGCGCGAGGTGGTGGACGGGCTCGACATCATCATCCTGCGGGAACTGACCGGCGGGGTCTATTTCGGCGAGCCGAAAACCATCACCGATCTCGGCAACGGGCAGAAGCGGGCGGTCGATACCCAGGTCTACGACACCTACGAGATCGAGCGCATCGCCCGCGTCGGCTTCGAGCTCGCGCGCAAGCGCCGCAAGAAGGTCACCTCGATGGAGAAGCGCAACGTCATGAAAACCGGCGTGCTCTGGCACGAGGTGGTGAACCAGGTGCACGCCCGCGAGTTCAAGGACGTGACGCTCGAGCACCAGCTCGCCGACGCCGGCGGCATGCAGCTCGTGCGCTGGCCCAAGCAGTTCGACGTGATCGTTACCGACAACCTGTTCGGCGACATGCTGTCCGACATCGCGGCCATGCTCACGGGGTCCCTCGGCATGCTGCCCTCGGCGTCGCTCGGCGAGGTCGATCCCAAAACCAAGAAGCGCAAGGCCATGTACGAACCGGTGCATGGCTCCGCGCCCGACATCGCCGGCAAGGGGGTGGCCAATCCGATCGCGATGATCGCGTCGTTCGCCATGGCGCTGCGCTACTCGCTGAATATGAGCAAGGAGGCCGACCGGATCGAGCAGGCGATCGCCGCCACGCTCGCCAAGGGGCTGCGCACGGCCGACATCAAGTCCGACGGCGCCAAGATCGTGACGACGACCCAGATGGGCGACGCCATCATTGGCGAGATGGAGACGCTCGCGGCATGATGTGCATCTTGCCCAGCACCGCAGGCGGAGCGCAGCGTTGTCGGTTGCCACAACCGTCGCCGCGCACGCGGTGGACTCCCCTCCCCTTTGTGGGGAGGGGTCGGGTGCACCTCAGCCGCGCGATGATCTTGCTATGCGCGCTCGTGCTGCTCTTCGCGGATGCCGCCGGCGCGCGCGCCGACACCTACCCCAGCCGGCCGGTTCGGCTGATCGTGCCGTTCGCAGCCGGCGGGCTGAACGACGTGGTGGCGCGGCTGGTGGCGCCCTATCTCGAAAAGGCGCTGGGGCAGCCCTTCATCGTCGACAACCGGCCGGCCGCGAGCGGGATCGTAGGCACCGACGCCACCGCCAAGGCAGCGCCCGACGGCTACACGCTGCTGATGGTGGCCTCGAGCTTCACGGTCATTCCGGCCACCCGCCCCAGCGTGCCTTACGACAGCGAACGCGATCTCGCGCCCATCATCATGGTGGCGAAGAATTCGATGCTGTTCCTGGTCAATCCGAAGCTGCCGGCCAGGTCGCTCGCCGAGTTCGTGGCGCTCGCCAAGGCCGAGCCGGGCAAGCTCAACTACGCCTCGCCGGGCCCGGCCACGCAGACCCATCTCGTGGTCGAGCTGTTCAGCCAGAAGGCCGGCATCAAGCTGCAACACATTCCCTATCGGGGCGGCGCGCCGGCGATGACGGCGATGGTCGCAGGCGACACCCAGTTCACCGCAATCTCGACGCTGCTGTCGCTGCCGCAAATCCAGGCGGGCGCGCTACGCGCGATCGCCAACGGCAACGCGACGCGCGAGGCGCAGTTCCCCGAACTGCCGACGGTGGCGGAACAGGGCTATCCCGGCTTCGAAGCGATCCAGTGGATCGGGCTGCTGACCACGGCCGGCACGCCGAAAGACATCATCGAGCGCATCAATGCCGAGCTCAACCGGGCACTGCGCGATCCCGATCTCATCGCCAAGTTCGCACAACAGGGAATCACGCCGGTGGGCGGCACGCCCGCGGACTTTCAGCGCGCCATCGCCGCCGATCTCAAGACCTGGACCGAGACGGCGCGCGCCGCCAACATCAAAGCGGAGTGAGCCCGCCGTATCCGGGCTGCGAACCTAACGATCTCAAGCGCGCTCAGGGCCGCCAAATTCTTGTCCAAGCGCGCAAGCCGGTGGTGGCCGGGCAACTACCAGGGGTTATAACCCGGCAGCTGGAACGGCTGCATCATTGGCTCGCGATCCCAGCCGACCTTGCCGCCGGTATTGGTGACCGCATTGATCCCGATCCCGGCATTGCCGCTCGCCGGGAAGGCGTAGTCGGTGAACTTGCGGTCGCCCGGGCGCACTTCGGTTCCGGCGTCGAGGAACGAGCGCGGCGCCACGGTGACGCGGGCGCGCGGCCGGTTCGCGGATGCGCTGCGCGCCTTGCTGGTGACGTACTGCCTCTGGGTCTGCGCCTCGACCGGGGCAACGGAAAGCGCCGTTGCCGCGATGACAGTAGCGCACAGCCCGGCCGCAAAAGCCTTCATACCCATGGCGTCCTCATGCGATTCAGTTCAACCAACATCTTAGCTCGTTTTGCGCCGCAATGACAGCAGCGTGGCACGGCGGTCGTCGCTTCGTGACCGGGTGTGGCAAAATTCCCTCTAACCGCGTGAAGGTAAATTCATTTAACAGCGTCCCGGATACCTGATGTAGACATTCCCCGGAAATCATCACCCAGAGAAAAATCCCCCAGAATCCCAGGAGAGAGGACGCCATGCCGGGCAAAATCGAGCGCTCGATCGAAGAGCTTTACCGCGATGATCCCGAACGTGCCGACGCCGTCGCCTTCGGCCGCCGAGCGGGCGTCGACCGCCGCGGATTCCTGGGCGGCGCCGGACTGGCAGCCATGGGGGCCGCGGTCGGCGGCAGCATCCCGCTGGGCGAGACGATGCCGGGCGGCCTCATCCCGGCCGCGCTCTTTCCCCCCGCCAATGCGCAGGCCCAGACGCCGCCGGCCGGTGCGCCCAAAGGGCCGCAATACCTCAATTTTCCCGGCAAGAACGACAAGCTCGTCGTGCTCGGGGAGCGCCCGCTGGTGGCGGAGACGCCGGAGAGCCTGCTCGATGACGACACCACCCCGATCGACAAGTTCTTCATCCGCAACAATGGGCTCGTGCCGGACGCGCCCAAGGACCCCGACGCCTGGAAGATCGTGGTCGACGGCGAGGTTAACCAGAAGCTCGAGCTCACGCTCGGCGAGCTGAAGGCGAAGTTCAAGCCGGTGACCCGGCGCCTGGTGCTGGAATGCGGCGGCAACGGCCGCTCGTTCTTTTCGCCCCAGGCGCGCGGCAACCAGTGGACCAACGGCGGCATCGGCTGCGCCGAATGGACCGGGGTGCGGCTGATCGACGTGCTCAAGATGGCGGGCGTGAAGCCGTCCGCCGTCTTCACCGGCAATTACGGCGCCGACCGCAACCTCGCCGACGCCAGCAAGGACGCGCTTTCGCGCGGCGTCCCGATCAAGAAGGCGCTCGACGTGAACAACCTCATCGTGTTCGGCATGGACGGGCAGCCGCTGCCGCACATCCACGGGGGACCGGTGCGGCTGATGATTCCGGGATGGCCCGGCTCGGTGTCGTCGAAATGGTTCACGCGCATCTGGCTGCGCGACAAGGTGCACGACGGCCAGGGCATGGGCGGCACCTCCTATCGGGTCGCGATCAATCCGATGATCCCCGGTGACCGGCCGGACGAGAAGAATTTCAAGGACCTCGAATCGATGCCGGTGCGGTCGATCATCACCAATCCGGCGAACGGCACGACCTTCGGCAAGGACGTGCGCCAGGTGAACCTGCGCGGCGCGGCCTGGGCGGGCGACCTAACGGTGCGGCGCGTCGACGTCTCGATCGACTTCGGCGCCACCTGGCAGCAAGCCAAGCTCTCGGCACCGAAGAACCCGTATGACTGGCAGCGCTGGACCGCGACCTTGAAGCTGCCGAGCGAGGGTTATTACGAGATCTGGGCGCGCGCGACCGACTCGCGCGGCATGATGCAGCCGCACATCGCCGGCAACTGGAACCCGCAGGGATATGGCGCCAACCCGATCAACCGGATCGCCATCCGCGTCGCATGACGAGCAAACCGGCATGCCCTGCCCGCGGTCGAAGGGACGGCGAATTCGAGATGACGCAAGGACTCACAATGGCAGCCGGCTTCTTCGGTCTATTGCTTCTGGCTCTCGTCGCGTCATCGCCGGCGGCGGCGCAGGCCCCGGCGCCGGACTACACCCCGCGCGACGAAAGCCCGGAGGAGTATCCGGCCGGCTCCGGACGCGACCAGACCTTCTACGCCTGCACCCCCTGCCACGGCTTCAAGGTGATCGCGGCACAGGCGCAGACCCGCCAGCAGTGGGACGACACTCTCGACTGGATGACGCAGAAACACAGCATGCCGAAGCCGAGCGACAACGACCGCAAGATCATGCTCGACTATCTCGCGCAGGCGTTTCCCGCCCGCGCGACGCGCGGATGGCAGAACCCATTTCAGAAATGATCCGCCGAACGGGCGCAGCGCTGAACTGCGCCCGCTGCCCTTGAATCGGCGTTGTCAGCGGCCAGGTTCTCGCCTAGAAGCGCCCTGCGCCAGCGCGCGCAGACCGCGCCGCAGGGAACTTTCGGAGAGTCGACAATGGGTTACCGGGTCGCGGTGGTCGGGGCCACCGGCAATGTGGGCCGCGAAATGCTCGGCATCCTGGCCGAGCGGTCGTTCCCCGCCGACGAAGTGGTCGCGCTCGCCTCGCGGCGCAGTCAGGGCAGCGAGGTCAGCTTCGGAGACGATACCCTCAAGGTCAAAGCGCTCGAGCATTACGATTTCTCCGACATCGACATCTGCCTGATGTCGGCGGGCTCCGCCGTGTCGAAGGAATGGTCGCCGAAGATCGCGGCCGCCGGCGCCGTCGTGATCGACAATTCCTCCTGCTGGCGCTACGACGCCGACGTTCCCCTGGTGGTACCGGAGGTCAATGCCGACGCGGTGGCGGGCTTCCGCAAGAAGGGCATCATCGCCAATCCGAACTGCTCGACCGCCCAGCTTGTGGTCGCGCTCAAGCCGCTGCACGACAAGGCCAAGATCACGCGCGTCGTGGTCGCCACCTATCAATCGGTGTCGGGCGCCGGCAAGGACGCGATGGACGAGCTGTTCTCCCAGACCAAGTCGATCTACGTGCTCGACGAGATCACGCCGAAACAGTTTCCCAAGCGCATCGCCTTCAACGTCATCCCGCACATCGACGTCTTTCAGGACGACGGCTTCACCCGGGAAGAATGGAAGATGGTGGTCGAGACCAAGAAAATCCTCGACCCCAAGATCAAGGTCGTCGCCACCTGCGTGCGCGTGCCGGTGTTCGTCGGCCATTCCGAGGCGGTCAACATCGAGTTCGCCAACCCGATCACGGCGGACGAGGCGCGCGAGGTGCTGCGCGATGCGCCCGGCGTCATCGTCATCGACAAGCGCGAGGCCGGCGGCTACGTCACGCCCCACGAGGCGGCGGGCGAGGACGCCACCTATGTCAGCCGCATCCGCGAGGATCCGACCGTGGAGAACGGCCTCGTGCTGTGGTGCGTGTCGGACAATCTGCGCAAGGGCGCGGCGCTCAACGCCATCCAGATCGCCGAGTGCCTGATCAACCGCAAGCTGATCGAGGCCAAGCGCAAGGCGGCGTGACGCGGTGGCCTGTCCCGTGAGCGCAGCGAGGGCTTCTTCAGCCCGAGTGGAGCGAGACCCGGGACCTAGCGCGAGACTCGCCAAGCGCAGTATTCACTACGGTCAAGGGTTGTGCTTGTTGCCCTGGGTCCCGGATCTTCGCGCACTGACGCGCGCTCGTCCGGGAAACGGGAGCATTCACGCCCAGATCGCCATCGGTAGGCCGAACGCGTCGCGCGCATAAGGACTCGGGAAACGGCCGTGCGAGTCCCGCGTGCAGCCGCCGCGCGATCGCGGCGCAGGCGAGCGCGTCGAGAAGGTCGTCCGCACCGGCTCCTTTCGGAGGGTTGGCGTTGACGACCGCGGCGGGACAGCCCGCATCGATCAGCAGCCGCCGCCGCAAGGCGAGCCCCGGCTCGTAACAGCGCCCCTTCACTTTCTTCGGCTCGTCGAGCGCGCGATCGCCGTTGAGCCGCCAGAACGCAAGCTCGGGATGGACCTCGAACACGCGTGCGGCGAGCGACGGGTCCGCGCGCAGGCAGGCATCCACTTCGCGGATTCTGGGCGCGAGCATGAAGAGCTGCTTCGAGACCTTGCGCGGCGGCTGCGACGTCGCGAGCGCGATCCGGCAGGCCTCGCGATACTCCTCCGCCGCCAGCGCCGCGCGCGACGGCACCGAGAACACCGAGGATTGCCGCGCCCCGAGGAGCGGCCGCACGGCATTTTCGGCTGCCCGCCCGCCGTAGCCGGCGCGATCCGGCAGCCCGATCGGAATGTCGACGGCGAGAACGGCGGGCGCCTGCGGCGCCGCCAGCAGATCGGCAAAGCGCGGCACGACGCGCACCGCGACCTCGCCGTCGCCCGAATGCGCGAAGACGGCGATCCAGCCCGCGCGACAACCGTCGACGCCGGCGAGCCAGGCGTTATCCAACCCTCGCATCATGCTGCGGGAGAGTGGCATCACCCCCAGTCGAGCGATAGGCTGGGGGCCAGGTCAAAACGGGGGCCGATGCCATGACCAGCCGTCCGCGCCGGAGCGTGCTCTACATGCCGGGGTCGAACGCCCGCGCGCTCGAGAAGGCGCGCACCCTGCCGGCCGATGCCGTGATCCTCGACCTCGAAGATTCGGTTGCGCCGGACGCCAAGGCGACGGCGCGCAAGCAGGTCGTCGAGGCGGTGACCGCCGGCGGATTCGGCGCGCGCGAGGTCATCGTGCGGGTCAACGGCCTCGACAGCCCGTGGCATGTCGACGACATCACCGCGGCCGCGCGCGCCGCGCCCGATGCGATTCTGGTCCCGAAGATGTCGACGCCCCAGCAGATTGAATCGATCGGCCAGCGGCTGTTCGATCTGCAGACCAACCACCGCACGCGGGTATGGGCGATGATCGAGACGCCGCTCGCCATTTTCAACATTCTCGCGCTCGCGGCAGAGGCGGACGATTCCGAATCGCGGCTCGCCGCCTTCGTGATGGGCACCAACGATCTCGCCAAGGACACGCGCGCCCGCATCGTGCCCGGGCGCGCGCCAATGGTGCCCTGGCTCATGACCTGCGTGGCCGCCGCCCGCGTATACGGGATCGACATTCTCGACGGCGTCTACAACGATCTGGGCAATGCCGAAGGCTTTCGCGCGCGAATGCGGCGAGGCACGCGACATGGGCTTCGACGGCAAGACGCTGATCCATCCGAACCAGATCGAACCCTGCAACGCCGCCTTCTCGCCCAGCGCCGACGAGGTCGCGCAGGCGAGGAAGATCATCGCGGCCTTCGATCTGCCGGAGAACAAGGACAAGGGCGTCGTCCAGCTCGACGGCCGCATGGTCGAGCGGCTGCATGCGGACATGGCGCGCCGCACGGTCGCGATCGCGCAGGCGATCGAGTCGCGCAGCCTCGAGGCGCAGCAAGCGTAACAAGGGACATTGCCAACACGTCGGTGGTCGTGGAGAGGATGCAACATGCGCCTGCTGTCCCCTGCTGTTTTGCTCTGCGCGCTGGCGTGGTGGTCGCCGGCCTCTGCCGACGACATCGCGCCCGGCGGCACGCTGCGCGCCGTCTATCTCGGCAGCAATCCGGCGCAGGCCGTGCAGGACCGCGCCACCGGCCAAATTCGCGGTGCGTCGGCCGACCTTGCGCGCGAGCTCGCCAAGCGCATCGCGCTGCCGCTCGACCTCAAGCCGGCCGCCAATCCGCAGGCAGTGATCGACGCGATCAGCAGCGGTGCGGCCGATATCGGCTTCGTCGCCTACGAGCCGTCGCGCGCCGGCACGGTGGAGTTCTCGCAGACCTACATGCTCGTGCGCCAAAGCTTTCTCGTGCTCGAAGCCTCGCCGATCCGCGTCGTCGCCGACATCGACCGCGCCGGGCAGAAGATCGCCGGCACCAGGAACAATTCCATCACGCTCTACATGAAGCGCAAACTGAAGCAGGCGACGCTGGTGGAGATCGAGAACAACCCGGCCGAGATCAAGCGCATGCTGACTGCGAAGGATATCGACGCCTTCGGCGCCAACCGCCAGCGCCTGACGACGCTGATGGCCGAGCTGCCGGGCTCGCGGCTGCTGCCCGACAGCCTGTTCGGCGTGCCGCAGACCATCATCGTCCCCAAGGGCAAGCCGGAGGTTCTGGCCGCCGTCAACCGCTTCATCGACGACGTCCGCGCCTCAGGCTTGCTGCAAGCAGCAATCGCCAGCAGCGGCGTGGTCGGCCTCGAGCCGGCGCCGGCGGGCTCCTGGCAGCCGTCGGTTCCCGATTGACATTCGGGCGTTGCGCGCGCCGAACCTGCTCCCCGGCCTGTGCGTTGTCTTTCCGGACAACAGGAGGAGCACATGCCGGAAATCCGCGAAAACAACGACATCGTGACCCAGATCACGACCATCAAGGTGCCGCCGGACAACCAGGCCGAAGTGCTGAAGCTGATGACCGAGCGCGCCCGCTTCATGGCAACCCAGCCCGGCTTCGTTTCGGTGAGCCTGCACCGCAGCGAGGACGGCGGCCACGTTGTCAATTACGTGCAGTGGACCAATCGCGACGAGCTCGCGGCGGCTCACAACTCGCCGGAATTTCGCAAGAAGTGGCCGCGCTTCGGCGAGCTCATCAAGGAAGCCGAGCCGTGCCTCTATCACGTGGCCCACGTGGAAGCGGCGTAAGCAATATGACGTGTTGCGGAGGCAGGAGCCAGGATCGCGTATCAAGCAATTGGGCACGCGGCCCGGGTCTCGTTGCGGTCGCCCGGGCGGGCGGGCTTACGCCCAGGCGCGCGCGGCCTTCGATTTTTCCTCGAAGCGCTCGATCTTGTCCTTCTTGACCATGGTGAGCCCGATGTCGTCGAGCCCGTTGAGCAGGCAGTGCTTGCGATGGGGATCGATGTCGAACTTCACCATGCCGCCGTCAGGACCGCGGATCTCCTGCTTCTCCAGGTCGATCGAAAGCGTGGCATTGGCGCCGCGCTCGGCGTCGTCGAACAGCTTCTCGAGGTCTTCCGGCGAGACCTTGATGGGCAGCACGCCGTTCTTGAAGCAGTTGTTGTAGAAGATGTCGCCGAACGAGGTCGAGATCACGCAGCGAATTCCGAAGTCCATCAACGCCCATGGCGCGTGCTCGCGCGAGGAGCCGCAGCCGAAATTGTCGCCGGCGACCAGAATCCTGGCCTTGCGATAGGCCGGCTTGTTCAGCACGAAATCCGGATTCTCGCTGCCGTCATCGCGATAGCGCTTCTCCGAGAACAGGCCGCCGCCCAGCCCGGTGCGCTTGATGGTCTTGAGATACTGCTTCGGAATGATCATGTCGGTGTCGACGTTGATCATCTGAAGCGGCGCTGCGACGCCTTCGAGCGTGGTGAACTTGTCCATCGGCTTCACCCGTCAGATTGGAATAGTTCTGTCTTGTGACGGCGTCGGTGTTTTGTCAGGAGCAGGGCGTGTAGACAAGGGCCAGGACGGAAGAAGATGCGCATATCGCTCAAAGCAGGCATGTTTGCCATTCTCGCCTTGGTGTGGGCACAGCCGGCATGGGCCGAAACCTGGTGCATCCGCGACGCCGGCAGCCCGCCGCCGGGCGCGTGCGTCTTCCCGTCCGCCCAGGACTGCTCCAGGGCCGCAATACTCAACCCTTTCGGCGGCATCTGCGAGCGCCAGCCCCTGGGTTTCAACGACCGGGCCGAGGACAGAAAGAGCTCTGGACGGCGCTCGACCCGGCGCAAACCCTCGCGCCAGTGACGAACTGCGCGGCGCGCCGACCGCGGGTCGCGCGACAGCTTCGTGGTGTTAGCCCGCCTTCGCCTCGATCGAAGCCATGTCGTCGTCGGAGAGGCCGAAATGGTGGCCGATCTCGTGCACCAGCACGTGGGTGATGATGGTGCCGAGCGCCTCGTCGTGCTCGGCCCAGTAGTCCAGGATCGGCCGTCGGTAGAGCCACACCATGTTGGGCATCTGTCCGGATACGCCCTCGGACCGAAACGGCAGGCCGACGCCCTGAAACAGGCCGAGCAGGTCGAACTCGGTCTGCGCTCCCAGTTCGTCCAGCACCTCTTCGGTCGGAAAGTCCTCGACCCGGATGACGAGGCCTTCGCACAGCGCGCGGAACTTCTGCGGCAGCCGCTCAAACGCGCGCGCGGCGAGCACTTCGAGCTCCTCGAGCGAAGGCGCCTTGATCGTGCGCCACGCGAGCGGATCGGCAAATGCGGGATCGGCCATGGCCCCAGTTCTAGGGCGAAATCACGGCCGATAGAATTGCGAATTCGCCCCGGACTGTCGTCCATCGGATGGATGTCGGGGGCGGCCGCACCGCCGCCGTTGACGACCGCGTCGTGATGGGCGAGCGTAGGGCCGGTTCGACAGCGCGAAAGCGGCGATGACACGGAGCACGGCAATCCTCTTCGCGGCGATCGGCGCAGCGCTGCTCGGTGCGGCGCCCCCAACGGCTTCGGCACAGACTTCGCCCGCCGCGGCGGCCGGAAACCGCGACACCGAGTTTTCCTCGCAGGCGCGCGCCCGCACGCGCATCCGGGTGTCGCCCCAATATCCCTACCGGACCTATTCCACGGACTATCCGGTTCAGAACAAGTACGACTATCCGGGTCCCGGCTACGTGCGCGAATGCTCGTCCTGGCTGGCGCCGGAGAACCGCCCGAGCGGCCCGGTCATTGTGCCGAAGATGCGCTGCTGGTGGCAGCCGGGGACCTGATTCTCAGTTCCACTCCCGCACATCGACGAAGTGCCCGGCGATCGCGGCCGCCGCGGCCATTGCCGGCGACACCAGGTGGGTACGTCCCTTGTAGCCCTGCCGGCCTTCGAAGTTGCGGTTCGAGGTGGACGCACATCGCTCGCCCGGAGCGAGCTTGTCGGGATTCATGGCAAGGCACATGGAGCAGCCCGGCTCGCGCCACTCGAAGCCGGCCTTGACGAAAATCCGGTCCAGCCCTTCCGCCTCGGCCTGCTCCTTCACCAGTCCGGAGCCCGGCACGATCATGGCCTTGACGCTGTCCTTGACGGTCTTGCCGTCGACCACTCGCGCCACCGCCCGCAGGTCTTCGATGCGGCCATTGGTGCAGGAGCCGATGAAGACGCGGTCGAGCGCGATGTCGGTGACCTTCTCGCCGCCCTTGAGGCCCATATAGCCGAGCGAGGTCACCGCCGCGCGGCGCTTGTTCTCGTCGGCGATGTCCTGCGGCCTCGGCACGTGCCCGGTCACGGACACGACCTGTTCGGGACTGGTGCCCCAGGTGACAAGCGGCGGAAGTTTTGCGGCGTCGAGCCTGATCTCGCGGTCGAAATGCGCGCCGTCATCGGAGCGCAGCGTCTCCCAATAGCGCATGGCCTCGTCCCAGAGCCTGCCCTTCGGCGACTTGGGCCGGTCCTTGAGATAGGCGTAGGCCTTTTCGTCCGGCGCGATGAAGCCCGCCTTGGCGCCGCCCTCGACCGACATGTTGCAGATCGTCATGCGGCCTTCCATCGACAGCGCGCGGATGGCGTCGCCGGCATATTCCAGCGCGTAGCCGGTACCGCCGGCGGTGCCGATCTCGCCGATGATGGCGAGGATGATGTCCTTGGCGGTGACGCCTGCCGGCAGCTTGCCGTCCACCACCGCGCGCATGTTTTTCGACTTGGTCTGGATCAGCGTCTGCGTCGCCAGCACGTGCTCGACCTCGGAGGTGCCGATGCCGTAGGCGAGCGCACCGAAGGCGCCATGGGTCGCGGTATGGCTGTCGCCGCAGACCAGCGTCGTGCCCGGCAGCGTGAAGCCCTGCTCGGGCCCGATGATGTGGACGATGCCCTGGCGCTTGTCGAACTCGTCGAAATATTCCAGCCCGAACAGCTTGGCGTTCTCGGCCAGATAGGCGATCTGGGCCGCGCTTTCGGGATCGGGATTGGGCAGATTGCGGTCGGTGGTCGGCACGTTGTGATCGACGACGCACAGCGTCTTGTCCGGTGCGCGCACCTTGCGGCCGGACAGGCGCAGGCCCTCGAAGGCCTGCGGACTCGTGACCTCGTGCACGAGGTGGCGGTCGATGTAGATGAGGCAGGTGCCGTCCGGCTGCTCATCCACCACGTGGTCGTCCCAGATCTTGTCGTAGAGGGTACGCGGCTTGGCCATACCTCGATGCTCCGGAAATCGCCGTTCCTGGTCAGCGATATATAAGGTGTCGCCGTCTTTTAGACGGGTCGCCGGCGCGGGGCGGTGTCGCTCTCAGCCCGCAGTCAGCGGCGGCCCGCCGTCATTCGGCGGCTTTGTCGACCGCCGCATCCGCGGAGCGGTGATCCTGCTTCTCCGAGATGCGCGCCGCCTTGCCGCGGCGGCCGCGCAGGTAATAGAGCTTCGCGCGGCGGACCTTGCCGCGGCGCACGACCTTGATCGAATCGATCATGGGCGAATAGAGCGGGAAAACGCGCTCGACGCCCTCGCCATACGAAATCTTGCGCACGGTGAAATTCTCGTTGAGGCCGGCGCCCGCGCGACCGATGCACACGCCCTCATAAGCCTGGATGCGGGTGCGGTCGCCCTCCACAACCTTGACGTTGACCAGCACCGTGTCGCCCGGTCCGAAGTCCGGAATTTCCTTGCCGGCGGAAAGCTTGGCGATCTGCTCTTTTTCGAGCTCTTGAATTAAATTCATGGGAATTCTCCATCGGCAGCGCCAATATCGAAAGAGCGCGCTCTTTTTGGTTGTTCGGGTCGGGCGAGCTTCTACGACACCGGGCGGCGTTTGTCACCCATCCGGGTCCGACTTCTTGCGGGGCGGCTGGGCAGGCCCCTTGGGCCTCCCGGAGCGCGCCAGATGGGCCGCGTAGAGGTCGGGCCGGCGCGCCCGCGTGAGCCGTTCGGCTTCGGCGCGGCGCCAGGCCGAGATCCGGGCATGGTCGCCGGAGGTGAGCACCTCCGGGATGGCACGGCCCTCCCAGAGTTGCGGCCGGGTGTATTGCGGATATTCGAGCAGGCCCTGCGTGAAGCTCTCCTCCGCGCCCGAGGCCTCCTTGCCCATGACCCCCGGCAACAGCCGGACGCAGGCGTCGAGCAGGGCGAAGGCCGCGATCTCGCCGCCCGAGAGCACGTAGTCGCCGACCGAGAGCTCCTCGAAGGTGCGGCCTTCGATCAGGCGCTCGTCGATGCCTTCAAAGCGGCCGCACAGGATGACGGCGCCCGGCCCGCGTGCCAGCGCCTCGACCCGCTCTTGCGTAAGCGGAACGCCGCGCGGGCTCATGGCGAGGCGTGGGCGCGGATCACCCGCGGGCGCGGCTGCATCGACGGCGCGGGCGAGCACGTCGGCACGCATGACCATGCCGGGCCCGCCGCCCGCCGGCGTGTCGTCGACCGAACGGTGGCGGTCGGTCGCATGGGCGCGAATGTCGACGGCGTCGAGGGTCCAGACCCCCGCCGACAAGGCCTTGCCCGCGAGGCTTGCTGCGAGCGGTCCCGGAAACATCTCGGGGAAAATGGTGAGGACGGTGGCGCGCCACATGCCGAGATCACACGAGCTATCCGGTCGCGCCTTCGCGCGATCCCGGCATCTGGTCGAGCGGCACGACCACGATCCGCCCGCCGGCGACGTCGAGGTGGGGCACGAAGGCATCATTGAACGGCAGCATGAAGGTCGTCCCGCCGGCCGGCGGGCGCAATTCGAGAATGTCGCCCGCACCGAAATCATGAACAGCCACCACCGTGCCGACCGGAACCCCCTCCGCGGTCACGGCGGCGAGCCCGATGAGGTCAACATGGTAGAACTCGTCGGGTGCCGGCGGCGGCAAGCATGCCCGGGATACGAACAGCCGCTGATGGGTCAGCCGCTCGGCGGCGTTGCGATCGCCGACGCCGCGAAAGCGCGCGACGAGATGACCCCGGGCCGGGCGCACGGTCTCGATCTCGTAACTGGCCGTCCCGTCCTCGGTCTCGAGCGGCCCATAGGTCCCCACCGCCATCGGATCAGCGGTGAACGACTTGAGCTTGACCTCGCCGCGAATGCCGTGCGCTCCGCCGATCTGGGCCACGCAGATGCGCTCGGCCACGGCACGCGGTCCGATCAGCTCGCCGGCGCGGCGGCCTTGGCCGCAGCAGCAGCTGCCTTGGCGGCGGCGGCGGCCTTCTCGGCCTCTTCCGCCTGCAGCTTGCGTTCCTTGCGCGGAATCGCGCGGGTGGGATTGTTGCGCTTCTCGCGCGTCATCACGCCCGCCTGGTCGAGAAACCGCAGCACCCGGTCGGTCGGCAGCGCGCCCTTGGCGAGCCACGCCTTCACCTTTTCCAGATCGAGCTTCAGGCGCTCGCTCTTGTCCTTCGGCAGCAGCGGATTGAAATAGCCCAGGCGCTCGATGAAGCGGCCATCGCGCGGCGAACGACTGTCCGCAATCACGATGTGATAGACCGGCCGTTTCTTGGTGCCGGCGCGCGCGAGACGGATTTTCAGGGACATTCTTTCGTTCCTTTCGGTTTGAAATTCAATGCGGTCTGGAAGCCGTGTCCCGGATGCAGCGCAGCGTGAGCGCGCGCCGACACGCGCGCGTGGCGCAATCGCAGGAAGCGCGCGGAACGGTGCGC
Organism: uncultured Alphaproteobacteria bacterium; assembly: GCA_963739385.1. Lineage (GTDB taxonomy): Bacteria > Pseudomonadota > Alphaproteobacteria > Rhizobiales > Xanthobacteraceae > VAZQ01. The sequence goes on from CAVUAI010000013.1 coordinate 94,298, forward strand.
CGCTGATCCGGGACCGTTCCGTGGTCGGTGTGCGTGACGCTCCCGGGTCTGCAGCGCAGCACTTCGCGCGGCGCCGCGCCCGGGACACGAGAGCCGATTTCGCGGGGGCATCATCACTTCTTCTTCCCCAATCCGGGAAACCCGCCCAATCCCGGCGGCTTGCCGCCGAGGCCGGGAAGCAGCGGGCCGCCGGGAAGTTTCGGCGGCAGACCGGGCATCGCGGGCGGGAGCCCGGGAATGCCGGGCGCGCCAGGCGGCAGGCCGGGCAATCCGCCCGGCATCCTCTCCGCCAGCTTCTGCATCTGCTCGGGGCTCGGCATGCCACCGCCGAGGCCAAGCATGTTGGCGAGCCCGGCCATCGGTCCGCGCTTGCCCGAGCCCATCGCCTTCATCACGTCGGACATGCTCCGGTGCATCTTGAGCATGCGGTTGACGTCCTCAACCCTGGTACCGGATCCGGCCGCGATGCGCTTCTTGCGGCTCGCCTTGAGCAGGTCGGGACTTCTGCGCTCCTGCGCCGTCATGGAATCGATGATCGCCACCTGGCGCTTGAGCACGCGCTCGTCGAGATTGGCCGTCGCGAGCTGGTTCTTCATCTTGGCGACGCCGGGCAGCATCCCCATCAGCCCGGCCATGCCGCCCATCTGCTGCATCTGCATGAGCTGCTCACGCAAGTCGGCGAGATCGAAGGCCCCCTTGCGCATCCGCTCGGCGACGCGCGCGGCCTTCTCGGCATCGATGGTCGCGGCCGCCTTCTCCACCAGGGTGATGATGTCGCCCATGCCGAGGATGCGGTCGGCAATGCGCGCGGGATAGAAATCCTCGAGCGCATCCATCTTTTCGCCCGTGCCGATGAGCTTGATCGGCTTGCCCGTCACCGCGCGCATGGAGAGCGCGGCGCCGCCGCGCCCGTCGCCGTCGACGCGCGTGAGCACGATGCCGGTGAGGCCGACGCGCTCATCGAAGGCGCGCGCGAGGTTGACCGCATCCTGACCGGTGAGCGCGTCGGCGACGAGCAGCACCTCGTGCGGATTGGCGGCACGCTTGACGTCGGCGGCTTCCGCCATCATCGCCTCGTCGAGCGTTGTACGTCCTGCGGTATCGAGCAGGACCGCGTCGTAGCCGCCGAGACGGCCTGCCTGCAGCGCCCGCTGCGCAATCTGCGCCGGCTGCTGTCCCGCAACGATCGGCAGGGTATCGACGTTGACCTGTTGCCCGAGCACGGCAAGCTGCTCCATCGCCGCCGGGCGGCGGACGTCGAGCGAGGCCATCAGCACCTTGCGCCGGGCCTGCTCGGCGAGGCGCTTGGCGAGCTTGGCGGTGGTCGTGGTCTTGCCCGAACCCTGCAGGCCGACCATCATGATCGGCACCGGCGCTGCGGCGTTGAGATCGACCGGCGCGGCCTGCGCGCCGAGCGTCTCGACCAGCTGGTCGTGCACGATCTTCACCACCATCTGCCCGGGCGTCACCGATTTGATGACCTCGACCCCGACGGCATGGCTCTTCACCTTCTCGGTGAAGGCGCGCACCACGTCGAGCGCGACATCGGCTTCGAGCAGCGCGCGGCGCACCTCGCGCAGTGCGGCATCGACGTCGTCTTCCGTCAGCGCGCCGCGCCGGGTCAGGCGGTCGAGAATGCCGCCCAGCCGTTCCGACAGCGAATCGAACATGCTGCAAGCACCTTCGCTGGCGTTTCCGGCGCTGCGGCCATTGGCCTGCGGGGGAAACGCGTCGACCAAACACATGTTGCGCCCGAGGGCGCATCGCGCTGTCGGGCGGTAGCCTCCGGCCTCCTGGACCGGTCGGCGGGTTCAAATCTCGGCTCTTGGCGAGAGCGCGCGAAACCTATGGATGCGGGCCGCCGAAGTCAAGAACACGGGCTCTTGCGGCCCGGCCCTGCGTCGGCAAGGCGCTTACGGCGCGGCCGCGGTTCCGTTAGTCTTTGCGGCAAGCAACAAGCCTTTCATGCGATCCGGGACTGCACGCCTGGAAAAGGTGGTGGAACAGGCCGGATCGCGCGCTCGCAATGAGCGCCGGCGGACAAGGCCGATTGGCGACGGGAGGATGATCCATGCAAGCCGCGCGTATTCTGCTGATCGGAGTTTCGCTCCTGGCCGCCGACCGGGCGTGGTCGCAATCGCCGGCGCAGGACTATCCCAACCGCCAGGTCAACTTCGTCGTGCCGTTCGCGCCCGGCGGCGGCACCGACATCCTCGGACGACTGGTCGGACAGAAACTGTCCGAACGTTTCGGCCACCCGTTCGTGGTCGAGAACCGCCCCGGCGCCGGCACGGTCACGGCCGCGGTCCAGGTCGCGAAGAGCGTGCCCGACGGCTACACCATCATGATGGCGACCAGCGGCACCATGGCCATGAACACGACCCTTTACAAGAAATTGCCCTATGACCCGGGAAAGGACCTGGTGCTGGCGGCGCTGATCTGCAACGTGCCGTTCGTGCTCGTGGTCAACCCGGCGCTCCCGGTCGCCTCGGTTGCCGATCTCGTCAAGCTCGCGAAGGAAAGGCCGTTGAGCTACGGCTCCGGCGGTGCCGGCGCGTTCCATCACCTCATGGGCGAGCTGTTCAAGACCACGTTGAACATTCCCATGACGCACGTGCCCTACAAGGGAACCCTGCCGGCGCTGAACGACGTCGTGGCCGGCCACATTCAATTGATGTTCAGCGATCTCGCGCCGGCCTATCCGCTGATCCAGGCCGGCAAGCTGCGCGCGCTCGGCGTGACCACGGCGCAACGCGCCGCCGCGGCGCCGGAGCTCGCGCCGCTCGCCGAAGTCGGCGTACCGGGCTTCGACTGGGCCGCCTGGCAGTCGGTGGCGGTGCCGGGCGGAACGCCGAAGGAGATCGTGGCGAAGCTCAACGGCGCGGTGAACGCCGCCATCGCCGAGCCCGAGGTCACCAAGCAGCTGGTCGGCCTTCAGTTCATCCCGATCGGCAAGGGCTCGCCAGGGGAGCTCGACCGCTTCGTCGCATCGGAGACCACGCGCTGGGCAAGAGTCCTGCACCAGGCCGGCGTGGCGGGTTCGGAATAAGACGCAAGGATTGCAGCGGCGCGAATCCGCTTGGGAAAAATTGATCGCCGACCGATCAGCCGACGCGGCGGGCGCCTGCGCCAGGCGCAATCGCTAGTTTCCCGACATGACGCGCCTGGCGACCGGCGTCCACTTGGCGATCTCGCTCGCCATGAAGTGCGTGAACTCCTCCGACGACATGGTGCGGGTCTCGACGGCATCGCGGTCGAGACGTTTGCGCACCTCGGGCAGCGCCAGCATTTTGGCGACGGCGGCATTGAGCCGCTGTGTGATGTCGGGAGGCAAGCCTGCCGGCCCCGACAGCGCGAACCAGGACACCGCCGTCAGCTCCGGATAGCCTTGGTCCTTGAAGGTCGGAAGGTCGGGAAATTCGGCAAGCCGGGCATTCGACGTCACCGCGATCGGCACGACCGTACCGGCGCGGATCTGCGACAGCGCCGAGGTCCAGGTCATGGTGCCGACGTTCACGTTGCCGCTGACGAGGTCCATCATCCCCTGCGAGGCACCCTTGGTCATGATCTGCTGCATCTTGATGCCGGCCTTCTGCGCGAAGGACTCCGCCAGCAGGTGCCCGAGCGTACCGACGCCCGGCGAGACGTAGTCGATCTGTTGGCCGCGCCGGCCGAGCTCGACCAGCTCACCGAGCGAACGCACACCGAGCGCCGGATTCACCACGAACACATTGGGTGGGCCGCCGACATAGGCGATGTGGGTGAAGTCCTTCATCGGATCGAAACCGGGATTCGGGCTGACCACGGGCGCGATCACATGATAGGCGGTGCTCGAGGTCGTGAGCGTGTAACCGTCCGGCGCCGCCTGCGCGGTGGCGGCGGTCCCGATCAACCCGCCGGCGCCGGCGCGGTTTTCCACGAAGCAACGCTCGCGGAACGTCTCGCTGAAGTGGTCGCAGAGGAGCCGCCCGAACATGTCGGCGGCGCCGCCCGGCGTCGACGGCGCGATGATGCGGATCGGCCGCACCGGCCAGTCCGCTGCGGCCGCCGCGCCGGCGTACGCGAGGCCGCTCGCGACGACGGCGATCACGCGTGCGACCGCGCGGCACTTCATATTGCTTCGCGCTTGCGTCATGGTGCCCGGCATGATGCGGCGTTTGCGCAAGCCCCGCAAGCGCACACAGTATTGGGAGTCCGCCCACCGCGCTGCGTCGCGGCATTTGGGAGGCGGGATCACGAGAGCGGACCGCAAAGCCGGGAGAGGGACACGACGATGATCACCGCGCGTGCGTTATTGTCGCTTGCCGTCGCGCTCTGCGGCCTGGTGCTCGCGGCCGCCGATGCACACAGCCAGGATTATCCGTCCCGATCGATCAAGATCATCGTGCCGCTGGCGGCCGGCGGCCTGGCGGACACGCTGGCGCGCATCGTCGCGCAACGGCTGGGCGAGGCGTCCGGCCAGAGCGTGGTGGTCGAGAACCGCCCCGGCGGCGCGGGCGCCATCGGCGCCGAGGCAGCGGCGCGGGCGCCGGCCGACGGCTATACCTTGTTGATGGGCGGTCTGAGCACCAATGCGGTGCTCGCCCACCTGACGAAGCTCACCTTCGATCCCGGAACGGATCTGGCGCCGATCATCCATGTCGCGACCTTTCCCAACGTGCTGGTGGTCAATCCCGCTCTGCCGGTCAAATCCGTGCCGGAACTGGTGGCACATGCCAAAGCGCAGCCGGGCAAGCTGAGCTATGCCTCGCAGGGCAATGCCGCGTCCGGCCATCTGGTCGGGGAGCAGTTCAAGCAACTGGCCGGCATCGAGATGGTGCACGTCCCTTATCGCGGCGCCGCGCCCGCGATCCAGGATCTGGTTGCCGGCCACGTGCAGGTCATGTTCGACAGCGTCACCCTGCAGGCGCCGCTGATCGCCGAAGGCAAGACCCGCGCCCTGGCGGTGCTCACGCCGCAGCGTATCGATTCGCTACGCGAGGTTCCGACCATGGGCGAGGCCGGCTTCGGCCAGATGCAGAGCGGAACGTGGTTCGGCATGTTCGCGCCCGCCGGCACGCCGCGAGAGGCCATCGCCTGGGTCGCGGGCGAAACCAGGAAGGCGTTCGCCGGCGAGCAGGTGCGCCAGCGTTATCTCTCCCAGGGCACGTTGCTGCCGCTCGGAACGCCGGACGAATTCGCCGCCCACATCGCGGCGGAGCGGCGGAAATGGGGCGACGTGATCCGCCAAGCGAACATCCGCCTGGAATGAGCGCCGGCACGAACCGCCCATCATCCAAGACTGTCACGTCCGCGCAAGCGGGCATCCAGTAACGACCGGTCCCGCGATCGGGCATCTATCCGTGCCACTCCTCATATACGCCGGCGATTACTGGATCATCCGCTTTCGCGGATGATGACGGTGGAGAGATTGGCGGCGCAGAAAACGGATGCGCAGCACGCGACAACGCGAGGCCCGTTGCGGGCGTATTCGATTTCCGCTTAGCTACCCGCGCCGATGTCCGCCGCGTCGGCGTCTTTTGTTTGGGGGAGGGCGTGCATGGATGCGGATCTGCTGACCGAGCCCAACGACAAGATCGAGCTCAAGGGCTCGGGCATCATCGCCGCAATCAAGGCAAGCGGCGTCGAGTACATCCTCTCGGTGCCCGACATCGTCACCAGCGGCGGGCTGCTGCGGCCGATCGCACAGCGACCCGCAATTCAAGCTCATCCGCGTCTGCAAGGAGGACGAGTGCATCGGCATCGCGTCCGGCCTCTCCTACTGCGACAAGCGCGCCTTGACCCTGATCCAGTACACCGGCTTTCTCAACTCCATCAACGCCATCCGCGGCGTCGCGGTCGAATACGGTCAGCCGATCTGCATGATGATCGGGCTGCTTGGGCATGATCCCTACACCACCCCGCGCAATTCGCCGCGCTACGGCGTGCGCATCATCGAGCCGATCCTCGACGCGATGGGCATCCCCCATCACCTCGTCAACGAGGAGGCGGACGTCGCCAGGATCCGCCCGGCGATCGAGGATGCCTATGCCGGCTCGCACCCCGTCGCGCTGTTGATCGGGCGGAGGCCTTCGGCGTCATGATGAAGCGGGACGAATGCTTTCGCGTGCTCGCGCGGCACGTCAGCGACGAGATCGTGGTCTCGACCTACAGCTCCGCCGTCGACTGGCTCGAGCTCGGCGAGCGCACGCTCAATTACTTCTCGGTCGGCGCCATGGGGCTCGACTCCTCGCATGCGCTGGGACTAGCGCTCGGGCGGCCGGACCGGCGCATCCTCTGCCTGCAAGGCGACGGCAGCCTGCTGATGAATCTCGGATGCCTGGTGACCATCGCGGCCGCCGCCCCGAAGAACCTCGTGCACATGGTGGTGCAGAACGGCACCTACGAGGCGAACGGGAGCCATCCGATCCCCAATACCGAGGTCGAATTTGCCGCCATGGCGCGCGCCGCCGGCTACGCCCACGTGCATGACTTTTCGGATCTGGCCAATTTCGAGCAGCAGGCCGCGCATGTCCTCAAGCAGGACGGCCCGGTGTTCGCGACGCTGCGCGTGGAGCCCTCGAAGCAGCTCAGCTACGATTATCCCAAGCTCTACGATGCCGCCCGGCGTCAGGCGCTCAAGGCGGCGCTGCGGCAGTGACTTTGACCCGGGCGGGTCGCCTGCCCTAGTTCACGGTAACGTGATCGGCCTGTTCCGGCACGACCAGGCGATACCCCACCCCCAGCTCGGTCAGCAGGATGCGCGGCTGGGTCGGATCGCTTTCGATCTTCTGCCGCAGCTTGCGCACGAAGATGCGCAGGTAATGCGTGTCATGCAGATGGGGCGAGCCCCACACTTCCTTGAGCAGGAACTGGTGCGTCACGACGTTGCCTGCGTGCTGTGCCAGCAGCTGCAGCAGCCGATATTCCTTCGGTGTCAGCATCACGCGCGCGCCGTTGATGGTGACGACGCGCGCGGCGAGATCGATCGAGAGCGGGCCGAGCCTGACCACCGGCTCACCGCTGGAGACGCGCACGTGCCTGCGCATGGCGGCATGGGCGCGCGCCAGCAGCTCCGCCATGCCGAACGGCTTGACCACGTAGTCGTCGGCGCCGCTCTCCAAGAGCCGCACCTTCTCCGCCTCGTTGGAACGCACCGACAGCACGATCAGCGGGACGCTCGACCAGGCCCGCAGGCGATCGAGCACCTCGCCGCCGTCCATGTCCGGCAATCCAAGGTCGAGAATCACCAGATCCGGCGGCTTGAGCGTGGCCCAGCGCAGCGCATCGCCGCCGGTCTCGGCGTCCTGCACGGTGAAACCGTCGAGCTCGAGCCCGGCGCGCAGGAAGCGGCGGATTTGCACTTCGTCATCGACAACGAGAACAACGGGATTGACTTCAGTCATCGGGACCGACCTCGGGTTGGCTCGCCGGCGTCGCAAACGGCAGATGGATGGACACTGTGGTTCCCTGACCGGCACCCGCGCTCTCGGCCTGGATCTTGCCGCCGTTGGCGGTGACAAAGGCTTTTGCGATCCAAAGCCCGAGACCCGAGCCCGACGTCGTGGCGGCATGGCGGGCGCCGCGGAAAAACCGCTCGCCGAGCTGCGCGTTCTCCTCCGCCGTCAGCCCGACACCATCATCATGCACCGACAGCACGACATCGCGGCCGTTGCGCTTGGCGGCGACGGCGATGGGCGAGCCCGGGGGCGAATATTTGGCGGCGTTGTCGACGATCTGCACGAGAGCCTGTTCGACCAGAATAGCGTCCACATAGATGAAGGGGAGATTCGAGTCTACGTCGAGCGCGAGATTGTGATTGGAGAGCCGCCGCCGTCGCCGCTCGAGGGCGGAGTTGACGATGTCCTGGGGCTCGATCCATTCCTGCCTGGGCCTGATCTGCTCGCGGCTGATCCGGGTGGCGTCGAGCAGGTTCTGGATGTCGTTGTTGAGGCGCTCCGCCTCGTCGCGCACGACGCCGGCGAGTGACGTCAGCCGCTCGTCCTTGGCGATCGCGGCAGTCTCGCTCAGCACCGTGGCGGCGCCCAGAATGGACGCGAGCGGCGTGCGCAATTCGTGCGACACCGAGCCGATCAGCGCCTCCCGCAACAGCTCGGTCTCGGACCGCATCTTGGCTTCGTTGAGCGCGCGCGCGACGTCGAGCCGCTCAAGCGTCGCTGCGGCATCGGACAGCACGTCATCGACCCGCTGGCGAACCTCGTCGATGGCGCCCGCCGGCACGCTGCCGAGATCGATGGCGATGACGCCGAAGTCGGCATTTTTCTGTGACACGCGACGCACCAGCCAGATGTCGCCGGCGCCGTCGTCCACCGTGCTCGCAAGCGTGCGGCCGGCTTGCACATCCGCAATCGCCGTATGCAGCCGTTGCGACAGCGCGTCCTGGTCAGGGCTGGATCCGCCAGGATCGCCGGCGGCGCCGGTCCCGAACAGCACCACCTTGCGCTGGACCAGGCTCGCCAGGTGTTCCTCAATCGCGAGGTAGATGTCGGCCGCAGAGGACGCGCCCGCGACCCGACGCGAGAAGGCATAGAGATCGCCCATCTCCTTCTCGCGTCTGCGGGCGATCTCAGTCTGCTTCTTCATCGAATTCGCGAGATGGCTGGTCACCACCGCAACCACCATGAAGAGGAGCAGATTGAGGATTTCGTTCGGGCGGGCGAGATAGAAACTGTAGTAGGGCGAGAAGAAGAAATATCCCGACCAGAGCACGCCCGCGACCGCCGCGACCAGCGCCGGCACCAGCCCGAGATGCCAGCCAGCGAGCAGCACGGGAAGGAGATAAATGACCGAGCCCCGGCGCACGTCGAACCACTGGATCAGCACATAGGCGACGAGCGTGGTGGCGGCGACCATCGCCAGGGCGATGGCGCTCCCGCGCACTTCGCGTCGGATCGCGGATAGTCCGACCAGCTTCGTCGCTCCTGCGCCGGCAATGGCGCCACGGGTAACAGTGCCAACCATCATAGGTCCGGCACGCCGGGCGGTCATCACCAGCCCACTTTGATGGTTAGGAGACGCCGGCCCTCCTAAGATGGGCATCCGTGCAGGAAGCGCCATACGCGAGGCACGATGCGATGCTTGTCTATTGGTCTATTGGCGTGCGCGCCGTATGCTCCGTGCACGAAAATAAACAAGCCATAAACATGTCCGGATCAGGGAGGTTGGCCATGACCCACATTGATGGATATCGGCACGCTGCAGCCGCGGCCTTGTCGGTGCTGCTGGTAACGGGAGGAACCGCAATGGCAGGATCCCTCGGCGGCCCCCTGGAGCTGCAGGACGAGGGCAGCTTCTTCGTCAATGGCCAGACCACCGTCTCGAGCCATCCCGGCACACCGGCGGTCGGGCCCTCGGTGCCCGGCACCATCACCGTCAACCAGATGTACGTGCAGTACCGCATCCCAAAGACCATCAGCGGGCCGCCGATCGTCATGGTGCACGGTTCCGGTCATACCGGCGCCACCTATGAGACCACGCCGGACGGGCGCGAGGGCTGGGCCACTTATTTCGCGCGCAAGGGCTTCCCGGTCTACGTGATCGACCACTCCGGGCGCGGTCGCTCGGGATTCAACCCGACGGCCTTCAATCGCGCCCGCGCCGAAGGCAATGCGGGCTCACTGCCCGACATTCAGATCGCGCCGCGCGAGCGCGCCTGGTACTTCTTCCGTATCGGCGCGACTTATCCGACGCCTTACCCCGGCTCGCAGTTCCCGGTCGAGGCATTCGATCAATATACCGCGCAGCTCGTGCCCAACACCGAAGCGACGCTGCCCGGCGCCGGCGCGAACACGGTCGAAGCACTCGGCGCACTGCTCGACAAGATCGGGCCGGCGGTCGTGATGGTGCATTCCCAATCCGGCGCCTACGGGCTCAATCTGGTGCGGGCGCGCGCGATCAAGATGCTGGGTCTCATCAATGTCGAGGGCAATTGCGCGCCGGTCACTCCCGACGAAGTGGTCAAGATTTTCTCCAGGGTCCCGCTGCTCTCGGTCTGGGGCGACAACAGTCAGGGCGCGGTTGGACCGAACGGCGACGAGCGCCGCAACGGCTGCGTGGCGACCGTCAACGCCATCAAGTCCACCGGTGGCTCGGCCAAGTTCCTGCTGCTGCCCGAGGCCGGCCACAAGGGCAACAGCCACATGCTGATGATGGACAAGAACAACCTGCAGATCGCCGACCTGATCATCGGCTGGATCGGCGAGAGCGTCGCCACGCGGTAGGCCGCGCAACCAAAGCTCGAGGGTGGCACCTGATCGAGGGCGGGCAAGCCGCCGCGAGGCGCGCCCTTGTCTCCGCCCCTGAGCGCGGATACATAGCCGCCGACGGGGTCTTACGCCCTTTGCGGCCACGGAGAGGTGGCAGAGTGGTCGATCGCACCGCACTCGAAATGCGGCATACGGGCAACCGTATCGGGGGTTCGAATCCC
>CAVUAI010000014.1:0-73053 GCA_963739385.1 uncultured Alphaproteobacteria bacterium
GAAAGTGACGGTCCCGTAGGACCGAGCAGGCGCCCGCCGCCTCTCCGATCGAAATCCGATCCGGAAGTCTCTCCGCGCTAGGCCGCCACCGCGAGCTTGCCGTTGAAGGTGAGCCCCTGCTTGCCGGCCGAAATGACGACCTTCTCGCCGTCCTTGATGCCTCCGGACAGAAGCAGCTCGGCGAGCGGATCCTGTATCGATTTCTGGATCACGCGCTTGAGCGGGCGGGCGCCATAGGCGGGGTCCCAGCCCTTTTCGGCGAGCCAGTCGCGGGCCGAAGGCTCGAGCACGATGGTGATCTTGCGATCCTCCAGCAGCTTTCCCAGCCGCGCCATCTGGATGTCGACGATCTTGGTCATGTCGCTGCGCTTGAGCCGGTGGAAGAGGATGATCTCGTCGATGCGGTTGAGGAATTCCGGGCGGAAATTCGCCCGCACCACCGCCATGACCTGCTCGCGGACCGCGTCGGTGTCCTGGCCTTCCGGCTGATTGGCCAAGTATTCGGAGCCCAGATTCGAGGTCATCACGATGAGGGTGTTGCGGAAGTCGACGGTATGACCCTGCCCGTCGGTCAGGCGGCCGTCGTCGAGCACCTGCAACAGCACATTGAAGACATCCGGGTGCGCTTTCTCGATCTCGTCGAACAGAATGACCTGATACGGGCGCCGCCGTACCGCCTCGGTGAGGGTGCCACCCTCCTCGTAGCCGACATAGCCGGGCGGTGCCCCGATCAGGCGGGCGACCGAATGCTTTTCCATGAATTCCGACATGTCGATGCGCAGCAGCGCGGTCTCGTCGTCGAACAGGTATTGCGCCAATGCCTTGGTCAGCTCGGTCTTGCCCACGCCGGTGGGTCCCAGGAACATGAAGGAGCCGATCGGCCGATGCGGGTCTTGCAGGCCGGCGCGCGCCCGGCGCACCGCGGTCGAGACAGCCTTAACCGCTTCGGCCTGGCCGATCACGCGCTTGCCGAGCTGCTCCTCCATGCGCAGGAGCTTCTCCTTCTCGCCTTCGAGCATCTTGTCGACCGGGATGCCGGTCCAGCGCGAGACCACCTGCGCCACGTGGTCGGCGGTGACCGCCTCCTCGACCATGGCGCCCTTACCTTCCGCCGCCTCGATGCTCTTGAGCTTCTTCTCGATCTCCGGGATCCGGCCATAGGCGAGCTCGCCGGCCTTCTGGTATTCGCCCTTGCGCTGCGCATTCGCGAGCTCGACCCGCAGATGATCGAGCTCGGTCTTGAGCTTCTGCGCGTCCGAAAGCTTGTCCTTCTCGGCCTTCCAGCGGCTGGTGAGATCGGCTGACCGCTTTTCCAGCTCCTGCAGCTCCTTGTCGAGCCGCTTGAGGCGCTCCTTCGAGCCGGGATCGCTCTCCTTCTTGAGCGCCTCCTGCTCGATCCGAAGCCGCATGATCTCGCGATCGATCGAGTCGAGCTCCTCCGGCTTGGAATCGACCTGCATCTTGAGCCGCGCGGCCGCCTCATCGATCAGGTCGATCGCCTTGTCCGGGAGGAAGCGGTCGGTGATGTAGCGATTGGACAGCGTCGCCGCCGCCACCAAGGCGGAATCGGTGATGCGCACGCCGTGGTGCTGCTCGTAGCGGTCCTTGAGCCCGCGCAGGATGGAGATCGTGTCCTCGACGGTGGGCTCGCTGACATAGACCGGCTGAAACCGGCGGGCCAGCGCCGCGTCCTTTTCGACGTGCTTCTTGTATTCGTCGAGCGTGGTCGCGCCGACGCAATGCAGCTCGCCGCGCGCGAGCGCGGGCTTGAGCAGATTGGAGGCGTCCATCGCCCCATCCGCCTTGCCGGCGCCGACGAGGGTGTGCATCTCGTCGATGAACAGGATGATGCCGCCGTCCGACGAGGTCACCTCCTGCAGCACGGCCTTGAGCCGCTCCTCGAATTCGCCGCGATATTTCGCGCCCGCGATCAACGCGCCCATGTCGAGCGCCAGGAGCTTCTTGTCGTGCAGGCTCTCGGGCACATCGCCGTTGACGATGCGCTGGGCGAGACCTTCCACGATCGCGGTCTTGCCGACGCCGGGCTCGCCAATCAGGACGGGATTGTTCTTGGTACGGCGAGAGAGCACCTGGATGGTGCGCCTGATCTCCTCATCGCGACCGATCACCGGGTCGATCTTGCCCTCGCGCGCGGCCTGGGTGAGGTCGCGGGCATATTTCTTCAGCGCGTCATAGGCGTTCTCGGCGGAACTCGTGTCCGCCGTGCGGCCCTTGCGCAAGGCGTTGATCGCCTCGTTGAGACTTTGCGGCGTGACGCCGGCCCGGGCCAGGATTTTCCCGGCTTCGCTGTCCTTCTCCAGCGCCAGCGCCAGCAGCAGGCGCTCCACCGTGACGTAGCTGTCACCGGCCTTCTCCGCGACCTTCTGCGCCTGGTCGAACACGCGCGCCAGGCTCGGCGCGAGATAGATCTGGCCGGCGCCGCCACCCGACACCTTGGGAAGCTTGGCCAACGCCGCTTCCACCGCCGAAAGCGCCTCGCGCGAACGGCCGCCGGCGCGGTCGATCAGGCCGCTGGCCAGCCCTTCCGGGTCGTCGAGCAGGACCTTGAGCAGATGCTCCGGTGCGAATTGCTGATTGCCCTCACGCAACGCCAGCGATTGGGCGGATTGAACGAACCCGCGGGCGCGGTCGGTGAATTTTTCGAAATCCATGTCGTCTGCCTCGGCCTGCCCCCGCGCCCGTGTGGCGCGCGGAGAGCATCGTCAATGGGTTACCTTCTCCTCGTCGCTCAAGCTAAGCCCAAATCAGCGTGAGCGATCAATCGGCACGAACCCCGAACGGCGGTTCGCGGCTCCTATGTGGGAACTCAAAAATTGCGGCGGTAGGGGTTTTGGGCGATTTTGAACGCCACCTGGCGCGACAACCGATCAATCGATGGCAGAGCAGCATGACGGTCGAAAATCCCAGACTCCAGGCGATCTATCGCTACCCGGTGAAGGGCCTGTCCCCCGAGCCGCTGGAGCGCACGGCGCTTGCCGTGTGCGAGACCCTGCCGGCCGATCGCCTCTACGCCATCGAAAACGGGCCGTCCGGCTTCGATCCCGCCGCGCCGCGCCATCAGCCCAAGCAGCGCTATCTCATGCTCATGCGCAACGAGCGGTTGGCGCGGCTGCGAACCCGGTTCCACGACGCGAGCCACATCCTCACCATCGAGGCGGAAGGCCGCGAGGCGGCGCGCGGGAACCTGCGCACGCCCGCGGGCCGCGCGGCGATCGAGCACTTCTTTGCGCAATTCTGCGCCGACGAACTGCGCGGCGCCCCGAGGGTGCTGAGCGCACCCGGCTTCAGCTTCTCCGACGTGGCGCGAAAGGTGGTGTCGATCATCAATCTCGCCTCGGTGGCCGCGCTCGAAGATGTCTTGGGCAGGCCCGTCCATCCGCTGCGTTTCCGCGGCAACGTCTATGTGACGGGCTGGCCGGCCTGGCACGAGCTCGACCTCGTCGGCCAGGAGATCGCGATCGGCACGAGCGCTCGGCTCAAGATCGTCAAGCGCATCGTGCGCTGCGCCGCCACCAACGTCGATCCCGACACCGCCGTCCGCGACCTCTCGATTCCCGAAACGCTGATGCGGCGCTTCGGTCACGCCGACTGCGGTGTCTATGGTGAGGTGGTCGAGGCCGGCGAGATCGCGCTGCGCGATGAACTGCGGCAGTGACGGCCTGTATGCATGCCCGAAACGCGAACCCCTGGAGCAAGCGTCAGGACGGCCGTGATTCTTGTTCTTTGCGGCTGAGCAGGAACACGCCCTGTTCGCCGAGCAGGTTCCAGGTCCACCAGGGGGCGTTGAAACGCAGCGCCCGCCCCCAGGCGTCGAGCGCCACCGACTTTTCCATGCGCGCTCCGACCACGAGGCAGAGCTCGCGGAAGTCCTTGATGGTGCAGAAGTGGATGTTGGGGGACTCCCACCAGGCATAGGGCAGGTTGTCCGTGCGCGGCATCTGGCCGCCTAACAGGATCTGCAGGCGGATCTTCCAGTGGCCGAAATTCGGAAACGAGACGATGCCATGCCGGCCGATCCGCAGCATGTGCTCCAGCACGATGCGCGGCTGGCGCGTTGCCTGCAGCGTCTGCGAGAGAATCACATAGTCGAACGCGTCGTCGGGATAATCGCCGAGATCGGTGTCGGCATCGCCCTGGATCACCGCGAGCCCCTTCGCCACGCATTCGTTGACGCCCTCGCGCGACAGCTCGATGCCGCGTCCGTCGACGCCGCGGGTTTCGGCGAGCAGCCGCAGCAACTCGCCGTCGCCGCAGCCGACGTCGAGCACCTTGGCCCCGGGCGCGACCATCTCGACCACCGCCAGCAGGTCGACGCGCGCGCCGCCGGTGCGCGCCGCCTCCGCCATGGTGAGATCGGGCTTGAGGCGCATCAGCATGGTCACCCTCGCGCCGGCGGCAGGGCGCGCGCCCTGGCCGCGCCTTCAAGGAATCCGCGCACGATGGCAAACAGCTCCGGCTCCTCGAGCAGGAACGCATCGTGGCCCTTATCGGTGACGATCTCGGCGAAAGACACCCGCGCGCCGCCGGCATTGAGCGCGTGCACGATGGCGCGCGAATCCGACGTTGGAAAGAGCCAGTCCGAGGTGAACGAGATCACGCAGAACCGGGTCGGAGTATCCTTGAACGCGCGCGCCAGCACGCCGTCGTAATCGGCGGCGAGGTCGAAATAATCCATGGCGCGGGTGAGATAGAGGTAGGAATTGGCGTCGAAGCGCTCGACGAAGCTGATGCCCTGGTGGCGCAGATAGCTCTCGACCTGGAAGTCGGCATCGAACGAAAACGTGGGATTGTCGCGATCCTGGAAGCGGCGGCCGAACTTGCGGTGCAACGCCGCGTCCGAGAGATAGGTGATGTGCGCGCCCATGCGCGCGACGGCGAGACCGCGTCGCGGATTGGTCCCGTCCGCGAAATAGCGGCCGTGCCGCCACTCAGGGTCTGCCATCACCGCCTGCCGGCCGACCTCGTGGAAGGCGATGTTCTGCGCCGAATGGCGCGTCGAGGTCGCGATCGGAAGTGCGGAGAACACGCGCCGCGGATAGCTGGCGCACCATTGCAGCACCTGCATGCCCCCCATCGAGCCGCCGGCCACCGAGAACAGCGACGGGATTCCGAGATGGTCGAGCAGCATGGCCTGCGCGCGCACCATGTCGCGAATGGTGATGACGGGGAAGTCGAGACCCCAGGACATGCCGGTGCGCGGGTTGGTCGACGCCGGCCCGGTGGTCCCCATGCACGCACCCACCACGTTCGGGCAGATCACGAAATAGCGCTCGGTGTCGATCGGCCGCCCGGGACCGACCATGGTCTCCCACCAGCCCGGCTTCTGCGTCACCGGATGAAGACTGGCGACATGCTGATCGCCCGTGAGCGCATGGCAGATCAGCACCGCGTTGCTGCGCTCGGCATTGAGCGTGCCGTAGGTCTGGTAGGCGATCTGGAACGGAGCGAGATCGATGCCGGCATCGAGCCGCAACGGCTTGTCGGTGCCGAAACGGGCGACGAGCGAATGGGGATGGTCGGCCTCGCGCGCGCGATCGGCGGGATCAAATGCGACGCTGGAATCGGCCTCGACCATCTTTGACAACCCGGCCGGCGAGCGGACTAGCCGCTGGTCTCTGCGATCTGCCCCGACAAGAGGCGCCGCGACCGGCTTAGATAGGCCGCATGGCGGCGCTGTCAATGTTTTCTTTGCTTTCAGCGGCAGGGCCAAGCATAAACAGGCCGCCGCGAAGGGTGATGTTCCATATCCGCTTTAACGAAGCGGCGCGTTTTTCGTCGCGGCAGGCGGGGCTTGCGCCGACACCGTGGACAAGCCCGCAGGCCCTGGGGCGCGGCGCCCATGAGGCGGATGTCCGGTACCGTGCTATGGCGAAACTGTCCCGATCCGAAACACCATCGCTCGCCGATCTCAGGCGCGAGATCGATCGCATCGACGAGACGATGCACGGCCTCCTGATGGAGCGCGGCGAGATCATCGATCGCCTGATCTCCGTCAAGCAGACGCAGGAGTCGGGCTCCGCGTTCCGCCCCGCGCGCGAAGCGGAGATGATGCGGCGACTGGTGGACCGTCACCGCGGAATCCTTCCGCTCGACACCGTCGAAAGCATCTGGCGAGTCATCATTTCCACTTTCACCTATGTGCAGGCGCCGTTCTCCGTTCACGCCGATCTGTCGGCGGGCGACGCGGCGATACGCGATTCCGCCCGCTTCCACTTCGGCTTCACGGTGCCGTTCGTGCCCCACATGGGGGCGGCGAGCGTGGTCGCGGCGGTCTCCGATTCCAAGGGTGACCTGGGGCTGGTCCCGGCCTTCGCCATGGCGGGTTCGGGCGCCTGGTGGAACGCGCTCGAATTCGATTCCGCGCCCAAGATCATCGCACGGCTTCCGTTCGTGGAACGCGCCGACCATCCGGCGGCCGCGCCGGTTTTCGTGGTGTCCCGCGCTGCAGCCGAGTCCATGGTGAAGGAGGTCGAGGTCTGGAGCATACGCGTGGCGGGATGGAGCACCGCGGCGGCGCAGGCGATCGGGCCGCTGGCCGAGGTGATCGCGGTGCCCGACCGCGCCTTTGACGGCGCGGCGTTGCTCATATCGGTGCCGCAGGGCGGCAACATCGGCCGGGTGAGTGACACGCTGGTCAACGCTGGCGCTTCGGTGCGCGCCGCGGCCCTCGTCGGAAGCCACGCGACCCGCTATAGCGTCTCCGCCAAGGGCGCAAAGCCGGTCCCGACCGGCTGGTGAAGCCCCGGAGTGTGCAATGTCCGTCCTGCAGCGTCCGCAACCGCGTCCCGGCGTGCTCACGATCGACCCCTACGTTCCGGGCAAGAGCACCGCGCCGGGCGTGGCGCGGGTGTTCAAGCTCTCATCGAACGAGACGCCGCTCGGTCCGAGCCCGAAGGCGCTCGCCGCCTATCGCGCGGTCGCCGGCCATCTGCAGGATTATCCCGACGGCGCGGCGACCGCATTGCGCGAAGCGATCGGGCGCGCGTTCGGGCTCGATCCCAACCGCATCGTCTGCGGCGCCGGCTCCGACGATCTGCTCAATCTCATCGGCGACGCCTATCTCAGCGACGGCGACGAGGCGATCTACACCACTCACGGCTTCCTGATCTATCCGATCGTCACACTCGGCTCGGGCGCCACGCCGGTGGTGGCGGCTGAAAAGAACCATACCGCCGACGTGGACGCGATGATCGCGGCGCTGAGCGAGCGCACCAAGGTCGTGTTCCTCGCCAATCCCAACAACCCGACCGGCACCTACGTGCCCTTCGACGAGGTCAAGCGGCTGCACCGCGCGCTGCCGCCGCATGTGCTGCTGGTCCTCGACGCCGCCTATGCCGACTACGTCCGCCGCAACGATTACGAGGCCGGCATCGAGCTCGTCGCCACCTGCGAGAACGTGGTCATGTGCCGTACGTTCTCGAAAATCCACGGCCTCGCGGCCCTGCGCCTGGGCTGGCTCTACGGGCCGGAGCACGTGGTCGATGCCCTCAACCGCATCCGCGGCCCGTTCAATGTCAATTCGGCGGCGATCGCGGCCGGCATCGCCGCGATCCAGGACACCGCGCATGTGGAGATGTCCCGCGCGCATAACGACAAGTGGCTGGGATGGCTGCAGGACGAGATCCGCAAGCTCGAACTCGAGGTGACCCCGAGCATCGCGAACTTCGTCTTGATTCACTTCCCCGATACCCCCGGTCGCACGGCGGAGGACGCCGATGCCTTCCTCACGCAGCGCGGCCTGATCCTGCGTCGCGTAGCGGCCTACAAGCTGCCGAACGCGCTGCGCATGACCGTAGGCAGCGAGGAAGCGAACCGCCTGGTGGTTGCGGCTCTGGCGGAGTTCGTGGGCCGCAGATGAAGGGGCAACCCATCTTCAACCGCCTTGCACTGATCGGCACCGGGCTGATCGGATCGTCGATCGCGCACGCCGCCCGCACGCAGCATGCCGCACGTTCCATCGTCGCCACCGCGCGCTCGGCCGCCACCCGCCGGCGGGTAGCCGAGCTCGGCCTCGCCGATCAGGTGGTCGAAACCAACGCCGCGGCGGCCGAGGGCGCCGATCTGGTCATTGTCTGCATTCCGGTGGGCGCCTCCGGCGAAGTCGCGGCGGAGATCGGTCCGCATCTCGCGCCCGGCGCGATCGTGTCCGACGTGGGGTCGGTCAAGACTGCGGTGCTGCGGGCGATGTCGCCGCACATTCCCGCCGGCGTGCATTTCGTGCCGGCGCACCCCGTCGCCGGCACCGAGAATTCCGGGCCGGATGCCGGCTTCGCCGAGCTGTTCGTCAACCGCTGGTGCATCCTCACCCCGCCGCCCGACGCCGAGACGGCGGCGGTCGAACGGCTGGCCGCGTTCTGGCGCCTGCTCGGTGCCAACGTCGAGACCATGTCCGCGGAGCACCATGACCTGGTGCTCGGTATCACCAGCCATCTTCCGCATCTCATCGCCTACACCATCGTCGGCACGGCCGACGAGCTCAGCCAGGTGACCCGTTCCGAGGTGCTGCAATTCTCCGCCGGCGGCTTCCGCGATTTCACGCGCATCGCCGCGTCCGATCCGACCATGTGGCGCGACGTCTTTCTCGCCAACAAGGATGCGGTGCTGGAAATGCTCGGCCGCTTCAACGAGGATCTCGCGACGCTCACGCGCGCAATCCGCCGCGGCGACGGCGAGACCCTGTTCAACCAGTTCAGCCGCACGCGCGCCATCCGGCGCGGCATCGTCGAGATCGGCCAGGATTCGCCGGTGCCCGACTTCGGGCGCGCCCATCCCGATTTGCCCCACGCACCGTTGCCACGGCCCTACGCGGCCGACGAATGACGCCGCGCAGGCCCCGCGCGTTGCGGGTCAGAACAGGGGCGGTATGACGCCGACCTGAAACGGTCCGAGAAACACCGCGCCGTCGGCGAAGCGGACGGGAAACGCTACCGCCGGCTTGCCCTCGAGTTCGGTGCGTTGGCCGAGCGCCGCGACCAGACCGGGTGCCGCGCTCTGGCGTGCGATCCCGCCGAGCCCGGGAATCAGGCGGTCGAGCGCGCTCAGCGTCGCCCCCACCTGTCCTTCCGACATGAAGCGTTCGATGTCGAACATCTTGAGAAGCTTTTCGATGCCGACGACGGTGACCTGCAGGTTGCCGTCGAGACCTCCGCGCGGGGTGAGCCTGAGGGTGCCGGCACCCACCGCGATCACCTCGTCCTGCACCAGCCGCGCCTTGAGGATCTCGAGCTGGCCGTCGCGCGCCTGCCATTCCCTGAACCTGACGGGCCAGGGCTTGGGCGAAATATCGTCGAGGCCGCGGAGGGAGGCCGCGATGTCGGCGTTGATCGGCTTCGCTGCCACCGGGTGGAGCCTGTCGGCGACAGCGGAATTGAGGTGCACGACGGTCTCGATCACTGGATTGTCCGGCGTCGAGCCCGCCGCCTGGCGGCCGTGCAGCTCCAGTCGCTGCGCCTTGAAGACGGGGTCGGCGCCGGCGACGCCGGGCATGCGCAGGCTTGGCGTATCGAGCACCACCGAAGTGCGCTCGATGCTCGACGGCAGGCCGCGCACGCTCGCCTGGCCGAGCCGCCAGTCGGCGATGGCCAGGGGCGGCTGCCCGGGTTCGGAAATTTCGACCGGCGCCGTGAACTCGCTGATCACCAGCGTCGGGTCATAGACCTGGACGGCAGCCAGCACGGACGGCAGTTTGATCTGCAGTGTCGGCGTGCCCTTGAGCTCGACGGCGGCGCCCGCACAGCGCACCTCGAGACGGAAAGGATAACCCCCGATCGACTGGGTCGCACACTCCAGCATGCGCCCGGCTTGCTGCTCGCGCTGCCGCCAGGCGGCAAGTTCTACCTCGGCCCGCGAGGCGGCGTAGAACCAGAACCCGGTCCATGCGATCGCCAGCAGCACGATGAGGGCGAACGGCAGGAACAACGGCCAGCGTCGCCGGCGGCGAGGCGCGACCACGGGGTCAGCGGGATAGGGCATTGGGCGCTCCTGTGCCGGCCGGCTCATGCCGGCGGGCCTTGTCCAAGGCGTCGATTGCGGCGTTTCGAAGTCAGGTTTCCACGCGCGTTGCGGGGATCACCCTCTGCTTGGCGCGGCGTTTCATTGCTTGATATCACACCGCATGGACCCGAATCCCGCGCATGCCGGCGAAGACCTCTGGGTGTTCGCCTATGGCTCGCTGATGTGGCGGCCGGATTTTGCCTTCGTCGAGCGTGTCGAGGCACGGCTCGTCGGCGCGCATCGCGCGCTCTGCGTCTATTCATTCGTCCACCGCGGCACCCCCGAGCGTCCCGGCCTCGTGCTCGGCCTCGACCGCGGCGGCACCTGTCGCGGCATCGCCTATCGCGTGCCGGCGGCGCAGCGCGGCAAGACCGTCGACTATCTGCGCGAGCGCGAGCAGGTGACATCGGTCTACCGCGAAGCCATGCGTCCGATCTGGCTCAGGCGCGAGCCGGAGCGGCGGGTGCCGGCGCTCTGCTACATGGTCGACCGGGGACATGTGCAATATGCCGGGCGGCTCTCGCTCGAGCAGCAATTGCATCACGTGCGGCAAGGCCATGGGCAGTCCGGCGCCAACCGCGACTATGTCATCGCCACGGTGGGGGCGCTGGAAAAGCTCGGCTATCGCGAGACCGAACTGCATCTGCTCGCCGCCCGGCTGGGCAGAGCGCACGAGACAAAGGCGGACACCGCGCCGTCATGAGCCGCGGTGGCAGCCCTGCCTGATGGGCACTTAGGACAACGGTGCGAGCGAGGTGTCTGCGGTCGCATTCCCGGCGCGATCGCGGCGGCCGATGGCGACCAGACGCGCGGTCGCGGCTTCGACGGCGCGCTGCAGCCGCTCGAAGAAGGCCTCCTTGCCGAGCCCCGGCGGGATGAGGTCGAGCACCTCCACCCGCACCGTGCCGGGATAGCGGCGGAGTGACCGGCGCGGCCAGAACAGTCCGGAATTGAGCGCGATCGGCAGGCAGGGAACGCCCATCTCGGCGTAGAGATGCGCCACGCCGTATTTGTATCTCGGCTCGGCGCCGGGCGGCCGGCGGGTGCCCTCGGGAAAAATGATGATCTGGCGATTGCGCGCAAGCTCGCGCCGCGCAGACGCGTTCATGTCGAGCAGCGCCTGCGAGCCCCTGCGGCGATCGACGGCGATCATTCCGGCTTTCCAGGCGTACCAGCCGAAGAACGGAATCCACATCAGCTCACGCTTCATGATGTAGGCGGGGTCGGGCAGGATCAGCAGCAGCGCGAACGTTTCCCACATCGACTGGTGCTTGGCGGCGACCAGCAGCGGCCCGGGTGGAATTTTATCCAGCCCATGAAAGTTGGCATCCAGGCCACAGACCGTGCGCAGCAGCCACAGGTTGGTTCGCGCCCAGAACCTGCCGACCGCGAGAATGCCCCAGCGCGGCATTAACAGCGTCGGCAACGCTGCGATCAGCTGCGCGAACAGATTGAGATAGAACAGAATGTTGAAAATAATCGAGCGAATCACAAGCACGGGCAGACCCATTCCAGCTTCGATTGCAGTCTAGCTTGCTTCGCCCGCGCTGGCCGCGGGATTGAGCCCCATGCGAAGCTTGGCAAACACATATTTTACGTACTCGGAAACCATGAGCTTCGCCGTCGCACCGCGCCGCCACCACGGATCCGCGCGACGGCGGTCCGTCACCACCGGAAACGGCACCAGCGCGACGTCGGGAAGCTGATGTGCGATCTCCGCCAGCGCACGCGGCATGTGATAATTCGAGGTCACCACGATCAGCGAGCGGAAGCCGCGGCTTTCGGCCCAGCGCCTGGTCTCGATGGCGTTGCCGAGCGTATTGAGCGAGCGATCGATATCGACGCAACAGCGCACCCATCGCTCGAACTCGGGGTTGAGGCGTGAAATCTCGCTGGAATTGGTCGAGCGATTCGCGCCGCTGATCAGCAACCGCTTGCCGTGCCCGGACGCCAGCAGCTCGATGGCGTCGGCGATGCGAGAGGCGCCGCCGGTGAGCGCGACGATGCCGTCGGCGTTGCGCTGGAGCGGGACTTCGTCGGCCGGCACCCGCCAGATGAACCATACGAAACCCAGCCCCCCCACCAGCAGGGCGGCCGCACACAATGCGAAAGTCGACCACCCGATGCGCCACAACATCGGGCGGGACGCGCGCTCGGTTGGTGCGGTCGAACGCGGCAGCCCGGCGGGGCCTTCATCGGTGTCTGAACCAGCCGTCGGCATCTCTTGTCTACCTGCCGCGATCATAGCGCAAAATTCGGCGGCCCGGTGGCCGATGCCGGCGGCTCGGCAATTGGCTAATGAATCGTTTCGATCGTACGTTTGACGGTATGGTGCGCGGCGGCAACCGTGGCAAAGGCAATCAGCACGATCGGCGCGAGCAGCGCCAGGTAGCCGAGGACCCCGAGGGAAGCGCTGCCGAACAGGGCTGCAAACTGGTCGCCCCCCGCCGTCCCGGCGAGCCAGCCGCTTGCGAGCTCGGCCATGGCAAACAGCGCAACGGCGGCGCCGCCGCCGAGCAATCCTCCCTTCAGTCCGAGCTGCAGGAAATGCCTTTGGAATTGCCCGGCGATGTAACTGTCCTTGGCGCCGATGAGATGCAGCACCTCGACCACCGGGCGATTGGTCGCCATGGCGGCCCGCGTCGCGAAGGTCACCGACAGCACGGTGGCGGCGCAGACGAGCAACAGCACGCCGAGACCGCCGGCAATGACCGCGCGCGCCATCGCGCGCATGCGCTCGACGAAGCCGCGGTGGTCGTCGAGGCTGGCACCCGGAATCTGCTCGAGCGCGCCGCGCAGCTGGGCGAGGTCGACCGCGCCGCCGGATGCGATCCGCACCACGATGATGCGCGGGACCGGAAGCTCCTCGAGCTGCACGTCGCTGCCCAGCCACGGCTCGAGCAGACGCGTGGTCTCCGCCTTGGAATAGGGCCGCACCTCGGCCACGCCGGCGGACGCCCGCGCCAGTTCGGCGGCCTTGGCGACGTCAGCCTCCATGTCGCGACCCGCGACCGGGCGGACCTGGATCGTGACCTCCCGGGCCACGTCGGCCTGCCATTCGCTCGCTGCCGCCCGCACCAGCATGACCGCGCCGGCGGTGAGCGAGGCCAGGAAGGTCATGATGGCGACGACCGCCACCAGGGCACGACCGGACATGGTTGCCTGCGGCACGATCGCCGTATCGAAGCGCGGCAGCGGCGGCTCGGCCGCCGGCTCGAGCCGCACGTTGCGCTTGGGCGATCGGGTTTCGTCCATCATCACGTCACTCGTAGACATGCAGGCGGCCTTCGTGCAGCACGAGGCGGCGCGCGTCGAACTGGTCCATCAGCGCAATGTCGTGGGTGGCGATCACCACCGAAGTTCCTGACCTGTGCAGCTCCACGAACAGGCGCAGCAGCCGCTGCGCGAGATTGGGATCGACATTGCCGGTGGGTTCGTCGGCGAGCAGAAGCTGCGGCCGCGCAATCACCGCGCGCGCAATCGCCGCGCGCTGCTTCTCGCCTCCGGAAAGCAAGGGAGGCAGCGCTGAAATGCGTTCGCCGAGCCCGACCCATTTCAGGAGCTCCACCACCTCCTCGCGATAGCTGTCCTCGGACTGCCCGATCACCCGCAACGGCAGCGCCACGTTCTCGTAGGTCGTCATGTGGTCGAGCAGGCGGAAATCCTGGAACACGATGCCGATGCGCCGCCGCAGCGTCGCCAGCGCGTCGTTGCTGAGCGTGGCGATATCGTGGCCGAACAGCGTGACCAGCCCGCGCGTGGGCCGCAGCGACAGGAACAGGAGGCGCAACAGCGAAGTCTTGCCGGCACCCGATGGGCCGGTCAGAAACTGGAACGAGTGCGGATCGATGCGGAAGGTCAGGTCGCGCAGGACCTCCGGGCCGAGATCGTAACGCAATCCTACATGCTCGAACCGGACCACGTGCTCTCCCCACCGGTGGCGCCCCCGTGGCAGGGCTGGCCCCGCCTCGATCCGCAACTCTACAGCAACCGGGCTGTTCGATCCCTTCGCTTCGCTTCCGCGCGATGCCCCCGGCGCCCCATGGCCGCTCATCCGCGGTGAGCCCGGCACGAACGTGGGCGAGAGGTCGTCCTCGGTCGCGATTCGGGCCGTGCCCGCGCCAACCCCAGGGATGGATGGGTGCGGCTGGTTTCCGATTCGTTAACGGACGCTGGCTACCGTCGGATGGAGGCGAATGTCCGAACGGGGCGTCCGTGGGGTCATCGCCTGGACGGTGCCGCCCGGAGGAGCGCCATGGCACGCATTCTGATCGCCGACGATGAGGAAGCGATCCGCACCCTGATCGCCCGCGCGCTCAGGCAGGACGGCCACGAGGTCCTGACGGCGAACGACGGAGCGCAGGCGCTCGACGTGCTGGCGCGCGAAAAAGGCGCCTTCGCGCTCCTGCTCACCGACATTCGCATGCCGGTCATGGACGGCATCGCGCTGGCGCATGCGGCCGCGCACCGTCATCCCGATGTGACCATCCTGTTGATGACGGGTTACGCCGACCAGCGCGAGCGCGCCCATGGTCTCGACGCGCTGGTGCACGATGTCATCACCAAGCCGTTCTCGCTCGGCGCCATGCGCAGGGCCGTGAGCGATGCGCTCGGCCTCGCCGCTGCCCGCGAGCCGGCACGGCGCACCGTGTTCGACTAGAAATCCCGCAGCAGCCGCTCGATGTATTCGAGCTCGAGCTGCGGCCGGAAGTTCTCGCCGAAACGACGGCGCAGCTCCTCGAGAATACGGCGCGCGCGTTGCACGTCGATCTCGCCCGGCACCTTGACGGTGGTGTCGTCGCCGTAGTCGCGCCCGCGCAGCGGCCGGCCGAGCGGGTCGGTCTCCTGCTGGGCGCGCGGCGGCCCGAGCCGGCCGGGCTGACCATACGGGCCGGGTCCCATCATGCCCTGCTGCTGCATCGACTGGGCAAGGTTTTGGGCGCCGCGGCGCAACGCTTCGAGCGCGCGACCTTGCGAGTCGACCGCGCCGTCCGCATTGCCGTCTCCGAGTTGCCCCTCGGCCTCGCCCATGGCCTCGCCGGCGCGGCCGAGCTGATCCATCTCGCCCTGCCCTTGCTGGCCCTGGCCCTGGCCCATGCCGCGCTTGCGCAACTCCTCCATCAGCTTCTTGAGCTGATCGCGCAACGCCTGCTGGTTTTCGCGCAGGTCTCCCATCTGGTCGCCCTGCTGACCCTGCTGGCCCTGTTGTCCTTGCTGCCCCTGCTGGCCGCGCTGGCCACGCTGGCGGTCGCGGCGCTGATCCTGCCCCTGCTGGAAGGTGCGGTCGCGCAGCTGCTGCTGCTTGCGGATCATGTCGCCGAGCTCATCGAGCGCGGACATCATGTCGTCGTCGCCGTCGCCGTCCATCTGCTGGCCGGGGCGGGCCGTCTGCAGGTTCTCGAGCATCTGCTGGAGTTCCTGCAGCATGCGGCGGGCGGCATCCTTGGCGCCGGAGCGGGCCATCTGCTCCAGCTTGTCGATCATGCTGCGCAAATCCTGCGGCCGCAGCTGGCGCGCATTGGGATCGAGCGGCCGGGCGAGCTGCTGCGGGTTCTTGCGCAATTGCTCCGCCAGCGCCTGGAGGAATTTGTCGAGCGCCGCGCGCAGCTGATCGGTAAGCTTCTTGATCTCCTCGTCGGTCGCACCGCGCTCCAGGGCCTGGCGCAGCGCTTCCTGCGCCGCGCGCAGCGCCTGCTCGGCGTCGGACATGCTGCCGTCTTCGAGATGCACCGCCATGTCCCACATGCGCGCCACGACGTCGCGCAACTGGTCGTCGCTCTTCGCGCGCGCCAGCTGCCAGAAGATCGAACGCAGCCCAAGATAGACGTTGCTCTCCATCTTGAAGGACTCGGGCGCCAGGGTCAGCGCATCGAGCGCGGTGAGCACGTTGGCCTGGGCGTCGCCATCGAGCGCCAGGATGCGGCGCTGCTCAATGAGCGAGCGCGCCATCGGCTTCGAGAACGGCCGCTCCGGCAGGCGGAAGTCGAATGACGGGCTCTGCCCTTCGTTGCCGGCCTCGTCGCGCGCGGTCAGGATCATCGCCACATCGACCCCGGCCCAGGGATGCTCGGTCAGATCCTTGATGCTCTGTCCGACGCCGCTCTTGGTGCGCGCCTGCGGCAGCACCAGTGGGAAATCGGGCGCGTCATACAGCGCGCGCGGAGCATTGCCGTTGGTGCCCTCGCGATTGAGCTGCTTGAACATCGCCTGCGCGCCGACGACGCCGTAATCGTCCTCGAGCTTGTAGGACAGCTGCAGCGCGCCGCGGGCCTGGCCCTCCGGATCCTTGGCGAGCGCGACGGTCGGCGGCTTGTCCGGAATGGCAGTGAACTGCCAGGTCACGTCACTGGCCGCGGCGCCGCGCACCGTTGCGGTGCCCGTGTCGTTGATCACGAAACGGCGCTCCTCGGTGCCTTTGCTGGTGACGCTCTGCGCGCCGGAGGCCGGCTCGGCGAGCCCGCCGCTGGCGGCGACGTCGAGATGGATCCCGGTCGCTCGGATGACCAGCGTGCTGCCGGCGGGCACCGAAAGCACGGCGGCCGTCTGCACCGGCTCACCCGGCCGCAGGCCTTGCAGGATCACGGGCGGGCGGCCGGTATAGCTCGGCGGGCTCACCCAGGCATCGATGCGGAAATTGGCGGGCGCCATCACGCCGCGCCAGTCGAAGGCCGCCGCGACGCGCTTCATCCGTTCGCCGCCGGCGGCGAAGAAGGTGGCGACCAGCAGGATCGACACCAGGACACGGACGGCGAGCGGATCCCGCAGCGCCAGCCGCGGCATCGGGGCGCCGGCTTTGAGGCTCTTGGCCGCGCGCAGCGCGCGCTCGATATGGGCACGCCAGAGCGCAAGCGCGTAGGCATCCTGGGTCGGCGCCGCGATCTCGTCGGCGATCGCAGTGGCGGGCCGGTGGCGCAGGCCGGAATTGAGATCGAGCCGCCGCAATCCATCGAGCCGGCTCGGGATGCGCAGCATGAGGAACGGCGCAAAGGCTGCGGCCGCCAGCAGGAAAAAGATGCCGAGGCCGATGGCGCGCGCAATCGGCGGCAGCCACAGCCACACGCCAAGCCACGACACCGCCAGGAACAGGGCCACCACGGTTCCAACCGACGCCAGGGCCGGCCACAACCGCTCCCAGAAAATCGTCCAGCGTGCGCGAGACAGCGCCCGCGCCAGCATGGCATTGCCGGCGCTCTCCTGGGGAGCGATCTGCTGCGACGGCGCGACGTCCGGGGACTGGTCGGTCAAGTATGTCTCCCGCAAGGAGAATCTGCGAATTTGCGATATTAGCACGCAGCCTAACTGTAGCCAGCGCGCAAAAGAAGGCAGTCTCTGATCAAAACCACGCCAGCGGAATAAGGTTCAGCACGCCACAAACGGATCACAACCAGGGCGGCAGGCGGTCGAGCGCGATCAGGTCGGAGACCTCAAGGCGCGGCCGGACCACGGCCCATTCCTGTTCCCGGACAAGCACTTCCGGCACCAGTGCGCGGGTATTGTAGGTACCGGCCTGGACCGCGCCATAGGCGCCGGCGGTCATGACAGCAAGCAGATCGCCGGGTTGGGGGGCCGGCATCTCGCGCTCGAGCGCCAGAAAATCGCCCAATTCGCACACCGGACCGGCCACGTCCGCCACGATGCGGGCGGCCCTAGGAGCGGGCTCGCGCACTGGGCGGACGTCGTGGTGGGCCTCGTAGAGCGTGGGACGGATGAGGTCGTTCATTCCGGCATCGACGATCACGAAGGTCTTGCTCTCGCCGCGCTTGAGGTAGAGCACGCGCGTCACCAGGATGCCGGCATTGCCGACGATCAGCCGCCCAGGCTCGAACACGAGCGTGCATCCGAGGTCGCGCGTCGCCCGCTTGACCATGGCCGCGTAGGCCTCGGGATGCGGCGGCGGCTCGTTGTCCTCGCGATAGGGGATGCCGAGGCCTCCGCCGAGGTCGACATGGCTGATGACGTGCCCGTCCGCGCGCAGGCTCTGCACGAAGTCGGACAACAGCGCGAACGCATCGTCGAACGGCGCAAGCTCGGTGATCTGGCTGCCGATATGCATGTCGACGCCGGTGACGTCGATGCCGGGTAGCTTTGCCGCCCGGGCATAGACCTCGCGGGCGCGGCTGATCGGAATGCCGAATTTGTTCTCAGCCTTGCCGGTGGCAATCTTGGCGTGGGTCTTGGCATCGATGTCGGGATTGACGCGGACCGAGACGCGGGCGGTGCGGCCCTTGGCCCGGGCGATCGCCGACAGGAGCTCGAGCTCGGCTTCGGATTCGACGTTGACGCAGAGGATGCCCTCATCGACCGCAAGCGCAAGCTCGGCCGCCGTCTTGCCGATGCCGGAGAACATGATCTTGGCCGGCACGATCCCGGCGGCGCGCGCCCGCCTGAGCTCTCCGCCCGATACCACGTCCGCGCCGGCCCCGAGATCGGCCAGCGTCTTGATCACCGCCTGGTTGGAATTCGCCTTCATTGCATAGCAGACCAGCGCCTTCACGTCGGCGAAGGCGTCGGCAAAAATCCGGTAATGCCGCTGCAGCGTGGCGGTCGAGTAGCAATAGAACGGGGTGCCGACCGCCTGCGCGACATCTCCGAGATCGACCGCCTCGGCGTGCAGGACGCCGTTGCGATAATGGAAATGGTGCATGGCTCCGGCTTATAGCGTTTTGCGGCGACGGGGAAACGGCCCGCCGCAGAAAATGCACAAGTGCAGAAAAATATCAGTCGATGAGAATGTCGATCGGGAGACGTCGCTTCGGTCCGGCCGGCGGCACGTTCGGATCGTAATTGGGGCTCCTCTCCGGCGTTGCGTCCGGCGGAACGTCCTTCGCCTCGGCGGCTGCCGCCCCGGGCGGTGGGTCGAGGGCGCCTTTGCGGCCGCACCCGGCAAGGCCGAGGGTCGCCGCAAGCACGCCGATGACCGCAATTCGGGCGAGGCGCAGGTCGGACAGGGAACTCAATTCGGGCCCTCCTCGATCGGCGGCACCATAGCAGATCACATGCAAGAGGCGACAAGGCGGCGACAGAATGGCAACACCCCCCATCGTGCCGGCACAGGCCCCGCAGTCTACCGGCGTTCCTTTGCCAAGGCCTTAAGCCACCGGTTGGCTTCGCGCCGGACGTTCTTCGGCGCCGTGCCGCCAAGGCTCACGCGGCTTTTCACCGAATTGTCGACCGACAGCACCGCGAACACGTCCTTGCTGACGCGCTTCTCGATCGCCTGCATGGCAGCCAACGGCAGCTCGTGCAGCGGGACATTCTCCGCCGCCGCCTTGGCCACGATCCGCCCGGTGACGTGATGGGCCTCGCGGAATGGCATCTTCTGCGTGCGCACCAGCCAGTCGGCGAGATCGGTCGCGGTGGCATAGCCCTCCCCCGCGGCTTGGCGCATGCGGGCGACATCGGGGGTCATGTCGCGCACCATGCCGGTCATGGCGGCGATCGACAGCATGAGAGCGGAGAAGGCGTCGATGGCACCCTCCTTGTCTTCCTGCATGTCCTTCTGATAGGCGAGCGGCAACCCCTTCATCACGATCAGCAGCGCTTCGAGCGCGCCGGCGATGCGTCCGGTCTTCGCACGCACGAGCTCGGCCGCGTCCGGGTTGCGCTTCTGCGGCATGATCGAGGAGCCGGTGGTAAAGCGATCGGAGAGCGAGATCAGCCCGACCAGCGGCGAGCACCAGATCACGATCTCCTCGGCGAAGCGCGAGAGGTGGACGGCCGTGATCGCCGCGGCGGCAAGCGTCTCGAGGACGAAATCGCGGTCGGAGACGGCGTCGAGCGAGTTCGCCATCGGCTTGTCGAAACCGAGCGCCTTGGCCGTCATGGTGCGGTCGAGCGGGAAGGCCGTGCCTGCGAGCGCGGCGGCGCCGAGCGGCGACTGGTTCGCCCGCGCGCGCGCATCTGCGAACCGGCCACGGTCGCGGGCCGCCATCTCCACATAGGCCAGCAGGTGGTGGCCGAAGGTAACGGGCTGAGCGCTCTGCAAATGGGTGAAGCCCGGCATTACGGTCGCCGCGTGCGCGAGGGCCTTTTCGGCGAGCGCCTGCTGGTAGGAGGCGAGCGCCTGGTCGACGGCGTCGACCGCGGCTCTGATCCACAGCCGGAAATCGGTCGCGACCTGGTCGTTGCGCGAGCGCGCGGTATGCAGCCACCCCGCCGCCGGCCCGATCAGCTCGGCGAGCCGGCTCTCCACGTTCATGTGGATGTCTTCCAGCGCCCGCTTGAACTTGAACTTGCCGCTCTCGATCTCTGACAGGATCGTGTCTAGACCGTGAGCGATCTTGCCGGCATCGTCGGCCGTGATGATGCCTTGTTTGGCGAGCATCGCGGCATGGGCTTGGCTCGCGGCGATGTCCTGGCGGAAGAGGTGCCGGTCGAAATCGATGGAGGCGTTGATGTCCTCCATGACGGAATCGGGGCTCGCGCTGAAGCGTCCGCCCCACATCTTGTTGCTCATGGCACGTCTACCGAGGTTTGACCGAGTATGACCGCACCCGAACAAGCGCGGCAGACCCACGCCAGGAAGCGGCTTGCCATGGTCGTGGCCGGCGGCATCGCCGGCGCCGCCATCGGGCTCGCGGCGGTATACGGGATCGGCACGATGCAGCGCAATGCGGGAGACGCCGCCTGCACCGAGGCGCTCGCGGTGGCGCAGCGCGTCGCGCCCCTCGCCCGCGGCGAGGTCGCGGCGTTCGCGGTCGCCGATCGCGCGCAGCGCCTGCCGGATCTCGCCTTCCAGGATGCCGCCGGCAACCCTCTACACCTCGCGGACTGGCGCGGGCGCACGGTGCTGCTCAACTTGTGGGCCACCTGGTGCGTGCCATGCCGCAAGGAGATGCCGGCGCTCGAGGCGCTGGCGCAGAAGCTCGGCTCCCCCGCCTTCGAGGTGGTCACGGTCAATATCGATACGCGCGATCCCGACAAGCCGCGGGCCTGGCTCAAGGAGGTCGGCATCGACGGACTGACCTACTATGCCGACCCCAGCGCCAAGGTCTTTCAGGATTTGAAGGTCGCTGGTCGCGCCGCCGGGATGCCGACCACGCTCCTTGTCGATCCCGCCGGCTGCGAGATCGGCACGCTGGCGGGCCCCGCGGAATGGGCGAGCGACGACGCGGTGAAGCTGGTGACCGCCGCGCTCAAGCAATAGCTCGCCCCGCCGATCGGTGTATTCGCAACTGATGCCGGGAGCACGATCGATGATCGATCCGACGAACGCAACGGCCGCGATGGGCCTGATGGCAGGGATGCTCGCGCTGTCCCCGATGATCGCATGGGCAGAAAAGGCCGCGCCCGCGCGCGTGATCACCTGCGAACGGCCGTTCGACCGCTCTGCGAACCACAACGGTCTGGTGAAGGCCTTCCGCAAGGACGTCGTGTACCAGGAGGTCGACGGCGCGGAAGGGGCCAAGATCAAGGCCAGCGTCCTCTACCCGCAAGACCCAAAGGCGAGGCTGGAGTTCATCTGGAGCGACGAGAAGGCACGGCGCCGCCCTGCCGTGATCAGGGCGAAGGATCAATCGAGCTGGGCCACCGCGAACGGCATTCGCATCGGCATGACGCTCGCCGAGGTTGAACAGATGAACGGCAAGCCGTTCAAGCTGTCCGGCTTCGACTGGGATTACGGCGGCCGCGTCATCGACTGGCAGGGCGGCGCACTGGGCAAGCCGCAGCGCGGCGGCTGCACCATCGGGGTCGAGTTCGTCCATCCCGAGGACGCGCCGGAAGCTCACCTGACCAAGGTATCCGGTGACAGCGAGTTCCTCTCCGACAACGCCGACATGCGCGCGGTCGAGCCCTTCGTGGGGGCCGTGACCGTGTCCTATCCGAAGCGTTGATTTCGCCGCGCTAGCTTGACAGCGCGACATTAGCCGATCGTCAGACAATGTTCGCGAGCAGCGCGATCGACGCTCAGCGGGTCGGCACCGGCTTCTCGCCGCGGTAGTCGTAGAAGCCGCGCTGCGTCTTGCGCCCGAGCCAGCCGGCCTCGACGTATTTCACCAGCAGCGGACACGGCCGGTACTTGGAGTCGGCCAGACCCTCGTGCAGCACCTGCATGACCGAGAGACAGGTGTCGAGCCCGATGAAATCGGCGAGCTCGAGCGGTCCCATGGGATGGTGGGCGCCCAGCCGCATCGCGGTGTCGATCGCCTCGACATTGCCGACGCCTTCGTAGAGCGTGTAGATCGCCTCGTTGATCATCGGCAGCAGGATACGATTGACGATGAAGGCGGGGAAATCCTCCGCCACGGCAATCGTCTTGCCGAGTCTGCTGACGAACTGCTTGGTGGTGTCGAAGGTTGCGTCGTCGGTGGCGATGCCGCGAATGAGCTCGACCAGCTCCATCAACGGCACCGGATTCATGAAATGAATGCCGATGAAGCGCTCGGGACGGTCGGTCGATGAGGCCAGCCGGGTGATCGAGATCGACGACGTATTGCTGCCGATGATGGCGTCAGGCTTGAGGACCGGGCAGACGCTGGCGAAGATCGCGCGCTTGACGTCCTCCTTCTCGGTCGCGGCCTCGATGACGAGATCGCAATCGTCGAAGGCTTCGTATGTTTCCGCGGCTTCGATGCGGCCGAGCGCGGCCTGACGCTCCTCTTCAGTGATCCGCTTGCGGCTGACCTGCCGCGCCATGTTGCCGTTGATGGTCGCGATTCCTGCCTTGATGCGGTCGGGGGAGAGATCGTTGAGCTTGACGTCGATACCGGCGAGCGCGCTCACATGCGCGATGCCGCTGCCCATCTGTCCGGCGCCGATCACGCCGATCCTGCGAATTTGGAGCGCCATGCTCTCGGAACGTACCTTCGGCCGCGCTTTGACCTCGATCATGTTCTTTTGCCTGTTTTACGCCGATCCGGATCGCGACACCACGGGTCCAGGGCCGCAGTTCACCGATCGTCAACGACCCGTCTTGCCGAGTTCCGCTGCCAGTTCCGGCAGCGCTTGATAGAGGTCGGCGACCAGGCCGTAATCCGCGACCTGGAAGATCGGAGCCTCTTCATCCTTGTTGATGGCCACGATGACCTTCGAATCCTTCATGCCGGCGAGATGCTGGATGGCACCGGAAATACCGACGGCAATGTAAAGCTCGGGCGCAACAACCTTGCCGGTCTGGCCGACCTGCCAGTCGTTGGGCGCATAGCCGGCATCGACCGCCGCGCGCGAGGCGCCGACGGCGGCCCCGAGCTTGTCCGCCACCGGCTCGATATATTTGGTAAAGTTCTCCCGACTCTGCATCGCCCGGCCGCCGGAAATGATGATCTTCGCCGACGTGAGTTCCGGGCGCTCCGATTTCGACAGCTCCTCGCCGACAAAGGCGGAGATGCCCGGATCGGCCGCCGAGGCGGCGTCCTCGATCGGCGCCGACCCGCCTTCGCCCGTCGCCTGGAAGGTCGAGGTGCGCACGGTGATCACCTTGGTCTTGTCCTTGGCGCGCACGGTCTGCACTGCGTTGCCGGCATAGATCAGGCGCTCAAAGGTATCGGGCGCGATCACCTTGACGATGTCGGAAACCTGCATCACGTCCAGCAGCGCCGCGACGCGCGGCATGACGTTCTTGCCGGTGGTGGTCGCCGGCGCAACGATCGCGTCATAGGCGGGAGCCAGCGAGTGGACGAGCGCGGCCACCGGCTCGGCCAACATGTGTTCGTAGGGAGCGCCGTCGGCGAGCAGAACCTTGGTCACGCCGTCGAGCCTGGCGGCAGCTTCGGCAACCGGGCGGCACGCCTTGCCGGCCACCAGCAGGTGCACGTCCCCACCCAGCGCCTTCGCGGCGGTCAGTGCCTTGTTGGTTGCGTCCTTGAGCGTCTTGTTGTCGTGCTCGACGAGCAGGAGCGTGGTCATCAGATCAGGCCCATCTCGTTCTTGAGCTTGTCGACAAGCTCGCCGACCGTCTTCACCTTTACGCCCGCCTTGCGGCCGGCCGGCTCGGTCGTCTTGAGCACCTCGAGCCGCGGCGAGACGTCTACCCCGTAGGCGTCCGGCGTCTTCTCGTCTATCGGCTTCTTCTTTGCCTTCATGATGTTGGGCAGGCTGGCATAGCGAGGCTCGTTCAGCCGCAGATCGGTGGTCACGATCGCCGGCCCCTTGAGCTTGACCGTCTGCAGGCCGCCGTCGACCTCACGCGTGACCAGAAGGCTGTCGCCCTCGATCACCAGTTTCGAGGCAAAAGTGCCCTGCGGCCAGCCGGTCAGCGCCGCCAGCATCTGTCCGGTCTGATTGCAGTCGTCGTCGATCGCCTGCTTGCCCATGATGACCAGGCCGGGCTTCTCGGCATCGACGATGGCTTTGAGGATCTTGGCGACGGCGAGCGGCTCGAGCGTCTTGTCGGTCTTCACCAGGATGCCGCGATCGGCCCCCATGGCGAGCCCGGTGCGAATGGTTTCGGCGGCCTGCGGCGGGCCGATCGACACGCAGACGATTTCGGTCGCCTGGCCCTTCTCCTTGAGCCGGAGCGCCTCCTCGACGGCGATCTCGTCAAAGGGATTCATCGACATCTTGACGTTTGCGAGCTCGACGCCGCTGCCGTCGCTCTTGACGCGAATTTTGACGTTGTAGTCCACCACGCGCTTGACGGGCACCAGAATTTTCATGGAGTGCGCTTCTCGCGACGATCAGCTCGGGCCGCCCCGGCCGCCTGGCTAAAGACGGCGGCAACCTAATGGCCGCCGCCTCGCAGTGTCAACGGACTGTGTCCGGCCGCATCAACGCAAGGTGTCGAATCGGGCCGCACGGCCGGCGGGGTTGGGTCCGATCTGAACGACCGTATCCGGCACTGGCCGCAGGCACTGGAACAGCTTGATCCTCCGCGGCTTGAGCAACGGGAACAGGATGCCCCCGCCCAGCATGCCGCCGAAATGGCACCAATAGGCGACCTCGCTCTTCGAGGACGCGCCCAGATTCCACAACTGGGTCAGCACGAACAGGCCCACCACCCAATAGGCGCTGATGCGAAGCGGGATGATGCCGAGCAGCACCGTGATCTTGGCGCAAGGACGCAGCATCACATAGGCGACCACGACGCCCGCGATCGAGCCGGAAGCGCCGATCAGCTCGATGCCGGAGTGCACATCGTTGGCGACGAAGACAAGGCCGCCCGTGACGCCGGCGAGAAGATAGAACGCGAGAAAGCGCAGGCGGCCGAGCGCCCGCTCGATGTCGTCGCCGAACACCCACAGGAAAATCATGTTGCCGACGAGGTGCGCGATGTCAGCGTGAAAAAACTGGTAGGTGACGAGAGTCGCAAATGCCGGCACCCAGCCGCGCGCGGACATATCGCCCATCAGCGCCGCCGGAGTGAGGCTGAAGGTATCGATCATCCGATCGAGGGCAAGCTGGCTGGCCCCCGCCTCGTAGAAGAAAATCGCAAGATTGGCCGCGATCAGGCACCAGGTGACGACTGGCTTCACCGGCTCGGCGAAGGGATTGTCGTCGTAGATCGGCACGACCATGCGAAATTCGCCCCGTCACCGATTCTGGCCGGGCTGCCACAGCACGTCCGACTCGCCCTTGTCATTGGCGTGCCTGCCAGCCACGAACAGAAAATCCGAGAGACGGTTGACATATTTCAGAGCCGCCGGGGTTACGCCTTCGCCCGGCTGGTCGTTGAGCTCGACCATCAGCCGTTCGGCGCGACGGCACATGGTGCGCGCGAGATGAAGATACGCGGCGGCCGGCCGCCCGCCCGGCAGGATGAACGACCGCAACGGGGCAAGATCGGCATTGAATTCGTCGATCCGCTGCTCCAGCCATTCCACCTGCGCGTCGGTCACCGTCATGCGCGCGCCGCCAGGCCCCTTCGCCGACAGGCAGAGATCGGCCTCGACGTCGAACAGGTCGTTCTGGATGCGCGCCAGCACGAGATCGAGCGCGGGATCGGCGGTGCCCGTTTGCACGCGTACCAACCCGATCGCGGCGTTGACCTCGTCCAGGGTGCCGTAGGCGGAAACGCGCAGGTCGTATTTCTTGCGTCGATCGCCGCTGCCGAGGGCCGTGGTGCCGTCGTCGCCGGTGCGCGTGTAGATCCGGTTGAGAACGACCATCGCTTCGCCTATTTGCCCAGCATCCAGATGGTCAGCATTATGACGA
This sequence comes from uncultured Alphaproteobacteria bacterium, assembly GCA_963739385.1. Classification (GTDB taxonomy): domain Bacteria; phylum Pseudomonadota; class Alphaproteobacteria; order Rhizobiales; family Xanthobacteraceae; genus VAZQ01. Next base: position 26,104 of record CAVUAI010000014.1, read on the forward strand.
TGATCGCGATGAATTGCAGCAGTACGCGCAGCCTCATCAGCTTCTGCGATTTGTGCGGCGAGCCGCCGCGCATCATGTTGGTCAGCCCGAGCAGCAGCACCACAGCGACGGCGCCGATCGCGATCGGCACGAGGGCATAGGCCAGAAATCCGCTCATCGGCAACCTCTTAACACCCTGAAGATGGTGAGGCCATCGCCCACGGCGCAATTCCCGGCAGCGAAATAGTGTCCGGCACGCATTCAAATGTGCGGGATTTGAAATTACGGCCGGCGCGCCTACCATTGCCGCGCCCTTCGACGGGGAAACGAATGCGACGCCACGTCAACCTTATCGCCCTCGTGCTGCTGGGGATCTGCGGCAACGCATGTGCGCAGAGCTGGCCTGCAAAGCCCATTCACGTCGTGGTGCCTTTCACCGCCGGCAGCGCGACCGACATCATCGCCCGCACGGTGTTGGAACAGGTCGGGCGGCAAGTCGGGCAGCCCGCCGTGATCGAGAGCAGGCTCGGTGCCGGCGGCACCACAGCCTCCGCCGCCGTGGCCCGGTCGGACCCCGACGGCTACACCATCCTGTTCACCTCGTCCGCCTACACGATCACCCCGTTGATCCAGACCAACCTGCCGTTCGACCCCTTGCGCGATCTGGCCGGCGTGACGCCGGTCGCGAACCTGCCGAACGTCATGGTGATTCCGCCGGACCGGCCCTTCAGGACGCTGCCCGCCATGGTCGCCGCCGCCAAGGCCAAACCCGATTTGCTGAATTACGCCAGCGTCGGGCCCGGCACCGCATCACATGTCATTGCCGAACTGTTGAAGCTGCGCGCCGGATTCCAGGCCCAGCACGTTCCGTTCAAGGGACCGGCCGAGGCGCTGACCGAAATCATGGCCGGGCGGGTCGATTTCTTCATCGTTCCGACCTTGCCAGCGATGCCGATGATCCGCGACGGCAGGCTCGCGGCGATCGCCGTGAGCTCGTCGCGCCGCGCGGCCGATCTTCCCGACGTGCCGACCACGGTCGAAGCCGGCTTCCCCGATACTGCCTATAATTTCTGGTTCGGTGTCCTGGTGCCGGCAAGGACCCCGCGTGACATTGTCGAGCGGCTGAACCAGGAGATCGCCAAGGCGCTGCAGGTGCCGGAGGTGAAGGACCGCATCAGCAAGCTTGGCGGCGAGCCGACGTACCTGCCCCCGTCGGCGTTCGACGCTCATCTCAAGGACGAGATCGAGACCAACGCGATCGTCGTCCGGGCGTCCGGCCTCAAGGCGAATTGAAGCAGCGTCCGATCCCGCGAAAAGAGCCATGCCCCTTCACCTCGATTGCGCGCGGTCATGACCTCACACGTTCTGGTTCTCGGGGCCGCCGGGCGACTTGGCTACCGGGCGGCGCAAGCGTTCCGTGGCGCCGGCTGGAAGGTCACGAGCCTGGTGCGGCCGGGCAGTTCGGCGCGCGCGCCGGCCGGCACCAAGATCGTCGAGGTCGACGCGCTCGATCATGCCGCGGTGAGCGAAGTCGCGCGCGGCGCCGATGTTGTTCTGCACGCGCTCAACCCATCCCATATCGGCTGGTCGCGGCAGGCCCTGCCGCTCGCCTATTCAGCCATCACGGCGACGGAAACCGCTGGTGCCACGCTGCTGTTCCCCGGCAATCTATACAATTACGGCTCGCCTCTGCCGCCCGTGATCACCGAGAGCGCGGCCATGCGTCCTTCATCGCACAAAGGACAGATGCGGGTGGCGATCGAAGATCGCATGGCCGAAGCCGCGGAACGCGGCATGCGCGCCATCGTCGTGCGCGCCGGAGATTTTTACGGCGGCGGGCACGGATCCTGGCTCGACCTCGTCGTGGCCAAGGAGATCGCCCGCGGTCGCTTGACCTATCCCGGGCGGCTCGACGCGACGCACGAATGGACCTATCTGCCCGATCTCGCCGCGGCGATGGTGCGGCTCGCCGCCATGCGCGAAACATTGCCGCCATTCGCCACCTTCGGTTTTTCCGGCCACGCGGCCACGGGTCACGAATTCACCACCGCGATCGCGCGGGCGGCGCGCAGCAAGCTTCAGGTCAAGCGCATGACCTGGTGGCTCATCCATGCGTTGCGGCCGCTCGTTCCGCTCTGTCGAGAGTTGTCCGAGATTGCGTATCTCTGGAACGAGCCGCATCGGATCGACGGCGGCAAGCTGGCGGCGGCGATAGGCGCTGTCCCGCATACACCGCTTGACGTTGCCATCGCACGCGCCCTACAGGACCTCGGCGCAACGGCTTGAGACGCGCGAAGGCCGCGGGGATCGGCCAGGGGAGGAAACCTTCGATGATCGTCGATTTCCAGCACCATTTCACGCCGCAAGAGTTGATGCCGAAGGATCTCGGTCGCCGCAAGCTCGTGTCCTATGACGAGCACGGCGCGCCGAGTTTCATCCTGCACTGGATGCTGTTCGACCTCGACGAGCATATCCGTATGATGGACGAGGCCGGCATCGATGTGGCCTTCCTCACCAGCGCGGCGGGCATGTGCGCCGACATCGACAAGTCGCGCCTCTGCAACGCGAGCGCCAAGAAGGCGGAACGCGACTATCCCGGCCGCTTCATCGGCGCGGCGCATGCCAACCCGCTCGGCGGAGCGGAGGCGTTTCGCGAGCTCGCACGTTGCAAGCACGAACTCGGCTTTCCCGGCGTGGTGATCACGTCGGAGACAAACGACCTCTATCTCGATGCGCCCGAATTCGAGCCGTTCTGGGCCGAGTGCGCCAAGCTCGGGCTGTTCGTGTTCGTTCATCCCGCGCTCAAGCTCAATCAGACGCAGCAGTTCGATGGCTACGACACCGCACGCTCGGTCGGCCGGGAATTCTCGCTGGTGATGGCGACGATCCGCCTGATCAATGCGGGCGTGTTCGACCGTCACCCGAACCTCACCGTCCATATGTCGCATCTTGGCGGCGGCCTGTCGGCGCTGCTCGGGCGCATCCGCTCCTACCAGGACAAGGACTTCTGGGGGACGCTCGACAACGCCCGCCACGGCAAGAAGGCCAGACACGATTTCGACCACTACATCCGCAACAACATGCTGTTCGACACCGCCGGCTTCTGCGGCGCGATGGGCGCCGTCAAAGGCGCGCTGATCGAAATCCCGGCGTCGCGCATCGTGTTCGCCACCGACTATCCGCAGGAAATCCGCGAACGCTCGGCGGTGCGCGATTTCGTGGCCGAGCTGCGGGCGCTCGGCAAGGACGGCGAGGCCATTCTGTCCGGCAATGTCGACAAGCTGCTCAAGCAGCCGGCGAAAGCGGCGTAGTGTGGCGCGATAGCGCTTTTCCGGCTGCTCCGCTTTCGCAGGCCATCGCACTTGCGCGATAGCATCATCCCGCCAGATGCTTCTCGATCTCGTGGATGGGAAGCTTGACGAAGTCCTTGTCGATCTCGCCGCGCACCGCGGCGCGCAGATTGTGGGAATAGGCCTGCCGCAATACGCCGAGCGCACGCGGCGGCGCGACGATGATCAGCGACTTGACCTCGCCGGCATTGACCGCGGCGTCGAGATGGCTGGCGAGCGCCTGCAGGAAACGATGCTCCTCCTGCTCGTGCCAATCGGTCTGCTCCACGGCACTGCGTCCGCTTCCAACCGAGCTGAAGGAGCGACCGGGCGCGTCGGTCCCCAGTTCATGAGTTTTGCGATCGGGCTGCTCGCGCGCCTCCCGGGTCTTGAGGTTGAGGAATTTTTCGTCGCCGACGTTCTCCAGCACCAGCGCTTTCTTGCCGTCGCAAACGACGACCCAGTCGCCCTGCCGGATTTTGAGCTTTTGCATGCAAGACCTCCCGCACGATCCGCGATCATACCGCGGCAACGCCGTGGTTTCCTCGTCCTGGTCGATGTTCCGGTGGCAGAACGCGTGGGGGCCGATTCAGTTGCCGGCCGCGAGCAACCGCCGGGCGATCACCTGCGCCTGGATCTCGGCGGCGCCCTCGAAAATACTGAGAATGCGGGCATCGCAGAGGATGCGCGAAACCGGAAATTCGAGCGCGAACCCGTTGCCGCCGTGGATCTGCACGGCATTGTCGGCATTCGCCCACGCCACGCGGGCGGCTAGCAGCTTGGCCATGCCGGCCTCGAGATCACAGCGCTTGCCGGAGTCCTTCTGACGCGCGGCGAAATAAGTGAGCTGGCGCGCAATCATGATTTCGACCGCCATCATCGCGATTTTGTCTGCGACCCGCGGGAAACCGATGATCGGCTGGCCGAACTGATGGCGCTGCTGGGCGTAGTCGAGAGCCTGCTCCATGGCCGCCTGCGCCACGCCGATCGCGCGCGCCGCGGTCTGGATGCGCGCGGATTCGAAGGTCTGCATGAGCTGACGAAAGCCCTGCCCCTCGACGCCCCCGAGCAGGTTTTCCGCCTTCACCTCGAAGCCGTCGAAGGCGATCTCGTACTCTTTCATGCCGCGATAGCCGAGCACCTCGATCTCGGTGCCGGACATGCCGGCCGCCGGAAACGGATCTGCATCGGTGCCGCGCGGCTTCTCCGCCAGCAGCATGGAAAGCCCGCGATGGCCAGGCTCGCTCGGATTGGTCCGCACCAGCAGCGTCATCAGGTCGGCCCGCACCGGATGCGTGATCCACGTCTTGTTGCCCTGGACCTTGTAGACATCGCCGTCCCGCCCGGCCCGCGTCTTGAGCGACGCAAGATCGGAGCCGGTATTCGGCTCGGTGAATACGGCCGTCGGCAGCACTTCTCCGGCTGCGAGCTTCGGCAACCAGTGACGCTTCTGCTCCTCGGTTCCGCCGCCGATGATCAGCTCGGCCGCGATTTCGGAACGCGTGCCGAGCGAACCCACTCCGATATAGCCGCGGGAGAGCTCCTCCGAAACGACGCACATCGCCTCCTTGCCCAGGCCCAGGCCGCCGTAGTCTTCCGGGATGGTGAGGCCGAACACGCCGAGCTCGGACATCTGCGCCAGGACTTCGAGCGGAATGTAGCTGTTGGTACGGTGCCATTGCTGCGCGTGCGGCACGACCTCGCTATCGGCGAACTTGCGCATCTCCTCGCGCATCGTCGTCAGCGTCTCGTCCAGCGCGCAGTCGCCTACGGTGGCACCGTGATGAGCCTGCATCAGCTCGACCAACCGGGCGCGGCGCTCGACATTGCGCGAGCCGGCCACGTCTTGCAGGAGAGGGCCGAGACGCCTGGCTACGGCCTCGGGCGCAAGCCCGAGATCGGCAGGGCGCACGATCTCGCCCTGACTCATGGGAATGCCGCCCTGAATCTGGGCGAGGTATTCGCCGATCCCGATCGAGACGAGCAGTTCCTCAATTTCGCCGAGCCCGCCGGCGGCATGCATGCGCTCGGCATAGGCCGCCAGCTGCCGGATGGATTCGACATAGGTCGCGAGCCAGGCGAGGCCATGGGTCGCGCGCTGCTCCCGATCGAGCAGCCCGTCATCCATGGAATTGCCAACCATGACGCGCTGGCGCACCGCCGCAGTCGCCTCCGCGAGCAACGCTTCCACGGCGGAGGTCGCCCCGCGCGCGAGCGCGATCAGTTTGGCTGCGGAGTCTCGGGTTTGCGCGGTGTCCAGCATCGACGGTTCCATAAGTAATCCGAAGGCGCGTCACGCTGTCGGACATTTGAACCCTGACAATCGTGCAAGACTACGCGTGCAGTGCACAAATGCAACGGAGCGAGACGATATTTGATAGCTCTGCTGCGAGTTTGCGCATCGCTGCTGCGTTATTGACCAGCGGTCGCGGGCCCCGAACCTCGCCCCGGCGCCATGTGCTCCGCCAGCTCTGGACAGGCGTCGAGCCGCTTGATCGGGCCTTGCAACATTGGCATCGGGGTTGCTGAGGGAACGCAGTCCCAGCTTCGGTGGCATGCGACGCCAAAGCGCAAATGATCTGTGACTTGCAAGGGTCGCGCGAAGCGCGCAATTGAGGGAGCGGGCTGGGGATTCTCCGATGCGACGAGCCTTCGAGATCGCCCTCGACGCGTATTGGCGCTTTCTGGCCGATGACGGCTGGGCGATCGCAAGCCATATCGCGCTCTCGGCGCTGATGGCGATGTTTCCGTTTTTCATCGTGCTCACATCGCTTGCCGGCCTGTTCGGCTCGAACGATCTCGCCGACGAGGTGGCGAGATTGCTGCTGGCGGCATGGCCCGAGGAGGTGGCGGCGCCGCTCGCGCAGGAGATTCACAGCGTGCTCACCACGACGCATACCGGTGCGCTCACCCTTGGCGTCGTGTTCGCGGTCTTCTTCGCATCGAGCGGGGTCGAGAGCCTTCGCATCGGTCTCAACCGCGCCTACGGCGTCCTCGAAACCCGCCACTGGATTCTGCTGCGGCTCGAATCGATCGGCTACGTGCTGGTGGCTGCGGCCGGCCTCCTGACCTTGGGCTTTTTCATCGTCCTGGGCCCGCTACTGTTTCGGACCGCGCTGCGATATGCTCCCTGGCTTGCCCCGCTCGAAGGCACCTTCACCATCTTCCGCTTCGGCATCGCGATCGTCGTTCTGACCATCGCGCTGTTCGTCGCCCACAAATGGTTGCCGGCCGGCCGGCGCCGGGTGATCGAGATTCTGCCTGGCATCGTCGCCACCCTTGTTCTCTGGCTTGTCGCCGGCGTCGCCTTCGGCCGCTACCTTGCGGAATTCTCGTTTACCTATGTGAGCTACTATGCCGGCCTCGCCTCGGCGATGATCGCGCTGGTGTTCTTGTATTGGACGGCATCGATCTTCATCTACGGCGCCGCGCTTAACGCCGCTATATTCCGCCCGCGCGCCAAGGACGGCGCGCCCTAGCAGACGTGCCCCGGCCGTTTCGGGAATATCGTGGCGAGTGGCATCCTATGCAGCCGCGAGCCTTGCCGCCGCAGCCTTGAAGCGCGCCTCGATGTCCGGCCGCAGCTTGTGACGGCCCTCTTCCACCACCGTTTCGCCGCCGACCAGCACAGTCTTCACCGCGCGTCGTCCGGCGACGAAAATCCAGGCGTCGAGCCAGCGGTCGCCGTCACGCGCCACCAGGTCGGGATGATTTTCGTCGAGCAGCACGATGTCGGCGCGCGAGCCGACGGCGAGCGAACCGATCGGCCGCTGCAGCGCCTGCGAACCGGCCGCGAGCGCGCTGGCATAGAGCCGCCGTCCGGTCAATTCCCGCTCGGAAACCGTCATGACGTTGCGCGCGCGCCGCGCCAGCCGCTGTCCGTATTCCAGTTGCCGCAGCTCTGCCGCGGCGTCGATCTGGATGTTCGAATCGGTGCCGACGCCGAAGCGCCCCCCGGCTGTCAGAAAGCCGGCGCCGTCGAAAATGCCGTCGCCGAGCGACGCTTCGGTCAGCGGGCACAGGCCGGCCACGGCACCGGACGCCGCCAACGCCGCCACCTCCGCTGCCGTGGTGTGGGTCGCGTGGATCACGCACCAGCGCGAATTGAGCTTCGGCATTATCCAACAGCCATTCCACCGGACGACGGCCGAGCGCCGCGACACATGCCTCCACCTCCCCGGCCTGCTCGGCGGCGTGGATATGAATCGGCCCGTCGGCCATCGCTTCGCAAACCGCGCGCAGGCTCGCGGGTGTCACCGCCCGCAGCGAATGCGGGGCGATGCCGACGCGCGCCGCCGGCAGGGCAGCCACGATCGCACGGCTACGTTCCACGATTACATGGAAGCGATCGGGATCGTTGATGAAACGGCGCTGACCTGCAACGGGCGGCGCGCCACCAAATCCGCCATTGGCGTAGAACGAAGGCAACAGGGTCAGGCCGATCTGGCTTCGGGCACTGGCGGCCGCGATCCGGTTGGCCATTTCTCCGACATCGGAATAGGGCCGGCCATCGACGTCATGGTGCAGATAGTGGAACTCGCCAACCGTGGTGAAGCCGGTTTCCAGCATCTCCATGTAGGCGAAGGCTGCGATCGCCTCGACGTCGTCGGGAGAGAGATGCTGCAGGAACCGGTACATCACCTCGCGCCAGGTCCAGAAGCTGTCGGCGGTCGGCCCGCGACGTTCCGCCAGCCCGGCCATGCCGCGCTGGAATGCATGGCAGTGCAGATTAGGCAGGCCCGGAACGGCGATTCCGGCGGTGTGGTGCGCGTCATTTCGCGCTGCCGCTTCGGCGACCGCGACAATGACGCCGTCATCGACCGCGATGCGGACATCGCGCGCCCATCCGGACGGCAGCAGGGCATGGTCGAAAAACAGCTCGCGTCGCAAATGTCGCGCTCCCGCCGTGTTGGACGCGGCATGGCGCTCGACAATAGTCGTGGGCGCGCAATTATGTATAGAGGGTCGGGCTCACGAGGATGCCATGCGATTCGACACCATCTGGCTCGACGCGCGTCTTGCAACGCTTTCGCCTGATCGAGCCGGCCTGGGCGTGGTGGAGCGCGGCGCGGTCGCCGCCGCCGCGGGACGAGTTGCCTATGCGGGTCCGGTCGCGGACCTGCCTTCCGGCTGGGATGCGATCGAGCGCGTGCCCCTCGACGGCCGCTGGATCACCCCCGGATTGATCGATTGCCACACTCATCTGGTCTATGCGGGAGACCGGGCGCACGAATTCGAGCTGCGCCTGGCCGGCGCCTCCTATGAGGATATCGCGCGCGCCGGCGGCGGCATTCTCTCGACGGTCAAGGCGACGCGCGCCGCCAGCGAAGACGATCTCGTACATGCGAGCTTGCCGCGTCTCGACCGATTGCTCGCGGAAGGGGTCACCACCGTCGAGATCAAGTCGGGCTATGGGCTCGACCCCGACACCGAAATGCGGATGCTGCGGGCGGCGCGGCGCCTCGGGCGCGAGCGCGACATCGATGTCGTCACAAGCTTTCTCGGCGCGCATGCCCTGCCTCCAGAGGCCGGCGGCGACAAGGAGCGCTACATCGACGAGGTCTGCGCGATCATCCCGGCCATCGCCCGCGGCCAGCTGGTGGATGCCGTCGATGCGTTCTGCGAGACCATTGCGTTCTCGCCCGAGCAGACCGCGCGGGTGTTTACGGCGGCGCGGGCAGCCGGGTTGCCGGTCAAGCTGCACGCCGATCAGCTCACCAACCTGCACGGAGCGAAGCTCGCCGCCGAGCACGGGGCGCTGTCTGCCGACCATCTCGAATACACGGACGAGGATGGGGTCGCCGCCATGGCGCACGCCGGTACCGTCGCCGTGCTGCTGCCAGGTGCGTTCTATGTGCTGCGGGAAAGGCAACCGCCGCCAGTCGACGCCTTGCGACGAAGGCGCGTGCCGATCGCTGTTGCGACCGACAGCAATCCTGGCACGTCGCCGATCACTTCGCTGCTCACGGTCCTGAGCATGGCGGCGACGCTGTTCGGCCTTACCGTCGACGAGGTCATTGCCGGTGTCACGCGGGAAGCGGCCCGCGCGCTCGGCCGTCTCGACTACGTCGGCACGCTCGAGCGCGGCAAATGGTGCGACCTCGCCATCTGGGACATCGAGCGTCCGGCCGAGCTTGCCTATCGTATCGGCTTCAATCCACTGCATCGCCGGGTGCGGAGAGGGCGATGACGATCACCCTGCGGCCCGGTCGCGCGACCCTCGCCGATTGGCGCGCGGTGGCCGACGGCGCGGGCGTTTGCCTCGATCGCGCCGCGATACCGGCAATCGAGGCGGGGGCGCGCACGGTCGAGGCAATCGTCGCGCGCGGCGCGCCGGTCTATGGCATCAATACTGGTTTCGGCAAGCTCGCGAGCGTGCGGATCGGGCCCGCGGACCTCGCGACCCTCCAACGCAATATCGTCCTCTCGCACGCGGCAGGCGTGGGCGAGCCGACGCGGGCATCGAACGTGCGGCTGATGATGGCGCTTAAGCTCGCGAGCCTCGGCCACGGCGCTTCCGGCGTGCGGGCGCAGACCGTCGCCATGCTGGAAGCCATGCTGGAGCGCGACGTCATTCCCGTGATCCCGGGACAGGGCTCGGTCGGGACGTCCGGCGATCTCGCTCCGCTTGCCCATCTCGCGGCGGCGATGCTCGGCGTCGGTCAAATCCGCTTCGCCGGAGAGACCGTGCCGGCGCAGGATGCGCTCGCGCGTGCGGGCCTCGCGCCAATCGTGTTTGGGCCCAAGGAAGGGCTCGCGCTTCTCAACGGCACCCAGTTTTCGACCGCGGAAGCATTGGCCAACCTGTTCGCCATCGAACGGGTGTTCCACGCGGCGCTCGTGACCGGCGCGCTCTCGACCGATGCGGCCAAAGGCTCCGATACGCCCTTCGATGCGCGCATTCACGCCCTGCGTGGCCACCACGGCCAGATCGAGGTCGCCGCCGCCTTGCGCGCACTGATGGCCGGCAGCTCGATCCGCGCCTCGCATCTGGTCAACGACGACCGCGTGCAGGATCCTTATTGCCTGCGCTGCCAGCCGCAGGTGATGGGCGCAGTGCTCGGGCTCGCCCGGCAGGCGACGAGCACGCTGACAACGGAGGCGAACGGCGTCTCCGACAACCCGCTCATCTTCGCCGAGACCGGCGAGGCGCTGTCCGGCGGCAACTTTCACGGCGAGCCGGTGGCCTTCGCCGCCGACACGCTGGCGATGGCGACCTGCGAGATCGGCTCGCTCGCCGAGCGGCGCATCGCCATGCTCATCGACCCCGCGCTGTCGGGCCTGCCGGCCTTCCTCACGCCGCGGCCCGGTCTCAATTCGGGACTGATGCTGGCGCAGGTGACGGCGGCGGCACTGGTTTCCGAGAACAAGCAGCGGGCGCATCCCGCGAGCGTCGAATTCGATCCCGACCTGCGCCAACCAGGAGGACCATGTGGCGATGTCGGCGCACGGCGCACGCCGGCTCGCGGCCATGGCGGAGAATGTTGCCCACGTCGTTGCGATCGAGCTCATCGCCGCCGCACAGGGCTGCGACTTCCATGCGCCGCTGACCTCGAGCGCGCCGCTCGAGCGGGTGCGGGCGCTGCTCCGCGCCCGCGTCGCGCGGCTCGACCACGACCGCTACCTCGCCCCCGACATCGCGGCTGCGGCCGATCTCGTGCGTTCCGGCGCGCTCGTCGCCGCAGCCGACGTGATGCTGCCCGGCTTTGAAGGATCGCCCGCATGACCGAGGCCTGGCTGACCGTGACGCAGGGCGACGCGCCGCTGCTCGTCTCCTTCCCGCATACCGGCCTCGATGTCCCCGCCGAGTGCGCTGCGAACCTGGTATCGCTGCCGCTCGCCCGTCATGACGCCGACCGTCACATCGACAGGCTCTACGCGTTCGCCGCCGAGCTCGGCGCGACGACCGTGCACACCGCGTTGTCGCGCACGGTGATTGACGTCAACCGCGATCCCTCCGGCGCATCGCTCTACCCCGGGCAGACGACCACAGGCCTGGTGCCGACGGAAACCTTCGACGGCGAAGCGCTCTACCGCGATGGCCTGGTTCCTGCGCCGGACGAGATCGAGCGGCGCAAGGCACGTTATTTTGCGCCCTACCATGCCGCGCTCACCAACGAGCTCGAACGGTTGCGCGCCCGACATCCACGGGTCGTCTTGTACGACTGCCACTCCATCCGCTCGGTCATCCCGCGCCTCTTTCCCGGTGAATTGCCGGTGTTCAATATCGGCACCAACCGGAGCAGGAGCTGCGACCCGAGGCTGGAAGCTGCGGTCGCCCGCCGCTGCGCCGCGAGCGCATGGTCGCACGTGGTCAACGGCCGCTTCACGGGAGGATGGATCACCCGCACCTATGGCCGGCCCGCCGAAGGGGTCCATGCCTTGCAGATGGAGCTCGCGATGCGCAGCTACCTGCCGAACGAGAGCGATCCGCCGCCTTGGGACCCCGATTTCGCCAAGCCGATCCAACGGACATTGCGCGCCGTGCTCGAAGACTGCCTCGCCTTTGCAGGCGGCTGACGGTGGATCCAGTCAACAGGTCGGAGAGAGAGATGCCGACTCGCCTCGACAATGCCCGCGTCATTCGCGCGCCGCGCGGCCAGACTCTGTCCGCCAAGAGCTGGCTGACGGAAGCGCCGCTGCGCATGCTGATGAACAACCTCGATCCCGACGTGGCGGAGAACCCGCACGAGCTGGTCGTCTATGGCGGTGCGGGACGTGCCGCGCGCGACTGGGAGAGTTTCGATCGCATCGTCGCGGCGCTGCGTGAGCTCGAGGGCGATGAGACGCTGTGCGTACAGTCCGGAAAGCCCGTCGGCGTGTTTCGCACCCACGCCGACGCACCGCGCGTCCTGATCGCGAATTCGAATCTGGTGCCGCACTGGGCAACGCTCGATCATTTCAATGAGCTCGATCGCAAAGGCCTGATGATGTACGGCCAGATGACCGCGGGCTCCTGGATCTATATCGGCTCCCAGGGCATCGTGCAGGGCACGTTCGAGACCTTCGCCGAGCTGTTGCGGCGCCACTACGGCGGCAGCCTCGCCGGCAAATGGATCGTCACCGCCGGTCTTGGCGGCATGGGCGGCGCGCAGCCGCTAGCCGCCACCATGGCCGGCGCGTCGCTGCTGGCGATCGAGTGCCAGCCTTCGCGCATCGAGATGCGGCTCAAGACCGGATATCTCGACGCGCAGGCGACCGATCTCGACGAGGCGCTGGCGATGATCGAGCGTGCCAACCGCGCGCGCAAGCCGGTCTCGGTCGGCGTGCTCGGCAACGCCGCGGAGCTGTTGCCCGAACTGGTCCGGCGCGGCGTGAAACCCGATGCGGTGACCGACCAGACTTCGGCGCACGATCCAATCAACGGCTATCTCCCCGCGGGTTGGACGGTCGCGGAATGGGAGGAACGGCGCGCGCGCGATGCCAAGGGGGTCGAGCGCGCGGCGAAGCAATCCATGGCCGTACACGTGCGCGCCATGCTCGAGTTCTGGCGCCGCGGCGTGCCCACGTTCGATTACGGCAACAACATCCGCCAGATGGCGAAGGAGGCGGGCGTGACCGAAGCCTTCGACTTTCCCGGTTTCGTGCCCGCCTATATCCGCCCGCTGTTCTGCCGCGGGATCGGCCCGTTCCGCTGGGCTGCACTCTCCGGCGATCCCGAGGACATCTTTCGCACCGACGCCAAGGTCAAGGAGCTGATGCCGAATGACGCGCATCTGCACCAATGGCTCGACATGGCGAAGTCGCGCATCAAATTCCAGGGCTTGCCGGCACGCATCTGCTGGGTCGGGCTGGGCGACCGCCATCGCCTCGGGCTCGCCTTCAACGCCATGGTCGCAAGCGGCGAGCTCTCTGCGCCCATCGTGATCGGTCGCGATCATCTTGATTCCGGCTCGGTGGCAAGCCCCAATCGCGAAACCGAAGGCATGCAGGACGGCTCCGATGCGGTATCGGACTGGCCATTGATCAATGCCCTGCTCAACTGCGCCTCGGGCGCCACCTGGGTCTCGTTCCACCATGGCGGCGGGGTCGGCATCGGTTTCTCGCAGCATGCCGGGATGGTCGTCGTGTGCGATGGCACGCCGCAAGCGGTGCGCCGGATCGAGCGGGTGTTGTGGAACGACCCCGCGTCCGGCGTGATGCGTCACGCCGACGCCGGCTACGAGGATGCCATCGCCTGCGCGCGCGAGCACAGGCTCAAGCTGCCGAGCTTGCCGTGACCGTCCTGCCGAACGGCGGGCGACGTGCGCCGCACGATGCAACGTCCGCTCGATGTCATGTCCGCGCCAGCGGGCATCCGCTAACCACAACTACGTCGCGCTTGCCGCGATTTCCGCAGCGAGCACCGCTTCGGCGCGGATCTCCTCGGTCAGCCGCGCCTTGAGCGCGGAGAATTCCGAGCTGGTCTTGACGGTGTAGTGGCGCGGATGGGGCAGATCGACCGCGACCTCGGCCTTGATCCGACCGGGCCGCGCCGTCATGACCAGCACGCGCGAGCCGAGGAAGATTGCCTCCTCGATGTCGTGCGTCACGAACAGCACGGTCTTGCGTTCGCGCTCCCAGATGTCGAGCAAAAGCTCCTGCATCAGGCCGCGGGTCTGGTTGTCGAGCGCGCCGAACGGCTCGTCGAGCAGCAGGATCTCGGGATCGTTGGCGAGGGCGCGCGCGATGGCAGTGCGCTGCTGCATCCCGCCGGACAATTGCTTGGGGTAATGGTGCTCGAAGCCGGTGAGACCGATGCGCGCCAGCCACGCGAGCACGGCTTCGCTGCGCCGTTCGCGGGCCACGCCTTTCTCGCGTAAGCCGAAGGCGATGTTGTCGGCGACCGTCAGCCACGGGAAAAGCGTATAGGACTGGAACACCATGCCGCGGTCGGCGCCGGGCTCGGTCACCTCCCGGCCGTTGAGGATGATCCGGCCGGTGGTCGGCCGATCGAGGCCGGCGACCAGGCGCAGCAGTGTGGACTTGCCGCAGCCGGACGGCCCGAGGATGGTGACGAAGTCGTTGTCGGGGATCTGGAAACTCGTGGGCTCGAGCGCGCGCGTCGGTTTCCCGCGGCGCACCGCGGGAAAAATGCGCGAGACGTTCTCGATCACGAGCTTGCTCACGCCAGGCTCCAGGGAAAAAGCCGCCGGTTTGCCCACTTGAACAGGAAGTCGGAGATCAATCCGATCACGCCGATCACGATGATGCCGAAAATGATCTGTCCGGTGGCGAGCAGCGCCTGACTGTCGGTGATCATGTGACCGATGCCGGAGGACGAGCCGATCAGCTCGGCAACGATCACGTAAGTCCATGCCCATCCGAGCACGAGCCGCAGGATCTCCGCAATCTCGGGAGCGGAGGCCGGAATCAATACACGGCCGACGATGCCGCGGTCGCGCGCGCCGAGCGTCAACGCGGCCTCGACCAGGTCGCGGCGCACGCTGGCAACTGCCAGCGCCACCATCAGCACCAGCTGGAACACGGCGCCGATGAAGATGACCAGAAGCTTTTGCAGCTCGCCGATTCCCGCCCACAGGATCAACAGCGGAATGAAGGCGGATGCCGGCAAGTAGCGGGCGAACGAGACGAAGGGTTCGAGGAAAGCCTCAATCGGCTTGTAGGCGCCCATCAGGATGCCGAGCGGCACGGCGAGCAGCGCCGCCAGCACAAATCCGCCCACGACACGCCAGATCGTAATGCCGATGTCGCCAAGGAAGCCGTGCCTGGTCAGGAGGGTGTAACCCTCCTCGATCATCGTGAGCGGATCGGCCAGAAAGGTCTTGGAGACGTGGCCGCCAAGCGTGACGTAAGCCCAGGCGGCGAAGAACAGAACGAAGAACAGGATTCCGAGCGCAACGCGGGTCGCGTTCGAGATCGGCGCGAGGGGCTTCATGCCGCCGCCATCGGATGATCCAGTCAATCGGGCGGCAAAAGCGTGCCGTTATTCCGTGCGGGGCGCAACGCCGCAATGGCGGCGAGCCCGCTTGCACCAAGGCCACGGCGCCGGAGGCTGCGCCTAAAAGGCGACCCTCGCACGCCCTCATTGAATGAACCGCGTGTCGGCAAGCTTCGACAGGTCGGGACTCTGCTTGATGATGCCGATCTCGAGCAGCAGGTCGGCCGCCTCTTTCGAGAACGTGTTGAAGTCGCCGGTGAAGAAGGTCTTGTTGGCGGCCTGATCCTGCCAGCGCAGGTATTTCGCGGAATTTCCGAACTGCTCGCCGGACTGCTTCACGTCCGCGCCCATGATCTCGTAGGCTTTGCCCGGGTCGTTCTTGATCATGTCGACGGCTTCGAAATAGCTCTTGACCAGCGCCTTCACGGCCCCCTCGTTCTCGGCGATGAACTTGGGCGTGCAGCCGAAGGTGTCCATCACCATCGGATAGTCGAGGGTGGTGGCGATGATCTTGCCCGCCTCCGGCTTCGCGCGTACGGCCGAGAGGTACGGCTCGTAAGTCATAGCGACGTCGTTCTGGCCGGCGATGAAGGCTTGCGCAGCAGGCGCGGGCTCCATGTTGACGACGGTCACGTCTTTCACGGTGAGACCGTTCTTCTTGAGGAACCAGGCCAGCGTGAAGTAGGGGGCGGTGCCAGGCGTCGAAGCCGCAACGGTCTTGCCCTTGACGTCCTTGATGCTCGCGATGTTGTTGCGCACGGCCATGCCGTCGGCGCCGTACGACTTGTCCATCTGGAACAGCTGCGTCGTGGGTACGCCGTTGGCGTTCCACACGATCCAGGTCTCGACCGTGGTGGCCGCGCACTGGATGTCGCCCGAGGCGATGGCCAGATGCCGGCTCGCCTGCGGAATCTTCTTGAGGGTGACGTCGAGACCGTTCTTGGCAAAGATGCCGGCCTCCTTGGCAAGCGTGAGCGGCGCAAATCCTGTCCAGCCGGATATTCCGATCGCAACTTTCGTCCCCTGGGCGACCGCCGGCGTCGCCATGAAAGACGCGGCGGCGACAGCCGCAACGATCCTGATCGATGTCATGTTGCGCTCCATCCCGGAAGATTTTGCATAATTCATGCCAGCATGCCAACTCCGCCGAGTCAAATAGCTCAACGCAAAGGGCCGCCCCCGCCGGGAGCGGCCCCTGATCCCCAACTTATCTACGCCTGCGTCGGGCGTCGACGAGCCTTACCCGACGTAAGCGACGCGTTCCTGCGCCTCCGCCTCGGCCGCAGTCGTCGGCTGGGCGGGAAGCTGCAGCACCGTTGCCTCTTGCCCCTCAAGGAGATCGGTCAGGAGGACCGTCTGCCCGTCAGGAAATTCGAGGGCATCATGATGAACGCGCGGCTGGTCCTTGTTGACCTGGCGGAAGATCGCCGTCTGGTGGGCCATTCGACGCGAGCCCAAGCCAAGGAACCCGGATGCCGTACATGCGATCTCCCGGGAAAACGCAAGCTCCGTTCCGGGAAGTACGCAGACCGCGGTGGTGGCATCTTCCTGCGACGCAAATCCACGCGTGCCGGTACCGAAGTTGCGCGTGGTCAGTTTGTCGCCGACTTTTGCAGCACGCGACTTCACATTGTGTAGGCTGTAGTCGCACATGGTGAGGACTCCTCTCTTCAAGGCCCCCCGCATCGCTTCCACTGCGCCATTCAAAGCAAGAAAGGTGCCATTCTTGTGGCAGACGGAAAAAAGCGTAGAGTAGAGCAGTTATGATTCTGCGCCCGCCTCGACGACATCGTCCAGGGTGCGCAATCCTGTGCGCGGCGCGTTGACCAGTACCGCCATGTTGCCCGGCGGGTGGCGGTTGGTGCGCATCAATTCGTGTGCATACGGAATCCTGGCCCAGGGAAACACCTCGCTCATGCAGGGATCAACGCGGCGGTCGAGCACGAACTGATTCGCCGCCGAGGCCTGCTTGAGATGAGCGAAGTGCGAGCCCTGCACGCGCTTTTGCCGCATCCACACATAGCGCGCGTCGAAGGTGATGTTGTAGCCGGAAGTGCCGGCGCAGAACACCACCATCCCGCCGCGCTTCACGACCAGGCAGGAGACCGGGAACGTCGCTTCGCCCGGATGCTCGAACACGATATCGACGTCGCGCTTGCCGGTGATGTCCCAGATCGCCTTGCCGAACTTGCGTGCCTCCTTGACCCAGGCATCGTATTCGGGCGTGCCGACTTTCGGCATCTGCCCCCAGCACGAGAAATCCTTGCGGTTGATCACGCCCTTGGCGCCAAGCTGCATCACGTAGTCGCGTTTGCTTTCGTCGGAGATGATGCCGATGGCGTTGGCGCCGGAGGCGGCCGCGAGCTGCACGCCGAAGACTCCGAGACCGCCGGAAGCGCCCCACACCAGCACGTGGTCGCCGGGCTTCAAGGTGTGCGGGGAATGGCCATAGAGCATGCGATAGGCGGTTGCGAGTGTAAGCGTGTAGCAGGCCGCCTCTTCCCAGGTGAGGTGGGCCGGCTTTTGCATGAGCTGGCGTGACTGCACGCGGCAGAACTGTGCGAAAGATCCGTCCGGCGTCTCGTAGCCCCAGATGCGCTGCGACGGCGACAGCAGCGGGTCGCCCCCGTTGCATTCCTCGTCGTCGCCGTCGTCCTGATTGCAGTGGACGATGACTTCGTCGCCCACCTTCCAACGGCGGACCTTGGAGCCGCACGCCCACACCACGCCGGATGCATCGGAGCCGGCGATGTGGAACGGATTCTTGTGCACGTCGAGCGGCGAGATCGGGACGCCGAGGCCGGCCCACACGCCATTGTAGTTGACGCCGCCGGCCATCACGTAGACCAGCACCTCGTCCTCGCCGATCGGCCAGGTCGGCAGAACTTCGAGCTGCATCGATGTCTCGGGAGGACCGTGACGCTCCTTGCGGATCGCCCACGCCCGCATCTGCGCCGGCACGTGGCCGAGTGGAGGAACCTCGCCGATCTCATAGAGATCCTTGAGCGCCGCCTGCGGCGGCTTCGTGATCACGACGGCCGGCATGGCGTGTCTCCGCGACTTGCTATGCAAAGCCCAGTCTGCCGCATTTCATGCTGCGCCGCAATATGGATGCCCGGCCACGCGATTGCCAGCCTATCGACACGCTTGGCGCGCCGTCGCTGCGCATTGGCTGACAGTCACCTGCGCTTGCGCTATGCTCCTTAAGTTGCATCGCAAACATGGCGGGGAGCCTCGTGCCCCGTTGTTGGGGGAGGGACATCGTGATTGGAATCGACAGCATCATCATCATGCTGATTGTCGGCGCGGTCGCCGGCTGGCTGGCCGGGCAGATCGTGCGCGGTTTTGGATTTGGGCTCCTCTGGAACATCGTCATCGGCATCGTGGGCGCCTTCATCGGCGTCTGGTTGCTGCGCCAATTGGGCTTCCTGCCGTTTGCAGGATTCATCGGTTCGATCGTCAACGCGACCATCGGCGCCGTCATTTTGCTGGTCATCGTCGGCTTTATCCGACGCTAGCCCGGCGCGGCGGCCCGATTTGGTCGCCGGCTGCGGGGCAACCTTAGAACCACGCGCCGCGGGTCCGTGTTGAAGGGCGGACCCGCGGGATTCTCTGCGCGCGCCCATCGGCCGCTACGCCGCTGCTGAAGAAAGAAGCTTGCGGCGTTGGCGGGATTCTGCTGCACTGCACAATCGCGAGGCGGGCAACCTGGCCAAGCGAGGCGACCCCATGAGCGAGCCAGCGGACGGCGCGCAGCGGCAACGCGATCGGCCGTGGATCTTCCGCACCTATGCCGGGCATTCGACCGCGCACGAGTCGAACGCGCTCTATCGCCGCAACCTCGGCAAGGGCCAGACCGGTCTCTCGGTGGCGTTCGATCTGCCGACGCAAACCGGCTACGACAGCGATCACCCGCTCGCCAAAGGCGAAGTCGGAAAGGTCGGCGTACCGATCTCGCATCTCGGCGACATGCGCACGCTGTTCGATGGCATCCCGCTCGGGACCATGAACACGTCGATGACGATCAATGCCACGGCCGCGTGGCTGCTGGCGCTCTATGTTGCGCTCGCCGACGAGCAGGGCGTCGCGCGCGCCACCCTGCAGGGCACCACGCAGAACGACATCATCAAGGAATATCTCTCGCGCGGCACCCACGTGTTTCCGCCCGCGCCCTCCATGCGGCTCACCAAGGACGTGATCCTGTTCACGACCCGCGAGATGCCGAAATGGAATCCGATGAACGTGTGCTCCTACCACCTGCAGGAAGCGGGCGCGACGCCGGTGCAGGAACTCGCCTTTGCGCTCGCCACCGCAATTGCCGTCCTCGACACCGTGAGGACGACGGGCGCCGTGCCGGCGGGAGCGTTCGGCGAGGTGGTCGGACGCATCTCGTTCTTCGTCAATGCGGGTCTGCGCTTTATCACCGAGATCTGCAAGATGCGCGCGTTCGCCGAGCTGTGGGACGAGATCACGGCGGAGCGTTACGGCGTCAACGATCCCAAGCAGCGGCTCTTCCGTTATGGCGTGCAGGTCAACTCGCTCGGCCTGACCGAACAACAGCCGGAGAACAACGTCACCCGGATTCTCATCGAGATGCTGGCGGTGACGCTGTCGAAGAATGCGCGCGCGCGGGCCGTACAGCTGCCGGCCTGGAACGAAGCGCTCGGCCTGCCGCGGCCGTGGGACCAGCAATGGTCGCTGCGCATGCAGCAGATCCTCGCCTACGAGACCGACCTGCTGGAATACGGCGACATCTTCGACGGCTCGCCTGCGATCACGGCCAAGGTCGAGTCCCTCAAGCGCGAGGCCAAGGAGGAGCTCGCGCATATCGAGGCGCTGGGCGGCGCGGTTGCCGCCGTCGAGCAAGGCTACATGAAGCACCAGCTCGTGGAATCGAACACGCGCCGCGTCGAGGCGATCGAGCGCGGCGAGCAGGCGGTGGTCGGGGTGAACCGCTTCGTCGAGAGCGAGCCGTCGCCGCTCGCGGGCGCGGCCGACGCCATCCTCACCGTGTCGCCGGAGGCCGAGGCCGAGCAGGTCGGCCGGCTCAAGGCGTGGCGAGCGAACCGCGATCAAAAGGCGGTCGCGGCTGCGCTCAAGCAGTTGCGCGCCGCGGCGCGAGAAAACCGCAACATCATGCCGCCTTCAGTCGAGTGCGCGAAGGCCGGCGTCACCACCGGCGAATGGGCCTTCGCCCTGCGCGAAAGCTTCGGCGAGTATCGCGCGCCGACCGGGGTCGGCCGCGCACCGCGCAACGAGACCGTCGGGCTCGACGACCTGCGCGCCGACGTCGATCGCGTGTCGCGCAAGCTCGGGCGCCGGCTCAAATTCGTGCTCGGCAAGCCCGGTCTCGACGGTCACTCCAACGGCGCCGAGCAGATCGCCGTTCGTGCGCGCGACGCCGGCATGGACGTGGTGTACGACGGCATCAGGCTCACGCCGGCGGAGATCGTCGAGGTCGCGCGCGAGCAGGGCGCACATGTGGTCGGGCTGTCGATCCTCTCGGGCTCGCATCTGCCACTGGTGCAGGACGTGGTGGCGCGCATGAAGACCGCGGGGCTCGACGATGTGCCGGTCGTGGTCGGCGGCATCATTCCACCCGAGGATGCGCGCGCGCTGCAGCAGGCCGGCGTGGCCGCGGTCTACACGCCGAAGGACTTCGAGTTGAACCGCATTATGGCGGACATCGTGCGCATTGTTGACCGAACTGCGGCATAGCTCGCGCGAGGGCGCGCCGTCGTCCGCGGCGGGCGAAATTGCCGACCCGTGGCGCGGTTGCAACGGCGTTTGAAAGCAACAATCATTTCAATCTCGTAGGCACGTCAGCGAACCGGCATTCGTTGCGTCTCGGCGGCATGGCGCTGGCCCACATGCTTGACTCGCCGTGGCCTCGACGCGACGGTTGCCGCGGGGATCAGGGTGCGGTCGCAGCAACCGCTCGGCCGTTTGGGGTCGTGAGTTCGGGGGCAATCCGATGAGAAAGCTGATCGTTGCCTGGTTTGGCATCGCCGCGCTCGCGGCCGCGTTGCGGCCCGCCGCCGCCGCCGACCTGCCGATGATATACCGTCCGCAGCAGACCTACGTGATCTTCACCTGGACCGGCTTTTATTTCGGCGTTCACGGAGGCGGCGGCTGGGGGCAAAAGGAAGTGACCGCGGCTCCATTTCCCGTCGGCGGCGGGATCAATTTCGCCCAAAGCGCGGTGACCGCGAATCCCAGCGGATGGATCGCCGGCGCCCAGATCGGGGCGAACTATCAGGTCGGCTCGTGGGTGTTCGGCTTCGAAGCCGACGGCGGCGGCGCGGACCTCTCCGGCAATGCCACGTGCTCGCACTCGCTGGTCGGAATCGTCACCGTCACGGCGAACTGCAGCGCCAAGGTCAACTCGCTCGGGACCGTCGCGGGTCGGCTCGGCATCGCCCTCGATCGCATGCTCGTCTACGGCAAGGGCGGCGCCGCATGGGCCAACGACCAGTATCAACTGAACTCAGCGCTCCTGGCATTCAACGCCAGCGAAACGCGCTGGGGCTGGATGATCGGCGCCGGCGTGGAATATTCCTTCACCGACACCTGGTCCGCGAAGATCGAGTACAACTATCTGGACTTCGGCACGCGCGCCATCCGGTTCACCGACACGACCGGCTTGTTCAACCTCGACACCAACATCAGCGAGCGCATTCACGTGGTGAAAGCGGGTATCAACTATCGCTTCGGCTGGGCGCCGGTCGGCGTCACCTACTGACCGCGGGCACTCGTCGGCCCGGTATTACGGCCGCCGCACCGCGCCCAAGACCTGCGTGAGGGCGCTCGGGCTCAGCGGCTTGGTGAGATAGCCATCCATTCCTGCTGCTCGTCCCGCCGCTTCCTCGGCGGCGCCAGCGCGGCCGGACACGCCAACGATCGGAACGCGGCCAGCATCGCCGTTTAGGGCGCGAATGCGACGCGTCGCCTCGATGCCGTCGATGTCCGGCAGCGTGACGTCCATCAGCACCGCGTCATATTGCCCGTGTGCAACCGCCTCGACCGCCGCGCCACCGGTGCCGACGAAATCCGGCCGATGGCCGAGCTCGGTGAGGATGGTATTGAGCAGCACGCGGCCGTAGGGATTGTCCTCGACGCAGAGGATGGCGAGCGAAAGCGCCGGCGCGCCGCGCGGAAGGGCGCCGTCCGGCTGCGCCACCGTCGGCGCCTCCGCCACCGTATCCACGGTGACGCTGAGGCGAAAGCGGCTGCCGGTCCCGCGCTCGCTCGCCACGCTCAGATCGCCTCCCATTGCCTTCGCGATGCGCTTGACGAAGGCCAAGCCGAGCCCGGCGCCGCCATAGCGGCGCGCGATTCCTTCATTCGCCTGCGCGAACGGACGAAACAGCCGCTTGATCTCGGCCGCGGCGAGCCCGATGCCGTGGTCGGAAACGGTAAAGACGAGTCGCACCTTGTGGCGCGCGGCCTTCTCGCTGGTCACGTCGAGACGGACGCTGCCGCGTTCCGTGAACTTCACCGCATTGTCGATGAGATTTTCCAGCGCCGCCCGCAGCCGCAGCGGATCGCCGATCACCGCCTCCGGCAGATTGCCGGAAATATGCACCTCATGCTCCAGCCCTTTGGCATCGGCGCGCCCCGCGAGCGACGCAGCCAGCGCCTCGGCGAGCCGGCGCGGACGGACGAGCTCGCGGCGTAGCACCAGACCCTTGGCGTCGGCACGTGCGGCGTCCACGATCAGGGATGTGAGCAGCGCGAGATGCTCGGCCGTGCTCTTGATCGCTGTCGCCCAGCCGCGTTCGCGCTCGCCGAGATCGGAGGTGGCGAGCAATTCGCCCAGCGCCAGGATGCCGGTCAGCGGCGTCCTGATCTCGTGCGCGACATCCGCCAGCGTCGCTTCGATCGCACGCGACGGCGGCGCGGGTGCGCGCCGGCGCGCCGTGCGCCGGGCACGGCGTGGCCGCTTGGCCGCGGATATTCTCCTTTTCGCCATCGCACCCCTCAGGGAGATTGCCACGGAGCGAGGCCGTCGGCCACTGCGCTCACGCCAGGCCGACCATCCGGCGGATATCGCCCGGGGTCGCTCCGCCGTCACGCAGCGCGCGCAAGGCGGTCGCCCGCGTCGATTTCGAGAGCTTCTGCCCGTGCGTGTCCAGAATCAGGCGGTGGTGGTGGTAGTTGGGCGCCGGCAGGCCGAGCAGCGCCTGCAGCAGGCGGTGCACGCTGGTCGACCAGAACAGGTCCTGGCCGCGCACGACATCGGTGACGCGCTGCCGTGCATCGTCGATCACGACCGCCAGATGATAGCTCGTGGGAGTTTCCTTACGTGCCAGCACCACATCACCCCACATCTGCGGCTGCGCCGCGACCATACCGGTTTCGCTGCGCGGACCACTCTCGCGCCATGTCAACGGACCGGCTTGCGCGGTTGCCGCCGACATATCCAGCCGCAAGGCATACGCCGCTCCGGATTCCATGCGCCGCCCGCGTTCCGCAGGCAAGAGATCGCGCGCATTGCCGGGATAGAGCGGCGCGCCGTCGGGATCACGCGGCCAGGGCGCCTGGGCCTCCCGCTCCGACACCTGCCGCAAAATCTCGCTGCGGCTCTCGAAGCTCGGATAGAGCAGACCTTGGTCGTCGAGGCGCGCCAGCGCCGCACGGTGATCGCCGAGATGCACGCTCTGGCGCCACACCGGTTCCTCCCAGGCGATGCCGAGCCACGCCAGGTCCTGGTAGATCGCCTGCTCGTATTCCGGCCGGCAGCGCGTCACGTCGATGTCCTCGATACGCAACAGAAAGCGCCCGCCCGCCGCGCGTGCCATTTCGAAGTTGACCAACGCCGAAAACGCATGGCCGAGATGCAGATAGCCGTTGGGCGAGGGCGCGAAGCGAAAGACCGGACGAGACATGCGCGGCGCGGACCGATGGTCACGGCGAAAAGGGGTTGCGTTCAGGGTCCATTTGTAGATGCTTCGCCGCAATCATGTCTCGCTTCATCCACACCGACGCCGATCTCGACCACGCGATCGCGCAGCTTGTCGGCGCCGACCCGCGCTTCGACGCGGTGCTTGCGCGCGCGGGACGGCCGCCGCTGCGGCGTCGGCCGGACGGATTTGCCGGCCTCGCGGGGATCGTGGTGTCGCAGCAGCTCTCGACCGCGAGTGCGAGCGCGATCTGGGGACGATTGAAAGCGGCCTTCGACCCGTTAGATCCCGAAGCGTTGCTGCGCGCGCGTTCCGCCAAGCTTGCCCGAATCGGCCTCTCGGCGCCCAAGATCCGCGCGCTCAAGGCGATCGCCAAGGCCGTCGCCCGTGGCAATCTGGATCTTGCCGCTCTGGTCGAAATGCCGGCCGACGAGGCGCACGCCGCCTTGACCGCGGTTCACGGCATCGGCCCATGGACCGCCGACATTTATCTCCTGTTTTGCCTCGGCCATGCCGACGCCTGGCCGGCCGGCGATCTGGCTTTGCAGGAGGCGACGCGCCTGCTGCTCGCGCTCGCGATGCGCCCGACCTCCAAGGAAATGCTGCCGCTCGCCGAACGGTGGCGACCCTGGCGCGGCGCCGCTGCTTACGTGCTGTGGTCGTACTATCGCGCCACCAAGCATCGCGATGGTGCTCCACTTCCAGCGGTGCCGGCACTGCGGAGGGCGAATGGCTGAACTCGACGGTCCCAAACTCGAGCCGCGCTCGGGTCCGGCGCGACAACTCGTCGTTTTCCTGCACGGCTACGGCGCCGATGGCAACGATCTCATCGATATCGGCCGCGCCTGGCAGGGACTTTTGCCGCAAGCGGCGTTCGTCTCGCCGCACGCGCTGGAGCCCTGCGGCCAGGCGCCGGTCGGCAAGCAGTGGTTTCCGCTGACCTTCCGCGATCCCAATGAGCGCTGGACCGGCGTCAACAAGGCGGCGCCGATGCTGCAGCGTTTCCTCGATGCCGAGCTCACGCGCCGCAACCTTCCGCCTTCGGCGCTCGCGCTCGTCGGCTTCAGCCAGGGCACGATGATGGCACTGCATGCCGGACTGCGGCGCGCTACGCCGCCGTTCGCCGTCGTCGGTTATTCCGGGCTGCTGGTCGTCCCGCCCGATGCCAACGCGGAAAAGTTCGCGGCCGAGATCACCTCGCGACCGCCGGTCCTGCTCGTCCACGGCGACCAGGACGATCTGATCCCTGCGCAGGCGCTGTTCCAGGCTTCGAGCGGGCTGGCCTCGCTCGGCGTGCCGGTCGAATGGCATCTGTCGCAGGGCATCGGCCACGGCATCGACCAGGAAGGGCTGCGCCACGGCGGCGAGTTTCTCGCCCGGCGCCTCGCCGCCTCCTCGCGCTGAGGTCGCGCCGGCGCATGCACGCCATCCGAAGGCAAGAGCTGGGGCATGGCGGCTGAGACCTTTGCGCTCGTCGTCGGCGGCGGACCGGTCGGCCTGGCGGCAGCCATCGAGCTCGCCTGGCGTTCCGTGCCGGTCATGCTGGTCACCGACAAGCTCGACACCGCGCAGCATCCCAAGTGCAACAACACCAATGCGCGCTCGATGGAGCATTTCCGCCGGCTCGGCATCGCGGATGAATTGCGCGCCGAGGGGCTGCCCGCTCACGTCGCACGCGCCTCCGCCTATGTCACGCGGTTCTGCGGCCACGAATTCGGCCGCCTGCCGCGTCCCTACTCGGACTGGCCGACGCCGGAAATCCCCAACAACGTCTCGCAGATCGTGCTCGAGCGCGTGCTGCGGCGCTGCGCCGAACAACGAGCTCCCGGGCAGATCCAGTTCGGCTGGCGGCTCAATTCGTTTGCCGCCCATGCCGATCAGGTCGTTGCCGAGGTCGAGGCAACCCAGACCGGCGAGCGCCGCGAGATCAGGGCGCGCTACCTCCTCGGCATCGACGGCGCCGGCAGCACAGTGCGCCGCGCGCTCGGCTTCGCCATGGTCGGCGAGGACGGCACCACCCACCGCGCCTTCATGGGCGGCACCATGCTGTCGTTCTTCATCCGCTCGCCGACGCTCATGGCGGCGAGCGGTCGGCCGCCGACCAACATGACCTGGATCCTCAATCCCGAGATGCGGGGAATGATGTATTCCCAGGACGGACGCGAGACCTGGGTCGTGCACTACCAGGTGACCCCCGGCACCGACTGGCGCGCGGTTGATGCCGATGCGGTGATCGCGGCGATGATCGGCGCCGACGTCGAGTTCGAGATCATCTCGGGCGGACCATGGACCGGCGGCCTCGCGCTGGTGGCGGAGCACTATCAGGCCGGTCCCGTTTTCCTGGCCGGCGATGCTGCCCACCTGTTCACGCCGCTCGGCGGACTCGGCATGAACACCGGCATCGGCGACGTGATGAACCTTTGCTGGAAGCTCGCGGCCGTGCACCAGGGCTGGGGCGGCCCGCAACTCCTCGACAGCTACGAGATCGAACGTCGGCCGATCGGCATGCGCAACGGGCAGCTCGGCGTGCGCTGCACCCGCATCATGGACGGCTGGGTCATGCCGGCGGACTTCGAGCACGACGGCGCCGCGGCGGCCGCCGCGCGACGCGCCTTCGGTGCGAGAATCATGGACGAAGACCGCGCACAATATCTCACCGTCGGCATCCAGCTCGGCGAGCGTTACGAGACTTCACCTATCGTCTGCACCGATGACGATATGCCGCCGCCGGATACCTGGGACCGATATACGCCGGTCGAGCGGGCGGGCGCCCGCGCGCCGCATGTCTGGCTGGCGCCGAAACGCGCCCTCTACGACGAATTCGGCAAGGGATTCACGCTGCTCGATTTCGGCGGAAACGAAGGGGCGCGCGCGTTTGAAACGGCCGCACGGACGCGCAACGTTCCGCTGACGACGCTGCGGCTGACAGCTCCTGACGGACCTTACCGCAGCAAGCTGGTGCTCGTGCGCCCCGATCAGCACATCGCCTGGCACGGCGATACGGTGAGCGATGCGCTGGCGGTGATCGACCGCGTGCGCGGGGCGTAGAAATTTAAGCTCAATCCACCTTGATGCCCGAGGCGTCTGAAATCTCTTTCCACTTCTGAAACTCCGCGGCGATGAAGGCCGAGAATGCCTGAGGTGATTCGATTGTTGCCTTGGCGCCGAGCCGCCGCAGGCTCTGCTGCAGCGCTTCGGTCTTGAGACCATCGTTGATGGCCGCATTGAGCCTGGCAATGATCGGCGCCGGCGTACCGGCCGGCGCCACCACGCCGAAGAAGGCCGTCACCACGTAGCCGGGAACGCCGGCCTCGATCATGGTCGGCACATCCGGAAAGTCGGCCTGCCGTTGCGCGCTGGTCACCGCGAGTGCGCGCAATTTTCCTTCCTCGATGAGCGCCCGCAGGCTCGGGACGGCGTCGAACGCGAACTGGATCTGGCCACCGAGCAGCGCGGTGATGAACTCGGCGCTGCTTTTGTACTGGACGGCAACGAAATCAAGCCCGAGCTTTACCCGGAACAGCTCGCCGGCGAGATGCGTGAGGTTTCCGGCCCCGGCCGCGCCCTGGTTGAGCTTGCCCGGATTGGCGCGGGCATAGGCGACGAGCTCGGCAACGCTGGTCGCCGGAAAATCCGGGCGCACGACCAGGAGCATGTAGGAGTCCATGACCTTCGCGACCGCGGAAAAGCTCTTGCTCGGATCGTAGCCGGCGCTGTTCGACACCGCGGGAATGTTGGCTAGCGTGGCAGTATTCCCGAACAGCAGCGTGTAGCCGTCGGGCTCGGCGAGGGCGACCGCGCGCGCGGCAAGCGCCCCGCCGGCGCCGCCACGATTGTCGACGATCACGCTCTGCCCGAGCGACGTCGCCATGCGGTCCGCGACGAGGCGCGCCAGCACATCGGTTGGTCCGCCCGGTCCGGCCGGAACGACGAGCTTGATCACCTTGTCGGGATACGTTTGGGCGCGCGCAGGGGCGGCCGCAAAGACAGCTGCGCCGATTCCGATGAGACCAGCGAAGATGATTCGCCACATTTGTGCCGGTGCCTTCTGGTTCGCGGGGACGCGCATTCAAGCGCACGCGCCCGCCGCCGGGAAGCCGCATCTCACCGTAAGCCGCGCGCCGCAGGGCTAACCGGAGGCCGCCTTTGGCGCAGCTTAACCCCCGGATCGGGCTTCACAATCCTGTCACGCTCCCCTATAGACTAGCCGGCGCTACGGTTCGCAGGGGAAAGGAGACCAGGAACGCCGTGAACGTCTCACCCTCAGGCTTTCCCGCCCTCGTACTCAATGCGGATTTTCGTCCGCTCAGCTACTATCCGCTCTCGCTGTGGTCGTGGCAGGACGCCATCAAGGCAGTGTTTCTCGAGCGCGTAAACATCGTTGCGCAGTATGACCGCGCGGTGCGCAGTCCAAGTCTCGAGATCAAGCTGCCGAGCGTGGTTTCGCTCAAGACCTTCGTGAAGCCCGCGACCCAGCCCGCCTTCACCCGCTTCAATGTCTTCCTGCGCGACAAGTTCAGCTGCCAGTATTGCGGGACCCGCGACGACCTCACCTTCGATCACCTGTTGCCGCGCTCGCGCGGCGGGCACACGACCTGGATCAACGTGGTGGCGGCGTGCTCACCCTGCAATCTCCGGAAGGGCAACCTGACGATGGAAGAGGCCAGGATGTGGCCCTCGCAGATGCCGTTTCAGCCGAGCGTGAACCATCTGCACCGCAACGGCCGCCGCTTTCCGCCCAACTATCTGCACGACAGCTGGCTCGACTATCTCTACTGGGACACCGAGCTCGATCCCTGAACGTGCGTTCCATTTCCGCGCACCGCCTCCATGCGCGCCATTCGCGGGGCTGGAATGGCGTCCGATAAAAATCCGACGTCGATCCGGGCGGTATTCGGCGCACTGTTCCTGGCGCTGTGGCTCGCCGCGCTCGACCAGACCGTGGTCTCGACCGCGCTGCCGACGATGGCCGGCGACCTCGGCGGCCTCGGTTATCTCTCCTGGGTGGTGACGGCCTATCTTCTGACCAGCACGGTCGCGGGACCGCTCTACGGAAAATTCGGCGATCTCTACGGCCGCAAGATCATGCTGCAGGTGGCGATCGCCGTCTTCCTCGTAGGCTCGGCGCTCTGCGGCATCGCCCAGAACATGCTGCAGCTCATCCTGTTCCGTGCGCTCGAGGGCATCGGCGGCGGCGGACTCATCGTCGTCACCATCGCGGTGATCGGCGACCTCATCCCGCCGCGCGAGCGCGGACGCTACCAGGGCTTCTTCGGCGCCGTGTTCGGCGTCGCCACCATCGTCGGCCCGCTGGTCGGAGGTTTCCTGGTCGATCATCTGAGCTGGCGCTGGATCTTCTACATCAACCTGCCAGTCGGCGTCCTTGCGCTGGTGGTGATCGCGCTGGTGCTGCCGTCGCCGGCGACGCGCCGCCGGCACGAGATCGACTATGCCGGCGCCGTGCTGCTCACCACCGCGCTCAGCGCCATCATCCTGTTCACCGGGCTGGGCGGCACGGTCTTTCCCTGGACCTCGCCGGTCGTGCTCGGCCTGATCGCCGTGAGTGCGGGCGCGACCGCGGCCTTCGTGGCGGTCGAGACCCGCGCGCGCGAGCCGATCCTGCCGCTCGCCCTGTTCGCCGACCGCAACTTCGCGGTCGCCAGCGCAGTCGGCCTGATCGTCGGGCTCTCGCTGTTCGGCGCGGTGACGTTCCTGCCGATCTACCTGCAGGTGGTGAAGGGCGTGAGCCCGACCGCCTCCGGCCTCGTGATGACGCCGATGATGCTCGGCATGCTGGTGACCTCGGTGTTGAGCGGCCGCCTGATCAGCCGCTTCGGCCGTTACAAGCTGTTTCCCATCCTCGGCACCGCCACCATGACCTTCGGACTCGGCGCGCTGGCGCTGCTCTCGGAAACGAGCGACGTGTGGCAGACCTCGATCGACGCGTTGTGGCTCGGGCTCGGCATGGGCATGGTCATGCAGGTGCTCATCATCGCGGTGCAGAACAGCGTCGATTACAAGCATCTCGGCGTCGCCACCTCGGGCACGATGCTGTTCCGCTCGCTCGGCGGCGCGCTCGGCGTCGCGCTGTTCGGCGCGATCTTCGCCAACCGCCTGCACGACCAGCTGGCCGGACCCGGCATGGAGTTCCTCTCCAAGGTACTGCCGTCGGCGGTGCGCGGCCTGCCGCCGACCATGCACGAGGACTACGTCATCGCGGTCATGGCCTCGCTGCGGCCGGTGTTCCTCGTGGCGGCCGCCATCTCCGCGCTCGGTTTCGCGCTGACCTGGTTCCTGCGCGAGCTTCCGCTGCGCGAGGGCACCGCCGCCGAAGGCCTGGGCGAGAGCTTCGCGATGCCGCGCGACGCCACCTCGCTCGAAGAGCTCGAGCGCATCGTCACCGTGCTGGTGGCGCACGAGAACCGCTGGCGCGTCTACGCCGATCTCGCGCGCCGCGCCGGCATCGACCTGCCCGCGCCCGAGCTGTGGATGCTGGCGCGGCTGGGCGAGCGCGAGCCGATGACGCTCGTAACGCTCGCGGCCGAGCTCAAGATCGCGCCGCAGATGCTGCAGGCTCCGCTCGACGCGCTGTGCGACCGCGACATCGTGACCAAGCAGGCCGACGGACAACTCGCGCTCACGCCGGCGGGCGTAGCTATGCGCGACCGCATCGTCGCCGCGCGCAGGAAGGGCCTTGCCGATATGCTTTCACGCTGGCAGCCCGAGCAGCACCCCGACGTGCTCGCTCTGATCGAGCGCATGGCGCAGGCTCTGGCCAGCGACCTGCCGGCGCCGCAGGCGGCGTAGCTTCACATCATCTGCGGAAGCGCCACATCATCTGCTGCAGATCGGGGCACGTTCAGTGATCAGCCTCTCGATCGACGCGGCTACTCCGCGGCTTCGGCCGGCACCTGGTCGCGGCTCGGCATGCGCAGGCCCGCGAGATCGGGCAGGCCGAAATGCAGGAGCTCGGTCTCCTCCTGCGCGACGAAGGCCGCGGTTTCGCCGGCGGCGAGACAGACCGTGGTGAGCGCGCGCAGGGGCTGACCCTCGACCATGCCCGAGCCGCGGGTGACGACGTAGATTCCCTTGCCGCGCGCGGTGAAGCGCGCGCCGGCATCGAGCCGCAAGAAGCTCGCCTCGCTGCGCCGCTCGGTGAACACGCCGAGGAGTTTCTCGGCGACGCCGGGCGCGCCCGCGACCGGCACCCATTCGGAGTTCGCCGGATCCATGAAGATCGGCTGCGGATAGCGCGGCTTGGGATAGACCATCGGCCGTTCGTTCACGTGCTCCCAGATCGCCTGGTAGCCGTCGAGGTTGCGCTTGCCCTCGACGTCGGCGCGGCGGCGGAAGACGCCATCCTTGAACTCGCCCTGCTCGCGCAGCTCGCGCATCCCGGCCTGCACCTCGGCCTGCGAGAGATAGCCGCTGCCGCTCGCACCGCCGAACTGCAGCACGATGGTCTTGCAGGCGATGTTGGGGTCCTGGCTCTGCGGGCCGTAATAGACCGCCTCCGGGAAATACCCGACCATGCCGGCGACAAGCTTGCCGTCGCGCCCATAGTCGAGCACGCCTTCGAGCTGGTAGCGGATCTGCTCGAAATTGTGCCGGTGGCGGGGCGAGTTGAAATCACCGCCCATTTGTCCGAACGAGAGCTGGAAATTGTCGAGTGCGCCGGGCTCGCCTTCCACCATGATGCGGCCGTGGAACATGCCGCCGCGATGCTCGAGGCCGCGCTTGAGTGGAATCTCGTCGGTCTGCACGATCTTCATTGTTTCCTCCTGCACCGCGGCGTTTTGGCTGCGCGGCAAGACAAACCGTCGAGCACATATTAGCTTGCCGGCGCGCGCTTTGGCAGTCCCCGAGGTCGATCGATGCGAAAACTCCTGTTGCCCCTTGCAAGTGCGGTCGCGCTCATGCTCGCCGCGCCGTTCTTCGCCGCTTCGGCGCCCGCGCAGGGCGACGCCGCTGCCTATCCGAGCCGCGCGGTCAAGATCGTCGTCTCGGCCCCGCCGGGCGGCGGCGTGGACATCGTCGCGCGCGTGATCGCCGACCGGCTGGCGAAGATGTGGGGCCAACCTTTCGTGGTGGAGAACCGGCCGGGCGCCGGCGGCAATCTCGGCGCCGAGGCGGTCGCGCAGGCCGAGCCTGATGGCTACACCATTCTTGCCGCGCAGCCGGCGCCGCTCACCACCAATGTGGTCATGTACAAGAAGCTCAACTTCGATCCCGCCGCGTTCGAGCCGCTCGCGATCATGACCTCGATCCCGAACACGCTGGTCGTGCGCGCAGAGTTTCCGGCGAATTCGGTCAAGGAGCTCATCGACTATGCCAAGGCCAATCCGGGCAAGGTCAATTTCGGCTCGCAGGGTGTCGGCACCACGCCGCACCTCACCGGCGAATTGTTCGCGCGCGTGACCGGCACCAGGCTGACCCATGTGCCCTATCGCGGCACTGCGCAGGCGGTGAACGATCTCATCGCCGGGCACCTCGACCTGCTGTTCTTTCAGGTCGATTCCGTGCGCGAGCAGTATCAGGCCGGACGCGCGAAGATGCTGGCGGTGACGACGGCCGAGCGCGTCGGCTCGGTGCCGGAGGTGCCGACCATGGACGAGGCCGGCGTGAAGGGTTTTCGCTCCGACACCTGGAACGCGCTCGCGGCGCCGCCGAAGACCCCGGCGGCGATCATCGCCAAGCTCAATGGAGGCATCGTCGAGGTGCTCAGGAAGCCCGACACCGCGGAGCACCTGCGCAGCCTGAGCATGACCCCGGTCGGCGGCGCGCCGGCCGCGATCAAGGCCTTCATCAAGGATGAGACCGAGCGCTGGGGCGAGGTGATCCGCGCCGCCAACATCCGGGTGGAGTAGGGTGCACTCAACGGCCGCGTTCCTGTAAACAACTGAAAAAATGCGAACGTGGGTCGAGCGTGTTGCGCAGCACGGGGAAGCTAGCGTGTCCCGGATGCGGTGCAGCGCGCAGCGGTGCACCGCTGATCCGGGACCGTTCCAAGAGGCGGTGTGCGTAACGGTCCCGGTTCTGCAGCGCATCACTCCGCAAGAGGCTTCGTGCTGCGCTGCGCCCGGGACACGCACAACTGCGCACGTGCAACATCACGCCCAGGATCCGAAAGTCCGGGATTGCCGCCTGATTCCTATTCACACTGTCAAACAGCCACCTATCGCGTGCCGAGCTGAACACCGCCCGGCACCCGCATCGAAACCGCAACTCTCCGTCCCCGTTGCGCCTCGCACATCGCGCCCCGGGTCCGAACCTTCTTCCTTCATCAGCCACCCCCCGAGGGGGCGGCGGAGCGCCGACAGGCGCGTGTTCCTTGTTGTTGTGCCGCGCGGGTCAGGCGCGGCGCGCACCTTGCGATCGGTGCGCTCGCCTCTCGGCGCTCCACCGTGGCGATTTTTGGTCCCGGGGAGCCCGCGCGTCCCGTCCGGCAGCACCGGACCCGTCGCGCAAGCCTCGCCGCACCAGCCATTATGGCCTGGCCGGCGGTGCCGGGCCTCCGAGGCCGCGGTCGCAAACCCCCGCAGCCGGACGCCACACCCGCTCCGCCATCAGGATCGTCTCCGGAGACGCCCCTCATCGAGCGAGATACTGCACACTATCTTAGATGCGATACGTAGTCAATATATTTCTTCAAATTGCGCCGAAAACGGATGGCGGCGGTCATACCCTCCGGAGCGACCTTGCGCTGCCGCGCCCGCCGGCTGCGGCGCGGCGAACTTCGGAATGACCGCGGTTTGATCGAACCGAGTTGTCAGCCTGGCACAACGTGCCAGCGCGGCATTGCCGTGGCGCGGCGCCGGCTCAGCTCCGCGCCATCCGCCCACGCCATTCCATCGCAGCGCCCCAGGCCGCGATGGCGGCGAGCACGAGCGAGATCAGCACGTTGTAGCCGGCGAGCGAGAGCCCGAGGAAACGCCACGCCGCCTCGTCACAGCGTACGACGGTGATCGACTGAAGCTGCCTGAGAAGCCCGCCGGCGGATCCAAGATTGTCGAGCGCGCCCGAGCATTCCTGCGGGCCCTCCCACCATTTCCATTCGACGCCGGCATGATAGACGCCGAGCCCCGCGTTCCAGAGCATACCGAGCGCGATGGCGACGAGGGCCGCAGTCAGCACCGTGCGCTTGGCGCCGACCCGGTCGCCGAGGATCACCATCACCGCGAGCGGGATCGCGAAATAGTAGGCGTAGCGCTGCTCGAGGCAGAGCGGACACGGCTTGAGGCCGAGCCCATACTGGAAGAACCACGCGCCCAGGATGGTGACCGCGCCCACGACCGCAATCGCTGCAGCGGCGGCCGCGACCGGACGGGAGCGAATGGTGCGCAAGGTGAGATCGGTCATGCCGGAATGATCCGTGTCTGCGATGGGGCGCCGCTGATGCCACAAGGGTCGTCCCGGCGGCGGGCGGCACCATGAACTGCGCCCGATATAGCGATGCAAGGGCGGCAATGATATGGGGGCCTCGGACCTCTGTGCGTCGGCTGCCGGCGAAGCGCCGCAGCGATCGGATCCACCAGGTCGTCCTCTCGCTAGGGCTACTAAAAGAATTCGCGTCCGGTCGAAGTCTTTCAACGCAGCGAGGCTGTCATAGTCGGTGACAATGGACATCGCGCACGGCCTGATTCTCCTCGCGCATAATTGATATTCTATGTCATCCATGCGACATTGATCAGGGTTGGAGTGGCCACCTGAGTGGAGGGCGAAGTTATGGCGACCGTCGATATTTTGGACCTCATCAAGCTAGGCGACCTGAGTCCGGAGCAAAAAGCCCACCTGAAGAGCGTGTTGCGCAAGAGAAAGCAAAAGCTTGAAAAGTTGTTATCGAACATCGACCGAGGCATTTCGATGCTCGGAGGAGGGGGCGCATCCAAGCGCCGTGCAAAGCGACGCAAAAAAAAGTGACGACGGCTCTTGCCAGACAGCGGTTAGAGGCGGCCTCAAGAATCCGCTGAGGCGATAAGTGGCGTTCTGCCTGACAGCGGCACGCTGTGCTGCCTGACAGCGGCACGCTGCGCTCAAGCGGATCAGGCGCGTCAACGAGACGGCCCTCCGGCCTTCACCGGCGTGGTCTCACCACTAGCGCCATTGTGGTCAGCATTGCCGGCATCGGTGCCTGGCGTGACAAAGAGCGGTTTGTCGCGCAGCATTAAGTACGAGGTATACCTTAGGAGCACACGAACAGCAGCATCGCGGCACGAGCGGCTCGGGCTCTATCTCGGCGGCTGCGATCGCCGGCGACTGCATTCGAGACCTCAACGACGCGGCATCTGAGCAAGACGTTCTTCAACCCGCCACCCCTCCGCTTTGAAGAGCTTGATTGCACTGGGGATGAACATGCAAACCATCATTGCGATCGCGTGCCTTGGTCTGCTGCTCTGGGTCGAGCCGGCCAGCGCACAGGACACAAAAACCTATCAAGACACTAAAACCTATTATGTGACGGTCGGCCGTCACAAGGCCATTACGATGAGCAAAGAGAAGGCCGACGACATCCTGGCCGAGGCTTCGAAAGTCCTGAAAAAATGTAATGTCGTGCTCAAACGAAAGGATTCGGTCGGCACGTTCACCGTGCCCAATCCGGACGCGAGAATAAAGAATCGGGCCGACCGAGACGCGGTGCATCGGGAGAGTTTCGACTTCAAGGTTGTCAAAATTCCCTTTAATTTCTGTCGCCTCGAACAAATAGCAGGATTCTTCGGGTGCGCATGGGATCCGCCGCCGCCACCGAAGGAGGAGCTGCCTCAGCACCGATCGATGATTGTCGGCATTTCAAGAAACGATCTGAAGCATTCCGGCGTGACATGGGCCCACGAGTTTGGACACCGGACGGGCTTGCCACATCGCAATGAGAGACACGCCCTCATGGCATGCAGCGTCAAAGTTGAAAATGTGGAGATCAATCAGCATGAATGCGATTGCCTCCGCGGGGGGCCGGGATTTTGCAAGGATCCACCCGAACCCGCGGGAGCATGCGCCCTCGCTCGCTGAGTCCGCCTTCCGCGATCGCAACCGCCGTCGGGGCAAGCCAAATCACGTTCATTTCAACACGAGACCGGTGCCATCGGCCGCCCCGCATTCTAATGTCGAATCCGAACTCGGTTGCGATGGGCGCGGGACTGCCCACATAGCAATCGTCCCGCGGCATGTCGGAAAAGGACTTCATGAAACTCCTCCGCAGAAATGTCCTGCACCTTGCGGGTGCGGCGGCTCTGTCAGCCATGCCGCGGTTCGCATGGGCGCAGTCCTACCCGGCCCGG
Source organism: uncultured Alphaproteobacteria bacterium (assembly GCA_963739385.1). Lineage (GTDB taxonomy): Bacteria > Pseudomonadota > Alphaproteobacteria > Rhizobiales > Xanthobacteraceae > VAZQ01. The sequence goes on from CAVUAI010000014.1 coordinate 62,471, forward strand.
CCCGTGCGCATCGTTGTCGGCTTTCCTGCCGGCGGGACGACCGATATTGGCGCGCGCCTGATCGCCCAGTGGTTGTCGGAGCGACTCGGTCAACAATTCATCGTCGAGAACAAGCCGGGTGCCGGCACCCATATGGCCACGGAAGCAGTCGCAGGCGCGCCGGCCGACGGCTACACGCTGCTGATGGCGACAGCCTCCAATGCGATCAACGCGACGCTTTACAACAGACTCGACTACAACTTCCTGCGCGACATTGTGCCGGTCGCGGGCGTGATCAGTTCCCCGTTCGTCCTCGAGGTGCATCCGGCGGTCCCGGCCAAGACCGTTCCCGAACTGATCGCTTTCGCCAAGGCGAATTCCGGGAAGATCAACATGGCATCGTTTGGCACGGGCACCAGCAGTCATCTGACCGGCGAGTTGTTCAAGATGATGGCTGGGGTCGACATGATGCACGTGCCCTATCGCGGCTCCGCCCCGATGCTAATCGACCTGCTGAGCGGTCAGGTTCAACTTGCCTTCGACAATCTGCCCGCGTCGATTGAACACATCCGGGCCGGCAAGCTGCGTCCGCTTGCGGTGACCACGACCATGCGCTCCGACGCCTTGCCGGATATTCCGGCCTTGGGGGAAACGCTGCCCGGCTTTGAGTCCAGCGCGTGGAACGGCATTGCCGCTCCCAGGAACACGCCGGCCGAGATCATCGAGAGGCTCAACAGGGAGATCAACGCCGCTCTTGTCGACCCCCGGATCAAGGCTCGCTTTGCCGAGCTGAGCGGAGTGGTTCTTGGCGGCACGCCCGCCGAATTCGCAAAGCACATCGCCGACGAAACCGAAAAGTGGGGCAGGGTCATCCGGACGGCCAACATCAAACCAGACTGAAAGCAGGCGCCTTGCGGCGATTGCCGTTGCGTTGCGTCCGGCGGCCGTCGTCAGCCCGGCTGCACAGCCGGGATGGTGGCGTCGAGCAGGCCAACGAGGTCCGCGCTTCCGGGTCACCGGCGTCATCACACATGCGCGCCGGCTGACCTTCCGCAATCTCCGGCGCACAGCTAGCCTGCGTGCACCGGCCGAAGAGCACCGATGCACGGCGCTGTTACGAGGAGACGCGGGCCATGAGCGTTGTCCGGCTCTCGGATCGGGTGCGGCGCGAGCTGACGTATCTGAGCTATCCATCGCGGGATTGGACGATCCCGCGCCATCGGGACGGCACCCGGGTCCTCGATGTGCTGATCGTCGGCGGCGGCCAGGGCGGCCTGGCGACCGCGTTCGGCCTGAAGCTCGAACGGGTCAGCAATATCAGGATCGTAGATCGCAATCCCCGAGGACTCGAGGGGCCCTGGCGCCGGTTCGCTCGCATGAAGGCGCTACGGACCACCAAGGATGTGACGGGCATCGACTTCGGCATCCCCAGCCTGACCCCCCGTGCCTGGTACGAGGCGAAGTTCGGCCGCCGAGCGTGGGAGCGCATCCAGAAGTTTTCCCCGGAGGTGTGGCGGGACTATCTCGATTGGTACCGCGATGTTCTCGAGCTCCCGGTGGAAAACGAAATCGAGGTGACATCGATCGAACCCGCCGACGACCTTCTTGTCGCCCATCTGCGTCGGCGAGGCCAAATCGAGCGCGTGCTTGCGCGAAAGATCGTGCTCGCAACCGGGTTTGACGGCAGCGGCGGCTGGCGGGCTCCTCCAGCCCTCGCCGCCGATCTTCCCGCCGGCCGTTATGCCCATTCGACCGACGACATCGATTTCGACCGGCTGGCAGGAAAGCGGGTCGGCGTGCTCGGCGTCGGCGCCTCCGCCCTCGACAATGCGGCCGCCGCTCTCGAAGCCGGCGCGGCCAAGGTCGACCTCTGCTTCCGCCGCGCAAATTTCCCGCAGGTCAATCCGCTGGTCTGGACGCACTTCGCAGGCATGCTCGGTTACTTCGGAGAGCTGACCGACCTCGAGCGCTGGCGATTCATGCGCCGCATTCTGGACGAGTTTCCGCAACCTCCGCCCCAAGACTCCTTTTGGCGTTGTCGCAGGTTTGAAAATTTCGTGTGGCATGCCAATTGCGCCTGGCGCTCGGTCCGCGACGACGGTGACGTTGCGACGATTGAAACCGAAGCAGGCAGCTTCACGTTCGATTTCATCATCTTTGCGACCGGCGCCGATACGGATCCTTCGGCGCGTTCCGAGCTGGCCGCCATCGCTCACCATATCGCGCTCTGGCGAGACCGGTTCACGCCTCCGCCCGGCGAGGAAAGCGACGTGCTGGCGAAATATCCTTACCTCGGCACCGCATTCGAGTTTACGGAACGCAAGCCGGGGACCGCCCCCTTTCTCCGCCGGCTGCACAACTTCACGTACGGAGCGATGCCAAGTCTCGGGCTTACGGGCGCCGCGATCACCGGATTGAGGTACGGCGCGCCGCGCCTTGTCAACGGCCTGGTGCGGGATCTCTTTCAGGAGGATGCCGCCGCCTATTATCGGGACCTTCTTTCCTATGAGGTGCCCGAGTTGGAAACTCTCGAAAGCGCGTTTTCATGGCTTGAGGCCCTCGGCGCCGAAGGACTCGATGACGACGCGTCGATCGATCATCTCGACCAAGGCGTGCCCGCCAGGATGTTCGAAAGCGGAGCCGCATCGCCTGACCCGGATGACAAATCTGCCGGCGTACTCTCGAAGCGCATCCAGACGGATCGTGCTGCCGCACGCTCGCGGGGACAGCGCGGTTCCAGGGCGCACGTGCAACGGCGCCCGCGCGCGAAATGACTGTCCGCCGGACAACTGTCTATCGTTGCGCAGCGAGCCCGGGCAGCGGCCGGACCAGGCACATCGCGCAAGCCCGAGTAATATGGTAACGCTGACCAAAAGGGTTGGGCTTGTCGAAAATTTTCACCCAATCGCAGCAAGGATCGGCAGGCAACCAAGCCGGTAGCCGCGTCTTTTCGCACCTCGACGATCTTCTTGCCTATTACGGGCGAATGGCGTCGAAGCGTACTGCGATCCTGGCACCGAACGGCGGCCCGGTGACATATGGCGCGCTTTGCGCCCGGGCGAACGATGCGGTTCGCGCGCTGAGACGCCTCGGTGTCGGCCGACGTGACCGGGTAGCGGTCGTATTGCCGAATGGACCGGACGCTGCAGTGGCGACGGTCGCGGTCGCAACCGGTGCGGTCTGCGTGCCCCTCAACCCGGGCTTCACCGCCGACGAATGGCAGCGCTATCTCGCCGATTTGCGGATCGCGGCTCTGTTGACGCGAGCGGACATGGACACGGCAAGCCGAGGCGTCGCGCATGCGCTCGGCATCCCGGTCATCGATCTGTCGCCGCGACCCGACGAGGGGCCTGGCGCGTTCAGCCTCGTCGGCCCGGCACCAGCGCGCGCCGTGAGCAGCGGGCCGGCGTCCGGCACCGACGATGCCTTCATCCTGTTGACCTCGGGCAGCACGTCGCAGCCGAAGATGGTCCCACTGACGCACGCGGGCGTCTGTCGGTCGGCCTACAACGTGGGCGCTGCACTGGCACTCGGACCGCAGGACCGGTTGCTCAACGTGCTGCCGCTGTTCCATGCCCATGGCCTGTTCTCGGGGCTGCTGGCTTCGCTGGCTGCCGGGTCGAGTGTCATTTGCACCCACGGCTTCGAGGCCGCGGCCTTCTTCGGCTGGCTGACGGAGTTTCGCCCGACCTGGTACACGGCGGTTCCGACGATCCATCGCGCGGTGTTGTCGGCGGCGAGCCGTCACAAGCGCGACGTCCGGCAGCATTCGTTGCGAGTCATCCGCTCGGCCTCATCGACGCTGCCATCCGACGTGCTGGGCGGGCTGGAAATCCTGTTCGGTGTCCCGGTGATCGATACCTATGGCATGACGGAAGCCGCCTCCCAGATTGCCGCGAACCCTCTCGAACGACGCAAGCCTGGCTCGGTCGGCAAGTCCGCCGGCGCCGAGATCGCGATCATGGACGGCGAAGGCCGACGGCTGCCGGCCGGCGAACGGGGAGAGATTGCGTTGCGGGGCCCCACCATCACGAGGGGCTATGACGACAATGCCGCGGCCAACGAAGCCGCATTTCGGGATGGCTGGTTTCGAACCGGCGACCTCGGATATCTGGATCGCGAGGGATATCTCTTCATTGTCGGCCGCATCAAGGACGTCATCAATCGGGGAGGTCACAAGGTTGCTCCCGGCGACGTCGAGGAAGCGTTGCTGAGTCATCCGGACGTGGTCGAAGCGGTCGCTTTCTCCATGCCCCACAAACGACTCGGCGAGGACGTCGCTGCCGCGGTGGTCTTGCGTCCGGACGCGAAGGTCACTGCACCCAGGCTCCGCGCCTTCGCGCGCGAACGTCTGGCCAGATTCAAGGTCCCCGGGCTGATCCGGTTCGTAGCGGAGATCCCGAAAGGTCCGAGCGGAAAAATCCAGCGCGGCGAACTGGCAGCCGCCGTTGCAATCACCCCGTCGAGCGCGAGCGTCGAACGCGACGGCAAGATGGGTCGGCCGCGCTCGGAATTGGAACGGCAGCTGGCCGAGACCTGGGCCGAGCTGCTGGAATTGGATCGGATCGGACGTTGACCAGGACGTCCACGCACTCGGCGCGGATTCTCTGACGATGACGCAAATGGTCTCGCGTCTGCGGGCACAATTCGGTGTCGATTTCTCGCTCAATGACATCTTCGATGCGCCGACCGTTGCGGCCCTGGCGGCTCGCCTCCAAGCAGCGGAGAAAAATGCCGCTCTGACATCACTGAGCTGGCGCAATGTCCGGACGGGGATCCGCAACGTCCGCCTGTCGTTCCAGCAACACAGGATCCATGTCCTGAGCCGGCTCGATCCGACCGGGTACACCTACCACACCTTCGGCGTGGCCCGTTTGTCCGGGCAGCTCGATCCTGACGCCCTGGAGGCGGGCATCGCGACGATCTGCGAGCGCCACGAGATGCTGAGAACGATCTTCCTCGAGCGCCGGGGCGAACCGCTGCAGTCCGTGGTCACGGCTTCGGCGCGGCTCGTACGCCTCGACCTGCGACCATGCGCCAGGAGCGCGAGAGCGGCGGCGATCGAACGCCAGGCGCGGGAATCGCTGCGTCAATCCTTCGATCTTGCAAGGGAGCCACCGCTGCGGGCCCAGTTGCTGCGGCTCGACGAGGACGACCATGCGCTGGTGATCACGCTTCATCACCTTGTCACCGACGGATGGTCGCAACGGCTGTTCTGGCAAGAGCTGGCTGCACTCTATGGAGCCAGTTTGAATGGGACCCACAGCGGACTGCCTGAGCTTGCCATCCAGTACCGGCATTTCGCCGAGTGGCAGCGCGCCTGGCTCGGAACGCGGGCTGCCGAGGAGCAGCTGAGCTACTGGCATGCGCAGCTCAAAGGGGTGACCGAGCTGCCGCTGCGAACGGACCGGCCTCGACCCGAAATATGGACCGGACGCGGCGCGAGGCATCCAGTCCAGTTCTCACGGGCCTTGACCCGCGCCATCAAGTCCGTGAGCCGGGACCACCGGGTCACCTTGTTCATGACCCTGCTCGCGGCATTTCAGTGCCTTCTCTACCGGTACACGCAGCACGACGACGTCGCGGTCGGATCGGTGATCGCCAACCGCAACCAGATTCCGATCGAGCGCCTCATGGGGATGTTCGCAAATACGATCATCCTCCGCACCGACCTGTCGGGCGACCCAAAATTCAGCGAGGTCTTGCGGCGGGTGCGGCGGGTGACGCTCGACGCCCACCGCAACCAGGACCTGCCGATCGAGGAGATCCTGCGGGCCCTCCAGGCTTCGCGCAGCATCGATCGCAACACCTTGTTCCAGGTCATGTTCGTTCTGCAGAACCCGTCGCCGGGAGCCCCGGCTTTTCCCGGACTGTCCGTGAACTTCATGGACGTGGACCCCGGTACCGCGCGGGTCGATCTGTTGCTCGAACTGGTCGAGGAGGACGAGCGTCTGAGTGGCTGGCTCGAATACAGCACCGATCTCTTTGAGGGCGCCACGATGGAGCGAATGGCGGTGCATTTGCAGACGCTGTTGGAGGCAATGGTCGCCAATCCCGAGGAGCGGATTCTCGCGACTGCCTGTGGCGCCTGCCGACGAACACCGGCGGGTTGTCTTCGACTGGAATGAGACCCGGAGCAGTGTTCGCCGTCCCGGCAGCTTTTCCGAGCGGTTCGCCAGGCAGGCCGAGCGGACACCGACCGCCATCGCGGTGTCCGCGGGACGGGTCCGGCTCAGTTACCGCGAGCTCGCGCGTCGGGCCTGCGCCATCGCCGACCGGCTCGTAACCGAGGGCGTCGGCCCCGACGCGGTGGTCGTCCTGCTCGCGGAACGCGGCGTCGATTTCCTGGCCGCAATGATTGCCGTGCAGCGAGCCGGCGGAGCTTTTCTTCCTCTGGCCCCGAAGATCCCTCCGGCCCGGCTGGCCCAGATCATCCAGCACAGCCGCACGCCGCTTGTGCTCGCCGGGCAAGGCTGCGCCACGGCGCTCGGCGAGGCGCTCTCCGGGATGCCGGCCCGAGCACGCCCGAAAGTTCTCGCTCTCGCCAAACTCGCCCGCGCGACGCCCCGGACCCGAGCCGCGCCGGTGCGGCCGGCAGCCTCGAGCCGCCTAGCCTACGTCATCTATACGTCGGGCTCCACGGGCGTTCCGAAAGGCGCCATGATCGAGCAGCGGGGCCTGCTCAATCACCTTCTTTCCAAGGTTTCGGACCTCGCCTTGTCGGCCTCGGACGTGATCGCCCAGACGGCGCCGCAGACATTCGACATCTCGGTATGGCAGTTCCTTGCGGCCCTGATGGTCGGAGGCCGCGTCCACATCTTTGCCGACGCGGAGGTGCGCGACCCGGCGCAGCTGGCGCAGGTCATCGGGCGCGAGGGCGTGACAGTGCTGCAGATCGTGCCGGCGCTGCTGCGCGCGATCCTCGACCGAATGCCCGACGAGTCCATCGTACGTGCGCTGAGCCGGCTTCGCTGGCTGATCTGCATCGGAGAAGCCCTCGCTCCCGACCTCTGCCGTGCCTGGCTCCGGCACTTCCCCGGCGTGCCGCTGGTCAATGCCTATGGCCCCGCCGAATGTTCCGACACCGTAGCGACGCATCTGCTTACGGCCGAACCGCCGCCGTCGCTCGCCAGCGTGCCGATCGGTCGCGCCATTGCCAACACACGGCTCTACGTGCTGGACGCCCACATGCAGCCGGCGCCGATCGGAGTGGCGGGAGAGCTATGCGTCGGGGGCGCGGGCGTGGGTCGCGGCTACCTCAACGACCCGGACCAAACCCGGCGAAGCTTTTTGCGTGACCCGTTCGTCCAGCGCCGCGGCGCGCGGCTGTACCGGACGGGAGATCTCGCCCGCTGGCACGCCGACGGACATCTGGAGTTTGTCGGCCGCGTCGACCATCAGGTGAAGATTCGCGGCCACAGGGTCGAGCTCGGAGAGATCGAGCACGTCCTCGCCGAGCATCCGAACGTCCAAGCCGCCGTCGTGCTGGCGCGGGACGACGGCGTCGGCGAGACGCGGCTCGTCGCGCACCTTGTCGCAAGCCGCCCGGAGCCGAAGCTCACCGAGCTTCGCGATTTGCTCAAGAGCAAGCTGCCGGACTACATGATCCCCACGGGCTTCGTCTTTCTGGAGCGCTTGCCGCTCACGGCGCATGGCAAGGTCGATCGTCCGGCGCTGGCGAGGATGCGCCAGCGGCTCGAGGTCACGGGCAGCGAATGCGTGGCGCCGCGCGATCCGACCGAGGAAGCCATCGCCAGGATATGGGCGGAGCTGCTTGCGGCCGAGAAAATCGGCGTGTTCGACAATTTCTTCGACCTGGGCGGTCATTCGCTGCTGGCGGGGCGGGCACTGGCTCGGGTCGCCGATGCATTCGGGGTGTCGTTGCCGCTGCGGGCGCTGTTCGAAGCGCCGACGGTTGCGGCGCTGGCCCGGCGGATCAGCGAGGCACGCGAGACGCGATCAAGCGAGCGGGACCTCGAGATCGCGCACGGGGAACGAGACGGCCCCCAGCCGGCGTCCATTCTGCAGGAGCATATGCTGCGGATCGAGCGGGACCTCCCTGGACTGCCCCAGTTCAACCTGCCCTTTGCCTATCGGCTGCAGGGACCGTTGAAAGTCCCCGCGCTCAAGCGCGCCCTGGCCGAGGTCGTGCGCCGGCACGAACTCACTGCGCATGAGATTTGACTGCGCGGACGATTTGCCCGTCGCTCTCGTCGCGCCGGCCTCCGACATCGATACATGCCTTGTCGTGGAAGACCTCGCACGCCGGGCGCCGGCCGGAAACGAGCGCGCGAAGGCACTTGTGCTCAAGAAGGCACAACTGGAAGCCGAGCGGGAAGCCTGGACACCCATCGACATGAGCCGCGCGCCGTTGTTCCGGATCCGCCTGCTGCGGCTCGGTGCCGACGACCACGTCCTGTTTCTGATCCTGCACCATATCATCGTTGACGGCTGGTCGATCGGCGTTCTCATGGAGGAGGTCTCGGCACTCTATGCCGCCTTTGCATCCGGCCGGCGAGCGCAGCTACCCGAACCAACGCATCAGTTTTCCGACTTCGCTCGCTGGCAGCGTCGGTGGTCGACCAGTGCGGCAGCAACCCAGCAGCTCGCCTATTGGAAGCATCAGCTCCGAGACGCCGCACCCGTGTTTCCGACCACGGGTGACCTCAAAAGTACCCTGCTGTGCTCGGATACTGCGCGCGAACCGATTCGTATCCCGAAAGATCTGATCGCGCGCCTGCGCGCGTTGAGCCGTCGCCAAGGCGTGACGCTGTTCATGACATTGCTGACAGGCTTCAAGACGCTGCTGATGGCCCGGAGTGGACGCAACGACCTTTGCGTCGCGACCGCCATGGCCAACCGTTCTCAGCTCAGCATGGAGCGCGTGGTCGGCCCTTTGGTGAACACGACGCTCATCCGCACCCGGATCGATACCGACCTGTCGTTTCTGCAAGCCCTCAACCGGGTGCGGGATTCCGTCGTGGAAGCCCATGCCAGACAGCAGCTCCCCCTCGATATCCTCGCCGCCCGGCTCGCGGAAGAAGTCGGCCTCGACCCAACATCGCTCATCCAGGTGTCGTTCGTTCTCCAGAACGCGTTCCGACCGCTCAAGCTGCCCGATGTGACGGTCCGATCCTTCGCCTATCCGGGCGGGCAGCGCGTTCAGCCGATCGATCGCTCCTGGCTTTCACTCATCCTGAAGGAGACTGCGTCGGGCATTACCGGCTCCTGCAGCTACAAGGACGACCTGTTCGAGCCCGACACGCTCCGGCATTGGATGGCGGATTACACATCGATCCTGGTCAAAGCGGCGGCAACCCCCGAGAGGTCGCTCGGTCGGCTGGCCGATCGTTGAGGGTTCGCTGGAACTGCGGCTACCTGACCTGCGTCTGCGGAGCTGAGCGGAGCCTGAGCTCGTCCAACAATGCTTTGGCTTCTTTGAAGCTCGTCGTGCCGAAACCTTCGGCGAACCAGCTGCAAACCGGTTCCAGGAGAAAATAGGCCTCCCGGGATTTGCCCGCTTCGTGCCAATGCTTCGCGAGACTGGTGGCCGCGCGCAGCTCCCACCAACGGGCCTGCTGTTGCTGTGCGGTCGTCAATGCCCGCCGCAATCCGGCCTCTCCTTCGTCATTCCTGCCCAGCGCCAGCAGCACCTGGCCCCGCAGGCGATGCAGTTCGGCCTCAAAAAACCGCTCATCGATCGTTTCTACTGTGTGAATTGCCTCATCCAGCAAATCGAGCCCTGCCTCGGGCTGACCGATACTCGCATGGGCGGCGGCAGAATGGCCCAGATACAGCGTGCGACGACTTCGGTTCTCGCTTGCTGCAATAGCGCTCTGCATCAACTCGATCCCGCGCCGGGGATCGCCGCCTTGCGCCAGCAAGGCGCCCTGAATGAAGCGCGCTCTCTGTTCATAGTCTGCAAGGCTATGCTCGATGCTGTGGGCCACTGCTTCGTTGGCGTGAGCGGCGGCCCGTTGGGGGTCAGCTCCCAAAGCCCCGAGAAGCGCCTCGCCATCCAAGGCAAAAGCGGTCGTAAACGCCAGCCGCATACTTCGAGCATGCGCCAGCGCTTGTCCCGCTTTGGCAGCGGCTTGCTCCGGGTAGCCGAGAAAATCCAGATACCCTGGACAGCGATGACAACGCGGTGACCAGGTCGTTGGCGCCGAACTGCCTATAGGACCTGATCGTCTCCTGGTTGGCGGCGCAGAGGTCGAGCGTACACTCCAGGTGAAAACGTGCGTCAACGAAAGCCCCTACGCTCCAGAGCGTCTGGCCCATGAAGCGGTGAGCCAGCGCCAGCATGCCGGGGTGCTTATGCTCTGCTGCCAGCGCCAGGCATTGCTGTGCTACATCGCGCGCGGCGCCAAAGTCTGCCCGCATTGCGTGAGCCAGATAGACACCCCAGAGCACCGTCATCTGTTCCGTCAGAGTGCCCCCATCGCCCAGAAGGGCACGGGCGTGCGAGAGGGTTTCCGGCGCCGCATAGCCCTCGGTCGCTGCCGTCGCCGGCCCAAGGGCGAGGAAAAAATTGAGCTCCTGGCGCACGCGCGTGGCCGACGGTGGTCTGGATCGCGTCGAAGTCGATGCCCTGCCTGAGGTGC
>CAVUAI010000015.1:0-62840 GCA_963739385.1 uncultured Alphaproteobacteria bacterium
GCGGTGCGGTCGCTCATGTCAGTCGGGCCCCGCCATAAGGCACCACACTGGATGCCTGCTCTGCGCTCGCATCGGGATCAAGCCAGGGGCGCGACGCCCAGGTCGCGCGCGATCGCATCGAGGCTGTCACGCAGCGGCTTGGGCATGGGAATGCCGCTCTTGAGGCGATCCTGCCGCTTGAGGTGACTTTGTTCGCCGGGCAGCCAGAATCCGCTCCACCGCAGGCAGCCGCTCGGCATCGCGCATGAGCCGGACCGCCGCGTCGACCTGGCGCTTGAACTGCGCGGCCGGAGCGAAGGCTTCGACCGACACCGCCACGATGGCGTGGCCGGTATTGGTGGCCTTGCCCTGCTCCTTGACGAAATCGACGACGTCACGCCCGAATGCCGCCTGATTGAGCGTGCCGGCCAGGAGCCCGATGATCAGGCTCAGGCCATAGCCCTTGTAGTCGCCGATCGGGAGCAGCAGGCCCTCCTCCGCGCGCTTGGGGTCGGTGAGGGGTTTGCCGTCGCGACCGATCATCCAGCCGACCGGCAGTTCCTCGTTGCGCTGCATCTTGAGGCGCACCTTGCCAAACGCCGCGACGGTGGGAGCCATGTCGAGGACGATCGGAGGCTCTGCTTCGGCCGGGATCGCGATCGCGATCGGGTTGGTGCCGAGCAGGTTCTCGGTCGACCCCCAGGGCGGCAGGTGATTGTTGCTGCCAACCGCCAGATAGATGCCGATCATGTCGTGGGCGAGCGGCATCATGGCGTAGAGCGCTGCCGGGCCGGCATGGTTGCTCATGCGCGCGCCCACCCACGCGACACCCGAATGCTTGGCCTTTTCGATGGCGGTCTTGGTGGCGAAGCGCATCACGAGATGGCCGAGACCATTGTCGCCGTCAATGAGGGCAGTTCCCGGCTTTTCCCGCACGATGCGGATGTTAGGGCGCGGGTTCACGCCGCCGGCTTTGAGCCGGCGCACATAGATCGGCAGACGGATCACGCCATGGGTGTCGCTGCCGCGCAGGTCGGCCTCGACCATGAGACCGGCGACGACCCCCGCATCGCTCGCAGGCAGGCCGGCGGCCTCAAACGCCCGCTTGATGAACGCTTCCAGCGGTCCGGCGCCAATGTGCGGCACGGAGGGCGTGCTTGCTGGTTTGGATTCCGCCGCGACCTGTCCTGCCATGTTCACTCCGTTGTGCTGCTTTCGCCATGTCATATCGATCAAAGGCCAAATACAACATCATTGTCAGCGGTCTGCTCTGACCACGAGGTCGGGCCCGATGTCATCCAGCCGTGCGGTCCCGCACAGCGCCATGGCGCGGACGAGCTCGGTACGCAAATGGTCCAGTACCATGCGCACGCCGTCGGCCCCGTCGAGCGCGAGTCCCCAGATGACGGGGCGCGCCACCAGCACGGCGCGGGCCCCCAGCGCGCGCGCCTTCACGATATCGCTGCCGCGGCGGATGCCGCCGTCGACGTAGAGTTCCGTCTTGCCTCCGACCTTGCCCGCAATCTCCGCCAGGGCATCGGCGGTGGCGACGGTACCGTCGAGGTGGCGGCCGCCGTGGTTCGAGACGATGATCGCCTTTGCGCCCGCGTCCAGGCAGCGTACCGCGTCGTCGCCGCGCAGCACGCCCTTCACCAGCACGTCCAGGGCCGCACGCCGCACCAGCCATTCGAGGTCACGCCAAGTAGCCGGAAAGGTCACCGTGCCGGTGTAACCCGCCTTGTAGGAATTCTGGGCGATGGGCTGGCCCGGCAGATTGGCACTGCGAATATCGGGTGATGGCGCCAGCGGCGCCCGCGCGGCGCGTGGGCTCGCGCCGTAAACCGGCTGGTCGACCGTAAGCACGATGGCGCTGAATCCGGCAGCCGCGGCGCGGTCGACCAGGTTCTCCGCCACTGCGCGGTCGGGCGGCAGGTAGAGCTGGAACCAGCGCGGCGCTGCCACGGGCTCTGCTGCCACGTCTTCGATGCTGACCGTCGACGTGGTCGGCAGGACGAAGACCGCGCCGGCCGCGCCGGCGCCGCGCGCGCTCGCACGCTCGCCGTCGGGATGAAACAGCTTGTGGCGCCCAAACGGGGCCACCATGATCGGCGTATCGACGCGGGCGCCCAATATGCTCGTGCCGGTGTCGATCCTGGTGATGTCGTTGAGCATGCGCGGTCGCAGGCGCCACCGCCGCCACGCAGCGACGTTCTCTGCCACCGTGACCTCGTCATCGGCGCCGGCCGCCGCGAAAGCATAGGCGCCGGGCGAAAGCCTGGCGCGTGCCCGCTCCTCGAGCGCATCGAAGTCGACGCTGTCCAAATCCTTCTCCTCGACTGCGGCGCGACTGCGAGCCGACAAGTCCGCGATATTGTCCTTTGACGCCGGCAAGGCGCCATGTCCTTATAGCAGTGGCTCTTGTCCCAGAGCCGCATTCCGACTGGAATCCACACGTCGCATGGCTCGCTACCGCGTTACAGTCGATACCGGAGGGACATTTTCCGATTTCGTCTATCTCGAGGAAGAGACCGGGACGCTATCGATCGCCAAGCTTCCATCCACCCCGGATGATCCGTCGCGCGCGATCCTTGCCGGGGTCGAGCGGCTCCTCGCCCGCGCCGGAGAGACTGCCGACATCGGCTACTTCTGCCACGGCACGACGGTCGGGACCAACGCCCTGCTCGAGGGCAAGGGCGTCAAGACCGGCTTGCTGGTGACCGAAGGATTTGGCGGCATCTATCCCGTCGGCGAGCAGGCGAGGCCCTACGGCACCGCGATCTTCGATGTGATGTACGACCGGCCGGCGCCCCTGGTGCCGCCGAGCCTGAGCGGCGAAGTGAAGGAACGCATCGACTTCCGCGGCGGTGTGCTCCGCCCGCTCGACGAAACCGCCCTGCGCGAGACTGTACGCGAGCTCCGGACAAGGAATATCGAGTCGCTCGCAGTGTGCCTGCTGTTCTCGTTTCTTCATCCCGCGCACGAAGCGCGCGTGCGCGAGATCGTGCTCGAGGAAATGCCGGACTGCAGCGTCTCGCTGTCGTCGGAGGTGCTGCCCCAGATACGCGAATATTACCGATTGAGCACGACGGTCATCAATGCCTACCTGCAGCCGATCCTGGCGCGCTATATCGCGCAACTCGATCGGCGCCTCGTCGGCGCGGGGATTGCTACCCGGCAGAAATACGTCATGCAATCGAACGGTGGCATGGCGACCTTCGCCGCCGCCGCCCGCCGCGCCGTCACCACGGTGTTGTCGGGACCGGCCGGGGGCGTCACCGCCGGCGCGCTCGCCTGCCGCATGAGCGGGTTTCGCAACATCATCACCTTTGACATGGGTGGAACTTCCTGCGACGTCGCGTTGATCAAGGACGGCGAGCCGCTGCTGTCGAGCCGCGGAAAAATCGAAGGCCGCGATCTCGCCGTGCCGATGCTCGACATCAACACCGTGAGCGCCGGGGGCGGCACGATCGCGACGGTCGATCGGTTCGGTGCGCTCAAGGTCGGACCGCACAGCGCGGGCGCAGTGCCGGGACCGGCATGTTACGGGCGCGGCGGTGAGGCGCCCACCATTACCGACTGCAACCTCGTGCTGGGCTACCTTGGCGAAGACAACTTTCTCGGCGGGCAGATGCGGCTCGATGGCGTCAGGGCGCGCGCTGCCGTCGAGACCGCTGTGGCACGCCCGCTCGGGCTTTCCGTCGACGATGCTGCTGAAGGCGTCGTGCGCGTCATCGATGTGAAGATGGAAGAAGCGATCAAGGCGATTTCCACCATGCGCGGGCACGATCTGCGCGATTTCATGCTGCTCGCCTTCGGCGGGGCAGGCCCCCTCCATGCCGGCCGCATGGCCCGCGATCTTGGCATGGCCGGCATCATCGTTCCGCTCTATCCCGGCGTGTTTTCCGCCATCGGCCTGTTGATGTCGGACGTCAAGCACGACTACATCCAGTCGAAGCTGACGCCGTTGAATGGCGCAACGCCCGAGGCGCTGAATGCGATGTTTGCCCGCCTGGCGGCGCAGGCGCACGACGAGCTGGGACGCGACGGTTTCGCGCCGGATCGCATCCACGTCGAGCGCTCGCTCGATATGCGTTACGCCGGCCAGGGCTACGAGATCGCAGTTCCCTGTCCTGCCGAACCGCTGCCGGCCGACGGGTTGCCGCAGCTGCGCACGGCGTTCGACCGGCAGCACAAAAGCATGTTCGGCCACATGGCGCCGGGAGAGCCGGTGGAGATCGTGTCATATCGCGTGCGCGGCACCGGTCTGGTGCCGCCGGTCACGCTGCCCAGGTTCAAACGCACCGGCACCCCGCTCTCCGCTGCCCGGACCGACACGCGACGCGTACAGTTCGATGGGACGGACGTCGACTGTCCGGTCTATGCGCGCGAGCGTCTCGATGTTGGACTGGAGCTTGCGGGCCCCGCGATCCTCGACCAACTCGATTGCACGACCCTCATCCTCGATGGACAGGTGGCGCGTATCGACGAATGGAGGAACCTCATCGTGATTCAGCAGGGCTGACCATGGCGATCGACGCGGTCGACCTCGAGGTGATGAAGGCGAGCCTGTCGGGGATCGTGCAGGAGATGCAGAATTCGCTGTTCCGCACGGGCTTTTCCACCATCGTGCGGGAGTTGCAGGATGCGTCCTGCGCGCTGATGAACGCGAAGGGCGAGGTCGTGGCGCAGCACGTCGTGCTGCCCCTCCACATCGGCGCCTTTCCGGCCTGCACCGCCGCCATCATCGAAGCCTTTCGCGGCAACATCGCGGAAGGCGACGGCTTCATCATCAATCACCCGTATCATGGCGGCAGCCCCCACGCCCCCGATATCGCCGTCATCACTCCGGCCTTCGTCGAGGGCGAGCTGTTCGGGTTCTGCGGTTCGATCGCGCACAAGAGCGACATCGGCGGCCCGGTGCCGGGCAGTTGCTCCGGGCAGGCGCGCGAGATCTTCAACGAGGGCCTTCACCTCCCTGCCGTGCGCTACCACCGCGATTTCCAGGCGAACGGCGACATCGAGCGGCTGATCGGCGCCAATACGCGTACGCCGGAGCTGGTGCTCGGCGACATCCGCGGGCAGCTTGGCGCCGACCGCCTGGGCGAAAAGCGGCTGGGCGAGCTGGTCGGACGATTCGGCAGACCAAAGACGCTCGCCTGCTATGACCGCGTGTTCGAGCTCTCGGAAAACGCGCTGAGATCAGCCGTCGCCGAATGGCAAGACGGCCGCTTCGAGGCGGAGCGGTTCGTCGACGACGACGGCATCGACCTGGAGGTGCCCGTGCGCATCCACGTCGTCGTCGACAAGAAGCACGATCGGCTCCATTTCGATTTCAGCGGTTCGGCCGACCAGACCAGAGGGCCGGCCAATATCCGCCCGCCCCTTGTGCAAGCGGCCTGTGCCTACGCGCTGATCTCCCTGATCGACCCGAACATGTACGTCTCGAGCGGGCTTATGCGCGGCTTCACCATGACCGCGCGCGATGGCAGCGTGCTCAATCCGCGCTTTCCCGCCCCGGTCAATACCTACAACCCCACCATCCATGCGCTGGTCGACGCCATATTCGACGCCATGAGCCACGTCGTGCCGGGCAAGGTACGCGCCGACGGTAGCGGCAGCCGTTCGATCATTCTCGGCGGCCGCAGCACATACGGTGGAAGGGGCTACGTCCAGTACGAGATCATCGCCGGCGGCGCCGGCGCGCGCGCGACCAAGGACGGCGGCTCCGGGATCACCGTCAACCAAAGCAATGCCAAGATCGCGCCGGTCGAGATCATCGAAAGCGAGTTTCCGACCCGCGTAACCCGTTTCGAGCTGATCGCGGATTCCGGCGGTGCCGGCGAGTGGCGCGGCGGGCTCGGCATTCGCCGCGAGTATCTCAACCTTGCGGATGCCCGCTTCTCCATTCGGTCCATGCGACACGTCATTGCGCCAAACGGCTGCGCCGGCGGCATGAGCGGACGCCCCGGCGACATCTCGATCAACCCCGAGACCGACGCAGCGAAACGCTTGCCGACCCGTTACGCCGACTATCCGCTGCGCGCCGGCGACGTGTTCCGGCTCGATACGCCTGGCGGCGGCGGGCATGGCGATCCGCTGGCGCGCGATCCCGAGCGCGTGCTCGCCGATGTGCTCGAAGGCGCGGTGTCGCGCTCCGCGGCGGAACGCGACTATGGCGTCGTGCTCGCGCCGGCGGGATGCTCGTGGGTGCTCGATCGGGCGGCGACCCAGGCCCTGCGGGCGCAGATGCGAACGAAGCAATGATGCCGCGTTCGTGTCAACAGTTCCTCTCGTTGTCGTCCCCGCGCAGGCGGGGACCCATCGTGCCGCGTCCCCCAGCCTCTGGAACATGGGTCCCCGCCTTTTGCGGGGACGACAGCAATCATTCGCGCTCGTATGAATCGCGGGCGAGGTCCCCATGAACAGCGCAAGCAACGTGAAACGGACCGGCCTCATCGGCCTCGGGGCCATGGGCCTGCAGATGGCACGGCACATGGTGAGCAAGGGATTCGACGTCGCCGGTTTCGATGTCGACGTCGACGCCATGCGGCGGGCGTCCGATCAGGGCGTGAAATCCTGTCTCTCCCCGGCGCAGGTGGGCGAGCACGCCGAAGTCGTGATCGTCATGGTGGCCACCGACCAGCAGGTCGAACACGTCATCGGCCAATCCGGACTTCTCGACCGGCTCGGGCAGGGCGGCGTCATCTGCATCGCAAGCTCATGCGCGCCGGAGACTTGCCGGCGCATGGAAGCACTTGCCGCCGCCAAGGGCATCGGCGTGCTCGATTGCCCGGTCGTGCTCGGGCAGGAGGCCGCCAACAACGGAACCGTGACGTCATATGTCGGCGGCGAAGAACGCTGGCTCATCCGTGCCAGGCCGGTGCTGGCGGCGTTCAGCCGGCACGTGCTCCATCTCGGTCCTGTCGGCACGGGTCAGATCGCCAAGACCATCAACAACATGCTGCTGTGGGCCTGCATGGCGGCGAACTTCGAATCCCTCACCTTGGCGAAGGAGCTTGGCGCCGACATTCCGCGCCTGATCGAGGCGCTTGCTCATGGCAGCGGCGCCAATTGGTCGCTCTCCCGCTGGGGCAAAAGCACTGGTAAATGGGCGGAGAAGGACATGGACGTGGCACTGGAACTGGCGCAACACGCGAAGGTGCCGGTGCCGCTCGGGGCCCTGGTCGACCAGCTGATGAAGCCGATCAACCAGGACAAGATGAAAGCGCTGCTGTCGTAAAGCGCACGGAAATGGAAACGCCATGAAAATGAGACTTCTGCTGGCGCTCGCCGCCAGCTTCGCCGTCGCGACGCCAGCCGCCGGGCAGCAGAGCCTGACCAAGGTGCGCGTCGCCTATGATGGATTCTCCATGACATCGGGGCCGCTCATCTACGCCGACAAGCAGGGCATCTTCAAAAAGTTCGGGCTCGATATCGCGCCGGTGTTCATCGACGGCGGGTCGATGCTCACCCAGGCCGTAGTTGGCGGCTCGGTCGACATCGCGCAGAACGGCTACACGCCGGCGCTGTCCGCCGCGGTGCAGGGCGCCGACGTTGTCATTGTCGGCGGTATCTCGAACAAGCTGCCGTTCCAGCTGGTGGTCAAGACCGCGATCACCGGTCCTGAACAGCTCAAGGGCCAAAGCGTCGCCATCAGCCGCTATGGCTCTTCGACCGACACGGCGGCGGACTTCGCGCTCGCCCACCTCAAACTGTCTCGCAACGATGTCAGGATCCTGCAGCTGGGCGGCGCCGCCACTCGCATCGCGGCGGCGATGAGCGGGCAGATTGCCGGTACCATGGAGCAATATCCCGACACCGCGGAGCTGTCGCGACATGGGTTTCACGTGCTGGTCGACGTGACCGACATCGCGGGCGACTATCCGAACACGGCCTACGTGACCAGCCGCAGCTTCCTCAAGCGCCGGCCCGACCTGGTGAAGACATTCCTGATGGCGATGGCGACCGCGGTCCATGAGTACAAGTCCAATCCCACGATCGCCATTCCGCTCTCGCAGAAGTTCCTCGACGTCAAGGACACGGAGAATGCGAAAGCGGCCTATGAAGCGTATGTCAAAGTCTATCCCGACGACCTCAAGGTTTCGCTTCCCGGCATCGCGCTGGTGCTCAAGGAGATCGCCAGAAAGGAGCCCAAGGCAGCCGCCATGACGCCGGAGCAATTCGTCGACGCCGGCACGCTCGATGCGCTCGCGCGCGAGGGCGTCTTCAACAAACTGCGCGCGCAGAACTGATGGGCGAGCGATGGGGCCGGGCCGGCGAGCGAAGCTGGAGGTGCGCGACGTCTCGCTCGACATCTGCAACCAGCGCACCGCGCAGTCCACACCGGTCCTGCGCGACATCGACCTCGCGGTGTTCGAGGGCGAGCTTGTCGCCATCGTGGGGCCGTCGGGCTGCGGCAAGTCGACATTTCTCAACGCGGTCGATGGTCTCGCCGAGGTCAGCAGCGGGCGGATAGAGGTCGACGGTCGCGCGGTGCATGGGCCAGGCCCGGACCGCGCCATGGTCTTTCAGCACGACAGCCTGTTCCCCTGGCGCACCGTGCTGGAGAACGTGACCTATGGCCTCGATTTGCAGGGCAGGCTCTCGCGGACCGAGCGCAGGCAGCGCGCGCTCGCCCTGGTGGAGCTGGTCGGCTTGGCCGGCTTTGCCGCGCACTATCCGCACGAGCTTTCGGGCGGGATGCGCCAGCGCGTCAATATCGCGCGCGCTTTGGTGATGGAGCCGCAGCTCCTGCTGCTCGACGAGCCGTTCGCGGCGCTCGACGCCCAGACCCGCGAATTCATGCAGGTGGAGCTGCTGAAGATCCTCGCGCGCGCCAGGACGACCGCGCTGTTCGTCACCCACCAGATCAACGAGGCGGTATTTCTCGCCAACCGGGTCGTGGTGTTCTCGGCGCGGCCCGCCGTCATCAAGGAGATCATCGAGGTCGATCTGCCGCCCGTACGCACGCTGGCGCTCAAGCATCAGCCGGCGTTTTTGGAGGTCGAACAGCGCATCTGGCAATTGATCGAGCAGGAAGCCGAGCATACCGGCATGCTGACGGTGGCGTGAGCGACCCATGGACGCCCCGAGCAAAACAAACGACAGGCGCCTCGCGGCAGCGGTTCGTCCGGCCCCGGCGCGGTCATTCTGGCAAAGGCGCGAGCACGCACTGCTCGGTACGGTCGCCGTCCTGCTGTTTCTGTCGTTCTGGGAAATGTCGGTTGCGCTCGGTTGGGTCAACCCGTTGTTCACCAGTTCGCCCAGCCGCATCGTGCGCACGGCGTTCGACATGTTTGCCGACGGCAGCATTCTCTACGACATGCAGGTATCCGGCATCGAATTCATCGTGGGCTATGGCGCCGCCATCCTCATCGGCGTCCCGCTCGGCATCCTCATGGGCTGGTACAGCCGGGTCGACGCCGTGCTTGATCCGTTCGTGTCCGCGCTCTACGCCACGCCGCGCATCGCGCTGCTGCCGCTGGTCATGATCTGGTTCGGCATCGGCCTGATGTCCAAGGTCGCGATCGTCTTCCTTGGCGCCGTCTTCCCGATCCTTGTGAACACCATCACCGGCGTGCGCACCGTCAACGCGGACTTCGTCAAGGTGGCGCGCTCGTTCGGTTCCAACGACTGGCAGATGTTTCTCACCGTCGCGCTGCCGTCGTCGGTACCGTTGTTGCTTACCGGGCTGCGGCTGGGGCTCGGCCACGCGCTCGTCGGCATCGTGGTCGGCGAGATGTATGGCGCCACCCACGGGCTCGGCTTTCTGATCGCAACCGCGGGCGCGCGCTTTCAGACCGACAAGGTCATGGTCGGCATCATCATCATCGCGGCGGCGGGCATCGCCATGACGGAATTGCTGCGCCTGATCGAGCGCCGCTTCGAGCGCTGGCGCCCGAGCGTGGGAGGATGACTGGCTCTCTTCGACCGTCACCCTGAGGTGCTCGCCCTTTGGGCGAGCCTCGAAGGGCGACGGCCCATCTCAGTCCTTGTATTCCTATGCCCGCTTGGCCTGGCGCTTGAAGGCACCGAAGCCGGGGCGATAGCTCTTGTCGTCCAGGAACTGCTTCATGCCCTGGCTGCGGCTGTCTTCCTTGTCGACAAAGCGCAAGGCGTCGCTCTTGGCGTTGAGGTAGTCCGCGGCCTGCGGCTCGTTCATGAAACGCACGGCGCGCAGCGCTTCCTTGGTGTAGCGGACGACCGCCGGGCTCTTCTCCATCAGCTTCCTGGCGAGCTTGATCGTCTCGTCCTTGAGCTTGGCTTTCGGGAACGACATGTTGACGAAGCCGATCTCCTTGGCCTTCTTGCCGTCGAACGTGTCGCCGGTGAGCGCGTAATACATGCCGTCGCGGAAGTTCAGGGTCTGGGCGACGTTCCAGGACACGATGCCGCCGGGCAGGATGCCCCAGTTCACTTCGGAGAGGCCGAATACCGCATCGTCGGCCGCCACCGCGAGATCGCAGGCGCACACCTGCGTGAAGCCGCCGCCGAAGCAGTAGCCGTTCACCATGGCGATGGTCGGCATCGGGAAGGTCGACAGCCGCTGCCAGCGCCACTGGTTGGAAGCGCGGCTCGCCTTGCGACGCAGCTTCGGGTCGGCGTCGCCGCCGCGAAAATAGAGCTTGATGTCCTGGCCGGCACAGAAGGCTTCGCCCGCGCCGGTCAGCACGAGCACCTGCGTCTCCGGATCGCCCGACAGCTCGTCGAGGGCGTCGTCCATGTCGAGATGGAGCTGCGGGCTCATGGCGTTGCGCTTGTCCGGCCGATTCATGATCAGCCAGGTGATGCCGTCCTGCTTCTCGATCAGGACGGTCTCGTATTTTTTGGTTGTCATTGTTTGCTCCTCGAGTTGCATGCAATTGAACCGGGTCGTCGCGGCGCTCAGGCACGCGCGAGCGCGCCCGCTGCGGAGCGGCGCGCCAGGACGTAAAACACCGCTGCGATCATCGCCATCAGCATGGACCATATCAGCCCGAGCGCCGCAAGCTCGGTGCCCTGCCCGTTGGTCCAGAGGTCGAACAAGGTCACCGCCATGGTCTGCGAGCGCGGCCCGGAGAGCAAGATCGCCAGCGACAACACGCGCGCCGCCATGAGGAAGATAAACAACCAGCCCGCGAGCAGTGCGGGCGCCAGCAGCGGCGCCACGATGCGGCGCAGCCGCATGAGCGGCGACGCACCGCACATCTCCGCGGACTCCTCGAGCTCGCGGTGGATCTGCAGCATGCCCGAGGCGCTGTAACGCATCCCGTAGGGCAGGTAATTGATGACGAAGGCCCAGACCAGGATGCCGAGCGTGCCGTAGAGCGGGATCGGCACGTGCAGAAACAGCTGCATCACCGCGATGCCGAGAATGAGCCCGGGAAAGACCAGCGGGATGGTGGCAAGCCGGTCGACGATCCAGCCGCCCGGCCCCCGGCGTACCGCCAGCCATGCCGCAAGGAACGTGATCGCAACCGCAATGGTGGCGGTGGTGACCGCGACGAGCAGCGTGTTGACGATGAGCTCGACATGCTCGGGCGAGAACACCGTGGCGTAGTTGCTGAGCGTGACCAGCTTGAACGCGGCGGCGCTGACGGGTTGGTAGAACGGAAGCAGCGACACCCAGGCCAGCATCGCCATCGGCACGAGCAGAAGCAGCACGAAATTGACGACCAGTACCGCAGCGGCGGCATAGCGCAGCGGTCCGAGATCGAATGGCCGCGGCCGAAACCCCTTTCCGGTGATGGTCGCGAACCTCTCCGCATGTCGCGACAACCTGCCATAGATCGCGAGCAGCACCAGCACCAGGGCCAGCATCAGCACCGAAAGCGCGCTCGCGCCGCCGATGTCGGGCGGCGCCCGCGCGACCATGTTGCTGTAGATGTCCGTGGTCAGGACCGAAATGCGGCCGGGCAACCCGACCAGCGCCGGCACCTCGAACGCCTCGATAGCGCGGATGAATACCAGCATCGAGAGCGCCAGGATCGACGGAAGCGACAGCCGCACCGTCACCCGCCGGATCGTCTCCCACACGCCGGCGCCGCTCACGCGCGCCGCTTCCTCCAACTCCGGATTGGCGTTGTGCAGGGTCGCTCCGACCAGCAGGAATGCCAACGGCGACCACAGGAAGCCCTCCACCATGATCATGCCCGGCATGGAATAGACGTCGATCAGGAGGTCGGCAGTCCCGGTGAGTTGCCGGTACAGCTGATTGACCGGACCGGCCTTGCCGAACAGCAGCAGCCAGGCGGTGACATAGAGGATGTAGGGCGTTCCCAGCGAAATGATCGCGGTCAGATAGGCGAGCGGCTTGAGCGGCGTATTGGTGCGCTCGACGATCCAGGCGCTGACCCATCCGATGGCGAGCGCAAGCACCGCGCTGCCGGCCGCGAACACCAGCGAGTTGACGCTGGTCGAAATGAACCGGCGGCTGCCGAGCACGCCTTCGAAATTGGCGAGGCTCCATTCGCCGCCGCGCTGAACGTCCGCGAGGCTGGCCTTGAGCAGGAACAGGAACGGGGGCAGCACGAGGGCGGCGAGGATGACGATCAGCAGCGCCGCCAGCGCGAGCGTCTGGTGCGCGCCCAGGCGCGAGCGGAGTGTTGCCGCCGGACTCTGCGTCGCGGTCACCGTGGAAGAAAGCCGTCTTGCGCTTGCCTCCTCCCCCGAAATCGCGGTCAAGCCAGCCACCGGGTCCAGTCCCTACCGGAACAGATCATCATAGACCGTCTTCCAGACGACCATGTTGTCCTCGGTCTGCTCGGGAGTGAAGAAGTGCGTGCGGAATTGGCCTTCGTCCGGCTTGAGCGTCGGGGTCAGCGCCGCGACCGTGGGATCGGCCGGTAGATACTCCGCCGCGCGGAAGATCTGTTGCCCCTCGGGCGAGATGATGAAGTCGGCGAGGAGCTTGGCCGCATTGGGATGGGGCGCCGCCTTGTGCACCGACAGCACCGACAGCGTGCCCGTCACCGGCTCCATCTTGATCCAGTCGACGGGCGCGCCCTTCTTGGCGCTGATGACGGTGTGATGATTGAAGATCTGCAGCGCGACGAGATATTCGCCGGCGATGACCTGGTCGAGCACCTCGCGCGCAGCAGTGCCGATATTGGCGATCCTCTGCCTGGAGAGCTCGCGCAGGTAAGCCATCCCGCTCTCGTTCCCCATCTCCGTCAGCACGGTACCGATGAAGCCGGGGCCGCCCGAGCTCGAAGGCGTCGTGCTCCAGGCCATTTTCCCGCGCCATTTCGGATCGAGCAGTGCCTGGTAGGTGCGCGGCTCCGTGCCTTTGGGAACGAGCGCGGTGTTGAAGCCCGGGGTCAGGAAAAACAGGTTGTTGGCGACCCAGTATCCCTCGGGGTCCCGGTACTGCGCCGGGTAGGCCTTGGCCGGGTCCGGCAACCATTGCAGGACGTAGCCCTCTTTCTTGAGCGGCACCACGGTAGAGGTGCCGTCGAACACGTCGGACTGCGGCTTGCCTGCCCGGCTTTCATTGATGATCTTGACCGAAAGCTCGGTGGAGTTCGCCCGGGTCGAGCGCACCTTGATGCCATACTTTTTTTCAAACGCCGCGCTCACCGGGCGCACGAGCTGGCTGATGATCTGGGTCGTATACCAGACCACCTCGCCTTCCTTCTTCGCCGCCTCGATCAGCGCAGCATCGGCGGCACGGGCGGAGCCGCCGAGCGAGACTCATGGCGGCCGCCATCATCGAACAGGTGGCCCAGCGCAAGCGAGGCATGAACGCTCTCCCGATGCAAGTGTCCGCGTTGTTCGAACGCAGGGCCTATTCGGCGGCGACCTTCGGCAATTCGAAGCCGCGATAATCCCTGTCCGTCAGCGTCTTGATGGCCGGCAGCACCTCGGAAGCGAACAGGCGGATGTTCTTTTCCGTGAGGTGTGCCGGCAGCGTGCCGAACTGCAGCATGCAGACGAGCTCGGCAAAGCCCATGAGATTGTGGCACTCGGTGATGCGCCGGCGCACCGTGTCGGGGCTGCCGCAGATCATGATCCCGCGCTCGATGAGATGCTCGATCTTGACGCCGCCCTTGTGTCCGCGCTTGGCGGCGAGCGCGCGCTTGAGCGATTCCGGCGACATGTATCCCGGCGGAAAGAACATCAGCTCCGACTGCTTGGGCAGAAAGACGTTGAACAGCGCCTCGATGTGATCGCGCGCCTCGTTCACCGCCTGCTCGTCGGTGTCGGCGACGTAGATCGGCGTGGACCACCCGATGCGGTCGGAGGTCGCTTCGTAGCCGTAGCGGCGCTGCGCCACCTCGCGATAAAGGTTGAGATAGCGCGCGACCGATTCCGCCGGACTGTACGCCTGCAGATAGACGTATTTGCGGTCGGGATGAGCGGCCCATTCCAGCGTCTCGACGCTGCCCATCGACGGGCACCAGATCGGCGGATGCGGCTGCTGATACGGCCGCGGCCACACATTGACGTATTCGCAGTGATAGTGCTTGCCCTCGAACGCGAACGGACCCGGCTCGGTCCACGCCCGCACGACCAGGTCGTGCGCCTCCTGGTGACGCTCGAGCGAATAGACCGGGTTGGTGCCGAACGAGAAATATTCCGAGCCGACGCCGCGCACGAAGCCGCTGATCAGCCGGCCGCCGG
Source organism: uncultured Alphaproteobacteria bacterium (assembly GCA_963739385.1). GTDB lineage: Bacteria > Pseudomonadota > Alphaproteobacteria > Rhizobiales > Xanthobacteraceae > VAZQ01. Next base: position 14,581 of record CAVUAI010000015.1, read on the forward strand.
TGATGACGTCGAGCATCGCGTGCTCCTCGGCCAAGGTCAGCGGATGCTGGCGCAGGCAAAAGGCGTTGCCCAGGATGGCGATGCGGCAATCACGCGTTCGCCGCGCCAGCGCCGATGCCATCACGACCGGCGAGGGCATGAGGCCGTAGGCGTTCTGATGATGCTCGTTGACGCAGACGCCGTCGAAACCGAGCTCGGCGCAGAGCTCGAGCTCGTCGAGATAGCGGTTGTAGAGCGCATGACCCTTGCGCGGATCGTAATAGCTGTTGGGAAGGACGATCCAGACGGTGCGGAACTTGTCCTTCACGCCCAGATCGAGGTCCGCGTAGGGCATCAGGTGAAAGCTCATCACCTTCATGGCGAACTCGTATTCAGTTGCGCAGGAAGCCCTGCATCGCCTCGGCGACCGCGGGCGTGCGTTCGACATGCGGCAGGTGACCGGCATTGGGGATCATGGTGAGCGTCGAACCTGGAATTAGGCGATGAAACGCCTCGGCATAAGCCGGCGGGATGATACGGTCGCCGTCGCCCCAGATGACGTGGGTCGGGACATTCACGCGGTGCAGCCAGCGCTCCAGGCGAGGATTGAAGAAGCGCGGCTGCCAGCCGAAGCGCGCGCTGGCGATGCGATTGAGAATGGCAAGATCCTGATATTTGTCGGCGGCCGCGCGCGCGGCCGCCTCCTCGCCGATCTTGGGATCGGCATACGCAAGGCGCGCCTGCTCCTCCGGATCGATCATGAAAATGTCCGCCTTCGGCACACCCTTGACGTGAATTCCCGCCGCCGAGATCAAGGTGAGGCTGCGCAGCCGCTGGGTGGAGCGCACGGCCATTTCGAGCGCGATCCAGCCGCCGAGGGACTGCCCGACCACGTGCACGCCGGAGAGGTGCAATGCCTCGATGGCATCGAGATAGAGATAGGCGACATCGGACACGTCATCGATCCAGGCCGGCACCTCCGACGCACCGAAGCCGGGATGATCGGGCACGATCACGTCGAAGCGTTGCGCGAGCATATCGAGAATGGCGGGCCACTCGGCGAGTCCGTCCGTACCATGCAGATAGATCAGCGGCGCGCCCTTGCCGCCGCGTGCGTAGCTGAGCTTGCAGCCATTAAGGTCAATTGTCTGCCTGGCAAATTCCATCGTTCACCCCGCCATCCCGGCTCGTCCCGCCGAAAAGGTAGGGGAGGTAGGGAACCGGCTCAAACGTTTTCTGGCGCGCGCGAGGCCCATTCACGGTTGCGTATTGGCTTTCGCATGTTCGGCAACGCGACAGCAGGCAGGCGATCTCAGCCGGTTTGGGCGGCGTCCGCCTTTCGACGCTCGGCGCGGCGGATGAGCTCGTTCGAGGGCAGGCGTCGGGTCGCGCAGCTTGTCCGCCTGCTCGGCGCCGGTCACGGGCAGCTTCGTGGGATCGATGAGACCCACCTGCGCGAGCAGCGAGGCCTGGTCCCAGTAGATGTGCTCATAGGCAACCTTGCCGTCGACGATGCCCATGAGCACGACGTGCGGCAGGATGACCTTGCGGCCGGTCGGCGCCACTCCAGGCAACAGCGCCGGCATTTCCACATCGTGGGTGAAGCTGGCGATGAGTTCGTCGATCACGCGGCCCTGCCCCACCGTGCGGGAAATCTGCGTGACCTGCGTGTCGGCGGGCCAGCGGCCCACGAACCAATTGGTGTAGAACGCCCGCACCTCGTCCCGACCATGACCTCCGGTCAGGACCGGAACATGCGTGACGTATGGTGCGTCGGTCATGGTGGCCATCGTGGCATCGACGTCGCGCGCCACGAATTCAGCGCGCACGTGGGCATCGAAGATCGCGCCGCTGTCCTCGGTCATCGCAGTCTCCACGGCTTGCGGGTCAAATGCATCGCCCGCTCAGTCACGACAGGATAATTCGCCTTCACGCAGCTGTCTGCTGATAGCTTCGCAGCCTCCCTGAATTCGCGCCCAGGCTAGGAACGCCCGAACACGCAGGCGTGGCGCGGGTCGACGCCGATCCAAACCGGCGTGTCGCGTATGAGATCGGTCTGCGCACGGGCCAGCACACGAAGCCGCATGCCGCCCCCGACATCGACCTCGTACTCGACGGCGCTGCCCTGGAACACCGTGGCTGCGATCCGACCCGGGATGGTATCGAGATCGCCCCCGGGCCGCGCCGCGATTCTAAGACTGTCCGGGCGCAAGACGACGTCGACCACTGCTCCAACCGGCTGGTCGGCGGCGAGCCTGACGCGATGTCCGCAGCCATCAAGCAAAATCTGGACGCCTGCCTCACCGTCGCGGGCCTCGATCCGCCCCGCGAGCACATTCCCGGCGCCGAGGAAGGCGGCGACGAACAGGTTTGCCGGCCGGTCATAGATGTCGGCCGGCGCCCCTTCCTGCACGATGCGGCCGTGGTCCATCACCGCCACGCGGTCCGCGAGCGCGAGCGCCTCGGTCTGGTCATGGGTTACGAACAAGGCGGTGATGCCGACCTGCCGGATCAAAATCGCCAGTTCCCGGCGCATGCTGTCGCGCAGTCGCGCATCGAGATTTGACAGCGGCTCGTCGAGCAAGAGGAGGCTTGGTCGCCGCACAATCGCACGCGCCAGCGCCACACGCTGCTGTTGCCCGCCGGACAGCCGCGTCGCGGGCCGGCGGGCCATGGTTTCCATCCCCACAAGGGCCAACACGTCCATGACCCGCCTCTTGATCTCGGCGCGTCCAACGCGGGGGCGTTCGACCTCGAGCGGGTAGGCGACATTGTCGAAGACGTCGAGATGCGGCCAAATCGCATATGACTGGAACACCATGCCGATCGAGCGCGCATGCACGGGAACGAACACGCTCCGATCCGAAACGATGCGCCCGCCGATCGCGATCGAGCCGTGGTCGGCCTGTTCGAGACCCGCTACGCACCGCAGGATCGTGGTCTTGCCGCAACCGCTCGGGCCAAGCAGCGCATAGCACTGCGCCGGCGCGATGGAAAAGCTGGCGCTGTCGATGGCCTTCACCGTGCCGTCGGGCGTGATGAATGATTTCGTGAGATCCGTCACGGTCAGCATGGCCGGGGCGACCCTAGTCCACGAGCGAGCGACGTGTCAGCGCGCGGCGTGCAAGGAATATGACCGGCAACACCACTGCGATGATGATCGATGCGAGCGCCGCCGACGGCGCTGGCTGGCCGGATTGAAACAGCTGCCACAGCAGCACCGACAGCACGACATTGTCTTGGCTGTAGAGCACGAGCGGAATGGTGAACTCGCGCACACCGACGATGAAGAGGAGAATGAAACCGGCGGAGAGCGCCGGCAGCATGAGTGGAACGAGCACACGCCGCATGGTGGTGACCCAGCGCGCGCCCGATGTCGCCGATGCCTCATCGAGCTCCCTGTGGATCTGCAGGAAGCCGGCGCGCGCCAGCCGCGTCGTGGTGGCGAAACGGTAGCAGTAGGCGATGACCAGGATCCACACCGTGCCATAGAGGCCGATCGGCAGGGACAGATAGAACAGCATGACGCCGAGGGCCGCGATGACGGCCGGAATGCCGACCGACAGCACGGACATGAAATCAACCGCATGGCGAAACCTGCTCTGCGAACGCGAGATGATCCAGCCGAGCAGAGCGCCGATTATGGTCACGATCAGTGCTGACAGCAGGGCGACCAGAAACGTATTGCGCAATCCCAGCCAGAATGCCCGGTTGGCGAAAAGCTGGCGATACGCCTCGAGGCTGAAATCTGCGGCCGTGACCGAAAGCGGCAGCGCATAGCCGACGACGCTCGTCCACAATAACACGGCGGCAGGGAGGACCGCGGCGAGGGCGACATAGACGGTCACCAGGACAAGCGCAGGGAGCCGCCAGGCCCCCAGCGGGAGCCGCCGTTGCCGGAAGCCTCGTCCCGTCATGGTGACGAAACTGTCGGCGCGCTTGATCAGACGGTTGTAGAGCAGCAACAGCAGCACTCCGAGGAGGACGAACGGCAACGACAACGCCGCAGCACCGCCATAGTTGGGCAGGCTCGAGAGCGGATTGAGCTCGAAATAGATGCGATAGCTGAACACATTGATCTTGGCCGGCAACCCGATGATCAGGGGGAGCTCGAACTGTTCGGCGGTGATCAGCGTGATCAGGACCAACGGAGCGAGCAGTCCCGGCAACAGCACCGGCAGCGTGATGCGGCGGAACGTGGTCGAAGGCGAGGCGCCGGACGCACCGCTCGCGTCCTCCAGCGCCGGATCCATCGCCCGCAGCGTGGCGGTGAGCAGCAGAAATACGAACGGCGTCGAAGCCAGTGCCTGACACAGGATCAGGCCGCCCATGCTGAAGATGTCGATCGGGACCTCCGCCCTCCAGCCCGAACGCCGCCCGGATCGCGAGATTGAGCCAGCCCGCGTTGGGTCCCATCAGGAATATCCAGGCGATGGCGAGCACCGGCGTCGGCACCAACAGCGGAAACAGGATGAGCGAGAACCAGAGCTCACGCCCGGGAAGATCGGTACGCTCCACCAGCCACGCGAGCGCCAACGCGATCACGAATACGACCGCCACCGTGCCGGCGACGAAAACGAATGTGTCGGGCAGGATGCGCGTATAGATGACGGGATCGGTGAACAGCGCGCGGATGTGTTCGAACGTCCAGCGGGCGCCGGGCTCGAACGGCAGATAGTCAGCAGGACCGCGAAAGGCGGCAATGAGCAACATCGCCAGCGGCACGGCGATCAGATAGAGCGCGACGCCCGCGCCCAGGCCGAGTACGAGCTTTGCGGGGGCGTCGAGGTTGTCGACTGTCCGCATGGCTTTTGCACGCCGCATCGTGAGAGACGGGGCCCTCACATGCGCCGCTCAGCGTGCCTGTCCGGTCAGGATCGCGGCCACCCGGCCGAACAGCGCCTCGCGCGCGGCCATATTGTCGGGCCGGTCCCACACCACTTCCAGCGCACCGGAATGCAGCCGCTTCGCCAGCGCGTTATCCGACGTCGGCCCGTAGTCCGCCTGGGAGGTCGCCTGCAGGCGGGCAGCCTTGCCCTCGGCGCTCGCGAGAAAGCCGGCGAGCACGCGCGCGGCGTTCGGATGCGGCGCGCTTTTCATGATGGTGACGCCGAATTGTCCGACCACGACCGGCTCCGGAACCACCTGACTGACCGGAAGCCCTTCGGCGGCCACGGCGCGGATGAGCGAATCGACTTCACCGAACGCGTAAACGCGCTCCCCCGACTGCAAAAGAGATTCACGCGGCGCCCGCGTGAGCAGAAGATTCATTTTCGCTACGATGTCGCGCGCAAACTGAAGCGCCTTCTCATCGCCCCACGCCAGCCCAAGCCCGCCGATCAGCCGGGGCAACAGGAACGTGCTGGACGCCCCCTTTCCCTTGTAGCGTTCATCGAGAATGTCCATCCAGTTCCTGGGAGTGTCGGTCTCCCGCACCAGCTTGTTGTTGTAGGCGACGGTGTAGACGATGTTGCTGGTGTAGGCCATCTTGCCGTCGAAGGCGATGTTGCGGCTGTCGAAGCCGAAGGGGGACCAATCGACGACCGCCAACAGATCGCGCTGCACCACCGGCAGCGTTCCCGTCAGCGAGTTCTGATAGACATCGACCTGGTGGCGGCCTGCCCGCGCCTCGGCGATAGCCTTTACGGCGATATCGTTGTCGCCGAGCACCTGCACGTCGATACCGGGAAACGTTTTTGCGAAAGCGGCGGGAATCCATTCGACCTCGCGCCGCTGCGTTCCCCAGATGACAACCTGTCCTTCGCGCTTGGCAGCGGCGTAGAGTTCCTGGACGCGGACCGCATCGAGCGATTGCGCGCAAGCCGCGTCGGACAGAAGCGCCGCGGCGAGCACGGCGCAAGCGGCGTTTGCGGACGCACGGCGAAGCCAGCGTGCCATGTCGTTCCTCCCCTTCATCGCCGTCCGACGGTTATCCCGTCTTTGCCGTCAGGCGCTCAACAGTTCGGCCGCCTTGGCGTCACTTGGGTCCAGGATATAGTTGCCGGCATCAAACATCACCGCCGGCGCCGCCGGATCGAAGCTGACCCCGGCCGGATCGCGGCCTGCCGCAACGGCCTCGAGCTGGCGCTGCAGCAGGCGGCGCAGCATCACCACGCCCTGATCGCTGGTCGCGAGGTGCTCGTCGGAATGGAGGGTGATCGGCCCCTGCCCGACCTGCGCCTCCCAATCGCCCGGGAACTGCTGATGCTCCTCCGGCGTGAGGTCTGCCCACAGCTTGCCATTCATGCGCGAACGCTTGGCGCCGAGCTCGCCCTTGGTCCTGACCTTGCCCGCCACGTAGATGCGGAAATGAGTGTCGTCGATCGGCAGCGTCCAACCCAGGGACTCGACTCCGACGTAACGCTCGACCCGCGGATTGGGGACGACCCGAAGGGTGGGCAGCGCCGCCTCCGTGACGCGGTAGTGCACGCGTCCATCGTCGAGCATGCGGGCGGAGATCGTCTTGACGCCGGTCGGTGAATATTCCCACTTCACCTTCGGCATGATGCCCATCTGCGCCACGAATTGTACGCCGCTGAATGCGCCATGCAGAATGGGAACGTGAAATGCGTCCGGCACGTTCTCGTAATGCTGCAGCCAGTTGCATGGCACGATCGTGCCGCCGCCGGAACCGATGCTGCTGTCGTCGGCCTCGACCATCTCGCCCGGCTCGAGTCTCTCCAGACATTCGTAGCGCGGCAGAACGGGCTTTTTCTCGGGCGGTCCCATATAAGCGAAGATCAAGCCATACAGCTCCTGCACCGGATACCAGGGCTGACGCACGCGGTCGCGTTTGAGACCGCCCTCGGGCTCGCACGGCTGCTCGAGACAGCGTCCCTGGTTGTCGAACAGCCAGCCGTGATAGCAGCAGCGGATACCGCGCTCCTCGACGCGGCCGTAATAGAGCGTGGTGCCGCGATGGCAGCAGCGCGCCTCCACCAGGCCCGCATTGCCTCGTCCGTCGCGGAACAGAATGAGGTCTTCGCCCAGCACGCGCACGGGCTTCGGCGTCGCACTCGCATCGGCTACCAGGCCGATCGGGTGCCAATAACGCCGCAGCAGTTCACCCATGGGCTTGCCGCGCCCGACTTCGGTCAAGGCGGCATTATAGGTCGAGGGCTTGCGCGTATAACCGGTGCCGAAGTCGATCGCCTCGGTCATCTTGCTCTCCCTTGCGCCGCCGTTCTTCGCTCTACACCACCGGTCCTGGCGCCGGTCGTGGCACGGTCTTCTGCAAGGATGAGCTTAAATTTGACAAAGTCAAATCAAGCTGATGCATACTCAAATCAAGCTGATGCATACTGTGGCATCGGGCCATGGAAAAAAATCAAGCTGACCGCCGAAGCCTCAGCGAGTCCGCGCGCCGTCCGATACGCGCGCGTCGGGCAGCCGGCGGCACGAAGGTTGATGCCAAGCCGAGCGACCTTGTCTCCTCGAAAGTGATCAGGCTTGCGAATATCCTGCGCCGCAGCTCGACCCTGGTCTATGGCCGCAGGTTCGGCTTGTCGCAGGTCGAATGGCGCGTCGTCGCCCTGGTCGGGGAGCACGCCCCGGTATCGCTCAACTCGCTTGCGGAACTGATGGCCCTGGACAAGGGCCAGACGTCACGCGCCGTCAGCGCGCTCGTCTCCCGGCGCCTGCTGGTCCGCGAGCACCGGCGGGAGGGTCGCGGAATTCGCATCACGCTGACGACACGTGGAACCGCCATCTACTCCGAGCTGATGGCATCGGCGCTCGAGCGCAACCGCGTGCTGCTTCACGGCATGGACGGCCCGGAGACCATTGAGTTTTTCAAGATTCTGGACCGGCTGACCGCGCTCGCTAGAGCCATCCTCGACCAGGAACAGAGAGCGTAGGCATCCGGTTCGGTAGGCGGGAACCTTGTGCCAGGCACGGCACCGCGGCGCATGCCGGCGGCATCGATGCGCGTGTCGTGGGCAGTCTCCCGCGATGCGCCCACCGCGCCAATCGACCTCGCGAACTTGCGATTTCCATATTAGAATAGACCCAAGCTATGGTTCGGCACGGCGCGCGGCGTGACCGGGGGGTCACTGCGGGCGCAAACATCTTCGCTTCAATCGGCAATTCACGGGAGACTGCAAATGGCTGCTCTCAGCGTCAATGGAAAAGCTCATCAGGTCGATGTCGACCCCAACACTCCGCTGCTGTGGGTGTTGCGGGAGACGATCGGACTGACCGGCACCAAATATGGCTGCGGCATCGCCCAGTGCGGCGCCTGCACCGTGCACGTCGACGGGATCGCGATGCGCTCGTGCTCGGTGCCGCTGAGCGCGGTCGACGGCAAGCAGATCACCACGATCGAAGGGCTGGCGCAGAACGGCGTGCTGCACAAGGTGCAGCAGGCCTGGCTCGAGCACGACGTGCCGCAGTGCGGCTACTGTCAGTGCGGCATGATCATGGCGGTGGCGGCGCTGCTCAAGGACAAGCCGAAGCCGACCGACGCCGACATCGACGCCAATATCACCAACATCTGTCGTTGCGGCACCTTCCAGCAGGTGCGCACGGCAATTCACGCCGCGGCGACGGCGTGAGGGAGGCAGCCATGAATTACATGCCGAAAATCGATCGCCGGTCGTTCCTGGTCGGCACCGCCGCCGTTGGCGGGGGTCTCAGCCTCGGCTTCCAGCTTCCGTTCGGTCCCGATGCCGCGCTCGCCAAGGACGGCACGCCCGAAATCAACGCCTGGGTCGTGGTCCGCCCCGACGAAACCGTCGTCATTCGCATTGCTCGTGCCGAGATGGGCCAGGGCTCGCAGACCGGCCTTGCCCAGCTCGTCGCCGAAGAGCTCGAGTGCGACTGGTCGAAGGTGACGACCGAGGTTCCCACTCCGGGTGAAAACGTCGCGCGCAAGCGGGTCTGGGGCAATTTCAATTCCTCCGGCAGCCGCGCCATCCGCGAGTCGCAGGAATACGTCCGCAAGGGCGGCGCAGCGGCGCGCGAGATGCTCAAGCAGGCCGCGGCCAACGAATGGAAAGTTCCGGTTTCGGAGCTGGCGGTCACCAAGGGTGTGATCACCCACAGGGCCTCGAACCGCAGCACCACCTATGGGAAGGTCGCGGAAGCCGCTGCCAAGCTCGAGCCGCCGTCGGACGTCAAGCTCAAGGACCCGAAGGACTGGACGATCGCGGGCAAGCCGCTCAAGCGGCTCGACACCGCCGACAAGGTGACCGGCAAGCAGAAATACTCGATCGACTTCACGCTGCCCGGCATGCTCTGCGCCGCCCTCAAGGAGTGCCCGGTCTTCGGCGGCAAGCTCAAGTCATTCGACGCCGCCAAGATCGCCGGCATGCCCGGCGTCAAGAAAGTGGTGCAGTCCGGCGACGCCGGCGTGGCGGTGGTCGCCGACACCTGGTGGCAGGCGAAGACGGCGCTCGCCGCGCTTCCGATCGAGTGGGACGAAGGGCCGAACGCCAAGGTGTCCAGCGCGTCCATCGCTGAAGTGCTCAAGGCCGGTCTCGGCGCCGACGAGGCATTCGTGGGCAACAAGCAGGGCGACGCGAAGGCCGCCATCGCGGCCGCGGCCAAGACGGTCGAGGCCGTTTACTCCTACCCCTACCAGAACCACGCCACCATGGAGCCGCTGAACGCTACGGCGCTCTACACTCCGGACAAATGCGAGGTCTGGACCAGCACGCAAAATGCCGAAGCCGCGTTCGGGGCGACCGTGCAGACGTCCGGCCTTCCTGCCAACAAGTGCGAGGTCTACAACACGCTGCTCGGCGGCGGCTTTGGTCGGCGGACGCGAAGCGACTACGTGATCCACGCGGTCAATGTCGCAAAATCGATGCCGGGCACGCCGATCAAGCTGATCAATTCGCGCGAAGACGACATGACGAACGGCGTGTATCATCCGATCACGCAGTGCAAGCTCGTCGGCGCTTTTGACGCGAACAACAATCTGACCGGCATGCACATGCGCATCTCCGGCCAATCGATCCTTGCATACGCGCGACCGGAAGCGTTGGAAGGGGGCAAGGATCCCGCCACCTTCCAGGGCCTGAATCCCGGCGGTGCGGAAGGCGTGTTCGGCTACACGATCCCAAATCTGCTGATCGACCACGCCATGCGCAATCCGCACGTCCCGCCCTGGTTCTGGCGCGGCGTGAACAACAATCAGAACGCCATCTACCTCGAGTGCTTCATTGACGAGCTGGCGCACGCGGCCGGGCAGGACCCGCTCGAATTCCGGCGCAAGCTGATGACGAAGCACCCGAAGCATCTCGCGGTGCTCAATGCCGTCGCCGAAAAGGTCGGCTGGGAGAAACCCGCACCGCAGGGCATCTATCGCGGTCTCTCCCAGCACATGGGTTATGGCAGCTACGTCGCCGCCGCTGCCGAGATTTCCGTCACCGGCGGCAACAAGATCAAGATCCACCGCATGGTGGCGGCGACCGACTGCGGCCACGCAGTCAATCCCGCGCAGATCGAGCGGCAGGTCGCCGGCTCGTTCGTCTATGGCCTCTCGGCCCTGTTCTACGGCGAGTGCACCGTCAAGGACGGCCGCATCGAGCAGACCAACTTCGATACCTACAACTCGATGCGCATCAACGAGATGCCCAAGGTGGAAGCGATCATCATTCCGTCGGGCGGTTTCTGGGGCGGCGTCGGTGAGCCGACGATCTTCGTTGCCGCCCCCGCCGTGCTCAATGCCTACTTTGCCGCGACCGGCAAGCGCATTCGCTCGGTGCCGCTGAAGAACCACGACATCTCGTTCGCGTAGCCAACCGGGGCGGCGGCCGACCGGCCGCCGCTCCGTCCTTCTCGGCGACGCATCCGGCGGCGCCACCGCGGCCGCTCCATCCCAAGCCCTTGAATGAATGTCCCGTTTCGACGAGTGGGCCGGCTGCCAGGCGGCATGGCCGTCCGCGCCCGATTCGATCTCGCGGAGCGGCGATTTCCATATTAGAATTGAGCCAAGCTAGCCTTTTAGGACAGCGCGCGCGGTGCAACCGACGGGTTGCCCGCCTCAAACACCGCCGTTGCAACGGCGACTCATGGGAGGACTGCAAATGGCTGCTCTCAGCGTCAATGGAAAAACTCATCAGGTCGATGTCGACCCCAACACCCCGCTGCTGTGGGTGTTGCGGGAGACGATCGGACTGACCGGCACCAAATATGGCTGCGGCATCGCCCAGTGCGGCGCCTGCACCGTGCACGTCGACGGCATCGCGATGCGCTCGTGCTCGGTGCCGCTGAGCGCGGTCGACGGCAAGCAGATCACCACGATCGAAGGGCTGGCGCAGAACGGCGTGCTGCACAAGGTGCAGCAGGCCTGGCTCGAGCACGACGTGCCGCAGTGCGGCTACTGTCAGTGCGGCATGATCATGGCGGTGGCGGCGCTGCTCAAGGACAAGCCGAAGCCGACCGACGCCGACATCGACGCCAATATCACCAACATCTGTCGTTGCGGCACCTTCCAGCAGGTGCGCACGGCAATTCACGCCGCGGCGACGGCGTGAGGGAGGCAGCCATGAATTACATGCCGAAGATCAATCGCCGCAATTTCGTCGTGACCGCAGCCGCCGCCGGCGGCGGGCTTGCGCTCGGTCTCGACATTCCGTTCGGCGGCCCGCAAGTGATCCGCGCGCAGGACGGGACGCCCGAAATCAACGCCTGGGTGGTGATCCGCCCCGACGACACCGTCGTCATCCGCATCGCTCGCTCGGAGATGGGGCAAGGCACGCTGACGGGTCTCGCCCAGCTCGTCGCCGAAGAGCTCGAGTGCAACTGGTCGAAGGTCACGACCGAATATCCGACGCCCGGACAGAGCGTCGCCCGCAAGCGCGTGTGGGGCGATTTCTCCACCGGCGGCAGCCGCGGCATCCGCATGTCGCATGAATACGTGCGGCAAGGCGGTGCCACCGCGCGCGAGATGCTCAAGCAGGCCGCGGCCAATGAATGGAAAGTGCCGGTCTCCGAGGTGACCGCGGCGAACAGCGTGATCACGCATACGCCGTCCGGCCGCACGACGACCTACGGCAAGGTCGCGGCAGCAGCCGCCAAGCTCGAGGCCCCGAAGGACATCAAGCTCAAGGACCCGAAGGACTGGAAGGTCGCCGGCAAGCCGCTCAAGCGGCTCGACACCTTGGACAAGCTCACGGGCGCGCAGGTCTACGGCACCGACCTCAAGCTGCCCGGGATGCTCACCGCCGCGATCAAGGATTGCCCGGTGCAGGGCGGCAAGATCAAGAGCTACGACGCGGCCAAGGTCACGAACATGCCGGGCGTGAAGAAGGTGGTGCAGGTCGGCGACACCGCCGTGGCCGTCGTTGCCGATACCTGGTGGCAGGCCAAGACCGCGCTCGACGCGCTTCCGGTGGTCTGGGACGAAGGTGAGAACGCCAAGGTCTCGAGCGCGTCGATTGCGGAGTGGCTCAAGGCCGGCCTGGATGCGCCCGATGCGTTCGTCGGCAATCAGAACGGCGACGCCAAGGACGCGATCGCGAAAGCGGTGAAGAAGGTCGAGGCGGTTTATTCCTATCCGTTCCAGAACCACGCCCCGATGGAGCCGATGAACGCCACCGCGCTCTACACGCCGGACAAGTGCGAGGTATGGGGACCAACTCAGAACGGCGAAGCCGCGTTCGGAGCGACCCTGGCCGCATCTGGCCTGCCGGCCGACAAGTGCGAGGTCTACAAGATGCATCTGGGCGGCGGCTTCGGCCGGCGCGGCGCCTTCCACGACTACACCACCCAGGCCGTCCTCATCGCCAAGCAGATGCCGGGCACGCCCGTGAAGCTGCTGTGGTCGCGCGAGGAGGACATGACGCACGGCCGGTATCACCCGGTCATGCAGTGCAAGCTCGTCGGCGGCTTCGACGCCAACAACAACCTGACTGGCTTGCACATGCGGCTCTCGGGACAGTCGATCCTCGCGAGCGTGTTCCCGCAAAACCTCGACAAGGGCAAGGATCCCCTGACCTTCCAGGGCCTCCTTCCCGGCAACGGCGAACACTCGTTCGGCTATTCGATCCCGAATCTCCTGATCGACCACGCCATGCGCAATCCGCACATCCTGCCGGGCTTCTGGCGGGGCGTGAACATCAACCAGAACGCCATCTTCATCGAGTGCTTCATGGATGAACTGGCGCAGGCGGTCGGCCAGGATGCCCTCGAATTCCGGCGCAAGCTGATGGGCAACTATCCGCGGAACCTTGCCGCGCTCAATGCCGTGGCCGAGCGCATCGGCTGGGGCAAGCCTGCCCCGCAAGGCATCTACCGCGGCCTTTCGCAAATGAAGGCGTTCGGCAGCTACGTGGCCGCGGCCGCCGAGATCTCCGTCGGTCCCGGCGACAAGATCAAGGTCCACCGCATCGTGGGTGCGACCGACCCGGGTTACGCGGTCAACCCGGCGCAGATCGACCGTCAGGTCGCGGGCTCGTTCGTCTACGGCCTGTCCGCCCTGTTCTACCAGGAGTGCACCGTCAAGGACGGCCGCATCGAGCAGACCAATTTCGACACCTACAACTCGATGCGAATCGCCGAAATGCCGAAGGTCGAATCGATCGTCATGCCGGCCGGGGGCACCGAGCCCTGGGGTGGCGTGGGCGAGCCGACCATCTGCGTGGCCGCGCCGGCGGTCCTCAATGCGTACTTCAACGCAACGGGCAAGCGCATCCGCTCGTTCCCGCTGAAGAACCACAACATCCAGATGTCTTGACCCCGTGCGAACGGCGGCCCCAATCGGGGCCGCCGCTCCACTGACATCTGCCCGCGAGACGAAGCGCAAACCCCATAGCCGTGGTCTATTCGCCGCGGTCGGCGGGTCTTTTGCGCGTATCGACTTTTTGAACTAATGTCGCTCCATGATCGAGCCGCCGGGTAGGAGGCGCGGCACGTTCGGTCTGGGAGGGGAATGGTGCATCTTAGCGTCAACGGGCAAGCCTACGACGTCGATGTCGAACCCGAGATGCCCCTGCTGTGGGTGTTGCGGGATGCGCTCGGCTTGATGGGCACCAAATATGGCTGCGGGATTGCCCAGTGCGGCGCCTGCACGGTCCATGTCGACGGAAAACCGGTGCGATCCTGCTCGCTCCCGGTGAGCGCGGTTGCGGACCGACGGGTCACCACCATCGAAGGCCTGGGGCCTGACGGCGCTCTTCATCCCGTGCAGATCGCGTGGCTTGCGCTCGACGTTCCGCAATGCGGCTATTGTCAGAGCGGAATGATGATGGCGGTGGCCGCCCTGCTCCAGGAGAAGGTGGCGCCGAGCGACGCGGAGATCGACGCGGCCATCACCAACATTTGCCGTTGCGGCACCTACCAGCGCATCCGCGCTGCGATTCATGCCGTCGCCGACCAGCGAGTCAGCGAAGCGAAGCCTCGGTGAACCACGTGCCGCGCCTTGATCGCCGTTCATTCCTGGCCAGCGCCGCTGCCGTCGGCGGCGCGCTTGCGCTCGGCTTTGAAATTCCGTTCGGCCAGCGCACGGCCCGTGCATCCGAAACGGCCAAGGAAATCACCGCCTGGATCGTCATCGAGCCCGACGACACCGTGATCATCCGGGTCGCCAAGTCGGAGATGGGCCAGGGCAGCTTCACCGCCCTCCCGATGCTGGTCGCGGAAGAATTGGAATGCGACTGGAGCAAGGTGAAGGCCGAGTTCGCGCCGGCGCACGAGAACCGCAGGCGTGACCGGGTCTGGGGCAATATGTCGACTGGAGCGAGCCGCTCCATCAGCACGTCGCAGAACGACCTGCGTCGAGCTGGCGCGACCGCACGCGAGATGCTCGTCGCGGCGGCCGCTGCGCGTTGGAAAGTGCCTGCTGCCGAATGCGTCGTCGCAGACAGCAGGATCACCCACCGTCCGAGCGGCCAAAGCATCACCTATGGCGGAATCGCCGCGGCGGCCGCCGACATCGCACCTCCGACGGCGGTCAAGCTGAAGGACCCCAAGGACTGGAAACTGATCGGCACCCGGCAACGGCGTCTCGACGTCGCCGACAAGATCGCGGGCAAGCCGATCTACGCGATCGACGTGCGCCTGCCGGACATGCTCTACGCCGCCATTATCCAGTGCCCGGTCTTCAAGGGCAGGTTGAAGTCCGTGGACGAGACCAAGCTCGCCGGCCAGAAAGGCGTCCGCCGGGTGGTGAAGCATTCCGATGCCGTCGCCGTCGTGGCAGACAGCTGGTGGCACGCCAAAAAAGCCGCGGACGCGCTGCCGATAGCCTGGGAGAGCGACGACAATGCCGGCGTTTCCAGCGGCACGATAAGCGCCCACCTGCGTTCGGGCCTGGGTGGCGACGACGCTCGCGTCGGACGCAAGGACGGCGACGTCGAGCGTGCCCTCGACCAGGCCTTCAAGCGGATCGCGGCGGACTATGAGGTGCCGTTCCTGGGCCACGCCACCATGGAGCCGCAGAACTGCACGGCCCATGTTACTGCGGATAAGGTCGAGATCTGGGCCCCCACGCAGGATGGCGAGACCGCGCTGGCGGTCGCCGCGGATGCCGCCGGAGTGCCGGCCAGCAAGGTCGTGGTCCACAAGATGATGCTCGGCTGCGGTTTCGGCCGCCGCGGGATCTTCCAGGATTTCGTGCGCCAGGCCGTTCTCATCGCGAAAGAGGTCGGCCAGCCGGTCAAGCTTGTCTGGACGCGCGAGCAGGACATCCGCCACGACTTCTACCGGCCGGTGGCGGCCGCCCGGATGGTTGCCGGCCTCGACCCGGACGGCGTGCCTGTCGCCTGGAAAATCCGCACGGCCGGCCAATCGATCATCGCGGCGGTCTCCCCGCGCGTGATGCAGTTCGGCGTCGATCGGAATTTTCTTCAGGGCCTGCTCGAGGACATGCCCTACGAGGTTCCCAACTACCTCGTCGATTACGCCATGCGCAACACGCACGTGCCGGTCGGTGTCTGGCGCAGCGTCAACCACTCGCAGAATGCATTTTTCAAGGAGAGCTTCGTCGACGAGATGGCGCACGCGGCTGGTGCCGACCCCTATCTGTTTCGGCGCCGGCTTCTGGCGAACAAGCCCAAGCAGCTTGCCGTGCTCGACGCCGCGGCCAATGGTGCCGGTTGGGGCGAGCCGCCTCCGCGCGGCGTGTTTCGCGGGATCGCAACCCATGACTCGCAGAACAGCAGTTGCGCACAGGTGGTGGAAGCGTCGGTCGACGCCGACGGCAAACTGCGCGTGCACCGCGTCGTCTCGGCCATCGATGCCGGCCACGTGGTCAACCCGCTCACGATCGAACTGCAGACCGAGAGCGCGATTGTCTATGGCCTGACTGCGGCGCTCTACGGCGAGATCACGATCGAGCAGGGACAGGTGGAGCAATCGAACTTCCATGACTACCGGATGCTTCGTCTGGCCGAGATGCCGCGGGTGGAGACGATCATTGTCGCGAGTGGCGGGTTCTGGGGAGGTGTTGGAGAAACGCCCGTGCCTCCGCTCGCCCCTGCCTTGTGCAACGCCATCTTCTCGGCGACGGGCAAGCGCATCCGCTCCCTGCCGCTCAAAAACCATGATTTGAGGAGCGCTTAGCAAACGAACGGCCGCAATCGGCACCGACCAGTATTGGGGAGGTCCTGACATGAGTGCCCGACGCATCGTGACTGCCGCCGCCTTGGTTTTCCCATTGATCAGTCCGGCATCCGCCGCCGGGCCCGCAGATGCGCCGCCCGGCGCGCTGTCATGTTCCGGCTGCCATCCCGGTACCCGCGCCGACACCTCAGTGCCGCGGCTCAACGGCCGCAATCCCGCGGACATCGCCACCGCGATGCAGGCGTTCAAGTCGGGACAACTTCCGTCGACCGTCATGGACCGCATCGCCAAGGGCTTCTCCGATGACGAAGTGAAAGCGATCGCCGCCTGGTACGGCGCGCAAAAGGATTGAGGAGGGAGGCCGATCATGACTGCAAAGCGCACGAGCCGGCGTGATTTCCTCAAGACCGCGGCTGCCGGGGCGTCGGCTGCCATGCTGTCGCTGCCTGCCATCGCCCAGGGCGCGGGCGGGCGCGTAGTGGTGGTGGGCGGCGGGTTTGCCGGAGCGACCTGCGCCCGATTCATCAGGCGCATCGACCCCCGCATCAGCGTAACCCTGGTCGAGGCGAACCCGACCTTTACCGCCTGTCCGTTCAGCAATCTCGTCATCGCCGGGCTGCGCGACCTCAAGGCGCAGGAGTTCGGCTACGGGAAGCTCCCGTCCGACCAGGTCCTCGTCCAGATCGCGCCAGCGACGGCGGTCGACGCGCAGGCACGCACCATCACGCTGGGCAATGGCACGTCCCTTCCCTACGACCGCCTGGTGTTGGCGCCCGGCATCGACATTCGCTGGGACGGGCTGCCCGGCTACACCGAAGCCGCCGCCGAGCGCATGCCCCATGCCTGGAAGGCGGGCGAACAGACGACCTTGTTGCGTCGTCAGCTCGAAGCGATGGCGGACGGCGGCACCGTGGTGATGTCGGCCCCGGCCAATCCATTCCGCTGTCCGCCCGGACCGTACGAGCGGGCCAGCCTGATCGCCTACTATCTCAAGACCAAGAAGCCGAAATCGAAGCTGATCGTGCTTGATGCCAAGGACGCTTTCTCCAAGCAGCGTCTGTTCCAGAACGCCTGGAAGGCGCTCTATCCGAATCTCGAATGGGTGTCGCTGTCGAGCGGCGGCAAGGTCACTTCGGTCGACCCGGCCACGATGACGTTCGTCACCGACTTCGGGCGGCACAAGGCCGACGTCGCCAATGTCATCCCGCCGCAGAAGGCGGCGCGCATCGCCGAGATTGCAGGCGCCGCAGACCGCACGGGCTGGTGCCCGATCGATCCGGCCACGTTCGAATCCAAGCTGCAACCCAACATCCACGTGATCGGCGACGCATCGATCGCGGGCGCCATGCCGAAGTCCGCCTTCTCTGCCAACGCCCAGGCCAAGGTCTGCGCCGCCGCGGTGGCGAAGCTGGTCGCGGGCGGAAAGCCTGACGAGCCCAAGCTCATCAACACCTGCTACAGTCTGGTGGCCCCGGATTACGGCATCTCCGTCGCCGGCGTCTACCGGCCGGGCGATGGCCAGATCAAAGAGGTCGAAGGCTCGGGCGGCGTGAGTCCCGCAGACGCGCCGGACTCAGCACGCAAGGCCGAGGCAGATTTCGCGAATGGCTGGTTCAAGACGATCACCGAAGAAGTCTTCGGCTGAGCATCGCGCGCTCGCCTGCGCGGCCGCGTTCGCTGCGAGCCTCAGCCTTGTCGCCAGCGCATGGCCGCAGGATAAGCTTCGACCCTACAGTGTGGTTGGGGACTCCATCCCGGAGTCCCTGACCGGCAGCAAGGGTGACGCGGAACGCGGCCGCGCCATCGTGGTTAACCGGCAGGTGGGGCTCTGCCTCCTCTGCCACACCGGGCCCTTCCCGGAGGAGAGGTTCCAGGGCACACTGGCGCCGGACCTTGCCGGAACCGGTGCGCGGTGGTCGGAAGGGCAGCTGCGCCTGCGGGTCGTGGACGCAAGCCGCCTCAACCCGGACACGATCATGCCGCCGTACTATCGTGTCGACGGTCTGACCCATGTGGCCCCGGCCTTCGAAGGGAAGCCCGTGTTGACGGCAGAGCAGATCGAGGATGTGGTCGCCTACCTGGTGACCCTGCGCAACGAGTTGAAACCATGACGCGCGACAAGGACAATCTGCGGACGACGCGCCGGCGCTTCCTGCTCGAGGCGACGGGGCTAGGTGGGGCTGCTGCGATCGGGCTGTTGGCGGTCACGACCCGCCCCGCCTGGTCCACGCCCGCCTCGATGCGGGCCGCGATCAGGCAGGTTGTCGGCGATGCCGTAGTCAACAAGGGCCGGGTGAAGCTGGACCTGCCGCCGCTGATCGAGAACGGCAACGCCGTGGCGGTCACGTTGTCCTGCGAAAGCCCGATGACGGCCGAGGATTACGTCAAAGCGATGTACGTCTTTACCGAGAAAAACCCGCAGCCGAACGTCGTCAGCCTTTATCTCGGCCCGCGCGCCGGGCGGGCGACGGTGGCGACGCGGATCCGCCTCGCCGACTCGCAGAAGGTCATCGCCATCGCGCAAATGAGCGACGGCTCGTTCTGGTCCGACGAGGTCGAGGTCATCGTCACCCTTGCCGCCTGCCTCGAGGGAGTCTGATCATGGCACGTGCCCTCATCAACGTGCCGCCCAAGGCCAAGCGCGGCGACGTAATCGAGATCAAGACGCTGATCTCGCACGTGATGGAAACCGGCTTCCGCCCCGACAATACCGGCAAGCCGGTGCCGCGCGACATCATCACCGAGTTTGTATGCAAGTATAACGGCGACGAGATCTTCCGTGCCGAGTTGTTTCCGGCGGTTGCCGCCAATCCCTTCATCGCCTTTTCTACCGTTGCAACCGAGAGCGGCACGCTGAGTTTTGAATGGACGGGCGACAACGGCTTCGTCGCCAGTGAATCCGTGTCCATCACCGTCGAATGACGCCGTCGGCGGCTGTTGCCGTTCTGACCGCTTTGATCGGCGCGACCGCGATCGCGGCTGAGATTCCGTTCGACGAGCGGAAATCCGGCTACGACTTCATGGGCCGCGATACCCGCGCCATGCAGGACGACGACACCGCCAATCCCGGCATGTTGTGGGTGCTCGACGGCGAGACGCTGTGGAAGCGCAAGGACGGCGCGGCAGGCAAATCGTGCGCCGACTGCCATGGCGATGCACCCACCAGCATGAAGGGCGTGGCGGCGCGTTATCCCGCGTTCGATGCAGCGCGCAAGCGTCCGGTGGATCTGGAAAAGCGCATCAATATCTGCCGCGTGGACCGGCAGCAGGCGACGCCGATGGCGTTCGAGAGCAAGGACCTGCTTGCGCTCATGGCCTATGTGGGCAACCAATCGCGCGGCATGCCGGTCGAAATCACGGTCGACGAGAACACCAGGCCCTTCCTCGAGGCCGGCCGCGAGCTGTTCACCCGGCGCCAGGGCCAGCTCAATCTCTCCTGTGCGCAATGCCACGACGACAATTGGGGCCAGAAGCTCGCGGGCGCCCCGATCCCGCAGGGACATGCGACCGGCTACCCTCTTTATCGCCTCGAGTGGCAGGGACTCGGATCATTGCAGCGGCGGCTGCGCAATTGCCTCACCGGGATGCGGGCGCAGTCCTTCGCGCTGGGCGCGCCGGAATATGTCGATCTCGAGCTCTTCCTGATGTGGCGCGCGCGCGGGATGAAAATCGAGACCCCTGCGGTCCGCCCGTAACCTCGCCGGGCCCGTATCGCGTAGGATGGGTTGAGCGCAGCGAAACCCATCGCCGCGCGCGAGAACACGGCAAACGACCGACCACGATCGATGACGAACTATCGGCGTAACTTAGTTCCAGGCGGCACCTATTTCTTCACGGTCAATTTGGCCGACCGTAGCTCGCGCCTTCTCACTGATCATATCGAGCCGCTGCGGAGCGCGTTTCGCTATGCGCAGGTGCGACACCCATTCACGATCGAGGCGACCGTGGTGCTGCCAGATCATCCCATGCCATTTGGACATTGCCGGAAGGAGACGCAGACTTCGCCTTGCGTTGGCGGCTGATAAAATCGATGTTTTCGCGCGCCTTACCGCAACGTGAGAGAATTTCGACGAGCCGTGCAAGCAAAGGTGAGCGGGGGATTTGGCAACGGCGCTATTGGGAGCACACATTGCGCGACGAAGACGACCTTACACGACACGTTGACTACATTCATTTCAATCCAGTCAAGCACGGGCATGTTACGCAGGTGTCAGACTGGCCGCACTCATCGTTCCATCGAATGGTACAGCTGGGTGTCTACCCTCTAGATTGGGCAGGCAGCATCAGAGACGACGGGGTTGGATTCGGCGAGAGATGATGGGTTTCGCTACGCTCAACCCATCCTACTGATGTGGCGCGCACGCGGGATGAAAATCGAGACGCCTGCGGTCCGCCCGTAATCTCTCACGCCTGCGTTTGCGTGCGGTGGAAATCGTCCTCGGGCGAGGGTCCCCAGACCGTGGTCTTGCCCGGGGTCCACAGCTTAGGCCGTTGCGGCGTATCGTGGTGCCACGGGCGCGGCTCGAAGTAACCGAGCTCCTCGTCCACCATCTGGTCCAGCTCGCAGAAGAATTCCACCACCTGCTGATCCGGGTTGCGATGATAGGTGGCGACATTGTGCCCCGGGCCGTGGCGCAGCGGCCCCCAGATGATCGGGACCTGCTTCTGCCCCATGACCTCACATGAATTCTGCAGGTGCATGAAATCCTTGAGCTCGAACGCGATGTGATGGAGCTGTGCGGCCGGACCGGTGAAGAAATTCACGGTGTGGTGGTCGGTGTTGCATCGCATGAAGCAGAAGAAATCGCCGATCCAATCGGACACTCGGAAACCGAGGACTTTCTCGTAGAAGCCTACGGTACGTTGGATGTCCGGTGTGAAGAAGGCCACGTGTCCGAGCTTCAACGGCCCGATGCCCGCGACCTGCTCGTGCTTGCAAAGATAGTTCCATTGCTTGAAGAGCTCGATGGTGGTTCCTTTGTCGTCCTTGAACGTCAGCACCTGTCCCATTCCGGGGATGGAATCGTTGCGCAACTCGCTGCGCACGCCGTCCTTGGACAACTCCTGCGCCAGCTCGCCGAAATCGGAATTGGGCGCGACCTCGAACGACAATTTGATGCAGTGCGCCCGGTCGGCCTTGTTAAGCTGGATGACGAGTTGTCCCACCTTGGTGGCGAGAAAGGCGCGGTCGCCTTCGCGTTCGGCCACGATCAAGCCCATGAATTTCTCGTAGTACGCGATGGCCTTTTCCAGATCCGGCGTCTCGAAGGTCGCGTGTCCGATTCGCTTCGGCTTGATCATGAACGCATTCTCCTGCTCTTTATCCGGTGCTCAGGTCCGGACCTGATCTTCCTGCTTTATTTCCCCTCAACCGGCACGAACGAGCGGTCGACGACGGCATCGACGCGCAAGCCCTGATCGACCAGCCGCAAGGATTTATAGACCTCGATTTGCTCGGCGATGTCGTCGATCTGCAACCGTGCTTCCGGATTGAAATAGGGCAGCGCGTTTGCAAGCGACGCCGGCGCCTCGCCCGTGCGCTCGGCAATGATCTTTATCAATTCGTCGTATGCCGCGCCCCTGCGCAATACGCCGTCCGGCCCTTTCTGCTGAAACGCGTCGACGTAATGCGCAATCGCCTTGCGATAGGCGCGAACGAAGCGAACCACCAGGTCGCGATTGGTGGCGATAGTGCCCGGCGATGCGAACAGCCCTCCGAACTGGGTCGGCACTTCGTCGCCCATCCATGCGATGATCCGGCCGGCTCCGGAGTCCTCGACCTGCTGTGCCAAGGTCGCCGGCAACGGGCTCACGTCGACCTGGCCGCCCTTCACCGCGGAGACTTCGTTTGACAGCGTCTGCAGCGGCACGATCTGGATGTCCTCGAACCGAAACCCGTATTTGCGGGCCAGCCGCGCCAGTTGATTATGGCTGCCGGACCCCACCGTGGTGATGGCAACCTTCTTGCCGGCGAGATCCGACGGCTTTTTCAATCCCCGCTCATAGGCCGCCTTGTTCACCACCAGCGCCACCCCGTGAAAGCCGGGATATTCCTCGTATCCACCGGCAATGACCCGAAGCGCGCCTTTGCCGGCGAGCGTGTAGATGCCAGCCGAGAAGGCCGTCATGCCGAACTGCGCGCTGCCCGACGCGATCCCGGCACCGATCTCGGTGGCCGAGGTGAGATGAACCAGGCTGACCTCCAGCTGTTCGCTCGCAAACATTCCTTTCTCGACGGCGATGTAGAGCGGAGCGATGGCCGAGAGCCGGTTGCCGGCAGCGACAACCTTGTCCACGGCCTGCGCAGGCGTCACCGCCCAGAGGAGCAGCGCTGTCGCCAGTACGCGTCGTAGGAAGGGTTGAGCGCAGCGAAATCCATCCTTCTTCCCGCCAAGCATGTCGTTCATCCTTGCCGTCGGCGCTTGAACTCTCGCGGCACGAGCTCGCTTCCCTGATGGTTTCGCCATCGCCCGCGCGGACGGGGCGCTCTTCCGCGGCAATCCATCCTACCGCTTCGCCCGCCGTCATCGCCAGCCCAGCAGCATCCGTTCGAGCCAGCTGATAAGCGCGCCGATCAGAATCCCCATGATGGCGATCGCGACGATGCCGGCCATGAGCTGGTCCGTCTGCATCAGGTTGCCGGAGGTGAGCAGCAGGGCCCCGATGCCGACATTGGCGCCGATCATCTCTGCCGAGACCACCAGGATCAAGGCGATCGATGCGCTGATGCGAAACCCGGACAGCACTGACGGCAGCATCGCCGGCATGACAACGTTGAGGATGATCTTGGGAAACGGCACGTTGAAGCTCTGCGCCATCCGGATCAGGTTGCGCGGTACATTGTCGACGCCCGCGTAGGTGGAGACTGCCATGGGAAAAAACACACCGAGCGCGATGGTCGCCACCTTGGAGGCTTCGCCGATGCCGAACCAGAGAATGAGCAGCGGAAGAAGCGCAATCTTCGGTACGGGAAACAGCGCCGATATGAACGGCAGCCCGGCCGAGCGTCCCAGCCACGACAGCCCGATGAGGCCGCCGAGCAGGATGCCCGCGACTGTTCCGATCAGCCAGCCGGCCCCGATCCTCAGGAGGGATGCCCCGAGGTGCCGCGCGAGTTCGCCGCTCAAGGTCATGTCCTCGAGCGCCTTCCAGATCTGGCTCGGCGGCGGCAGGAACAGCGGATCGACAAGCCGGGCGCGGCTTGCCGCCTCCCAAACGATGAGCAACAGGGCGAAAAATGCCCAGGATACCCACGCGCGCGAGACCGGGTCGAAGCCACCTCCGCGAAAGCGTACCCGGACAGCCTCATGGCCTTCGATCGACGTATCAACCATCGGTCATCTCCCGGTCCGCGATCTGCGCCTCCTGGCGGATATGGGACCACAGTTGCTCATAGAGCCGGTCGATCTCCTGCCGTGCCGCTGCCGCGCGTCGATCGGCACGCGGGATGGTGACCGGCACGATCTCGCGCACGCGCCCGGGCCGACGCCGCAGGATCAGGACGCGATCGGCCATGCGCAGCGCCTCGTGCAGATTGTGCGTCACGTAGGCGGCGGTCGTGCTCTCGCGCGCCCAGATCGCCTCGAAATCATCCATGAGGAGGTCGCGGGTCTGGGCGTCGAGCGCGGAGAACGGCTCGTCCATGAGCAGGACCGCCGGCCGCACCACCAGTGCGCGCGCAATGCCGACCCGCTGGCGCATGCCGCCGGAGAGCTGTTTGGGCAACGCCCGGCTGAAATCGGTAAGACCGGTGCGGGCGAGCGCGTCCTCGACGCGGGCGCGGCACTCCGCGCGCGACAGCGGGTGGTGCTCGAGCGGCATGCGGATGTTGCCGGCGACGGTGCGCCACGGCAGCAGCGCGAAGTCCTGGAAAATGTAGGTAAACGGATTGAGGCTGTCGCGCGGCAGAGACCCTCGCACGGATACCGCTCCGCGCGTCGGCCGCAGCAGCCCCCCAAGGATGCCGAGCAGCGTCGACTTCCCGCAGCCCGACGGCCCGACGATCGCGAGAATCTCACCTTGGCGGAGGGTGAACGTGATGTCCTCGAGAACGGACAGTGTTCCGAATTGATGATGAATGCGGTCGACGACCAGCTCAAAGGCCATTCATCCGGCCCTGCTCAGGAGCGAGGCATCGATCGCCTGCACGGCGCCGGTCCGGCGATC
Organism: uncultured Alphaproteobacteria bacterium; assembly: GCA_963739385.1. GTDB lineage: Bacteria > Pseudomonadota > Alphaproteobacteria > Rhizobiales > Xanthobacteraceae > VAZQ01. Next base: position 39,232 of record CAVUAI010000015.1, read on the forward strand.
CTGTAGCCTCTTGGCGTGAGACTTTCATCTGCCCGACGATGTCCGATCGGTGGTGACCGCAGCAGTATACGCAGCTCGCGACGCGGATGAAGCGAAGCGACATGCGGAGCGCCCGGCTCGCGCTCTCTTTGGACACTCGACAGCAGCGGCCGTTTCAGGGAAAAGCTCTTTGAGCAAGGTCAATGCCACGCAGGGAGCAAACCAACATGGCCGGCTACAAGCTTGCAACCTATCAGACCTCCGATGGCGCTCGCGCCGGCCTGGTCATTGACGACAAGGTGTTCGATGCCGCCAAGCTCACGGGCAAGCCGGCCTATGCGACCGTGCTCGGGATTCTCGATGACTGGCGCACGGCGAAAGGCGTCCTCAAGAAGGCTGCGGCGACGGCGGGAAAAAGCCGCGTCAAAGCGCTGCCGCTCGCACGCGCCAAGCTGCTGGCGCCGGTCCGCTGGCCTTCCGCCATCTACTGCGCCGGCGCCAATTATGCCGACCATGCCGCCGAAATGGCCCGCCGCATGAACCGCCCGCTCGAGCCCGATCCCCACACCCAGGGCCTCAAGGCATGGCACTTCATCAAGGCGTCGCGGGCGCTGACCGACCCCGGTGCCACCGTGAAGATTTCCGGCGTTTCCGACCAGGTGGATTGGGAGGTGGAGCTGGCGGCGGTGATCGGGCGGCCGGCGCGGAACGTACCCGAGGAGAAGGCGCTCGACTACGTCGCCGGCTACACCGCGGCCAACGATCTCTCGGCTCGCGACCGCGGCCGACGGCCGAACATCAGTGACACCTCGCCGTTCAAGGCCGACTGGACCAAGCACAAGACCTTCGACGGCTCCTGCCCGCTCGGCCCCTGGATCGTGCCGGCGAGCGACATCGGCGACCCCCAGAACCTCGGGCTCAAGCTGTGGGTCAACGACGTCCTCAAGCAGGATTCGAACAGCAAGGACATGATCTTCAACCTGGCCGAGCAGATCGCGCAGCTGTCGAGCGGGATGACGCTTTATCCCGGCGACCTGATCCTCACCGGCACGCCGGCCGGCGTCGGTTCGGCGCGCGGGGAATTCCTCAAGGCCGGCGACGTGGTCAAAATCTGGATCGAGAAGATCGGCACGCTGACCAACAAAATGGCCTGAAGCCGCGGTTTCACCCTTCGTTCGACGGCCGGAAGGCATGTCGTCGGAGATGTCCGACCAACGCCCGCCGCTGGTTGCTTTAAAACCATTGTATTGTACAAATGACGGTGGAGACCGAGGTCGCGACCGCAAATAACGACCGGGTTTCCCCAAGAACAAAAAAGTTCAGTGCAAGGAACAGAGCTCGAGGAGACGTAGCAGCATGGCCGAGCAGTACGTCGGCAAGATCGCCGAATTCAAGGATGGCGACCGCCGGATCGTCTTCGCTGGAGACAACGAGATCGGCATCTTCAGGCACGAGGGGCAGTTCTACGCCTACAGCAATTTCTGCCTGCACCAGGGCGGCCCCGCCTGCGAAGGCCTCACCATCGCCAAGGTCGAGGAACGGCTGCTGCCCGACAAGACCTCGCAGGGCCTCTACTTCTCCGAAAGCGAGATGCATTTCGTGTGCCCCTGGCACGGCTATGAGTACGACATGAAGACCGGCGAATGCGTGTCGGACCGCAAGCTCAAGCTGCGCAAATACAAAGTGGTCGAGAAAGGGGATGAGGTTTATGTCCTCACCTAAGACCGCCGCCAAAAGCGCGGCCAAGCCCGCGCGGCGTCCGCAGCTGCCGCCGCACGCCGCCGCAAAGCGCGTCTCGCCACAGCCGCCGCCAAAATCCGTGCAGGTGAAGACACAGACCGAGAGCGGGAGCGCGCCCTCGGCGACGGCGACCAGGCTCGCTGCCGAGATCGAGCAGGCGCTTGCGCGCGGGGAGCGTGACGTGCTCAGCCCGCAGGCGCTGCAGGCGCTCACGGCCGCGGTGTGCAAGGCCTATGGCGCAAGGGTGGAAGCGGGCGAGCAGTTGCTGCCGCTTCCGGAGCGTGGCGGCGCCACCGCCACCGACGTGATGGTTACGGCGAGCGGCTTGTTGAAAGCCGCGAACCTGGCGGTGTTCGAGCTCGGCATGTGGCAGAGCTGGACCGGCCGCTGAGTGCGACCTCGATGAATTTGCAAATGTAATTCGGAAAACGTCAGGAGACGAACCATGGACCTCCTCGCCGAACGCGGCCGACGCGTATCCGTCGACGAGTTGAATACCACCAGGCTTCTGGCCCATGCCCGCAAGCAGGCGGTGCAGCGCAAGCTCGACGACATCCTGGTCGTCGACGTTGATGCTCACCACTATGAGAACGAGCACTACAGCGACATCCTGCCGTACATGGAGAACGACGTTTTCCGCCAATGGACCATGGGCGGTCGCGGCCAGACCGACCGCGGCTCCATCGTCCCGACCAATGCCGGCTTCATCCAGGACATGGGTGGGCGCGTCACACGCTATCCCCTGCGCCGGTCCGAGAAGACCGAGCAGGGCGGCAAGCATCGCGACGTGCAACTTGGGGAACGCTGGATGGACGCGATGAGCGTCGACTATTCCTGCCTGTTCCCGACCGGCATGCTCAACATCGGCATGCACCCACAGAAGGAGATGGAGGTCGATCTCTGCTGGGCCTACAACCGCTGGGTCACAGAAAAGGTTCTGCCGGAAGCGGGCGGCCGCATGTATTCGATGCTCTGCCTGCCATTCTCCGATCCGGCCGCCTGCGTGCGTCAGGTCGAGACCTTCGGCTCCCGCCCCGGCGTGACCGGGTTTATGGTTACGACCGTGCGGCACCTGCAGGTGAACGACAACGCCTACATGCGACTCTACCGCATGATGGAGGAGCGCGGACTGGCGCTCGCCTTCCACTCCGGCCCGAACTGGAACGAGCCGGTGTTCCGAGCCTGCAACCGCTTCCTGTCGGTGCACGCGCTGGGCTTCACCTTCTACAACATCCTGCACCTGACCAACTGGGTCATCAACGGAATGGGCGAGCGCTTCCCCAAACTGCCGGTGATCTGGATCGAATCCGGATTGGCCTGGGTCCCGTTCCTGATGCAGCGGCTCGACCACGAATACATGATGCGCCCGTCGGAAGCCCCGCTGTTGAAGAAGAAGCCCTCCGACTACATGCGCGACATGTACTACTCCTCGCAGCCGATGGAGATTCAGGATCGGCAGGCGCTGGAGTGCACCTTCCGCATGATCAACGCGGAGACCCAGTTGCTCTACTCCTCGGACTATCCGCATTGGGACTTCGACCTGCCGAGCACCATCTACGATCTTCCGTTCCTGTCGGAGAAGGCCAAGCACAACATCCTCGGCGGCACCGCGGCGCGCCTGTTCAAGCTGCCGCCGCGCAACGAGAAGCAGAAGGAGAACCTCAAGAAGTTCGGCAATCTCGCCGTCGCCGCCTGAACCGCCTATACGACAAAAGTGCCGCCGCCTCCCGAGCCCCGGGAGGCGGTTTCATTTTGCCACGGCGCCGCAGCACGGAAATGCGCGGGGCACGCATCGCGCAGCCCCGACCCGCCTTCATTCCATCGCGCTTATGCCGATCAGGTTTGCCGAGCCTCGGCGCGCCGCTGGACGCGCAGCTCGATCGCGCGCAAGCCGGCGACGATGACGATGAGTGGAATGATCTGGACCACGCCCAGCGCCGCCACCGCGCCATAGCTGCCGCCCTCCTCCCACATGGTCAGGCTGATGGTGCCGAGCACATGCGTGCCCGGGCCCACCAGGAATATCGACGCCCCGAGTTCGCGCACCGCCAGCACGAAGACGTAGATCCACCCCGCCAGCAGGACCGGCGCCAGCAGGGGAAGCAGGACGCGGGCGAAAATCTGCCCCAATCCGGCGCCCGAGACCGCCGCCGCCTCTTCGAGCTCGCGGTGAACCTGAGCGATCCCGCTCGATGCGAAGCGCATGCCGTAAGGCAGATACAAGGTCACGTAGGCAACCAGGAGGATCCAGATCGTGTTGTAGATCGGAATCGGCAGCATGAGATAGGCGACCAGGATGCCGGCGCCGACGATGACGCCGGGTATGGCGATCGGCGCAAAGGCAAGTGTATCGAGGATGAAGCCATAGCGCGGCAACGAACGCTGGGCGATCCAGGCCATCACGAATGTGAGACCGGCGACGATCGTCGCCGCCATCGCCGCCAGCAACACGCTCGTCTGGACCGCCGCGACAAAGATCGGATAGCTCAGAATGAATTCGTAGTTGTCGAGCGTCGCTTCGGCGGCGGAAGCGAGGAAGGGCTGCGCCAGGTTCCGGAAGAACGACTGCCAGACCAACGTGAGAAGCGGCAGTCCGAGCGCGAAGGCGAACATCACGCCGATGCCGAGCGCGACCGGCCAGCGCCAGCGCCCGAGCTTGATGCGCGTGGGCCTGTAGCCCTTGCCGGTGATGGTGGCGAAGGAGTCCGCGTGCCGCGTGGCGCGCCGATAGAAGAACACGGCAAGTACGCAGATCGCGAGCAGCGTCAGCCCGAGCGCGCTGGCCACTCCGAATGCCGGCGGCGTCGAAATAATGGCGCCCTGGATATCGGTCGTGAACACGTCGATGCGCGCCGGCCGGCCGATGAGGCGCGGGACCTCGTAAGACGCCATCCCCATGACGAAGAGAAGGAGCAGCGCCGACAGGATCGCCGGGCGCAGCAGCGGCAGCGTGACCCTGATGAAGACCTGCCGGTAGGTGCCGCCCGACATCAGGGCGGCTTCCTCCATGCGCACGTCGAGCACGCGCAAGGCCGGGCCGAGCGCCAGATAGGCGAGCGGAAAATAATGGCTCGACAGCGCCCAGGTCATTCCCGCCATGGAATAGATGTTCACCGGCGCCTCGTTCAGCCCGAACGCGGATTTCAACACCGCGTTGCCCCAGCCGATGTTCGGGCTGAAGATGAAAATCCACGCCATCGCCATGAGCAGCCCGGGTACCGCGAAGGACAGCAGCGACAACGTGTGGAACAGCGCTCCGCCCGGGGCATCGGTACGCTCGACCACCCACGCAACCAGTGCGCCCATGACGAACGTCATCGCCGCCGTGCCGAGTGCGAAGACGAGCGAGTTCCCCAGCAGCCGCAGGATGTGCCAGCTCGAATAGGCCTCGACGAAATTGTCGAGCGACAAACTGCCCGGACCAAAACCGGTGTCCTCGGTGAACGCGTTGTAGATCAGCGCGGAAAGCGGAACGAAAACGAACCAGACGGCGACAACGACGCAGGCGATGAGCGCGACGCTGGGCAGGCTCACGCGACCCGCAAGCCTCGTGGCTGCTCCAGGCCACCCTTCCACGCGGCTATTAGCGACGGTCACGCAGCGCCTCTGTCGTCATACCGCGTGCCGTGAGCCGTCACCGTGAGGTGCGAGCCGTCTTTGGGCAAGCCTCGAAGCGCGACGGCCTGGTTCGGGGCCGTTCATCCTTCGAGGGCCGCCTTCGGCGAACACCTCAGGAGGACGGATCATGAGTGCGCCCGCACAACTCAACGGCCCTTGAACAGCTGTTCGAACTGCCGTTGCCACTTGCGCTCTTCGCCGGGGTCCATCAGGACCGTGATCACCTTCTTCTGGGTCAGCATCTCGACCATGCCGGGCGGATTCGACTGCACGTCGTTGCGCGTCGGCAATCGTCCGAACTTGGCGAGGAACTGCTGGCACTCCTGGCTGAGCATGAAGTTTGCGGCGAGGCGGGCGGCGTTGGGATGCGGCGCCTTGGCATTCACGCCCACCTGCCCGAAGAACAGCGTGACGGGATCGAGCGCCCAGACATCGATCGGACTGCCGGCGAGTTTGACGTTCATCGACAGGTTCACGTAATTGTTGAGCGAGACCCAATACTCGCCGGCGCCGGTCGCGCGCGCCAGCGCCAGATGTCCGTCGGTGACCACGGGGCGAAGCGCCGCGACGATCGCCTTGACGATATCGATCCCCTTCTGCTCGCCGTAATACTGCACCATGGCCTTGAGCCACTCGTTGTCGGTGCCGTCGATTGCGACCTTGCCGGCCCATTCCTTGCGTTCGACAAACTCCTCGTAGCTCTTCGGCAACGACGCCGCCTTCACCTTCTCGCTGTTGTAGGCCGGCGCATTGTAGTTGGCGTAGACGCCGAACCAGCGCTTGCCGGGATCGCGGGCATCGGGGGAAATATTGCTGGCCTCGGGCGGTTCGTAGGCTGCCAGCATCTGCGGCGGCATCTTGTTGATCGTCGCGGTCTGCGCGATGTCGTAGGATTTCTGGTCGGCGCGAAACTCGATCGCCATGCGCGACATCAGCACGGCGTCGGATGCGCGCACGTAGTCGACCCTGATACCGGTCGCATCGGTGAACAGCTTGAACAGCGGCAGCCCTTCCTGCTCGTTGGTCGATGAATAGACAACGAGCGCGCCCTCCCCCTTGGCAGCCGCCAGCAGCGCCGGATCGAGCCAGGAGCGCTGCAGCGTTCCCGCAGGTGGTGTAGCTTGGGCACGGGCGGGCGCAAGGCCGGCGGAAATCGGCGACAGCAGCAACAGGGCGAGCAACCCGGCAGAGGCCCTCACGATCGTCGTCATCTTCACTTCATCCTCCCGGCGCTGCGGAACGCGTTGCGTTTGGATTTGCGCGTTGAATTTCCGGCTGGCGCTTGTTTCAGGCACGTCCCGCCTTCGCTCGGAGAGCCGTGGTCGGCCGATCAGCCAGTCGGTCCCTTCGGAGGCTGCGCGGAATCCTCCTGGCTTTTCCGCCGGTTGGATCGGGTTCCGACAAAGCATATCTGATGCCTGACATTTGACAAACGGGCTTGCGTGCGTGATGACGCTTGCGTCGCCGCCGGGAGAGACATTGGTGAATACAGTGACGGCAACGCCTGCCGCGGGCACGCCGGCCGCAACCTCCGAGGGCCTGCTCGACGTGCGTGTGACGGCGATCCGCTATGCGGCGCGCGACACGCATCTGTTCGAGCTCTCCCGCGTGGACGGAAAGCCGCTGCCCGGCTACGAGCCGGGCGCGCATATCGACCTGCACCTGCCCAACGGCTTGATCCGGCAATACTCGCTGATCAAGCCGGAGTCCGATCCGTCATGCTACACCGTCGGCATCAAGCGTGATCCCGCGAGTCGCGGTGGCTCGCGCTACATCCACGATGACCTGCGCGTCGGCAAGACGCTCAGGATCAGCGCGCCGCGCAACAATTTTTCGCTGGTGGAGGACGCCAGGCATGTCGTGCTGTTCGCCGGCGGCATCGGCATCACGCCGATCTGGTGCATGGTGCAGCGCCTGGAGGAACTCGGCCACTCCTGGAAGCTCTATTACGCCGCCCGCTCCCGCTCCGACATGGCGTTCCTGCACGCGCTGGAGACCATGAGCTCGGCACAGTTCCATTTCGACGACGAAGCCGCCGGCAAGTTTCTCGATGTCGCGTCGATCGTCGCCGAAGCTCCCAAGGACGCGCATCTCTATTGCTGCGGGCCGACCCCGATGCTCAAGGCGTTCGAGGCCGCCACCGGCGATTGGCCGCGTGAGCAGGTCCACGTCGAATATTTCACCCCCAAGCAGGAGGCGGACAAGAAGGGCGGGTTCGTGGTCGAGCTCGCGCGCTCCGGACAGGAGTTCGTGATTCCCGAGGGCAAAACCATCCTGCAGGTGCTGCTCGATGCCGGTATCGACGTCGACTATTCCTGCGAGCTCGGGATCTGCGGCGCCTGCGAGCAGCGCGTCATTTCCGGCGAGCCCGAGCATCGCGACGCTATCCTGACGGAGGAGGAGCAGGCCTCGAATACCAAGGTCATGATCTGCTGCGCCGGCTGCAAGAGCGACCGGCTGGTGCTCGACCTCTAGGGCATGCTGCAAAGATCGTGCGCGAAATGCAATCGGCCCGGCGAATGCTGGGCCGATTTTTCTGTTGCCTCCCGCTACTGATTGAGCAGCGGAATGCTCTTGTAGTCCGCCGGCTTGGGGATCGTCTCCAGGTAGGCGTGGATATCGGCAAGGTCCTCGTTCGAGAGAATTGCTTCCATGTACGGCGGCATGGTGCGATCGGTGGTGCGCACGAACGCCGTGAACGCCTCGATGGCCATCGGATCGGGGGCGAGCTTCGGCCCGGTGACGCCGCCCTGCGCCTGAAAACCATGGCACGCCCAGCAGCCGTGCTGGATGTAGGCCGCTTTGCCCTTCTCGGCCGAGGCGGCGAAAACCTCGCCACCGAGGAGAAGGCCGGCGGCAAGTGCCGCCAGCCCAAAAGCATGAACACGCACGCGAGCGAAACGCATCGACACCCTCCTCCCCTTAGCGCGGCTGCGTCCAGACATTGATCAGCGCCGGCTGGCCGGACCTCACGACGGCGACCGCCTCCTTGATCGCGGGCCCGAGTTGTGCCGGGTCCTTGATCGGGCCCTTCGCCCACCAGCCCATCGATTCCGCGAGCTTGTGGTACTCGATATCGGGGTTTTCGATGCTGGTGCCGATCGGTCCCATATCGCCGCCGAGGCTCGCCACGCGGTTGCGGAAGTTGGACAAGCGCTGCACGTGCATCACCTCCTGGTGATAGCCGCGATTGTTGTGCATCACCGCGAGCAGCGGGATCTTGTGCTTGGCAGCGGTCCACAGCACCCCCGGCGCATACATCAGGTCGCCGTCGGACTGAATGCTGACGGAGAAGCGGCCGAGATCGCGGTTGCCGAGCGCGGCACCGACCGAGGCCGGGGCGCCGTAGCCGACGCCATAGCCGCCGGAGGCGCCGAGCCAATGATAGTGCTTCTCCATCGGCCACAGCCGCTGGTGCCAGTTGCTGACATTGCCGGAAGACGCCACCAGCGACCAGTCGAGATCCTTGATCTGCGCGTAGGTCTCCATCACCAGGCGAGCGGTGCTGATGGGGCTCGCATCCCACGCCAGCGCGGCCGCCTGCTTGGTGCGCTCCTTGGCATCGGCGTAGGCCTTCTTGGCAGCCTCGCCCCGCTTTTCGATCGCGGCCTTGCGGTCGGACGGAATTGCGGCCCTGACCGCTTCGATCAGCGCCGGTAACGTGGCCTCGGCGTCGGCGGGCATCGACACATCGACCGACTGGAAGCGCTGGAAGTCCTGATAATTCGCCTTGGTCAGCAGCTCCGACGAATTGATGCTGATCAGTTTGGTATCGGGCTTGATCCTGCTGGTGTTGATCCCGATGCCATGCTCGCCATTGTCGATATAGGCGTTCACCGTGGCCCAGAAGTCCGAGAGCTCCAGGCCGAGGATGACGTCCGCATTGTTGACCGCCGTCGGCGGACGGCTGAGATAGTGCGTCTTGGGGAAATTCATGCGGCCGCCCTGATCGACGACCGGCGCCTGCAGGGCCTCGGCCAATTGCACCAGCAGGCGGATGCCGTTCTCGGTGCGCGCCGCGCGATCGGCCACGATCACCGGGTTCTGCGCATTGGCAAGGAGCCGCGCCGCCTCTTTCACCGCGCCGGAATCGCCCTGCGGCGGCGACGACGGCACATAGCGCGGAATGTAGAGCTTCTCGCCGTTCTCCTTCATGGGCTCCTGCTGCAGCCCGGCATCGAGCGAGATCGCGACCGGTCCATAGGGCGGCGTCATGGAGATCTTGTAGGCGCGAACAAACGACTGGGCGAAATGCTGCAGCCCGACCGGCGTGTCGTCCCATTTGGTATAGTCGCGTACGATCGCGTTGATGTCCTGCGCGGAGTGGAAGGTGGGCACGCCCGGCGGCCGGTGGGCGGCATCGAGATCGTTCCCGCCGATGATGATGACGGGCACGCGATCGCACCAGGCGTTGTAGATCGCCATCGTCGCGTGCTGCAGGCCGACGGTGCCGTGGCAAAGCGTCATCAGGGGCTTGCCGGTGATCTTGAAGTAGCCGTGCGCCATGCCGACGCCGGATTCCTCGTGCGAGACGGTGAGGTACTCCGGCATTTTGTTGCCGCCGTAATTGATCAGCGACTCGTGGATGGCGCGGAAGCTCGAGGCGCAGTTCGAGGGCGCGTATTTGATGTCGAGCTTCTTGATCACGTCGACCATGAAATCGGAGCCGGGGATTCCCTTGACCCGCGCCAATTCCTTCGGCGTGCCGGTCTCGGCTGCCGCGACATGCATGTTGGGAGGGAGCGCCGAGGGCCGGCGCGGCGGTACGGCCGCGGGCGCGGCGGTCTGGGTAGCGCCGTGGGCAACCGGCGGCGTCACCGCGGTCGTCGCTCCTGCCACGGCAACACCGGCCAGGAACCTGCGTCGGCTGACCTCGGCACGCGCATCTTTACGGCTCATGGAGTTCTCCCTTGATTGTCGTGCACGGCAGCGCCCACGGGCAAAGCCGGCTCGCCCAAATTTTGATTTATGGCCTGCATCTTACCGTCGCCGCCATACGGTGGGAAGGTGGTCCCCCGGGCCAGCGCGCGGGAGCCGTGTTTGCAGTCCGGAGCGCGAGATCCTACGGTGGTGTCCCACTCCGACCAGGTGATACGCAACCGGCGACGGGGGCGCGCAGACCGGTTGGCAGGACGCGTGGCAATGTCGGGCAAGCACAGGCACAGGATGTTCGCCCACCTCGTTCTGCTGCTGGCCGGTGGCGACGCCGCCGCCCAGCCGGCCGACCAGTTCTTCGCGCGCCGGACCATTACCATCACCATCGGCTACACCGCCGGCGGCAGCTACGACCTTTACGGCCGCATGGTCGCTCGCCACCTCGGCCGGCACATTTCCGGGCAACCAACCGTCATCGCGCAGAACATGCCGGGCGCAGGCAGTCTCAAGGCCGCGAATTACCTCTACGAGGTCGCGCCGAAGGACGGCACCGCGCTCGGGATCGTCGTCGAGTCGGCGGCGCTCGAGCAGGCACTCGCCAACCCGGCGGTCCAATATGACGCGGCAAAGTTCAGCTATGTCGGGCGCGTCGCCACCAGCAACAACATCTTCATGCAGTGGCATTCGGCGAAAGTGCAATCGATTGACGACGCCAAGCGCCTCGAAACGTCGCTGGCCGGCACCGGCCCGGGCTCGATCGCCGAAACCGTACCGCGGCTGCTGAACGCGCTCGTGGGCACCAAATTCAAGCTCATCAGCGGCTATCCCGCGTCCAGCGAAGCGATGCTCGCCATGGAGCGCGGCGAAGTCGATGGCGCGTCTTCCTCCTGGGCGGCGGTTAAGGTCGGCAAGCAGGCGTGGCTGCGCGAGAACAAAATCAGGATCATCTTGCAGACCACGCCCGAGCGCACCGCCGAGTTGCCGCAAGCGCCAAGTCTGGGCGAGATCGGCGACAGCGCGGAGGACCGCCAGGTGTTCGCGCTCTATGCGAGCGGCAGCGCGATCGGCCGTTCCATCCTTGCTCCGCCCGGGCTCCCGGCCGAGCGCGTGAAGGTGTTGCGCCATGCCTTCCAGCTCATGGTCCAGGACCCGGAATTCGTCGCCGACTTGCAGCGGACGAACGTGGAGCTCGAGCCGCTGCCAGGCGAGCAGGTCGAGAAGCTCATCGCGCGCACCCTCGACGTCCCCCCTGCCGTGCGCGATCGTGCCAAGCTTGCGTTCGGACGCTAGTGTCCCGATTCCGAGGTTCGCATCATTGTGAGGCACGCTCGTTTGCGAACTTCGGAATCGAAGGACACTAGCAACTCATTGATCTAGTGTGGCTTTGGTTCAGAAGTCCGCATTTCGGACTTGCCGCAAAAATGATGCGGACTTCTGAACCGCCACACTAGGTTACGCGCCGGCCCTGCCGCCGCAGCCAGTCAAAGCCAATGTGGGAGGAATCAGAATGCCGCTATTACTCGGAGGCCTCGTCCTGTCCACCGCCACGACCCTGCTCGTCCTCGCTCCCTGCGCGGCGCGCGCGCAAGCTGTGATCATGGAACGGCAGCTCTCATTCGAAGCCGCCCGCACGATGGCGACCACCGCGCTCGAAACCTGTCGCCGGAACGGATATCGCGTATCGGTCACCGTGGTCGATAATGCCGGCGTGGTGCGCGCAGCCTATCGCGACGATGGCACGCCGCCGCACACCTATGACGCCAGCTATCGCAAGGCCTATACGGCACGCACCTATCGCATCTCGACCGTCGAATTCGCCAAGCGCATCGCGACCGAGGGCGATCGTCCCGGGCTCGCGATGATCAAGGACGCGCTCGGGCTGCCCGGTGGGCTCCCCATCAAGGTTGGCAACGAGACGATCGGCGGCGTCGGCGTTGCGGGCGCACCCGGCGGCAATGGCGACGTGGCCTGCGCAGAGGCTGCGATCGAGGCGATCAAGGATCAACTGAAATAAGAAAAGCCCCGGGCTTCCTCCGGGGCTTTGTGTCTCCCGCCTCAGCGGCTGCCGATCAGAAGTCGCGATGCTCAAAATCGCGGCGCAATTCAAGTCGGACATTCGGATCCGGATCGGCGCCGAGATACTGGCCGTTCTCGTAAACCGAGTTGGCCTGATTGCCCGAGCGCGGACTGTTCTCGGATCGACCGTAGGTCTGATCGACCTGCGAGGGATACTGCTGGACCGCCGCCGGCGCGCGTCGCGTTTGCGCGAAAGCCGGCGAAGCGATGACGGCAGCAAGCGCGACCGTCGCAACGAGCGTCTTCATTGTGGTTCTCCCAAATTCGGCATAATTGCCTCTCGCCCCCGGCGCCATTTGAACGGCGCCGGCACGGCATGCAACGCACAATCTTTTGTCCCCGACGCGCGTCGGTCGCCCTCAAAAAGCCTCGTAGTTGTAAATACTTACTGCCATTCAACAGATTTATGCGGAATTGATGCGGCGCGTAACCGAACGCTGATTTTGCGCCCGCATTCGTTGCGTTCGCCCCATAAAGCGATCAACAACAGTCAGCGCCGTTCAGGCTTCGTTGTCGGCTGCAAGCGGCGGCCGGTTCCGGATCAGGTCCGAGGCCTTCTCTGCGATCATGAGAACGCAGGCATTGATATGGGCCGAAACGAGATCAGGCATGACCGAGGCGTCGACCACCCGCAGGCGCTCGACCCCGCGAACCCGCAGCTCCGGATCGGTGACCGCGTCGGGTCCGATACCCATGACGCAGGTGCCGCAGGGATGGTGCGCCGTGATCGCGGTGGCCCTGATCCAGGCGTCGATCTCGTCATCGCTCTTCACCTTTTCGCCGGGCGAGGTCTCGATACCGCGAAACGGCTGCATCGGTTTCTGATAGGCGACATCGCGCGCACGCTTGAAGCCCTCGCGCAGGCGCGGAAGGTCGTTCGGCGCCGAGAAGAAATTGTAAACGATACGCGGCGGATCGCGCGGATCCGCGGAGCGCAGCAGGATTTCCCCGCGGCTGTCGGGATGCAACAGTGTCGGGCGAATGCCGTAGCCGTCGACATAGGCGGGCCGCAGCACGGGAAACCAGAGATGCGTCTCCGCCGGTGCGCCGCGAAACATGAACTCGATGTCGGGCACCGCCAGCTCCGGCCGTGTCTTGACGAAGGCATGCAGGCCGCCCGGCACCACCGTCCCGGGCCCGGTGCCGAACAAGTAGGCCTGGATCATCGCCAGCGCCATTCGGTCGATCCGCATGTCGCGGCGGAAGGTGCTTTCGGTGAGCCGTTGAAAAAAGACGATCACGGCAAGGTGGTCCTGTAAATTCTTGCCGACCGGCAGATCGACCACCGGCGTGATGCCCATCGCTCGCACGTGCGCCGCCGGACCGATGCCCGACAGCATGAGCAGTGCCGGGCTGTTGAACGCGCCGCCGGCAAGGATGACCTCGCGGTCCGCCGCCACCCGCACCGTCCCGCCGCTGGCCTTGACGTATTCGATGCCGGTGGCGCGGGTGCCTTGCGTCACCACGCGCGTGACATGCGCGCCGGTCTCGACGGCGAGATTGCGCCGCACCTTCACCGGCTTGAGATAGGCGGTCGCGGCCGAGGAGCGATAGCCGTTGCGGATCGTGTATTGGCCGCGCCCGAAGCCTTCCTGCTGCTTGCCGTTGTAGTCATCGGTCACCGGGAAGCCCGCGGCCTTCGCGGCCTCGAGCCAGGCGTCGTAGACCGGATCGCGGGTCTTGGCGAATTCGGTGCCGACCGGGCCCGATCCGCCGCGCCACGGATTCTCGCCCCCTTGCCATGACTCGCAGCGCTTGAAGTACGGCAGCACGTCGGCGTAGGACCAGCCGCGCGCACCCTTCTGCGCCCAACGGTCGTAGTCGCCGCGATGGCCGCGCGTATAGGCCATGACGTTGATCGACGACGAGCCGCCCAGCACCTTGCCGCGCATCGCCTCGATCCTGCGGCCGTTCATGTTCGGCTCGGACTCGGTGTGATAACCCCAGTTGAACATCCCGTACTCATGCATCTTGCCCATGCCGAGCGGAATGTGGATGAGCGGATTGAGGTCGCGGCCGCCCGCCTCGATCAGCAGCACGCTCGCGTCAGGATCCTCGCTGAGCCGGCCGGCCAGCACGCAGCCTGCCGATCCGGCGCCGACGATGACGTAGTCGTAACCCGTCTTCACGCTGATGCCTCCGCTTAAGCGCCGTCAGCGTGACGGCGCACAAGATCGTCGATGTCGCGCCATCACACGTCGAGCGTACTGGGCGCGAAGATCTCTGCGAGTTCGACCCGCCGCGCGCTCAGGCCCTGCTCGTGCACGTATTGCGTGATGGTCTCCAGCACCGGCCGGCACGCCTTGAAGCCGTAGGCGAGCGGATCGTTCTCGGCGAGGATGCGCTTGACGCTCCCGTCGACCAGTCCAGCGTCGAGATACCATTGCAGGTGGGAAAGGCCGGCGCGCGCGATTTCCTCCTTGGCCGCGACGAAGGCGGAATAGAGGTTCAGGGCAAGCCAGGGATGGCGCTCCAGCAGCGTGCGCCGCAAGACCACGGTATGGTTGATCGGAAACAATCCGGTCTTGGCATAGAACCGGCGCCCTTCCGCGACCGGATCGGCGAACAGGTACCGCGTGACCCCGGACACATCGACCCGGCTGCGGTCAACCAGGTTCTTCTCCACCAGATAATGCAATGCGCCGTCGAGCTCGCCGCGCACCAGCATCTCGCCCATATTGGTCGTCGACGGGATCTGGTGCACGCGCACGCCCGCAGGCGCGACAAAGCCGGTGGCCCCGCCATGGCTTTTGTCGGGGTTGCGCTCCATGAACCACTCGATGTCGCGGGCATGGACACCGAACTCGTGCTGCAGGATGCCGCGCGACCAGATCGCCCAGGTCTGCTGATATTCCGGCACGCCGATTCGTTTGCCGCGCAGGTCGGCCGGCGTCGAAATATCGGCATCGCGACGCACGATGATGCTGGTGTGAAAGAACCTGCGCATGGTGAAGACTGGAATCGCAACCCAGCGCGTATCACCGCGCGACACCGATATGATGAGCGACGACATCGACATCTCCGACACGTCGAAGTCGGCGAAGCGCAACTGCCGCCAGAACATTTCGGACGGATGCACCATGGTGGGGACGAGCCTGATCCCCTGCGGCGCGACGCGGCCTTCGATGATCGGCCGCGTGCGCTCGTTGTCGGAAAGCGCAATGCTCAGCTCGAGATGGGGTTCACTCATCCGGGGGGAGACAGGCGATCAAGGCGGGGGTGGGCAAAGGCGTCATCTAGGCTTTGTGGATGGGCAAAATCGGCTGGCGCCCTTGCCCGCGCGACGTCGTCCAGCGGGCGGTCCTGCCCACGCTGCGAGGCCTGCGATTCGCGTCGACAACATGCAACCGGGTCTCAGTTCTCGGCCGGGATGCTCACGTAGACGCGGTTGGCGTCGACCCGGACCACGACCGGCCGCAGGCGATACCTGGGATCGCCGCAGTGACGGCCGGACTCGATGTCGAACTCCCAGCCGTGCCAGGGACAGACGATGTTGCGCTTTTGCGAGAACCGCAGCCCGCGGCTGCTCTGATCCGCCGCCAGCTCTTCCTCGACACGCGGGATCACCTTGCCCTGGCAGACCGGACCGCCATCGTGCGGGCAATAATTCTCGTACGCCACCAGCCGGTCGCCCTGGCGGAAAATTCCGAACTCGAAGGCGTCGACCCGCAGCACGCGGTAGCCGCCCTCTGCGAAGTCGCTGAGCTCGCCCACCATGATCTCATTCATCGCTTGACCTCGTGCTTGCGCCGCGCGCCTTCATTCCTGCGGGCTGCGGCGATACCACATCTGCAGATCGAAGAAGTTGAGGTCGGCGGCGCGCATGATGGCGCAGATCGCGGTCACCGCTTCGGTTGCATTGACCGGCTTGTCGCCGAATGGCGGAAGCTCGCGCGGCCGGTCCTCCGCCTTGGCGGCATAGAGCCTGACTGCGGCCGAGAGCACGCGCTGCAGGCTTTCGTCCGCCACCGTTTCCGGCTTGCCGGCGCTGAGCGCCTGGTCGACCGCCGCGCAGAATTCCGAGCCGGCGTCGACGCCGATGCCCTCACCCGGGACTGCGGAAGAACTCATTCCGACCTCACGCCGCCCGGCCGCGGCCTATTCGGCCGGGACCGCGACCGGCTGCGGTTGCACCTTCTTGCCCGACTTTGATGCCGGCACCTCGAGCCCGAACAGCTTGGCGGCGGTCAGTCCGAGAATGTTGCGCTTGGCCTGCTCGTCGAGGAACGGCAGCTTGGTGATCGAGCTTGGCGCGTCGAAGTCCCAGTGCGGCCAATCCGATGCATAGAGCAGCTGGCTGTCCGCCCGGATCGCTTCGAAGGTCGACTGCGTAAGCTTCATGTTGCTGCGTTCGAGCGGCTGGCTGGTATAGTACATCTCCTGCATGTACTCGCTCGGCTTGCGCTTGAGCAGCGGGCATTCCGACGTTCGCATCATGTATTCGGAATCAAGCCGCTGCATCACGAAGGGAACCCAGGCGAGACCACTCTCGATCCAGATCACGTTGAGCCTGGGAAAGCGCTCCGGCAACCCGTTGAGCACCCAGTTGGTCATGTGAACCATATTGAAGTGTGCGAACGAGAGCGCATGCATGCCGATGAAGCGGTTGAGCTGCGCGAACGAGGGGTCGCCCCAGGTGAAGCCGGCGTGGAAGCCGAGCGGCTTGCCCGACTCCTGCAGGGCGGAATAGAGCCGCATGTAGGAATTGTGCCAGACCGGCTTGTGGCGGGTGGAGGTGACGGAAAAGCCCACCACGCCCGGCGCGTCGGCGAAGCGTTCGACGGTCTCGACGCAGGCGTCGGGGTCATTGAACGGCAGATAGAGGAGCGCCTTCTGGCGCGTATCCTGCGGCAGGATTTGTTCAATCAGCCAACGATTGTAGGCATTGCCGAGCGCCACTTCGACATCGGCCTGCGGGTGCATTCCGAGCGAGAGCATCGGGGTCGGGAACACCACCATGTAGTCGATGCCCATGGCGTCCATGGCACGCTGGCTGAGCTGCACCTGGCGATGAAGGCCGGGCGGCGTCGGCTCAGCGAGCTTCTGCTGATGCATGATGCGGCCGGCAACGTCCTGGTAGAGCGGACCGTTCGCATTCAACAGTCCGGGCGCGGGACCGCGGTCGCGGAACGCTTCGGCGATGTAGCGCAGCACTTCGTTGTCGATGCGGTCGGTGACCTCTGACCAGAACGCGGTTTCATTGACGTGGGCATCGACGTCGACGACCAGCCAGTCCTTGAGCTTCTCGGTCGTGGGCGCCGCCTTGGCCAGATAGTCGCGCGTGTCGGTGCGTGTGGAAATCTTCTCGAGCTCGGTGATCCGGGGCGCGGTTTCGCGAATGTTCATGCTTTCCACCCTGCGTTGCCGAACCGTATGGCGGACTGCATCGGTTCCAATTGTTGTCGCTTCCGATTGTCGCAGCTGAGTTTATGGGGGCTGCGGCGATGGCGCAACGGGGCGGAACGACGTGACTTGAGTTGGCGGCCGTTGGCCCTTCGACGCGGCGTCAGAGGCGCCCGATTCATGGGCATAGCGGTTCCGGCACCGGCATGCTTTAAACGCCGGCGCCGGAACGCTTGCGTGTTGCCGGCGCGCCACGTCGAGGAGGCCGACCTATGCCGGTGAGCCGTCACGCCTTACCCGCGGGAAAGCGCACGGCGCTGGCGGCCGCCATTCTCGGCGCCACCGCCCTGATCGCAGCAACTTCACGGTCGGCGCCCGCACAGGCACCCGAGAGCTCGCCCCCCGCCGCCTGGCGGGTCGAGTGCACCGGCGACGGCAAGACGCTGGACTGCCGCGCAGTCCAGCAAGTATTCCACCGCGAGACCCGCCAGCTGCTGGTCTCGGTGGTGGTGCGCCCCGCCGCCGACGGCAAGACCGGCGCAATGGTGATCACACTTCCGCTCGGCCTCAATCTCACCGAGCCGGTCTTGGTGAAGGTCGACAACGGTGCTCCGGAGAAGCAGGCGATCCAGACCTGCACCAATGTCGGCTGCTTCGTCGCCATGACCTTGACCGACAAGCTCATCGCCGCCATGCGAACGGGTAGCGAGCTGAAGCTCACCGTGCAGGACGCCAACAAGAAACCGATCGACATGAGCCTGCCGCTGCTCGGGTTCGGACCTGCCTTCGACAAGGCCAAGTGAGGGACAAAGGCGTCCGATGGTCTTGACGTCCATCCGCACGTTGCGCGTCTGGCATCGCGAGGCGGGGCATCCATGAAAGGACGGAAATTGCTGACGTCAGCGCTCGTGGCCGTGGTGGCGGCGGTGGCGCTCGGCGCGTTCCTGTGGTGGCGCCACGCGGTCGATGACCGACTCGGCTATTGTCAGACGCCGACCGAGACCTGCATCAACCGGCAAGGGCATGGCGGTAGGCGAGCCATGCGAATGCCACGGCATGGGCGGGGGCGTTTTCGGGCTGGATTCGACCGGAACGGTCATACCCCGGTAGGGGCACCCCGCCTGGGTGTGACCTTATTGAAACATATGGAAAAATTGCCGCCGCGGGGCCCGGAATGGGTGTGTCCGCGATTGCCTCGGACTCGTCCCCACACGTAAAATTCTTGGGGGAGAGGGGTCGGGGCCATGCTCGCCGGCGTGCGCGCCATCGCGGCGGCTTTGGCAATGTTCAGCGTGTCGTTCGCTGCCGTTGCACAGGTCGTTCCGCCCGGTGCTCAGATCGTTCCGCCCAGCGACCAGCCGGGCCGGGAGCGCGAGCGATTCGAGCGACCGCCGGTGCCGCTGGCGCAGCCCGGCGGTCCCGCCATCGCCGTGCCGGGGATCGAAGCCCCGCCGGGAGCCGGCGAGACCACGCTCGTCATCCGCCGGATCGAGGTCGTCGGCTCCACCATCTACACCGCCGAGCAGCTTCGCGAGCTTTATGCCGACATCGTCGGCCGCAAGGTGACACTGCAGGCGGTCTACGATCTCGCCGGGCGCATCACCGCCAAATACGGCAGCGACGGCTACGTCCTGTCGCGCGCCATCGTGCCGACGCAGGAGCTTGATCCCAACGGCGCGACCGTCCGCATCCAGGTCGTGGAAGGCTACATCGAGGCCGTCGAGTGGCCGCCGCAGCTCGCCGGCTACCGCGACTTCTTCTCCTACTACGCGGACAGGATCACCTCTGAACGCCCGGTCAACATCCGCACCATCGAGCGCTATCTCCTGCTCGCCGGCGACCTGCCGGGCCTCAAATTCAAGAACAGCCTCAAGCCGCATCCGACCAAGACCGGCGCAGCGATCATGGTGGTCGAGGTCACGGAGAAGCCGATCGACTTCTTCGGCCGCGCCGACAACCGCGGCACGCACGCGCGCGGCCCGAACGAATTCCTGACCAACACCACCGTCAACAACCTGCTGCGAAGCCATGACTCCTTCACGCTCACCGCGGCCGGCGCCACCCAGACCCAGGAGCTGCAGTTCTACAGTGCGACCTACCGGCAGGTCCTGACCGCCGAGGGCCTGACCTTCTTCGGCAATGTCAGCTACGGGTTCGGCCGCCCCGATCTCGGGATCGAGCAGCAGTTTCTGCTCTACAGGACCAAAAGCCTCTACACCGAGGGCGGACTGAGCTACCCCGTGATCCGCGCGCGCGAGCGCAATCTCAACGTCGCCGGCGTGTTCTTCGCCAGCGACGACAACGGCTCGTTCTTCGACATGGCGGACACGCCGCCGAGCACGCTCGACCGGCTGCGCGGCTTTCGATTGCGGGTGGACGCGGACTCCGCCGACCAGACCGGCGCAATCAACCAGCTCTACTTCCAGTTCAGCCAGGGCATCGAGGGGCTCGGCAGCACGCAGAACCACAGCGAGCTTGCCTCCCGCTTCAACGGCCGCGTCGATTTCACCAAGATGGAGCTGACCGTCTCGCGGCTGCAGCCGCTTTTTGACCAGTTCTCGCTGCTGGTCGCCGCCTATGGGCAATATGCCCTCACCCCGCTCCTGGTGTCCGAGCTCTGCGGCTATGGCGGGCGCCTGTTCGGCCGCGCTTTCGATCCCTCCCAGTTCGTCTCCGATAGCTGCCTGGAGGTCCTCGCCGAGCTGCGGTACGATATTCCCTTGGAATTAAAAGGACTTACGCAGGCCCAGCTGTATGGCTTCGCGGACCACGGATGGCTCCACAATCTTGCCCCGGTCCCTGGTACATTCACCAGCGTGGATGCTGCCTCTTTGGGAGCTGGGTTACGGCTGGGATGGCTGAATAGTTACTTCGCGGATCTGTCGATCGCGCAGGTTGCTCAAGGGCAGGGCTTGTTGGGGACGACGGCCTTGCCCGGCCTCTTGGAGGCCGGCCCGCGCAAGAACACGCGATTCTTCTTCATCCTCAGCGCTCGGCTCTAGCGGAGACTTCGGATGCATCCACGCTTCCGCAATCTCGTGCTCACAACCTCGGCGCTGCTGGCGCTGGGCCTGGCTCCGGCTGCGGCCGGCCCCGAGGGCGGCACGGTCGTCGGCGGCGCGGCCGCGATTCAGGGCCAGGGCGGCGCTGCTGTCATCGTCAACCAGTCGACCCCCAGCGCGATCATCAACTGGAACACGTTCAACATCCGCGCCGGCGAGAGCGTGCGCTTCAATCAGCCTTCAAGCTCCTCGGTCGCGCTCAACCGGGTCACCGGCGGCCTCGGGCCGTCGCAGATCATGGGCACGCTGACTGCCAACGGCCGCATCTTTCTCGTCAACCGCGACGGAATCCTGTTCGGTCCCGGCGCGGTGATCAATACCGCAGGCTTCCTGGCCACCACCAACGACATCAGGAACGCCGACTTCATGGCCGGCAAGTACAACTTCAACATTCCGGGCCGGCCGGATGCGTCGATCGTCAACAAGGGGACGATCACGGCCACCAGCGGTGGCTTTGCCGCGCTGGTCGCGCCGGGGGTGCGCAACTCCGGCACCATCACCGCCACCCTCGGCACGGTGGCGCTCGCCTCCGGCAACAGCTTCACGCTCGACATGTACGGCGACAAGCTGATCACGCTCGCGGTGGGCGACCAGATCGCGTCCAAGGTCATCGACGTCGCCAGCGGCCGGCCGCTCAAATCGCTGGTCAGCAACACGAGGAACGGCACGCTCAGCGCCAACGGCGGCCGCGTCGAGCTCACCGCCGCCGCGGCGCGGGCCGTGGTCGATTCGGTCATCAACACCAGAGGCGTGATCCGGGCCGACTCGATCGGGCACCGCAACGGCATGATCGTGCTTGCTGCCGCCACCGGCGCCAGCAAGCCCGCGGGCGCTCCGGCCCAGACGATCAAGATCTCCGGCACGCTGTCGGCGGCAGGCAAGGACCGGGGCACCAAGGGCGGCACGATCGTCGTGAGCGGCGAGCACATCAAGCTCAAGCAGGCCAACCTCGACGCGTCCGGCCGTCGCGGCGGCGGCAAGGTGATGATCGGCGGCGACTGGGGCGGCGGCAATCCGAATAAGAGCCTAGTCAAGAACAACCAGAGCGCCACGCTGGAAAATTACGCAATCGGCACTGCCACCACCGTGACCATCGATGGGCGAACGACCATCAATGCATCGGCCACCCGACCGCGGCGACGGCGGCAAGGTGGTGATCTGGTCCGACACCCAAACCACCTTTGCCGGAACTATTCTGGCGCGCGGCGGCGCGAACGGCGGCAATGGCGGATTCGTCGAGACCTCGAGCCACGGGCAGCTCGCGTTCATTGGCACTGTCGATACCAGCGCACCCGGCGGAAAGCCCGGCACCCTGTTGCTGGACCCGGAGGACTTCTTCATCCGTTCGACCTGCGATGGACCGTGTGCGCCCAATGAGACCGACGTTGCCCACCTCCAGGCTGCTCTCCTGCTCCAGAACGTGGTGATCGCAACCAACAACGATCCGCTGCTCAATGGCAACGGAGATATCTTCGTCCAAGCGAGCATCAGCTGGAGTAACAATAATTCGCTGACGCTCAGCGCATACCGCCACATCAATATCTATGATTTCTCCAGCCCAGTAACTATCACCAACAGCGCAGGCGGGAATCTCATTCTGCGCGCCGACAGTACGGGCACTGGTACGGGGACGGTAAATTTCCAGCAGATTGAAGCTCAACCCGGTAGTGTGGCCTTAGCGGGCGGCACCACATCGATCTTCTTCAACCCATCTGTC
The DNA here is from genome assembly GCA_963739385.1 of uncultured Alphaproteobacteria bacterium. Lineage (GTDB taxonomy): Bacteria > Pseudomonadota > Alphaproteobacteria > Rhizobiales > Xanthobacteraceae > VAZQ01. The sequence goes on from CAVUAI010000015.1 coordinate 61,642, forward strand.
AATCCGGCCAATAGCCCCGTCAATCCGACGAGCTACGTAAATCCGACCGAGAATTATTCGACATATGTGAGCGGCAATCTTGCCTCCTATATGCTCGTAAACACCCCTCATGATTTGCAGAACATTCGCAACAACCCGAATGCGACCTACGCGCTCGGCAGAAATATCAATTTTACCGGCAGTTCGATTGCTAATTTCTCGCCGATCCAGAACTTCGGCGGGCTGCTGGAAGGCCTCAACCACACCATCAGCAACCTGGTGGTCGCGCCCAACGACGCCACCACCCGCGCCATCGGACTGTTCGGCAACGTCCAGGGCGGCGCCACCATCCGCAACGTCAACCTCGCGAATGCCACGGTCAACGCGAACCCGGGCCTGGGCGGCGGCCCGCAGGCGGTAGGCACGCTCGCCGGCGTCAATCTCGGCACCATCGTGAACGTCTCCGCCGACGGGCAGATCAACGGCCTGAACCTCACCGGTGTCACCGCCGGCGGGCTCGTCGGCATGAACGGAAGCCCGGCCTTCGGCGCCGGCCTGATTTCGCTGTCGCATGCCAACGTCGCCGTGACTTTGGGCAGCGGCAACTCCTGTCCCGGTCCCTGCCTGTTCAACTCGGCCGGCGGGCTCGTTGGTGCCAATCTCGCCGGCGGGCTGATCGAGAATTCCTTCGCGCAGGGCAACGTCAGCGTTGGCTCTTCGGCGTGGGCCGGCGGCCTCGTTGGCAACAACGGCTACGACGCGCCCAGCGCCGGCTCGATCGTGAGTTCGTTTGCGACCGGCAGCGTGAGCAGTGACGGCGTCAACGTCGGCATCGGCGGGCTGGTGGGATTCAATTCGCCGGGCTCGTCGATGACCGGCTCCTTCGCCACCGGCAATGTCGCGGCAACCGCGAATGTGCCGGAGAGCGGCAACGCCTGTGCAGGCAACAATTCCTGCCAGCACGCCAACGCGGGCGGGCTGGTCGGCGAGAATCTCGGCATGATCACCGCTTCCTTCGCAGCCGGGGATGTCACCGTCGGCTCGAACGGTACCGCCGGCGGCCTCGTCGGTTTCAACGGCGGCATCATCGGGAATACGCTCGCGACCGGCAACGTCACTGGCGCGCCCGGCAGTGGCGGCCTCAATGGCCAGGGGCGGGCAACGACACTCGGCGGACTGGCGGGCATCAACCAGGGCCTGATCTTTGGTTCGACCGCGCG